>NZ_JBAWKE010000001.1:982944-1513024 GCF_037095655.1 Frigidibacter sp. MR17.24
CCCCCCGCACCTTCCTTCCCGCACGCTCTCGGCCGCGTCCTGCCGCGCCGTCCGGTCTTCCGCTCGCCGCGCCAAGCCGCTAGGCCTTGGGCAACCGGAGTTTTCCATGCCCCAGACCGACGCGCTTCCCCCATCCGCCCCGCCGTCCCCCCAGGCCGACATGCCGCGCGCCCGCCGCAACGTGGTGGTGCTCGTGCTCGCCCAGGCCGTGCTCGGGGCGCAGATGCCGATGATCTTCACCGTCGGCGGCCTTGCCGGGCAGGGTCTCGCGCCGAATGCCTGCCTTGCCACGCTGCCGATCTCGTCGATCATCCTGGGCAACGCGCTGGCCTCGACCCGGCTCGCGGCCTTCATGGAGCGGCACGGGCGGCGGCGCGGCTTCGTGCTGGCGACCGGGTCGGGTGCCCTCGGCGCGGCGCTCGCCGCGCTCGGGCTCTGGACCGGGACCTTCTGGCTGTTCCTGCTCGGCGGGCTGTTCACCGGCGTCTACATGAGCGCGCAGGGCTTCTACCGCTTCGCCGCCACCGATGCCGCGCCGAAGGCGTTCCAGCCCAAGGCGATCTCCTACGTGATGGCCGGCGGGCTGCTGGCGGCGGTGATCGGGCCGCAGCTGGTCAAGCTGACGGCCGAGGCGATGGTGATCCCGTTCCTGGCCACCTATCTCGCGGCGATCGCGCTGAACCTCGCGGGGCCGCTGCTGTTCGCCTTCCTCGACGCGCCGCGCCCGGCGGCGCGGGCGGCCGACGCGCCGCGGGGCCGGCCGCTGCGCGCGATCCTCGCCCAGCCCGAGGTCCGGGTGGCGATGATCTGCGGCATGGTCTCCTATGCGCTGATGAACCTGGTGATGACCTCGACCCCGCTGGCCGTCGTCGGCTGCGGCTTCCCGCGCTCGAGCGCGGCCGACATCGTCTCGACCCATGTGCTGGCGATGTACATCCCGTCGTTCTTCACCGGCCACCTGATCGCGCGCTTCGGCGCCAAGCCGATCGTGGCGATCGGCCTCGCGATCCTGGCCGGCGCGGGGGTGGTGTCGATGTCGGGGGTGGCGCTTGGCAACTTCTTCGTCGCGCTGGCGCTTCTGGGCGTGGGCTGGAACTTCGGCTTCATCGGCGCGACCGCGATGCTGACCGCCGCACAGCGCCCCGAGGAGCGCGCGCGGCTGCAGGGCCTGAACGACCGCATCGTCTTCGGCGGCGTCTTCCTTGCGTCGCTATCCTCGGGTGGGCTGATGAACTGCGCCGGCGGCTCGGTCATCGCGGGCTGGCACGCGGTCAACCTCGCGATGATCCCGTTCCTCGCGCTTGCGGGGGCGGCGCTGATCTGGCTGTGGCTGCGCCCGGCCGAGGCGGCCGCGGCGCGCTGAGACGCCGCCGCAGGCGACCGGAGCAGACGGTCATCGCAGGCGATCGCCTCAGACGATCGCCTGTTCCAGGAACCGCTCGCCGCGCAGCACCCGCTCCATCCCGAAGGGCGTGAGGTCGATGCTGCGATAGCCACCGGTCAGGATCAGCTCGGCCAGGCCGCGGCCGGCGGCGGGCGACTGCTGCAGCCCGTGGCCGGAGAAGCCGTTGATCAGGAACACGTTGTCAAGCCGCGGGTCGCGGCCGATGATCGCGTTCTGGTCGAAGCTGTTGAATTCGTAATGCCCGGCCCACAGCCGCAGCACCTTGGCCGCGTCGAATCCCGGCACCCGGGTGAAGACCCGTTCCCAGATCAGCGCCTCGAATTCCCCGGCGTTCGGCTCGAAATCGTCGGGGTCGCAGGGGCCGTCGACATCGGGCACGGTGGCCATGATCCAGGCCTCGCCCTCGGGGCGCATCCAGTAGCCGAGCGGATCGATCAGCAGCGGCGCGTCCGGGTGGCGGGCGTTCGGCGCATCGACCATGAACACCGTGCGCTTGCGCGGCTCGACCGGCAGCGCCTCGCCCATCATCGCCAGCAGCTCGCCCGCGCGGGGTCCCGCGGCCGACACGACCCGCGCCGCCGCGATCGTCGCCCCCGAGGCGAGGCGCGCGGCGGTGATGCGATCGCCCTGCCGCTCGAAGCCGGTCACCCGGTCGGTGACGAAGCGCGCCCCCTGCGCCCGCGCCGCCGCCCGCATCCCGTTCACGAGGCCCATGTTGTCGAACCACCCCTCGCCCGTGGGGCCGAAGCTGCCGGCGCTGATCCCCGAGGTGTCGATCCAGGGGAACTGGCGCGCGACCTCGGCCGGGGTCAGGATCCGCGTCTCGGCCCCAAGCCCGCGCTGCATCGCGGCAAGATCGCCGAGCAGCGCCGCGCCCTCGGCGGTCTCGGACAGGAACAGATAGCCGTTCTCGCGCAGCCCGAGCGATCCGACGCCGACGTCGTGGCCCAGCATCCCCTCGAAATCGCGCAGGAATTCCAGCCCGAAGCGCGACATCTCGACATTGGCGGGGTTCGAGAACTGCAACCGCACCGAGGCCGCCGACAGCGCCGAGGACGAGCGCGCGAAGCTTGGGTCCATCTCGACCACGGTGACCGTCAGCGCCGGATCCATCCGCGTCAGCCAGAACGCCGTCGCGGCCCCCATCGCCGCGCCCCCGATCACCAGCACGTCCGCCGTGCCCTGCGCCGCCACCTGCGTCATCGCGATCCCCGCTTCCGTCGTCGCCCAAGTGCTAGCGCCGAAGCGGCGCCGCCGGAAGCCCCCTCCGGCCCCCGCGCCGCGCGCGCGCCATCCTTCCCCCCGGCGCCGCCCCTGACGGGCGGCAGGCGGTCTGGACAGGGGCCGCACGCGGGGGTGGCGCGGCGCCGCCGGGAATCACCCCGGCACCCGCAACAGGCCCGCAATCGCAACTCACGCCCTCGCGATGGCGCCGTTTCGGCAACAATCCTCCGGTTTACCCGGGATTTCGGACCAGATGGTCAGTACAAAACGAGAATGACTTTCTAATAAGTGGTAAACGAGGCAGGATGAGGGCGTTCCGAGAGTGGTGGCTTTGGCCAGGAACACACCGCAAGGATCGTGCCCGTCGACTTAAGGCGGGGGTCTGCGCGGGGCCGGGAAGCCGGCGGGTCGATGCGGGGTGATTTCGCCCTCTAGGCCAAGATCTGATCCGGCGCTCCCCAGGGCCGGTGTGGAGAAGAAGACGGCGGCGCGATCCGGAGGGGACCGCGCCGCCTTTCTTTTGCCCGGGCGGCCCGCCCCGCGCCCGCCCCGCCCCCCGGTCCCGACAGCCCGCCCCGTCAGCCCCGGAGAAACGGCAAGGGCCGGAGGCATCGCTGCCCCCGGCCCTCGTGTCGCGTCGATCGGAACCGATCAGGCGCCGCGGGTCTTGGCGACCTCGGCGGCGAAGTCCTCTTTTTCCTTCTCGATGCCTTCGCCGACCATGACGCGGGCGAAGCCCACGACCTCGACGCCGGCTTCCTTGGCCGCCTGCTCGACGGTCAGGTCCGGGTTCACCACGAAGGCCTGGCCCATCAGCGTGACTTCCGACAGGAACTTCTTCATCCGGCCCGGGATGATGTTGTTCTGGATCACGGCTTCGGGCTTCGGCTTGGCCGAGGCGGCGTTCTCTTCGAGCGCCTTCGAGGTCTGCACGGCCAGCTCGCGCTCGACCACGGTCGGGTCCAGCTGGGCTTCCGACAGCGCCAGCGGCGCGGTGGCGGCGATGTGCATGGCGATCTGCTTGCCGATGCCGTTGTCGGCACCCTTCAGCGCGACCAGCACGCCGATCTTGCCCATGCCCTCGGTCGCGGCGTTGTGGACGTAGGAGACGACGGTCTCGCCTTCCACGACCTGCATCCGGCGCAGGGTCATGTTCTCGCCGATCACGGCGATCGCCTCGGTCAGCACGGTCTCGACCGGCTTGCCGTCGACGGTCGCGGCCTTCAGCGCCTCGACGTCCGACACGCCGAGCGCGGCGGTGGTGATGCCGCGCACGAGCGCCTGGAAGTCGGCGTTCTTGGCGACGAAGTCGGTTTCCGAGTTCACCTCGACCGCGACGCCCTTGCCGCCGTCGACGGCCACGCCGACGAGGCCCTCGGCCGCGACGCGGTCAGCCTTCTTGGCGGCCTTGGCAAGGCCCTTGGTGCGCAGCCAGTCGACGGCCGCTTCCATGTCGCCGTCGGTCTCGGTCAGCGCCTTCTTGGCGTCCATCATGCCGGCGCCGGTCGATTCGCGCAGTTCCTTCACCATCTGTGCGGTGATAGCCATGTCGGGCTCCTTACGATCTCGAAATCAGACGGGCCCGGTTCCCGGACCCCAGTCGTGTCTCAGGCGGGGAGTATCCCCGCCTGATGAAGCTTGTTTGACGGCGAAGCGATACCGGGGGGCGCCGCCCCCCCGGGAGCCCTGATCAGGCTTCGGTGCTTTCTGCCAGCTCTTCGGCCGGGGCCTCTTCCAGCTCGCCGAGGTCGACGCCGGCGGCGCCCATCTGGGCGGTCATGCCGTCGATGGCGGCGCGGGCCACGAGGTCGCAGTAGAGCGAGATCGCGCGGGCGGCGTCGTCGTTGCCCGGGATCACGTAGTCAACGCCCTTGGGCGAGCAGTTGGTGTCGACCACGGCGACGACCGGGATGCCCAGCTTCTGGGCTTCGAGGATCGCGAGGTCTTCCTTGTTGACGTCGATGACGAACAGCAGGTCCGGCAGGCCGCCCATCTCGCGGATGCCGCCGAGCGAGGCTTCCAGCTTGGCCTGCTCGCGCTCCATGTTCAGGCGCTCTTTCTTGGTGAGGCCCTCGGCGCCGGTCGCCATGATCTCGTCGATGGCCTTGAGGCGCGCGATCGACTGGGAGACGGTCTTCCAGTTGGTCAACGTGCCACCGAGCCAGCGGTGGTTCATGTAGTACTGGGCCGATTTCTCGGCGGCTTCGGCGATGGCTTTCGAGGCCTGGCGCTTGGTGCCGACGAACAGGATGCGGCCGCCCTTCGAGACGGTGTCGCGGATCACCTGCAGCGCCTGGTCCAGCATCGGGACGGTCTGCGTCAGGTCGATGATGTGGATGCCGTTGCGGTCGCCGTAGATGTATTCGGCCATCCGCGGGTTCCAGCGTTGCGTCTGGTGACCGTAGTGAACGCCAGCTTCGAGCAGCTGACGCATCGAGAAATCAGGGAGCGCCATGTCCAGTTCCTTTCCGGTTTTGCGCCTCGGCAGGGGATTTCAGGCTTTCGCCCAACCGGCGGACCCTCGGGGATGTCTCCCCCTCGGGCCCAGCCCCTGCCTGTGAAGTGGGGTGCGCTTAGCCGATCGCGGCGTCCCCGGCAAGGGTGAAACGTCGCCCCCCCGCCCGGCCCCGCGTCCGGGGGCCGCGCCGGACCGGCCCTGCACGGGCGCCAGCCCGCCGCACGGGGCCGGCTTGGCGCCCGCGCGGGTACCGGCCCGGTGCCACCGATCCCTGGCACCGCTCCCTGCCGCCGATCGTCGCCCCCGATCGTTGGCATTGTGCCCGGCGGGGCTTGGCCCTAGGCTGCCCTTCGCTCCCCGACGGCACCGAGATGACCGAAGACAAACCCCTGATCCCGCCCCCGCACCCGCCGCGTCGCCACGGCTTCTTCGGCGCGTTGCGCGCCTCGTTCCTGGCCGGCCTGGTGGTGATCCTGCCGATCGCGCTGACGGTCTGGCTGATCTGGTCGGTCACCGGCTGGATCGACGGCTGGGTGCTGCCGCTGGTGCCCTACCGCTTCCGGCCCGAACATTACATCGGCATCGACCTGCGCGGCGTCGGCGTCATCTTCTTCCTGCTGTTCACCGTGGTGATCGGTTTCTTCGCCAAGGGCTTCTTCGGCCGCTCGATCATCCGCCAGGCCGAGTCGCTGGTCGACCGGATGCCGGTCGTGCGCTCGGTCTATTCCGGCATCAAGCAGATCGCCGAGACGATCTTCGCGCAGAACGAGACCTCGTTCGACAAGGCCTGCCTCGTCGAATACCCCCGCCCCGGCACCTGGGCCATCGGCTTCGTGTCGACCATGGCCAAGGGCGAGATCGCCGCGCGCTCGCCCGCGGGCGACCCGCTGGTCTCGGTCTTCGTGCCGACGACGCCGAACCCGACCTCTGGCTTCCTGCTCTATGTGCCCGAAAGCCAGCTGAGCTATCTGGAGATGACGATCGAGGATGCGGCGAAGCTGATCATCTCGGCCGGCCTCGTCTATCCGCAGCCGCGCCCGCCCGCGGGCGAGACCCAGGGTGCGGGCCAGCCTGCGGGCCAGTCGTCATCCCCGTCGCCGACCACCCCTCCGGCCGCGGGCCGGAGCGTGCCCCCGGCCGCCCCCCTGCCGCAGAAGGAAAAGGACCCCGCATGAAATCCGCGCTTCTTCCCGCCGCGCTCGCGCTCACGGCGCTGGCCGCCTGCAACGGCCCGATCGGCGGGGTCGGCCAGTTCGGCGGCGCCCCGGCCGCGCCCTATGGCGCCGCCGCCCCCGCGACCGCCCAGCCGATGTTCACCCCCGAGCCGGTGGTGCCGCAGGATTCGATCTCGACCACCAGCCTCGGCTGACGGCGCGCGCGCGGGCCCGGCCGCAGCGGCGGGGCCCGCACCGCCGCTGCGGATCGCGCCGCTCAGGTGAACATCTTGACGATGTCGACCGAGGCGCTCTCGCCGATGCGCGCCGCGTCCTGCTGCAGGAACCGCCCGGCCGCCTCGCGCCCGGCCGCCTTCAGCTGCGCCAGCAGCGAGGGGGTCGGCAGCAGCTTGGTCATCGCCGACAGCGACTGCATCAGCGCGTCATCGGCGATCATGTGCACCCGCACATCCTTCATCGCCCCCTTCGCGATCACGCCCTCGGCCAGCAGCCGCTTGACGAAGCCGATGGCGCGCAGTTCGCGCAGCAGGGAAGAGTTGAACGATATCTCGTTGATCCGGTTCGAGATCTCTTGCGCGGTGGTCGGCACGGCCTCGCGCACCAGCGGGTTGATGTTCACGATCACCAGGTCGTCGGGCAGGTCGCGGTCATACAGCGGGAACAGCGCCGGGTTGCCGGCATAGCCGCCGTCCCAATAGGCCTCGGTGGTGCCGGTGGCCGGGTCCTCGATCTCGATCGCCTTGAAAAGGTTGGGCAGGCAGGCCGAGGCCAGGATCACCCGCGTGTCGATCTCGCCGTCCGAGAACACCCGCACCTTGCCGGTGCGCACGTTGGTGGCCGAGACGAAGAACCGCGGCCCCTCGCGGGCGCAGACCTTGTCCCAGGCGAACTGGTCGACGACCTTCTGCAGCGGGTTTTCCCAGAACGGCAGGTCGTAGGGGCTGATCGCGGTGGTCATCGCCTCGAACACCGGGAAGGGGAACATCGCCTCGAGCATCTTGGCGGTCATCGCCGGGCCGGGCAGGAAGGTCATCAGCCACTGGCCGAAGGACAGGTCGGGGATCGCGCCCATCTGTTCCCACAGCCAGTCGAGCGTCGCGCGCGCGCCCTCGCGCCCGCCCATCGCCCAGCCGGACTTCAGCGCCGCCCCGTTCAGCGCCCCGGCCGAACAGCCCGAGATCGCCGCGATCTCGAGCCCCTCTTCCTCGAGCAGGCGGTCGAGCACGCCCCAGGTGAAGGCGCCATGCGCGCCCCCGCCCTGCAGCGCCAGCGTGATCCGGCGCGGCCCGTCGGCAAACAGCTTCGGCCGTGCCCCCGCATTCGCCATCGTCTCGGCGCGCTCGGGCGTCAGCCCCTCGGCCGAGGCGGCGCCGCCCTGCCCCTCGCCGGTCAGGGTCTTGGCGGTCTTCGCCGGCGCCTTGCGCGCGGGGCGCCGGGCCGCCTTGCCCGCTTCTGCCTTGCCCGCGTCTGCCTTGGCGGCGGCAGGCTTCGCGGCGGACGCCTTCGGCCCGGCGGCCGATGCAGGCTTCGCCTTGGCCTTCGGCGCCGCCTTCCGCGCGGGCTTGGCCGCAGCCCCGGCCCCGGCCTTGGCGGCAGGCTTGGCGCCGGGGGTGGCGGCGCCGCGCCGCCGGCGCGGGCCGGACGACGTCTCGGGCGGGGCCTTGGGGGGCGTCTCGGGCGCGTCGTCGGCCATCAGAGCGCGGTCCAGCCGCCGTCGACCGAGATCGTGGTCCCGGTGATCTGGTCGGCCGCGGACGAGCACAGGAACACCGCGGTGCCGCCGATCTGCTCGACCGTCGCGAATTCCTTGGTGGCCGAGCGCTGCAGGATCACCTTCTCGATCGCCTCGTCGCGGTCCATGCCGTACTGCTTCATCGTGTCGGGGATCTGCGCCTCGACCAGCGGGGTCATCACGTAGCCCGGGCAGATCGCGTTGCAGGTGATCTTGTCGCGCGCCAGCTCCAGCGCCACGGTCTTGGTCATGCCGACGATGCCGTGCTTGGCCGAGACATAGGCCGACTTGTAGGGCGAGGCCGAGAGCCCGTGCGCCGAGGCGATGTTGACGATCCGGCCCCAGCCCGCCGCCTTCATCCCCGGGATCGCGGCCGCGGTGGTGTGGAAGGCCGAGGTCAGGTTGATCGCGATGATCGCGTCCCATTTCTCGACCGGGAAGTCCTCGATCGCGGCGACGTGCTGGATGCCGGCGTTGTTGACGAGGATGTCGCAGGCGCCCGCCTGCGCGATCAGCGCCCGGCACTCGTCGCCCTTGGACATGTCGGCCTTGATGTAGACGACCTCGGTGCCGAATTCGGCGGCCATGTCGGCGGCGAGCTTGTGATCCTCGTCCCGGTCGGTGAACGAGTTCAGCACCACCCGCGCCCCCGCCTTCGCGAGCTCGCGCGCCACGCCGAGGCCGATGCCCGAGTTCGAACCGGTGACGACCGCCGTCTTGCCCTTGAGAGACATTCTGCATCCTCCTGCATTGTCTTGGGGTCAGACGATAGATGCTGCGGACGCGAAGAACAGGGCAAATCCGCGCGATCCGCTGGCCGCCGGCGCACAGGATCACCCGCGCGGTGGCCGCCCGGATCAACGCCGGGTTGCGCGATCGGGGCCAAGCGGGTGTCCTGTTCCCGCTGAACCGCCCCCAAGGGGCCCCGGACGAGCGTCACCGGACAGGGGTCCCCAGCGGGCCCCGGACAAGGCCCCAGAGACGCGGGCCGCTGGACGCGGGCCGCCAGACACGGGCCGCCAGACACGGGCCGCCAGACACGGGTCCCCGGACACGCGCCCCCGGGCGGGGCGACACCGAGGAGGACGCCCATGACAGAAGCCCCGTCACCCGACCGCAGCCGGGATCCGCGCCGCCGCTGGGCGCCCCCGGGCCGGGCGCCCCGGCGCCTTGCCGCCGCCGCGCTCGCCACGGCGACGCTTTGCGACCTGCCCGGTCCGGGCGACGCCGCGACCTTGCGCGCCGCCTACACCGGCCCCGACCCATCGGGCGCGGGGCTTTCCTTCGCCATCGACTTCCTCGACCGCAACGAAGACAGCTTTTTCGAGATCGGCGAGATGACCGGCTTCAGCGGCTTCGCCATCGAGGGGATCACGTACGGGATCCTTGTGCAGGTGCCCACGGTCCCGGGCCTTGCCACCGGGAACACGACCTCGACCTTCTGGCTGTTCGAGAGCGCCACGGTTCCCTTCGCCAGCATCGCCGTGCCCTGGCAAAGCTGGAGCTATTCGCTGGCGCTCGACCGCTCGCTGCCCGGCCCCGGCGGCCCGAGGACCCCGATCCCCGGCGCGGTGCCGCTGCCGGCGACGCTGCCGCTGGCGGCGGCGGCGCTGGTCGTGCTGCCTGGCCTCGGGCGCCGGCGCCGCCGACCCGGCTGATCACGCCCGCGCCGGGCCCGCAGGTCGATCCCGCGGACGGGACGCGCGGATGGTTGGCGCAGGAAGACGGCACGGAAAGACGGCACGGTCAGATGGCGGGACGGCCCGGATCGGTCGACCGGTGCGATCAAGCGGTGCGATCACGGGTGCGATGACGGGGCGGGCGGACTGCGGCGCCTGCCGGAGATTCGGGCAAAAAAAAGCGCCCGCACAAGGCGGGCGCAAGTCGTTGAGGCAGGTTTCATACAGGCAAGAAACCTATCGAGCAGTGAGGCGGTTATACCTCTATCCATCGGCGGGTCAAAGCTAAAAGTTTGAAACCCACCCCTGGGGCGTCTAGCCTGCCCGCAACCACAAGAAGCAGGCTGGGACTGTTCCCGAAATGAATTCAATGTTGTCGAACGCTCACCGGAGCGTGATTCCCTTGCTGCAATCGCCCTTGCGGGGCCTGACCGCGGCGGCGGTCTCGGCGCTGTGGCTGGCCTGCGGGGCCGCGGCGGCGGCACCGAGCCACGGGCTGGCCATGTACGGCGCGCCGGCCCTTCCGGCGGGATTCGACCACCTGCCCTATGCCAATCCCGACGCGCCGAAGGGCGGGCGCATCGTCTATGGGGAATCGGGCAGCTTCGATTCGCTCAACCCCTGGATCCTGAAGGGGCGCGCGCCCTGGGGCATGGGCCAGCACGTGGCCGAGACGATGATGGTGCGCTCGATCGACGAGCCCTTCACCCTCTACGGGCTGCTGGCGCAGTCGGTCGAGGTACCGCCCGACCGCTCCTGGGTCGAGTTCACCCTGCGCCCCGAGGCGCGGTTCTCGGACGGCAGCCCGGTGACGGTCGAGGACGTGATCTGGTCCTACGAGACGCTGGGGACCGAGGGGCACCCGCGCTATCGCACCGCCTGGGCGCGGGTGAGGTCGATCACCTCGCCGGGGCCGGGCCGGGTGCGCATCGACTTCACCGAGCCCGACCGCGAGCTGCCGCTGCTGATGGCGCTGCGCCCGGTGCTGAAGAAGGCGCAGTGGCAGGACCGCGACTTCACCGCCTCGACGATGGAGCCGCCGATCGGCTCGGGTCCCTACGTGGTGGGCGCGGTCGATCCCGGCCGGTCGATCACCTTCCGACGCAACCCCGACTGGTGGGCGAAGGACCTGCCCCTGACCCGCGGCACGCAGAACCTCGACGAGATCCGCTACGAGTATTTCGGCGATGCGGGCATCGGCTTCGAGGCGTTCAAGGCCGGCGCGGTCGACGTCTGGCGCGAGACCAACGCCGCGAAATGGGCGCGCGACTACGACCTGCCCGCCATCGCCGCGGGCGAGGTGGTCAAGGAGGAGATCCCCCATCACCGGCCCTCGGGGATCACCGGGCTGGCCTTCAACACCCGCCTGCCGGTCTTCGCGGACTGGCGGGTGCGCGAGGCGCTGACGCTGGCCTTCAACTACGGCTTCATCAACCGCACGATCAACGCGGGCGACGCGCCGCGGATCGGGTCCTATTTCTGGAACTCGGACCTTGCCGCGCCCGAGGGGCCGCTGCAGGGCCGCGCCGCCGAGCTGCTGGCACCCTTCGCCGCCGATCTGCCGCCCGGCACGCTCGAGGGCGCGCCGCTGCCCGCGGGCAGCGACGAGCCGGTCAACCGCGGCGACATGCGCCGCGCGGTGCGGCTGCTGTCCGAGGCGGGCTGGACGGTGCGGGACGGGGTGCTGAAGGATGCCGCGGGCACCCCCTTTGGCTTCGAGATCCTGCTGGCGCAGGGCGCGGGCGAGCCGGGACAGGTCGTCGACATCTACCTGCAGTCGCTGGCGCGGCTGGGGATCGTGCCCACCGTCTCGACCGTCGATGCGGCGCAATACGTGCTGCGCACCGAGGCCTACGACTTCGGCATGGCCTGGTACACCCGGGCGCTGTCGCTTTCGCCCGGCAACGAGCAGCGGCTCTACTGGGGATCGGAGGTCGCGGGCGAGCCCGGCAGCCGCAACTGGATGGGCATCCGCTCGCCCGCCGTCGACCGGCTGATCGCGCATCTGGGCGAGGCGACCGAGCCCGCGGAATTCACCGCCACCGTGCAGGCGCTCGACCGGGTGCTGACCGCGGGGCGCTGGGTGATCCCGGTCTGGTATTCGCCCGTCGACCGCATCGCGCACAAGGCGCGGCTGCATCACCCCGACCGGCTGCCGCTGTATGGCGACTGGCCGGGGTTCCTGCCGGATGTCTGGTGGTCGCAGTGATCGTGCCGCGGAGGGGGCGCTGCCCCCGCCCCTGCGGGGCCCCCCGGGATATTTTCACCAGGGCGAAAGCCGGGAAGCAGGCTGACGCCGGGAGAAGGGGGGGCTCCGCCCCCGCGCGTGCCGCGCTCCCCCGGGATATTTCGGCAAAGTCGAGGGCGCGGGCGCGCCTCAGCGCGGGCCGTAGAGCTTGACCGCGCGGGTCTCGAAGGCCTGGACCATGCGGCGCACCGCCTCGCCGAAGACGACGCCGATGATGCCTTGCAGGATCGCGTTCCTGAATTCGAAATCGACGAAGAAGTCGACCTCGCAGCCGGTGGCGGTGTCGCGGAAGGCCCAGTTCGACTTCATGTAGCGGAACGGGCCGTCGAGATATTCGGTGTCGATCCTGCGGGCTTCGGGCCAGAGCACGACGCGGCTGCCGAACTTCTCGCGGAAGACCTTGAACGAGATCACCAGATCGGCCTCCATCACCACCGATCCGTCGTCGCGCGGCGTGGTCGAGCGGACCCGGGCGGCGGCGTTCCAGGGCAGGAATTCCGGGTAGCGCTGCACGTCCGCGACGAGGTCGTACATCTCTTGCGCGGTGTAGGGCAGCTTGCGGGTCTCGGCGTGTTTGGGCATCGCGTCCTTCCGGTCCGGTTCCCGGGAGGGCGGCCCCCGGGGGAAGTCTTGTTCGGTCTGGCGGCGTCACCGGGCCCTTGCCGGGGCCCGTCTGGTGAGCAGTCTTCTGGGCAGTCTTCCAGGCAATCCCTGGGGCAGTCTGGCATGCGCCCTCTGCGGCGCCGCCCGGGGCGGCCCAACGCGACGGCCGCGTGGACGTTCCGCCCCCCGTGTCGTAGAAACCGCCCCGAGGTTCAAGAGGAAGCCTGAGCATGGCCGCATCCGCACGTCCCTATGTCATCGACGAGATGATTTCGGCCAAGGCGATCGCCGCCCGGGTCGAGGCGCTGGCGCGCGAGATCGACGCGACCTTCGCCGGCACCCAAAAGCTGGTCGTCGTGGGTCTGCTGCGCGGGTCGTTCATCTTCATCGCCGACCTCGTGCGCGAGATCGGGCTGCCGGTCGAGGTCGATTTTCTCGAGGCCTCGAGCTATGGCGATGCCACCGTCTCGAGCCGCGAGGTGCGGATCCTGAAGGACCTGCGCGGCGAGATCGCCGGCCGCGACGTGCTGGTGGTCGAGGACATCGTCGACACCGGCTTCACCCTGAGCCACGTGATCCGCCTGCTGGAGAGCCGGGCGCCGCGCCGGCTTGAGGTCTGCGCGCTGCTGGACAAGCCGGCGCGGCGCGAGGTCGAGGTGCGCGCGACCTGGACCGGCTTCACCATCCCCGACGAATTCGTCGTCGGCTATGGCATCGATTACGGCCAGCGCGACCGCAACCTGCCGCATATCGGCAAGGTGCGGTTCACCGACGGCGGGGCGGCATGAACCACCTGCTGTGGCTGATGCGGGCGCGGCACTGGCTGCGCCATCCGCCGCGGCCGGGCCGGGTGGTGCTGGTGGCGGTGGTGATCGCGCTGTGCCTCGCGCTGGCGGGGGCCGAGCGGTTCGGCCTCTGGCCCGAGGGCTGGCAGGTCGAGGGCGGCCGGCGCGGGATGCTCGCGCGGCCCTGAGGCGGGACGTGACCCGGGAGCCGCGCCGAGCCCTGGGCCGAGCCCTGCGCCGGTGGTGGCGGTCAGGCCGGCTGGGCGCGGCGGTGTCCCCGCGCCGGTCGGCGGCCCGGAGAGACGGCGCGGAGCGGTGGTGCATCTCGATGCCGCGGCGCGAAAAAGCCTGCGATCCGACACGCTTGCGTGAGGGTGCGCCGCGGGCGCTTGCCCGGTGCGGCGCGGTCTCTAGGCTGGGGCGCAAGGCGCTGCCCCCGGTATGACGCGCCCCGGTGCGATGCTCCCCGGTGCGACGCGCCCCGCCCCGACCCGGAAGAAAGCGAGATCCCGATGCGCCGCCTGCTGACCGCCCTTGTCGTGCTTGCCGCCGTGATCGTCGCCGCCGGGCTTTGGATCACCCGCCCGCGCCACGCCGACCCGGCCGAATTCGCCGGGCTGAGCGGCGATCCCGGCCGCGGCGCGCAGGTGTTCTGGGCCGCGGGCTGCGCCTCGTGCCACACGGCCGAGGGCGCGGCGCCGGCCGAGATGCCGGTTCTGGCCGGCGGCCGCCGCTTCGACAGCGACTTCGGCAGCTTCACCGCCCCCAACATCTCGCCCGACCCGGATGCGGGCATCGGCCGCTGGAGCCTCGCCGATCTCGCCGATGCGCTGCGCGAGGGCACCGACCGCGCCGGGCGCCATCTCTATCCCGCCTTCCCCTATGCCAGCTACACCCATGCCAGCGCGCAGGACATCGCCGATCTCTACGAATTCCTGATGACCCTGCCCCCGGATCCGACGCCGAACCGCCCCAACGACGTGCGCTTCCCGTTCTCGATCCGGCAGGGGATCGGGCTGTGGAAGGCGCTGTACCTGACGGACGGCTGGGCGGTGCCCGGCCCGCTGTCGCCCGAGGCCGAGCGCGGGCGCTACCTTGTCGAGGCGCTGGGGCATTGCGCCGAATGCCACACGCCGCGCGACGCGATGGGCGGGCTTGACCGCGACCGCTGGCTGGCGGGCGTGCCGGGCCCGGACGGGCGCGGCGGGCCGCCGAACCTGACCCCCGGCGCGCTGGACTGGAGCGAGGAGGAGATCGCCGAATACCTGTCCTCGGGCTTCACCCCCGATTACGACAGCGCCGGCGGCGAGATGGCCGAGGTGGTGTCGAACTTCGCCCGGCTGCCGGCGGCGGACCGGCTGGCGGTGGCGGCCTATCTCAAGGCGGTGCCGGCGGTCGAGTGACGCACCCTATGGCGGTAGGGTGTGGAAAAACCGCAAGACTTGGGAAAGAAATCAAGGATCTGGTGGTTTTTCGGGTGCGACAGCGCCCCAGTTGCGCTAGCATCGCGCCATACCGGCCCGTCCAGAGGCCGGACCCGAGACCGAGGATGAGAGCATGTTCCGACCGATCCGCCCCGCGCGGGCGCGCGCCCGCATCGGGCTCGCCGCCGCCGCCGCGACCCTGTCGACCGCCGCGCTGAGCACCGCCGGCTGGTCCGAGGAATACCAGTACGGCTATACCGCCGCCAACGGCTATGGCGCGGGCGCCCCGCGCAGCGCCGCCCCCGGCTATTCCGCGCCCGCCTATGCCACCGCGCCGCGCGCGCCCAGCTATTCCGACGGCGCGCCGCCGGTGAGCCGCGGCTATGGCGGCGTGCAGTCGCCGTCGGGGCGCGGCTACACCGTCTCGGGCCGGCTGGAATACGAGACGCTGGTCAACCGCGACCATTCGACGGGCTTTGCCTATGGCGACGTGACATTCGGCTTCATGTCCCCTTCGGGCCCCTTCGGCTTCGAGCTGGGCTTCGAGGGCTATCAGGCCGGCGAGGGCGACATCGCCCCCTATGGCGCGGTCAAGTTCGACACCGGCGCGGGCGTGGTCTCGGCCGGGGTGCCGCGCTCGTCGATGGACACGTTCCTTGACATCCCGGCGATCGGCGGCTCGCAGCGCGAGGATCTCGCGGTGGGCGCGCTCACGCGCGGCACCGTCGGCACCAGCTATCTCTCGGGCGCCGACACGCCCTGGGGCCTGCGCTACGACGGCAGCTTCGGGCAGGCCGCGCTCTCGGGCTCGGTCCACCAGTTCGAGGGCGACGGGACCGTGGTCGACGGCACGATCCACGTGCAGACCGGGATGTTCACGCTCAGCGCCGGGGCCGAGAACGTCGACCGGACCGAGGGGCGCTCGGGCGTCAACATCGTCACCGGGGCCAAGGTCGCGACCGGGATCTGGGAGGGGGGGCTGTACTATTCCGACGTGCAGCGGCCCGACAAGATGACCGGCTGGACCGGCTATGGCCGCTGGGCCCCCGGCGGCCCGGTCGCGGTCACCGGCACGCTGATCTCGAAGCGCGAGAGCGGCGAGACCGACACGCTGTACGGGCTGTCGGGGGAATACACCTTCTGGGAGGGCGCCTATCTGCAGGGCGGCTTCTTCGACGGCGAGGACACCAAGGCCACCTACGACATCTCGATGGGCTGGAAGTTCTGACACCCGACACCCGGGTGCCGAAAGGGGCCGCGCCGGGCGCGGCCCCTTTTTGCTGCACGCCTCAGGCGCCCCGTGCGCGTCCCCGGGCCCGGCACCGCACCGGGACGGCACCGCGCCGGGGCGGCACCGCAGCGGCTGTCGCGGCTCAGTGCGGTCCGTGCCCCGTGGCGCGGTCGACCGGGCCGCGCACCGCCGCCTCGGCCGTCGCCGCCAGCGCCTTGCGCCCGCCCGACTGCGCGACGGGGATCTCGGGGTGGAAGGTCACGCGGGCCTCGGACCGGCCGCCGCTGGCCATCAGCTTGAGCAGGTGCGGCCCGAACGCCATGTCGCCCCACCAGCCCAGGAACCGCGGGTCCTGCCCCGCCGGGGCGCGGTAGCTGACCGAGACCGGCTGGATCGCCGTCTCCTGCGCCAGCCCGTCGAGGAAAAAGGCCGCGAAGAGCGTGGTCTTGAACGGCAGCACCCGGCGCCCGTCGGTCGAGGTGCCTTCGGGGAAGAACAGAAGCCGGTGCCCGGCGCGCAGCCGCGTCTCCAGCAGGTCCTGCTGGCGGCGCGCCGCGCGCGGGTCGCGGGTGATGAACAGCGTGCCCGTCGCGCGGGCAAGCCAGCCGATGCCGGGCCAGCGCGCCACCTCGGCCTTCGAGATGAAATAGATCCGGTCGCAGGCGTTCAGCGTGAAGATGTCGAGCCAGCCCGCGTGGTTGGCGACCAGCGCGCCGCGACCGCGCATCGGCCGCCCCTCGATCCCCAGCCGCACGCCCAGGATCGCGAGCGCGCCGCGGCAGACCCCTTGCGTGATCCAGGGCGTGACCGGCCGGTGCAGGCCCCAGATCGCGCGTTCGGGCAGGCGCAGCGCCAGCAGCAGCGCCAGCCCGCCGAAGGTCAGCCCCGCCAGCAGCGGGGCCCGGACGGCCACGCGCAGCCAGCCCCGGGCCGTGGCCCGCGGCACCGCCGGCGGCGTGTCGTGCCAGGTCGCCACCGCGCGGCTCAGCCGCGGCCGCGGCCGGGGTCGGCCTTGCGGGTGTAGAAGCCCTTGTGCTTGGCGCTCATCGCCTCGGTGTCCATCAGCAGGCAGACGTCGGTGGTGTTGAACGGGCGGTCGACGAAGGCCCCCTCGCCCACGAAACCGCCCAGCCGCAGGTAGGCCTTGATCAGCGCCGGCATCTCGAGCATCGCCTGCCGCCGGTCCAGGTCGTCCTTCGCCACCAGGTCCATCGGCTGGAACGCGCGCGAGCGCACGCGCAGCGGCTCGGGCGCGAGGTGGTGGTGGTGCAGCCAGGCCAGCGGCCGGCGCAGCGCCTCGACATCGGTGCCGTGGAACGAGGCGACACCGAACATCACCTCGATCCGCCGGTCGAGCACGTAGTCGGCGAGCGCGTTCCACAAGAGGAACATCGCGGCGCCGCCCCGGTGATCGGCATCGACGCAGGAACGCCCCAGCTCGAGCAGCCGCCGCCCCGAGGCCCGAAGCGGCGCGAGGTCGTATTCCGCGTCGCAGTAGAACCGCCCGAACGCCTCGGCCCGGTCCGAGGGCAGCAGCCGGTAGGCCGCGATGACATGGTCGTGGCCGGCCGGGTCGCGCGCGGGATCGACCAGCACCAGGTGATCGCAGACCGGGTCGAACTCGTCGCGCTCGTAGCGGCCGACCGGGTCGACCAGCGCGCCGCCGCCGCCCAGCTCCTCGACGAAGACGCGGTAGCGCAGCCGCTCGGCGCCGCGCAGGTCCGCCTCGGTCGCGGCGATCCTTGCCTGAAGGGCCGGCCCCGCCGTCGCCGCCGCCGCGTCCGTCGCCGCCGCCGCCGTCGCCGCGCCCCGTGTCACCGCTTCTGCCATGCCTGCCCCCGCCTGGTTCAGCGGCGTTCTAGGCGGCGCCGCGCCACCGCGCAACCGCCCAGACCTGCGGCAGTGTCGCCGCGCCGGCGCACGGTCGATGCGCGATTCGCATCCTGCGCGATCATTTCGCTGTCGGCAGCGCTCAGGGCGATTGACAGCGGAAATCCGCGCACGCATAGATTGTAAACATTCTAGGGATTCACGGGTTGTGCACGGGTTCGAGCGTAATGATCGTGCCATCCAGTACGAGCTTGCCCATGTTCTGGAAATTCACGGTGATGCGGTTGCCGATATTCGACTGTACCTGCCCCACGCCCCAGGATGGCTCGCTCGGATTGCGCACGATCATGCCGGGTTCAAGAAACTCATTCATCCGTTCAACCTCCGGTACCGCACTTGAGCCATGACATCTCTCCGCTGCCGCCCGTCCGGGCCGAGGATCTGCTGCCGCTTCTGGGCTCGCGGATCTGTCACGACCTGATCAGCCCGCTGGGCGCGATCAGCAACGGGCTGGAGCTGTTGCAGATGTCGGGCATGGCGCCGGGCCCCGAGATCGAGCTGATCGGCCAGAGCGTCGCCAGCGCCAACGCCCGCGTCAAGTTCTATCGCCTCGCCTTCGGTGCCGGCAGCAGCCAGCGCATCGGCGCGCGCGAGGTCGCGGCCCTGCTCGAGGAGATCTCGCTCGGCTCGCGGCTGAAGCTGGTCTGGCAGGGCGAGGGCGACGTGATCCGGTCCGAGCTGAAGCTGGGATTCCTCGCGCTCCAGTGCCTCGAGACCGCGCTGCCCTGGGGCGGCGAGGCCGCGCTGTCGCACGAGGCGCGGCGCTGGACGGTGACGGGCAGCGCCGCGCGCATGAAGATCGACACCGATCTCTGGGCGCTGATCGACGACGACCGCGAGGTGCCGCTGGATATCGCGCTGACGGCGGCGCATGTGCATTTCGGGCTGCTGGTGCTCGAGGCGCGGCGGCAGAACCGCTGCCTCGTGCACGAGGTCGCTATGGCCGAGCCGCCGCCCGCGGCGGCCCCCGGGCGCGACGGCACGCAGGCGCGCGCCCCGGGCGCCACGCCCGCAGGCGACAGCCGGATCATCATCCGCTTCTGACCGCCCTGCCCGCGCGCGCGCCGTCCTCGGGTCACAACACCCGCGGGCGCACAGGGCGGCCGCCGGGCGCCGCGACCGGCGGTCGACCGGCACGCCGCGCCCCGGCGCCGTGCCGGGGCGGCGGTCAGGCCCGGATCGCGCCATTGCCCTCGACGAGGTACTTGAAGCTCGTCAGCTGCTCGGCCCCGACCGGCCCGCGCGCATGCAGCTTGCCGGTGGCGATGCCGATCTCGGCGCCCATGCCGAATTCGCCGCCATCGGCGAACTGGGTCGAGGCGTTGTGCAGCAGGATCGCGCTGTCGAGCCGGGTGAAGAACCGCTCCACCGCCGCCGCGTCCTCGGTCAGGATCGCCTCGGTGTGCTGGCTGCCGTAGCGCCGGATATGCGCGATCGCGCCGTCGACGCCATCGACTAGCCGCACGGCGATGATCTTGTCGAGGAATTCGCGCCCGAAATCCTCGGGCGTCGCCGCGACGGTGCCCGGGATCCCGGCCAGCTCGGCCTCGACGCGGACCTCGACGCCCTTCTCCAGCAGCGCCTCGACCAGCCGCGGCCCCTGCGCCGCGTAATAGGCGCGGTCGATCAGCAGGCATTCGGCAGCGCCGCAGATGCCGGTGCGGCGGGTCTTGGCATTGATCACGATCCGCTCGGCCATCGCCGGGTCGGCGGCGGCGTCGACATAGACGTGGCAGATGCCCTCGAGATGGGCGAAGACCGGCACCCGCGCCTCGCGCTGGACCAGCCCGACCAGGCCCTTGCCGCCGCGCGGCACGATCACGTCGACATGCGCGGTCGCGCGCAGCAGCTCGGCCACGGCGGCCCGGTCGCGCGTCGGGATCAACTGGATCGCATCCTCGGGCAGGCCCGCCGCGCGCAGCCCCTCGACGAGGCAGCCGTGCAGCGCGCCCGAGGAATGGAAGCCCTCGGAGCCGCCGCGCAGGATCACCGCGTTGCCCGACTTCAGGCACAGCGCGCCCGCGTCGGCGGTGACGTTCGGGCGGCTTTCGAAGATCACGCCGATGACGCCGATCGGCGTGCGCACGCGGCGGATCTTCAGGCCCGTCGGCCGGTCCCACTCGGTGATCACCTGGCCCACCGGATCGTCCTGGGCCGCGACGGCCTCGAGGCTCTGCGCGATCGCCTCGATGCGCCCCGCGTCCAGCACCAGCCGGTCGGTCATCGCCGCCGAGATGCCCTTGCCCGCGGCATAGTCCAGGTCCAGCCGGTTCGCGGCCAGGATCTCGTCCGCGCGGGCGCGCACGGCGGCGGCGGCGGCGGTCAGCGCCGCGGCCTTCAGGTCGGATGGCGCGAAGGCAAGCTCGGCACTGGCGGCGCGCGCGCGCGCGCCGATCGCGTCGATCAGGGCGGGGATGTCGTCCATGTCCTTCATGGCCCTTGCCTCCTTTGGAACAGTCTGCGGTGCGCTAGAGCACCATGTCGTCGCGGTGGATCAGCGCCGCCCGGCCCGGATAGCCGAGGATCGCCTCGATCTCGCCCGAGCGGTGGCCGGCGATGGCCCGCGCCTCGGTCGAGGTATAGCGGCAAAGCCCCTTGCCGAGAACCTCGCCCGATGGCGCCACCACCGCCACCGGCTCGCCGCGGCCGAAGCTGCCGGTGATCCGCACCACGCCCGCCGGCAGCAGCGACTTGCCGTGGCTCAGCGCCTCGACGGCGCCGGCATCGATGCGCACCTCGCCGCGCGGCTTCATCGCCGCGATCCAGCGCTTGCGCGCGGCCTGCGGATCGCCCTCGGGCAGGAACCAGGTGCAGTTCGCCCCCGCGGTCAGCGCGCTCAGCGGCCGCGCGACCGAGCCTTCCATGATCGCCATCGCGCAGCCGCCCGACACGGCGGTGCGCGCGGCCAGAAGCTTGGTCTTCATGCCACCCTTCGACAGGCCCGACACCGGGTCGCCCGCCATCGCCTCGATCTCGGGCGTGATGTGCTCGACGATCTCGAAGCGCACGGCGGCCGGGTCTTCCTTGGGGTTGGCCGAATAGAAGCCGTCGACATCGGACAGCAGCACCAGCTGGTCCGCCCCCACGGTCACCGCGATCTGCGCCGCCAGCCGGTCGTTGTCGCCAAAGCGGATCTCGTCGGTGGCGACGGTGTCGTTCTCGTTGACGATCGGCACGACGCCCAGGCCCAGCAGCGTCTCCATCGTCGCGCGGGCGTTCAGGTAGCGGCGCCGGTCGGTGGTGTCCTCCAGCGTCATCAGCACCTGGGCCGCGGTGATGTTGTGCGGGGTCAGCACCTCTTCATAGGCGCGCGCCAGCCGGATCTGCCCGACCGCGGCAGCGGCCTGGCTCTGCTCGAGAGGCAGCGCCGCGAAGGGCAGGTTCAGCAGGATCCGCCCCAGCGCGATCGACCCCGAGGACACGAGGATCACGTCGGTCCCGCGCGCCCGCGCCGCCGCCACGTCCTCGGCCAGCGCGGTCAGCCAGCCGGTCTTCAGCCCGGTCTCGCGATCGACCAGCAGCGCCGAGCCGATCTTGACGACCAGCCGCCGCGCCGCCCGGATGTCGGGGCGGGTCGCCGCCGCCGCGGTCAGGGTTGCCACGGCTCGGCCTCCACGGGGGTGATCCGGTCGGCATCGATCTCGGCCATCAGCGCGCGCAGCACGTCCTGCACGCCCTTCTGCGCCGCGGCCGAGATCAGGAAGACCTTGCCGCCGGATGCCTTCTCCAGCGCGGCGCGCTTCTCCTCCAGCTCCTCGGGGGCGATGGCGTCGATCTTGTTCAGCGCGGTGATCCGGGTCTTGGCCGCGAGATCCTCGTCATAGGCCTCGAGCTCGTCGATGATGGTCTGGTAATCCTCGGCCACGTGCTCGGCAGTGCCGTCCACCAGGTGCAGCAGCACCGCGCAGCGCTCGACATGGCCAAGGAACCGGTCGCCAAGGCCCCGCCCCTCGCTCGCGCCCTCGATCAGGCCGGGGATGTCGGCCATGACGAATTCGCGCCCGTCGACGCCGACGACGCCCAGGTTCGGCACCAGCGTGGTGAACGGGTAATCCGCGATCTTCGGCCGCGCGTTCGACGTGGCGGCCAGGAAGGTCGACTTGCCCGCGTTCGGCAGCCCCAGAAGGCCCGCGTCCGCGATCAGCTTCAGCCGCAGCCAGATCGTGCGGTCGATCCCGGGCTGGCCCGGGTTCGCGCGCGACGGCGCCCGGTTGGTCGAGGACTTGAAATGCAGGTTGCCGAACCCGCCGTTGCCGCCGCGCGCCAGCAGGACGCGCTGGCCGGGTTCGGTCAGGTCGGCGATGATCGTGCCCTCGTCGCCCTCGTCGCTGTCGGGCTCGATGATCTCGGTGCCGACCGGCACCTTCAGCACGATGTCGTCGCCATTGGCGCCGGTCATCTGCCGGCCCATGCCAGGCGTGCCGTTCTTGGCGAAGAAATGCTGCTGGTAGCGGAAATCGATCAGCGTGTTCAGCCCCTCGACCGCCTCGGCCCAGACCGAGCCGCCATTGCCGCCGTCGCCGCCGTCGGGCCCGCCGAACTCGATGAACTTCTCGCGCCGGAAGCTGACGCAGCCGTTCCCGCCACCGCCGGACCGGATGTAGACCTTGCAGAGATCGAGGAACTTCATGAGGGGACACTTTCGGAAAGGCTGGCGGACCCGCCCCGCGACGGGCGGGGCGCATCGGGCTGTCATGCGAGCCGATAGGGGTTTTTGCGTCGGGGCTCAAGCCTCGCGCTCGGGCGACGGCCGTGCGGCCGCGGTTTCGACTTTGCGGAAATATCCCGGGGGAGGCCCGGAACGGGCCGGGGGCAGCGCCCCCTCGCCCGCCCGCAGCAGCGGACCGGCTCAGACCATCTTGCGCAGGTAGGTCCAGGTCGGGACGCGGGCGTTGCGGGCCACCGACCAGCTCTCGGCATCGCCGAGATAGTCGAAGCCGCAATTGGTCAGCACGCGGGCCGAGCCCGGGTTGTCCTGGAACACCTCGGCGAACAGCGTGCGCGCGCGGTGCGGGTTGGCCGCGACCAGCGCCGCCACCGCTTCCGAGGCGAAGCCCGTGTTCCAGAACCCGGGCGCCACCCAATAGCCGATCTCGGACTGGTCGTTTTCCATCCGGGTCAGCGACACCAGGCCCAGCACCTCGGCCAGCCCCTCGTCCGATCCGTCCATGGCCCAGACGTCCTCGACCCGGCCGGCCGACATCGCGCGGGTGACGAAGGCCTCGGTCGCGCCGGGTGGCAGCGGGTGCGGGATGGCGCGGGTGCCCTCGGCCACGCGGCGGTCGGCGGTGTACAGCGCGATGAGACCGGCATCCGACTTCCGCAGCGGTCGCAGCACGAAGCGCTCGGCCGTGATCACGGGTTGCTCTGCCAGCAGGATGGTGTCCTGGATCATCATCGTCTCCCTTCCCGCTCGCGCGGTCTCCCACCCCTGATGTGGCGGGTTCACACTTATCAATCCAGTGCCGGTGGGCGGATTTCGGCCCGAATCCCGGCAAAACATGGGTTTTTCGCCCGAACGTGATCCCGAAGCCGCAGTGATCACGGCCAGCCGGCCCGCATCGTTTCAGCGCGGCCCCGCCGACAGAGACGGGCGCGGGCGGCCCGAAATCGAAAAGGGACCGGCCCTCAGGCCGATCCCCTCTTACAGCAACCCTGTGAAGGTTCGGCTTACTCGGCCGCCTCCGCCACCGGGAGAACCGAGATGAAGGTGCGCCCCTTGAGGCCCTTCTTGAAGGCGACCTTGCCTTCGGTCACGGCGAAGATGGTGTGATCACGGCCCATCTCGACGCCCTCGCCCGGCCACCAGGTGGTGCCGCGCTGACGCACGATGATATTGCCCGGGATCGCCGCCTGGCCACCGTAGAGCTTCACGCCGAGACGACGGCCAGCCGAGTCGCGGCCGTTGCGGGACGAGCCGCCTGCTTTCTTGTGTGCCATGGGAGATTACTCCTGCGCTTCGAGTTTCGTGCGGGCGCCGACGGCGGCCTTCACGCCCGACTTTTCCGCGCCCGAGGCGAGGATGTCGGTGATCCGGACCAGCGTCAGGGTCTGACGGTGGCCACGGGTGCGCTGCGACGAGTGCTTGCGGCGGCGCTTGTGGAAGGTGATGACCTTGTCGGCCTTGATCTCGTCGATCACTTCCGCCTGCACGGCGGCGCCAGCGACCATCGGCAGACCGAAGACCGGGGCGTCGCCGCCGACCATCAGGATGTCGTTGAACTGGATCTTGTCACCGGCCGCAGCATTCAGGCGCTCGACGCGGAGCACGTCGCCCGCCTGCACCTTGTACTGCTTGCCACCGGTCTTGAGGACCGCGAACATGGGTCGTTCCTTTCGTTTCCCGCGTCCTGCGGCCCCCGGGCACCCCGGGCGTTCGTGGCGGGCATCCCCGCCGCCTTCAGACTGCGCGCCCCCGGATGGGGCGTCATTGCAATAACCCTCGGGCGGGCCGCGCGGGTCCGCCAAGGATGCGGGCTTATCGGGGATCGAAGCGCCCATGTCAAGCCGCCTGTGGCCCGTGTCCCGGCAGTCGTCGGGGGTGCGCGCGGCCCGGGCGGGACTAGAGGTCCTGCCCCGCGATCCGCTGCGCCGCGGCCAGGCCCATGCGATAGGAGACGTCGGTGAAGACGGCATCGAATCCGGCGAAGACGGCCGCGTTCAGCGCCTGCCCCGGCGCCGAGGCGGTGAAGGCGGTATAGCCGGCCAGCTCGCCCTCGCCCAGCGGCGCATAGGCAAGGGCGAAATAGGCGAACAGCCAGTCGCGGGTTTCCGAGCGGATGTCCTCGACCTGCGCCGTGACCTTGTCGAGCATGTCCTCCTCGGCCATCGGCTCAGGGAAGGCGCCGCCGTCCGACAGCCCGCGCCAGAACGCGAGGTTGGCGTTCATCGCGCCGATCACGTTCGCCTCGACCAGGTCGCCCGCCTCGATGAAGGCGCCGAGCGAGCGGAAGCGCGGGTCGCGCGCGGCCATCAGGTTGCCGGCCTTCAGCGTAGCGTCGTCCTCGACGTCGTCGTCCAGCATCGCGCGCCGCGCCGACACCTCGAGCGGGACCGCCCGCGCCCCGATTCCCTCGCCGAAGAACGCGGCGATCGGCGCGGTGTCGCGCCCGGCGAGCACGTCGCGGAAGGCCGCGTCGAACACCGGGCCGGTGCGCGCCGGATCGTAAAGCCCGCGCACCTCCTCGATCCAGCTCGCGCCGCCCTTGCCCGGGAACAGCTCGGCCTCGACATCCTCGGCATACGAGGCGCCCTCCTCGCGGGTCAGGTCCAGAAGCTCGGGCACCGCGATCAGCGCCTCCAGCCGCGCGACCTCGTCGGCGGCCACAGTGACCGAGGCGGTGGAGGTCGCGGTGGCGGGTGCCGGCGGCCCCTCCGCTACGGCGGCGCCGGGCAGGCCCAGCAGAATCGCGGCGGCGACGGGGACGAGCGTGAACGGGAGGGAGAGGTTCTTCATGATCGAAAGCTAGTGCGCGCCGCGACGGTTGCCAATGGGTCGGAACGGCGCTGAAACCCCTTGTGAGAAACGCTGCGGGATGCGCCGCCGGCCCGGTCCCGGACCGGCCGGTCGACGGATCTTCGCCGTGGATGAAAAATCGGGTTGCAGCCCGCGCGAACCATCGCTAAATCCCCGCTCCACGACGACCCCTGACGCGGAGAGGTGGCAGAGTGGTCGAATGCGGCGGTCTCGAAAACCGTTGTCGGTGTGAGCCGACCCAGGGTTCGAATCCCTGTCTCTCCGCCATCACTCCGGTCGCGATGACCCTTGGAAACAAGGCATCCGACCGGACGGCGCCCAGCCCCCCGGTTCCAGATTGTCCGGCATCACCGCAGCGTTTTCGCGCACGGACAGGCGTTTCGCGCCCCCGGCGCGGCGATCGGCATCCGGCAAAGTCTGTAAACGTCGCTTTCGCTGCGCCCGCGTTCCTGACCAATCGTCCCAGATCAGCCTGCGCGAACCGTCTGCGGCGGACGCCAGGCCGGGCGTCAGTGCCGGCGGGCGTGCAGCCGACCCCCGGCCACGCTGAGAAATGCCTCGGTCGTCAAGGCACGGACACGCTCGATCGAGCACATCTCGAGATCGCACCAGAAGATCGCCTCGTGCGCGGCCTCGACCAGCGCGTGGCCGCGGGCGTCGATGCGGTCCAGAAGGGCGCGCGCGTCGGAGGTGGTTGCAATCGCGGGCACAAGGTCGACAACCGCCCGATTCCCGCCAGCATAGCCTTGCATGCCTGCTCTCCCGTGTTCCTCTCATCCCGCCGTACAACCCACGGTTCTCTTGACAGTTCCCTGAAAAACCGGCCCGCGCCACAAATTTGAGCGGAAATTCGCCACGGTCCGACCGCTTTCGCCCTGCAAGAGCCCGCTTCCCGGCCGCGCCGCTTCCCGCTATGACCGCGCGATGACCGAGACATCCGATTTCGAGATCCTGCTGATCACCCCGCCGGGGCTGGAGACCGCGCTGGCCGAAGAGGCCGCGGCGGCGGGCTTCCCCGCGCCCACGACGATCGAGGGCGGCGTCCTCACCCGCGGCGGCTGGCCCGAGGTCTGGCGCGCGAACCTGACGTTGCGCGGGGCGACGCGGGTGCTGGCGCGGATCGGCAGCTTCCGGGCGCTGCACCTTGCGCAGTTGGACAAGCGGGCGTCGAAATTCCCCTGGGCCGACTTCCTGCCCAAGGGCCAGCCGGTGAAGGTCGAGGCGAGCTGCCGGGCCTCGAAGATCTACCACGACAAGGCGGCGGCGCAGCGGGTGGCCAAGGCGGTGTCCGAGGCGCTCGGCGCGCCGGTCAGCGCCGAGGCGGCGCTGTCGGTGCGGGTGCGGATCGAGGACGACCTGTGCACGATCAGCCTCGATACCTCGGGCGAGCCGCTGCACAAGCGCGGCATGAAGCCCGAGGTCGGCCGCGCGCCGATGCGCGAGACGATGGCGGCGATGTTCCTGCGCCAGATGGGCTTCGACGGGACCGAGCCGGTGATCGACCCGATGTGCGGCTCGGGCACCTTCGCGATCGAGGCGGCCGAGATCGCGCTGGGGCTGTTGCCCGGGCGGGACCGCGGCTTCGCCTTCGAAAGCTTCCCCGGCTTCGACGCCGCGGCCTTCGCGGCGCTGAAGGCGCAGGCGCCCGGGCGCGCGACCGACCTTCTGTTCCGCGGGTCGGACCGCGACGCGGGCGCGATCCGCGCGGCCAGCGCCAATGCCGCGCGGGCGTGCGTCGAGGGCTGCACCCGCTTCGTGCAGGCGCCGGTCAGCGCGCTCGAACGGCCCGAGGGGCCGCCGGGGATCGTGATCGTGAACCCGCCCTACGGCGCGCGGATCGGCAACCGCAAGCTGCTGTTCGGGCTCTATGGCGCGATGGGCCAGGTCTTGGCCGAGCGGTTCTCGGGCTGGCGCGTCGGCATCATCACCTCGGATGCGGGGCTGGCGAAGGCGAGCGGGCTGCCGTTCCTGCCGGCACTGCCGCCGGTCGCGCATGGCGGGCTGAAGGTGGTGATGCACCGCACCGCGCCGCTGCCCTGATCCCGGGCCCGATCCCTGCCCCAGACCCTGCCCTCATCCCGGGCCCGGTGCGGCGGCGCCGGGCCTAGTCGTCGAGTTCGCTGCCCCAGTACAGGAAGTCCATCCAGGTCTGGTGCAGGTCGCCCTTGGCCCAGGGCAGCCGCCGCGCCGCGGCGTCAAGCTGGCGCGGCGTCGGCTCGAACGGCTCGCGCATCAGCTTCATCCCGGCCTCGCGCGGGGTCTTGTTGCCCTTGCGCAGGTTGTCGGGGCCGCAGGCGGTGACGATGTTGTCCCAGCGCGACGACCCGGCGCGCGACCGCGGGATCACGTGATCGAAGGTCAGGTCGCGGGCGGCGAAGCGGTTGCCGCAGTACTGGCAGGTGAATTCGTCGCGCAGGAAGACATGGTAGCGGGTGAACGAGACCTTGCGCCGGCGCCGATAGCGTTTCAGCGCAACCACCGCCGGCACCTCGAAGGGCCGCGAGGCGGAGTGCACCATCACGTCGTCATAGGCCTTGAGCTGCACCACGCGGTCCTGCAGCACGGCGACGAAGGCCTGCTGCCAGCTCCAGACCGAGAGCGGCGCCCAGCTCAGGGGCTGCATGTCGGCATTCAGCACCAGCGTGCGCAGGTTCGAGACCGGGGCGTTCATCGCATCCCCCCCTGCGCCGGCCACCGACCCGCTGCCCGAGGCGCCGTCTCGAGAACCGGGCGCTCGAGAACCGGCGTCTCGGGAACAGTGCCCCTGAAAAGAACGAAGCGCGTGACGGCCACGCGCTTCGGGTTCGGTCCTGCGATGGAACGGCCGCCCAAGCTTTCGGGCGCCCTCGCGGCCGGCATCCGGCCGCCGCGGCTGTCGCCGAGGCCCGCCTGTCGCGCAGCGATTTCCCGGGCGCGCGGCGCGCGGCCCCAAGGCATCGGTGCGGTGTCTTCCCTGTGATCACGCATCGTCATCATCGTCCCTGCCTTCATCCGGCGGGCACCAAGGGTGCCGGGCGGACGGTCTTCGCGGTCCGTGGGCGGGGCGGGCAAGCACCCCGACCTTACGTCAACTATATCTGGCGTCGCGAGACTGACAAGCCCCGCGATCTCGCGGCTCTGCCCGCAGACTTGCTATCGCGCGATGGTGACAGCCGGGTGACGGCGGGGTGAGGGTTCGGCGAAGGCACGGCAGGGGCCACCCGCGGGCCGCGGCCGCGATCCGGCGGCGGGACAAAAACCGGGCCACAACGAAAAACGCCCGGTGCCAATGGCACCGGGCGCTTGGAATTGGGGTGGCATCGGCCTGCCTCTCGCGGCGGGACCGGGCCCCGCGCGCGGTGTCCTCAGCGGCGCGGCTGGCCGCGGCGGCGGCGGTCGGCTTCGACCGGGATCGGCTTCAGCTCGGGGGTCGGGCGCAGCGCCTTCACCACATGCGCGGCCACCTGTGCGACCACGAGGATCGCGACGGTCATCAGGGCGGCGTTCACGGTGTGGGGCATAGCGACCTCTCCTTGACTGCTACCCTTCGAAGATAGCGGCGCGCACGCCCCTATCAAGGGGATTCACGCGGGAAGGTTCTGGCGCAGGAAATAAAGTGCCGAGGAAAGCCCATCTGGCGCAATTCCGTGGCCAGTGCCGCGCATCACATGGGCAAAGACCTCGTTCCCCGCCGCCGAAAGCGCGTTCGCCGCCGCCTCCATCGAGGCGAAGGGGACGACATCGTCGGCATCACCGTGCAGCAGCAGAATCGGTGCGCGCACACGGATCTCGTCCTTCAGCGCCTCGGGCGCCACCAGCCGGCCCGAGAAGCCGACGACGCAGGCCAGCGGCGCGGCCCGGCGCGGCGCCACCTGCAGCGACATCATCGTCCCCTGCGAGAAGCCGACGAGCGCGAGCGCCGAGGCCGGCAGCCCGAACTCGGCCAGCCGCGCGTCGAGGAAGGCGTCGACATCGGCGGCCGAGGCCAGCATCGCCGCGCGCGCCGCCTCCTCGGTCGAGCCGTCGAAGCGCGGGATCGGGAACCACTGCCGGCCGAAGGGATTGCCGGCGCAGGGATCGGGGGCCTCGACCGACAGGAAGGCGGTGTTCGGCAGGTGCGGCGCCAGCGGATCGGCCAGGCCCAGCAGGTCGGCCGCATCGGCGCCGTAGCCGTGCAGGAACACGACCAGCGAGGTCGCGGTCCCGGACTGCGCCGGCTTGATCTTGTAGTCGAGGCTGCGCGTCATGAGATCCCCTCGCGTCCGGTGTCCATGCGGTAGTAGACCCACAGCGCCCGCGCCGCAACCGAGCCCCAGGGCGACCAGCCCGCCGCCATCGCCCGCAGCGCGCGCTCGCCCGGGCGCGCGTCGAGGCCGAACAGCCGCCGCGCCGCCTCTTGCAGGGCGAGGTCGCCCGCGGGGAAGGCATCGGCCTGCCCGAGGCTGGACAGCGCGTAGACCTCGGCGGTCCAGCGCCCGATCCCGGGCAGCGCCACCAGCCGCGCGACCGCCGCCTCGACCGGCATCGCCGCCAGCGCGCCGTAGTCGAGCCGCGCCGCGGCCAGCGCCATCACGGTGCGGATCTTCGGCCGCGACAGGCCGCAGGCGCGCAGCTCCTCCTCGGTCGCGGCGGCGGCGCGGTCGGGGTCGGTCAGCCCCGCCGCCGCCAGCCGCGCCACGATCGCCGCGGCCGAGGCGGTCGAGACCTGCTGGCCCGCGACGACGCCGACGAGGCTTGCGAAGCCCGCGGGTGCGAGCCGCAGCGGCAGCGGCGCGGCCAGCGCGGGGGCAAAGCGCGGCTCGCGCGCGGCAAGCCAGGCCGCGCCCTCGGCGAGGCAGGCGGGCCCGAGGATGCGGCGGGCGGCGGGGCGGTCGGGCATGGCGGCGGCTTTTCGGAAGGAGCAAGGGGGGCGGACGGGGGGGGGGGGGGGGGGGGGGGGGGGGGGGGGGGGGGGGGGGGGGGGGGGGGGGGGGGGGGGGGGGGGGGGGGGGGGGGGGGGGGGGGGGGGGGGGGGGGGGGGGGGGGGGGGGGGGGGGGGGGGGGGGGGGGGGGGGGGGGGGGGGGGGGGGGGGGGGGGGGGGGGGGGGGGGGGGGGGGGGGGGGGGGGGGGGGGGGGGGGNGCGCTGCGTGGCATGGCTCGGGCGCAGGCCGTCGCCGCGCCGGAGGGGCGCGGGCGGCGGGACCGGAACGCCCGAACGGAGGCCCGAGATGACCAGCACGCCCGCTTCACCCCTGACCGACAACCGGCTGTCGCGGATGCTGGCGGCGCGGGACTGGATCCTGGCCGACGGCGCGACGGGCACCAACCTGTTCAACATGGGCCTCGCGGCGGGCGAGGCGCCCGAGCTGTGGAACATCGATCGGCCCGACGACATCCGCGCGCTGTATCGCGGCGCGGTCGAGGCCGGGTCGGACCTGTTCCTGACCAACAGCTTCGGCGGCAACGCGAGCCGGCTGAAGCTGCACGGCGCGCAGGGCCGGGTGTTCGAGCTGAACCGCGCCGCCGCGGCGCTGGGGCGCGAGATCGCCGATGCCGCCGGGCGCGAGATCGTCGTCGCGGGCTCGATCGGGCCGACGGGCGAGATCATGGAGCCGATGGGCACGCTGACGCCCGCCGCCGCGGTCGAGATGTTCCACGAGCAGGCCGAGGGGCTGAAGGCCGGCGGCGCCGACGTGCTGTGGGTCGAGACGATCTCGGCGCCCGAGGAATATGCCGCCGCCGCCGAGGCCGCGCGGCTGTCGGGCCTGCCCTGGGTCGGCACGATGAGCTTCGACACCGCGGGGCGCACGATGATGGGCGTGACCTCGGCCCAGCTGGCGGCCCTGGTCGAGACGCTGCCGCTGCCGCCGCTGGCCTTCGGCGCCAATTGCGGCGTCGGCGCCTCGGACCTGATGCGCACCGTGCTGGGCTTCGTCGCCGCCGGGACCGAGCGGCCGATCGTGGCCAAGGGCAACGCGGGCATTCCGCGCTATCACGACGGCCACATCCATTACGACGGCACGCCCGCGCTGATGGGCGACTACGCGGTGCTCGCGCGCGATGCGGGGGCGCGGATCATCGGCGGCTGCTGCGGCACCATGCCCGAGCACCTGCGCGCGATGCGCCGGGCGCTGGAGGAGGTGCCGGCAGGCCCGCGCCCGACGCTGGACGAGATCGCGGCCCGGCTGGGGGGCTTCTCCTCGGCCGCCGACGGCACCGGGCCCGAAGAGCCCGGCCGCGAGCGGCGCGGGCGCCGGCGCGGCTGAGGCCGGGGGAGCGGCGGGGCGCGGCGGGGCGCTGGCACGCGCGCGCGCGGCGTGACGCTGCGCGCCCGGCCATGCCCGCCGGGGTCGGACCTGACCGGAGCTGACGGGGCCCGATTGGACCTGACCGGACCGGACCGGACCGCGCAAGACGGGACCGGGCCGGGTCGCGGCGGAATCAGCCGGCGGCGCGCCGCGGCTCGGGCGGGCGCGGCAGGTGCCGGTGCAACAGTGCACGCAGCCCGTCCGGCGTGATCTCGGCCGGCAGTTCGAGGAACGGCACCCCCGCCTTGCGCAGCGCCTCGCGCTTGACCGCGTCGCGCAGAAAGCTCGTTTCGTGGTAATGGCCGTGGCCCTGGTACTCGATGGCCAGCAGCAGCCAGCCGCCCCCGTCGAACACCGCGAAATCCAGGCGCTTGGCATTGATCGCGTTGAAGGCCGCGCGGCGGCTGTCGGCGGTGCCCTCGCTCTCCGACGGCCGCAGGATCTCGCCCAGCGAGACCTGGGCCATCACCCGGTGCCCGCGCCCGAGCGCCGCCACCTCGGCCTCGATCACCGGCAGAAGCCGCGCCTCGGCGCGATTGAGCAGGCGGCGGCGCTCGAAGCCCGACCGGGCGACGGCGTCGAGATGGTCATGGGCCAGGTCGGGCGGCGCACCGGGCGCCTGCCGCAGCCGCCAGAGCCGCGATGCCTGCACGACCGCTGTGCCCATCCCTGCTCTGGCCCCCGCTCCGGCCCCCGTGCGGCGGCCGCGCGGGGTGGACCGGTGCGCCAGTCGGCGGAGTGCGACGCGCAGGACCGCGACCAGCGCGCCGACAAGCAACAGCCCGATCCAGGCCAGCACCGGGTCGAGATCCTGGCCCGCGGGCAGCGTCGCCGGGGTCTGGAAGTGGGGATCGCTCTGGAACATCCTGTCTCTCCGGCACAGGGTCTGGCGACCAGACTGCCGGGCGATTCAGGCCAAATTCGGGCGCTCAGGCCCCGGCGAGCGCGGCGGCGAGGTCGCCGTAGCCGGTGAAGCGCCGCTCGTAGCGCAGGCCCAGCCGCGCCGCCGCCGCCTCGGCCCGCGCCGCCAGCGCCGGGTCCTCGGTCTGGGCAAGAAAGACCAGCCGGTCGTAATGGGCGAAGTACATGTCGCGCAGCTGCGGGTGACGGTCGAGGCCCATCGGCCGCCAGACGAAGGCGTCGAACTGGCGCACGAGGAAATCGGTGAGGTAGAAGGCGCCGATCTCCTCCTCGGCCCGCGCCGCGAAGGCGTCGTTGCCGTCGAAGAAGGCGTAGCAATGCGGGCCCGCCACCATCTCGACCCCCATCTCGGCGCAGGCGGCCTGCAACAGACCGCCGGTGCCGCAATCGGCATAGACCACGAAGACGCGGTCATAGGCGGCGCGGTGCTGCGCCACCGCCGCGCGCACCGCCGGGGTGATCCGGTCGGGCCAGAGATGCAGGTTCGCGGGCAGGCAGGTCAGGTCGAGATGGTCCCAGCCGTTCGCGGCCTTCAGCGCCAGGATCTCGCGCGCGAGCGCGCCGCAGGCGATCAGCAGCACCCGGCCCCGCCCCGCGGGCGCCAGACCGGCCCTTGTCAGGATCTCGTCTTCAGGCAGGACCCCGTCCCCGGGCAGGACCTCGTCCCCGGGCGGAAGGTTGTCCGCCGGCAGGATCCCGTCTTCGGACAGGACAGCGGGGGGCAGAACCGTGGGGGACACCACCGGAGGCGCGGTCATTTCCGCCCGAGCCTCAGCGCCAGCGCCGCCGCCAGCGTCACCGGCGCCAGCGCCGCGACCGGCGTGCCGGTGGCCCAGATCAGCGCCACGGTGGCGGCGGCCGCGATCAGCGCGCCGCCGAACATCAGCAAGGCCTGGTCTGGCGGCATCGCGGTCTCCTTCTCTGCCGTCTTCGGGCTGTGCCGTCTTCGGGGGCAGCGCCCACAGCCTGGCACCGGCGGTCGGTCCACGGCAGTCGGGCCCCGGCAGAGGCGCGCCCGAAATCCCGACCCGTGACCTGTCGCGCCCCCTGCCGGTCAGGGCGCGCGCCCCCGCGATCTGGGGCCGCGCCCCGGCCCGGTCAAGGGCGACCGGGCAAGGGCTGATGGCCGAGGACGGGCGTCACGGACGAACGTCCAAGGATCGGGGGCCGAGGGTCCGGGGCCGAGGATCTGGCGCGACGGGCCGGGGGCACGCCGGTGATGGGCCTCAGCCCGCCGCCATCCGGTTGTGCTTGCGCGCGATCCAGGTCTTGGCGGTCTCGACCGCCACCGCCGCGTCGCGGCAATAGGCGTCGGCCCCGATCGCGCGGCCGAATTCCTCGTTCAGCGGCGCGCCGCCGACGAGCACGATGTAGTCGTCGCGGATCCCCTGCTCGACCATCGTGTCGATGACCACCTTCATGTAGGGCATCGTCGTGGTCAGCAGCGCCGACATCCCCAGGATGTCGGCCTCCTCGGTCCTCAGCGCCTCGAGGTACTTGTCGACGGCGTTGTTGATCCCGAGGTCGACCACCTCGAAGCCGGCGCCCTCCATCATCATCGCGACAAGGTTCTTGCCGATGTCGTGGATGTCGCCCTTGACGGTGCCGATCACCATCTTGCCGACGCGGGGCGCGCCGGTCTCGGCCAGAAGCGGCTTCAGGATCGCCATCCCGCCCTTCATCGCGTTCGCGGCCAGCAGAACCTCGGGCACGAACAGGATGCCGTCGCGGAAATCGGCGCCGACGATGGTCATGCCGGCGACCAGCGCGCGGGTCAGCACGTCGTAGGGCGCCCAGCCGCGGCCGAGCAGGATGTGCACCCCCTCCTCGATCTCGTCCTTCAGGCCGTCGTAGAGATCGTCGTGCATCTGCTGCACCAGCTCGTCGTCGTCGAGCTCCGACAGGATGATCTCTTCCTCGTCCGCCATGATCCCGCCTCCAGGGAAAGCCTCCCCGCCAGACTACGGGCGGCACGCGCGGCGACATTGGCGGATTGCGACACCGGCAGGGCGCGAAGCGACTTGGCGGTGCGCGCCGGCGCGCGGGACCCCGGACGGGGGCTTCCCGATGTTCCACATATGTTCTAGCGTCCGGCCATGACCATGCCGCATCCGACTCGCCCCCTGCCCCCGGCCGACCCGGCCCTGCGCCTGAAGGCGCGGGGGGCGGGCGAGAACCCGGTGTCGCGCTTCGATCCCTACGTGCGCGAGGTCGACTGGGACGGCTGGGACATCCCCGAGGAGGCGCGGCTTGCCCGGACCGAGGTCAGCTTCGAGCGCCCCCGCTCGGTCCTGACCCGCAACGACAGCCCCGACGTGCCCTTCGACCGCTCGGTCAATCCCTACCGGGGCTGCGAGCATGGCTGCATCTACTGCTTCGCCCGGCCCTCGCATGCCTACCTCGGCCTGTCGCCGGGGGTGGATTTCGAGACCAGGCTGGTGGCGCGGCCGGCGGCGCCCGAGGTGCTGGCCAAGGAGCTGTCGCGCAAGGGCTACCGCCCGGCGCCGATCGCGCTGGGGACCAACACCGACCCCTACCAGCCGATCGAGGCGCGCCACCGGATCATGCGCGGCATCCTGCAGGTGCTGTGGGACTTCCGCCACCCGGTGACGATCGTGACCAAGGGCGCCATGGTCGAGCGCGACCTCGACCTGCTGGCGCCGATGGCGGCGGCGGGGCTGGTGCACGTGGGGATCTCGGTCACGACGCTCGACCCCGACCTGTGCCGCAGGCTGGAGCCGCGCGCCCCCTCGCCGCAGCGGCGGATCGCCGCGATCCGGACGCTGGCGGGCGCGGGCGTGCCGGTGCGGGTGATGGCCTCGCCGATCATCCCGGTGCTGACCGATGCAGAGGGCGAGGCGATCCTTGCCGCCGCGGCCGAGGCGGGGGCGACGGCGGCGAGCTGGATCCTGCTGCGCCTGCCGCACGAGGTGGCGCCGCTGTTCGTCGAATGGCTGCGCCGGCACTATCCCGGCAAGGCCGACCACGTGATGAGCCGGCTGCGCGCGATGCGCGGCGGGCGCGCCAACGATCCCCGCTTTGCCAGCCGGATGACCGGCGAGGGCCCCGAGGCGCAGATGCTGCACCTGCGGATGCGGGTCGCGGCGAAGCGGCTGGGGCTGGAGAAGGAGCGCCGCGCGCTCGACTGCGGCCAGTTCCGGGTGCCGCCGAAGCCCGGCGACCAGCTGAGCCTGTTCTGAGGCCGGGCCCGCGGCGGGTCCCTTGCCCGACGGTCGCGCGGGCGGCGGGGGCGGAAGCCTCCGGCGGGGATATTTGGGCAAAGTCGAGGGGCGGGAGGGACCGGGCGGGAGAGGCCGGGCGGACCGGGCCGGGAGGCGGCGGCGCGGGCGGGGCGCGTCAGGCGCTTGCGACCCAGTCGATCGGCGCCTCGCCCCGGGCGGCAAGCCAGTCGTTGACGCGGGAGAAGGGGCGCGAGCCGAAGAAGCCGCGCCGGGCCGAGAGCGGCGAGGGATGCGCGGTCTCGATGCGCAGGTGCTGCGCGCCGGTCACGCTGGCCGCCACCTTCTGCGCATGCGCGCCCCACAGGACCAGGGCAAGCGGCCGGCGCGCCGCGGCGTCGGCCAGCACCTCGGCCACCAGCCGGTCCCAGCCCCAGCGGGCATGGCCCCCGGCGCCGCCCGCCGGCACCGACAGCGCGGTGTTGAGCAAAAGCACTCCCTGCCGGGCCCAGTGCGTGAGGTCGCCGTCGCGCGGCCGCGCGCCGAGATCGGCCTCCATCTCCCTGTAGATGTTGGCAAGCGAGCGCGGCAGCGCCACCCCCGGCGCGACCGAGAAGGCAAGCCCGTTGGCATGGCCCGGCGTCGGATAGGGGTCCTGCCCCAGGATCACCGCGCGCACCTCTTGCGGCGGGGTCAGCGCCAGCGCGGCAAAGCGCCGGTCGGCGGGGGGCAGCACCACGCCCGGCGCACCCCGAAGCCGCGCCGACAGCGCCGGCCAGTCGCGCGCGAAGAACGGCAGCGCGCCCCAGTCGCCCAAGCCCTCCGGCGAAGCCACTCGTTCAGGCCGCGACCGGGCAGAGCCGCGCCAGCGCCGCGACCTTGGACTTCGCCGCGCCGCTGTCGATCGACTCGGCCGCCCTCACCGCGCCCTCGCGCAGATCCGCCACCACCCCGGCAACCTTCAGCGCGGCCGCGGAATTCAGCAGCACCGCGTCGCGGTAGCCGCCGGTCTCGCCTTCCAGCAGCCGCCGGAACGCGGCCGCGTTATGGGCCGGATCGCCGCCGACGATCTCCTCGAAGGCATGGACCGGCAGGCCCGCCTCCTCGGGATGCACCGTGAACTCGCGGATCTGGCCGCCCGACAGCTCCGCGACCCAGCTTTCGGCCGAGATCGCCAGCTCGTCGGTGCCGTCGCCGCCATGCACGAGCCAGGCCGCGTCCGAGCCGAGCTGGCCCAGCACCTCGGCCATCGGCCGGATCCAGTCCTTCGAGAAGGCGCCGGTCAGCTGGCGGCGCACGCCGGCCGGGTTGGTCAGCGGCCCGAGCAGGTTGAAGATCGTGCGCGTGCCGAGTTCCACCCGCGGCCCGCCGACATGGCGCATCGAGGGGTGGTGCATCGGCGCCATCATGAAGCCGATCCCGGCCTCGGCCAACGCCTGCTCGACCCGCTCGGGGCCGACCATCACGTCGATGCCCATCGCGCCCAGCGCATCGGCCGCGCCCGACTTCGACGACAGGTTGCGGTTGCCGTGCTTGGCCACCGGCACCCCCGCCCCCGCCACCACGAAGGCGGTCGCGGTCGAGATGTTGAGCGTGCCCTTGCCGTCGCCGCCGGTGCCGACGATGTCGATCGCGCCCTCGGGCGCGCGCACGGGCAGGCATTTCGAGCGCATGACGGCCGAGGCGGCGGCGATCTCGCCCACCGTCTCGCCTCGGGTGCGCAGCGCCATCAGGAAGCCGCCGATCTGCGCCGGCGTCGCTTCGCCGGCAAACAGCGCCTCGAAGGCCGAGCGGGCTTCCTCGGGGGTCAGCGGCCGGGTCGCGGCCACGCCGATCAGCGGTTTCAGCCGGTCGCTCATGCCGCCACCTTCGCGCCGTCGAGGAAGGTGCGCAGCATCTGGTGGCCATGCTCGGACGCGATGCTCTCGGGGTGGAACTGCACGCCCTCGATCGGCAGCTCGCGGTGGCGCAGCCCCATGATCATCCCGTCCTCGAGCCAGGCAGTGACCTCGAGGCAGTCGGGCAGGCTCTCGCGCTCGACGATCAGCGAGTGGTAGCGGGTGGCCTGGAACGGCGAGGGCAGGCCTGCGAAGACGCCCTTGCCCGCGTGGTGCATGCTGCCCATCTTGCCGTGCACGATCTCGCCCGCGCGCACGACCTTGCCACCGAAGGCCTGCCCGATGGTCTGGTGGCCCAGGCACACGCCCAGAAGCGGGGTCCGCGTCTCGGCCGCGGCGGCGGTCAGCGCCAGGCAGATCCCGGCCTGCGCCGGGTCGCAGGGCCCGGGCGACAGCACGATCGCCGCGGGGTTCATCGCCATCGCCGCCTGCACGTCCAGCGCATCGTTGCGCCGGACCACGACATCCGCGCCGAGCTCGCCGAAATAATGGACGAGGTTGTAGGTAAAGCTGTCATAATTGTCGATCAGCAGCAGCATCGCGGATCTTCCTGCACTTGGCACGGGCAGACTGGCTGCCGATGGACGGGCGCCCTGCGCCGGGGCGCCTGGCCGGAACATGTGGTGGACCGCGAACGAGGGATGACCCCTGCCACGGACCGGGGTATAGATGCGCCCGAAGCGCCCCCGGGGTCAAGGCAGGGCGCGCATGGCGGATGGCAGGCGGCGGACGGGGGCAGAGCATGGGCAAGGGCGTGATCTGGGGTGGCGTGAGCGGCCTTCTGGCGGGCGTGGCGCTGCTTGCCATCGCCTCGCTGAGCGCGCCGGTGCCCGAGCAGCCCCGCCTCGCCCTGCCCGGCGCCCTGACCGGTGCGCAGCCCGGTGCGCAGCCCGGTTCCCGGCCCGAGACCCCGCCTGCGACCGAGCTTGCGACCGGCACCCCGGACGGGGTGGCGCCCGAGACCGCGACGGGGGCCGGGGAGGCTGCCGAAAAGACTGCCGAAGAGGCGGGCGAAACGGCGGGCACAGAGACGGCGACCGGCGGGACCGAGACCGGAGAAGTGGCCGGCGCTGGCGCTGGCACTGGCACCGCGCCGACGGACCGTGCCGATGCCGTGCCGCCCGCCGAAGTGGCACCCGAACCCGCGCCCGGCCAGACCCCGGTGGCCGAGGCCCCGGCCGACCCCGAGACCGCCCCTCTGGCGCCGCCGCTTCTCGCCGATGGCGTGCCGCCGGCGCCCGGGACGAGCGGGACGACCGCGATGCCCGCCGAGGCCCCGCCGAAGGTCGCGCCCGAACCGGACACGGCCACCGACAGCCCCACCGACAGCGCCACCGACAGCACGCCCGGGGCGGCCCCCGGCGCCGCCCCCCCGGCCGATGCCGCCGTCGAGGTGCCCGGCGCCTCTGACTTCGCCCGGGCGGGCGAGGATCGCGCCCCGGTCTCGCCCGCGGCCGATGCCGGCCAGCCCGCGCCCGCCGACCCCGCGGCGCTCGAGGCGGCCCCCCGCGACGCCTCGCCCGATCCGGGCGCGGCCCTGCCCGCCCCCGACATCGCCCCGTCCGTGCCCGAGGCGCCCGCCGACACCAGCCGCATCGCCGTGCTCGATCCGGCGCCGCCCGCGGCCGGGCTGCCGCCCGGCCCGATGGCACTGCCGACGGCCCCGCCGCCGGCGCTGGCCCCTCCCGCGGCGGCCCCGGGCGACCGCCCGGCGCTTGCCGTGCCCGAAGCGCCGCTCGAAGCGCCCCCCGCTCCGGCCAACGCCCCCGCGGCCGATGCCCCCGCCGCTACCGCGACCCTGCCGACCGAGCCGCCGCCCTCTGCCCCCCTGCCCACGCCCTCCGGCGACGACTTGGCCGAGGCGCCCCGACCGGCGCCGGCGGGCGTCCCGGGCGTGCTGCCCGAACCCGGCACCGGGTTCCGCCCGGTCCCGGGGCTGGGCTCCAGCGGGCCGCAGCCGGGCTTTGCCCCTGCCCCGCGCCTTGGCCTGTCCGGCGCCCCCGCGACCACGGCCACCGCCCCAGACGGCACCGGCACCGGCACCGGCACCGGCGCCGACGACGGTGCCGCGGGCTCGCCGCTCGCGCTGCGGCGCAATGCCGCCGCCAGCGCGCCGGCCAGCGGCCCCGAGATGTCGGTGCTGCTGATGGACGAGGGCGCGCAAAGCCGCCCCGATCCGCGGCTGCTGGCCGACCTGCCGTTCCCGGTCACCGTCGCCGTCGATCCCGCCGCCCCCGGCGCCGCCGCCGCGGCCGAGGCCTACCGCGCCGCCGGGCTCGAGGTCGCGATCCTCGCGGGTTCGGTGCCCGACGGTGCCACGCCCGCCGATCTCGAGACCGCCTGGCAGGCGTTCCTCTACGAGGTGCCCGAGGCGATCGCGGTGCTCGACGGTCCGGCGGCGCGGCTGCAGAACGACCGCCCGCTCGCGCGCCAGCTGGTGACGCTCGCGGCCTCGGGCGGCTATGGCCTGCTCAGCTGGGACACCGGGATGAACCCGCTCGCCCAGATCGCCGAGACCGACGACGTGCCCGAGCTGCGGATCTACCGCCGGCTGGATGCCGCGGGCGAAGAGGCGCCGGTGATCGCGCGCTATCTCGACCGCGCCGCCTTCGAGGCGACGCGCAGCCCCGGCATCATCGTGGCCGGCGCCGCCCGGCCGGCGACGATCGCGGCGCTGCTCGACTGGGCGGTGGGCCAGCGCCGCGGGCTGACGCTGGTCCCGGTGTCGCAGCAGCTGCAGCAGCAGCTCGACTGACCCCGCCGCATCCGGTCCCCCCCCACGGCATCGGGCGCGACCCGACGTCCCGCGGGCCCGGCGATTGACAGGCCGCCCCGGGACGCGACCCTTGTGCGGGCCCGCCCGGCGCCCTGACCGCGCCCGGCCGGCGCCCGACCGGTCCCGCCCCCGGGGCCGCAGCGGGCCGCCGCCAACCGACCGATGCGAGGATGCGCATGACCGACCAGCTGTCCCGGGAATGGCCGAGCGAGCGGATCTGCCGCCTGCGGCTGCAGCGCCCGCGCGCCTACAATGCCCTCAGCCGCGCGCTGGTGGCCGAGCTGCGCGCCGCGATCGCCGGGCTTGGCGCGACGCGCGCGCAGGTGCTGATCCTCGCCGCCGGCGACCCCGGCTTTTGCGCCGGGGCCGACCTGAAGGAACGCGCCACCATGACCGCGGACGAGAAATTCGCCCACAACCGCGCCATCAACGCGCTGGCGAACGAGATCGCGGCCCTGCCGATGCCCACGATCGCCGCGATCAACGGCATTGCGCTGGGCGGCGGCTGCGAGATCGCGCTGGCCTGCGACCTGCGCTATGCCGCGGCCGGCGCCAGCCTCGGGCTGACCGAGGCGCGGCTTGGCGGCATCCCCGGCGCCGGCGGCACCCAGCGGCTGCCGCGGCTGATCGGCAGCGCCCGCGCGCTCGAGATGATGTATACCGGCGAGCCGATCACGGCCGAGACCGCCGCGGACTGGGGCCTCGTGAACGCGGCGGTCGCGGCCGACGCGCTCGAGGCGCGGGTGCTGCAGGTCGCCCAGACGATCGCCACCCGCTCGCGACGCTCGGCCGCGCGGCTGAAGGACACGGTCTGGCGCGGGCTCGACCGGCCGCTGGCCGAGGGGCTGGAGATCGAGGGCGCGGCGATCCGCGACGTGCTGGGCTCCGACGACTACCGCGAGGGCCTCGCCGCCTTCGCCGAGAAGCGCCCGCCGGTCTTCGACTGATCCCGCCCCCCGACCGCGCCTTCGTGATCACGCCATCCGCCCGCCGCGACGGGTGCCACGGGCGCCCCGGCCCGAAGCGCCGTGATCACGCGCGCCGCAACCGGCCGGGCGTCAGCCCTTGGGGCGATGGATCGGGTCGATCCAGGCCACCGCCTCGGGCGGCTCGACCGGGGCGATGTCGGGCAGGTTCACCACCACCGCCTCGTTGTCGGACCGCACCAGCACGCAGCGCAGCTCCTCGCCCGGGTCGGCGTTGATCTCCTGGTGCGGCACGTAGGGCGGCACGAAGATGAAATCGCCGGGCCCGGCCTCGGCCACGAATTCCAGCCGCTCGCCCCAGCGCATCCGCGCCCGGCCCGAGACGACGTAGATCACGCTCTCGAGCGCGCCGTGGTGATGCACGCCGGTCTTGGCATCGGGCGCGATGGCGACGGTGCCGGCCCAGATCTTCTGCGCCCCCGTGCGCGCGGCATTGATCGCGGCCTGGCGGTACATGCCCGGCGTCTGCGCGGTGTTGTCATCCAGCTTGTCGCCGGGAATCACCTGGACCCCGTCGTATTTCCAGCGCGGTGCCCCGGCATCATGGGCATGGTCGTGGGGCTGGCCCGCGTCATCGGACTGGTCGTGCGGCATCGGTCTCCTCCTCGGGGTCGTCCCGACCCGAGCCTAGGCCCCCGCCGCCGGCGGAACCAGCCCCCGGGGTTGCACATTCCCTCGCGGGGGCGTTCAACACCCCCCGACACACTCCCCGAAGGACGGCGCGCCATTCCCCGCGCGCCCCCTCCCCGAACCAACCGGAGAACGAGAATGGCCGAGGGCGAACTCGCAGCCTTCCTGACCGTCGTGCTGATCGACGTGGCACTGGCGGGCGACAACGCGGTGGTGATCGGCATGGCCACGGCGGCGCTGCCGGCGGCCGAGCGGCGCCGCGCGATCCTGATCGGCATCGGCTTCGCGGCGGTGCTGCGCATCGCGCTGGCCTTCCTCGCGACGCGGATGCTCGAGATCACCGGGCTGACCTTCGCCGGCGGCCTCTTGCTGCTGTGGGTCTGCTGGAAGCTGTGGCGCGAGTTGCACGAGGGCGACGAGGACGCGGCCGGGGCCACCGGCAAGGCCAAGACGCTGGGACAGGCGATCTTCCAGGTGATCATCGCCGACCTGTCGATGTCGCTCGACAACGTGCTGGCGGTCGCCGGCGCGGCGCAAGAGCACGTGACGGCGCTGATCTTCGGCCTGGCGCTGTCGGTGGCGCTGATGGCGCTGGCGGCGAACTGGATCGCGGGGCTGCTCTCGCGCCACAAGTGGATCGCCTATCTCGGGCTGGCGATCATCCTCTACGTCGCGCTGAAGATGATCTGGGACGGCTATTCCGACGTGCCCGAGATCGCGCACCGGATGGGCATGTTCTGACGCGGCCCGCGCCGGGGGCCGCGGCTGCACGGATCTGAACACCAAAGCAAAAGCCGCGGGGTCTGGCCCACCCCACGGCTTTCGCTCACTCGGAAAACGTCCTGCAAGGCGCCCTTGCGGATCGCCTGTGCCGCGGTCAGACCGGCGGCTGGCCGCGGACGGCGCGGGCGATCATCGCGACGATGAACAGCACGATGAAGACGAAGAACAGGATCTTGGCGATGCCGACCGAAGCGCCGGCGATGCCGCCGAAGCCGAGAAGACCGGCGATCAGAGCGATGACGAGGAAGGTGAGAGCCCAGCCGAGCATATCGGAAACTCCTTGATTAGGGATGGCGCGGCAGAGGCTCTGCCGGCCGCTCGAACCCCAAACGTCGCTCCGGCCACGGAAGTTCCACGACCACCGCACGACGGGTTGCAATTCACGCAACGCTCCCCCGTGCGCGCGCGGGCACGATCGCGCCGGTGTCGAATCGCCCCCGGACGCGGGCGAGGATCGCGATCCAACCAACTGTCATCGCACGGAAATCCACCTTCCCTGCCCGCACCCCGACGGCCGGGACCCGGCGGACAACTCATCCATAGGTCTCATTGCCTGCGATCCGCCGGACGCCCATACCTTGGACATTCGGTTCAAAAAGGAGTCCGAGAAAATGGCCTGGAGCAAACCCAAAGCCCGCGAAATCCAGTGCGGCATGGAAATCAACATGTACGGCCCCGCCGAGGATGAAGGCGCCCGCCCGCTGATCTGATCGCGCCGACCCGGCCCGCCTGAGTGCCGGGGACGCTCACCGGACAGTTCACCGGGAAAGGCCTGCGCGATGCGCCTCAAGGTACTTGGCGCCGCTGCCGGCGGCGGACTGCCGCAATGGAACTGCGGCTGCCGCAACTGCGCCGACGCCCGATCGGGACGACTGCCACGGATGACCCAGTCGTCCGTGGCCGTTTCCGCCGACGGCCGCGACTGGGTGGTGCTGAACGCCTCGCCCGACATCCGCGCGCAGCTGACCGCCACGCCCGAGCTGTGGCCGCGCGCGCTGCGCGACAGCCCGATCGCGGCGGTGATCTGCACCAACGGCGACATCGACCATCTCGCGGGCCTGCTGACGCTGCGCGAAAGCCAGCGCTTCGACCTCTGGGCCACCGGCGCGGGCCTCGGCGTGATCGAGGGCGACCGCGTCTTCGGGGTGATGAACCCCGACCACGTCGCGCGCCGCCGCATCACGCTCGACCAGCCGTTCGAACCAGTGCCGGGCCTGCGCGTCACCGCCTTCGCCGTGCCCGGCAAGGTCGCGCTGTTTCTCGAGAGCGACAGCCCCGACCCCCAGCGCCTCGGCGAGGAAACGGTGGGGCTGCGACTGCAGGCGAACGGGCGCACCGCCTATTACATCCCCGGCTGCGCCGCGCTGCCCGACTGGCTGGTCGCGCGCCTTGCCGATGGCGACCTGCTGCTGTTCGACGGCACGGTCTGGACCGACGACGAGATGGCCACGGCCGGCACCGGCACCAAGACCGGGGCACGGATGGGGCATCTCGCGATTTCGGGGCCCGGTGGCAGCCTTGCGCGACTGGCCGCGCTGGCGTCGCGCAAGGTGCTCATCCACGTGAACAACACCAACCCGGTCCTGCGGCCCGACGGGCCCGAGCGGGCCGCGATCGAGGCCGCGGGATGGACCGTGGCGCAGGACGGACTGGAGATCACCGCATGAAGGACGTCACGCAAACCGCGGCCACCCCTGAAGAGTTCGAGGCGCGCCTGCGCGCGATCGGCGCCGCGCGCTATCACGACAGGCACCCGTTCCACCACCGCCTGCACGGCGGCGGCTGCACCATCGACGAGGTGCGCGCCTGGGTGATCAACCGCTTCTACTACCAGTCGCGCATCCCGATGAAGGACGCGGCCTTCCTCAGCCGGGTCGAGGATCCGACCCTGCGCCGGATCTGGCGCGGCCGGATCGAGGATCACGACGGCACCGCCGAGCGGCCCGGCGGCATCACCCGCTGGCTGAAGCTGGCCGAGGGCGTCGGGCTCGACCCCGATTACGTGCTGTCGTGCGAGGGCGTGATGCCCGCCACCCGCTTCGCCGTCGACGCCTATGTCCGCTATGTCCGGGACGAGCCGCTGCTGAAGGCCGTCGCCGCCTCGCTGACCGAGATGTTTGCTCCTGCGATACATGAGGAACGGATCGCAGGTCTTTTGAAACACTACGCTTTCGCGAACCAGGAAACCACGTCCTACTTCCGTCACCGCCTGTCCGAGGCGCCGCGGGAAGTGGCCTTCGGGCTGCAATGGGTGCTGGATCGCGCGACGACGCTGCGCGACCAGGATGACGCCGCCGCGGCGCTGACCTTCAAGACCGAGGTGCTCTGGGCGCAGCTCGACGCGCTGTGGGGCGGCTATGTCGCGCCCGGGCGGATCCCGCCGGGCGCCTGGCAGCCGGGCGAGGCGCTGCTGCCCGGGGCCCGGCCATGAGCGGCGGCGTGCCGGTCCTGCCGCGCGGGGTGCGCTGGCGCTGGGACCCGGTGCGCCGGACCCATGTGCTGCTTGGCCCCGAACGCGCGCTGATGCTGGACGAGATCGGCCATGCCGTCATCGCCGAGGTCGACGGGCTGACCGACATCGACGGCATCGCCCGCCGGCTGGCCGAGCGCTATGGCGCGCCCGAGGCCGAGATCCGCGCCGACGTGGCCGAGTTCCTGGGCGGCCTTGCCCGGTCGCGCCTGCTGGAGATGCGCCCATGACCGCGCCGCACCGCCATGTGCCCCGCCCGCAGCCGCCGATCGCGATGCTGGCCGAGCTGACGCACCGCTGCCCGCTGGCCTGCCCCTACTGCTCGAACCCGCTGGAGCTGACGGCGAAGGACCGCGAGCTGTCGACCGCGCAATGGTCCGCGATCTTCCGCGACGCCGCAGCGCTCGGGGTGCTGCAGCTGCACCTGTCGGGGGGCGAGCCGGCCTCGCGCCCCGATCTCGCGGCGCTGGTCGCGGCGGCGTGCGCGGCGGGGCTTTACACCAACCTGATCACCTCGGGGATCGGGCTGACGCCGCGCCGGCTGCAAGAGCTGGACGCCGCCGGGCTCGACCATGTGCAGCTGTCGGTGCAGGGCGTGCGCGCCGACATCGCCGACCACGTGGGCGGCTATGCCGGCGGCTTCGCCCGCAAGATGGAGATCGCGGCAGAGATCGGGCGGCTGGGCCTGCCGCTGACGCTGAACGCGGTGATGCACCGCGCCAATCTCGACGACCTGCCCGCGACGCTGGAGCTGGCGCTGCGGCTGGGCGCACGGCGGATCGAGGTCGCCTGCGTGCAGTTCCAGGGCTGGGCTCTGAAGAACCGCGCCCAGCTGCAGCCGACGCGCGACCAGGTCGAGCGCGCCAAGGCGCAGGTGGCCGAGGCGCGCGCCCGGCTTGACGGGCGGCTGGTGATCGATTTCGTGCCGCCCGACTATTATTCCGACCTGCCGAAGGCCTGCATGGGCGGCTGGGGGTCGACGGGCCTGAACATCGCGCCCGACGGCCGGGTGCTGCCCTGCCACGCGGCCGAGACGATCCCGGGGCTGGCGTTCCAGAACGCGACCGAGGTGCCGCTGGCCGAGATCTGGTATGCCGGCCCCGCCTTCGACGCCTTCCGCGGCACCGACTGGATGCCGGCGGGCTGCCAGGCCTGCGACCGGCGCGACATCGATTTCGGCGGCTGCCGCTGCCAGGCGATGGCGGTGCTGGGCGACCCGGCCGCGGCCGACCCGGTCTGCCGGCGCACGGCCGGGCGCGCGGCGCTGGACGCGGCGCTTGCGGCCGAGGGCGACAGCGCCGCGCCCTACGACTATCGCCGGATGCCGAAGCCGGTCAAAGCCACGGCAGCGCGGTGAGCGCGACGATCACGAGCCCGCCCGCGACCTGAAGCCCGCCCGCCACCGCGCGGGCGCGGCCGGTATCGGCCCGGGCGCCGGCCCAGGCCAGCCGGCGCGCCACCAGCCCGCCGGTGATCGCCAGCGCGTTGAACGCCGCGGTGCCGCAGCCCATCGCCAGCACCGCCAGCGCCCCGGTCCCCGGGATGCCGAAGCGCCAGGCGATCACCAGAAGGAAGATCGCCCCCGTGCAGGGCCGCGCCGCGACCGAGCCGACCAGCGCCGCGGTCTCGCGCCAGCCCTGTGCGCGCGCGACCTCTGCCGGAGCGGGGCCGTGGTTGTGATCACAGCCGCAATGATGGTGGTGGTGGTGGTGGTGGTGCGCGCCGCGGGCCGTCAGCGCGCGCAGGCCGCGCCAGACCAGCGCCGCGCCGATCAGCGCGATCGCGACCCGGCTCGCGGTGGCAAGCCAGCCCTCGGCCAGCCGGCTCGCATCGGCGGAGCCGAGCGAGAACAGCCGCACCCCCACCGCCACCAGCACGATCGCCGCCAGCGCCTGCGCGAGGCTCGCCGCGGCGCCGATCGCGAACATCTTCGCCGCCGTCGCGCGCGAGGCCATCGCCGCGCCGCCCAGCACCACCTTGCCATGCCCCGGCCCCAGCGCATGCACGAAGCCATAGCCCGCCGCCAGCGCGCAGAGCGAGGCGACCGCATGCGGCTGGCCGGCCTGGATCGCGCGGATCGCGCCGGCCATGGCGTTCTGCACCTGAAGCTGGCGCGCCGCCGCCCACTGGAAGGCCGCCGCCGCATGGACCCCGCCCGCCAGCCAGGCCAGCGCCGCCGCCAGCCCCAGCGCCAGCGCGACCGGGACCACGACCCCGGTCAGTCGCATTGCAGGCGGATCTCGTCGGCGAAGCGGGCGCCGATCTCGGGATCGTCGGGGATCTCTTCCTGCGACAGCGCGGCGAGGGTCGCCATGATCCTGCGATCGGCATTGCCGGGCTCGAACGGGATCACCCGGGCTTCGCAACCGGCTGGAAGCTCGCCCGACAGGCCCTTGATCGAATAGGCGTAATAATAGCTGGGGTCGTAAAGCTTCAGGCTGGCCGCGCCCAGCCGCGCCGGGTCGGCCAGCGGCAGATCGAAGCTGACCTCGACCCGGTCGCCGACCATGCGCGCGGTGCCGTTGCGCGGCCGGCCCAGCGCGCGCGGGGCGCCGTCGACCCACAGGTAGGTGTCGCCCTCGTATTCGGGCGGCCAGTCGGTCTCGCCCTCGGCCACGCGGGCGAGGTCCCCGGCATCGAGCTGGCCGTCGCCATCGGCGTCGAGCGAGAGCTGGTCGTAAAGGACGAGCGTGGTGAAGGCGTCGTAGAGCCAGCTGATCCGCAGCCCCGCCAGCCGCCCCTCGGCGTCGAAGGCGAAGCCCGCGTGGCTGTCGGCGAAGACATGCGGATGCGCCAGCGCCGGCAGCGGCGCAAGCAGGAGGGCAGAGGTGAGGGTCGCGCGGATCATGCCCGGATGGCTAGCCGCCCCGGGCCCGCGCGTCCAGTCACCGATGGGCGATCACGACGTCAGCCAGTCCGCCAGCGCCGCCGTCACCGCCTCGGGCTGTTCCAGTGTCGGCAGGTGGCCCGCGCCCTCGATCTTCAGGAACTGCCCGCCGGGCATCAGGTCGGCCAGCAGTTCGTGCCGGCGCACCGGGCAGACGGTGTCGGCGGCACCGCACAGCACCAGCGACGGGATGCGCGTCGCGCGCAGGGTCTTGTGATAGTCGGGCCGGCGCATCAGCGCGCGGGCCTGGGTCACGTAGCGCTCGGCCCCCTGCGCCTCGGCCATGTCCAGCAGCATCGCCCGGGCCGTCAGGTTGGTCTCTCCGGGCGCGAGCGCGGCCTCGGGCACCTCGTCCATCACCACCTCGGCCAGCCGGCCGCTGCGCGCGCGCACCATCCGCGCCTCGCGCTCGACCGCGGTCTGGGCGCCCTCCGGGAAGGGGTTGATGTCGAGCAGCGCGATGCGGCTGACGCGGTCGGGCGCGCGTTCGAGGATCTCGAGCGCGACGACGGCGCCCAGCCAGTGCCCGGCCAGCGCGAAGCGCTGCGGCGCATCGTCGAGCACGGTCAGCGCCATCTCGCCCACGGTGTCGCCGCTGCCAAGGTGCGCGACCTGCAGCATCCGGCCCGTCGAGAGATGCGCGATCTGGTGCCACCACAGCCGCGCGTCGGTCATCAGGCCCGGCAGCAGCAGCAGCGGGTCGGAGGAGGTGTCAGCCATGCGTGTCGATCCAGGCGGCGATGAGCCCGGCCGTCGAACGCACCTGCGAGGGCGAGAGCACATGGCCGGACAGGATGTGGCGGTCGGGATCGTCGGCGCCGGTCAGGCGGCGCTCGACGACGTCGGGGGCGCGGCCGCCGGGACCGCGGCCCCAGAGCGCGGCGATGCGGCGGATCTCGGGGACCGAGACGACGTGGTCGTCGGGGCTGAAGACGATCAGCGCCGGCAGGCCGACGCGGGAATAGTCGGCGCGCGCGGCCCGGCGCGCGGTCCAGCCCATCGGCACCAGCGCCGAGGGCGGGTAATGGCAGGTCCAGTAGCGGCCGTGCGCCTCGCTCACCGGCGGCAGGCCGACCTCGCCCCCGAGCGCGAGCCTGAGCCAGTGGCGCGCCAGCGGCCAGTTCACCCGCTGCCAGTTCGGCCGGCCAAGGCCGAAGTTCGGCGACAGCAGCACCACGCCCGCGATCCGCGCCGCCAGCCGGGGGTCGGCCGCCGCCAGCGCGGCAAGGCTGCCGCCGGTCGAGCAGCCGATGAGCCAGACCCGCTCGCCCAGCCGTTCGCCGACCGCGATCGCCTCGGACAGATCCTCGAGCCAGTCGGCGGCGCGGGGCTCGGCCATCGCCGGGCCGCCGCGGCCGTGGCCGTGCAGCCGGGTCAGGAACAGGTTCGCCCCCAGCGCCTCGGCCGCCAGGTCGAGCGTCGGCTGCAGCTCTTCGCCCGAGGCCGAGAAGCCGTGCAGATAGACCAGCGCGCGGGCGCTGCGCTCGCCGACGGCACCGGCCCAGCGGATCCGCTTCTGGCAGCCGGGCACGATGTCGGGCCAGGCGGCCTCGCTGCGCACCAGCCAGTCGGTCAGGCCGCGGCAGTCCGGCAGCTCGCGCAGGTCGAACCGCGGGCGGCGGCGCACCCGCGGCCCCAGCAGCCGCAGCCGCGGCTTCGCCCCCGGCGCCGCGGTCACCCCGCGCTGGCCGAGCGGGACCGGAAGCCGGGTCATCCGGCCGCCCCGAGGCGCGCCGTCACCTCCGCCACCGCCCCCAGCATCAGCGCGAGGCAGTCGGGGCTGGAAAAGCGGTGGTCGGCGCCCTTGACCAGCGTCAGGCGGATGTCGTCCGAGCCGGCATGGCCCAGCAGCGCGAGCGCGACCGAGACCGGCACCTCGGCATCGGCGGTGCCGTGCAGCAGCCGCACCGGCCCGGGCAGCGGCAGCGGGCTGCGCAGCACCAGCCGGTCGCGCGCCTCCTCGATCAGGCGGCGGGTGATCGGATAGCTGCCGTCGGGCGGGGCCGGCTGGTCGATCGCGCCGTCGCGCAGCAGGCTCTCGCGCTGCGCAGGCGTGAACGAGGCCCACATCAGGTCCTCGGTGAAATCGGGCGCGGCGGCGATGGTCACAAGGCCCGCGACACGTTCGGGCCGGGCGCGCGCCACCAGAAGCGAGATCCACCCCCCCATCGACGAGCCGACGAGGATCTGCGGCCCCTCGGTCAGGGTGGTGATCGCGGCCAGCGCATCTTCGTACCAGTCGCCGATCGCGCCGTCGCGGAAGGCGCCGCCGCTCTGGCCATGGCCGGAATAGTCGAAGCGCAGGAAGGCGCGGCCCTCGGCCTCGGCCCAGGCCTGCAGCGCAAGCGCCTTGGTGCCCTCCATGTCCGACATGAACCCGCCGAGGAACACGACCCCGGGCCCGGTTCCCTCGGTGCGCCGGAAGGCGATGGTGCGGCCCTGCGGGCTGGTGAAGGTCTGGGTCATGCCTGTCGCTCGTCTTGCGGGACCGCGCTTGCCGGGCGGCTTGGCCAGAGCCTAGCGCCCGGACCCGGGGCATTCAACGGCCCGCGGGCGCCGGGCGGGTGCCCGGGGGCCAGAGAGGGGGCCAGAGTGGGCTGCCTAGCGGGCGCCGGTTGTGCGGCAAGTATCGAAATCGCGCAACCCGCTGTGCGAGAATATGGATTATCAACTCATCCTTTGCGTGCATAGTGTGACGCAAGGGTCGGAAAACGGGCCCATCGGTAAGGACGAAGACGACTCGGCCCCGGCCCCTGGGAGAATGACTGGTGAAGACGTTGAACGACGCGAAGACGCGCCCCGGCAAGGTATCCGGGCCGCGCAATGGCCTGTTGGCGCTGTTCCTTCTGGGCACGCTGCTGGCGACGCTGGTTGCCACCGCGGCGATCGCCCTGATCTGACCGCCCGCCCGCGCCTTGCGGGCCGGTCCCGCACAGGCCGGACGCAAACACGGGACATGTGAACCGGACACGCCACCAGCGCGGGCCACCAGCACAGCCCACCAGCTCAGGCCGCCAGCGCGGGTGGCCATTCCCCGCCCCAAGGCGCGGCGCCCGGACCGGGCGCGCCCCGGGACAAAGGGACGGAAGGATGGCCCGGATCGGCGGCGGGACCCGCGCGCAAGCAGCTTCCAGATCCGGTGAAGACCCGATCCCAACTGCCTGGATTTCCTGAAGATATCGCGTCTGATCCTGTCACCGTTCCCAGCCCGAGGGGGGAATGGTGGGCGACCCTGGAATCGAACCAGGCATGGGTCTCCCCGGCGGAGTTACAGTCCGCTGCCGCACCTTGCAGCACGTCGCCCGACGCTGGCGGCGGAATATCGGAGCCCCCCGGGGGCGTCAAGCGGGTTTTTCCCGCGTGGCGCGACCGGTGCGGGATGCCCCGACGGCAGCCCCCGCAGCCCTGCCCCGGACCGCGCGCGCCCGTACCTGTGCCCGTGCCAGTACCCGTGCCCGTACCCGTGCCTGGCATCGTGGCGGGACGGGCCTTTCGCTTCGGCCCTTCGTTTCGCCTTGCGTCTCGCCCTTCGTTTCGATTGTGCGGCGCGCGCGAACCGGCTATCGCCGGGGGCATGAAAAAACCGACCTGGGTCATCGACAAGGAACGCGCCAAGCGCAAGGCTGAGGCCGAGACGCTGTGGCTGTTCGGCATTCACGCCGTGCGCGACGCGCTGGAAAATCCCGCGCGCGAGAAGCTGCGGCTGGTGGTCACCAAGAACGCGCTCGACCGGCTGGGGCCGGTGGTCGAGGCCTCGGGGCTGGAGCCCGAGGTCATCGACGCGCGCGTCTTCGACAAGACGGTGCCGCTGGCGGGCGACAGCGTGCACCAGGGGGCCGCTCTCGAGGTGAAGCCGCTGAAATGGGGCAAGGTCGCCGATGTCTGCATCGACGGCGCCGGCCTGCCGCTGGTGGTGATGCTCGACCAGGTCACCGATCCGCACAACGTCGGCGCGATCCTGCGCTCGGCCGAGGTGTTCGGCGCCCGCGCGGTGATCGCCACCGCCCGCCATGCCGCGCCCGAGACCGGCGCGCTGGCCAAGACCGCCTCGGGCGCGCTCGAGCGCCAGCCCTACCTGCGGGTGACCAACCTGTCGGACGCGATGCAGGAGCTGCGCGAGATGGGCTATTGGCTGGTGGGTCTGGCCGGCGAGGCCGAGGCCGATCTGGCGCCGGCGCTGGCGCAGGCGGGTTCGCGCCCGGTGGCGCTGGTGCTGGGGGCCGAGGGGCCGGGCCTGCGCGAGAAGACCCGCGCGACCTGCGACGTGCTGGCCCGCATCCCGTTCGCGCGCGACTTCGGCTCGCTCAACGTGTCGAACGCGGCGGCGGTGGCGCTGTACGCGGCGGCCACACGATAAGGTGTTGCCGCGTGCGGGGCCCGGGGGTTCCGCGCGGCCGTCGCGATCGCCATCTTGCGCTGGCCTGCCCAAGGAGATCCGCTTGTCCCCGACGCTGCCCGCCACCGCCCGGCCACCCGTGCCGTTCCCAATCCTGAGCCACGCCCTGCGCGGGCGCCGCCGGGACAGGGATCGGGATCGGGGCCTGATGCCGGTGCTGCGGCTGGCGCTGGTCGCGCTGGCCTGCGCGCTGGCGCTGGCGGTGCCGGTCCCGGTGCAGGCGAAATCCAAGCATTTCGCCTCGGAGGGCGGGGTGGCGATCGCGGGCCACGACCCGGTCGCCTATTTCTCGCAAGGGCGCGCCGCCGCGGGCGACGCGGGCCATGCGCTGCGCTGGCGCGGCGTCACCTGGTACTTCGCCAGCGCCGAGAATCGGGCGAGCTTCGAGATGAACCCCGCGGGCTATGCGCCGCAGTTCGGCGGCTGGTGCCCGGTCGCGCTGGCCGAGGGGCGGCTGGCCGCGGGCGATCCCGACCTGTTCCGGATCCGCGCCGGCAAGCTTTACCTGCTTGAGACGCCGCAGGCGGCCAGCCGGTTCGACGCGGGCGACGGCCGGATCCTCGACGCGGCCGAGGGCGCATGGAAGGCGATTCCGCGCAAGTGACCGGCCGGCGCCGGGGCAGCTGCGCCATCGCGGCGGCGCGCGCAAGTCACGCGCAGGTAACAAAATCGGGATGGTGGCTTTAACGCCACAGGGAAGCTGCTATATTGAGCCTTGGAAGACGGCAACGGAACTGTCGTGTTTCTCTTCACTGTCCCTCGTTCCGCCACTTGCGCCCGGGTCTGTCCCGGGCGCTTTTTTCTTTTCCGGCAGCGCCTTAGGCGCCCGGCCACAGCGGCGGCAGCACGACGCGGCCGCGGGTCTCGGGCGCCAGCAGCTCCTGCGCATCCTCCCAGGCGAAAGTCAGCTCGCTGCGGGTGCCGGCATCGAGTCGCGCGACCGACCGGCCGCCCATCCGGGTGTAGAATCCGACCGCCGGCAGGTTGCGCGCGAGGACCTGCACGCTGGCCGACCAGTGGCCGCGCCGCGCCAGCACCCCGGCCCCCGCCGCCAGCAGCCGCCGCCCCAGCCCCCGCCCCTGCACCGTCCGCAGCAGGTACAGCGCCCAGACCTCGCCGTCATGGCCCATCTCGGCCAGCGCCGGGTGCCGCTGCGCCCCGGCGGTGACGAAGCCCGCGGGCAGCCCGTCGGCCAGCAGGATCGCCGTCTCGGCCGGCAGCCGGCCCGCCGCGGCGGCGTCGAGGTCGCGCGCCCAGGCCTCGGTGCGGCGGGTCTCGTCCAGCCGCGCCACCTCCTGTGGCAGCAGCGCGGCATAGGTCTCGCGCCAGGCGGCGACATGCAGCCGGCCCAGCAGCCGCGCGTCGCCGGGCGCCGCGGCGCGGATCTGGATCACCGGCCGCGCCGGAGGGGGTGTGGCCGCCCTGCTCATCGCCGTCTCCGCCTTCGCATCTTCCCTTTTGCGCGCCATGCCCCAGATTGAGATCTCACGGCCCGCCACCGCCGGCCCGGGCGGGCCGGCTGCCATCAAGATGGGGAGGAAGACCCGCGATGACCAGCACCGATGCCTTCATCCGCGACACGCTGCACACCACCCGGGTGATCGCCGTGGTCGGCGCCTCGGCCGATCCCGACCGTCCCTCGCACTATGTCGCGCGCTACCTGCAGGAGCAGGGCTATCGCGTGATCCCGGTCAATCCCGGCGCGGCCGGGCAGCAGATCCTGGGCGAGCCGGTCTTTGCCAGCCTCGCCGAGATCCCGGCCGAGGCGGCGGTCGACATGGTCGACATCTTCCGCCGCCCCGAGGCCGTGCCCGCGATCGTCGACGAGGCGATGGCGGCGCTGCCGGGGCTGCGCACGATCTGGATGCAGATCGGCATCACCCACCCGGCCGCCGCCGCGAAGGCGCGGGCCGCGGGTCTGGGCGTGGTCGAGAACCGCTGCCCCCGGATCGAGATCCCGCGCCTGTTCGGCAGCCGCAGCCCGCTGACGCCGCCGGTGGGCTGAGCGGCGCCGGTCGCGGGCGGCCGCCGTCTTCCGGGCACCGCAGTCCTCCGGGGGTTGGGGGCGTCTCGGCCGCCTGCCTGCGAAAAATCCTGCCTTGATCGGCACTTCCGGGTTGCAACCGCGGCGCGGGGGGTGATCATCGCGCCCGCCGCCCCCAGCCCCGTGCCGTGCAGCGCCGAGGGGGCCTGTCCCGGAGCCGATCGCCATGACCGACCGCAGCACGCCCAAGATCCTGATCGTCGATCCCGTCGGCCTTGCCGCGGGCCCGGACGGCCGGCCCGACACCGCGGCGGTGCGCGCCCATGTCGCCGCGCGCGGCGGGCGGTTCCACGATGGCCCGCTGGGCGCGGATGCGCCCGAGCCGGGGGTCGCGCATTTCTACTACTGCCCCGATCTGTCGACGCCCGAGGCGCTGCGCGCCGTCGCCGGCGGTGGCGCCTATGACGCGGTGATCGCGGCGGCGACCGCCCTGCCCGCCGACCTGCCCTTCCCCGAAGGCGGCGTGCGCATCGGCGCGGGCACCGGCAACATGGGCTGCGACAGCTGGGGCGGCGGCGACGGCACGGGGGGCGCGGCGCCGCTGATGAACACCCCCGGCCTCAACGCCACCGCCACGGCGCAGATGGCGTGGAAGGCGCTGATGGCGGTGCGCCCCGACCTGCCGCTCGCCACGCTCAACGACCTGACCGCCGAGGGCGCCTTCGACACCGGCCGCGACCTTGCCCGCTTTCCGACCGCCAAGCTCGAGGGCTGCCGGCTCGCGGTGATCGGGTATGGCAACATCGGGCGCGAGGTCGCGAAGCTTGGCCGCGCCTTCGGGATGCGGGTCGCGGTCTTCGCCCGCCCCCGCCACCGCGACTGGATCGAGGCCGAGGGCTTCGGCTTCGCCGCCACGCCCGAGGCCGCCGCCGCGGGGGCCGACGTGCTGTCGGTGCACCTTGGGCTGGGGCCGAAGACCCCGGAGGGCTTCGCCAATGCCGGGCTGATCGGTGCGGCGGTGCTGGGCGCGCTTGCGCCCGGGGCGGTGGTGCTGAACTTCGACCGGGGCGAGCTGGTCGATGCCGACGCGCTGGCCGCGGGCCTGGGGTCCGGCGCGCTCGGCCATGCCGCGATCGACGCGGACCTGTTCCGCGATGCCGCGACCGGGGCGCTGTCGGGGCCGATGCTGCCCTATCTGGCGCTCGCGCAGCGCTTCCCCGACCGCCTGACGCTGCTGCCCCATGCCGCCGCCGACACCGACCATCCGACCCGCGTCGCCGGCGCCTGCCAAGCGATCGACCAGATCCTGGGCGCGATCCGCGACCGGCGGGTGGTGAACCTGAAGGGCGATCTGCCGCCCGGCTATGTCGCGGGCGGCACCACCCGGCCGCACGGCGTCGGCGGGCTTGCCGCCGGGGCGCTGGCCGCGCTGCCCGCCGCGCTGCGCGGCGCCCTCGCGGCCGAGGCCGCGACCCTGCAGCGCGAGATCGGCGCGCTTGGCCGCGATCCCGCCGGCGCCGATGCCCGCGCGCTGATGCTGGCCGCGAACCGCCTGCAGACCCTGATGGCGCAGGCCGGCCTCGCCGGTCCGCTGCTGCCCTGACCCCTCCCGGAGACCGACGATGACCGCCCGCCTGATGATGCTCGACCCCGCCACGCCCGAGCGGCTGGACCGCCTGCGCCCGTTCCTGCCCGAGGGCTTCACCATCGCCACCGCCTCCGGGCGCGATCCGCAGGCGCAGCTGGAGGCGATCCGGCAGGCCGAGTTCGCGATCACCGGCGACGTGCCGGTCAGCGCCGAGATGTTCGCCGAGGGCGCCCGCTGCGGCCTGCGCGCGGTGCAGAAATGGGGCGTGGGCTATGACAACATCGACCTCGACGCCGCGCGCGCGGCCGGGGTGCGGGTGATGCGCACCACCGGCAGCAATGCCGTCGCGGTGGCCGAGACCGCGCTGGCGATGATGCTGGCGCTGAACCGCAACATCGTCGCGGGACATGCGGGCGTGACCGGCGGCGGCTGGCCCAAGGGCGCGCTTGGCGCCACGAGCATGATGCTGTCGGGCAAGACCGTCGGCATCCTCGGCTTCGGCTTCATCGGCCAGGCGCTGGCGCGGCTGCTGGCGGGCTTCGGCTGCGAGATCCTCTATACCAAGCGCAGCCCGCTGCCCGCGGCCGAGGAGGCGCGGCTGGGCGCGCGCGCGGTGACGCTCGACGCGCTGCTGGCGCGGGCCGACGTGCTGAGCCTGCATTGCGAGCTGAACGCGCAGACACGCGGGCTGATCGACGCGGCGGCGCTGTCGCGGATGAAGCCGGGCGCGATCCTGGTGAACCTCGCGCGCGGCGGCGTGGTGGTCGAGGCCGATCTCGCCGCGGCGGTGCGCTCGGGCCAGCTGCGCGGCGCCGGCGTCGACGTCTTCGCGACCGAGCCGGTCGAGCCGGGCAACCCGCTGGTGGGTCTGGAGCGGGTGATCACCACCCCGCACCTGGGCGCGATGTCGGCCGACAACTTCGCCCCGACCGTGACGCGGATGATGGCGAACCTTGCCGCCGTGCACCGCGGCGAGGCGCCGCCGGCGGGCGACGTCCTCGTCTGACCGGCCGGCCCCGGTTTTCAGGCCCGGTCGCACGGCACCGGTCTCAGGGCCGGTCTCACGGCCCAGTCTCACGGATAGCACCGCCCCCAGGTCGTCGCCCGCGACGGTGCCGCCCCGGCCGGTGCCGTCGGGGCCGCGGGCGGCGCGCCATGGGCCGCGCCGGGCAGCCGGCGGTCACCGCGCCGGTGCACCGGCCGTGCGGCCGCGGGTCCGGGCCAGGTGCCGGGCCGCTCCCCCGCGCCCGCGCCGGCCAGCAGCGCCGCGCCAAGGCCGCGCCCCGCGGGCCAGGGGCCGAAGCCGCTTTCGACATTGATGTGCCCGGCATGGCCGAGGTCGGTCAGCCCCGCGCCCAGGCCCTGCGCGAACTCCGCCGCCTCGGCCGCGCCCATCCAGGGGTCGTTGCGGCTGGCCACCACCCGCGCCGGCACCGGCAGCCGGCCGCGCGGCAGCGCGCCGAAGCCGCAGGTGCGCGCCGAGCGCGACGGCTCGGCCGGTGCGACCAGAAGCGCCCCCGCCACCGGCAGCCCCGGCCAGCGCAGCAGCGCCCGCGCCGCCGTCACCGCGCCCAGCGAATGCCCGACGATCAGCGCGCCCGGGTGCTGCAGCACCGCCCCCGCAAGCTCGGCCTCCCAGTCCTCGGCCACGGGCCGGTCGGGCGCGCGCCAGTCCAGCAGCAGCGCCCCCGGCGTCACCGCCGCCCACCAGGCCTGCCAGTGCGCGGCGCCCGAGCCGTCGAGGCCGGGCACGAGTAGGATCTTGGTCATCGCGTCTCTCCCCGGGCGCCCGTCGCGCCCCGATGCATGGTCAACGCGAAAACTCTACCAGTCCGGTCGTGAATTTCGGTTCCAAAGCCCGGCCCGCGCGGAGGCGATCGCGGCTGCGCCGCCCCCGCGCGGGAGAGGGAATGACTACCGGCGTCCATCCGCCACCCGTGCGGCCCCCCCCCGCGCAGTCCAGGGTCGCGGCCCACGGGGCGGCGCGCTTCGTGCCGCGGCGCGGCTTGCACGCACGCCGCGCCCGCCCTATATCTTGCCCTGTTCGGGGCTTGCCCCGGGCTATGGACATAAACGCGCTCGGAATAAGCGGCTCGGACCCGGGGGCGGTACCCGGCGGCTCCACCAAACCCTGTCTTGTTGGGACAGTCTGGGGCCGAAATAGGATCGACGAACGTCTAAAGGGGTTAGCTTTGTCCCGGTGAGGTACCACCGTTATCGGTCCGAAACGTACAGTTGCCAACAACAACCGTGCTCCGGCAATGGCTCTGGCTGCGTAAGCAGTTCGGGTCGCCGAAACTAAGTCCTTGCGCTTAGCCGCGTAAGGCGGGGTTCGCAGGTACCTGGCAACAGAAACCTGCACTTACCCCCCCTTTCGTGCCCCGCAGGGCCGGTGTCGCGGCGTGCTCGGACCCGTGCCGGGACCTTGGCCGGATGTCGCTTGCGACCGGCTCCGGGCGGTGCCGCATCCTGCGGCAGCCGGCGGAATTCCCCCATCCTTTCGGATCGCCCGGCGCGCTCGGGACTTTGTCCGTTAACCGAATCATGCGCAGGATGGTGAATGCACATCACCTCGCGTCTCGCTGCCATTGGCACAGCGGTCGCCTGCGGAGCCGTTTTCGCCGCACTTCCCGACCGCCCCTCGCGGGCCGATACCCGTTGCGACGTGGCCCTCGTGCTGGCCATCGACGTCTCGGGCTCGATCGACACCGCCGAATATCGGCTCCAGACCGACGGCCTGGCGCTTGCGCTTTCCGACCCCGACGTCACCTCGGCCCTGGTTTCGGGCGGTGCGGCGGTGATGGTCCTGCACTGGTCCTCGGTGTTCCAGCAGCAGGTGGTGATCCCCTGGCGCCGGATGCAGGAGCCCGGCGATGTCGAGGCGCTCGCCCGCGACGCGGGCCAGCTGCGCCGGTCGTTCTCGCGCTCGGACACCGCGCCGGGCGAGATGATCGCCGCGCTGCCCGCGCTGTTCGAGAGTGCGCCCCCCTGCCTGCGCCGCGTCGCCGACATCTCGGGCGACGGGCCGGTCAATGCCGGCCGCCCGGTGCCGCCCGAGACCCGCCGCGCGCAGCAGGCCGGCATCACCCTCAACGCGATCGCGATCGAGGATCGCGGCTCGGGCAACCCGATCACCGAGTTCTACCGCCGCTATGTCATCACCCCGGACGGCTTCGTGATGACCGCGCGGGGCCTTGGCGACTATGCCCCGGTGCTGCGACGAAAGCTGCTGCGCGAGCTGGTGATCCCCACCGGGTAACCCGCCCGGCCCCGCCCTTCCCGGGCGCGCGCTCCCCGGGCGTGACCGGCCCGCGGCCCGCGTTCTGGCCCGACATGGTCCTTCGCCGCACCGCGTTGGCCGTCGCGGGACAAGGCGAACGGCGGTCGGATGGCTGGCGGACGGCTGGCGCACGGCTGGAGAATGGCCCCCGAAACCGACCGACGCCCGGCCGGCCGCTGCGACCGGCCGGGGCAGCGACAGCCCTGCTGCCCCCCGGGCGCCGGAGTGGCGGCGTGGGCCCGGTGCCGGTCTTTTGCGCGGCCCGGCGTCCTCAACCAGTCCCCTGATCCGCCCCCGTCCGACCGGCCCCCAGATACCGGTCCCCAGATCCGGTCCCCAGATACCTGTCCCCAGAACCGGCTCCCGGATTCTGGCCCCCATATACCGGGGCCGGATGCGGACCTCAGATGCGGACCCAAGTTACGGGCCCCGAGCGGCTTCCTGATCGGCCCCGTCGACCGGCCCCCTTCACCCCCTCCCCCTGATCCGGACCCGGACTTGGACCGGACACCGGACCGCACCCGGGCTGCCCGTCGCCAAGCCCCACCTATGGCCCCGTGTCTGGCCCCGCGCCCGGTCTCGCCTCTGGCCCCGCGTCTGGCCCCGCGTCTGGCCCCTCTTCTGGCCCCGCGTCCGGTCCCGCCTCTGGACCCGCGTCCGGATCCGCGTCCGGGCACGGCGTCGGGGCGGCTTGGGCGGCGGCCCGTGCCGGGCGGTGCCCATCCGCGTTGCAGGATGCGGCACGGGGGGGCGCGAAACCGGCGCCGGGGCGCCGTCGCGCCCGCTGCCGGTGCGGCGGACCTTGCCCTTTCCGCCCGCCCGGCTAGGGTCCGCGCATGGACCAGACCGACCCGATCGTCTCGCGCATCCGCCGCGCCTTTCCCAAGCACGACTTCCGCGAGGTGACCGCGCGCCGTGACGGTCTCGACTGTCTCGGGATCGAGCTCGACCACGACTGGATCGCGAAGATCCCGCGCCATGCCGCCGCCGCCGACCGGCTGCGCCGCGAGGCGGGCCTGCTGCCGCTGATCGCCGCCGCCGTGCCGGTCGCGGTGCCCGCGCCGCGGCTCGACGACTGGCAGCCGCCGATGACGCTGCACCACAAGATCCCGGGCGAGGCGCTGACGCCGGCGCTCTACGCGCTGCTGACCCCGGCCGAGCGCGACCGGCTGGCGCAGGAGCTGGCGCGCTTCCACCTCGGGCTGCACCGGATGGACCCGGCGCCGCTGGCGCGGCTGGGCGCGCGCGAGGTGCCGGCGCTGCTGGACGTGGCCGCGATCCGCGCCGCCGCGATGCCGCTGCTGCCCGCCGCGATGCGCCCCCGCGCGGCCCAGAGCCTGCGGATGATCGACGAGCTGGGACCCGACCCGCTGGGACAGGTCTTCGGCCATTTCGACGGCCATGGCGGCAACATGGCCTATGACCCCGACACGCGGCGGCTGAACGGGCTGTTCGACTTCGCCGATGCGGGATTTGGCGAGCTTCACCGCGATTTCGTCCCCGCGGGCTTCGTCTCGCCGGACCTGTCGGACCGGCTGGTCGCGGCCTATGCCCGCGAGAGCGGCCTTGCCGTCGACGCGGGCCGGGTGCGGCTGCTGACCGCGGCCCACCGGCTGTCCGAGCTGGCCGAGGCCGCCGACATGCCCGAGGCGATCCCGGGGCGGATCCGCAGCCTGGCGCAGTGGCTCAACGCCATGCCCGCGCCGGGGGCGGTGGCGGTGGCGGGATCGGGCGCTAGCGCCGCGGCGCTGCCCGGGCGCGCAAATCGGCGAGGATGAACAGCCGGATCGCGGTGGCCAGCCCGGTGTCGGGATCGCGCGCATCGTCGATCTCGGCCGCAAGCCGGTTGACCGCGATGTCGCGCGCCGCCGCGATCTCGCGCAGCGCCTGCCAGAACGGGTCCTCGAGCGTGACCGAGGTGCGGTGCCCGTGCAGCGTCAGCGAGCGCTTGACCGGTGCGCTCACGGCCGCCGCTCCATCCGCAGCACCGGCTCGCCCGCGATCTCCGTCGTCGCGGTGACGACGAAGCCGAGCCGCTCGTAGAAGCCGCGCGCGGTGAGCGAGGACTGCAGCCGCAGGACCACGGCCGGGCCCCCGTCCGCACCCCCGTCTGCGCCCGCCGCCTCGGCCAGCCGCGCCATCAGCGCCCGGCCGATGCCGCCGCGCTGCGCGGCCGGCGCGACGAAGAGGCTGCGGATCTCGGCCCCGCCCGCGTCGCGCACCAGCGCCCCGGTGCCGAGGATCTCGCCCCCCCGCTCTGCCACCAGGACCTGCCGCGTCGCGATCTGCACCGCCACCGCCGCGTCGTCGAAGCCGGCGAGGATCCGGGCCAGGATCTCGGGCGGGTAGTCGGGGCCGTTGCTGGCAGCGATCGTGGTGCGGATCAGCGCCGCCACCGCCGGCGCATCGCCCGGGCCCGCCGCACGGATCGCGACGCCGGCGGCCACGCGCCGGTGGCCCGCCACCAGCGCCTCGGCCCGCGCGGCGCGCAGCGCCTCGGCCTCGCGCTCGGCCCGGGTGCGGCCGAATTTCGCGGCATTGGCATCGGCCTGCGCGCGCGCGTCGCGACGCGCCCTGTCCTTGCGGAACCGGTTGAGGTTGATCGGATCGGGCATGGCGTGACCCCCGGGCGGTTGCGGGCTCTGGTTCGGGCGGCGAAGGCGGGGGCGCTGCCCCCGCACCCCCGGGATATTTGAACAAAGGCGAAAAACAAAGGGCCGCGCGCGCGAGGCGGCGGCCCTTCGGCGGGGAGGTGAGGCGGGATCAGTCCTCGGGGCCGACCATCAGTTCCGGGCGCACGATGCGGTCGAAGGTCTCGGCGTCGACGAAGCCGAGCGCGATCGCCTCTTCCTTCAGGGTGGTGCCGTTCCTGTGCGCGGTCTTGGCGACCTTGGTGGCGTTGTCGTAGCCGATCGTGGGCGCCAGCGCCGTCACCAGCATCAGCGATTCCTTCATCAGCTTGTCGATGCGCGGCAGGTTCGCCTGGGTGCCGACCACCATGTTGTCGGTGAAGGACCCGGCCGCGTCGCCCAGAAGCTGCATCGACTGCAGCACGTTGTAGGACATCATCGGGTTGTAGACGTTCAGCTCGAAATGGCCCTGCGAGCCGGCGAAGCCCACCGCCGCGTCATTGCCGAAGACATGGGCGCAGACCATGGTCAGCGCCTCGGCCTGGGTCGGGTTGACCTTGCCCGGCATGATCGAGGAGCCGGGCTCGTTCTCCGGCAGGATCAGTTCGCCCAGGCCCGAGCGGGGCCCCGAGCCCAGAAGCCGCAGGTCGTTCGCGATCTTGAAGAGCGAGGCCGCCACCGTCTTCAGCGCGCCCGAGAACATGACCATCGCGTCATGGGCGGCGAGCGCCTCGAACTTGTTCGGGGCGGTGACGAAGGGCAGGCCGGTGATCTCGGCGATCTTCGCCGCGATGGCCGTGTCCCAGCCCTTCTTGGTGTTGAGCCCGGTGCCGACGGCGGTGCCGCCCTGCGCAAGCTCGTAGATCGCGGGCAGGCACATCTCGACCCGCTTGATCCCGTTTTCCACCTGCTTGGCATAGCCGCCGAATTCCTGGCCCAGCGTCAGCGGCGTCGCATCCTGGGTGTGGGTGCGGCCGATCTTGATGATGTCCTTGAATTCCTCGGACTTCGCGGCCAGCGCCTTGTGCAGCTTGGTCAGCCCCGGGATCAGCACGTCGCGCGCCATCATCCCGATCGCCACGTGCATCGCCGTGGGGAAGGTGTCGTTCGACGACTGGCCCATGTTGCAGTGGTCGTTCGGGTGCACCGGCTTTTTCGAGCCCATGGTGCCGCCGAGGATCTCGATCGCGCGGTTCGACACGACCTCGTTGGCGTTCATGTTCGACTGCGTGCCCGAGCCGGTCTGCCAGACCACGAGCGGGAAGTTGTCGTCGAACTTGCCCGCGACGACCTCGGAGGCCGCCTGCACCATCGCGCGGCCCAGCGTCGCGTCCAGCGCGCCGGTCGCCATGTTGCACTCGGCCGCGGCCTGCTTGATCACGCCCAGCGCGCGCACGATGGCCACAGGCTGCTTTTCCCAGCCGATCGGGAAGTTGATGATCGACCGCTGGGTCTGCGCGCCCCAGTACTTGTCGGCGGGAACGTCGAGGGGACCGAAGCTGTCGGTTTCGGTGCGGGTCGCGGTCATGGGCCTGTGCCTCCCGGATGTACTACGGCCCCGGGATAGGAAATCCCGGGGCCGATTGCAATTGGTATGCGAGTGTATACGGGCGCTAACATCGGCTGCGCGCCCGGCTTTTCACCGGGCGGGGCCGCAGCCCCTCGTTCGAGCGGGCCCTTGCCTGCGCCCGCCCTTGACTTGCGCCCGTCCTTACTTCCGCCAGGTGTCGAGGCGCACGACCTCGGCATCCTGCTTCGGCGCGGGATCGTCCTCGGGCTCGTCCTCGTCCTCGTCGTCCTCGTCGGTCTCCTGCGTCTCGAAGCGCAGGCCGAATTCGACCGAGGGGTCGACGAAGGTGCGGATCGCGTCGAAGGGGATGTAGAGCGGCTCGGGGCTGTCGCCGAAGTTCAGCGTGACCGCGAAGCCGGCGTCGTCGACCTCGAGCCCGTCGAACCAGTGCTGCATCACCACCGTCATCTCGTCGGGATAGCGGTCGCGCAGCCAGTCGGCCAGCTGGGCGTCGGGGTGGCTGGTGTCGAAGGTGATGAAGAAGTGGTGCTGGCCCGGCAGGCCGTTCTGCGCCACGTCCTCGAGAACCTCCTGGATCAGACCGCGAAGCGCCCGGTGCATGAGGTTGCCGTAATCGATGTTGCGCGCCATGACATATTCCCGAGCGGTCGTCCTTTCCCCGAGCATAGGGGATTTGGATGCGAAGGAAAGTGCCCCTTCGTCGGGGGGCAAGGCGGGGCGCCGAGGTGGGCACCGAGCCGGGGGCCGAGGGGACGGCCGTCACCCCCCCGGCGGCGGCGCCACCCCCGCGAGCGTCAGCGCAAGCCCGGCCAGCGCGGCGCCGCCCAGCACCCAAGGCAGCCCCAGCCGCAGCCGCAAGAGCGCCACCCCCGCGCCCAGCGCGATCAGCCCCGCGCGCCAGTCGAATCTGGCCGGATCCGGCCGCGGCAGCGCCAGCGGCCCGTCGCCGAGCCGCCCGAACAGCAGGTGCAGCGCGAAGACCGCGGCCAGCGTGGCGATGACGCCGACCACCGCCGCCCCCACCCCCGCCAGCGCCCCCGCCAGCCGCGGCCGGCCGACGATGCGGTCGAGATGGGGCGCGGCGGCGAAGACGAACAGGAACGAGGGCAGGAAGGTCACCCACAGCACCAGCGCCGCCGCGGCCAGCGCCAGCCCCCAGCCGCCCTGCCCGTAGCCCGCGAGGAACCCCACGAATTCCGTCACCAGGATCAGCGGCCCCGGCGTCGTCTCGGCCAGGCCCAGCGCGTCGATCATCTGCCCGGTGCTGACCCAGCCGCGGCCCTCGGCCAGCTCGGTCACCATCCAGGCCAGCAGCGCATAGGCGCCGCCGAAGGACAGCACCGCGAGGCGCGAGAAGAACAGCCCGAGGTCCAGCAGGAAGCCCCCGCCCGCCAGCCACAGCGCCGCGAGCGGCGCGGCCCAGGCCAGCGCGCAGGCCGCGACCGCGACCCCGGTCGGCCGCCCCGCGGGCGCGGCCGCGCCGCGCGGCGCCGGCCGCAGCCAGAGCGCGCCGCAGGCCGCCGCCGCCAGCAGCACCGCCGGGAACGGCAGCCCGACGACGAACAGCGCCACGAAGGCCGCCGCCGCGATGGCCCGCGCCAGCCCCGACCCCAGCGCGCGGCGCGCGACGCGCAGCAGCGCCTCGATCACCACCGCGACCACCGCGGCCTTCACCCCGAGAAACAGCCCCGCCACCCAGGGCAGCCCGCCCCAGGCCAGATAGGCCGCGGCCAGCGCCGCGATCAGCACCGCCCCGGGCAGCACGAACAGCGCCCCCGCCACCAGCCCGCCCGCGACCCCGCCGCGCCGCCACCCGGCCCAGGTCGCCAGCTGCATCGCCTCGGGCCCCGGCAGCAGCATGCACAGCGACAGCGCCGCCAGATAATCGGCCTCGGTGCACCAGCGCCGGGTCTCGACCAGCTCGCGGTGCATCAGCGCGATCTGCGCCGCCGGCCCCCCGAACGAGATCAGGCCGATCTTCAGGAACACCCGGACGATCTCGTGCATGCGCCATCCCCCCCCCGTCGTCCCGCCGCGGCCGTCCCGCCGTGGCCGTCCCGCCGCCATAGACCGCGATGTTAACGTGCCGGTGACGGCGGGTCGCGGGCGATCACGCGCAGCCGGATGCCGTCGCGCGCACGCACCGTCAGATGCGCCACCGGCACCGGCACCGCACCCGGCACCGGCTCCAGCCGCACCCGGGCCAGGATCGCGGCCAGCATCAGCACGCCCTCGGCCATGGCAAAGCCCGCCCCGGGGCAGACCCGCGGCCCGGCCGAGAACGGCAGATAGCCCGCGCGGCTGGCGGGCCGGGTCTCGGGCCGGGTCCAGCGGTCGGGATCGAAGCGGTCGGGATCGTCCCAGATCCGCTCGTGCCGGCCGAGGTGGAAGGACGAGATCACCACCTGCGCCCCCGGCGCGACGGCACGGTCGCGGAAGGTCTCGGGCCGCGTCGTCTCGCGCACCATCATCGGCACCGGGGCATAGAGGCGCAGCGCCTCGCGGAAGACGTTGCGGGTGAACGCCAGCCGCGAAAGGTCGGCGAAACCGGGGGTTTGCGGGAAGGCCGCGGCCTCGGCCGCGGCGCGGTCCTGCGCGGCGGGATCGCATGCCAGCAGATAGAGCGCCCAGCCGAGCGCCGAGGCCGAGGTCTCGTGCCCGGCCAGGAAGAAGATCGCCACCTGGTCGACCATCTCGTCGATGCCGAAGCGCGCGCCGGTGACCGGGTCGGCCATGGTCATGATCTTGGTCGCGAGGTCGTCGGGCGCGGTGCCCGCGGCGATCTCGGCGGCGCGCGCCGCGGTCAGGGCGGTGATCAGCGCCCGGATCCGCGCCGCGCTCGCCCGCACCGCGCGCCGGTGCGGCCGCGGCAGCCAGCGCGGCAGCGGCAGGAAGGCGGCAAGGTTCAGCAGCGGCTGCGTGCGCTGATAGCGGCGGAACTCGTGGAACACCGCCGCCGCGGTCTCGTGCTCGATCGGGATCGAGAACAGGGTGCGGAAGATGATGTCGGCGGCGGCATGGCTCGCCTCGGCCTCGATCTCGACCACCCCCTCTGCACCCGCCTGCGCCTGCAGCCGCGCCGCGGCGGCGCCCGAGGCCGCCCACATCGCGGGGAAGGTGTCGCGCAGGCGGCCGCCCTCGAAGGCGGGGTCGATGATCCGGCGCTGCCGCTCCCAGGTCGCGCCGTTGGTGACGAAGACCGACCGGCCCAGCAGCGGCGCCAGCCCCTCGCGCACGCGGTCGGATTTCGGGAAGTCGCCGGGCCGGGATTTCAGAACCAGGTCAACCAGATCCGGGTCGTTGCACATGTAGCTTGCGAAGAAGGGCGTGCGGAATTCGGCCATCCAGGCCCGGTACAGCCGCGCCGGCTGCGCCGAGAGGATGTCGGCCCGGAACAGCCGCAGGTAGCGCAGCAGGCCGACCCGGTCGGGCCGCGCCTCGGGCTTGGGCGGCAGCGGCGTCATTGCAGCGACCGGTGGCGCGCGCAGGCGCGGGTGATGCGGCTGGGCGAGGGGCTGCGCCCCCCGAGGCGCCCGGCCAGCGTGCGCGGCCCGGCGGTGATGCGGAAATAGTCGTAGTCGTCGGGGCGGCCGGGCAGGTTGTCGAAGGCCGAGAGATACTGGAAATGCAGCCGGAAATACTGGCGCCGCATCTCGGCCCAGCGCGCCGGGCTCAGCGTCTGCGAAAACGCCGCCGACAGCACCAGCGGCCAGCGCTGCCCGGGCGGCGCCACCCCCGTCACCGCCACCGGGTCGCACAGCGCGAAGGCGCAGCCGTCGCCGGGCGCGGTCACGTCGATCCACACCAGCTCGTCGCGCGCCGACAGGAAGCGCAGGTCGGCCCGCAGCCGCCCGGCGCCGGGCAGGAACGACACCATCGGCACCACCTGCCCGAGGCTGAGGAACGACAGCGCCGGGCCGCGATCGGGCACGCCGGCGCGGATCAGGTCGGCCAGCGCCGAGACCGCGAGATGGGCGCCCGAGGAATGGCCCACGACCAGCACCTCGTCCCAGTCCTCGTCGAGCGCGGCGCGGATCGCGGCGGTGAAGGCCGCGAGCCGCGCCTCGAGCGCGGGCGGGTTTGCGCCGCGCCCGCGCGCGCCGAAGGCATAGTCGTGCATCAGGTAATAGGCATAGAGCCGGTGGTCGAGCCGCTTGAACCGCACCAGCGCCCAGACCGCGAGCGCGGCCCCGGCAAGCGTCGCGGCCGCGACCGCGCCCCAGGCCGGCAGCCCCGCGCGCCCGAGCGCCCAGCCCAGCCCGCCCGCCACCGCCGCCCCGCCGGCGAGCGCGGCCAGAAGCTGGCCCAGCAGCACCGCCACCGGGTAGAGCGCGGCGACGATCGGTCCGCCGCGCAGCCGCGCGAGCCGCAGGAGCGTGCCATCGGCGAGATAGATCCAGGCGGTGCGCGCAAGCTGGCCGTAGGTCGCCGCGATCGACTGCCCCATCGAGGCGCGCACGAGGTCGGACCAGACCAGCACCTCGACCTCGGCCCGGGTCTCGGCGCCCTCGATCCGGCCCTCGACCCGCCAGCCGTAGCGCCCGCCGCCCGCGCCGGACCCAGGCCCGGGTCCAGTGGCAAGTCCGGCACCGGCCCCCTTGCCCGCGCGTGGCACCAGGGCGATGTCATATCCCGACAGCGCCGCCTGCGCCTGCGCCTCCTTGCGGTAAAGCTCGCGGTAGCGGCGGGGATGGAACGGGTCGTAGCCGGGGATGTAGAACACCCGCCGCCGGCGCACCGCCGCCGCGTTCCCCTCCGGGCGCTCGTCCAAGCTTCCGTCCACCTGCCCGTCCACGACCCCGTCCAAGACCCTGCCCCGCCCCGGGCCCAAAGCCCGGCCCACCACCTCCGGCGCCGCCCCCGCGCCTCTCCGTCCCGGCGAGGGTATCCGCGAATTCCGGCGGTTATAAGGGCCAATGGCGGCATCGGGCGCCCGGCGGCTGCTTTCGCCTTGGCCCAAATATCCCGGGGTGAATGCCCGCGGCACGCGGGCAGAGGGGCAGCGCCCCTCCTGCCCCCCCGGCCGCCCCCGCGCCCCCCTACGGCCCCCCGAAGCCGCACGGGTTTCCCCGCTTTCCTCGCGCCGGGGATGGGTGTATGGGAGGCCATCCCCGCCCGTCCCCGCAGGAGCCCCCGATGAAAGCCGCCGTCATCACCTTCCCCGGTTCGAACTGCGACCGCGACCTCGCCGTCGCCTTCGAGGCCCAGGGCTTCGAGGTCACCCGCGTCTGGCACAAGGACAGCGCGCTGCCCACCGGCACCGATGTCGTTGGCGTCCCGGGCGGCTTCTCCTACGGCGACTACCTGCGCTGCGGCGCGATCGCGGCGCAATCGCCGATCTCGACCGCGGTCAAGGCCTTCGCCGACAAGGGCGGCTTCGTCATCGGCATCTGCAACGGCTTCCAGATCCTGACCGAGATGGGGCTGCTGCCGGGCGCGCTGATGCGCAACGCCTCGCTGAAGTACATCTGCCGCCCCGTCGGCCTGCGGGTGGCCACCACCGACAGCGCCTTCACCTCGGCCTTCGAGAAGGGCCAGGAGATCACCCTGCCGATCGCCCATCACGACGGCAACTACACCGTCGACGCCGAAGGGCTTGCGCGGCTGAAGGCCGAGGATCGCATCGCCTTCACCTACACCGCCAATCCCAACGGCGCGATGGACGACATCGCGGGCGTGCTGTCGGCCAACCGCCGGGTGCTGGGGATGATGCCGCACCCCGAGCGCGCGGCCGACCCGGTGCAGGGCGGCACCGACGGATCGGCGCTGTTCCGCTCGATTCTGGGCCAGATGGCCGCCGCCTGATCCCGGCCGCTTGAGCCGATGCCCGCCCGCCGGTAGAACGGGCGGGACATGATCCTGCGCCCCTCCTCCTCCTCCGCCCCCGCAGGCGACAGCGCCGACGACGACGCCGACGGGATCAGCGCGGCCGAGCGGCGCATCGGGCGCTGGTGGCTGCGCGGCGCCATCGGCGCGATCGTGGTCATCGCCGTGGCGGTGATCTGGATCACCAATTCCTGGCTGACGCAGCGCTTCACCGAAAGCACCCGCAACCGCGCCGAGGTGCGCGTCGCGCTTTACACCGGCAACATCATCTCCGAGCTGCAGCGCAACTCGGTCGTGCCGCTCCTGCTCGCGCGCGACCCCGAGCTGATCGGCGCGCTGAACAGCCAGAACTATTCGCTGACCTCGTCGCGGCTGATCTCGGCCCAGAAAGAGATCGGCGCGGCCTCGATCCAGCTTCTGGACGGCCAGGGCCGCGTCGTGGCCGCGACCGACCGCAACCGCATCGGCGCGAACCTGTCGAAAGAGCCGTTCTTCATCTCGGCCCAGCGCTCGAAAGAGACGATCTTCACCGTCAGCCCGCAGGACAGCGGCGGATCGGCCTTCACCTACACGCGCGCCGTGACCTTCGACAACCAGTTCCGGGGCGTGATCCTGGTCGGCGTCGACCTCAGCCGGTACGAGCGCAGCTGGTCGGTGATCGCCGACGCGGTGGCGGTGACCGACAGCGAGGGGCGGATCATCCTGGCGACCGAGCCGCGCTGGCGCGGGCTGACCATGGACGAGGCGCTGTCGGTGCGCAGCGCGCCCTCGGCGATCCAGCGCGCGCTGCAGGCCACCGCCGACTGGGCCAACCCCACCCCCGACGCCTATGTCCAAGGCGAGGCGGTGATGCGCGTCGATGCCCGCGTGCCGTTCCGCGGCTGGCGGATGACCGCCTTCTCGACCTACGATTCGATCCGCGAGCGGGTGAACGCGGTGCTCGCGCTCGAGATCATGCTGTTCGCGATCCTGATGGCGCTCGCCTTCTACATGCTGCAGCGCCGGGCGCGGCTGCAAAGCCGGGTGCTGATGCGCGAATCGACCGAGCTGCGGCAGCTGAACGCGCGGCTGCAGCGCGTCATCGCCGAGCGCGAGAAGGCGCAGAAGGACCTCGCCGTGGCCGAGCAGACGCTGGCGCAGTCCTCGAAGCTGGCCGCGCTGGGCGAGATGTCGGCCGCCGTCAGCCACGAGCTGAACCAGCCGCTGGCGGCGATGAAGACCTATCTGGCCGGGGCGCGGCTGTTGCTGCAGCGCGACCGCCCGACCGAGGCGATGTCCTCGTTCCAGCGCATCGACGACCTGATCGAGCGGATGGGCGCGATCACCCGGCAGCTGAAATCCTATGCCCGCAAGGGCGGCGAGGCCTTCGAGCCGGTCGACCTGCGCGCCTGCCTCTCCTCGGCGCTGACGATGATGGAGCCGCAGCTGCGCACCCGGGCGGTGCGGATCGTGCGCTCGGTCCCCAAGCAGCCGGTGCAGGTGATGGCCGACCGGATCCGGCTCGAGCAGGTGATCATCAACCTGCTGCGCAACGCGCTCGACGCCACGCGCGAGGCCAAGGATCCCCAGATCGACATCCTGCTCGCCGCGGGCGAGACCGCCAGCCTGTCGGTGCGCGACAACGGCCATGGCATCGCCGACCTCGAAAAGCTGTTCGAGCCGTTCTGGACCACGAAGAAGCCGGGCGACGGGGTCGGGCTCGGGCTCGCGATCTCCTCGGGCATCGTCACCGATCTGGGCGGGCGGCTGACGGCGCGCAACGCGCAGGGTGGCGGCGCGGTGTTCGAGATGCGCCTGCCGCTGCTGGGCGAGCTGCGCGCCGCCGAATGAAGCCCGTCCGCAGCCGCACGATCCATGCTATCCTCGCCAGACATGCCGGGCCGGCGCCCGACCGGCCGGGGCGTGCCGGTCCGGGGCGAGCCGGTCCCGGGCGCGCCTGTGCCGGACAGGCCCGGCCGGGACGTGACGCGGACGTGATTGGCGGCCCGGCCGGCCCGGGTCCATCACGGTGCCCGTCCCGGACGTGCCGCGGGGCCTCTCACGGGGTCACGCACTGGGCCACGTACGGGTCGGCGTACGGGGTCACGCCTGGCGGGAACGACGCGCCCGATGACCGGGCGGCAGGCGACGGAACTTTTCGGCGCCCGCGTAGATTGCCTTGACTGCCAGGACGACCCGGGCGCCCGCCGCGCCCGGCCGAGAACGAGAACAAGCGGGAGATGCCCCCCAGATGGCACGCACGATGAAGGTCGCTATCGTCGATGACGAACAGGACATGCGCCAGTCGATCAGCCAGTGGCTGACGCTGTCGGGTTTCGAGACCGAGACCTTCGGCTGCGCCGAGGATGCGCTGAAGGCGATCGGCAGCGACTGGCCCGGCGTGGTCGTCTCCGACATCAAGATGCCCGGCATGGACGGCATGGCCTTCCTCAAGCGGCTGATGGGCCAGGATTCGGGCCTGCCGGTGATCATGATCACCGGCCATGGCGACGTGCCGATGGCGGTCGAGGCGATGCGCCTCGGCGCCTGGGACTTCCTGGAAAAGCCCTTCGACCCCGGCAGGATGACCGAGCTTGCCAAGCGCGCCACCCAGCACCGGCGGATGACGCTTGATGCGCGCGCGCTGCGCCGCGACCTCGCCGACGGCACCGGGATCATGGAGAAGCTGATCGGCTCGTCGACGCCGATGGAACGCCTGCGCGAGGACATCCTCGACCTCGGCCAGGCCGACGGCCACGTGCTGATCGACGGCGAGACCGGCACCGGCAAGACGCTGGTCGCCCATGCGCTGCATGCCGTCGGGCCCCGCGCCTCGAAGAAGTTCGCCTCGCTCTCCTGCGCGGCCTATTCCGAGGAGATGCTGGCGCAGCGCCTCTTCGGCCCCGTCGAGGAGGGCGGCCCGCTGCCTCTGGTCGAGGAGGCCCGCGGCGGCACGGTGCTGCTCGAGGATGTCGAGGCGCTGAGCCAGGCGCTGCAGGCGCGGCTGCTGACCTTCATCAACGACCAGGGCACCCCGGCCGAGACCCGGATCGTGGCGATCTGCAACGATCACCAGGCCGGCCGCACCGTCGAGGACGCGCTGCGCCCCGACCTCTACTACCGGCTCTCGGCGCTGAAGATCACGCTGCCGCCGCTGCGCACCCGCGGCGAGGACATCCTGACGCTGTTCACGCGGATGGCCGAAAGCTTCGCCGACGAATACGGGTGCGAGGCGCCGCAGATCACCGCGCAGGAGGCGGCGCAGCTGCTGCAGGCGCCTTGGCCCGGCAACATCCGCCAGCTGATCAACGTGGCCGAGCGCGCGGTGCTGCAGAACCGCCGCGGCACCGGCTCGATCGCCTCGCTCCTGATGACCGAGAACGAGGCCGCGGGCCCGGTGATCACCACCGAGGGCAAGCCGCTGAAGGAATATGTCGAGAGCTTCGAGAAGATGCTGATCGACAACACGATGCGCCGCCACAAGGGCTCGATCACCTCGGTGATGGACGAGCTGTGCCTGCCGCGCCGCACCCTGAACGAGAAGATGGCAAAGTACGGCCTGCAGCGCTCCGACTACCTCTGAGCGACCTCCGACCGGCGCCCTCTGACGCGGCCCCAGGCACGGCGCCTGGCAAGGCCCCTGGCTTCGGCCGCGTCTCTCGACTTTGCCGAAATATCCCGGGGGGCCGCCAACGGCGGCGGGGGCAGCGCCCCCTCCCCGGCCCCCCACCCGGACCCCCGTCAGCCCCCGCCCGCACCCGCCCGAGGCAACGGCACCGGGCCGGGGCGCGGCGTCGGAAGCGGGCCCGGAAAAGACACGGGGCCCGCGCGGTTGCGGGCCGCTTGTGGCCCCGCGACATCATCGGTTCCAAAAACCGATTGTGTTCATCTTGCATTCACACGTATGATTCAGGCTATCGGCTTGGCCCGTGTCGCGCCGGGGCTCCCCCGGGAAGACCTGCCGCCGCCGATCCATCAGTTTCGCAGCCGTCCGGCCGGTAGCGGGGTCCTTCGGGGATCCGCCCGGGGACGGCCCGAGAAGGGCCGCGAGGCCGAATTCGCCCCGCGCAAGCGGGGCATCAGCAGGCGCCCCGGCGCCAGGAAAAGAACCGCGATGACCTGCGCGAGGACGACGGACTGGAAGACGGGGCGGCCATCGGCTGCGCCGGGCCTCCGCGCCCTCCTCCGTCACCCCCTCGGCGGGGATCGCCTCATTCATGAAAGCAGCCAGATGACCGCCGGGGCCCCGGGAGATGATCCCGCGGGCCGCGGTGCGCGATCGGCTGTCAGATACAGGTACAATGGCAAAGAAGATGCTCATCGATGCCACCCACGCGGAAGAGACCCGCGTCGTGGTGGCGGACGGCAACAAGGTCGAGGAATTCGACTTTGAGACCGTAAACAAGCGCCAGCTGGCGGGTAACATCTACCTGGCGAAGGTCACGCGGGTCGAACCCTCGCTGCAGGCGGCCTTCGTGGATTACGGCGGGAACCGTCACGGCTTCCTCGCCTTCTCGGAGATCCACCCCGACTATTACCAGATCCCGCTCGCGGACCGTCAGGCGCTGCTTGCCGAGGAACGCGCCTATGCCGAGGCGATGGAGGCCGAAGAGGCCAGCCGCTCGAAGCGCCGCCGCCGCAAGCCGCGCGCCGAGGCCGCGGCCGGCGGTGACGCGACCGTCGCCAGCGACGAGATCGACGGGATGGACATCGTCGATCTCGACGAGCCCGCGACCGAGGACGGCGCCGAGGGTGGCGCGCCCGAGGCGTCGGGCGACGAGCCCTATGTCGCGGCCGACCACGCCGCCGAGACCGACGAGGACATCGAGTCGGTCGCCGACGAGGACGTCACCGAAGAGATCCGGGCCCCGCGCAAGCCGCGCGCCCGCCGCTACAAGATCCAGGAAGTGATCAAGGTCCGGCAGATCATGCTGGTCCAGGTCGTGAAGGAAGAGCGCGGCAACAAGGGGGCGGCGCTGACCACCTACCTGTCGCTGGCCGGGCGCTACTGCGTGCTGATGCCCAACACCGCCCGTGGCGGCGGCATCTCGCGCAAGATCACCAATGCCGCGGACCGCAAGAAGCTCAAGGACATCGCCTCCGAGATGGAGGTGCCGGAGGGCGCCGGCCTGATCATCCGCACCGCGGGCAGCCAGCGCACGCCGCAGGAGATCCGGCGCGACTACGAATACCTGATGCGGCTCTGGCAGCAGATCCGCGACCTGACGCTGAAGTCGATCGCGCCAGCGAAGATCTACGAGGAGGGCGACCTGATCAAGCGGTCGATCCGCGACCTCTTCGCCAAGGACATCGACGAGGTCATCGTCGAGGGCGAGCGCGGCTTCCTCGAGGCGCGCGACTTCATGAAGATGATCCTGCCGCAGCAGGTCCATCAGGTGAAGCACTACCACGAGACGCTGCCGCTGTTCGCGCGCTATCAGGTCGAAAGCTACCTGTCGGGCATGTTCAACCCGACGGTCCAGCTGAAGTCGGGCGGCTACATCGTCATCGGCGTGACCGAGGCGCTGGTCGCGATCGACGTGAACTCGGGCCGGGCCACGAAGGAGGGCTCGATCGAGGACACGGCGCTGAAGACGAACCTGGAGGCGGCCGAGGAGGTCGCGCGCCAGCTGCGCCTGCGCGACCTTGCGGGCCTGATCGTCATCGACTTCATCGACATGGAAGAGCGCAAGAACAACGCCGCCGTCGAGAAGCGCCTGAAGGAAAAGCTGAAGACCGACCGCGCCCGCATCCAGGTCGGCCGGATCTCGGGCTTCGGCCTTCTCGAGATGAGCCGCCAGCGCCTGCGCCCCGGCATGCTCGAGGCGACGACGCAGCCCTGCGCGCATTGCCACGGCACCGGGATCATCCGCTCGGACGAGAGCCTCGCGCTGTCGATCCTGCGCGCGATCGAGGAAGAGGGCACGCGCAAGCGGTCGCGCGAGGTGCTGCTGAAGGCGCCGATGTCGGTGGTGAACTTCCTGATCAACGCCAAGCGCGAGCACGTGGCGCAGATCGAGGCGCGCTATGGCATGTCGGTGCGGATCGAGGTCGATCCGGCGCTGATCTCGCCGGACTACGCGCTCGAGAAGTTCAAGGTCGCGACCCGGGCGGTGCCCGAGGCGACGCCGGTGGTGATCTCGGGCACCGATGCCGGGCTGATGCCCGACGAGGTGGTGGTCGAGACCGAGGAGGTGATCGTCGAGGCGGTGGTGGCCGAGGAGGCCGTGGCCGTCGAGGCGGAGCCGAAGGCCGAGGGCGACGAGCGCGGACCGAAGAAGAAGCGTCGGCGCCGGCGCAAGCGCAAGGGCACCAATGGCGAGGCCCAGGGCGCGGCGGGCGATGACGAGGCCGATGGCGACGATGCCGAGGCCGATGAGGGCGCCGAGGACCTCGTGGCCGAGGAACCGGCCGCCGAGGCCGCTCCGGTCGAGGCTGCTCCGGTCGAGGCTGCTCTGATCGAGGCGGTGGCCGAGCCCGTCGCCGAACCCGTCGCCGACGTGGTGACCGAGGCGCCGACCGAGGGCGTTGCCGAGGAGCCCGCGCCGAAGAAGAAGCGCGCGCCGCGCCGCAAGAAGGCCGCCGAGCCCGAGGCCGAGGCTGCGCCGGGTGAGCCCGCGCCCGAACCGGTCGCCGAGGAGGCGCCGAAGAAGAAGCGCGCGCCGCGTCGCAAGAAGGCGGCCGAGCCCGAGGCCGCGGACGCCCCCGCCGCCGAACCGGCCGTCGCCGAGGCGCCTGCCGCCCCGGCAGCGGAAGCGGCGCCCACCCCGGCGCCCACCCCGGCGCCTGTCGTCGAAGTGGCCGCCATGGCCGAGGCGATGGCCCCGGCCGCCGCCGAAACTGCCGCCGAAACCGCAGACGAGGCGGAAGACGACAAGCCCAAGCGCCGTGGCTGGTGGGCGCGCTGAGCGCGCCTTTGGCCCGCGCAAGGCCCTGACGGAGTTCGACGCCCCCCGCAGCGATGCGGGGGGCGTTTCGCGTTCAGGCCCCTGTCTGCGCCGCAGGTCCGCTCACCGTCCCCGCGAGCGGCCAGCCACGCGGCGCCGGCCGCCGCCCGCGGGCACGTCTGGGTCGGCGGGGTCGGAGGGTTGGGTGGTCCCGGCGGCGGTCAGCCGTGCTCGACGAGATAGCGGTGGTGGCCGTTCAGGCTCTCGGCCTCGACCAGCCGGTGGCCGGCCTCGCGGCAGAAATGCGGGACGTCGATCCACGAGGCCGGGTCGGTCGCCAAGAGCCGCACCCGCGCCCCCGGCCCCAGCGCCGCCAGACGCTTGCGCAGCCGCAGCACCGGCAGCGGGCACAGCAGCCCGCGCGCGTCGATCTCGGTCACCGTGCCGTCCATGCCGTCCATGCCGTCCGCCCCCCGCCCGTACCGCGGCCCGCGCCGCCGGTTCCGCCCGCGTCCCTCCGCGCTAGCGCGGGCGGCCGGCCCTGTCCAGCGTCCCACGCTCGCGTGATCCGCCGCTTTCGCGGATGACGCGCGGGCGGGCTTGGGCTATGGCGGAAGCCATGTTCGGGATCGACCTCTTCGACGCCGCCTTCCTGCCCGCCGCGCTGGTCGCGCTCGCGGGGGGGATCCTGTCGTTCCTCAGCCCATGCGTGCTGCCGATCGTGCCGCCCTACCTCGCCTACATGGGTGGGGTCGGCATGACCGAGATGCAGGAGGGACGATCGCGCAAGCCCCTGGCGGCGGCCGCGTTCTTCGTGCTGGGCCTGTCGACGGTGTTCCTGTTCCTGGGCTTCACCGCCTCGGCCTTCGGCCGCTTCTTCCTGGTCAACCAGGACTGGTTCAACACGCTCGCCGGCCTGTTGGTGATGGCCTTCGGGCTGCATTTCCTGGGCGTGGTCCGGATCCCGATCCTCGCGCGCGAGGCACGGATCGACGCGGGCGACCGCGGCGGCTCGGCCTTCGGCGCCTACGTGCTGGGCCTGGCCTTCGCCTTCGGCTGGACGCCCTGCATCGGCCCGCAGCTGGGCATGATCCTGTCGCTCGCCGCCCAGGACAGCAGCCTTGGCCGCGGCGCGGCGCTGCTGGCGGTCTATGCGCTGGGCCTGGGCATCCCGTTCCTGCTGGTCGCGGCCTTCTTCCCGCGCCTCGGCCCGCTGATGGCCTTCATGAAGCGCCACATGGAGCGGATCGAGCGGGTGATGGGCCTGCTGCTGTGGACGATCGGGCTGATGATGCTGACCGGCGGTTTCTCGCAATTCTCGTTCTGGCTGCTCGACACCTTCCCCGCCCTCGCGCAGCTGGGCTGACGACGGCCCCGGACCACCCGGCGGCAGGCTGCCCGAGCCGGGTTAAGGTCGGCTTCACCGAACCCCTACAATTCTTCCGAAATTAAGCCCGCCGTAACAGGCCGGGCGCTATGCCGCGTCGCAACGCCGGGCAATCCCGCCCGGCCCTGATCCAGACCGGAGACGCGTCATGACCAAGCATACCTTCGCCCTGCCGCACATCACCCTGCCGGCAATCACCCTGCCCCCGATCACCCTGCCGCTGATCGAGCTGCCGATGATCCGGCTGCCGTCCATCACGCTGCCGTCGCTGGCCGGGCTGCGCCCGCTGGCGCTCGCGCTCGCGCTCGGCGCGGCGCTGCTGCCGGCCACCGACGCCCGCGCGGCCGAGCCGCAGCTCGAGACGGCGCTGCGCGACGCGCTCGGGCAGTGGGTCACGCCCTGGGCCACCGATCCGGCGATCCTCGCGGCGCTGCGGCAGGCCAATGCCAGCCATGCCGCGCTGACGCTCGACGACATCGCCGCGCTCGACACCGCCTGGGCCGCCGAGATGAACGCGCCGCGCCACCCGACGATCGACGCGGTGATCGACACGCCGCTGTCGGACCTGCTGCGCACCAAGCTGGCCGAGGCCGCCGGCGCGATCGTCGAGATCATCGTGATGGACGACCGCGGGCTGAACGTCGCGGCGACCGACACCACCTCGGACTACTGGCAGGGGGACGAGGCTAAGTTCACCGAAACCTTCCCGAAAGGGTTCGATGCGATCCATTTCGGCGACGTGGATTTCGACGACTCGACGGGGCAGCTGGTTGTGCAGGTCTCGATCACCGTCGCCGATCCCGCCACGCATGAACCGCTGGGCGCGATGACCGTGTCCTTCGACGCCTCCTTCTGACCCCGAACCGAGAGACCCGATGTCCCTGACCACCGATCCCGGCCCGATCCGTCGCCCGCTGCACCATTCGGTCCTGGTCCGGGCCGGGCTGCTGATCGCGGCCTGCTGCACGGTGATCGTGGCGCTGATGGCGACGCGCGACGCCGCCAGCACCGGCCAGACCGCCCGCGATTTCACCGAGAACCGCGGCGCGCTGGTCACCGAGCTGCTCGCGGCCGATGCGGGGGCGGCGCTGCACTTCGGCAAGCCCGAGGCGCTTGACCAGATGATGACCACGCTGCTCGACCAAAGCAACGGCATCATCTCCGGCATCGGCCTGTTCGACGCCGACGGGCAGCAGCTTGGCCTGCGCGGCACGGCCGACCCGGCGATGGCCGAGGCGGCGCGCCAGGCGCTCGCCAGCCCGGGCACGCTCGTGTCGCTGCCCGAGAACGAACTGCACGCGCTGACCACGACCTTCGGCAAGGACCACGCGCTGGCCGGGGCGGTCGTGGTCGACACCACGGTCGACCGGGCGCTGGCGCAGGTGGCCGAGGCGCAGCTTTACGCCTACCTGATCGGCGGCGGGCTGCTGCTGGTCACGCTGCTGGTGACGATCCCGACCTTCCGGGTGATGATCTCGCGGCCGCTGCTGCAGGTCGGCGAGGCGATGCGCGCGGTCGCGGCAGGCGACCTTGCGGCCGATGTGCCGCACCGCGCCCGCCGCGACGAGATCGGCAGCATCGCGGGCTCGCTCGAGCAGTTGCGCGGCTCGCTGCAGGCGGCCGAGGTCGGGGTGCGCGACGGCCGCTACAAGGGCGCCGCCTTCGAGGCCAGCGCCGCGGCGATGATGCTGTGCGACCCCGCGCTGCGGCTGCGCTATGCCAATGGCGCGATGGGACAGATGATGGCCACGCTCGCGCCGCAGATCCGCGGCCGGGTCCCGGGCTTCGATCCCAAGGCGCTTGCCGACCTGTCGCTGGACCAGCTGCAGACCGCGGGCGGCGGCGCGCCGCTGCGGCCGGGGCAGATGACGCTGCCCGCCCGGACCGAGCTGCGCTTTGGCGCCACCACGATCGAGATGGAGCTGAACAGCGTCACCGATCCCGAGGGCGCGCTGATCGGCTATGTCGCCGAATGGCGTGACGTGACCGAACAGATGCGCTCGGCCGCGGTGCTGGCGGGGATCGACGCGGCGCAGCTGCGGGCCGAGCTGGATGCCGAGGGCCGGCTGCATGCCGCCAACGACCGCTTCGCCACCGCGCTGGGCCAGACCCTGCAAAGCCTGCGCGACCAGGGGTTTGCCGACCGCATCAGCCTGGCCGGCGGCAGCCCGGGCGCGCTGATGCAGCAGCTGCGCGAGGGGCGCACCATCAGCGGCCAGCTGTCGATCCGCCGACAGGACGGGCGCGAGACGCTGGTGCAGGGCAGCTTCACCGGCGTGCGCAACAGCACGGGCCAGCTGCGCTCGCTGGTGCTGATCGGCACCGACATCACCGACTCCGAGGCCGAGCGCATCCGCGCCGAGGCCCGCCGCAGCGAGATGGTCGCGGCGCAGGAACACGTCGTCGACGCGCTGCGGCTGGGCCTCGAGCGGCTGGCGCAGGGCGATCTGTCGGCCCAGATCGACAGCGCCTTCGATGCCGATTACGAGACGCTGCGCGGCTATTTCAACGCCGCGACCGAACAGCTTTCCGCCGCGATCCAGGGTGTCGTCGACAATGCCGAGGCGATCCGCGGCGAGGCGCGCGAGATCTCCTCGGCCGCCGACGACCTCTCGCGCCGGACCGAGCAGCAGGCCGCGACGCTTGAGCAGACCGCGGCTGCGCTTGATCAGCTGACCTCGTCGGTGCGCTCGGCCGCGGATGTGGCGGGCCAGGCCAACCGCATGGTCGAACAGGCGAAATCCAACGCCGAGACCTCGGGCAAGGTGGTGCGCGAGGCCGTGGTCGCCATGGGCGAGATCGAGGAGAGCTCGGGCAAGATCAGCCGCATCACCGGCGTGATCGACGAGATCGCGTTCCAGACCAACCTGCTGGCGCTGAACGCCGGGGTCGAGGCCGCGCGCGCCGGCGAGGCCGGCCGCGGCTTCGCCGTCGTCGCCTCCGAGGTCCGGGCGCTGGCGCAGCGCTCCTCCGACGCCGCGCGCGAGATCGCCGGGCTGATCTCGGCCTCGTCGCACCAGGTCAAGCGCGGGGTCGACCTTGTCGGCCAAGCCGGCGAGGCGCTGACCGGGATCCAGACCTCTGTGACCGAGATCTACAGCTGCGTCGCCGACATCGCCGCCTCGGCGCGCGAGCAGTCGGCGGGGCTTGGCGAGATCAACACCGCGGTCAACCAGCTTGACCAGGTGACGCAGCAGAACGCGGCGATGTTCGAGGAGACGACCGCGGCCAGCCATTCGCTGAACCGCGAGGCCGAGACTCTGACCTCGACGATGGCGCAATTCTCGACCGGGCGCGGCGTTGCCCCGCCGGCCGCCCGGTCACCCGCGCCGGCGCCCGCCTACCGCGCCCCCGCCGCGAAGCCTGCCCCCGCGAGCGCCGCGCCGACCTCTCCCGCCCCCGCGCGCCGGCTGACCTCGCTTGCCGTGAAGCCGGACCCGACCAGCGACTGGGAAGAGTTCTGAGCCCCGCGCCGCCGGTCCGGTGCCACCGCAGTCGGACCGCCCCTCCGGGCAGGCGGCCATGCGCCCCCAGCCCGGACTGGCGATCCGCCCGGTGGAGGGCACCGGGGACGGCCGGGCGACTGACCGGCGATCGGCGCGATGATCGGCTCGGCCACGGCCGCCGGGACCTTGCAATGCGCCATGCCGTGCGGTGACGCGGCGGCGCCCGGCTCGACAGGGGCGCCGGCCCGTGCGACGGCGGGCCACGCTGCTGCCGCGCAGGACCGGTCGGGGGTCCCCGGCTCGGCAGTGCCGCCGCCCCATGCAACGCCCGCTTGCCTTGTGGCCGCGCACGACCGGGCGGGGCCGCCCGGCTCAACGCCTGGCTCGGCAATGACGCCCTGATCTGTGGCAAGTCGTCCGGCCTTGCCGGCCGCACATGACCGGACGGGGTGCCGGCCCGGGCGCGGCGACCGGTCCGTGCGACGCCGGCCGGCCTTGCCGGGCGTGACCGACTGGGCGTTGGCCCGGCGGCGGTGCCCGGCCCGCTGACGAGCCCGGCGCCTAGACCCGCGGTCGGCAGGGCGGCTCGTCCGGCGTTGAGCGCTGCGGTCGGTCTGGCCTGCGCCCTCTGCGCGGGAACCCATCGGCAGACCAGCGGCAGCCCGGTGGAGGCCTAGTGGCGGAAGGTCAGCTGCACGAATTCGTAGGGGTCGAGCGACAGCGACAGCCGCGGGCTGCGCACGGCGAAGCGCGTCGCCTCGGGGGCCGCGTCGTTCTCGTTGTAATAATAGGCCTCGCCGTCGACCGTGACATGGTCGGCCGCCACCTGCTCGTTGCCGCCCGAATACTGGATCCCGTCGGTGCGCGCATTGTCCTCGTCGATGCCCACCAGCAGGCCATAGGCCGAGGTGTAACGGCCGACGAGTTCGCTGAAATCGAAATCGAGGTCGAGCGGCTCGTCGGTCTTCGAGAAGACATAGATCGTCGAGGTCGTGTCGGATTCGTAGGCCATGACCCCGTAGTCGTCGGACTCCGACGACAGGTCGAGCTCGATGCGCTCGGACCCCGGCAGCGCCTCGGCCATCAGGTCGAAGACCATGCCGTTCACGGTGTTGGTCACATGGCCCTGCGCGTCGGTCTCGACCTCGTCGTCGCTGCCGCCGGCGAGATCGTTGTGGGTGTTGTGCTGCACCGGCCAGACATCGGCCGAGGACGCGCCCATCGACACCATCGTGTCGACCTGCGTCAGCATCATCTGCGCCGAGGCGAGCCCCCCCTTCGAGGGATCGTGCAGGCTGGTGTTCCACTCGGTCACGTGCAGGTCCAGCGGCTTGTCGAAGTTCTTCTGCCAGACCTCGTACTTGGTGCTGAGCAGGTTGTCCTTCGACGACATCTGGTCGATGCTGCGCCCCTCGGTGTGCAGGTAGTAGTGCCCGACCACGCCGTCGATCGCGTCGCGGCTCTCGTCGTCGAGCTGGTCGATGATGCGCTGGTTGGCATCGGTGATGCGGTCGACATAGCCCCGCGAGTCGAGCGCGCGCGAGAATTCCGAGGCCGAGGAGACGTTGGCCACCTGCACGAGGATCTGCGGCTGCTCGTCCTCGTCGAGGCCGGCGCGTTCCAGCCCGTCGGCCAGCGCCTTGGCGGCGATGCCCGCCTTCTGGCCGTACTCGGTCTCGGGCATGTCGATGTAGTATTCGTTGCCGATCTCGAAGACGGCGACGGTGTCGGGATAGTCGCGCCCGACCAGATAGGCGAAATCCTCGATCTGGCGGGAATAGTCCTGGTACTCGTCCAGCGGGATGCTCTTGGTCGGGACCACCAGCTTGACCTGATAGCCCTCGCCGTCATTGGCGTCGCCGCTCGCCCAGTCGAGGAAGGCCTGCGCCTCGGCGTTCAGGTGCGGGTTGCCGGCGCTGTCGTAGTCGATGTCGGTGACGTCGAGCCAGTCCTTGCCCTCGTCCTCGGGATCGACGCCGTCGCCCTTGCCGGACGGGAAGCGCAGGTAGTCGACGTCGAGCTTGTCGAGCGCCTCCTCGAAATTCTCGGTGACCTGGCCGCCCTCGGTGTTCACGCCGTAGATGACGTTGGCGCCGAACATCTCCTCGCCGACGACCTGCCCGGTGTGGCGATGCGACAGCACGCGGATCCGCTCGCCCGAGCCGGCTTTGGCCGCGGCGGCCTCGGCCTCGGCGTCATCATCGGCCGTATCCGTGTCGGCCTCGGTCTCGTCCTGGTCGTCCTTGTGGTCGGCCTCGTCCTCGTCGTCGAGGAAGAAGGCGGTCGCGGAAAAGAAGAGGAGCGAGCTCAGCAGCGCAATCATGCCCGTCCCCATGAACTCTCCCTGCCACCCTTCGACCAAGCCTCGCCGAAGCTAGCCGAGCCCCTGCGGCCGGTCGATGGAAAGACGGCGGGGAAAGGGGTTAGGCGGCATTTGCCACCCGCGCGCGCACGCTTCGCGGGTGAAGGCACGCATTCTCACCCGCGGTGGGCGAACCCGCTTTTCGATTTTGCGACGCGGCGGAACGGCTGGCTGCGGCGCGGAAACGGTGCGGCGCGCGGCAGGCAACGATTCGCGGTGGAGCGCCGCGCGGCACGACCGATTCCCGTCGCCGAACGCCGCCCGAAGCACCTCGCCCGGACGCGCCATGGAACGCGGCACCGCCGCGGTTCCGTCGCGCCGATCGCGCTGCGGCGGATCTGGCCGGCCCGGCCAACGCCCGGCCCCGCGCGGGGATCGGGGGACCGCTCGCCGACGGGGGACAGAGGGACGGATCGGTGCCGCAGCCGGCGTGGCGCCGGTCCCTGCCGACAGGCGCCGCAGCGCCCGCGACGGACCAACCGCTTGATCACGGACAACTATCAAAGGGGGAGTGGCGCACCCGACACGATTCGAACGTGTGGCCTTTGCCTTCGGAGGGCAACGCTCTATCCAGCTGAGCTACGGGTGCGTGGCCTTTCCTATAGCGGCAGGTTCCGGGCACTGCAAGCCACCTTTCCGGGGAACCGCTGCCCGACGGAACGGTTCACTTCCCGCAGGCCGGGCCCCGGCCGCCCGCGGCGTCGCGCCGCAGTCCCGCAAGGTACCAAGGACCCCGGAATGCTTGGCGAACTCAGCCACTGGCTGCTCTGCATCGCAGGCGCAGCCACCATACTCGCAACCGCCGCCTCGTTCCTGCGCCTCCCCCACGGCGCCATCCGCAGCCTCGACTTCCCGCGCCTGCAGGCGATCGTGCTGTGCCTGCTGCTGGCGGTGCTGTTCTGGGCCCTCGAACCGCCACCCTGGAACCTGGCCTGGGCGCTGGCACTGGTGGTCGCGGCGGTGGCGCAGGGCGCGCTGGTCGTGATCTTCACGCCCCTCTGGCGGCGCCAGTCGCATCGCCCGCGCCATGCCGTGCCCGAGGCCCAGGTCACGCTGCTGGCCTGCAACGTCAAGCAGTCGAACCGCGCCTATCACCGGCTGATCGCCGCGATCCGGCGCGAGGATCCCGACATCGTCATGGGGCTCGAGATCGACGACGACTGGGCCGAGGCGCTCTCGGCGCTTGACGACGACTATCCGCACCGGGTGATGAACCCGCAGGACAACGGCTATGGCATGACGCTGCAGTCGCGTCTCGAGATCGCCGAGCACGAGTTGCGCGAACTGCTGCTGGAAGGCGTGCCCTCGATCCGGGCCCGGATCCGTCTGCGCACCGGCGAGGACTTCCGGCTGTACGTCGTGCACCCCGAGCCGCCGGTGCCCTATCACGACAGCGAGGGCCGCGACGCCGAGATCGGTCTCGTCGGGATCGAGGCGGCGAAGGACCCGCTGCCGGTGGTGGTGGCGGGCGACCTGAACGACGTCGCCTGGTCGCATACCACGCGCCGGTTCCAGCGGCTGTCGGGGCTGATGGACCCGCGGGTCGGGCGCGGCTTCTTCAACACCTTCGACGCGCGCTATCCGTTCCTGCGCTGGCCGCTCGACCACATGTTCCACGATGCCCGGTTCCGGCTGGTCGAGATGCGGCGGCTGGAACATGTCGGATCGGATCACTTCCCGATGCTGTTCCGCCTGCAGCTTGCCCCGGTCGAGGGCGGAGAGGCCCCCGAGGAGGTGCGCGACGAGGACCGCGAGGAGATCCGCGACATGGTCCGGACCGAGCGCGCCCGCGACCGCGAGCCGATCGGGTCGGACTGGGAGGACGAGGACTAGCGCCGGCGGGGAAACGGGATGGGGCGGAAGAGGGCCGTCGTCCGGGGCCGCTCCGCCGGCGGGCGCGGTGCGGGAGCGTCGGACGGGGGCGCTGCCCCCGGCCGCGTGCCGCGGCTCCCCCGGGATATTTCGGCAAAGTCGAGGGCGGCGGCGGGACGGGCGCGGGGACGGGCGCGACCGGGGGGGCGCGCTCAGCCGAAGAGGTCGTGGCAGAGTTCGAGCGCGTCGACCAGGGCGTCGACCTCGGCATGGGTGTTGTAGAGGCCGAAGCTCGCGCGGCAGGTGGCGGTGACGCCGAGGTGCTGCAGCAGCGGCATCGCGCAATGGGTGCCGGCGCGGACCGCGACCCCCTTCTGGTCGAGCACGGTCGAGATGTCATGCGCATGGGCCGGGCCCTGCAGCGTGAACGAGAAGATCGCGCCCTTGTCCGGGGCGGTGCCCTGGACCGTCAGCCAGTTCAGCCCGGCCAGGCGCTGCTGCGCATAGTCGCGCAGCGCGGCCTCGTGCGCGGCGACGTTCTCCATGCCGAGCCCCATCAGGTAGTCGAGCGCGACGCCCATCCCGATCTGGTTGACGATGCCCGGCGTGCCCGCCTCGAACCGCATCGGCGGCCTGGCGTAGCTGACCGTGTCGCGGAACACCTCGTGGATCATGTCGCCGCCACCGAGGAAGGGGCGCATCTCGGCCATCCGCTCTTTCGCGATCCAGATCGCGCCCGAGCCCGAGGGGCCATAGAGCTTGTGGCCGGTGATCGCGTAGAAGTCGCAGCCGATCGCGGGCACGTCGACGGGGCGGTGCACCGAGGCCTGGCTGCCGTCGACCAGCACCGGCACGCCCCTGGCGCGCGCGCCGGCCGAGATCGCGGCGACATCGACCAGCGTGCCCAGCACGTTCGACATGTGGGTGACCGCGACGAGCCGGGTCTTGGGGCCGATCGCGTCGATCACCCGCTGCGGGTCGAGCGAGCCGTCGGCCTCGCATTCGACCCATTTCAGCACCACGCCCTGGCGTTCGCGCAGGAAGTGCCAGGGCACGATGTTGGCATGATGTTCGAGGATCGACAGCACGATCTCGTCCCCGGGCTGCAGCCGCGGCGCGGCCCAGGCGTAGGACACGAGGTTCAGCCCCTCGGTCGTGCCGGAGGTGAAGACGATCTCGTCCTCGTCGGCGACGCCGAGGAACCGCGCGACCTTGCCGCGCACGGCCTCGTATTTCTCGGTCGAGATGGTCGAGAGCGTGTGCAGCCCGCGGTGGACATTGGCATAGTCCTGGGCATAGCCCTGCACCACCGCGTCGATCACCGCCTGCGGCTTCTGCGCCGAGGCGCCGTTGTCGAGATAGACCAGCGGCCTGCCGTTGACCTCGCGCGAGAGGATCGGGAAATCGCGGCGCACCGCCTCGACATCGTAACCCTGAGCCATCAGCGGGCCCTCCATCTTCTAAAATCCCATGCCGGCGGGCGTCAGCCCGACGATGCCCAGCACCGTCAGCATCACGAAACCCGCGACGAAGAAGCCCCCGAGCAGCGCGAAGAACACCTTCACCGCGCTGGTGAAGCCGTGCAGCTCCATCGTGAACTGGGTGAGCTGCCAGAAGAAGATCACCATCCCCGCGACCAGCAGAAGGTCGGCGAGCAGCGGCACCGCGAGGCCGGCCACCAGCTGCGCGACCTGCAGCAGCAGCAGCGTCACCTCGGCCCAGACCACCAGCAGGAGCGCGTCGGCGAAGCCGCCCCGCCCGCCGGCGGCGCGGCCGACCTGCGCGATCCCGGCCGAGATCACCAGCATCACCCCCGCCTGCACGATCGCCGTCGAGACCGCGGCCCCGAGCGGCGCCGCGCCATCGGCCGGGATCGCGCCGAGGATCATCATCGTCGCCTGCGCCAGCACCACCGAGCAGACCACCACCGTCACCAGCGCCAGCCAGCGCACCGGCATCGGCAGCCCGGTCCCGATCAGGAAGCGCGCGGCGCGCCGCGGCTCGGCCACCGACAGCCGCGCCAGCCCCAGAAGCCCCGAAAGATCCACCGACATCACGCCCTCTCGTCCATCGCCGCGCCCAGGCCCGCGAGCCACAGCCACAGGAAGGCGGTCCAGACCGCGATCCCGGTGGCGGTGGTCACGACCCCCGGCCCCGCGATCCCTGCCACGATCCCCTGCCCCAAGACCAGAGGCGAGACCGCGAGAAGCGCGGAAAACAGCGCGAGCCGCGCCAGGTAGCTGCCGCCCGGGCGCCCCGCCAGCCGCAGCGCGAGGCCGCTGAGCGCGGCCAGCGCGTAGAACCCGAGGGGCGCGATCAGCAGCGTGCCCAGAGCCGCGCCGCCCACCCGCGCCTCGGGCGGGATCGCGGGGTTGAGCGCGCCCGCGCGCAGTATCCCCGGCCATTGCGCGAGAAACAGCGCCAGGCACCCGCCCGCGAGCCGCGCGAGGGTGCGATCCTCGCGCAGGCCCTCGGTCAGCCGGGCCCGGATCGCGGCACGGGGGCCCCGCCAGGGGGCCGCGATCTCGGACCAGAGGCTCATCTGTGCCGGATCAGCCAGCCTTCGAGCCGGGCGACCAGCGCCGCCTGCAGGTCCTCGTCCTCGATCTCGGCGATCGCGTCGCCGAGGAAGGACAGCACCAGCAGCACCTGCGCATCCGCCAGCGGCACCCCGCGCGAGCGCAGGTAGAACAGCGCCACGTCGTCGATCGCGCCCGAGGTCGACCCGTGCGAGCACTTGACGTCGTCGGCGTAGATCTCGAGCTCGGGCTTGGCCAGGAACTGGCTGTCGCCGTCCAGCAGCAGCGACTGGCTGATCTGGTAGCCGTCGGTCTTCTGCGCGCCCTGCTTCACCAGGATCTTGCCCTGGAACACGCCGGTGGCGCCGTTCTTCAGCACCTTCTTGAACACCTGCCGGCTTTCGCAGCCGACGGCGTCATGGGTGATGAAGACGGTGTCGTCGTGCAGGAAGTCGCCGCCGTCGCCGACGGCCGCGCCAGCGACATGGGCGACGCAGTCGTCGCCCTTGATGTCCATCACCACCTCGTTGCGCGTCAGCCGCCCGTTCAGCGCGAGCGTGAAGCTCTTGAACAGCGCGCCCTCGGCGATGCGGGCGAAGACATGGGTCACCGCGCGGCGGTCATGGGCCCGGCCCTGCGCCCGCACGTGGTGGAAGCGCCCGCCCTCGGCCACGTCGACTTCCATCGACGAGACGAAGCGCGCCGCGGCGGTCCCGGTTTCAAGCAGCGTGACCTCGGCCCCGGTCTCGACCTTGACGACGTGGTGCAGCACCACCTCGGTGTCGGCCGCGCTCTGGCGGTATTCGATCGCCACCGGGCGCGCCGCCTTGCCGGTGGCGCGGATCAGCACGCCATCGGTCGCGGCATGGGTCGCGAAGGCGGCATAGGGCCGCGCGACCGGCGACTGGCCGGCCGCCTCGAGCGTGCCGTACAGGCCCTTGGCCCAGTGGATGTCGGCCGCGCCGTCGGCCTCGGCCAGCCGCGCGATCTCGATCCCGGTGCCGTCCAGCGCGTCCGAGGCCTCGGCGTCGAAGGCGCCGTCGGTGAAGACGATGCGCAGCCGGTCGGTCGCGGCGAAGATCTCGTCATCCGGACCGAACGGCTCCGAGGCCGGCACCGCGACCGCGTTCAGCGCCGCGGGGTCGGTATAGCGCCAGTACTCGTCGCGCCGCCCGGGCAGGCCCATCGCCTGCAGCCGCGCCAGCGCCGCGGCCCGCGCCTCGGCGGTGAAGCCGCCCGCGGGCGCCGCGACCGCCGCGAGCCGGGCAGAGGTCGCCTCGGCCCGGCGGTCGTCCTTGAGGGAAGCCACCGCCATCATTCCACCTCGGACAGCAGGTCGGCATAGCCGTTCTGCTCGACTTCCAGCGCCAGTTCCGGGCCGCCGGTCTTGATGATCCGGCCATTGGCCATGATGTGCACGACGTCCGGCTTGATGTGGTCGAGCAGCCGCTGGTAGTGCGTGATCACGAGGAACGAGCGGCCCGCGTCGCGCAGCGCGTTCACGCCGTCGGCCACCAGCCGCATCGCGTCGACGTCGAGACCCGAGTCGGTCTCGTCGAGGATGCACATCTTCGGCTCCAGCATCGCCATCTGCAGGATCTCGTTGCGCTTCTTCTCGCCGCCCGAGAAGCCGACGTTGACCGGGCGCTTGAGCATCTCGGCGTCGATGTTCAGCGTCTTGGCCTTCTCGCGCACCAGCTTGAGGAAGTCGGCGGCGCTGATCTCCTCCTCGCCGCGCGCCTTGCGCTGGGCGTTCACCGCGGTGCGCAGGAAGGTCATGTTGCCCACGCCCGGGATCTCGACCGGGTACTGGAACGCGAGGAACAGGCCCGCCGCGGCACGCTCCTCGGGCTCCATCTCCAGCAGGTCCTCGCCGTTCAGCGTGGCGCTGCCGCCGGTGACCTCATAGCCGTCGCGGCCCGACAGCACGTAGGACAGCGTCGACTTGCCCGAGCCGTTGGGGCCCATGATCGCGTGGACGCGGCCGGCTTCGACGGTCAGGTCAAGACCCTTGAGGATCTGCTTGTCCTCGTCCTCGAGCTTCACCTGGAGGTTGCGGATTTCCAGCATGTTCGTCCTTTCAGTCATCTTGGCGGCGCGCCTCGGCGGCCGCGTGTCAGGGGTGGGGCCCGCGGCCCCGATCGCAGGGACGCGGCCGCTCACAGCGGGCGCGTCATCAACTCCATGATCCCGGCCAGGTCGCGCACCGGGAACAGCCGCGGCACCAGCCGGTAGACCGCCATCCGGCCGCAGATCTCGTCGGGTTCGACCCAGCGCTCGACCTCGGCATAGCGCGGCCGGTCGGCATAGTCGTCGAACAGCACCGTCACCGGCTTGCGGATCTGGAACGCCGTCGCCAGCAGGCAGCCCACGCGAAACCGCCCGTCGATCAGCACCACGTCGGGATGCGCGAAATCCTCGCGCTCCCAGACGCCCAGCGGGTACAGGTGGAACGACCGCCAGCGCTCGTCATCCACCGGCTTGCCCCAGCGCCCGGTCGGGCCGATGTCGGCATGGTGGAACGTCACCGGCGAGCGGCCGGGGTTCGCCGCGAACCACCGCTGCATCCCCGCGATCCAGGCCGCGTCGCTCTCGACCGAGGTGATGGTCTTGCCGTCCATGTCCGCCGCCAGCACCGTCGAGCCGCCGGCGCCGTATTCCAGGATCACCTCCGCGGCGGCATAGGCCGCGCGCAGGCGCTCGCCCTCGGCCACCGGCAGCGTCAGCTCGGGCCGGGTGCCGTCCGGAAAGGCGAACGGCTTCTTGACGGTGTCGATCTCGACCATGGCGTGCCTCTCAGCCGACGTCTTCAGCCAACCGAGCCTTCGAGGCTGATCGCCACCAGGCTCTGGGCCTCCATCGCGAACTCCATCGGCAGCGCCTGCAGCACCTCGCGGCAGAAGCCGTTGACGACCAGCGCCACCGCCTCTTCCTCGTCCATGCCGCGCTGGCGGCAATAGAACAGCTGCTCGTCATCGACCTTCGAGGTGGTGGCCTCGTGCTCGACCCGGGCCGAGTTGTTCTTGACCTCGATGTAGGGCACCGTGTGGGCCCCGCACTGGTCGCCGATCAGCAGGCTGTCGCACTGGGTGTAGTTGCGCCCGTTCTTCGCTTTCGGGTGCATGCTGACCAGGCCGCGATAGGTGTTCTGCGCCCGGCCGGCCGAGATGCCCTTGGACACGATGCGCGATTTGGTGTCGCGGCCCAGGTGGATCATCTTGGTGCCGGTATCGGCCTGCTGCATGTTGTTGGCGATGGCGATCGAGTAGAACTCGCCCTGGCTTTCCGCGCCGCGCAGGATGCAGCTGGGGTATTTCCAGGTGATGGCCGAGCCGGTCTCGACCTGGGTCCACATCACCTTGGCCCGCGCCTCGCGGCAGTCGGCACGCTTGGTGACGAAGTTGTAGATCCCGCCCTTGCCCTCGTCATCGCCGGGGAACCAGTTCTGCACGGTCGAATACTTGACCTCGGCATCCTCGAGGATCACCAGCTCGACCACCGCCGCGTGCAGCTGCGCGGTGTCGCGCTTGGGCGCGGTGCAGCCCTCGAGGTAGCTCACGTAGCTGCCCTTGTCGGCGATGATCAGCGTGCGCTCGAACTGGCCGGTGTTCTCGGCGTTGATGCGGAAATAGGTCGACAGCTCCATCGGGCAGCGCACGCCCGGCGGGATGTAGACGAAGGACCCGTCCGAGAAGACGGCCGAGTTCAGCGTGGCGAAGAAGTTGTCGGTCTGCGGCACGACGGAGCCGAGGTATTTCTTCACCAGCTCGGGGTGTTTCTGGATCGCTTCCGAGATCGAGCAGAAGATGACGCCCGCCTTCTCCAGTTCCTTCTGGAAGGTGGTCCCGACCGAGACGCTGTCGAACACGGCGTCGACCGCGACCTTGCGGCCCTCGGCCGGCGCGGCCTCCGCGCCCTCGACCCCGGCCAGGATCATCTGCTCCTTCAGCGGGATCCCCAGCTTCTCGTAGGTCGCGAGCAGCTTGGGATCGACCTCGTCCAGCGACTTCGGCTTCTCGGCCATGCTCTTGGGCTTGGCGTAGTAATACAGGTCCTGGTAGTCGATCTTGGGATAGTGAAGCATCGCCCAGCGCGGCTCCTCCATCTCCTTCCAGCGGGCGAAGGCCTGCAGGCGCCACTCGGTCATCCATTCCGGCTCGTTGTTCTTGGCCGAGATCAGGCGGACGATGTCCTCGGTCACGCCCTTGGGGGCGTATTCCATCTCGATCTCGGTTTCCCAGCCGTACTTGTAGGCGCCCATGTTCTGGACGGTCTCGACCGTTTCCCGGTCGACACCCTCGCGCACCTCAAGGTCGGGGCTCGTGTCGATCTTTTCATCCAGCGTCATGTCGTTTCCGTTTCATTGCGGCACCTTGCGGTGCATACTTGATCTGTTGTCTCAGGCAGCGCGCGACAGGTGGCGCTGCGCGGCCCGCACCCAGGCCTCGGCGAATCGCATGATCTCCTCCTCGGTGGTCGCAGGCCCGATCGAGACCCTGACCGCCGAGGCGGCGGCGGTCCCGTCGAAGCCCATCGCGGCCAGGGTGGCGCTTGCGCGCACCTTGCCCGAAGAGCAGGCCGAGCCCGCCGAAACGGCGAAGCCCGCGAGATCCATCTGCATCACCTGCGTCTCGCCCTTCCAGCCGGGCAGGATCAGCGTGGTGGTGTTGGGCAGCCGCGGGCTTTGCTTTCCCGCAAATGTAACATTCGGGACGGCCGATGCCACCGCCTGTTCTAGAATATTTCTAAGATCGGCGACCCGCTCCCAGACGCCGTCGGCCAGATCGCGCGCCGCGGCGGTGGTGGCGGCGGCGAAGCCCGCGATGCCGACCAGGTTCTCGGTCCCGGCGCGCCGGCCCATCTCCTGGCCGCCGCCGCGCATCTGCGCCGCGACCTCGACCCCGCGCCGCACCACCAGCGCGCCCACGCCCTTGGGCCCGCCAAGCTTGTGCGCCGAGACCAGGCCCATCCGGCAGTCGAGCCAGTTGAAGGCGAAGGCGACCTTGCCGAAGGCCTGGGTCAGGTCCGTCACCGCCAGCCCCGCCGGCAGCTCCTGCAGCACGCCGGTCTCGGAATTGGCCAGCTGCAGCGCGCTCGCGCCCGGATCGGCCACCGCGACCCGCCCGTCCGCCGCGACCGGCAGCGCGCCGGTCCCCCAGGCGCTGACGGCCTCGTGCTCGATCGGCGCGGTGGCCAGCCCCCGCCCCGCCATCGCCAGCGCCGCCGCCTCGGTCGCGCTGCCGGTGAAGACGATGTCGGCCCCGTCGGCCCCGAGCGCATCGGCGATGTCCGCCCGCGCCCGCTCCATCAGCGCCTTCGCGGCCCGCCCCTCGGCATGGACCGAGGACGGGTTGCCCAGCAGCTCCATGGCCCCGAGCATCGCCGCCCGCGCCTCGGGCCGCATCGGCGCCGTCGCATTCCAGTCCAGGTAGACCCGCGCAGTCACTGCTCCGTCCTCTTTCGCATTGGCTCAAATATCCCGGGGGGTCCGGGGGGCAGCGCCCCCCGGCCGGCCTCCCCGGGCGCCGCCCTCAATCCTCGACCCGGAACAGCGAGGGCACCGCCGGACAGGGCTTGAGCCCATTCTTCACCACGTCCTGCAGCGTCGTCGCGTGCAGGAACACGTAGACCTGCGCCGACAGGCTCTCCCACAGCCGGTTCACCATCGACTGCGCCCGCGTCCCCGACACGCCGCCGGTCGCGCCCGCGCCGGTGTGCATCGCGCTCACCGTCTCCTCGACCGCCTCGAGCACCTCCGACACCCGGATCGTCTCGGGCGCGCGGGCCAGGCGATAGCCGCCGCCGGGGCCGCGCACCGATTCCACCAGCCCCGCCCGGCGCAGCTTGACGAACAGCTGCTCGAGATAGGGCAGCGAGATGTCCTGGCGGTCCGAGATCTCGGCCAGCGTCGTCAGCCCCGTGCTGCCCGGCTTGGCCGCCGCCCCGGTCACCGCCAGATCGGCGAGCGCCACCATCGCGTAGCGCCCCTTGGTCGAAAGCTTCATCCCGCCCGGCCTTTCCCGATCCGCCCCGCCGCGGCCCGCCTCCGGCCATGCCCCGGCCCCGGCCCGCGTGCAAGAACATTGACGCCATCCGCAGGGCCGCTTAACTGCAACCCGCACGAGAGCCCCGCGCGGGCTCTTTAGAACGTTTCTAGGGTAGCCGAGCGAAAGCGTCAAGATTGGCGCTGCGCGACCGGGGCCCGCAACCGAGCAGGCGCGATGCCCGAAGTGATTTTTCCCGGCCCCGAAGGCCGGCTCGAAGGCCGCTACCACCCGCAGAAGGACCGTGACGCGCCGATAGCGATCGTGCTGCATCCGCATCCGCAGTTCGGCGGCACGATGAACAACCGCGTGGTCTACAACCTGCATTACGCCTTCTACCGGCTGGGCTTCACGGTGCTGCGGTTCAACTTCCGCGGCGTCGGGCGCAGCCAGGGCGAATACGACCAGGGCATCGGCGAGCTGTCGGACGCGGCCTCGGCGCTCGACTACCTGCAGGCGATGAACCCGAACTCCAAGCACTGCTGGGTCGCGGGCTTCTCGTTCGGGGCCTGGATCGGCATGCAGCTTCTGATGCGCCGGCCCGAGATCACCGGCTTCATCTCGGTCGCGCCGCCGGCCAACATGTACGACTTCTCGTTCCTCGCGCCCTGCCCCTCCTCGGGGCTGATCATCAACGGCTCGGCCGACCGGGTCGCGCCGCCCAAGGACGTCAACGGCCTGGTGGGCAAGCTGCGCGAGCAGAAGGGCATCACCATCAGCCACGAGACGATCGACGGCGCCGACCACTTCTTCAAGGACGAAGAGTCGCACATGACCCCGATGATCCAGCATGTCAGCGACTATGTCGCGCGGCGGCTGACCGAGGGGTCGCGCTGATGGCGCTGGTCGACGATCTCGCCGATGCGCTGGCCCGCGACGTGCTGGCCGCGCAGCCCGAGCTCGACGACGACCGCTTCTACGACAAGGTGAGCGCGGCGGTCGGCGCGCTCTCTCCGACGCTGCAGGAGGCGTTCATGACCTCGGTCCGGCTGCGGCTGGCCGAGATCCGCGGCCGCCGCTTCCTCGAGGCCGCGCTGCAGGCACGGCGCGGCGAGGGCTGAGCCGGGCGGCCGCGACGGGGCGCCCGCGGCAGCGAGGGGTTGCCCGCGGCAGCGAGGGGGCGCCGCCCCCTCTTGGCCTGCGGCCAATTCACCCCCGGGATATTTCGGCCAAGGCGAAAGGCGGCGGCGCGATTGAGCGCGGGCGGCGGCGGTGGTAGGACCGCGCCATGACAGACAGCCCCGAAGACCGCCTCACCCGCCAGTTCGCCTTCCTGACCGAGGCCGACCGGCTGAAGACCGTGCTGCGCGGGACCACCATCACCGACGGCGCGCGGCGCGAGAATTCCGGCGAGCATTCCTGGCACCTAGCGCTTTATGCGCTGGCGCTGGCCGGCGAGGCGCCCGAGGGCGTGTCGATCGACCGGGTGATCCGGATGCTGCTGATCCATGACCTGGTCGAGATCGACGTCGGCGACGTGCCGATCCATTCGCAGGGCGGCCAGGCCCATGGCTCGGCCGCGATCCAGGCCGCCGAGGCGGCGGCGGCGGCGCGGATCTTCGGCCTGCTGCCCGAGGACCAGGGCGCGCCGCTGCTGGCGCTGTGGCACGAGTTCGAGGCCAACGAGAGCCCGGACGCGGTCTTTGCCAAGTCGCTCGACCGGGTGCAGCCGGTCTTGCAGAACATCGCCGCCGGCGGCGGCACCTGGACGGAATACCAGGTGACCTGGCCGCAGCTCGAGGCCCGGGTCGGGGTCAAGATCGCCCGCGGCCTGCCGCGGGTCTGGGACTGGGTGCGCGCCCGCGCCCGGCCGTTCTTCGACTGATCCGCCGGGACTGAGCCGCCGGTTGGCCGCGCGCGCCCCCCGGGGGGATCGCCGGAGGATCGCCGGAAATCCGCGGCATTCTTGCCGCCCGCGTCGCGGCCCCGCCGGATCGCCGCCACAATCCGGCGGCCATCCTGTCCCTGACCCCGAGGCTTCAGGAGACGCGACCGATGACCCATTCCCCTGCCCGCCCGCGCCGCGGCGCCCTGGCCGCGCTGGCGCTGTGCGCCGCGCTGGCGACGCTGACCGCGGCGCCCGCCGCGCGCGCCGAACCCGCGGCCGCACCCGCCCGCGGCGCGCCGCTCTTCGCGCCGCTGCCCGAGGCCAGCGCCACAGCGCGGCCCCGCGCGCTCGCCCTCGCGCCGCTGCGCGACTGGATGAGCCCCGAGGTCGGCGCCGCCTGGGCGCAGGGCTGGACCGGCAAGGGCACCACGGTGACGGTGATCGACGACTTCACCTCGACCCAGCGGCTGCGCGGCAATCTCGGGACCGGGGTCCGCAACCAGCGCCACGGCGAGTGGGTGCGCGACGAGGCGAGGATGATCGCCCCCGGCGCCAGCTTCGCCACGCAAAGCTTCTATTCGGGCCGGGCGGTGGTGCCGAGGGGCGGGCTGAACGTGCTCAACCTCAGCTACGGCTCGCCGGTCGCGGCCTCGGTCCCGTTCGACCAGATCGGCTGGTCGGCGCAGGAACGCTCGATCCGGACGCTGGCCGACACGGGCCGCGCGGTGGTGGTGAAATCGGCCGGCAACGACGGCGTCGCGATCGGCAGCGCCAACCGGCAGGGCCGGATCGACGCGCTGAACACCTATCTGACCGGCGTGCAGGGCACGATCTTCGTCGGCGCGCTCGACCGCAACGGCACGCCCGAGGCGCAGTCGCGGCTGACGGGCTATTCGAACTTCGCCGGCGCGGACGAGACGGTGCAGGGCCAGTTCCTGTCGGTCGGGGTCGAGAGCGCGAAGACCGGGCTTGCCGGCACCTCGTTCGCGGCGCCGATCGTGTCGGGCTATGCCGCGATCGTGGGGCAGAAGTTCAAGGGCGCGACCGCGCCGCAGATCGCGACGCAACTGCTGACCACCGCGCGCACCGACACGATCGCGGGCTTCGACCCCGGCCTGCACGGCCGCGGCGAGGCCAGCCTGTCGCGCGCCCTCGCCCCCGACGCGATCCGCTGAGGCCCGCCTCCGCCGCGGCGCCCGCCCGCGGGGCGGCCGCGCCGCCGCCTAGAACGCATGTTCGAGCCGCAGCACCAGCTGCGTCTCGGCCCGCCCCGACATCTGCAGGCGGTAGCGCAGCGTCTCCTCGGGCGGCAGGAGCCCGGCCGCGAGCCGGCAGTTGACCCGCCGCAGCCCGCCGATCGCGCCGTAGTCGGCCTTGCAGTCGCGCTCGACCAGCCGGCCGCCGAGCAGCGTGACGGCCGAGATCGACAGCACCGTCCGCGGCCCGGTCTCGCGGCTGTAGCCCAGCCCGAGCCAGAGGCCGGGATCGATGCGGTACTTGGGCCCGCTCTCGCCGGTGCTGACGCCCCAGATCACCGCGACGCCGCGCCCGAGCGCCGTCACCAGCCGCAGGTTCACCTCGGCGCGGTCGGCGTGGTACCAGTCGGCGAAGGCGATGCGGCCGCCGCCCGCAAGCTCGTAGCCGCCGCGCCCGAGGCTTCGGGCCGCGTCCGACCGGCGCGAGCCGGCGAAGATGTCCATCAGCGCCGTGCGCTCGCGCAGGGCCGCCCCGGCATCGCCCGACCACGGTTGCCCCGCCGCCGGCGCGCCCGAAAGCAGCGCCAGCGCCACCAGCGCCCGCCCGATCCCCGGCCCGATCCCCCGCCGCGCCTGCCGCCAGTGCCATGCCCGCCCGGCCACGGGCCCCGCCGCGGCCGGCACTGGCATCGGCAAAGGCAGGGATGTCGCGCGCGCCGTCACGGCCCGCGCCGCTCGCCGCTGTGCGATTAGCCGCCATGCCCCTGACCAGCGCGCCACCGACCGCCACGCCCCTGACCAGCGCGCCACCGCCTGCAGCGCCGCGTCGGGGCGGTCCGCCTGTCCTGCCCGCATGCCCGCGCGCTTTCCGAAATGTCCTGTCGGATAACAGCCTGACGGCAAAGCATGTGCAGGAGCCTAACGCCGCGGAACGCCGGGGGACGCCGCGGACGGCCGGGGGGTGCGGCAGATGGCCCAAGATGTGGCATACAATCGCATACCATCTTTCCCGGCCCCGCGAATTCCGCTAAGACCCGGGACGACGAGTCACACCAACCAAGAGGCTTCCATGTCGAAGATCAAGGTAGCGAACCCGGTCGTCGAGCTCGACGGCGACGAGATGACCCGGATCATCTGGGATTTCATCAAGAAGAAACTGATCCTGCCCTACCTCGACGTCGACCTGAAGTACTACGATCTGGGCATCGAGGAGCGTGACCGCACCGACGACCAGATCACGGTCGACGCGGCGAACGCGATCAAGGAATACGGCGTCGGCGTGAAATGCGCCACGATCACCCCCGACGAGCAGCGCGTCGAGGAATTCGGCCTGAAGTCGATGTGGCGCTCGCCCAACGGCACGATCCGCAACATCCTGGGCGGCGTGATCTTCCGCGAGCCGATCATCTGCCAGAACGTGCCGCGCCTGGTGCCGGGCTGGACCAAGCCGATCGTCGTCGGCCGCCACGCCTTCGGCGACCAGTACCGCGCCACCGACTTCAAGTTCCCCGGCAAGGGGAAGCTGTCGATCAAGTTCGTCGGCGAGGACGGCACCGAGATCGAGAAGGAGGTCTTCCAGGCCCCCGGCGCCGGCGTGACCATGGCGATGTACAACCTCGACCAGTCGATCATCGACTTCGCGCGCTCGTCGATGAACTACGGCCTGCTCAAGGGCTGGCCGGTGTACCTGTCGACCAAGAACACCATCCTCAAGGCCTATGACGGCCGCTTCAAGGACCTGTTCCAGAAGGTCTACGAGGAAGAGTTCGAGGAGAAGTTCAAGGCCGCGGGCATCCATTACGAGCACCGGCTGATCGACGACATGGTCGCCTCGGCGCTGAAGTGGTCGGGCGGCTATGTCTGGGCCTGCAAGAACTACGACGGCGACGTGCAGTCGGACACCGTGGCGCAGGGCTTCGGCTCGCTCGGCCTGATGACCTCGGTGCTGATGACGCCCGATGGCAAGATCGTGGAAGCCGAGGCCGCGCACGGCACCGTCACCCGCCACTACCGCCAGCACCAGCAGGGCAAGGAGACCTCGACCAACTCCATCGCCTCGATCTACGCCTGGACCGGCGGCCTCAAGCACCGTGCCAAGCTTGACAGCAACGCGGCGCTGATGACCTTCGCCGAGACGCTGGAGAAGGTGACCGTGCAGACCGTCGAGGACGGGTTCATGACCAAGGACCTCGCGCTGCTGGTCGGGCCGGACCAGAAGTGGCTCACCACCATGGGCTATCTCGAGAAGGTCGACGAGTACCTGAACAAGGCGCTGGCCTGACCGGCGGAGCCGGGGGCTTCGCGCCCCCGGACCCCCGCGGGATATTTGCGCAAAGTCGAGAACGGGGCCGTGGCATTGCCGCGGCCCTTCGCGTTCGTCACAGCGCCAGCGGGCCGGTCAGGCGGTAGTGCAGGCCCGCGGCGGCGAAGCGGGTCTCGGCGGTGCCGCCGAAATCCAGCGGCGCCACCCGGCCGATCAGCAGCGAGCCGAAGCCCTGGCGCGACGGCGCCGTCACCGGCGGCCCGCCGCTTTCCACCCAGTCGAGGCAGAGCGCGCGCGCCGTCGCGTCGCCCGTCACCTGCCAGTCGAGCGCCACCCGCCCCTCGGGCACCGAGAGCGCGCCATGCTTGGTCGCGTTGGTCGCAAGCTCGCTCACGATCAGCGCCACCGCCAGCGCCTGGCGCGCCTCGAGCGCGACTGGCGGCCCCGAGAGCGCGATCCGCCCCTCGGCCAGCGCCGCCTGCGAGGCGAGCGCGGTGCCGACCAGATCGGCCAGCGGCGCCGCGACCTGCGCCCCCGAGGTCAGGATGTGATGTGCCGCCGCCAGCGCGCCCAGCCGCGCCGAGAGCTTTTCCCAGGCCTCGGCCGTGTCGGCGGCGGCGCGCAGGGTCTGGCGCGCGATGACCGAGACCACCGCGAGGGTGTTCTTCAGCCGGTGCGCCAGCTCGGTGTTGCGCAGTTCGAGCGCGCGTTCGGCCAGGACCTTGTCGGTGGTCTCGACCACCGTGTCCATCACGCCGCCCACCCGCCCCTCGGCATCGCGGATCGGGCTGTAGCAGAAGGTGAAGTTGCAGGGTTCGGGATAGCCGTGCCGGTCGATCGTCAGCGGGAAATCGGCGAAATACGACGCCTCGCCGGCGAAAGCGCGGGCCGCGATCGGGCCGATCTCGTCCCAGGCCTCGGCCCAGACGTCGTAGAACGGGCGTCCCTGCGCGGCGGGCTTGGCGCCGAGGATCGGCGTGAAGGCGTCGTTGTGCAGCGTGATCATCCGCTCGCCCCAGAAGATCGCCGCGGGGAAGGACGAGGCCAGCATCATCTGCGCCGAGACATGCAGCGCCACCGGCCAGCCCTCGGGCGGGCCGAGCGAGTTCGTCCCCCAGTCGATCGCGCGCAGCGCGGCGCGGGCGGCCCCCGGCCCGGCAAGGCAGGGATGGCTGGATTCTGGCATGTGCGGCGGACTCCTCGGGATCGCAGCAGAGGCCAAGCCGGGCGAAAAGGCAAGGCCCGGCAGCGTGGTGGCCCCTGCGGTGGCCCCCGTGATGAGCCCGTGACGAGCCCGTGATGAGCCCTGGAGGAGCCCGGCGCGCGCCCGGCGCAAGCCCGTGACGATGTCGGACGAGCGACGGCGGACACGGGCGCCGGCTACGGGCCCCGGACACGGGCCTGGACACGGGGCGCGCGCGCGCGCCTGCCTCGGACACGGCTCGCAGGGGCGCGGGATCGGGGGGCGCGAAGTCGGCGTCGCGAGGTCGGGGGCGCGGCTCCGGCAGGGCGCGGGCGGGCCGAGGAATCGCTGGACCGGACCGGGCCGGCCGTGCGAAAAAGGGTCATGGCCTCTGACCTTACCGCCGCGCTTGCCGACCCGCCCCGCCAGCCGCGCTACACCGCGCTGGAGGATGTGCAGGGTCTGCTGATCTCGACGGTGCAATGCGCGCTGGGGATCCACCTGCTGCGGGCGGCGGGGCTGGTGACGGGGGGCACGGCGGGGCTGGCGCTGATCGTGGCCTATGCCACCGGCTGGGGCTTCGGCCCGACCTTCTTCGTGGTCAACCTGCCGTTCTACGCCTTCGCCTGGGCGCGCAAGGGCGCGGCCTTCGCGCTGAAGAGCTTCGCGAGCGTCACGCTGGTCTCGGTCATCGCCGACGCGCTGCCGGGCGTGCTGAGCATCGCCCATGTCCACCCCGGCGTCGCCGCGGCGGGCTTCGGCGTGGTCGCGGGCGTGGGGCTGCTGGGGCTGTTCCGGCATTCCTCGTCCCTGGGGGGCGTGTCGATCGTGGCGGTGATCGTCCAGGACCGCTTCGGCATCCGCGCGGGCTGGGTGCAGTCGGGCTGGGACCTGTGCCTGTTCCTGGTGTCCTTCGCGATCCTGCCCGCCGACCGGGTGGTCTGGTCGCTGCTGGGCGCGGTGATCCTGAACCTGGTGATCGCGCTGAACCACCGCCGCGACTGGTACGTCGTCACCTGACCGCCCGCCCCCCGACGGCACACGCCCGGCGCGGCGCGCAATCCGGCCCTGCGTGCATTGGCGCTGGCATTTTCTGCGGATGCGAGGTATCCCGCGCCCGACATTTCCGGGATAGCTTCATGGACCTTCGCAACATCGCGATCATCGCGCACGTCGACCACGGCAAGACCACGCTGGTCGACGAGCTTCTGAAACAGTCTGGCACCTACCGCGAGAACCAGGCGACGACCGAACGCGCGATGGACTCGAACGACATCGAGCGCGAGCGCGGGATCACCATCCTTGCCAAGGCGACCTCGGTCGAGTGGAAGGGCACGCGCATCAACATCGTCGACACCCCCGGCCACGCCGACTTCGGCGGCGAGGTCGAGCGCATCCTGTCGATGGTCGACGGCGTCTGCCTGCTGGTCGACGCGGCCGAGGGCCCGATGCCGCAGACCAAGTTCGTGACCTCGAAGGCGCTGGCGCTTGGCCTGAAGCCGATCGTCGTCGTGAACAAGGTCGACAAGGGCGACGCGGAACCCGACCGGGCGCTGGACGAGGTCTTCGACCTGTTCGCCAACCTCGGCGCCAGCGATGAACAGCTCGACTTCCCGCATGTCTACGCCTCGGGCCGCTCGGGCTGGGCCGACATGACGCTGGACGGCGAGCGCAAGAACCTCGACGCGCTGTTCGACCTGATCGTCAAGCATGTGGAGCCGCCGAAGCAGGCCGCCCAGGCGAACGAGCCGTTCCGGATGCTGGCGACCACGCTGGGCTCGGACCCGTTCATCGGGCGGATGCTGACCGGCCGCGTCGAAAGCGGCACGCTGAAGACCAACGACACCGTCAAGGCGCTGTCGCGCACCGGCGACCGGATCGAGCAGTTCCGCGTCTCGAAGATCCTCGCCTTCCGCGGCCTGAGCCAGCAGCCGATCGACGAGGCCGTCGCGGGCGACATCGTCAGCCTTGCCGGCATGACCAAGGCGACCGTGGCCGACACGATCTGCGCGCTCGAGGTCGACACCGCCCTGCCCGCCCAGCCGATCGACCCGCCGACCATCTCGGTCACCTTCGGCATCAACGACAGCCCGCTGGCGGGTCGTGACGGCGACAAGGTGCAGTCGCGCGTCATCCGCGACCGGCTGATGAAGGAAGCCGAATCGAACGTCGCGATCAAGATCGAGGACACGCCGGGCGGCGAGGCCTTCATCGTCTCGGGCCGGGGCGAACTGCAGATGGGCGTCCTGATCGAGAACATGCGCCGCGAAGGGTTCGAGCTGTCGATCTCGCGCCCGCGCGTGATCTTCAAGGAAGAGGACGGCCAGCGCATGGAGCCGGTCGAGGAAGTCACCATCGACGTGGATGACGAATTCTCGGGCGCGGTGATCGAGAAGATCACCGGCGAGCGCAAGGGCGACCTCGTCGAGATGAACCCCGATGGCACGGGCAAGACCCGGATCATCGCCCATGTGCCCTCGCGCGGTCTGATCGGCTATCACGGCCAGTTCCTGACCGACACCCGCGGCACCGGCGTGATGAACCGCATCTTCCACAGCTGGACCCCCTACAAGGGCGCGATCCAGGGGCGCCGGCAGGGCGTGCTGATCTCGATGGAGAACGGCACCACCGTCGCCTTCGCGCTGTGGAACCTCGAGGACCGCGGCAAGCTGTTCCTGGGCGCGCAGGAGCAGGTCTACGAGGGGATGATCATCGGCGAGCACTCGCGCGACAACGATCTGGAAGTGAACCCGCTCAAGGGCAAGAAGCTGACCAACATGCGCGCCTCGGGGTCGGACGAAGCCGTGCGCCTGACCACGCCGACGATCATGTCGCTGGAAGCCGCCATCGCCTATATCGACGATGACGAGCTGGTCGAGGTCACGCCGAACAACATCCGCCTGCGCAAGCGCCACCTGGACCCGCACGAGCGCAAGCGCCAGGCCCGCGCCGAGGCCTGAGCGCCCGCCCCGCGCCGCCGCCGCGCGGTCGCGACGGAGTGAACACGAGGCCCCCCGGGAGTGATCCCGGGGGGCCTTCGCTTTGGGCGTCCCGGATTTTTTTTCGAATTTCGTCAGAAACTTGCGCCATGATCGCGACGGAACGGCGCCGCGGCCGCGTATCCATCCCGACGCGCCGTCCAGAGCGCGGAGCAGACCGCAGGGACCCCATGACACTGATCGACATCGCCGTTCTCGACCTGATCGAGAGCCTTCGCCTGCGCCTGTTCAGCCTTGATCCCCGCGGCCTGCGCGCGCTGGCCGAGCTGCCGTCGGGATGGTGGATCCTGCCCGCGCTGTTGCTGGGGCTGGCCGGCTGGGGCGCGCTGGGCTGGCTGGCGGTGCGGATGGTGCGCGGCTGGCTCTAGCCCGCCGCGCCCGGCCTGCGGCGGTCCGGGCGCAGAGCCGCCTGGACCGGCCCTGCCAACGCGGCCGGACCTTGGCGGCCCGGTCAGGCTGCGGCGGCGACCGGCAGCGGGCGGAAGGGCCGGATCTCGACCGTCTCGCCGGTGAAGCTGCAGAAGCTGCCCGCCGGGATCACCGACCAGTCCTCGCCGGTTTCCAGCGGCTCGGAGACGACGGCGCGGCCCTTCCGGCTGACCGACCAGCGGTGGTAGAGGCTGGGCGCGCGGTCGTCGGTGGCATAGCGCACGGCATAGAGCTTCTCGCCATCCGACAGCGCCGCGGTCAGCCGCACATGCGGGGCGCAGCCCTTCTCGCGCGACAGCGTCTCGAGCGCGGCCACCGCACGCTCGAGCGCGCCGCAGGGGTCGGCATCAAGCCCCTCGGCCAGCGCCACGAGGAACAGCGCCTCGCTGTCGGTGGCGCCGCGGCGGTGGGCATAGAGGTCGTCGGGGATCAGCATCTCGGCGCAGCGGCGGAACCGGTCGTAGCCGCCGATCTGACCGTTGTGCATGAAGCTCCAGCGGCCGACGGTGAACGGGTGGCAGTTGTTGCGGCTGGTCGCGGTGCCGGTCGAGGCACGGACATGCGCGAGAAACAGCGGCGAGCGGACCTGCGCGACCAGCGACTTCAGGTTCGGGTCCGACCAGGCCGGCATCACGTCGCGATACAGCCCCGGCTCGGGACGCTCGCCGTACCAGGCCAGGCCGAAGCCGTCGGCGTTGATCGCGGTCGCGCATTCGGTGGCGCAATGGCTCTGTCGGATCAGCGAATGGCCCGGCAGGGCGACGATGTCTTCCAGAAAGATCGCCTCGCCCACATAGGCGGCCCAGCGGCACATTCCCGTCTCCCTGCGCCCGATGCTCTGCTCGTGTTGCGTCGCAGCATATACCGGCGGGCCGGTGGCGGGCAATCGCGAAGCGGGCGCGGGGTTACCGCCGCCCTGACAGAAAAGTGCCCCGCCGGGGATGGCGGGGCACGATCAGGCAAAAAGGTGTACACAAGAACGTTGATCGGCAAGGCGTGTTCGGGAGACTGTCCCGGAAATGGTGACGTCAAAAGACTGGTACGCTTCGGATGAAACGAGGGGCCCTCCCGCATCCGACACCCCCAGCCTAGGCCCGCGCCGTGACACGGGCATGACCAGTTCTCGCTATGCACGCTGAAATCGTTAACAGGGCAACGATCACGCGACGCTTTCAGGCGACGGTTTCAGGCGGCGGGGCTTTCCTCGACCACGACCAGCTCGCGCTCGGCCGCGCCCTTGGCGTGGCTCAGCGCCTCCTGGTATTCGGGCGAGTGATAGCAGGCGACGGCATCCTCGAGGCTGGGGAAGCGCGCGACGACGTTGCGCGACCGATCGGTGCCTTCCAGCTGCACATAGCGCGTGGCCCGCGCCAGGAAGGTGCCGCCGTGCTTGGCGATGGCGGGACCGGCGAGGGCTGCGTAGCGGCCGTAGGCCTCGGGGTCGGTCACGGTCACATGGGCGATCCAGAGTGCGGACATCGGTGGTCTCCTTGAGAAGGACGAAGGGCCCCGGCCGGCGGACGGAGCCCCCCGGGAATTCGGGGATCGCGGGTCAGAGCGCGGCGAGAACCGCCTCGGCCGCGGCGATGGCCTCGGGGGCCTTGGCCGGGTCGGCACCGCCGGCCTGGGCCATGTCGGGCCGGCCGCCGCCGCCCTTGCCGCCAAGCGCGCCGGCCGCGGCCCGGACCAGGTCCACGGCCGAGACCTTCTCGACCATGTCCGCGGTCACGCCCGCCGCCACCGCGGCCTTGCCGCCGGTATCGGCCACGACCAGCACCGCGCCCGAGCCGACCGTGGTCTTCAGCGCGTCGACCAGCGCCGGCAGGTCCTTGCCCGACACGCCGGTGACGGCCTGGGCGATGAACTTCACGCCGCCGATCTCCTTGGCCTCGGGGCCGCCCTTGGCGCCGCCGCCCATCGCGATCTCGCGGCGCAGCTGCGCGACCTCGTTCGCCAGCGCCCGGCGTTCCTCGGCCAGCGCCTTCACGCGCTCGACCACCTCGCCCACCGGCGCCTTCAGCACGCCCGCGACCTCGGCCAGCCGGGTGCCCTGCGCATTCAGGTGATCCAGCGCCGCCTGCCCGGTCAGCGCCTCGATCCGGCGCACCCCGGCCGAGGACGCGCTGTCGCCCAGCACCACCATCAGCCCGATCTCGCCCAGCCGCGCCACGTGGGTGCCGCCGCACAGCTCGAGCGAATAGGTCCGCCCGTCGGTGCCCTTGCCGGTGCCCTCGAGCGTGCCCATCGACACGACGCGGACCTCGTCGCCGTATTTCTCGCCAAACAGCGCCTGCGCCCCCAGGCCGCGCGCGTCGTCGGGCGTCATGATCCGGGTCGAGACGGCACCGTCCTGGCGGATGAAGCCGTTCACCTCGGTCTCGACCCGGGCCATCTCCTCGGGCGTCAGCGCCTTGGTGTGGCTGAAGTCGAAGCGCAGCCGGTCGGGGGCGTTGAGCGAGCCGCGCTGGGCGACGTGATCGCCAAGCGCGCGGCGCAGCGCCTCGTTCAGCAGGTGCGTGGCCGAGTGGTTGGCGCGGATCGCGCCGCGGCGGTCGTGGTCGACGACCAGCGTCGCGCCCTGCCCGGCCTGGATCTCGCCCATGGTCACGGTGGCCACGTGCAGGAACACGCCCGCGGTGCGCTTGACGTCGGTCACATGCGCCTCGCCGGTCTCGGTGCGGATGATGCCCGCATCGCCGACCTGGCCGCCCGACTCGCCGTAGAACGGGGTCTGGTTGACGACGATCGTCACCTCGTCGCCCTGCCCCGCGGTCTTCACCGCGGCGCCCTTCTGCACCAGCGCCAGCACCTGGCCCTCGGCGGTCTCGGTGTCATAGCCCAGGAACTCGCTCGGCCCGTGCTCCTCGGCCAGGTCGAACCAGATCGCCGCATCCTTGGTCTCGCCCGAGCCGGCCCAGGCGGCGCGCGCCTTGGCCTTCTGCTCGGCCATGGCGGCGTCGAAGCCCTGGGTGTCGACGGCGCGGCCCTTCTCGCGCAGCGCGTCCTGCGTCAGGTCCAGCGGGAAGCCGTAGGTGTCGTAAAGCTTGAACGCCGCCTCGCCCGGCAGGGCAGACCCCTCGGGGATCTTCGCCAGCTCGTCGTCCAGAAGCCGCAGGCCGCGGTCCAGCGTGGTGCGGAACTTCGTCTCCTCGAGCTTCAGCGTCTCCTCGATCAGCGCCTGCGCGCGGGTCAGTTCCGGATAGGCCGCGCCCATCTGGCGCACCAGCGCCGGCACCAGCCGGAACATCACCGGGTCCTGCGCGCCCAGCATGTGCGCATGGCGCATCGCGCGGCGCATGATCCGGCGCAGCACGTAGCCGCGGCCCTCGTTCGAGGGCATCACCCCGTCGGCGATCAGGAACGAGGTCGAGCGCAGGTGGTCGGCGATCACCCGGTGGTGCACCTTGCCCGGCCCGTCGGGATCGGCCGAGGTCGCATGGGCCGAGGCCTCGATCAGCGAGCGCATCAGATCGGTGTCGTAGTTGTCGTGCTTGCCCTGCAGAAGCGCGCCGATCCGCTCCAGCCCCATGCCGGTGTCGATCGACTTGGCGTCGAGCGTGCGGCGCGAGCCGTCCTCGAACTGCTCGAACTGCATGAAGACGTTGTTCCAGATCTCGATGAACCGGTCGCCGTCCTCGTCCTTCGAGCCCGGCGGGCCGCCCCAGATCTTGTCGCCGTGGTCATAGAAGATTTCCGAGCACGGGCCGCAGGGCCCCGTGGGGCCCATCATCCAGAAGTTGTCGTTGGTGGCGATGCGGATGATGCGGTCGTCGGACAGGCCCGCGACCTTCTTCCAGATCGCCGCCGCCTCGTCGTCGGTGTGGTAGACCGTGACCAGAAGCTTGTCGCGGTTCAGCCCGAACTCCTTGGTCAGCAGCTCCCACGCCAGCGGGATCGCGGTTTCCTTGAAGTAGTCGCCGAACGAGAAGTTGCCCAGCATCTCGAAGAAGGTGTGGTGGCGCGCGGTATAGCCCACGTTGTCGAGGTCGTTGTGCTTGCCGCCGGCGCGGACGCATTTCTGCGCGGTGGTGGCGCGGGTGTAGTCGCGCGTCTCGACCCCGGTGAACAGGTTCTTGAACTGGACCATGCCCGAGTTCGCGAACATCAGCGTGGGATCGTTGCGCGGCACCAGCGGCGAGCTGTCGACGACGCGGTGGCCGTTGCGCTGGAAGAAGTCGAGATAGGTCGACCGGATGTCGTTCAGGCTGGGCATGGGCTGCGCCTTCATTGTGTAAGCATGTCAGCGCGCGCCTCCCGCGCGCGGGGTTCCGCCCCGTTTATCGCCGCAGATGCTTAAGGTGCAACGCAAAACGCATGGCCCCGCCCCGCCCGGCGCGCGCGGCCCGTTGACATTCCCCCGCGCACGAGGGGATAGAAGCCGGCAGACATAACCCGCAACCGGGCGTTCCGTGGGCGCCAAACCGACGAGGAGAGCCGACATGGCCCCGATTTCCCTCACCTTTCCCGATGGCAACAGCCGCGAATACGACGCCGGCGTGACGGCGGCCGAGGTCGCGGCCTCGATCGCGCCCTCGCTGGCGAAGAACGCCATCTCGGCCACCGTCGACGGCGCCCACTGGGACCTCGCCTGGCCCATCGAGGCCGACGCGCGCCTTGCCATCAACACGATGAAGGACGCCGAGCCGTCGATCGAGCTGATCCGCCACGACTTCGCCCACGTCATGGCCCGCGCCGTGCAGGAGCTGTGGCCGGACGTGAAGGTGACGATCGGCCCGGTGACCGAGACCGGCTGGTTCTACGACTTCGACCGCAACGAGCCGTTCACGCCCGAGGACCTCGGCGCGATCGAGGCGCAGATGAAGAAGATCATCAACGCCCGCGACCCGGTGAAGACCGAGATCTGGGACCGCGCCCGCGCGATCGCCTATTACGAAGAGCGCGGCGAGCCCTTCAAGGTCGAGCTGATCGCCCGCATCCCCGAAGGCGCGCCGATCCGCATGTACTGGCACGGCGACTGGCAGGACCTGTGCCGTGGCCCGCACCTGCAGCACACCGGCCAGCTGCCGGCCGATGCCTTCAAGCTGATGGGCGTCTCGGGCGCCTACTGGTTCGGCGACGTGAACCGCCCGCAGCTGCAGCGCATCACCGGCGTCGCGTTCCGCAACCGCGACGAGCTGAAGGCGCATCTGACGATGCTGGAAGAAGCCGCCAAGCGCGACCACCGCAAGCTCGGCCGCGAGATGGAGCTGTTCCACCTGCAGGAAGAGGCGCCGGGGATGGTGTTCTGGCACCCGAACGGCTGGTCGGTCTATCGGCTGCTGCAGGAATACATGGGCCGCCGCCAGCGCCGCGCCGGGTATAAAGAGATCAAGACCCCGCAGGTCGTCGACCGCGTGCTGTGGGAGAAGTCGGGCCACTGGGACAACTACCGCGAGAACATGTTCATCGTCGAGGTCGACGAGGAAGGCGCGAAGGAAAAGCGCATCAACGCGCTCAAGCCCATGAACTGCCCCTGCCACGTGCAGGTCTACAACCAGGGCCTGAAATCCTACCGCGACCTGCCGCTGCGGCTGGCCGAGTTCGGCGCGTGCCACCGCTACGAGTCCTCGGGCTCGATGCACGGGCTGATGCGGGTGCGCGGCTTCACGCAGGACGACGCGCACATCTTCTGCACCGAGGACCAGATCGAGGAAGAGTGCGGGGCGTTCATCGCGCTTCTGTCCTCGGTCTACAAGGACCTGGGCTTCGAGAGCTTCGACATCAAGCTGTCGACCCGCCCCGAGGTCCGCATCGGCTCGGACGAGACCTGGGACAAGGTCGAGGGCGCGCTGAAGGGCGCGATCGAGCGGCTGGGCCTGCCCTACGAGATCAACGAGGGCGACGGCGCCTTCTACGGGCCGAAGCTCGATTTCAAGCTGACCGACGCGATCGGCCGCCAATGGCAGTGCGGGACCTTCCAGGTCGACCCGAACCTGCCGGACCGTCTGGGCGCGGAATATGTCGGCGAGGACGGGGCCAAGCACCGCCCCTACATGCTGCACCGCGCGATCCTGGGCTCGTTCGAACGCTTCATCGGCATCCTGATCGAGAACTACGCCGGGAAATTCCCGCTCTGGCTCGCGCCGCGGCAGGTGGTGGTGGCCTCGATCGTTTCCGATGCGGACGATTACGTGCGCGAGGTCGTCGCGGCGCTCGAGGCGGTGGGGATCCGGGCCGAGGCCGACACCCGCAACGAGAAGATCAACTACAAGGTCCGCGAGCATTCCGTCGGCAAGGTGCCGGTGATTCTCGCGATCGGGATGAAAGAGGTCGAAGAGCGCACTGTTTCCGTTCGGCGCCTCGGCGAGACCCGGACCGAGACCTTGGGGCTTGATGCTGCAGTTGCACAACTGGCAGCCGAAGCCCGGACGCCGGACCAGCGCTGAGGCGCCGGCGGGCGGGGCAAGCCCCCGTCCGCCGCACGCGAGGCTTGATTTTCAGGCCGAATCCCTCACTCTGATTGTTGCGTGGACGCAGACTTTCCTACCGCTTCCTTACCAAGGCAGCCGGAGCCGAAAGAGCTGGCTGCACGGCTCGCGGGCAATTCAGCCCGCGGATGAAGGGATGATTGTGAGGAGAGGCGCGGTCATGGCCACTGGCACCGTGAAATGGTTCAATAGTACGAAGGGTTACGGGTTCATTGCGCCCGACGAGGGCGGGAAGGATGTGTTCGTCCACATCTCCGCGGTGGAACGGGCGGGTCTGAAGGGCCTCAACGACAACCAGAAGATCGCCTACGAACTGCAATCCGGACGCGACGGTCGATCGTCGGCGACGGACCTGAAACTGCTCTGACGCCTTCCGCAGGGAAGGCACGCAACGGCTCGCCACCGGCGGGCCGTTCGTGTTCGTGCCGCCCGGCCGCCGCCGAATGCGGGGCCGCATCCTGAAGCCGGGGCGGCCCGCCGCGATCAGGCGCCGGCGGCCATGAGGTCGTCCAGCGTCGCGGCCGACCACCCCAGCGTCAGCGTCGCCCCCGCCCGCACCACCGGGCGCTTCATCAGCGTCGGATGCGCGGCCAGCAGCGCGTCGGGCGCCGCGGCACGCTCGGTCTCGGACAGCCCGCGCCAGGTGGTCGAGCTGCGGTTGATCAGCCTGTCGCCGAAGGCCGCAAGGAACTCGGCCCGCTCGTCCGGCGTCAGCGGCTCGGCCCGCAGGTCGCGGAAGGTGACCTCGGCCCCCGCCTCGGCCAGCGCGCGCCGCGCCTTGCGGCAGGTGTCACAGGTCGCAATGCCGTAAAGGATCATCAAGAACGCCCCCAGATCTGTCGTCCGCCCCCGGGCATACCCGATTTTCAGGCCCCGTCCAGCCAGTGCCGTCCAGCCAGTGCCGTCCAGCCGGAGCGATCCGGCCATTGGCCCCATGCCGCCCCCGCCGGGGCCGTCAGCCGGCGATCGCGCGGGTGATGGTGACCCCGGCCCAGGCCGAGATCCCGGTCAGCACCGTGCCCCAGACGAGGTCGGTCGCCACCATCGCCGGGTTCCAGCCCCGCAGCGTCGCGAAATTGGTGAATTCGTAGGTGCCATAGGCCATCGCGCCGACCAGCGCCCCCTGCCACAGCGCCTGCGCCGGCGCGCCCTCGCGCAGCGCGGGCCAGGACACCAGCGCGATCAGCCCCGCGACATAGGCGGCATAGAAGGCCGCCGCCGGCGCCATCCGCAGCTCTGGCGCCATCAGCGCGCCGACATGGCGTTCGAACAGCGGGTGGATCACCGTCTTCAGCATCGCCGCGTCAAGCGCGAGGAAGACGACGGCGGTCGACAGGTAGAGTGACAGCATCTGCATGGCGCGGGCCTCCGGTTGCAACGGGGGTACGCGCCGCCCCCCGTGCCGGATCACCCCGGCGCGAGGCCGCGGGCGCCTGGCCGCCCCGCCCCCCCGGGCTGCACCGTCACTGGCAGTGCACGCGGTAGGACAGCGCCGTCACCGCCGCCGCGCCGCGGTTGCCGATCACGATGCTCGACGGCTTGTGCCCGACCGGGATCTTGCCGCGCGCGCTGCACAGCGGCCGGATCAGATGCGCCGCGCCGCCGGGGCCGACGAAGCCCGGATCGACGACGACGGTGTAGTTGTCCGCGCCCGAGCGGGTCACCCGGTAGAGATAGGGCGCGATGTCCAGCGGCACGCTCAGCGTGGTCACGCCGCCCCGGGCGCCCGCGACGGTGCCGGCGGCGCTGGCCGGGGTGGCGATGCCAAGGCCGGCCGTGGCCAGCGCCAGCGCCATCCCGGCGGCCATGGCGCGGAAACTGAGGGTACGGAAGCTGCGGAAAAGGGTCATCGGAACATCCTCGGGTCGACTGCGGCTACGCGCGAGACGATAGTGCGCGGCGCGCCCCGGGCAAGACAGCGGCCGGCCTTCATGGTATACGTATGCATACCAAATCGGGAGGCCCCGCGATGATCCTGGCCCTGCACCATGTCCAGCTGGCGATGCCGCGCGGTGGCGAGCCCGCGGCGCGGCAGTTCTACGGTGGGGTCCTCGGCCTGCCCGAGGTCGCCAAGCCCGCCGCCCTCGCCGGTCGCGGCGGCTGCTGGTTCGAAAGCGGCGAGCTGAGGCTGCACCTCGGCGTCGAGACGCCGTTCGTTCCGGCGCGCAAGGCCCACCCCGGCCTGCAGGTCGCGGACCTGTCGGAGCTTTGCGCGCGGCTTGACCGCCATGGCATCGCCGTCACGCCCGACGCCGCGCTACCCGGGCTTCGGCGCGTCCACGTCGCCGACCCGTTCGGCAACCGGCTGGAACTGCTCGAGCTGCTCGCACCCGGCCCCTCCGGCTGATCCCGCGCCCGGCCCCCGAAGGTCCGCGCCGGGGCGACGGCCGCGCCCCGCCGGCCGGGCACGATCCGCCCGGCCTCCCGACCGGATCCCGCCCTGCGCGGGCCGCCCGCACCCGGCCCTTGCTGCGCCGGGAAACCGCCTGCCGCGCGCGGTACGGGATCGCCCCGCGCGTCCTCCCGTCACGGCGCCACGGCAGGGGGCCCGGTCAGGCAGCGAAGTCAGTCGGCGGTGTCAGTCGGCGGGGCGGTGCTGCCGCGCCAGCGCCTCGACCAGACCCGCGTCGCGGGCGCGGGCCAGCGCCTCGACATCCTGCCCCGCCGCGGCCTCGGCCATCGCCGCGACCAGCGTCGCCTTCACCGTGTCGTCCAGCTGCGGCGCCCCGAGATCGGCCCACCAATCCTCCATCGCCGGCCCGATATGGTCGAGGAAATGCGCCATCCCGCCCTCGCCGCCGGCGAGGTGGAAGGTCAGGTGCGGCCCCATCAGCGCCCAGCGCAGCCCCGGACCCGAGACCAGCGCCGCATCGACATCGGCAAGCGAGGCCACGCCCTCGGTCACCAAGTGCACCGCCTCGCGCCACAGCGCGGCCTGCAGCCGGTTCGCGACATGGCCCGGCACCTCGCGCCGCAGCCGGATCGGCCGCTTGCCCAGCCGGCGGTAGAAGGCCATCGCCAGCGCCAGCGTCGCCTCGGACGTGTCGCCGCCCCCCACCACCTCGACCAGCGGGATCAGGTGCGGCGGATTGAACGGGTGGCCGATGACCAGCCGCTCGGGGTGGCGCATGTGCACCTGCATCGGCGTCGGCATGATCCCCGAGGTCGAGCTGGCGATCACCGCCCCGGGGTCGAGCACGGCCTCGATCTCGGCCAGCAGCGCGCGCTTGACCTCCAGCCGCTCGGGCGCGTTCTCCTGCACCCAGTCGGCGCCCTCGGCCGCCTCGGCCGGGGCGGCGAAGCACGACAGCCGCACCAGCGCGGGCTCGAGCGACTCGGTGGTCAGCCCCAGCCGCTGCATGTCGGGCCAGGCCCGGGCGACGAAGGCCGCGACCCGCGCGCCGGCGCCCGTGGCCGGGTCGGCGACCCGCACCGACAGCCCCGCCGCAAGGAACCGCGCGGCCCAGCTGGCCCCGATGCTGCCCGCCCCGATCACCGCGACGGTACGGATCGCGCCCGCCTGTTCCGCCGCCTGTTCTGCCGCCTGTTCTGCCATCTGCATCGGTTCCCCCGGCTGTGCGTTGCGCCAGCATAGCCGGTGGCGGCGGGGATTCCAGCGCGCGAGGGACATCGGGTTGCGCATTTCGCGCCGCGGTTGACGTCGTTTCGCCACGGTTCCGGCACCGGCCCCGTGGCCCCCGGATTGTTGCGATGCCCCTAATATCTGCCCCGGAATCACCTTTGCGGCTGTCGATTAAGGCCGGATTTCGACGCCAGTCAGGCCGGCGTAGACACAAAGGAAAGGTCCCAGAATGGGTCTCCTCAGCAGTATCGGAAGTGCCGGAAGCGCCCTTACCCCTGCGCTGGCCACGCTGGCCACCCCGACCACCGTCGCCCCGGCGGATCAGGACACCACCACCACCGCGGCGTCCCAGCCCGCGACCGCCAGCCCGGCCGAAAGCGAACCGGCATCGACGGCGCCCGCGGTCGTGATCGACATCTCGCCCGAGGCGCTCGCGGCGGCCGCGGCCGCCTCCGAGCCGCAGGCGGACATCTCGACAAAGCCGCAGGCGGACACCCCGACAGAGCCGCAGGCGGCCATCTCGACAGAGTCGCCGGCCGAAATGCTCGCCGAAGCGCAGGCCGAAGCCTCCGGTCCCGCCGCCTCCGGTTCCGCTTCGGACAATGGCGCCTCTTCGGCCAGCGCCGTCGCGGCGAGCCGCGCCGCGTCCGGGGCCGGGCTTGCCGCGGACAGCGCGACCGCGGGCACCGCCTCGGTCACGGTCACGGTCACGGACTCGCTGGCCGAGACCGCCAGCGCCACCGACGAAGAGACCGCGGCCGACCGCTCCGCCGCGCTCGCGCTGCGCGACCGGCTGGCCTTCGCCGAGATCTTCGCCGAGGCCGAAGAGACCGACGACACGTCGGGCACGCTGCTCGCCCCCGTCGACCGCAGCGCCCGCGCGCAGGGCGCCTATGGCGAGGCGCGGCAGCTGGGCGCCGCGCAGTCCGGCGCCGCCGGCGACAGCATGCGCAGCCTCTAGGCCGCGGCGCCCTCGGGCGGCCGGGCCCCGGGCCCGGCCGTCACCCGCAGCACGACCACGGTGACATTGTCGCCCCCGCCCGCCGCCAGCGCCGCATCGACCAGCCGGCGGCAGGCCTCGGCCGGCGTCGCCCGCCCGACCAGCGCCGCGATCCGCGCCTCGGCGACCTCCTCGGTCAGCCCGTCGGTGCACAGCAGGTAGCGGTCGCCGGGCTCGACCCGGTCCAGCAGCGTCTCGGTCATCGGCCGCGTCCCCACGCCCACCGCCCGCGTCAGCATGTTGCGCCGCGGCCAGCGCAGCGCCTGCTCGCGCGTCAGCGCGCCGGCGGTGACCAGCTCCTGCACCTCGCTGTGATCGGTGGTCATCTGCGCCAACTGCCCCGCGCGCAGCCGGTATACCCGGCTGTCGCCGGCCCAGACGCAGGCCAGCTGCCGGCCGTGCATCAGCACCGCCGCCACCGTCGCGCCGATCGTCGCCCCGCCCAGCACCTCGGACCGGCACTGGATCTCGGCATGGGCCCGGCCCAGCCGGTCGAGGAAGCGCGCGCGCTGCCCCGCCGCCGACCGCGGCCGCCCCATCGCCGCAAGCGCGTCGACGATGGCCCCGGCCGCGAAGGCCCCCGCCTCGTGCCCGCCCATCCCGTCGGCGACCACCCACAGGCCCGCCGCCGGATGCAGCAGGAAGCGGTCCTCGTTCTGCCCGCGCACGAGACCCCGGTCACTGGCCCCCGCACCCTCGAGCCTGAGGCTCTCGTCGATCATCCGTCCCTCCGCGCACCGCGACCGCCCCGGGGCCGAAGCCCCGCCCGGGATCGCCGGCCGCGCCCGGCCCGCGGCCGGCCGGCGCGACGGGGCGCGGGGGCACGGCGGAACGGACCGGAAGACGCAGCGAAGGGGCGGCGGGGGCGGATGCGTGGCAGATTGCAGGTTCCGCGCCGCGCGGCAAGACACGAGGCGCCACCGGACGGGCCCCGGATCGGCGCCGAACCGGGCCCGCATCGGCAGGCCGCCGCCGGCGCCGGGCGCAGGCGGCAACCCACCGCCGGTTCCGACGCCGGTGAAAGTCCGATGGCAGGGGTGGTGCGATGGCAGGGACGGTGCGATGCCAGCGGCCCTCGGGCGGAACCCGGCGCGGACGCGACAGCCCTTCGACGGCGTGCCCTGACCAGACGGCGCCGGACAGCCGGCGCGCCCGGCTTGGGCCCCCGGCTTGGGGCCCATCTCTCCGGCACCGGCTTTGCGAATCGCGGCATTGGCGCTAGGTACGGCCCCGCGCCCCTATAGCTCAGCTGGTAGAGCGTCTGATTTGTAATCAGAGGGTCGGCGGTTCAAGTCCGTCTGGGGGCACCATCCGAACCCGTCCCGTCTTTTGCCACACCGTCTTTTGCCACGCCGTTGCGGCGTGCCACGCCCACGGGGTGCAAAGCCCCCGGGTTGCAAAGCCCCGGCAGACGACCGGCGCCCCCCGCCCATCATCGCCGCGACCGCGGCCCCGCGCGGGCCATGCGCTTCGGGGGCCTTGTCCGGCGTCCGAACGCCATCAGGTCCCGTGCCCGACCGGAGAGGGAGCGGTCGCGCACGGGACCTTCCGGTGCGGCGGCCCCGGGTCTGGTGCGGCAGACAGGGCGCCGGATCACCGACTGCCCGGCCGGGGCCCGCGGGACCGGCTGCCCGCCCGCGACAGGGGACGGATCGCGACCGCCCCCCGCGGCCGATCCGCCCCCCGCCGGTGCGGGTCCTGCTCGATCCTCGCCCGTATCTAGTGCGCGCCGTACATCCGGGTGTGCGGCTCGCGGATCTCGCGCTCGGCCAGATCGTAATCCTCGACCGCCAGAGCGGCGCAGATCTGCATCAGCTCGTCACGGACCGGCAGGCTCTCGCGCCGCTCGATCCGGGCCAGCCGCTCGGGGTCGAGCCGCGCGCGCGCGGCCAGGTCCAGCCGGCGCAGGCCCAGCGTCATCCGCCAGGCCGCGACCGGGCTCACGCCGCGGTGGATCATCCGCTCGGCGATGCGCCGGCTGCGTTCGTCATGATATGCCAGGGTCGGCTCGATCTGCTGATACGCGGTCATTCTATCCTCCGTGCGACCGTTCATGGGCTCCTCACACGTTAAAGGTGACTCGGAATTGTGAAATAAGTTGGGCAATCAACCATAAGATGCACTCTGCATCGCGGCATGGCGATGCTGCCGGTTGCAAGCCCGCGCCGGATCGGCTTGCATCCCGGTATCCGGCCCCTCCCGCCGGAGCCGTCTCCCCGTTGTGCTGCCAGAGGTGCCATGCTCTACGCCCCCGATCTTCTCGACCGGCTTGCCGCCGGGCTGCGCGCGGCGCTGCCGGCCTGGGGCCTCGGGCCCGGGACCGACCTGCGGCTGCTGACCGTGTCCGAGAACGCGACCTTCCTCGCCACCCTGCCCGACGGCAGCCGGCGGATCTTCCGCGTGCACCGCCCCGGCTATCACACCCGCGCCGAGATCGAGAGCGAGCTGGCCTGGATCGCGGCGCTGCGCGACGCCGCGACGGTCGACACCCCGCGGCCGATCCCGACCGCCGCCGGCGCGCTGCTGCACGAGATCGACGATGCCGGCACCCCGCGCGAGGTCGTGTGCTTCGACCATGTGCCGGGCGTCGCCCCGGACGAGGACGGCCAGCTTGGCCTGTGGTTCCGCCACCTCGGCGCGATCGCGGCGCGGCTGCACGGCCAGGCGCGCGACTTCGCGCGGCCGGCGGGCTTCGTGCGCAAGCACTGGGACTGGGACACGATCATCGGCCCCGGCGCGCACTGGGGCGACTGGCGGGCGGCGCCGGGGCTGTCGCCGGCCGACATCGCCCTGCTCGGGACCTGCGCCGACCGGCTGCGCGACCGGCTCGCGGCGCTTGGCCAGGGCGCGGCGCACTGGGGCCTCGTGCATTGCGACATGCGCGCGGCGAACCTGCTGGTCGACGGCGCACCACCGGCCGGGCGGTTGTGGGTGATCGATTTCGACGACTGCGGCTTTTCGTGGTTCGGCTACGACTTCGCGGCCTCGGTCAGCTTCATCGAGACCGACCCCGCGCTGCCGTCGCTGATGGCGGAGTGGATCGCGGGCTACCGCTCGGTCGCGCCGCTCGATCCCGCGACCGAGGCGGCGCTGCCGGTCTTCGTCATGCTGCGCCGGATGCAGCTGACGGCCTGGCTCGCCTCGCATGCCGAGACGCCGACCGCGGCCGAACTGGGCGCGGCCTTCCCCGCCGGCACCGTGGCGCTGGCGCGCGCCTGGCTCGCGCACGAGGGGGTGGCGGCATGAGCACGCAGATCCTCGACCTCAACCGCTACGATCCCGCGGCGCCGCTGCCGCCCGGCCGCCTTGGCGAACGGCTCGCGGCGCGGGCGCGCCATGCGGGCGCAAGCTCGGTCCTCGTGTATTCCCACCCGGTCGAGATGGTCTCGGGCGAGGGCGTCTGGCTGACCGATGCCGAGGGGCGGCGCTATCTCGACACCTACAACAACGTGCCCTCGGTCGGGCACTGCCACCCGAAGGTCGCGGCCGCCATCGCCGCGCAGGCGGCGCGGCTGACGACCCACACCCGCTACCTCAACGCCGTGGTCGAGGCCTATGCCGAGCGGCTGCTGGCGACCTTCCCGGCGCCGCTCGACAACCTCGTGATGACCTGCTCGGGCACCGAGGCCAACGACCTCGCGCTGCGCATCGCGGCCGCGGCCACCGGCCGGCGCGGGGTCATCGTCACCCGCGCGGCCTATCACGGCAACTCGGCCGCGGTGACCGAGATCTCGCCCTCGGCCTGGAAGACGCAAGGGCCGGCGCCGCATGTGCGGCTGATCGATCCGCCGCGCGGGCCGGACCCGGCGGCACGGTTCGCGCAGGACGTGAAGGATGCCGCGCAAAGCCTTGACGACGCTGGCATCGGACTGTCGGCGCTGGTCGTCGACACGATCTTCTCCTCGGACGGGATCTTCGCCGACCCCGCCGGCTTTCTTGCCCCCGCCGTCGCGGCGGCGCGCGCCGCCGGCGGCCTGCTGATCGCCGACGAGGTGCAGCCGGGCTTCGGTCGCACCGGCGAATTCCTCTGGGGATTCCAGCGCCATGGCGTGACGCCCGAGATCGTCACCATGGGCAAGCCGATGGGCAACGGCTTCCCGATGGCCGGCGTCGTCACCGATCCCGCCCGCCTTGCCGGGTTCTGCGAGGAAACCGGCTATTTCAACACCTTCGGCGGCAATCCTGTCGCAGCCGCCGCCGGGATGGCGGTGCTCGAGGTGATCGAGCAGGAAGGGCTGATCGCGAACGCGGGCCGGGTCGGAGCGTATTTCCTGCAAGGACTCCGGGACCTTGCGACCCGGCATTCCACCATCGGCGAGGTGCGCGGCGCGGGCCTGTTCATCGGTCTCGACCTTGTCGATGCCGAGGGCCGCGCCGACACGCCGCGCACCAATGCGGTGATCAACGCGCTGCGCGCAAACGGCATCCTGATCGGCTCGGCCGGGCTTGCGGGCAACACGCTGAAGATCCGCCCGCCGCTGCCGTTCTCGACCGGGAATGCCGACCAGTTCCTGCGCACGCTGGACCAGATCCTGACCGCCTGACCGCAAAATGGCAAAGGGGCGCCGAAGCGCCCCTTTCCGACGTCCCGGGCACCGCCCCCGTCAGGGATGGGCGGCGTAGATCTCGACCAGGCGGGCGACGGCGGCCTCGGGGCTCATCTCCTCGCTCTCGCCGGTGCGGCGGCAGGTCAGCTCGACCTTGTTCTGCGCCAGCCCGCGCGGGCCGACGGTGATCCGCCACGGCAGGCCGATCAGGTCCATCTTCGCGAATTTCGCGCCCGCGCGTTCGTCGGTATCGTCGTAAAGCGGCTCGAGCCCCTTGGCGGTCAGCGCGGCATAGAGCGCCTCGCAGGCCGAATCCGTGGCGCTGTCGCCCTGCTTGAGGTTCACGATCCCGGCCTGGAACGGCGTCACGCCCTCGGGCCAGATGATGCCCTTGTCGTCGTGGCTGGCCTCGATGATCGCGCCCAGCAGGCGCGACACGCCGATGCCGTGGCTGCCCATCTGCACCGGCACCCGTTCGCCCTTGTCGGTGACGACGACCGCGCCCATCGGCTCGGAATACTTGGTGCCGAAGAAGAAGATCTGCCCGACCTCGATGCCGCGGCCGACGCGGCGGCGCTCTTCGGGGATCTGGTCGAAGAGGGCGGCGTCGTGGGTCTCGTCGGTGCGGGCGTAGACGGTGGTGAACTCGTCGCAGATGCCCTTGACCTGCGCGCGGTCGTCGAAGTCGACGGCGCGGTCGCCCAGCTTCAGCTCGGTCACCTGCTGGTCGTAGAACACTTCGGACTCGCCGGTCGAGGCGAGGACGAGGAATTCATGGGTGTCGTCGCCGCCGATCGGGCCCGAATCCGCGCGCATCGGGATCGCCGTCAGGCCCATCCGCTCGTAGGTGCGCAGGTAGGCGACCATGTGGCGGTTGTAGGCGTGCAGGCCGTCCTCGACCGTCAGGTCGAAGGTATAGCCGTCCTTCATCAGGAACTCGCGCCCGCGCATCACGCCGAAGCGGGGGCGGACCTCGTCGCGGAACTTCCACTGGATCTGGTAGAGCGTCAGCGGCAGCTGCTTGTAGCTGGAAACGTTGGCGCGGAAGATGTCGGTGATCATCTCCTCGTTCGTCGGCCCGAACAGCATGTCGCGCTCGTGCCGGTCCTTGATGCGCAGCATCTCGGCGCCGTAGTCGTCATAGCGCCCCGACTCCCGCCACAGGTCGGCGGGCTGCATCGTCGGCATCAGCACCGGGATGTGGCCGGCGCGGGCCTGTTCCTCGTGCACGATCTGCTCGATCCGGCGCAGGACCTTCAGGCCCATCGGCAGCCAGGAATAGATCCCCGCCGCCTGCTGCTTGATCATGCCGGCACGCAGCATGTAGCGGTGCGAGACGATCTGCGCCTCGGCGGGGTTTTCCTTCAGGACGGGCAGGAAGTAGCGGCTCAGGCGCATGGGCGGTCCCCGGGGGTCGGACATGAGGTTTCCGAGGGGTGTAGGCGGAAGCGCCGCGCCGCACAAGACGCAGCCGCCCGGCACGGCCCCGATCGCGCGGCCCGATCGCGCGGACCCGGGCAGGACCGGGCGTCGGATGCCGGGCGTGCAGGGCGGGCGTGTCGCCCCGCCCCCGCCGCCCCGGTTGCTGTTGCCCCGTCGCTTTCGCCCCGTCGCTGTCGCCCCGTCGCCGGGCCTTGCGGTCAGCCCCGCAGGCCCGCGCCAGAGCCGGCGCCGGCGCCGGCGCCGAAGCCGTGGCGCAGCACCGTCACCAGGAAGACCAGCATCGAGGCGAAGCTGACCAGCGAGCCGATGATCGCGAGCCCGTGCCCCGCCCCGAGGATGCTGAGCGCGATCCCCGGCACGAAGAGCGCCACCCCCAGGATCGCGAGCCCCGCATGGATCCGCGCCAGCGGCCGCGCCGCGGCGGCGGGCGTCATGCGGTAATAGATGCCGAACAGCGCCAGCGTCACCCAGCCCACGAGGTTGAGATGCGCATGGGCGGGGGCGAGCATGAAATCCTCGGCGATGCCCATCTGGATGCCCCAGGCCATGCCCAGGGTCACCGAGACCGCGGCGGCGGCGAAGAAGGCGAAGGGGACGCCGCGGCTCATGGCTCGCCCTCGGCGGCGACGATCACGGAGAACCGCGCCGCGAGGCTGGTGACGCGCCAGTCATGCGCCACCCCGCGCGCGAGGCTGAGCACCTGCCCCGCCCGCAGCGCCCGGCGGCCGCCGGGCGTGGTGACCGACAGCTCGCCCTCGATCACCACCAGCGCGATGTCGCCGCGTATCTCGGCACGAAGGCCCGAGCGCGCGTCGAGCGGTTCGTGGTGGTCGCGCCGGATCGGCCGGCAGAGCGAGACGGAACAGGGATCGAGCGACGGCGGGCCTGCCAGGTCGGTGGGAAGCGTGGCGCGAAGGTCGGATGCGGCGCCCGGGTGCCGTGAGTCCGGCTGTTGAAAATGATCGAGCATGAAATCCTCGCGAAACAAAATGACTTAAAAACGCGCCCGGAAGATCAATTCGACCGGGTGCGCGCGGAGTAGCACGAAGCGGGCCGCCCGGGCAAGGGATTTCATGTGTCGACCAACAACCCGGGATTGTCGCGCCGGTGCCGCGGCGCGGCGGTCCGGGGCCGCGGCGGGGCCGGCAAGAGCCGAGCGCGGGGTGGTCAAATGCCGCGGCGCGGCGGGCAGAGGCGGCGGCGGACCTTGTGCTTCGGGCGCGGGACGGCAATATCTTGCAGGTCCGAAAAAGGAAAAACGCGATGGCACTGCCGGTGCGGCAACAGGTGAAGTACTGGGGGATCGCGGCGGTCGCGTTCCTGCTGGTGCTGTGGCTGCTGGGAGGCGTGATCGTGCCCTTCCTGATCGGCGGCGCGGTCGCCTATTTCATGGATCCGGTCGCCGACCGGCTTGAGCGGATGGGCTTTTCGCGCGCGGCGGCGACGGCGATCATCTCGGTGATCGCGCTGGTGATCTTCATCCTGGCCGCGCTGTTGGTGGTGCCGACGCTGGTGCGCCAGCTTGCGCAGCTGATCAGCACCGCGCCGCAGATCCTCAACCAGTTCCAGACCTTCCTGACCGAGCATTTCCCCTCGCTGATGGATGACCAGTCGGTCCTGCGCGAGACGCTGGCCTCGTTCGGCGAGATGATCCGCCAGCGCGGCGGCCAGCTGGTGACGACGGCGCTGTCCTCGGCGATGGGGGTGGTCAGCTTCGTCGTCTTCCTTGTCGTGGTGCCGGTGGTGGCGTTCTACATGCTGCTCGACTGGGACCGGATGATCCGCCATCTCGACAGCTACCTGCCGCGCGAACACGCGCCGACGATCCGGCGCCTGGCGCGCGAGATCGACGAGACGCTGGCGGGCTTCGTGCGGGGCCAGGTGCTGGTGTGCCTGATCCTCGGGGTCTATTACGCGGTGATGCTGACGGTGGTGGGGCTGAACTTCGGCTTCGTCGTCGGCGCGATCGCGGGCTTCCTGACGTTCATTCCCTATGTCGGGGCGCTGGTGGGCGGCGGGCTGGCGATCGGGCTGGCGCTGTTCCAGTTCTGGGGCGACTGGTGGTGGATCGTCGCGGTCTGGGCGATCTTCCAGTCGGGCCAGTTCGTCGAGGGCAACATCCTGACGCCCAAGCTCGTCGGCGGCTCGGTCGGGCTGCACCCGGTGTGGCTGCTGTTCGCGCTCTCGGCCTTCGGCACGCTTTTCGGCTTCGCGGGGATGCTGGTCGCCGTGCCGGTCGCGGCCGCGCTTGGCGTGATCGCGCGGTTCTCGATGAGCCAGTACAAGGACAGCAAGCTTTACCAGGGCATCGACGATCCCGTCTACGAACCCGACTATCGCGTCGAGGTGCGCATGACCGACGAGCTGCGCCCGACCGCGACCACCGTGCTCGACCGCGAGGGGCGCGTGATGCGCACCGGCGGGCCGGGGACCGGGACGGGTGCGGGTGCGGGACCGGCGGCGGGTGCCGCGGCCACGGACCAGCCCGCGCCATGATCCCCAACCAGCTGGCCCTGGACCTGCCCCTCGCCCCGGCGATGGGGCGCGAGGCGTTCATCCCGGCGCCCTCGAACGCGGTTGCGCTGCGCCAGGTCGACGACTGGGCGCACTGGCCGGCGGGCAAGCTCGCGCTCTGCGGGCCCGAGGGCAGCGGCAAGAGCCACCTGGCGCATCTGTGGGCCGAGGAGACCGGGGCCGAGCTGGTCCCCGCGCGCGAGCTGGCGCTGGCCGACCTGCCCGAGCTTGCGCAGGCCGGGCGCGTGGTGGTCGAGGATGCCGACGCGATCGCGGGCTACGGCGAGGGCGAGCGGGCGCTGTTCCACCTGCACAACATGGTCATGGCCGAGGGCGGCCGGCTGATGGTGACGGGCCGCGCGGCGCCGTCGCGCTGGGGCATCGTGCTGCCCGACCTCGCCAGCCGGATGCAGGCCACCGCCACGGCGGAGCTGCTCGAACCCGACGACCGGCTGCTGTCGATGGTGCTGGTCAAGCTGTTCGCCGACCGCCAGATCGCCGCGCCCGCCGCGCTGATCCCCTGGCTGGTGGCGCGGATGGACCGCTCGCTCGCCGCCGCCGGCCGCCTGGTCGAGCGTCTCGACCGCGAGGCGCTGGCCCGCGGCCGCCCGGTCGGCCGCGCGATCGCGCAGGCGGTCCTCGCCGAGGGTCTCTGACCCCCTCGCCCCCCCCCCCGCGGCAGCGGCGCGCCCCGCGCCCTCCGGCATCGGCAGCCCCCGGCCGGGCATCGCGCCCAGGCGCAGGGGGGCGGGGGGGGAGGCGCGCCTCCCCCCGCCCTTCGTCGGGCCGCGCCGGCGCCGCCGCCCGCAGCGCCCGCTCTGGCCAAGCGCCGCGCGGCCCGGCATAGTGGTGGCAAACCCGCAGATAACAAGCCCCAAGGGCGGAAGACCCCCATGAGCAGTGCCGATTTCCTCAGTGACCCCTTCCCCGCCGCCAAGGTTCCGACCGCCGCCGAACGGCGGGTGATGAAGCGGTACTTCAACCGCGAGATCAGCTGGCTCGCCTTCAACTGGCGGGTGCTCGACGAGGCGCGCAATCCCAAGGTGCCGCTGCTTGAACAGCTGCGCTTCCTGTCGATCTCGGCCACCAACCTCGACGAGTTCTACACCGTGCGCGTCGCGGGCCTGCGCCAGCTGCGCCGCTCGCGCCCGAACGGGCTGTCGGACGACGGGCTGACCCCGGCCGAGCAGCTTTCGGCGATCAATGCCGATGCGCGCCGGCTGATGGACACCCAGCAGCAGATCTGGAACCGCCTGCGGCGCGAGATCGGGCGCAAGGGCATCCACATCGTGCCGCGCACCCGGCTGCGCAAGACCGACCGCGACTGGCTGAACGACTACTTCCTCGCCCGGGTGTTCCCGGTGCTCTCGCCGCTGGCGATCGATCCGGCGCACCCGTTCCCCTTCATCCCCAACACCGGCTTCTCGCTGGGGCTGGAGCTTGAGCGCACCACCGACCGACGGCGCCTGCACGCGCTGTTGCCGGTGCCCGCGCAGCTGCCGCGCTTCATCGCGCTGCCCTCGCGCGCGGGCGAGGCGCGGTTCCTGCCGCTGGAGGAGCTGCTGCTGTTGCACCTGCACGCGCTGTTCCCCGGCTATGCCGAGGTCGGCCATTGCGCCTTCCGGGTGCTGCGCGACAGCGACCTCGAGGTCGAGGAGGAGGCCGAGGACCTGGTGCGCGAGTTCGAGACCGCGCTGAAGCGGCGCCGCCGCGGCGAGGTGATCCGGCTGAAGATCTCGGCCGGCGCGCCCGAGGGGCTGCGCGCGCTGATCATGGAAGAGCTGGACGTCGATCCCGACGAGGTGGTCGAGGTCAAGGGGCTGGTCGGCATGGCCGACGTGAAGGAGCTGGTGCTGGACGACCGGCGCGACCTGCTGTGGCCGCCCTTCACCCCGCGCATCCCCGAGCGGGTGCAGGATCACGACGGCGACATCTTCGCCGCGATCCGGCAGAAGGACATGCTGCTGCACCACCCCTACGAGACCTTCGACATGGTGATCCGGTTCCTGCAGCAGGCGGCGCTGGACCCCGACGTGCTGGCGATCAAGCAGACGCTCTACCGCACCTCGCGCGACAGCCCCGTGGTGGCGGCGCTGTGCGAGGCGGCCGAGGCCGGCAAGTCGGTGACCGCGCTGGTCGAACTCAAGGCCCGCTTCGACGAGGCCGCCAACATCCGCCAGTCGCGCCGGCTGGAACGGGCGGGGGCGCATGTCGTCTACGGTTTCACCAACCTCAAGACCCATGCCAAGATCTCGACCGTCGTGCGGCGCGAGGGCGACCGGCTGGTGACCTACACCCATTACGGCACCGGCAACTATCACCCGATCACCGCGCGGATCTACACCGACCTGTCGTTCTTCACCTGCGACCCGGCGCTGGGGCGGGATGCCACCAAGGTGTTCAACTACCTGTCGGGCTACGTGCAGCCGGTGGCGCTCGAGAACCTCGCGATCTCGCCGATCAGCCTCAAGCCGCGGCTTCTGGAGCTGATCGAGGCCGAGGCCGCGCATGCCCGCGCCGGCCGTCCGGCCGAGATCTGGGCCAAGATGAACTCGCTCACCGACGTGACGGTGATCGAGGCGCTCTATGCCGCGAGCCAGGCCGGGGTGAAGATCAGCCTGGTGCTGCGCGGCATCTGCGCGCTGCGCCCCGGCATCGCCGGGCTGAGCGAGAACATCCGCGTGAAGTCGATCGTGGGCCGGTTCCTCGAACACAGCCGGATCGTGTGCTTCGGCAACGGCCACGGCCTGCCCTCGAAGAAGGCGCGGGTGTTCCTGTCCTCGGCCGACTGGATGGGGCGCAACCTCGACCGCCGGGTCGAGACGCTGGTCGAGACCGCGAACCCGACGGTGAAGGCGCAGATCCTCAGCCAGATCATGGCCGCGAACATGGCCGACACCGCGCAAAGCTGGGTGCTGGCGCCGAACGGGCGCTACCTGCGCGACACCGGGCGCGAGAACCCGTTCTCGTGCCACCGCTTCTTCATGGAGAACCCCTCGCTGTCGGGGCGCGGCAAGGCCGGTGCGGGCGATGTGCCGCGGCTGGCGCACGCCAGCGACTGATCCCGGGCGTCAGCCGCCCGGCACGCCCTGCGAGAAGACCGACGGCGGCAGTCCGAAGAGGCTGCCGCCGGGCGCGCCCGCCGGGGTGGCCCGGCCCTGGCCGAGCCCCGCGCCGATCTCCCCGAACAGTTCCGGCGTCTCGCCCGGCGCGGCGGCGGCCGGCAGGGCGACGGACGGCAGGACGGGGTCCGACGTCGCCGGCGGCGCGGCGCCCATAGCGCCAGCCGGCGCGCTTCCCGTGACGCCATCGGGCGCGGTCCCTGCCACCTCTGCCAGCGCCGGCGGCGGCGCCATCGCCAGCGGGTCGAGCGTGGCGGCGCGGGCGCCGCCCCCGGGCGCTGTCGCCAGCGCAAGGCTCAGGACGGCGGCGGTGCAGGTCACGGGCATGGACACGGGCATGGACACGGAGCGGCGGGGACGGGACGGGATCACGGGCGGGCGGCCTCCTTGGCCCGGCAGGCCTAGCACGGCTGAGCGGCGGCGCACGCGAAATCGCCGCCGCCCCGGCCGATCCAGGGGCGGGCGGGGCTTACGCGCTTGAAATCGTTGGCGCGGCACCCGTCCCCGTCCCCGGGCCCTGGCACCGGCCGGCCCTGCCCGCGGCGCAACAGTGGCCCGCCGCGCCCCGATCCGGCGACGGCGCGGAAACGATGGCCGCCCCGCGCCCTGCCATGGCGTCGGCCGCGACATCCGCGCTTGTGCGGGACGCCGGGTCTTGGCATTCAGGGGCACGAAGGCCCGCGCCCCGGCACGGTCCAGCGAAAGGGAGCAGACCATGGACGACAACGCGGCGGTGCCCGGCGAGGACTGGGGCCCCTTCGGCCGTCCCCTGTTCGAGGATCCCTCGGCCCGCGCGCTGCGCCGGGTCGGTGTCGTCGACGTCGGCTCGAACTCGGTGCGGATGGTGGTGTTCGACGGCGCGGCGCGCAGCCCGGCGTATTTCTTCAACGAGAAGGTCATGTGCGGGCTGGGCCAGGGCCTGGCCGCGACCGGGCGGCTGAACCCCAAGGGCCGCGAGCGGGCGCTGGCGGCGCTGGCGCGCTTCGCGATGCTGGCGCGCGGGATGGACATGGCGCCGCTGACCTGCGTCGCGACCGCCGCGGTGCGCGACGCCGAGGACGGGCCCGAGTTCCAGGCCCGGGTGCTGGCCGAGACCGGGCTTCGGCTGCACGTGATCGACGGCCCCGAGGAGGCACGGCTGTCGGCGCAGGGCGTGCTGCTGGGCTGGCCCGGGGCCGAGGGGCTGGTGTGCGACATCGGCGGCAATTCCATGGAACTGGCCGAGCTGACCGGCGGCGCGATCGGCAAGCGCGTCACCTCGGCGCTGGGGCCGTTCCGGCTGCAGCAGATCGAGGCGGCCGAAAGCCCCGCGGCGCTGGCCGCGCATATCAAGGACACGATCACCCGCCTGCGCGAGCAGGTGCCGGGCAGCTATGACCGGATCTACCTCGTGGGGGGCAGCTGGCGCGCGATCGCGCGGCTGGACATGGAGCGCACCGGCTATCCGATGACGGTGCTGCACGAATACCGGATGCTGCCCGAGGCCGTGCTCGAGACGGTGGACTGGATCGCCGGGCACGACCTGCAGCAGCTGCGCGGCCGCGTCGGCATCTCGAGCGACCGGATGGAGCTGGTGCCGCTGGCCGCGCAGGTGCTGGCCGAGCTGATCCGCCAGTTCGGCCCCAGCGAGATCGACATCTCGTCCTACGGCATCCGCGAGGGGATGCTGTACGAGCAGATGCCCGAGAAGCTGCGCAAGCGCGACCCGCTGATCGAGGCCTGCCGCTTCGCCGAGGCGAGCCAGGCCCGCCTGCCCGGCTTCGGCAAGCGGCTTTACGACTTCCTGTCGCCGCTGTTCCGCGACGCGACCGATGCGCGGGTGCGCATCATCAAGGCCGCCTGCCTGCTGCACGACACCAGCTGGCGCACCCACCCCGACTATCGCGCCGAGGCCTGTTTCGACAACATCACCCGCGCCAACCTTGGCGGGCTGTCGCATCCCGAGCGGGTGTTCCTGGGCCTGGCGCTGCTGCACCGCTACAAGAACAGCCGCTCGGGCAGCCGGATGGAGCCGATGTTCGGCCTGCTGGACGAGGCCACGATCCGCGAGGCCGAGATCCTGGGCAAGGCGATGCGCTTCGGGGCGATGTTCACCATCGACGACCCGCGCGAGGCGGGCACGCTGAAGCTGGGCAAGAAGAACGTGCTGGAACTGACGCTGGAGCCCAAAGGCATCGCGCTGTTCGGCGAGGTCGCGCAGGCGCGCTTCGCCTCGCTGGCCGCCGCGCTGGGCGCGACCACCCGGGTCAAGGCGGCGAAGCGGGCCTGACGGCGCTCAGAGGTCGATCGACTGGCCCGGCGGCGGGTCGGGCAGGCCCGGCACCGCGTCGGGCACGTCGTCGCCCGGCGTCACCTCCTGCGGGGTGCGGCGGCGGATGATGATGTCGCCGTTCGGCAGCTTCTCGGGCATGTGGTAGTCGGTGACGTCGCCGATCATCGCCTGAAGCTCGCGCAGCATCGGGCCGATCTCGCGCAGGGCGGGTTCGGCATTCTCGAACATCTCGCCGAAGAACTCGCGCGCGCGGTCGGAAAACCCGTCGAGCCCCGGCCCCTCGTTGGCGGGCGGATCGGCGAGGGGCGCATCGGACTGCGCGACGGCGGGGGTCACCGCGACCCCGACGGCGGGCGCGGCAAGCAGCAGGCTCAGCAATAGCGGGGCGATCGGGCGTGTCATGCCATCAAACATAGCCCGTCCGCGTCACAGGTCGATGTCGAGCGCGACGGGAAAATGGTCCGAGGCATCCAGCAGCGCCTCGCGCAGCACGACGTCGCGGTAGATGTGGGGATCGTCGAACGGGTGCCAGATCGCCCAGCGCGGACCCGCCGCGCAGAGATCGGGCGAGACCAGCACATAGTCGAGCATGGCCGAGAAATACTGCCGCTCGCTCGCCAGCCAGAACCGGGCCGAGGCCGGCTGGGCCGAGGTCGCGTGCGCCGTGCTGGCGCGGGCATGGGGATCGTGCAGCCGCCGGTCGGCCGGCCCGCCGCTGCCGGTCACGATCTCGAGCCCCGAGCGGCCGAACAGCGCCTCGAACTCGTCAAGGCCGGCGCCGTCGTTGAAATCGCCCAGCACCACCAGGCTGTCGCCGCGCGCCAGGTGCTCGTCGACGCGGGTGCGCAGCCAGATGCACTGCGCCAGCTGCTTGCGCCGGTTCTGGATCGCGAGCCTGCGGGCATGGTCGGGGTCATGCGCGCCATGCGGGGCCTTGGACTTCACGTGCACCCCGATCACCCGCAGCGCCCGCCCGCCCGCGGTCAGCGCCGCCAGTTCGAGCGGCGGCTTCGAGAAGCGCACCTCGTCCAGCGTGGCGTCGATGTCGAGGTCGATGCGGAAGCTCTGGTCGAAGCGCGGGCTGCCGCCCTCGTCGCCGCGCCCGACCGGCGGCGCGACCGGGCCCTGCGGATCGTGCGCCAGCGCGATGCGGTCGGGGTCGTGCAGGGCCGCGATCTCTTGCTGGCTGTCGCTGGCAAAGCCGATCAGCGCGCTGCGCGCCCGCAGGCCGAAGCGCGCGGCGATCGCCTCGAGCATCGCGGCGGTGTGGCGGTTGCGCCCCTCGTCGGGGGCCTCGATCACCATCAGCAGGTCGGGGTCGAGCCGTTGCAGCACCGTGCCCACCGCCGCGACCTGGCGCGCGCGGCTGACGCCGTAGCGCGCCGAGGGCGCCGGATCCTCGGCCAGCGGCCGCCCGGCGTCGTCGAACAGCGCGTTGAACCATTCGACGTTCCAGGTGGCGATGCGCACCGCCCCGCCCTCAGCCCGCCAGCGCGGGCTTCTTGCCGCTGATCTCGTCCCAGGCGCGGTTGACCGCGATCAGCCGCGCCTCGGCCAGCTTGATCGCCTCGGTCGGCAGGCCGCGCGCGGTCAGCCGGTCGGGGTGGCTGTCGCGCACCGCCGTGCGCCAGGCCCGGCGCGCCTCGTCGACCGAGGCGGTGGGCTCGATCCCCAGCACGCTGAACGGGTCCGGATCCTCGCCCTCGACATGGCGGGCGCGGATGCCGCGGAAGGCCGCGTCCGAAATCCCGAAGATCCGCGCCACCTCGGACAGGAAGCCGTCCTCGGCCGGGTGATAGCCGCCATCGGCGACGGCGACGTGGAACAGCCCCTCGATCACGTCGTTCAGCACCGGGTCGCCGGGGCCGAACATCCGCGCGATCTTGGTGGCCCAGGCGTCGAAGCCGGCGACGTCCTGACGCGCGAGGTTGAAGACGGTGGCGGCATGGGCCTCTTCGCCCGGGGGGATCATGAACACCCGGCGGAAGGCCGCGACCTCGTCGCGCGTCACCGCGCCGTCGGCCTTGGCCATCTTCGCCCCCAGCGCGATCACCGCGATGGTGAAGGCGACCGAGCGCTCGGGCGCGGCCGGCTGGGCCCAGAGCCGGTCGAAGGCGGCCGACAGCCCCTCGCCCTTGGCAAGGGCGGCGAGGGCGTCGGCGATGCGGGTCCAGATCGACATGGCCGCGATCCTAGCGCGGGCGGGCGGCGCTGTCAGCGCGCGATCGTGTCGCTGGCGCGAGCGTGATGCCCTGAAATGTCAGAGGATCTTCTGCATCAGCAGCAGGTCGTGCCAGCGGCCGAACTTGTGCCCGACCTGCGGCACACGCGCGACCTCGCCATAGCCGATGGCGGCATGGAAGGCCCGGCCGGCGGCATTCTCGGCCGAGACGCCGCCGATCATCGCGTGCACCCCCGCGGCGCGGGCGTGATCCTCGAGCACCGCCATCATCGCCCGGCCAAGCCCGCGGCCCCGCGCGCCCGGCCCGAGGATCACCGTGTGCTCCATCGCCCGGGCATAGCCGTTGCCGGCGCGGAACTGGGCATAGGTGACATGGCCAAGGATCGTGGGCCCGCTCCCGGTCCCGGTCCCGGGTTCGGCCTCGGCCACCCAGAAGTCCCAGCCCTTCGCCCGCCGCTCGGCGATGGTGGCGGCCAGCCCCGCGGGCGTGCGCTCTTCGGACGAGAAGGTGACGATCGTGTCGCGGATCAGCGGGTTCCAATAGCTGCAGACGGCCGGCAGGTCGGCCTCGGTCGCGGGCCGGATCAGCACCCCGCCCGGTCCGGCGATCGCCCCGGCAGGCGCCGCGACACCCGCCCGGGCGGGGTCCGGCGGAGCGGCGGCGGGGTGCGGCGCGGGCCCATCGCCCGGCGGCGCCGCGGCGGTCATTCCAGCACCCGCACGCCATGCGGCGTCGCGATCTCGGCCCGCAGCGCGACCGGCCCGGGCACCACGACCAGCCGCGGATCGGCCAGCCGCAGCGCCGCCGCCAGCGCCTCGGCCTGCGGATGCGCGATCTCCAGCCGCTGCAGCCGGCAGCCGGACCCGGCCAGCAGATCGCGCGGATGCAGCCCGCCCTGCCACTGGATCAGCGCCGGGAAGGCATCGTCGAAGGGCAGCCGGCCGTCGTCGGGCACGGCCATCCGCCAGCGCAGCGCCCCCCGCTCGAGCGCCACCGGCAGCCCGAGCCCGGCGGGCGCGGCCCCGAGCGCGGCCTCGAGATCCGGGCAGGCCGCGACCCAGTTCGTCAGCCGCACCCCCTGGCGTTCGTCCAGCCGGAACCAGCGCGGCCGCCCCGGCCCCGGCACCGAGGGGTCGGGCGCGATCACCTCGAGATAGCTGTCGCCCAGCCCCAGAAGCCGGTTCCACGTCGCCATCAGCGGGTGGCGCCCGCCGGGCGCCAGCGCCAGCCCCAGCGCCGCCTCGACCGCCGCCACGCCCTCTTCGAGCGAGGGCGCGGTGACCGCCAGGTGATCGAGTGTCCACATCGCCGGCCCTCCATGGCCCCGCCGCCTGCGCTGTTGGCGGTCGTGCCGCCTGCCCTGCCGCCAGCCGCGCCGCCTGCCCGCCCGCCATCGCGTCCGCTTCCGCCGGGCCCCGCGACCCTACCCGCGCGGCCGGGCGCGCCGCAAGCGCGGCGCATCGGCACCGGTCGGGCCGAAAACGACCGCCCGGCCCTTGAAATCGCGCCGCCCAGTGTTGAACGCCCTGCATGGGAGCCCATCTCCCCTTGCAATGCTCAACGCTTTCGAAAGGACAGATCCGACGATGTCATTGATGACCGCCGTAACGAATATGCTGAAGCACGATGCCGCAGGCGGCATCGCCCTGATGATATCGGCGGCCCTCGCCTTCATCGTCGCGAACTCGGCGCTCCAGCCGGCCTACGATCACATCCTGCATCTCTACGCGAGCTTCTCGATCGGCGAGAGCGGCATCTCGCTGTCGCTGCTGCACTGGATCAACGACGCGCTGATGGCGGTGTTCTTCTTCCTCGTCGGGCTCGAGCTGAAGCGCGAGATGCTCGAGGGCAAGCTGAAGAAGCCCGCCGACATCGTGCTGCCGGGCATGGCGGCGGTCGGCGGCATGGTGGTGCCGGCGCTGATCTACGTGGCCTTCAACTTCGGCTCGCCCGAGACGATCGGCGGCTGGGCGATCCCGGCGGCGACCGACATCGCCTTCGCCGTGGGGGTGATGGCGCTTCTGGGCAAGCGGGTGCCGGCCTCGCTGAAGATCTTCCTGCTGACGCTGGCGATCCTCGACGACATGGGCGCGATCCTGATCATCGCGCTGTTCTACACGGCCGAGCTGAACACGACCTACCTGCTGCTCGCGCTGCTGCCGATCGCCGGGCTCTGGGCGCTGAACCGCCGCGGCGCGCACCGGATCGCGCCGGCGATCCTGCTGGGTGTCGTGCTGTGGTACTTCGTGCTGATGTCGGGGATCCACGCGACCCTGGCCGGCGTGGTGACGGCCTTCTTCATCCCACTGAAGGACCGCCACGGCAAGTCGCCGCTGCATTCGCTGGAGCATGGCCTCTCGCCCTATGTCTTCTTCCTGATCGTGCCGGTCTTCGCCTTCGCCAACGCGGGCGTGGTGCTGTCGGGCATGTCGGTCTCGGACCTCTTCGCGGCGCTGCCGCTGGGAATCGCGGCGGGCCTGTTCCTGGGCAAGCAGATCGGCGTCTTCGGCGTCACCTGGCTGATGGTGAAGATGGGCCTGGCCCGGATCCCGGCCGGCGCGAACTGGATGCAGGTCTGGGGCGTGGCCTGCCTTGCCGGCATCGGCTTCACCATGTCGCTGTTCATCGGCTCGCTCAGCTTCAGCGACGCGGCGCTGATGAACGAGGTGCGCCTCGGGGTGCTGCTCGGCTCGTTCCTGTCGGCGGTGGTGGGCTACGTGCTGCTGCGCACGGCGCCTCCGGGCGACGTGAAGGTCCGCGACCAGCAGCGCTACGACAGCCACGCCCTGCCCGGCTGAGGCGTCGCCCGGCCGAGCCGTCGCACGGGGGCGCTGCCCCCGCGCCTGCGGCGCTCCCCCGGGATATTTGGACAAAGTCGAAACCGCGTTCGACTTTGCGAAAATATCCCGGGGGTGAATTGGCCGCAGGCCAAGAGGGGGCGGCGCCCCCTCTTTTCCGTGTCCGCCTTGCGGGACCGGCCGCGTTTTCCTATATTTCCCGAAAGCGAAGGGTGCGCGATCCGGGATGGATCCCGCCCGGCCAGACCTCGACCCCACACGAGAACGGATCCCCCATGTTCGGCATTCCCGGCAAAGCCCCGGTCACCCTGACCCCCGCCGCCCGCGCCCAGATCGCGCGGCTGATGGCCAAGGACGGCGCGCATGGCCTGCGCGTCGGCGTCAAGAAGGGCGGCTGCGCGGGCATGGAATACACGATGGAGATCGTGGCCGCGCCCCAGCCGATGGACGAGGTGATCGAGGACGGCCCGGCGCGGGTGATGATCGCGCCGATGGCGCAGATGTTCCTGTTCGGCACCGAGATCGACTATCAGACCTCGCTGCTGGAATCGGCGTTCAAGTTCAACAATCCCAACGTCGCCGAGGCCTGCGGCTGCGGCGAGTCGATCTCGTTCAAGACCCAGCCCGCGGGCTGAGCGCGCGCGCCGCGCCGTTAGCGGTAACCAGCGGATTCCGCGCGCCTTTCCTGTGGCTTTCCCGCGCCTTTCCGGTTTGCTTCCCCGCGGCCGCGCCCTAGTGTCTGCTCCGGACCCTGAACGGAGGACGGGATGCGCAGCAAGCTTGCGGCCGGCAATTGGAAGATGAACGGGATCTCGGCGGCGCTGGCCGAGGTCGAGGCGCTGAAGGTCGACTTCGGTGCGCCGGGCGTCGAGATCCTGGTCTGCCCCCCTGCCACGCTGATCGACCGGCTCGCGACGCTGGCCAAGGGCAGCCCGGTGATGGTCGGCGGCCAGGACTGCCACGAGAACGAGACCGGCGCGCATACCGGCGACATCTCGGCGCGGATGCTGCATGACGCGGGCGCGAGCCACGTGATCGTCGGCCATTCCGAGCGCCGCGCCGACCACCACGAGACCGATGCCATGGTGCGCGCCAAGACCGAGGCCGCGCTTGCCGCCGGGCTTGTGGCCGTGGTGTGCCTTGGCGAGAGCGAGGCCGAGCGAGACGCGGGCGAGACGCTGTCGGTGATCGGCCGCCAGCTGCGCGGCTCGCTGCCCGATGGCGCGACCGCGGCCGGCGTGGTCGTGGCCTACGAGCCGATCTGGGCGATCGGCACCGGGCGCACGCCGACGCTCGGGCAGATCGGCGAGGTGCACGGCTACCTGCGCGCCGAGCTGGTGCGCCGCTTCGGTGCCGAGGGCGACGGCATCCGGCTGCTCTACGGCGGCTCGGTCAAGCCCGCGAACGCGGCCGAGATCTTCGCGGTGCCCGATGTCGACGGCGCGCTGGTGGGCGGCGCCTCGCTCAAGGCCGCGGATTTCGGCGGCATCATCCGGGCGCTGGAGCAGGCCTGACCGCGGCGCGACGGGACCCGAGCCCGATGCCCACAGGCCCCCTTCCCACCGCCGACCTTCCGAGCCTGGCGCAGGCGCCGACCGATCCTGCCTTCGTGCAGGATCCCTACCCGTTCTACGACCGGCTGCGCGCGGCCGGGCCGCTGGTGCGGTGGCAGGACTACGGGCTTGTCGTCTCGGCCCGGGCGGCGGTGGTGGGACAGGTGCTGCGCGACCGCCGGTTCGGCCGCGCGGCACCTGCGGGCTTCGGCCCCGCGATCCCCGAGCGGCTGCGCGCCTTCTACGACATCGAGGATCACTCGATGCTGGAGCTGGACGGCCCGCGCCATGCCCGGCTGCGCGGCCGCGTGCTGCGGGCCTTCACCTCGCGCCGGATCGCCGGCATGGCGCCCGAGATCGAGGCGCTGGCACACCGGCTGATCGACGCGCTGCCCGCCACCGGCAGCTTCGACCTGATCGAGGGCTTCGCGCGGCCGCTGCCGGTGATCGTGATCGCGCGGCTGCTGGGCGTCGACCCGGTGCATGCGCCGCGGCTGCTGGAATGGTCGAACGCGATGGTGGCCATGTACCAGGCCCGCCGCAGCCCGGCGATCGAGGACGCGGCCTGCGCCGCGGCCGCCGCCTTCGCGGCCTTCCTGCGCGACCGCCTTGCCGAGACCCGGCGCGCGCCGGGCGACGACCTGCTGAGCGCGCTGGTCGCGGCCCGGGAGAATGGCGGCGAGGATGGCGGCGGGGACGCGCGGCTGGACGAGGCCGAGATCGTGGCGACCGCGATCCTGCTGCTGAACGCCGGTCACGAGGCCACGGTGCACACGATCGGCAATGCGGTGGCGGCGATCCTGCGCCATCGGGCGCAGGCGGCGACCGGGCCCGCGGCGGTCGAGGCGCTTGTCGAGGAGGTGCTGCGATTCGATCCGCCGCTGCACCTGTTCACGCGCTGGGTGCACGAGCCGTGCGAGATCGCCGGCCACGTCTTCGCGCGCGGCGACCGGATCGGCTGCCTGCTGGCGGCGGCGAACCGCGACCCCTCGGTCTGGGCCGAGCCGGCGCGGTTCCTGCCGGGGCGCGCGGCGAAGCCCAACCTGTCGTTCGGGATCGGGCCGCATTTCTGCCTGGGCGCGCCGCTGGCGCGGCTTGAACTGCGGGCGGCGCTGGGGGTGCTGTTCGCGCGGCTGCCGGGGCTGCGGCTGGCCGAGAGCCCGCGCTTCGCGGATCTCTACCATTTCCACGGGCTCGAGCGGCTGGTGGTGCGGCGCTAGCGCCGTTCGGGGGTCTTGGCGAAGATCAGGATCCGGCCGTATTCGTAGACCCGGGCCAGGCGCAGCAGGTACTGCACCCAGATCGCGCCCAGCCGCACCCGCATCGGCGCCTTCGCCCCCATCAGCCGCAGCGAGGACGAGATCGACGGCAGCAGCCTGAACGGCAGCATCAGCAGGAAGCCCGCGATCAGCCGGCCGCGGCCGCGCTTCTCGACCTTCTGGAACAGCTTGCCGCCTTCGACCCGGCGGCGCTTGCGCACCAGCGCCGAGAGGCTGGCGCGGGCCGGGTGGGCGACCTCCATCGCGGGGTCGAGCGCGATGTCGAAGCCCTTGGCCTGCGCCCGCCGGCCCCAGTCCTGGTCGCCGCCCGACATCAGCCGGTCGTCGAAGGGACCGACCTTGGCGAAGAGGTCCGCCCGGGTCGCCATGTTGGCCGTCACCGACCAGCCGCGGTCGCGGTTGCGCTCTTGCCGGAAGGCGGTGAGCAGGTCGTAGCATTCGGCAAGGTTCGGCGGCTCGCCGGAGGTCACGCGCACCGGGCCCATCGCCCGCGGCGCGCGCCCGCCCTCGATCACCGAAAGCCCCGCCGCGATCCAGCCGGGCGCGGGCGTGCAGTCGGCGTCGGTGAAGAAGATCACCCCGGCCCCGCCCGATGCGTCAGGCCCGTTACCTTCCTGCCCCGTCCCGATCCCCGCCGCGTCGAGCGCGCGGTTGCGCGCGGCATAGGAGCCCGGGCGCGCCTCGTCCAGCACCCGCCCCCCCGGCGGCAGCCGGAAGCCCGCGGGCGCCGGGTCGGCGGGGGCGTTGTTGACGAAGATCACCTCGTCCGGGCGCCGGGTCTGGGCGGCAAGGGCGTCGGCGCAGATCTGGGCATCGGCCCAGTCGTGGTAGACGGGAATGATCACGCAGACGCGCATGGGGGCAACGGGCTCTGGCAAATGGCTCGAGAAGGCTTGGCGGCTCATGCACCCTGGCCCGGGGGATGCGCAAGCCCGGGATGCGCAAGATCGCGCGGCGCAAGCTCCGGGTGGCCGTCGATGCCGGCCTCGGCCCGGATCTTGCCCGAGCGGCGGGCATGGGTGATCTGGCCGCGGTGGATGCGGATCTTCTCGGCATCCTTGTAGCCGCGGGGATGGTCGAGATGGACAAGCGGCGCGGTGAAGCGCACGTGCCGGCCGCGGACGCCGGAATTTTCCAGCCGGATGCCGAATTCCTTGTCGCCGCCGCCGTATTTCATCGTCTCGTCGAGCCCGTTCACCTTCAGGATCGCGGCGCGGTAGGCCGAGCCGTTGGCGCCGCACCAGTTGCGCCCGACCGGGTAGAGCGCCTCGAGCGCCGAGGACAGCCACTTCGGCCAGGCCCCGGCCTTCAGCCGCGTGGTGAAGCGCCGGAGCGTGCCGGTCCGCGCGAGCCAGCCGCGGTCGAAGACCCGGCCCGACAGCACGTCGTCCTCGGTGACCGCCTCGGTGGTGGGCGTGTCGAGACGGATCAGGCTGCCCGACAGGAACCGGTCGGGCCGCGCGAGTTCGAGGTGGCGGGCGATGAAGCCGGGGTGGATCAGGCAGTCGCCGTCGATGAACACCATGTACTCGGCCGTCGACGAGCCGACGCCCTTGTTCAGGATCTCGTTCTTCTGGAAGCCGCGATCCTCGTGCCACAGGTGGCGCAGCGGGATCTGGGGATGTTCGGCGCGGAAGCGGGCGATCACCTCGGCGGTCTCGGGGCCCGAGCCGTCGTCGGCGACGCAGATCGAGTCCGGCAGCCGCGTCTGGCGGGTGACCGACAGCAGCGTCAGCCACAGCGCGCGCGGGCTGTTGTAGGTGGACAGGATCAGTTCGGTCTGCATGCGCGGGCGGCTCCTTGGTCCGAGCATATGCCTGCGGCGCGAGGCGGATTCAACCTCGGGGTCGCGCCGGCGCCTGCCCCTTGGGGCGGCGCCGGCGCGGTCGTCACGTCAGTAGCGCGGCGGGCACGGCGCCGGGGTGCCGTCCGCGTAGGTGCAGCGGCGCGCGCCGGTGTTCGAGCCGATGGCGGCACCGCCGGCGGCGCCGGCGAGGGCGGCGGCGACCTTCACGCTGTCGTTCGCATCGGCGAGGTCAGCGGCGGCGAGGCCGGCGGCGGCGCCGCCGAGGCCGCCGATCGCGGCGTTCTGGTTCGGGGTGTAGCTGGCGCAGGCCGAGAGCGAGAAGCCCCCGACGGCGAGCAGCAGCATCATGGTCTTGGTCATGCCCTTCATTCCTTCCTGGAACTGCAGTCTTTGTGGGCAATGAGCTAGGGCGGCCGGCGGGGAAAGTCGATCTCAAACCGTTGCTATCGGATAACCACTGCGTTTTCGCGCAGGCTCCCGCCGATGCCGCAGCGGCAGGCGCGGGCCCGTGGCGGCCCCGCCCCTTCGCGCCGGGTCAGCCGGTCTCGGCCGCCTGCAGCGGCAGCAGCGTGGTCGACTTGATCTCCTCCATCGACAGGAGCGCCGTGACGTTGTGGATCCGCACCTCGGAGATCAGCGCCTGGTAGAACTTGTCGTAGGCGCGGGCGTTGCGCACCCGCACTTTCAGGATGTAGTCGATGTCGCCCGCAAGCCGGTGCGCCTCGAGCACCTCGGGGCGCGCGCGCAGGGCGGCGAGGAACTTGCGCTGCCATTCGGCCTCATGCTCGGAGGTGCGGATCAGCACGAAGAAGCAGGCCTCGAGCCCCAGCGCCTCGGCGTCGAGGATCATGGTCTGGCGCCCGATCACGCCCGCCTCGCGCAGCTTGCGGATCCGGTTCCAGACCGGGGTCTTGGAACTGCCCACCTTGCGGGCGATTTCGTCGAGCGACTGGCCCGCGTCCTCCTGCAGCTCGGCAAGGATTTTCCGGTCCATCTCGTCGATGCGGACAGTCATTCGCGTCTTTCCCCGTTGCCGGAACATCCGGCCCATGCGGCGCGCATAATCGAACACCTGTCCTTTTTGGCAAGGCCGTATGGTGCCGAGGGGGGAGTTTTTTCTATATAGAGACCACGCAGCAAGCCACGCCGCAGCGCAGCAGCATGGGAGAGGAAGATGAGCCGCAAATACGTGCCGAAAGTCGTCACCGCGAACGACCTTCTGGAAGGCGATGTCATCTACCAGACCGCCGACGACCGCTGGACCCGCGAGCATCGCGAGGCCGAGCTGATCGAGGACGAGGCCCATGCCCAGCTGCGCCTGCTGAAGGCGCAAGGCCAGCCCGGCCGGGTCGTCGGCGCCTATCTCGCCGATGCCAAGGCCGGCCCCGACGGCCCCGAGCCGGTGCATTTCCGCGAGGCGTTCCGCACCCGCGGCCCTTCCAACTACGCCCACGGCAAGCAGGAGACGGCGCATGTATAACTACACCGAGTTCGACCGCGCCTTCCTGGCCGAGCGCAACGCCCAGTTCCGCGCCCAGGTCGAGCGCCGCATCGACGGCAGCCTGACCGAGGACGAATTCAAGCCGCTGCGGCTGATGAACGGGCTGTATCTGCAGCTGCACGCCTACATGCTGCGCATCGCCATCCCCTATGGCACGCTCAACCCCGACCAGATGCGCCGCTTCGCGGACGTGGCGGCGAAGTGGGACAAGGGCTACGGCCATTTCACCACCCGCCAGAACATCCAGCTGAACTGGCCGAAGCTGCGCGACGTGCCCGACATCCTCGACAGCCTCGGCGAGGTCGGCATCCATGCGATCCAGACCAGCGGCAACACGATCCGCAACGTGACCGCGGACCATTTCGCCGGCGCCGCCGCCGACGAGATCGAGGACCCGCGCCCGGTGGCGGAACTGCTGCGCCAGTGGTCGACCGACCACCCGGAATTCCAGTTCCTGCCGCGCAAGTTCAAGATCGCCGTCTCGGGCTCGGCCCATGACCGCGCGGTCGTGCGCGCCCATGACATCGGCCTGCTGGCGAAGACCAACGCCCGGGGCGAGGTCGGCTATGAGGTGCTGGTGGGCGGCGGTCTCGGCCGCACGCCGATGATCGGCCAGACGATCCGCGACTTCGTGTCGAAGGCCGAGCTGCTGCCCTACCTGGAAGCCGTGGTCTCGACCTACAACGTGATGGGCCGGCGCGACAACAAGTACAAGGCGCGCATCAAGATCACCGTCTTCGAGAACGGGCTCGACACCTTCCGCGCGGCCGTCGAGGAGCGCTTCGCCGAGACGCGGGCGCTGTTCTCGCCCGCCGTGCTGGACGCGCTGGCCGACATCGAGGCCGACTTCGCGCCGCCGGCGTTCCGCAATGCCGGCACCGAGCCCTTCGACGCGGCCTATGCCGCCGACCCGGTGTTCCGCGCCTGGGCCGACACCAACCTCGCCGCCCACCAGGCGCCGGGCTATGCGATCGTGACGATCAGCCTCAAGGCCCATGGCGCGACGCCGGGCGACGCGACCGCGGAGCAGATGCGGCTGATGGCGGATCTGGCAGAGAAATACGCCCATGCCGAGCTGCGCATCAGTCACGAGCAGAATGTGGTGCTGCCGCATGTCCACAAGTCGGACCTGCCGGCGCTGCACGCGGCGCTGAAGACCGAGGGGCTGGCCACCGCGAACATCGGGCTTGCCTCCGACATCATCGCCTGCCCCGGCATGGACTACTGCGCGCTGGCGACCGCCCGGTCGATCCCGGTCGCGCAGGAACTGGCCGTGCATTTCCGCGACGCGGGCCTGGAGCACGAGATCGGCAAGCTGCAGATCAAGATCTCGGGCTGCATCAACGCCTGCGGCCATCACCACGTCGGCCATATCGGCATCCTCGGGCTGGATCGCGCCGGGGTCGAGAACTACCAGATCACGCTGGGCGGCGACGCGACCGAGACGGCCGCGATCGGCGAGCGCGCGGGCCCGGGCTTTGCCTACGACCAGGTGGTGCCCGCCATCGACCGGCTGCTGCGCGCCTATCTCGACAAGCGCGCGGACGACGGCGAGACCTTCCTGCAGGCCTATCGCCGGCTGGGCCCGGCGCCGTTCAAGGCTGCCCTCTATCCCGACGAGGCCCGCGATGCCGCTTGAAGCCGCCTTGCGCAAGCCCGTCCTCGATCCGATCGGGGAACGGGTGACGCGCCTCAACGACCGCTACCGCCACCACGGCGCGGTCTCGGTGCTGGAACACGCGCTGAAGGATGCCGACCTCGGCCGCATCGCGCTGGTGTCGTCCTTCGGCGCCGAAAGCGTCGTGCTGCTGCACTTGATCTCGGTCATGGACGCCAATCTGCCGGTCGTGTTCATCGACACGCAGATGCTGTTTCCCGAGACGCTGGAGTACCAGTCGATGCTGGCCGACAAGCTGGGGCTGACCAACATCCGGCGGATCCGCGCGACCGATGCGGCGCTGGCGCTGGACGATCCCGACGGGACGCTGCACCAGTTCAACACCGATGCCTGCTGCGCCCTGCGCAAGACGGTGCCGCTGGAGACCGCGCTGAAGGACTTCGACGCTTGGATCACCGGGCGCAAGCGCTATCAGGGCCAGACCCGCGCCGGCATCGAGTTCTTCGAGGAAGAGGACGGCACCGGCCGCATCAAGATCAACCCGCTGACCCACTGGGGCCGCGAGGATCTTGAGGAATACATGGTCGAGAACCGCCTGCCCCGGCACCCGCTGGTGGCCAGGGGCTACCCCTCGATCGGCTGCGCGCCCTGCACCACGCCGGTCAAGCCCGGCGAAGACCCGCGCGCGGGCCGCTGGCGCGGTTCGCAAAAGACCGAATGCGGCATACATTTCATCGGGGGCCGCGCGGTTCGCGGCCCGGTCGCGGTCGAGTCGCTCTCGCCCGCCGTCACCGATGGCCATGGGGAGAACGAGGAATGAGTGTCATTGTACGAGACGATGGGTTCCACCCGGACGACTGGCAGGGCGAGGTGCTCGACCTTGCGCCCGACGCCTGCCTGAGCACGCTCGAGGGCAGGATCGGCGGCCAGAAGCTGGTGCGCATCGACTTCCCCAGCTTTGCCGACGGGCGCGGCTTCACCATCGCGCGGCGCGTGCGCTCGATCGGCTATCTCGGGCGGCTGCGGGCGCGCGGCCACGTGCTGGCGGACCAGTACGCGATGGCGCGCCGGGTCGGCTTCGACGAGGTCGAGATCTCGGACGAGCTGGCCGCCCGCCAGCCCGAGGACCAGTGGCTGGCCCGTGCCGACTGGAAATCGAACGACTACCGCGCCCGCCTGCGCGGCTGACGCCGACACCATGCCGCCCGCGCGTCCCGGCGCGGGCCGGTCCCCGCCCGGCGGGGCCATTTTCGCACCAACCCCACAACCGGCTTTGCCGGCTGGACCGTTTCGTCTAGAAAGGCCCCCGTCCCCATGAACGATCAGAGCTCTCCCGTGACCGAAGCCGTGCAAGCCGTTCCCGCCCCGAAGCACCTGCCCGACGCCCAGACCGTGACCACGGTCACCCACTGGACCGACAGCCTGTTCTCGTTCCGCGTGACCCGGCCGCAGAGCCTGCGCTTCCGCTCGGGCGAGTTCGTGATGATCGGGCTGATGGGCGACAACGGCAAGCCGCTGCTGCGCGCCTATTCCATCGCCTCGCCGAACTGGGACGAGGAGCTGGAGTTCTATTCGATCAAGGTGCCGGACGGCCCGCTGACCTCGAAGCTGCAGCACATCAAGCCCGGCGACGAGATCATCCTGCGCCCGAAACCCGTGGGCACGCTGGTGCATGACGCGCTCCTGCCCGGCAAGCGGTGCTGGTTCCTCGCCACCGGGACGGGGCTTGCGCCCTTCGCCTCGCTGATGCGCGACCCCGAGACCTACGAGAAGTACGATCAGGTGGTGATGATGCACACCTGCCGCACCGTGGCCGAGCTGGAATACGGCCGCAAGCTGGTCGAGGATCTGGCGAACGACGAGCTGATCGGCGAGATGGTGGCGGGCAAGCTGCTGTACTACCCGACCACGACGCGCGAGGATTTCGCGCGCCAGGGCCGGATCACCGACAACCTGTCGTCGGGCAAGGTCTTCACCGACCTCGGCATCGCGCCGATGACGGCAGAGGCCGACCGCGCCATGGTCTGCGGCAGCCTCGCCTTCAACAAGGACGTGATGGCGGTGCTGGAAAGCTTCGGCCTGCGCGAGGGCGCGAATTCCGAGCCGCGCGAATACGTGGTCGAGAAGGCCTTCGTCGGCGAGGGCGTCTGACGCCCCGCCGCGGCGTCCGGCAGGACCGCTGACAGGACCGCTGACAGGGTGTCTGGCAGGCCGTGTGGCCGGCTGTGGCGCCCGCAGCGGACCGGTATCGGACCCGCACCAGACAGGAAACGGGCAGATCGGGGGAACGCTCGGGCTTTGCGGGCGTTTTCCTGACATATCCGTGACGACTCGGGTTGAAGGCGGCGGGCGAGATGCCTATTTTGCGCGCCACCACATTTGGATGCTTGGCCATAGAAGGATTTCAGCCATAGCTCGCAGACCGCATAACGCCCCGCCGCAGCGCGACACCGGACCCCGCGTCAACGACCGGATCCGGGCCCCCGAGATCCGCCTGATCGGTGCGGACGGGGAGAATGTCGGCGTGGTGCCCCCGGCGCGTGCCATGGCGATGGCCGAAGAGGCCGGGCTGGACCTGGTCGAGATCTCGCCGAACGCGGTGCCGCCGGTCTGCAAGATCATGGACTTCGGCAAGTTCAAGTACGAGCAGCAGAAGCGCGAGGCCGAGGCCCGCAAGAAGCAGAAGACCATCGAGATCAAGGAGATCAAGTTCCGTCCCGGGACCGATACCCATGATTACGACGTCAAGATGCGCTCGGTCTTCAAGTTCCTCGAAGAGGGCGACAAGGTGAAGATCACCCTGCGCTTCCGTGGCCGCGAGATGGCCCACCAGGAGCTGGGGATGGAACTGCTGAACCGCGTCGCCGCCGACGTGAACGAGCAGGGCAAGATCGAATCGATGCCGAAGCTGGAAGGCCGGCAGATGGTGATGATGATCGCCCCGCGCTGATCGGACCGCTCTTTTCGCCACGCGCCGTTCGGCCCAAGCTGACAGATCGTGCGATCCAGACCGAATTCGACCCCGTCCAGACATCTGGGCGGGGTCTTTTAATGATGAATTCGGGCATCCCCGGCCTGACCCGGCCAAATTAACCCGGCCTTATCTTCTGTGACGCGAATCTGGTGGAATGTTGCGGGACCAAAGGCCCCGCGCCCTGCAAAGGCCATCGAAGGAGGAGGCCATGACGATCGTCGCCATCCGCCCGTCGATGACGGGCACGTCCGGCTCCGGCTCTGCCGGCACCATCCAGTCCGCATCGGCCGTCGCCCAAATCGCCTTGCTGCAACGCGAGGTGGCCGCGGCGGAAACCGCGCGGCCGGTCGCGCCGGCGACCCAGACCGCCGCCGTCGCCGATGATTCGGGGCTGCGGCAGGAAAGCGTCGCGCTGCTCGCCGCGCTGACCCGGCTGGGCCCGGCCGACGAGAATTCGGTCGAGCTGTCGCAGCTGCGCGACCGGACCGAAGCCTACCTGGCCGCCCTGCGCCCGGTCGCAGCCGCCGAGCTTGCCTCGCGCGGGCGGCAGATGATCGTGCTGCTGTCGCAGGGCAGCCAGCCGGTCGCGCTGCCGGCCGCCGGGGCGCCCTCCGGCGAGGCGGCGGGCGACCAGGCCGCGGACCAGGCCGCGGCCCGCGCCGCCGAAAGCGCCGCCCTGCGGGCCGAGGCGGCGCGGCAGTCGGCCACGCAGGCCGATCGCCTGGCCGACAGCCGGCCCTCGGGGGCCGATCCGGATGCGCTCTTTGCCGCGCGCCGGCTCGCGGCGGTGACCGAGGACGGGCTGCCCGCGGGGCTGCCCGACACCCGCGCCGGCGGCACGACGACCGCGCTGCCGGAGCGTCCGGTCGCGATCCAGCCGGGGTCCGTGGCCCCGGACCTGCCGGGGGTGGTGATGTCCTCGGCCGAAAGCGTGGTGCGCGCGCAGGCGGTGCCGATGCCCGGCGCGACGCAGGCCTCCTCCGCCCCGACGGGGGCGGCACCGCTGCCGGGGCTCATGCGGGCCGTGGCGGGGGTCGCAACGGGGCTCTGGCTGGCGGTTGCCGCCTATTCGGCGACGGCCGGCGGTTGGGCCGGGGCCTGACCGCCCACCTGCCCGGCTGCCCGCCCGGGATCACTCCACGACGCGACCGGGCGACCAGCCGCCCGCGACGCGCACCCTTGGCGCAGTGCCCCAGTGCGCCTGCTTGGCAAGGGATGTACCCAGCACCGCCCCCAAGGCGGGCGCCGGCAGAAACTCAGGCCTCCGGCCCGGCCGCGGGACGGTCTTTGGGCCGGCCGCCAAGCGCGACATCGGCGGTCGGCCGATCGGTACAGCGGTCAGCCGCCGAGGGTAGAATCGTCCGGCAGCTAAGTACGGCATCGGCCGGCGGCCAATCGGCGCCACGACCGGGTGCCGAGCGGTGCAGTGGTCGGCGGCAAAGTGGTGCATCGGCTGGCAGCCAGGTCGCGCCCAGGCTGGCGGCCAAGCGGTGCCACGGCCGGGAGCCGAGCAATGCAGTGGTCGGCGGCAAAGCTGTGCATCGGCCGGCATCCTAGTGGTGCCACGGCCGGCGGCCAATCGGCGCCACGGCCGGAGGCCGAGCAGTGCAGTGGTCGGCGGCAAAGCTGTGCATCGGCCGGCAGCCAGGTAGCGCCCCGGCTGGCGGCTAAGCAGTGCCTCGCAAGGCGGCCGAGCAGTGCAGACATCGGGGGCAAAGCGGTGCATCGGACGACAGCCAGGTAGCGCCTCGGCTGGCGGCAGGGCGGTGCCGTGGCCGGTGGGCCGCGCGACGCCGGGGCCGGTCGCCGTGCGGCGACCGGAGAGCGGCCGGGCCGGGGCCGGGCCGCGGAGGGTCCTCAGACCATGCCGAGCGCGGTCTTGTACAGCTCGAGGATCGCCTCTTCCTCGTCGATGTCGTTCTTGTCACGTTTGCGCAGGGCGATGATCTTCTTCATCACCTTCGTGTCGTAGCCGCGTGCCTTGGCTTCGGACATCACGTCCTTCTGCTGCTCGGCGATGTCCTTCTTCTCGGCCTCGAGATGCTCGTACTGCTCGATGAACTGCCGCAGTTCGTCGGCCGTGACGTTATAGGCGCTGTCGGTGACCGGGCTGCTCATCTGCCTCTCCATTCCTTGGTTCTGGTCGTTGCCGGCGCGTTGGTAGTCGCGCCGGCCACGGCAGGCAAGCCCGCCGCTTGCACCGCCGGTCGGTTTCCGCCAAAGCGGACCGCAGAGGCGGGGCATGGGCCCGCGGCAGGGCTTCCCGGGGGACGGGCGATGGACTGGATGATCTGGACCGGGGCGGTCGTCTCGGCACTGGGGCTGGCGGGGATCGTGTGGGCCGCGGCGCAGGTCGCGCGCGACCGGCGTGCCGGGCTTGATGATGCGGCGCTGCGCGCGCGGCTGCAACGCGCGGTGGCGATCAACCTCGGCGCGCTCGCGGTCTCGGTGCTGGGCCTGATGATGGTGGTGATGGGGATCGCGCTGGGCTGAGCCCCGCGCGACCCCGTTTCCGCGATTCCGCCCCCCCACGCGGGGGCGGCGCTAGAACCCCTTCCCCGCGCGGATCCCCGCCTCCCATGCCGGGGCCGGTTCCCAGAAGGCGGCGGCGGTCTCGCCAAGGCCAAGCGCCAGAAGGCCCGCGCGGTCGCGCAGCAGGTTGCGCGCCGCGAGAAGCCGGCTGCGGCCGCCGAGCCGCTCGGCCCAGAGCATGGGCCCGCCGATCTCCGGGGTGATCCGCAGCGCCGCGCAGGCCACGAGATCGAGGGTCGCGGCATCGCCGACACAGCCGTCGGCCAGCATCCGAGCCCCCTCGTTCGCCAGCGCCGCAAGACAGGCCTCGGCGGCCTGGGCGGCATCGGCCGGCGCCTCGGCGCCCTCTGCCGCCGCCCCCGCACGGAACAGCGGCGCGAAGCCCGGCTCGGGGAAGCGGCCGCGGGCGGGCCCCATCGCCGCGATCCGGGCCGCGAGCGCCCGGGGCCCCAGCGCCCGCGCCGCGGCCACCGGCGCGCAGCCGATCCCCGCCCGCGCGAGCGCGTCGTCAAGCGCCGCCGGCGCCGCGCCAAGCGCCAGGCAATCGGCCGCGGCGCGCCACAGCGCCACCCGCAGCCGGACCGAGGCCGCTGCCCGCCCCTCGGGCAGGACCACCGCGGCAGCCCCCAGCGCCTCGGCCAGCCCGGCCAGCCGCGGCAGCGTCGCCTCCGGCCCCAGGCCAGGCAGGATCTCGACCAGGCTGCCGCCCTCGGCGCCAAGGCTCGGGCACAGCGCCGCGATCGTGCCCGGCACGGCGGCGAGCACCGCGCGCACCGGGCCCTCGGGCAGCAGCCGGCCGATCTCGGCCTCGGCCTCGGGGGTGGCCGACAGCGCGATCTCGATATCGGCCAGCGTCGCGGGGTCCAGCGTGGCGCCGATCTGCGACCAGGCGAGATCGCGGGCCGCCGCGGTCATCGTCCCCGCGTCGACGGCGCGGTCCTGCAGGCCGGCCACCGCCTCGAGCGCGAGGCGCAGCCGGTCAAGATCGGGATCGCAGAGCGTCACCGCGACATCGGCCGCCAGCAGTCGCGCCGCGATCTCGGCCGTGGCCGGCGTGGCCCCGACCAGCGCCACCGTCGCCGGCACCGGCCCGGCGAGCGCGTCGCGGGCGCGGTTGCGGGCGTGGCGCAGCAGGGCCGCCGCCTGCGGCATGCGCGCGAACCCCGCGAGCGCCTCGGCCCCGATCTCGTCCGCGGCCGGGGCCGGCAGCAGCAGCGCCGCCTCGACGCCGTCGATCGCCGCCTCGGCCAAGGGCGCGAGCGGCCCCTGCCGGGCGGCGGCAGCCTGCGCAAGGAAGGTCTCGGGGTCGGCGAGGGCCGCGCAGCGGTCCTGCAACATCGCAGCCCCGCCCTCTTCCATCAGCCGCCGGGCCGCGATCTCGGCCGAGGCGGGCTCGAAGCTGGTGGCGATCTCGATGAAGCCGGCCTGTTGCGCGGCTTGGTGCCCGATGAGCTGCCCCGAGAGCACGGCCTCCAGCGTCGGGCCCGCGCCGCAGCGCGCCGCCGCCAGCCGCAGCGCCCCGCCCATCGGCAAGAGGCCCAGCGCGTGTTCAGGGAAGCCGAAGCGCAGGCTGGGCCCGGCGACGCGCAGCTCGGCCGCCAGCGCGACGGTGGCCGCGGGGCCCGCGACCGTGCCGGCGAGGCGGGCGACGACCGGTTTGCCCGCCCCGGTCAGCACCGCGACCAGCGCCGAAAGCGCGGCCTCGGTCGCCGCGACATCCGCCGCGGCGGCCAGCAGATCGGGCGGAAGCGCCGTCGCCGGCAGCGGCGCGCCGAGGTCGATCACCAGCGCCCCGGTCGCGGCATCGTCGAGCGTCGCGCGGCAGAGGGCCGCGAAACCGTCGATGCCGGCGGGGCATGACAGGTCGGGCGCGGCGAGCAGCACGGGTTCGGGGACCGGCGCGGGCACCGGATCGGGCTCCGCCTCGGGCTCCATGTCGGGCATCGGCCCGAAATCGGGTCCGAAATCGGGTCCGAGCCTTCGCGCGGGGTGTTGCGGCGCACCGCTCGTGACGGGGTCGCCGTCCAGCGGAAAATCGAAATCGAGGGTGAAGTCCGGGGCCTTCGCGCCGTCGGGCAGGATCATCTCTGCCATTCCGTCGCGGATCGCGGCCAGGTAGTCGCCTGTCATGCCATGCCTCTCCGTCCCTTTTTTCAGACATGCTACCGCAGCGCGGCCGAGGCTCAACATTTCTGCGCCGGGGTGATTCGTTTTGCCGCCACCCGTTGCGGTTGCGTAACAGGATTGGAAAATTTTATCGGATCGCCCCCGCGCCCTGCCCCGGCCGCGGGTCGCGTCAGGTCAGGCCGGGCCAGCCCGGCTCGCCCGCCTCGTCCGGCGGCTCCCACCCGCCTGCCCCGGTCGAGAGCGGCATCAGCGTGTCGGACGCGGCATCGATCGCGGTCACCATCGGCCCGCCGCCGCCGCTCGTCGCAAGATCCAGCCGCAGCGCGCGCTGGCCCTGCTGGCGACCAAGCCGCGCCCGGGCGACCAGCCGGCCGCCCGGCCCCTCGACCCGCGCGGCGTCGAGCGCGCCGGCCGGAAGCTCGATCGTCTGGCCGGGCGCGAGCGACAGCACCCGGCCGAGCGGCAGCGACACCCGGGCCAGCACCCCGTTCAGCAGCCCCGGCGCCTCGAGCACCGCGGCCTCGAGCCGTCGCGCCCAGTCCTGCAGGTCCTCGGCCGGGGCGGCGGCGCGCGGCTCGGCCGCCAGCCGCTCGACCGCGAGGTGCCGCCCCCGCCCCTCGGCCGGCAGCACGAGCAGGCAGGTGCCCGCCCGCGCCTGCCCGGTGGGGCCGAACTCAAGCTCGAACCGGAAGGCGCGATAGGCCGCGTCTTCCAGCATCAGCGGCAGCGGGCGCGGATCGTCGAGATACGAGCCGTAGCGGAAGCCCCCGGCCCAGATCAGCTCGAGCGTGCCGGCCAGCGATTCCTCGAGCGCGACGAGGAAGGCGTCGATGAAATCGGCGGCCATGGTGGCATCGGTGCGCGTCGGCCGCCGCGCCGCCGGCATCTGCGCCGCCAGACGGCCGATCGTGCGCATCTCGATCAGCGCCGAAAGCATCGGCGGCGGCACCACCATCAGCCCCGTCCCCTCGCCCGGCCCGTTCAGCAGCGCCATCAGCGCCCGATCCTCGAGGAATTCGGGCAGGTCGGCGAGCGTCACGCGATGTTCCTGCTGGCGCATCACCCGCAGCGGCAGCGACAGCAGTTCCTGCGCGGCACGGGTCATCGACTGGCCCATCGCCTTCTCGGTGGTCATGACGAAGGCTTCCTCCGGGCGGCGCCCGGCGTCCAGCTTGCGGCGCATGACCGATCCCGCTGTTGCCCCGTCCATTCGTGATTCCCGCATTGTTCCTGCCCCGACCGTCCCCTTGGGTCCCATATCTAAGGTTACGGGGGCGTTATCCCCGGCCCGGAGCGGGATCAGTTTTGCGGCGGCGCGGCGTCGGCGGCGCAGACGGCTGGCCCGGGCGATGGACCTGCGGATGGCCCTGCGGCTGGCCCTGGACTTGGCCCTGAACCTGTCCCTGTGGCGGGCGCCAGCGGACCGGCAGGCTGACGCGGAAGGCGGTGCCGCCCTGTCCCGGCAGATAGACGATGCTGCCGCCGAGGCTGTCCATGATCTCGCGGCAGATCGCGAGGCCGAGCCCGGCGCTGCCGGCGCGGTGATCGGGCGAGAGACGGGCGAATTTCTCGAAGATGATCGACTGGCGGTCCGCGGGAATGCCCGATCCGTTGTCGATCACGTCGATCTCCAGCCGCTCGCCGCGGCGCCGGGCGGCGATGGCGATCTCGGGCTCGGGCGCGTCGCAGTACTTGCGGGCATTGCCGATCAGGTTGACGAAGACCTGCACCAGCCGGTCGCCGTCGGTGATCACCGCCTGATGTTCGCCCGACGGGTCGCGGACCACGCGGAAGGCACGGTCGGGGCGGGTCGCGGCGGCGGCCCGGAAGCTGCGCTCGATCAGGTCGTGCAGGTTGGCCGGCGCGATCTGCAGCCGCACGCCGCCCTGCTCAAGCACCGAGAGATCCAGAAGGTCGTCCAGCAGCCGGGTCAGCCGCGCCGATTCGTCGTGGATGATCCCCGCCGCGTGCGACGGCCCCGCCGCACCCGCCAGCTCGTCCTTCAGGATCTCGGCGAAGGCGCGGATCGAGGTCATCGGCGTGCGCAGCTCGTGGCTGACCTGGCTGAGGAAGGCGTCCTTCTGCACCGACAGCTGGGTGAGCTTCTCGTTGGCCTCGGTCAGGGCGCGGGCGGTGCGCGCAAGCTCGGCCGACTTGCGTTCCAGCTCGGCCGAGTATTCGAGGATCTGCTGCGCCTCGGAGGCGACCGCCATCAGGTCGCGCACCGTCACCGCCGCGCCCTCGGCCAGCTGGCCGATCATCGCATGGGCCGTGGCCGCGCCGACCGACCCCGCGAGCCGCGTCTCGAGCGCGGCGATGAAATCGGGGGTGGGATCGGGCAGGAAGCCCGCCTTGCCCTGCGCCTCGGCCTGGGCCTGGAAGAAGTCCTGCGCCGGCGCGCTTCCCAACACGCCCTGCGCCATCGCCAGCAGGTCCTCGGCGGCGGCGCCGGTGCGCGACCAGCCGCCCTGCGGCTGCGGCTGGTCGAAGACGTTGACGAAGGCCACGCCCTGCAGCCGCTCCATCGGCGCGGGGAAGCTCAGCAGCGAGCCGAGGCAGAAGAGCGCGGTGTTGCCCGCCAGCGACCAGACCAGCGCATGCAGCACCGGGTCGAGCCCGGTGACCCCGAACAGCGCCTGCGGCCGCAGCCAGTCGATGCCGAAGGGGCCGGCGGCGACCAGCGTGGCCGGCAGCAGGCTGCCCGGCCCGAACGAGGGCAGGAACAGCGTGTAGAGCCAGAGCGCGAAGCCGGCGGTCAGCCCGGCCGCCGCCCCGACCCGCGTGGCCCCGCGCCAGTAGAGCGCGCCAAGCAGCGCCGGCAGGATCTGGGCCACGCCGACGAAGCTGATCAGCCCGATCGCCGCCAGCGCCGAGGTCCCGCCCGACAGCGCGTGGTAGCTGTAGCCCAGCCCGAGGATCCCCGCGATCGACAGCCGCCGCGCCATCAGCACGAGCCCGCGCAGGTCGCCGCGCGGCCGCGCCCCCCGGCCGCGCCCGCCGGTCCAGGGATGCAGCCGCAGCCGCAGCCACAACGGGATCACGACGTGGTTCGACACCATCGTCGCCAGCGCGATCGCCTCGACGATGACCATCGATGTGGCCGAGGAGAAGCCGCCAAGAAACGCCAGCATCGCCAGCCCGCCCTGCCCCTGCGCCAGCGGCAGCGTCAGCACGAACAGGTCCGGGTTCGCCCCCGCCGGCAGGGTCGCAAGCCCCATCAGCGCGATCGGCACGACGAAAAGGCTCATCAGGCACAGGTAGAGCGGGAAGGCCCAGCTCGCCGTGGCCAGGTGGCGCTCGTCCCCGGTCTCGACCACCATGACCTGGAACATCCGCGGCAGCGTCAGCACCGCGGTGGCCGACAGCATGACCAGCCCCGCCCAGCGCCCCGGGGCCGGCACCCAGGCGGCGGGGTCGGCGGTCTCGAGCCGGGCGAGGATCTCGCCCGGGCCGTCGGCGACGGCCCAGACGGTGAAGATCCCGACGCCCACGAGCGCGACGAGCTTGACCACAGCCTCGAGCGCGACGGCGGTGACGATGCCGTTGTGACGCTCGTTGGCATCGAGGTTGCGGGTGCCGAAGAGGATCGCGAAGACCGCGAGCCCGCCCGCGACCCAGAGCGAGGTCGTGGCGCTGTCCGAGGGCAGGCGCATGCCCATGACCGCGCCGCCGCTGCCCGCCACCGCGGGGGCGGCGAAGACGTCGAAGGCCAGCACAACCGACTGCAGCTGCAGCGCGATGTAGGGGGTGGCGGTGACGACGCAGATCAGGGTGACGATGACGCCCAGCAGGTTCGACTTGCCGAAACGCGACGAGATCAGGTCGGCGATCGAGGTCACCCGCTGCACCCGCCCGATCCGCACCAGCTTGCGCAGCAGGAGCCACCACCCCGCGACCACCAGCGACGGCCCGAGGTAGATCGTCACGAATTCGAGCCCCGAGCGCGCGGCGTATCCGACGGCGCCGTAGAAGGTCCAGGCGGTGCAGTAGATCGACAGCGACAGCGTGTAGACCAGCGGCGAGCGCAGCCAGCGGCCGCGGCCGCGGCGCACCTCGCCCTCGGCCCAGAACGCGACCAGGAACAGCAACAGGACGTAAAGCAGGCAGACCCCGACCAGCTGGTTGAACGGCACCATCAGCCCGCCGCCCCCGTCCGCCCGCCGGCCCGGCACGGTCCCGCGCCATCGCCGCCCCGCCTGCCCGGCGCGCCCGGCCCCAGGGCCGACCGGAGGGCCGACCACCGTGCCGACCACGGGGCCGACCGGGGGCCCGACCGCGGGGTCACCCGGCGACCGCCCGGCCCCCGCGCCGACAGCGACGCGTCCCGGGCCCACCTGCCGGACCGCGGGGTGGCCAAGACGGCCGCCCCGCGGCCCGGCCGGCGATCGGCGCCGGTCCTGTCATCCCCTGCAGCGCCGGAGCCTGTCCCGGATCGCCCCGGCCAAAGCGGCGCGGGTCCTGCGGCGCGTGCGGCCACTTTGGGGTGCGCCCGGGGCGCGGCGATCCGCGCCGGACCGCAGCCACCCGCCTGCCGGGGCGCCACGGACCGGCGCCCTGCCGACGATCCGTGCCCCGCGCGCCGGAGGGCCGCCGTCTTCACCCCTGTCCATCCGGCACACCACCGGCCGCCCGCACCGGCCGTGGCCTCGGCCCCCCCGTCGCCCCCGGCGACGCCGGGCCGTGCCGGACGCGCGGCCTGCGCCCAGCGCCCGGGCGACCTGCCCGGTCCGGGGATCGCCGCCGGGACGGCGACGCGTCCGGCCGGCGCCCCATGGGCCGCCGCAGCCGAGGGGCCCGGGTCCCGAAGGGCGGCGGCAGAGCCGCTGGCCGAGCCTGCGGTCCCCGCCGGCCCGGACGGTGGCCCGGCGAAATCGGGCGCGGTGCCGACGCGCGGCGGTGGCGGCGGCGGTGGTTGCGGTGGTGGTCGCGACGGTGGCCCCGCGGGGCCGGATGGCGGGGACGGCGGCGGCAACCCGGAGGCATCGTCGCTGTCGGCCGCGCGGCGCAGCGGTCCCGACAGGATCGCCGCCCCGAGGATCAGCGCGCCCCAGACCGCGAACAGGTGGATGACCCGCGTCGCCGCCCCCGGCCCGGGCGCCGTCCACAGCAGCGGCAGCATCCACAGGCCCAGCGCCGCCACCGGCAGCATCCGCGCCGCATCCATCATCCGCCGCCGCCGGTAGCCGCGCCGGGCAAGGAACAGCGGCCGGCGGCGCGGCGAGGGCGGCGCGGCCAAGCCTCAGGCCCCCGCCAGCGCGCGCAGCGCCTCGACCACCTCGGCATTGGCGAAGGGCTTGGACAGGAAGCGGTCGGCCCCCGCGCGCTCGGCCGCCTCGCGGTCGCGCGCCTGCCCGCGCGCCGAGAGCATCAGCACCGGCAATCCCGCCGTGGCCGTGGCCCCGGGCGCACGGATGTCGCACAGCAGCTCGAGCCCCGAGCGCCCCGGCAGCATGATGTCGAGCACCAGCACGTCGGGCGCGAAGGCCCGGATCGCCTCGAGCGCGCCCGCGCCCTCGCCGTGGATCGCGACCTCCCAGCCCTCGCGGGTCATCAGGAAGCGGATCGCCTCGGCGATGTTGGGCTCATCCTCGATCAGCAGGACGCGCTTTGGCATCCGTCTCCTCCCCCCCCGGCTCCCCCCGGCGGCTCCCGGCCGGCCCCCTCCCGGACCGGTGTCGAGGCGCCGCTCGCGGCTTCGTTATCGCGCGAAGCCGGGGCGGCTGTCAAAACCCACCATGGTCGCGCGCAGCATGCCGGATCGCCCGCGGCCGGACCAGCCCGCCACGCGGCCGACCGCCCCCGGCCGAAGCGGGATCCGGCCCCTGGGCGGCTGCGCCCCCGGCCCCGATGGCCGCGTCGCGATGCCCGGCCAACCGTGCCTTGCCACCCGTGCCTTGCCACCCTTGCCTTGCCCACCTGTCGCCGGCCTCTCTCCGGTCCCGAGACAGGGGCTTCGGGTGAGGCGGCAAAGGATGAGAAAGGCAAGGCGCACGGAATGGCCCCCCGGTCACGCGACCCAGCACAGGGCATGTGCCCGGGATCGCTGCGGATGGCTGGTCCATGGCCGGGCAACCGAGCGGCCAACGCCCGCGGATCGGCCCGTGGCTGGGCGCATCACCGGGGCGTGGCCTTTCCACCAGCCCCACCCGCCATGAGTGGGTCCGGCCGAAGCAGCCCTCTCACCAACAAGCCCGCCCCGCACCCGGCACAACGACGCGACGGACGAGAAAACCGTGCGCCCGACCGCAGGGCTGCGGGAGCCGTCCCGGACGCGGACAACCGCGCGCCGCCCGGTCAGACAGGGCCTTGCCACCCGATGGCAGACCTGCCCGTCGGGATGCGCCCTCTGCCCAGAGGGCTTAGCCCGCCCTGCGGTGACAGACATCGCGGCGCTTCACGCCGGGCGCCGGCAGGCCGAACCGCGGACAGCGCCGGACGGTCGCAGCGGCCGGGCCCCGCGCGGCCCGCGGCGCGCCAAGGCGACGCGTCCGGCCAGCCGGTGGCCGGGACCGGAAGGCCGGTCCTGCACGGCAGGCGCAGCGACGGGCGGAACGAAAAACCGCCCCAGCCCGCGCGGAATTCGCCATGGCGTGGCGGTCAGGACCCCGCCCCGGGGGCGCCGGGCGCAGGCGCTCCGGTCGCGGCAAAGGGGGCCTCCGCCCCCCCGCCGGGGGCCCCGCCGACCGGAGCGCCCGGCGCGAGCATCCGCTGGTAGAGATGTTCGAGGAACCGGCCGGCCTCGGGATAGGGGTCCTGCCCCTCGACCGGGCCGAGGACGCTGCGCACCTGCGCGTCGAAATCGGCATAGTGCTGGGTCAGCGCCCAGACCGAGAAGATCAGGTGATGCGGATGCACCGGCGCGATCCGGCCCTCGGCGATCCAGCCGCGGATCACCGCCGCCTTCTCGTCCACCAGCGCCTTCAGCTCGCCGCCGATGATCCCGGTCAGCCGCGGCGCGCCCTGCAGCACCTCGTTGGCGAACAGACGGCTCTCGCGCGGGTAGTCGCGGCTGAGCTGGAGCTTGCGGCGCACGTAGCCCAGGATCTCGTCGCGCGGCTCGCCCGACGGGTCGATCGCCCGCAACGGCGCGAGCCAGTCCGCCAGCAGCCGCGTCAGCACCGCGACATGCATCGCCTCCTTCGAGGGGAAGTAGTACAGCAGGTTGGGCTTCGACAGCCCGGCATGATCCGCGATCTGGTCGAGCGTGGCGCCCCGGAAGCCATGGGTCGAGAACACCTCGAGCGCGGCCTCGAGGATCGCCTCGGTATTGCGCTTCTGGATGCGGGTGGCGCGGCGGCGCGGGTGCGGCGCGGTCGCCTTGGCCGGCGCGGCGGTCTCGTCGCTGGGCTGGTCTTCGGGCACGGGTCTCGGTCGTCCTGGATGCGGGCCACCAAGGCTAGGCCAGCGACCGGTCTTATGCAACGCGGCAGCGGGCGCCAGCCGGGGGGCCGCGATGGCATCGGAGCGTTGCGAGGGGCGGCTCTCCCGCCCCCCCGGGGTTCAGGGAGGGCAGCGGGGAAGCGCGGCACCGGTGCAGGCCGCCGCCTGCTGGCGCAGCGCGCCCAGCGCCCCGGCGGTCGGGATCACGGTGCCGCCGTGGCGCGGCGCCTCCTCGGGCAGGCTCAGCACGATCTGCGCGCCGTCGGGGCGGCGCAGCACCACCCCGCCGCCGGGCCGCTGCCCGACCGCCCGCCCGGGCACGAGCGCCATCGTCGCCCCCGCCAGCAGCGCCCGCAGCGGCGGGGCGCAGGCATCGCCCACCGCCGCCCCGGCCGTGGCGGTGACCGGAACCGCCGCCGTCGCGCCGATCACCGCCACGGCCTCGGCCGCGCCGGGCAGCAGGCCCGCGGTCCATCGCAGCGCGAGCGGCGTCGCCGGCAGGCCGCTGCACCCAAGCCCGATCGCCGCCCCCGAGGGCAGCGCGAAGACCACGCCTTCGCCCAGCGCCGGGCTGCGGCCACGCGACCAGCCGGGCACCAGCCCGGGCGGCGGCGGCGCCACCGCGGCCGGCGCCGCGGGGTCGCGACCCTGCCCCCAGGAGCCGAAGAGCACCCGCTCGTTGCAGCGGGTGTCGATGCACTGCTGATAGGCGGGGTCGGTCGCGTCGCGGCTGTCGGCAAGGCAGCGCCAGACGCAGCGCTGCACCTCCATCGCGGCGTCATCCTGCGCGACGGCCGCGCTCCCGGCCAGAGCCGCCAGCGCCGCCAGCGCCGCCGGCACGGCAATACGGCACATCTCCCTGATCATCCCGCGCACCACCGCCCCCCTCGCCCGCCCATCGACAGAACGATGGTGGCGCCTCGGCCGGCGCCCGGCAAGCGCCGCAGGCGCCCTGGCCGACAGGCCGGGCCCCCGCCGGATCATCCGCCGGACGCAGTCCCCGGCCACCTGCCGGTCGGCACCGCTCGGCGGACCGCCGTGTCGCCGCGGTATCGCAGACGACAAGCCCCGCCGGCGCCCCGGATAGACAGGTCGACAGATCGACAGAAGCAGGATGGTCCTCCCGGGCCCGTCCCCGGGCACCCGCCAGTCGGCATCGCCGGACGGGCTTCCGTACTGCCGCCGCGGCTGCTCCCCCGAACGCCGCCCGCGCCTCGGATCACTGGGCCAAGCCCATGCCGGATCCTCCCCGGAGATTGTCGCGGCCACTTGACGGTCGGAACCGCTCTCGGGCAGCCCAGTGGCGACCGAGGCGGCGGCCGGCAGGGTCCGCGGGTGGTTCTGGCAGGCCAAGCCCGCGCAGCCTTATCCCCCGCACGCTGTCCAGAGGCGCCTGCCCGTCGGCACCGCTCGCCGGGCGCCCGTGTGGTCACCGCGGCGGTGCCAGCTCCCCCGGAGCACCGGGCCGAGTCCGTACGGGATCTTCCCCGAGCACTCTCCCCGGCCACCTCCCGCTCGGCATCGCTCGGCGAGCCGCCGTGTCACCGTGTCGCCGTGTCGCCGTGTCGTCGCCGACAAGGACCGCCGGCGCCTCGGGCGACAGCCCAAACCCTCGCAGGATCATTCCCCACAGGCAGTGTCGAGCGGCCTGCCCGTCAGCATCGCTCGGAGGGCCACCGTGTCGTCACCGCGGCGGCGCCCGCGCCTTGGACCGGGCCGAGCCCGTGCGGGAGCCTCCCCGGACACTGGCGGCGGCCATATGGCGGCTTTGCTTGGCCGCCTGCCAGTCGGCATCACTCGGCAGCCCGTCGGGTAGCGGCCGGCAAGCACGGCAGCTGCCTCGGGGCGACAGGCCAGGAGCGCTCGGGATCCTCCCCGGACAGTGGCGCGGGCCACCTGACGGTCGGGATCGCTCTCGGGCAGTCGGGTGGCGTCCGGCCCGGTGGCGGGCGCGGTGGCGGCCTGAAGGGGAAGCGGGCGCTTCAGGGGGTCAGGCCGAGCCCGCGCAGGATCATCCCCCGCACGCTGTCCTTGGCCGCCTGCCAGTCGGCATCGCTGAGCGGGCCGCCATTCAGAACCTCGATCTGGTGGCCGAAATCGGCGTAGTGCTGGGTCGTCGCCCAGATCATCCACAGCAGGTGGCGCGGATCGACCGGCGCCATCCGGCCCTCGGCGATCCAGGCGCGGATCATCGCCTGGCGGTCCTCGCTCCAGTCGCGCAGCGTCGTCTCGAGGTAGTCCTGGATCACCGGCGCGCCGTGCATCACCTCGGCCGCCCAGACCTTGGAGCCGGCCGGGTACCGGCGCGAGATCTCCATCTTGGCGTCGATGTAGCCGCCGATGCCCGCCGCCGGCCCCTCGGCCGCGTCGAAGCTCTCGGCCGCCTGCAGCCAGATCAGGAAGATCCGCTCGACCACCCGGCGATAGAGCGCCTCCTTGGTGGGGAAGTAGTAGTGCAGGTTCGCCTTCGGCAGGCCCGCGAGGTCGGCGATCAGCTGCATGGTCGCACCGCCGAAGCCCGCCTCGGCGAACACCTGCTCGGCCGCGGCGAGGATCTGGCCCTCGATCTCGCGCCGGTTGGCCTCGCGCCGCCCCGGCACGGTCGCGGCCTCTGCCGTGGTGTCGTCCCCCGTCTGCATCCGTCCTGTCCCCGTTCCTGCCTGCATTCCTGCCTGCCCTCCGCGCCCCCCGGCGCCTCCCGTGGCGCGCCGCCCGCCGTCGCCGGAACATGCCCCCGGCACGGCGAACGGCATCCCGGCCCATGGCCCGCCCCCTGCACCGCCGGCGGCCGTGCCCGCCACCTCCAGCCCGCCCTTGCCAATGGGCGGCCGAAGGCGCTTGACCGCCGCGTCGCGGCGTGTAGCGTTAAACCTGACCATACGGTCAACACAGGATTCGCCGCAAGGCAGACCCCGGCGACAGATCGGGGCGCCCCGGCAGGGAGATACCGACATGCCAGCACCCGGAGAGAACCTCCGCATCGATTCCGCGCGCCTCTGGGACAGCCTGATGGCGATGGCGCAGGTCGGCCCCGGCGTCGCGGGTGGCAACAACCGCCAGACCCTCACCGACGAGGATGCCGAGGGCCGCGCGCTGTTTGCGCAGTGGTGCGAGGCCGCGGGCATGACCATGGGCACCGACACGATGGGCACGATGTTCGCGACCCGCGCGGGCGAGGACCCCGATGCCCTGCCCGTCTACATGGGCAGCCATCTCGACACCCAGCCCACGGGCGGCAAGTTCGACGGCGTGCTGGGCGTTCTCGGCGCGCTCGAGGTCGTGCGCACGATGAACGACCTCGGGATCCGCACGAGGCACCCGGTCGTGGTGACGAACTGGGCCAACGAGGAGGGCGCGCGCTTCGCGCCGGCGATGCTGGCCTCGGGCGTCTTCGCCGGGGTGCACAGCCAGGACTACGCCTATGCGCGCAAGGACCTCGAGGGCAGGACCTACGGCGAGGAGCTGGCGCGGATCGGCTGGCGCGGCGACGAGGAGGTCGGCGCGCGCCGGATGCACGCCTATTACGAGCTGCACATCGAGCAGGGCCCGATCCTCGAGGCGGAGGGCCGCGACATCGGCGTCGTCACCCATTGCCAGGGGCTGTGGTGGCTGGAATTCACGCTGACGGGGCGCGCCGCGCACACCGGCTCGACCCCGATGGAGATGCGGGTGAACGCGGGCCTGGCGATGGCGCGGATCCTCGAGCTGGTGCAGCGGGTGGCGATGGATGCCCAGCCCGGCGCGGTGGGCGGCGTCGGGCAGATGACCTTCACCCCGAACTCGCGCAACGTGATCCCCGAGGCGGTGGTCTTCACCGTCGACATCCGCTCGCCCGACCAGGACAAGCTCGACCGGATGCGGGCGCAGATCGAGGAGGGCGCGGCGGTGATCTGCCGCAGCCTCGGCGTCGGGATGGCGGTCGAGCCGGTGGGGCATTTCGACCCCGTCACCTTCGCGCCCGAGCTGGTGGGCGCCGTGCGCGGCGCGGCCGAGCGGCTGGGGCTGAGCCACATGGACATCATCTCGGGCGCCGGCCACGACGCCTGCTGGGCCGCGAAGGTGGCGCCGGCGACGATGATCATGTGCCCCTGCGTCGACGGCATCTCGCACAACGAGGCCGAGGAGATCAGCCCCGACTGGGCGGCGGCGGGGACGGATGTGCTGTTCCATGCCGTGCTCGAGACGGCGGGCGTGGTGAGCTGAGACGGGCCGCCGGGGGCGCCGCCCCCGGACCCCCGGGATATTTGAGCCAATGCGAAAGCGGGAACAGCCATGAGCACTGTGATCAAGGGCGGCACCATCGTCACGGCGGATCTGACTTACGAGGCCGACGTGCTGATCGAGGCGGGGCAGATCGTCGGGATCGGCCGCGGCCTGAAGGGCGACGAGGTGCTCGATGCCGCGGGCTGCTACGTCATGCCCGGCGGGATCGACCCGCACACGCATCTGGAAATGCCGTTCATGGGCACCTATTCGGCCGACGATTTCGACAGCGGCACCCGCGCGGCGCTGGCGGGCGGCACGACGATGGTGGTCGACTTCGCCCTGCCCGCCCCCGGCGAGGGCCTGCTCGACGCGCTGAAGATGTGGGACAACAAGGCCGCGCGCGCGCATTGCGACTACAGCTTCCACATGGCGGTGACCTGGTGGGGCGAGCAGGTCTTCGACGAGATGAAGGCCGTGACCGAGCGCGGCATCAACACCTTCAAGCATTTCATGGCCTACAAGGGCAGCCTGATGGTGAACGACGACGAGATGTTCGCCTCGTTCCGCCGCTGCGCCGAGCTGGGCGCGGTGCCGATGGTGCATGCCGAGAACGGCGACATCGTCGCCGAGATGTCGGCCCGGCTGCTGGCGGCGGGCAACACCGGCCCCGAGGGCCATGCCTATTCCCGCCCGAGCCAGGTCGAGGGCGAGGCCACCAACCGCGCGATCATGATCGCCGACATGGCGGGGGTGCCGCTTTATGTCGTGCACGTCAGCTGCGAGGAGAGCCACGAGGCGATCCGGCGCGCGCGCGCTTTGGGCCGCCGGGTCTGGGGCGAGCCGCTGGTGCAGCACCTGGTGCTGGACGAGAGCGAATATGCCCACAAGGACTGGGACCACGCCGCGCGCCGGGTGATGTCGCCGCCGTTCCGCAACAAGGCGCACCAGGACAGCCTCTGGGCCGGGCTTGCCAGCGGCTCGCTCAGCTGCGTCGCCACCGACCACTGCGCCTTCACCACCGCGCAGAAGCGCTATGGCGTCGGCGACTTCACCAGGATCCCGAACGGGACCGGCGGGCTCGAGGACCGGATGCCGGTGCTGTGGACGATGGGCGTGGGCACCGGGCGGCTGACGATGAACGAATTCGTCGCCGTCACCTCGACCAACATCGCCAAGATCCTGAACGTCTATCCGAAGAAGGGCGCGGTACTGGTCGGCGCCGATGCCGACCTGGTGGTCTGGGACCCGAAGGCCAGGAAGACGATCGCGGCCGCCAGCCAGCAGTCGGCGATCGACTACAACGTCTTCGAGGGGATCGAGGTCACCGGCCTGCCGCGCTTCACCCTGTCGCGCGGCCATGTCGCGGTGACCGAGGGCAGGATGGCCAGCCGCGAGGGCCACGGCAAGTTCGTCGCCCGCCCGCCGCGCGGTGCGGTCAGCCAGGCGCTGAGCGCCTGGAAGCAGGTCACCGCGCCGCGCCCCGTCGTGCGCGCGGGCATTCCCGCCAGCGGGGTCTGAGCGCGCGATGGCGCCGGCGGGATCAGGGCACCAGCGCCTCGAGCTCGGGCAGCAGCACGACGCTTTCCTGCTCGTGCGGGTCGGTGCGCGCGATCACCGCCACCGCGGGGTCGGGCCCGGGGTTCATCGGCAGGTGCGGCATGCCGGCGGGGATGTAGAGCAGCTCGCCCGCCGCGATCTCCATCCGGTGCTCGAGCCGCGGGCCCCAGTACATCACCGTCGCGCCCGAGACCGCGAAGATCGCGGTCTCGTGGCCGGCATGCAGATGCGCCTTCGCGCGCCCGCCGGGCGGGATCGTCAGCAGGTGCATGCAGATCGCCTGCGCCCCCATCCGCTCGCGCGAGATGCCCTCGAGATAGGTGAACCCCTGCTTGCCGTCGTAGCTGCCCGACGGACTGATCTTCTGACATGATGTCACGGCGCTTGCCTCCCCTATGCCGGTCCCTGCCCGCGATCCTGCGCCCAAGCGCGGCGGCTGGGAACGGAAAAGACCACGACAGGACGACGAGAGAATGACCAAGGTTGCGCTGATCACCGCCGGAGGCTCGGGCATGGGCGCGGCCTGTGCCCGCAGGCTCGCCGCCGACGGCTACCACGTGGGGGTGCTGTCGGCCTCGGGGCGCGGCGAGGCGCTGGGGGACGCGCTGGGCGGCTTCGGCGTCACCGGCTCGAACCTCGACCCCGAGGCGCTGGCGCGTCTGGTCGCCGGGGCACTGAACCGCTGGGGGCGGATCGACGCGCTGGTGAACTCGGCCGGGCACGGGCCGCGCGGGCCGGTGCTGGAGCTGTCGGACGACGACTGGCACCAGGGGATGGAGACCTACCTGATGAACGTGATCCGGCCCGTGCGGCTGGTGGTGCCGCAGATGGTGGCGCAGGGCGCGGGCGCGATCGTCAACATCTCGACCGCCTGGGCGTTCGAGCCGTCGGACATGTTCCCGACCTCGGGCGTGTTCCGCGCGGGACTTGCGGCCTTCACCAAGCTGGTCACCGATGCCTATGCGCCCAAGGGCGTGCGGATGAACAACGTGCTGCCCGGCTGGATCGACAGCCTGCCCGAGCGCGACGAGCGCCGCGCGCAGGTGCCGATGGGCCGCTATGGCCGCGCCGACGAGATCGCGGGCACGGTCGCCTTCCTGCTGTCGGCCGAGGGCGGCTATATCGCCGGGCAGAACCTGCGCGTCGATGGCGGGCTGATGAGGGCGGTGTGATGACGGCGGCATTCCTCGGCCTTTCGGCCTTCCCCGTCACCCCGGCCGATGCCGCGGGCCGGGTCGACACCGATGCGCTGGGCCGGCTGGTCGCGCGGGCGGCCGCGGCGGGCGTGCAGTCGCTGGGGGTGCTGGGCTCGACCGGCGCCTATGTCTACCTGCCCGTGCCCGAGCGCGCCCGCGCGCTCGCCGCGGCGGTCGAGGCGGCGGGCGGCGTGCCGGTGATCGCGGGCGTGGGCGCGCTGCGCCAGGACGAGGCGATCGCGAATGCCAGGGTGGCCGAGGCCGCGGGCGCCGCGGGCCTGCTGGTCGCGCCGGTCTCGTACCTGCCGCTGACCGAGGACGAGGTCGCGGGGCTGGTGGCGGCGGTCGCCGGCGCGACCGGGCTGCCGGTCTGCGTCTACAACAACCCGACGACCACGCATTTCACCGTGACCGAGGCGCTGCTGGCGCGGCTGGCGGCGATCCCGCGGGTCGCGGCGGTGAAGAACCCCGCCCCGGCCGACGGCGATGTCGCGGCGCAGATCGCCCGGCTGCGTCCCGCGGTGCCCGCCGGCTTCTCGCTGGGCTATTCCGGCGACATGACGATCGCGGCCGCGCTCGGCGCCGGGGCCGATGCTTGGTATTCGGTGCTGGCGGGGGCCTTCCCGGCGGTCGCGGCCGAGATGTGGGCGGCGCGGGGCGATGCCGGGCGGCTTGCCGCCATCGACGCCCGCCTCGCTCCGGTCTGGGAGGCGTTCCGCCGCCACACGAGCTTCCGCTGCGTGCACGCCGCGGTGGCGATGCTGGGCCTGGGGCGCGCGATCCCGCCGCTGCCGATCCGGCCGCTCGCGCCCGAAGCCGAGGCCGAGTTCCGCGACGCGCTCGCCGCCGCCGGGCTGGAGACCGCGCCATGAGCGCCCCGGTGATCGAGGCGCGACGGCTCGGCCTGACCTTCCACGCCGCCGACGGGCCGGTCCATGCGCTCAAGGATGTCGACCTGACGATCGGCCCGGGCGAGTTCGTCAGCTTCATCGGCCCCTCGGGCTGCGGCAAGACCACCTTCCTGCGCTGCGTCGCCGCGCTCGAGCAGCCGACCGAGGGCACGCTCAGCGTCAACGGCGTCCCGCCCGACGAGGCGCGGCGCCGGCGCGCCTATGGCTACGTGTTCCAGGCCGCGGGGCTGTACCCTTGGCGCACCATCGCCGGCAATGTCCGCCTGCCGCTGGAGATCATGGGCTTTCCCCGCGCCGAGCGGGCCGAGCGGGTGCGCAGGGTGCTCGAGCTGGTCGAGCTTCAGGGCTTCGCGTCGAAATTCCCCTGGCAGCTGTCGGGGGGCATGCAGCAGCGCGCCTCGATCGCGCGGGCGCTGGCCTTCGACGCCGAGATCCTGCTGATGGACGAGCCCTTCGGCGCGCTCGACGAGATCGTGCGCGACCGGCTGAACGAGGAGCTGCTGAAGCTTTGGGCGCGGACCGGCAAGACCATCGGCTTCGTCACCCATTCGATCCCCGAGGCGGTCTACCTGTCGACCAAGATCGTGGTGATGTCGCCGCGCCCGGGGCGGATCACCGACGTGATCGACAGCCCGCTGCCGCGCGAGCGGCCGCTCGAGATCCGCGACAGCCCGGAATTCATCGCGATCGCGCACCGCGTGCGCGAGGGCCTGAGGGCGGGGCACGGCGATGCGGTCTGATCAGCAAGGGGGCGCTGCCCCCTCGGACCTGCGGTCCTCACCCCCGGGATATTTGGACAAAGTCGAGGGGGCCGCGACGTGAGACACGTGCTGCCGGTGCTCGCGGTCGTGGCGGCGATCATCGTCGCCTGGTACGGGGCGGCGGCCTGGATGAACAGCCAGTGGACGCTGGACCAGGCGGCGCGCGAGGGGCGCGAGCTGACGATCGTCGACATCGTCAACGACACGATGGTGCAGGAGCGCCCGAAGCTGCCGGCGCCGCACCAGGTCGGGGCCGAGCTGTGGAAGACCGTCGTCGCGACGCGGCCGGGATCGAAGCGCAGCCTGCTGTGGCACGGCTGGGTGACGCTGTCGGCGACGGCGGCGGGGTTCGGCATCGGGACGGTGGCGGGGCTGCTGCTGGCGGTGGGGATCGTGCATTCGCGCGCGATGGACCTGTCGGTGATGCCTTGGGCGGTCGCGAGCCAGACGATCCCGGTGCTGGCGATCGCGCCGATGGTGATCGTGGTGCTGAACTCGGTGGGGGTTTCCGGGCTGCTGCCGAAGGCGGTGATCGCGGGCTGGCTGTCGTTCTTCCCCGTGGTCGTCGGCATGGTGAAGGGGCTGCGCGCGCCCGAGCCGATGCAGCTTGACCAGATGGCGACCTGGAACGCGAGCCGGGGGCAGCTGTTCTGGAAGCTGCGGCTGCCGGCCTCGATGCCGTGGCTTTTCGCCTCGCTGAAGGTGGCGGTGGCCGCGGCGCTGGTGGGCACGATCGTGGGCGAGCTGCCGGCGGGCGCGACCTCGGGGCTGGGGGCGCGGCTGCTGTCGGGCAGCTATTACGGGCAGACGGTGCAGATCTGGGCCGCGCTGGTCGCCGCCGCGGTGCTGGCGGCGGGGCTGGTGGCGCTGGTGGCGGCGACCGAGCGGCTGGTGCTGGGACGGATGGGGATGCGGCGATGAGCTGGCTTCTGGCCGCGGCGGTCGTCTGGGCGGGCTGCACCTGGGCCGCGCTGCGCATCGCGCGCGGCCCGCTGTCGCGCCGGCGCGCCGGGCAGGTGGCGGTGGCGGCGCTGTTCGGGGCCACGGTGCTGGTGCTGTGGGAAGGGGTCGTGCGCGGGCTGGCGGTCAGCCCGGTGATCCTGCCGCCGCCCAGCGCGATCGCGGCCACCTTCGCCGGCGCGCTGCCGGTGCTGTGGGGCGACTTCGTGCAGACGATCCTGAAGGGCGCGCTCTCGGGCTGGGCGATCGGCTGCGGCGCCGCGGTGGCGACCGCGATCGCCATCGACCGCTCGGACTTCCTCAAGCGCGGGCTGCTGCCCGTCGGCAGCTTCATGGCCGCGCTGCCGATCGTCGGCGTGGCGCCGATCCTGGTGATGTGGTTCGGCTTCGACTGGCAGTCGAAGGCCGCCGTCGTCGTGGTCATGGTCTATTTCCCGGTGCTGGTGAATGCCGTCGCAGGGCTGGGCCAGACCGACAGGCTCGCGTGCGACCAGATGGCGACCTGGGGCGCGAGCTGGGCGCAGGGCCTGTGGAAGCTGCGCCTTCCGGCCGCGCTGCCCTTCATCTTCAACGGGCTCAAGATCGCCTCGACGCTGGCGCTGATCGGCGCGATCGTGGCCGAGTTCTTCGGCTCGCCCACCCGCGGCATGGGGTTCCGGATCTCGACCGAGGTCGGGCGGCTCGCGCTCGACATGGTCTGGGCCGAGATCTGGGTCGCGGCGCTGGCGGGCTCGGGATTTTACGGGGCGCTCGCGCTGATAGAGCGTGCGCTCACCTTCTGGCATCCCGCGCAGAGGGCGCGGGGCTGAGGCAAACCGGCGCCGACCGGAGGCACATCCGGCGGCCCATCCAACGGAGAGGACCACGGACATGAAGATGCTTGTACCCGCCGCGCTCGCGGCGCTGATCGCGGGCCCGGCGCTGGCCGACGAGGCGGTGACGCTGCAGCTGAAATGGGTCACCCAGGCCCAGTTCGCCGGCTACTACGTCGCCGAGGACCAGGGCTTCTACGACGAGGAGGGGCTCGACGTCACCATCAAGCCGGGCGGTCCCGACATCGGGCCGAGCCAGGTGCTTGCCGGCGGCGGTGCCGACGTGATCATCGACTGGATGCCCTCGGCGCTCGCCGCGCGCGAGAAGGGGCTGGCGCTCGTCAACATCGCCCAGCCCTTCAAGTCCTCCGGCATGATGCTGACCTGCCTGAAGGAGACCGGCATCACCTCGCCCGAGGACTTCAAGGGCAAGACGCTGGGCGTGTGGTTCTTCGGCAACGAATACCCGTTCCTCAGCTGGATGGGCACGCTCGGCATCCCGACCGACGGCGGGCCCGAGGGGGTCGAGGTCCTCAAGCAGGGCTTCAACGTCGACCCGCTGCTGCAAAAGCAGGCCGCCTGCATCTCGACCATGACCTACAACGAATACTGGCAGGTGATCGACGCCGGCATCAGCCCCGACGACCTCGTGACCTTCAAGTACGAGGACGAGGGCGTGGCCACGCTCGAGGACGGGCTCTACGTGATGGAGGACAAGCTCGCCGATCCCGCCTTCAAGGAGAAGATGGTCAAGTTCGTCCGCGCCTCGATGAAGGGCTGGAAATGGGCCGAGGAGCATCCCGACGACGCGGCGATGATCGTCCTGGACAACGACGAGACCGGCGCCCAGACCGAAGAGCACCAGAAGCGGATGATGGCCGAGGTGGCGAAGCTGACCGCAGGCTCGGACGGCGCGCTGGACCCGGCCGATTACGAGCGCACGGTGAAGATCCTGCTGGCCGGCGGCTCGGACCCCGTGATCTCGAAGGAACCCGAGGGCGCCTACACGCTCGAGATCACCGACGAAGCGCTGAAGTGACCGCGACGCGGCGCGACGCGGCCGCGACGTGAAAACGGGGGGGGCGGTCCGGCCGGGCCGCCCCCTTTGCCGTCGCGCCCCCTTTCCGTCGCGCCCGCCCGCAGCCCCCCGCGTGTCGCGCCCCCTTGCCGCCCCCCGGCCGACCTGCGATCCTGCGCCGATGACGCCGGGCCTGCGCCTTCACCTGTCCCTGTTCCTCCGCCGGCTGGTCGCCGCCGCGGCACTGGCCGGTTTCGCGCTGGCCGCCCCGGCCGCGCCGCGCCCGGCCGAGGCGGGCCCGGCCAAGCTCGCCCGGCCCGAGATCGCCGCCCTCGCCGCCCCGGCGCGGGTCATGGCCGCCGTCGCCAAGGCCGAGCCCGACGGCGCCCGTCCGCCGGCGCTGCTGCCGGGCAGCGCGGCGCCCGTTCCGCCCCGCGCCCTCGCGCGCCGGGTCGCGGCCGCCCCCGCGGCGCCGCCGGCCCGCCCGGTGCCGCAGACCGGCGCCGCCAGCGCCCGGGCACCGCCCCGCCTGTCCTGACCCGATCCTTGGCGCCCGGCACTCCCGCCGGCGCCGGTTCCCGTCACGGAGAGACACCATGAGCTTCCATCCCGCCGCGCTGACCGGGCTCTTGCCGCTTGTCGGCGCCGCAAGCCTGATGCTGCGCGCCGCCGCGCGCCGCAAGGAACGACGTGCCGCGCCGGGCGGCAACCTCGCGCGCATGATCCAGATGCCGAAAGAGCCCGCGCCGCCGCCGCCACCGCGGGGGCAGACCCCGCCGGCCGCGGCCCGGCCCTGCCCCGACTGCGGCAACGACCTCGACCCCGGCGAAGCGCGCTGCCTGCCCTGCCGCCGCGCCGGCGCGCGCCCCGACGCGCGCAGCCGGCGCGAGACGCTGCTGCACTGGGCGGTCTTCGCCGCCGGCCTCGCGGTGATCGGCGCGCTGGGCTGGATGCTGGGCTGACCGCGCCGGCCCGCCACGCCCTGGGTCAGCCGTCGTACTGCGGCTCGGGCGTGGCAAGGCCGTTGGCGGCCAGCGCGCTGCGCGCCGAGATCGCGGCGATCTCCTCGCGGGTGCGCGGCAGCGCGTGCGGCATCTCCTTCTGGATGTACGAGATCAGCTTCTCGCGCATCTCGCAGCGCAGGTCGAAGGTCTGCGCCGCGTTGCGCGCCGAGGCCAGCACCCGCACCTCCATCGTGCGCTCCTTGAAATCGGTGACCTGCAGCGCATAGACCTTGCCGTTCCACAGCCGCGACGACTTCGCGATCTCCAGCCCCTTGTCGCGGATCTTCTCGACCGGCGCCGAGTGGTCGAGATACAGCATCACCATCCCGATCAGCTCCGAGCTGTCGCGGGTCCAGTTCTGGAACGGCTGCTCGATGAAATAGCTCAGCGGAATGATCAGCCGGCGCCAGTCCCAGACCTTGACCACCACGTAGGTCGAGGTGATCTCCTCGACATTGCCCCACTCGCCCTCGACGATCAGCGCGTCGTCGATGCGGATCGGCTGGGTGATCGCCAGCTGGATGCCCGCGAACAGGTTCTTCAGCACCGGCTGCAGCGCCAGGCCGACGACGAGGCCCGCGGCACCGGCCGAGGCCAGCAGCGACACGCCGTACTGCCGCACCGGCTCGAAGGTCATCAGCACCGCGGCGATGGTGATCAGCACGATCAGGATGTGGGCGACCCGCATCAGGATCTTCGACTGGGTGATGTGCTTGCGCGCCAGCCAGTTGTCCTCGCTGTCGAGCGAGAAGCGCCGCAGGTGGATCGTGGTCCAGATGTAGAGCGCCGTCTGGCAGATCCAGGCAATGCAGACGATGAAGCCGATGCCGACCAGCCGCTGGATGATCGCCTCGGGCCGCTCGGCCAGCGGCGCGAGCGCGGTGGTGGCGAAGCCGAGCGCCATCAGCACGAACATCATCCGGAACGGCATCACCCCGCGCTGCACGAGCGACCGCCAGAACAGGTCGCGCCCGGCGACGGCGCGGGTCAGGATCCGGTTCAGGATCCGCCAGATCACGACGCCGGCGAGCGCCGCGGCGACTAGGATCAGGATCGACGCCGCCCAGTCCGGCATCCAGCCGGTCAGCCGGGTGGCCACCTGCTGCACCTCTTCGGTCAGAATCTCGTCCAGCGGCTGGTCCATGCATGCTCCGTGTCCTCGCCCCTGCCGGGCCATCGCCCCTAGGATAGGGCATCGCCAGCGGCTGTCACCCGGGGCGCCCGCTAAAAATGCCGCGATGCGGCGCGGCGTCGCCCAGACCCGCGGACCCCCACCCGGGTCCGTCACAGATCTCCCGCCCGATGCCCACGGCGCCGCGCCCGCAGCGCGCGCCCGTCGCCGCCCCCGGCGCTCGACCCCGGCGCTCGACCCGCATGCTCGCCCCCGGACCTTGGCCTCGGCCATCGCCCCAGCTCTACGGCACCGCTTCTCCGCCCCTGTCCTCGACTTTGCCCAAATATCCCGGGGGGCCCCGCAGGGGCGGGGGCAGCGCCCCCTCTGCGGCGGCCCGCCCGCGCGGCCGGTTGCCCCGCAGCGCCTTCGCTGCCAGACTGCCTGTCCAGACTGCCGCCCAAGATCCGCCCGTCGCCCCCGCGATCCCCGAGGACCCCGAGACCCCATGCCCCGCGCCGCCCTCACCGGCACCCGCATCCGCGAACGCCGCGCGCAGCTGGGGCTGAAACAGGCCGAGCTTGCGCGCAGCGTCGAGGTGTCGCCCGCGCTTTTGAACCTGATCGAGCACAATCGCCGCCGGGTGTCCGAGCCCTTGCTGATCCGGCTCGCGGCGGCGTTGCAGACCGAGCCCGCGATCCTCGCCGAGGGGGCCGAAAGCCGGCTTTACGACGCGCTGCGGCTTGCCGCGGCGGCCGAGCGCCCGGACCCTGCCGGCACCGCGCCGCCGCCGCCCGAGCTGGACCGGATCGAGGAATTCACCGGCCGCTACCCCGGCTGGGCGGCGCTGCTGGCCGAACGGCAGGAACGCGTCGGCGCGCTCGAGCGGCTGGCCGATGCGCTGGGCGAGCGGCTGGCGCATGACCCGCGGCTGTCGGCAAGCCTGCATGACGTGCTCTCGGCGGTGACCTCGGTGCGCTCGACCGCCGCGATCCTGGCCGAGACCGAGGACATCGACCCCGACTGGCGCGCCCGCTTCCATGCCAACCTGCACGACGACGGCGAGCGCCTCGCCCATGCCGCCGAGGCGCTGGTGGCCTATCTCGACGCCGGCAGCGACGAGGCGACCGAGCTGCGCTCGCCGCAGGAGGAGCTGGAGGCCTGGATCGCCCGCCACGACGGCCGACCCGAAGCCGCGGACGGCGGGGACGGCGGGAAGCAGGACGGCGAAGGCAATGACGGCGGGGGCGATGCCGAGACCCGGATCCGCACCGCGCCCGAGCTGACGAGCCCCGAGGCGCGCGCGCTGGCCCGCGGCTGGCTTGCCCGGGCCGAGGCCGAGGCGCTGGCCCTGCCCGAGCCCGCCTTCCGCCGGGCGCTGGCCGAGATCGGACCCGATCCCGGGCGCCTTGCCGCGCGGTTCGGCGCGGCGCCGCTCGCGGTGTTCCGCCGGCTCGCGGCGCTGGCCGATCCCGCGCCGGGGCTGGTGCTGTGCGACGGCTCGGGCACGCCGACGCTGCGCCGCCCGGTCGAGGGCTTCACCCTGCCCCGCTTCGGCGCGGCCTGTCCGCTCTGGCCGCTCTACCTCGCGCTGATCCGGCCGGGGCAGCCCCTGCGCGCCACGGTCGAGATGGCCGGCCGGATGCCCGCGCGCTTTCTGGCCTATGCCCTGTGCGAGACGCGCTGGCCCGAGGGCTTCGACGGCCCGCCGGTGGTCGAGGCGGGGATGCTGCTGTTCCCGCTCGACGGTCCGGCCGAGCCCGGCGACCTCGGCGTCGGCTCGACTTGCCGGGTCTGCCCGCGCGAGGCCTGCGCCGCGCGCCGCGAGCCGTCGCTGCTGACCGGCTGACCCGGGCGGCTGACCCGGGCGGCTGATCCGAGAAACGGGGCGCGCACGACGGCCCGTGGCCGCCGTCCCCCGCCGTTCCGCGCCCCACCCGCCGCCCGCGCCCGGGACCCAGGCGACACCCCGGCCGCCCGCGGCAGACGCAGGCCGGGTGCCGGCGTCGGGGCGGGACGGTCACCGCAGAAGGGCAGTCGCGGGACGGCGGTCGCGGGCGACCTTGCGCCGGCGGGGCGGCTTTGGCAGGAAGGCGGCATGGCCAAAGCCCCCTCGACGACCTTCACCTGCACCGCCTGCGGCGCGATCCACAAGAAATGGAACGGCCGCTGCGACGCCTGCGGCGCCTGGAACTCGATCGTCGAGGAGGCGCCGCTGTCCTCGGGCGGCGCCAAGGCGCTGACCGGCAAGGGCCGCACCGTGCCGCTCACCGATCTTGCCACCGAGGAGGCGCCGCCGCCGCGCAAGATGTCGCGGATCGAGGAATTCGACCGGGTGCTGGGCGGCGGGCTGGTCGAGGCCTCGGCGATCCTCGTCGGCGGCGACCCGGGCATCGGCAAGTCGACGCTGCTCTTGCAGGCCACCGCCGCCTTCGCCCGCGCGGGCCTCAAATGCGTCTACATCTCGGGCGAGGAGGCCTCGGCCCAGGTGCGGATGCGCGCGCAGCGGCTGGGGCTTGGCGACGCGCCGGTGCAGCTGGGCGCCGAGACGGCGCTGCGCGACATCCTGACCACGCTCGACGCCGAGCGCCCCGACCTTGCGATCATCGATTCGATCCAGACCATGTGGGCCGACACCGTCGAGGCCGCCCCCGGCTCGGTCAGCCAGGTCCGCGCGGCCGCGCACGAGCTTGTGACCTTCGCCAAGCGCCGCGGCGTCGCGATCATCATCGTGGGCCACGTCACCAAGGAAGGCCAGATCGCGGGCCCGCGCGTGGTCGAGCACATGGTCGACACCGTCCTCTACTTCGAGGGCGAGCGCGGCCACCAGTTCCGCATCCTGCGCGCGGTCAAGAACCGCTTCGGCCCCGCCGACGAGATCGGCGTCTTCGAGATGACCGGCGCGGGCCTGGCCGAGGTCACAAACCCCTCGGCGCTGTTCCTGTCCGAGCGCGGCACGCCGCAGCCCGGCTCGGCGGTCTTCGCCGGGATCGAGGGCACGCGGCCGGTGCTGACCGAGATCCAGGCGCTGATCGCGCCCTCGACGCTGGCCTCGCCGCGCCGGACGGTGGTGGGGCTCGACTCGGGGCGGGTGTCGACGATCCTGGCCGTGCTCGAGGCGCGCTGCGCGATCCCCTTCGCCGGGCTCGACGTGTTCCTCAACGTCGCGGGCGGGCTTCGGGTGAGCGAGCCGGCGGCGGATCTGGCGATCGCCGCGGCGCTGCTGTCTGCGCGCGAGGACATCGCCGTGCCGCCCGAGATGGTGATTTTCGGCGAGATCAGCCTGTCGGGGGCGCTGCGCCCGGTCGGGCAGGCGGAAAACAGGTTGAAAGAAGCCCGGAAACTTGGTTTTTCACAGGCGATCGTGCCGGAGGGAACCAAGACCGGCGCGGAAGAGGGCATGAAGATCGGCCGCTACGCCGATCTGGCATCCTTCACAGGAGAGATCTTCGGCGCGGGCTGACGCCCCGCCGACCGGACGGGCCCGGACGGCCCGGGACCAAGATGCCCCCGGACACGAGGGGTTCCCGGGACGGCCAGCCCCCCGGTCGAAGGAGCGAAGGCACGCATGGAAGGCTTCACCATCATCGACGCCGTGGTGGCGGTCGTGATTCTGCTGTCGGCGATCCTCGCCTACAGCCGCGGACTGGTGCGCGAGATCATGGCGATCGCGGGCTGGGTCGCGGCGGCGGTTCTCGCGTTCCTGTTCGCCCGCCAGGCCGAACCGCTGGTCCGCCAGATCCCGGTCCTGAACGATTTTCTCGCCGACAGCTGCGAGCTGTCGATCATCGCGGCCTTCGCGGCGGTCTTCGCGCTGGCGCTGGTCGTGGTGTCGATCTTCACGCCGCTGTTCTCCTCGGCGGTGCAGCGCTCGGCGATCGGCGGCATCGACCAGGCGCTCGGCTTCCTGTTCGGCGTGGCGCGCGGCGTGCTTCTGGTGGCGGTGGCCTTCGTGGTCTACGACCGGGTGATCGTGAACGCCGACGTGCCGATGGTGGAAAACTCGCGCTCGGCGCAGGTCTTCGCCTCGTTCCAGTCCAACCTCGACGAACAGATGCCGCAGGACGCGCCGGGCTGGATCGTCGCGCGCTACGAGCAGCTGGTGGGGTCGTGCGGCGCGCCGGTGGAATCGGTGCAGCCGATCGCGCCGGGCACCAACGGCTGACAGGCCCGCCCCAGAGACGACAGGATGCCCGGGCCGCATGGCGCCGGGCATTTTCTTCGCCTGCCGCCCCCCGCGGCCCGGGCGAAGCGCCGCCCGGCCGCGGCGGCAGGCCGGCCCCGGCAGGCCCCCCCGCGCGCCCCGGACACTGGCAGGCGGGTAGGCGCGGCGGGCGGCATGAAAAAGCCGGCCCCGCGCGGGGCCGGCTTGATCGGGATCGCAGGTCCGAAAGGAACAGGGCCGCGAGAAACAGGGCCGGGCGAAACAGGGCTGGGCGGACCAGTGCCGGGGGGCGGGCGCGTCAGCCGCCCGCGGCGGCATCGGCCATCGGCGGCAGGTCGAACCCGGCCTCGGCCAGCGCCGGGCGGATCTGCTGGTCGATCACCCGCCGGGTGATCGGGCCGGCGAAGCGCAGCAGCACCTTGCCCTTGCCATCGACGACGAAGGTCTCGGGCACGCCGTAAAGGCCCCAGTCCAGCGACATCCGCCCCGAGGGGTCGGCACCGATCGCGCGATAGGGGTTGCCCATCTCGGCCAGGAAGCCGGTGGCATTGGCGAAGCCGTTGGCATCGTCCTTGTAGTTGATGCCGTAGATCGGCACCCCCATCGCCGACAGCGCCTCCAGCTGCGGATGCTCGACCCGGCAGGGCGCGCACCAGCTGGCCCAGAAGTTCACCAGCTTGGCCTCGCCGTCGCGCAGCGTGGCATCGGTGAAGGGCTCGCCCTGCCCCGGCAGCGCGACCAGCGACACCTCGGGCACCTCACGGCCCTTGAAGGCGGTGGGCAGCTGGCCGGGGTCGTCGCGGTTCATGCCCCACAGGAACAGCCCCGCGAGACCGGCGAACAGCACCGGCGGCACCACCGCGAGAACAGGTATCCTAGCCATGCCGCCCCATCCTCGCCTCCTGCGCCCTGAGCGCGCGCTTCACCCGGGCGGCGCGCCACGCGACCGCCAGCACCAGCACCGCGATCAGCGCCAGCGACGCGCCATAGGCGCCCAGCACCGTGACCGCGTATTTGCCCAGATCCGGCATCATGCCATCCTTTCGCGCGCTTCCAGCGCCTTCAGGCGGCGCAGGCGGATCTCGGTCCGGGTGCCCACCAGCACCAGCACCAGAAACAGCAGCACGAACCCCGCAAGGCACAGCAGCAGCGGGTACCAGAACACGTTCGACACGTGCTCGGCCTTGTCCATCGACAGCGAGGCGCCCTGGTGCAGCCCCTGGTTCCAGAAGTTCACCGCGTAGCGGCTGAGGAAGGCGAAGACCGAGCCGACGAGGCACAGCACCGAGGTCAGGTCGGCCGCGGTGTCGGGGCTTTCGACCGCCTCCCACAGGGCGATGTAGCCAAGGTAGAACAGGAACAGGATCAGGAACGAGGTCAGCCGCGGGTCCCAGGCCCACCAGGTGCCCCACATCGGCTGGCCCCAGATCGCCCCGGTCGCCAGCGCGATCATCGTCATCACCATTCCCACCGGCGCCGCGGCCTTGGCCGCCAGCGCCGAGACGTGGTGGCGCCGGATGATCCAGATCAGCGAGGCGACCAGCATCATCGCCCAGGCGTTGATCGCGATCATCGCCGAGGGCACGTGGATGTAGATGATCTTGACCGTCGAGCCCTGCCGGTAGTCGTCGGGGGTGAAGAAGAAGCCCCAGATGACGCCGGTCACCAGCGTGACGGCGGCAAGACCCGCGATCCAGGGCAGGACCCGGCCCGAGGTCTGCATGAACAGCTTCGGATTTGCATAGTCCCAGAGTGACATGCGACCTGTTTCTCTCCTTCGCCCTGCCGTGTTGAACAGCATGGGCCTGTTTAGCGCAAGTTGACGCGCAGCGCAGCGGCTGCGGCGAAGGGCAGCAGGGCGAAGGCGCCCACGCTGATCGCCGCCAGCAGCAGCAGCGCGGTCTCGACCGCCCGGCCATCGGCGCCGCGGATCACCACCTCGGCCCCGAAGATGAGGCTGGGGATATAGAGCGGCAGCACGATGAGCGAAAGCAGAAGTCCGCCCCGTTTCAGCCCGACCGTCAGCGCCGCGCCGAAGGCCCCGATCGCCGACAGCGCGGGCGTGCCCACCGCGAGCGAGGCCACCAGCCAGCCATAGGCCGGCCCCGGCAGCTGCAGCAGCACCCCCAGCACCGGCGCCGCCACCACCAGCGGCAGCCCCGTCGTCAGCCAGTGCGCCACCGCCTTCAGCGCCACCGCCGCCTCGAGCGGCACCGGCGCCGTCGCCAGAAGGTCGAGCGTGCCGTCCTCGTAGTCCAGCGCGAAGATCCGGTCGAGCGACAGCAGGCAGGCCAGCAGCGCCCCCACCCACAGGATGCCGGGCGCGATGCGGGCCAGCGTGCCGCCCTCGGGGCCGACGCCGAAGGGCACGAGCACCGTCACGATCAGGAAGAAGGCGAGCCCCAGCCCGAACCCGCCGCCGGCACGGGTGGCAAGCCTGAGGTCGCGCACCAGCAGCGCGATCATCCGAAGGCCCCGTCGAAGCTGTCGTCGAAACCGCCGGCCAGCCCGCCCTCGGCCGGGCTGCGGGCCTTGAACGCCGCCACCTCCAGCACCTCGGCCTGCAGGCCAAGGTCGATGTGGGTCGCCAGCAGCGCCGCGCCGCCCGCGGCCAGATGCGCCCGTACCACCGCGCCGAAAAGGGCCACCGACGCGGTGTCGAGCGAGACGGTGGGTTCGTCGAGCAGCCAGATCGGCCGCCCGGTGACCAGCAGCCGCGCCAGCCCCAGCCGCCGCTTCTGCCCCGCCGACAGCGATCCCGCCCGCCGCCGGGCCAGGCTTTCGAGGTTCATCGCCGACAGGGCATCGCCGATCCCCTCGGGGCGGCCATGGATCGCGGCCCAGAACGCGAGGTTCTCGGTCACGCTCAGCACCGCCTTGATCCCGTCGGCATGGGCGGCATAGGCGATCGCCTCGGGCGGGGCCGAGATCCGCCCCGCCAGTGGCGGCTGCAACCCGGCGATGGTGCGCAGAAGCGTGGTCTTGCCGGCGCCGTTCGGGCCGCGCAGCACCAGCGCCTGCCCCGGCCCGACGCGGAAGCTCACGCCTTCCAGCAGCGCGATGCCGCCGCGGTCGACCGCCAGCCCCTCGACCTCGAGCCCGCCATCAGGCCCGCCGTGAGGCCCGCCGTGAGGCCCGTCCTCCGGCGCCCGCGTGGCGGCCCGCCCCATGCTCAGGCCGCCGGCAACAGGGCGGCCGCGACGCGGCGCCCTTCCGAGACGAGCACGTTGTAGGTCCGCGCCGCGGCGGCCGAACCCATCGGCTCGATCCCGAGGCCCGCGGCCTCGAGCGCCTCGCGCAAAGCCTTGGGCAGATAGGCCATCTCGGGCCCGGTGCCGATCAGCAGCACGTCGACCTGCCCCGCCAGCGACAGCAGCGTCGCGGCATCGCCGTAGCCGCCCCAGCCGCGCGCGCCCTCGGCGCCCACCAGCACCGGCCCCGCGATCACCTCGCCGCCCACGCGCCAGAAGCCGGGGCCATAGCCCTCGATCGCGACGGCGCCGTTGAAGCTTGCCTCGGATATCCGCATTGCCGATCCTTTCCCGGGGACCCGCGGCTCAGTCCGCCTTGGTGGCGAACTGGGTGCCCGCCGGCCCCTCGTCCTTGGTCTTGGTCCAGTCGCGCTTGACGCCCAGCCACAGCACCACGTTCTTGGCGACGTAGACCGAGGAATAGGTGCCGATGACGATGCCGAAGGTCATCGCGAAGACGAAGCCCCGGATCACGTCGCCACCGAATACCAGAAGCGCCACCAGCGCGATCAGCGTGGTGCCCGAGGTCATCACCGTCCGGCTCAACGTCTCGTTGACCGACAGGTTCATCAGCTCGCGCAGCGGCGTGGTCTTGAACTTGATCAGGTTCTCGCGCAGCCGGTCGAAGACGACCACGGTGTCGTTGATCGAATAGCCCACGATCGTCAGCAGCGCCGCGATGATCGACAGGTCGAACCGCAGCTGGAACAGCGAGAACACCCCGATCGTGATCAGCACGTCGTGGACCAGCGACACCACCGCCCCGATCGCGAACTGCCATTCGAACCGCAGCCAGACATAGACCGCGATCGCCGCGGTCGCGGCCAGCACCGCCAGCACCGCCTGCTGGATCAGCTCGCCCGAAACCTTGGGCCCGACCGATTCGACCGAGGGGAAGGTGATCGAGCCGTCGACGCCCTTCAGCGCCTGCTCGACCGCGTCGATCGTCGCGGGGGTGACGCTCTCGGCCTCGCCCTGCGCGCCGATGCGGATCATCGCCACGTGCTGGTCGGCGCGGAAGTTCGGGTCGAACACCTCGGTGATGATCACGTCGCCCTCGACCACGCCGGACACGGCCTGGCGATAGGCGCCGACATCGACGGCCTCGGTCGACTCGGTGCGGATCGTGGTGCCGCCCTGGAAGTCGATGCCGAAGTTCAGCCCCATCACCAGCACGCAGACGACCGAGGCCACGGCCAGCAGCGTCGAGACGCCGAAGGTGACGACCTGGGCCTTGAAGAAGTCGATGTTCGTCTCTTCGGGGACGAGCTTCAGACGGAATGCCATGATCTTGGTCCCCTCAGACGGTGATGGTTTTCGGCCGGCGGCGTTCCATCCACATCACGATCAGCAGGCGCGTGACGAAGATGGCCGAGAAGACCGAGGTGACAAGCCCGATCACCAGCGTGACCGCAAAGCCCCTGACCGGCCCCGAGCCGAGGAAGAACAGGATCAGGCCGGTGATGAAGGTGGTGATGTTGCCGTCGATGATCGCCGACAGCGCCCGCTCGAAGCCGAGGTCGATCGACCGGGCCGGGCCGCGGCCGCGCTTCAGCTCTTCGCGGATGCGCTCGAAGATCAGCACGTTGGCGTCGACCGCCATGCCCATCGTCAGCACGAGGCCGGCGATCCCCGGCAGCGTCAGCGTCGCGCCCATCATCGACATCGCGCCCAGGATCATCGCCATGTTCACGATCAGCGCGAAGGTGGCGAAGACGCCGAACAGGCCATAGCTAGCCACCATCATGAACACGACCGCGACCATGCCGACGATCGCGGCGATGCGGCCGGCGTTGATCGAATCCTGCCCCAGCTCGGGGCCGATGGTGCGTTCCTCCAGGAAGGTCAGCTTGGCCGGCAGCGCGCCCGCGCGCAGCAGCACCGCAAGCTCGGTCGAGCTTTCGACGGTGAAGCTGCCGGTGATGATGCCCGAGCCGCCGGCGATGTGGCTCTGGATCTGCGGGGCCGAGATCACCTCGTCATCCAGCACGATGGCGAACAGCTGGCCGATGTTGGCGGCGGTGTAGTCGCCGAACTTGCGCGCCCCGCCCGGGTTGAAGGTGAAGCTGACCGCCGGGCGGCCGTTCTGGTCGAACGACGGCTGGGCGTTGGTCAGTTCCTCGCCGGTGACGACGGGCGCCTGCTCCAGCACGTAGTAGACGCCGGGCTCGTTGGCGGCGGGCGCGAGCATGTTGCCCGAGCCGGGGGGTTCGTTCGGGTTGTCGGTGCGGCGGACCACCGGCTGGAAGTTCAGCTGGGCGGTGGTGCCGATCAGGCTTTTCAGCTCTTCGGCCGAGCCGATGCCGGGCACCTGGATCAGGATGCGGTCGTCGCCCTCGCGCTGGATCGTCGGCTCGCGGGTGCCGACCTCGTCGATCCGGCGGCGCACGATCTCCAGCGACTGCTGCATCGTGCGGTCGTCGGTCGCGGTGCGCTCGGCCTCGGACAGGCGCACGGTCACGGTGTCGCCCGCGCCGGTGACCTCGAGGTCGTTCTGGCCGACCCCGGTCATCGACACGACGGGCGAGGCAAGGCCGCGCACGACCTCGACCGCGCGCTGCAGGCCCGCGGGCTGCGAGATCTGCACCTTCAGCTCGTCGGGCGCCGAGGGGGCGCGGCGGATGGTGCCGACCTCGTCGCGCGCGTCGCGCAGCCGGTCGCGGACCTCGGGCCAGAGCGCGGTCATCCGCGTCTCGTAGACCTCGGCGAGGTTGACCTCGGCCAGAAGGTGCGCCCCGCCACGCAGGTCGAGCCCGAGGTTCACCAGCCCCGAGGGGATCCAGTTCGGCCAGGCGGCGAGGGCCGCCTCGCTCTCGGGCGTCTGCACGCCGGATTTCTCGACGGCGGCAACGGCATCATTATGCCCCTCCACCCTTGCGTAAAAGGCGTTCGGCAGCGCGGTCAGGAAGCCGGCGATGACCACCAGCCAGATCAGGACGCGCTTCCACGAGGCAATCTGCAGCATTCTCGGGCTCAGGCTCGGGCCCCCGGGCGGTGCCCGGCGGCGACGGAAGGGGGCGGCGGGACCGGGCTGCCGCGGCGGGCGGCCCGGAGCGTCGTCACGTTACTTGGTGGCGGCCGGCTTGTTGGCGGCCTGCGCGGGCTCGGTCTTGGACAGCACCTGGGCGATCGAGCCCTTGACCACGCGCACCTTCACGCCGTCGGCGATCTCGACCTCGACCTCGGTGCCGTCGTCCTTGACCTTGGCGACCTTGCCGATCACGCCGCCCTGGGTGACGACCATGTCGCCCCGGCGCAGCGCCTCGACCATGTTGCGATGCTCCTTGGCCTTCTTCTGCTGCGGACGGATCAGCAGGAAGTACATGATCGCGAAGATCAGGATCAGGGGCACGAACTGGGCGAAGGCGGCGGTGCCGCCCGCGGCGCCACCGGCAGCTTGGGCGAAGGCGGGAGTTGCGAACATTTGTCGTCCTTTTGCGGTCGGGTGTCCCTCGGGTTCCGGCGTCCTTGCGGGGCCGAAAGTCGGCGCGGACCCTAGCCGCGCCCCCCCCGAATGGCAAGCGCGGGCGGCGCGCCCGGCTTGGCAGTTCCCGCGCGGTCACGCATTGTTCAAGCGCGACCCGCGCCGCGCGCCGGTCCGGGCCGGGATTTCGGGCGCCGCCCCGGGGCAGGATGCGGGCCCGGATGCAGGCCCGGATGCGGGCGGGGAAGCGGGTCGGCAAACGGCCGGGACGACGGGCACCGCAGAAGGGGGAGCCGCAGGATGACGCGCAGGACCGATCCGGACGGGGCCCGCGGCCCGCGCCCCGCCGCCGCCCTCGGCAGGTCATGGTGTCCATGGCCGCCCCGATCGATCGCCTGCCCGGCGCGCGGGGCGGACGGGCAACGCTCTCCCGCCGCCGACCGGCACCGCATCGTGGCGGCTGGACCCCTGGCCGGGCACGACCGCGCCGGCCCGATGCCCGGAAAGGATCCGGCCGGCCGCGGCCACGCGCGGCCGAACCGGCGGGGCCGGCGGGGCGCGGTGCCCGCGGCGCTTCCGGCCTGGGTGCTCGCGCTGGGGCTGGCGGTGATGCTCGCCGGCGCCGCCCGTGCGCAGGACCCGCGCGAGGACCCCGAGCGCTTCCAGGCCGCGCAGCCGGTGCCGCCGGGCGGGATGGCGCGCTGGCCCGCCGTCGGCCGGCTCGCCCGCACGCTCGCACCCGATCCGGACGAGATGATCTGCACCGCGACCCTCGTCGCGCCCGACCTCGTGATCACCGCCGGCCACTGCCTGCCCCGCAGCGGCAGCCCGAGCGTGGCCCGGCGGCGGCTGTTCGCGGCCGGCTACCAGGACGGCGCGGCCGCGGCCGTCAGCGCCGGGCGCTACGTGGTGCAGTCGACCCTGGCCAGCGATCCGGTCACCGGGCTCGCGCTTCTGCGGCTGGCCACGCCGCTGCCGGCGGACACGGTCGCGCCGATGCCGCTCGCCGCGCCGCCCGAGGGGATCACGCCCTTCACCATCATCGCCTATCGCAACAGCGACCGGGCGCGGCCGGTGGCGTTGCCGGGCTGCCCCGGCCGGATCACCGGGCCGACGACGGTGCAGGTCGACTGCCCGGTGGTGTCGGGCAATTCCGGCGCGCCGCTTCTGGTCGAAACCGCCGCCGGCCCCGCGCTCGTCGCCGTGATCACCGCCCACACCCGCGGCGGCCCCCGCCGCCAGGCGCTCGCGACGCGCATTCCCGGCGACCTGCTGCGCCTGATCGCCGAGGATCGCGCCGCCGCGCTGCCCCCACCCTGAAAGCCGCCCCTCCCTGAGACCCCAAGCCCTGGGATGGGCACGGCCTGAGACCGGCCGCGCCCCGGACCACCCCCCGCGCTGCCGGCCTCCGCCTTCCGGCGGTCTTGCACCAGGCCCGGGCGGGGCGGCATGATCGCCGCAAGGAGGATCGCCATGCCCCGCCCGCCCGGTCGCCCCGCCCCCGTGCCCCGTCCTGTGCCCCGTTCTGTGCCCCGTTCTGTGCCCCTTCCCGGGCCCGCCCCCGCCGCGACAGCACGGCGCAGCCTGGCCGCCCCCCGGCACCGCCTCATGGCCCGTACCGCACTCGCCCCGCTGGCACCCACCGCGTTCGCCTCCCTGTCGCGCACCGCGCTCCGCACCCTGACGCGCACCGCGCTCGGGGCGCTGACGCTCGCCGCGCTGGGGCTGGCGGCCGCCACGCCCGCCGCCGCCACCCAGCGCAGCCTCTCGGCGCCCGAGGCCCGCCCCTTCGCCGCGATCGGCCGCATCGCCTATGTCGATGCCCCCGCCCCCGGCGGCGCGATCTGCTCGGGCGTGCTGGTCGCGCCCGACCTCGTGCTGACGGCGCTGCACTGCGTGCTGCCCGCGACCGGCGCGCCGCAGCCCGGCACGATCCGCTTCGCCGTCGGCTGGCGCGACGGGCGCGCCGCGGCGATCCTGCGCGGCGCCGAGGTCATCCCCCCGCGCGAACGCTGGAACGCCATCACCGATCTGGCGCTGTTGCGGCTGGCCGCGCCGGTGCCGGCGACACTGGCGATCCCGCTGCCGATCGCCGCCCCCGCCCGCCCCGGCGAGACGCTCAGCCTCGTCGGGTGGCGCCGCGACGCGCCCGAGGCGCCGGTGCGCGACGACGCCTGCCGGGTCGAGACGGTGGTGCCGCGGATGGCGGGGCTGGGATGCGAGGTCGTCTCGGGCAATTCCGGCGCGCCGATGATGACGCGCGGGCCCGCGGGCTGGGAGATCCGGGCGATCACCGTCGCCACCTCGCGCACGCCCGAGGGCCGGGCGCGGGCGCTCGCCTCGGACCCGCCCGCCGACCTGCGCGCGGTGATGGCGGCCGCGACCGCCTCGCTGCGCGAGTAGGCCGCTTCCCGCCCCCGCCGCGTCCACGGCCCCCGGACACCCCGCGCCATCAAGGGCTTTCCCCCCGCGCCGCTCTCGGGCATATCTCGCCGCGGTGGCCGCGGGCGGCCGCCCGAGGCGACGACATCGCCAAGGACATTCCCGGAGGGACCCATGCACGACATCCGCGCGATCCGCGAAAACCCTGCCGCCTTCGATCTGGCGCTCGGCCGTCGGGGGCTGTCGCCGATGTCGTCGGAAATCCTGTCGCTGGACGAGGCGCGCCGCGCGAAGATCCTCGCCGCCGAAACCGCGCAGGCCGAGCAGAACAAGGCCAGCAAGGAGGTCGGCGCCGCCAAGGGCCGCGGCGACGAGGCCGAGTTCGAGCGCCTGCGCGCGCTGGTCGCCGAGAAGAAGGCCGAGATCGCGCGCCTGAACGACGAGGCCAAGGCCGACGATGCGGCGCTGCGCGACCTGCTGATGACGATCCCGAACCAGCCCGCCGCCGACGTGCCCGACGGCGCGGACGAGGCCGGCAACGTCGAGATCCGCCGCTGGGGCACCCCGCGCACCTTCGCCTTCCCGCCGGTCGAGCACTACCAGCTTGCCGCCGTGCAGCCCGGCCCCGCCTCGGGTCTCGACTTCGAGGCCGCGGCGAAGCTCTCGGGCGCGCGGTTCATGGTGCTCAAGGGCGCCCTCGCCCGCCTGCACCGCGCGCTCGCGCAGTTCATGCTCGACACCCATGTCGACGCGCATGGCCTGACCGAGGCCTGGACCCCGGTCCTCGTGCGCCCCGAGATGATGTACGGCACCGGGCAACTGCCGAAGTTCGGCGAGGACAGCTACGAGACCACCAACGGCTGGTGGCTGGTGCCGACGGCCGAGGTGACGCTGACGAACCTCGTCAACGACGAGATCGTGCCCGAGGCCACCCTGCCGCGCCGCCACGTCGCCCACACCCAGTGCTTCCGCTCCGAGGCCGGCTCGGCCGGGCGCGACACCGCCGGGATGCTGCGCCAGCACCAGTTCGAGAAGGTCGAGATGGTCTCGATCGTCGCCGCCGCCGACAGCGCGGCCGAGCACGAGCGGATGACCGGCTGCGCCGAGGCGATCCTGCAAAAGCTGGGCCTGCCCTACCGCACGATCGTGCTGTGCACCGGCGACATGGGCTTCGGTGCGGTCAAGACCCACGATCTCGAGGTCTGGCTGCCCGGCCAGAACACCTACCGCGAGATCTCGTCGGTCTCCAACTGCGGCGATTTCCAGGCCCGCCGGATGAACGCGCGCGTCAAGCCCGCCGACGGCGGCAAGCCCGAGTTCGTGCACACGCTCAACGGCTCGGGCCTCGCGGTCGGCCGCTGCCTGATCGCGGTGCTGGAAAACGGCCAGCAGGCGGACGGCTCGGTCGACCTGCCCGAGGTGCTGCACCCCTATCTCGGCGGCAAGACCCGCCTCACCGCCGAGGGTGCGCTCGCCTGACGCTGCCGCCCCCGGGCAGCACGGACCATGGGCCCGGGGGCAGCGCCGCCCCCGGCCCCCCCACCCCCGCGCCCCTCGACTTTGTCCAAATATCCCGGGGGAGTCGCGGCCCGCCGCGACGGGGGCAGCGCCCCCAATCTTTCTTTCCGGGGCAGCGCCCCCAATCCTTCTTTCGGGGGCAGCGCCCCAATCCTTCTTTCGGCCGCAGCGCCCCCGGTGGCTTCCGGCGCGGGGATCGCCCTCGGCATCCCCGCGACAGCAGAGTCCCCGGGGGTCCCGCGGCGGCGAGGCAGGCCCCTAGATCTCCTTGTCCGAGGCGTCGGCCTGCCCCGCGACCCAATAGCCCGCGGCCTTGATCCAGACCCGGTCGACCCCGCGCGCGACCAGCGCGTCGCGCAGCGCCCGCGTCACCCCGGCTTCGGCGGCGATCCACACGAAGCTGCGCGGCCCGATCGTCAGCCCGTCCAGCGCCGCCAGCAGCGGCGCCGCATCCGTCCCGTCCGCCCGGTGGACCCAGCGCGCGTCCAGCGCGGCGGCAGTCTCGAAGACCTGCTCGTCCGCGCCGCCCGGCACCGCGACGAGGCTCGTGACCGCCACCCCCGCCGCCATCTCCTCGATCCGCCGCCCGATCGCCGGCAGCGCGGTCTCGTCGCCGATCAGCACCCAGTCCGCGATCGGCCCCGCGATGACCTGCGAGCCGCGCGGCCCCCCGATCGTGACCGCGTCGCCGACCCGCGCCGCCAGCGCCCAGGCCGTCGCCGGCCCCGCCTCGTGCAGCGCGAAATCGATGACCAGCAGCCCGCGCGCCGTGTCGAAGCGGCGCGGGGTGTAGTCGCGCATCGCCTCGCCCCCCGCGCCGTCCGGCACCACCAGCTTCACGTGGTCCTCGGGCGAGAGCGACGGGAAATCCGCCATCTCGGGCCCTTCCAGCGTCAGGCGCAGCATCGCCGGGCTCAGCCGCTCGATGCCCGACACGGTCAGCCTGCGCCGCTTCAGCTCGTGGCGGTGGCGCTCGATCTGCGGACGCTCGGGGGAAAGGGTGTCGGTCATCGTCGCTCCTGTCGCGGGGCCGGCGCCGCGCGCCGGATCATTCCCGACAAAAGTACTAAACCAATTGCGGCGCCGCAACCCTGCCAAGGCGCACAGCCCCCTGGCCGGTGGCGCACCACGACGGGATGGACGGCGCCGCAAACCGAGCCATATCCGACATCATGAACCGTTCCAGAACCCGGGCCGTCTGGCTTTTCGCCCTCACCATCGCGCTGGCGCTGTCGCCGCTGGTCGCGCCCTCCGTCCGCGGCTACGACCCGCGCGACTTCGCCTATTCGATCGCCGATCCGCCGGTGCAGCCGGCGGGCTATGCCTTCTCGATCTGGCTGGTGCTGTTCGCCGGGCTGATCTGGCACGGCTGGCGGGGGATGACGGCGCGCGCCGCGGCGCCCGACTGGGACCGCATCCGCCCGGCGATGATCGTCGCGGTGCTGATGGCGGCGCTGTGGCTGAACGTCGCGGCGCTGCTGCCGCTGCTTGCGACCGCGATGATCCTGGGAATGGCCGGCTGCGCGGTGGCCGCGCTGTTGCGCACCGCACCGACGGCCGAGCCGGCGCTGCGCTGGCCGGTGGCGGCCTTCGCCGGCTGGTCGACGGCCGCGGCCGGCGTGGCGGTGGGCGTGGTCGCCGGCGGGATGGGCCTTGTGTCTGCCTTCCTCGCCGCGCTGACGATCCTGCTCGCGCTCCTGATCATCGGCATCGCCGTCGCACTCAGGGCGCGCTCGGCGCTCTACGCGGGCGTGCTCGCCTGGGCGCTGTTCGGCATCTTCGTGGGCAACCTCGGCTCGGCCCCCGCGGTGCGCTGGGGGGCGCTCGCCGGCGCCGGGATCATGATCGCCGTGGCGCTGATCGCCGCGCGGCGCGCCCGCAGGCTGGCCTGAGGGTCACGCCCCGCGGGCCCGACGCCCGTGGTCGCCGCCGCCAGAGGGGGCGCGGGGGAGACCCGTCTCCCCCGCCACCCCGCCCGGGTCACTTCTTGCGGGTCTTGCCGGCGTCGACATGCTTCTTCAGCCGCGACGGGGTCGACCACTTGCGGTCCTTGAACGGGTTCTTGTCGCCCTGGCTGCGCATGATCAGCCGGATCGGCGTGCCCGGCATGTCGAAATCGGTCCTGAGCCCGTTGACCAGATAGCGCGAATAGCTCTCGGGCAGGTCGTCGGGGCGCGAACACATGACCACGAACTGCGGCGGCCGGGTCTTGACCTGGGTCATGTAGCGCAGCCGGATCCGCCGCCCCCCCGGCGCCGGCGGCGGGTGCGCCTCGGTCATCGCGCCCAGCCACTGGTTCAGCTTCGCCGTCGACACCCGCCGGTTCCAGACGTCATGCGCCTTCAGGATCGCGTTGTGCAGCCGATCGAGCCCCTTGCCGGTCTTGGCCGAGACGGTGACCAGCGGCGCCCCCTTCAGCTGCGGCAGCAGCCGCTCGAAGCTCTCGCGCAGCTGGTTGAGCTTCTGCGGCTTGTCCTCTTCCAGGTCCCACTTGTTCGCGGCGACGACGACCGCGCGGCCCTCGGTCTCGGCGAAGTCGGCGATGCGCAGGTCCTGCTGCTCGAACGGGATCTCCACGTCCAGAAGCACCACGACCACCTCGGCGAAGCGCACCGCGCGCAGCCCGTCCGCGACCGACAGCTTCTCCAGCTTCTCCTGCACGCGGGCCTTCTTGCGCATGCCGGCGGTGTCGAAGATCCGCATCGGCACGCCCATGAACTCGGTCGAGACCGAGATCGCGTCGCGGGTGATCCCGGCCTCGGGCCCGGTCAGCAGCCGGTCCTCGCCGAGGATCTTGTTGATCAGCGTCGACTTGCCCGCGTTCGGGCGGCCGATCACCGCGATCTGCAGCGGCTTCTGCCGGGTCGGGCGGTGATCCTCGTCGGCGCCCTCGGTGTTGTCGTCGGTCTCGCCGACCTCGACATCGGTCTCGGGCGCGTCCTGGAAGCTCTCGGCGTCGAACTTCTCGGCCAGGGGCTTGAGCAGGTAGTAAAGGTCGTCCATCCCCTCGCCGTGCTCGGCCGAGATCCGCACCGGCTCTCCCAGCCCCAGCGAGAAGGCCTCGATCGCGCCCGCGTCGCCCGCCTTGCCCTCGGACTTGTTCACGCCCAGGATCACATGCGCGTTCTTGCGGCGCAGGATGTCGGCAAAGACCTCGTCGGTGGGGGTGACGCCGGCGCGCCCGTCGATGACGAACAGGCAGATGTCGGCCTGCTCGACCGCGCGCTCGGTCAGGCGCCGCATCCGGCCCTGCAGGCTGTCGTCGGTCACCTCCTCGAGCCCGGCGGTGTCGATCACGGTGAATCGCAGGTCGAACAGCTTGGCCGCGCCCTCCCGCAGGTCGCGGGTGACGCCGGGCTGGTCGTCGACCAGCGCAAGCTTCTTGCCCACCAGCCGGTTGAACAGCGTGGACTTGCCGACGTTGGGTCGGCCGACGATGGCAAGCGTGAAGCTCATGGCAGGCGGGCTCCGAGTGATGAAGTCCGCCCCCTTACACCGGTTTCAGATCAGCGGAAAGCCAGAAGCTTGCCATCCTTCGACACGACATAGGCGGTGTTGCCCGCCACGGCGAGCCCGGTGGCGGCGCCGCCCGGGATCGGGACCGCCCCGGTCATCGTCCCCGAGGCCGGGTCGAAGGCGCGCAGCTGCCCGTCGGACGAGGCGATGAACAGCCGCCCCCCCGCCAGCACCGGCCCGTGGTTCTCGACCACCTCGCGGCGGTTCTTGGCCCGGCGGGTGTGCACGTCATAGGGCAGGTCGACCGCCCAGACCAGCGCGCCCGAGGCCGCGTTGACCCGCACCAGCCGGCCCGCGTCGGTCACCGCGAAGACCGAACCGCCGGCGACGGCCACGGGGGCGGCGGCGCCCTCGGGGATCGTCCACTGCGCCTGGCCCGAGGCAAGCGCGGTCGCGCCCATCTGCCCGGCCGAGGTGCCGGCATAGACGGTGCCGCCCGCGATCACCGGGTCGCCCGAGACATCGCCGAAATTCGCATAGGCCATGCCGGTGCGCCGCCCCGACAGCGACCGCACCCAGCGCCGCTCGCCGCTCGCGGCATCGACGCCGACCAGAAGCCCGCCCTGCAGCGGGAAGACGACGGTGCCGCCCGAGACCGCGGGGGCCGAGACGCCGGTCTGACCGGCCGGGGCGCGGCTGCCCTGCACCTGCCACAGCGCGCGGCCGTCGGCGGCCCGGATCGCCCAGCCCGCGCCGTCGCGGGTCGAGACATAGACCGTGCCGTTCGCGACCGTCGGCGCGCCGCCGATGCCCACGTCGACGCCCTGGCGCCAGACCACGGCGCCGGTCGCGGCATCGAAGGCCACGACCTCGCCGAACCCGGTCGAGGCGAAGACCCGGCCGCCGCCATAGGCAAGCCCGCCGCCGGTGGCGCCGCCGACCCGCTCGCCCGCCGGCACGGCCGAGGCGCGCCAGGCGACCTGGCCGCCGGTGGTGACGGCGGTGACCTGCGCGTCGCTGTCCATGGCGAAGACAAGCCCGCCCGCGACCACGGGATCGCCGACCAGCCGGTGGCGCTGGCGCGAGGCCGCGCCGATGCCCGCGCTCCAGACCAGCTGCGGCTGGGCGCGCAGCGCCACGTGGCCCGGCGCATGGTCGGCGCTGCCGGCGCGGTTGGTCCAGTCGGCATTGGTGCTCTGGCCCGGCAGCGCGATCGCCACGGCGCGCGCGCCGCTCGGGACCGCGTCGACCGGGGCCATGCCGATGGCGCTGCGGGTATCGACGCGCTCGCCCGGCAGCCGGGCCTCCTCGGTGCAGGCGGCCAGCGCCATCCCGATCACCAGCGCCGCACCGCCCAGCAGCCTCGCCGACCCGCCGCGGCGGGGGGCGGCCTGCCGCTCCGTCCTGACTTCGCTCACTGCCCGTCCTCTCGTCTGTCCGCCCGGTGAAGATCCGGCGGTGTCGTCCGCGCCGTCGCCGGCGCCGCAACCGGACCCCCGCACGGCGGTCTTCCGGTGGTCTGCCGGCGGTCTCGCCGGAAATCTGCCCGCTCGCCTCGCCGCCCGCCCCTGCGGCCGCCGCCCCGGGTCGCCTCTGCGGCGCTCGCCCGGGCCGACGGTCACGAAGCGGCCGGATCCGCGCCCAGCGTCACCATCAACTGTGTCACACGGCGGCGCAAGCCCGCGGTCACGCCGTCCTCCTCGAGCAGCGCGCGCAGCGCGCCGACCGCGCCATCGGTATCGCCCGCGGCGACCATGTCCAGCGCCTGTCGCTCCTGCGCGAGCAGCCGGTAGGGCGCGCCCGGCGCCACAAGGCGCTGCAGCGCGGCACCGCGATCGGCCGCCGACATCTCGTCGCCATTGGCCAGCAGCACCCGCTTGAGCAGCGCAAGCTGGCTCAGCGTCGCGGGGATATCCCCCTGCGCCGCGACCCGGTCATAGGTGGCAAGTGCCGCCGCGCGGTCACCGGCCTGCGCCGCGGCCGCGCCGGACAGAAGCCCGCGCACCGCGTCGCGCTCGGGGCTGCCCTCGGGCAGCGCCGCCAGCGCCGCGGCCCGCGCCGCCGGGGTCTCGGCCTGCATCGCGGCCATCACCGCGTCGCCGAAGGCGCGCGCCTCGGTCTCCTGCGCCGACCGGCGCCACTCCCAAGCGGCGGCGCCGCCCACGATCAGCACGATCAGCAGGATGCCCAGCCACCCCCAGCGCCGGAACAGCGCGAAAAGCCGGTCACGGCGAACCTCTTCGGTCACCTCGTCGATGAAGCTGTCGCTGTTGCTCATGCCGGCCTCCGGAAATCCGGCCCCCTCTTACACTTGGCCGGGGCGGCTTGCCAAGGCCGCCGCCCGCGGCCCCGCGCCGCCTCCGTCGAAGGAAGGGGGCGCCGCCCCCTCTTGGCCTGCGGCCAATTCACCCCCGGGATATTTTCGCAAAGTCGAATGCGGTTTCGACTTTGCCCAAATATCCCCGCCGGAGGCGCATCTCTCCACCCCGCGCCAGGGCCGGGGCGGGGCACAGATCAGGGCGTTCAGGCGGCCTCGTCGACCTCGGCCGACTGGCGGGCCCACATCGCGGCATAGCGCCCGCCCTCGGCGAGAAGCCGCTCGTGCGTGCCCTCCTCGACGATGGTGCCCGCCTCGAGCACGACGATCCGGTCGGCATTGGCCACCGTCGAGAGCCGGTGCGCGATGGTGATCACCGTGCGCCCCTGCCCCATCGCCTCAAGCTCGGCCTGGATGTCGGCCTCGGTCTGGGTGTCGAGCGCCGAGGTCGCCTCGTCCAGAAGCAGGATCGGCGGGTTCTTCAGCAGCGTGCGCGCGATCCCCACGCGCTGCTTCTCGCCGCCCGAGAGCTTGAGCCCGCGCTCGCCGACCCTGGTCTCGTAGCCCTCGGGCAGGCCCAGGATGAAGTCGTGGATCTTCGCGGCCTTCGCCGCCGCCTCGACCTCGTCGCGGGTGGCGCCGCCGCGGCCATAGGCGATGTTGTAGTAGATCGTGTCGTTGAACAGCACCGTGTCCTGCGGCACGACGCCGATCGCGTCGTGCAGCGAGGCCTGCGTCACCGCGCGCAGGTCCTGCCCGTCGATCGCGATCGATCCGGCGGTGACGTCGTAGAAGCGGAACAGCAGCCGCCCGATCGTCGACTTGCCCGAGCCCGAGGGCCCGACGATCGCCACCGTCTGGCCGGCGCCGACCTCGAGGTCGATCCCCTTCAGGATCGGCCGCGCCGGATCATAGCCGAACTTCACCCCGCGCAGCGTGATCGCGCCGCCCGCCACCGCCAGCGCGGGCGCGCCGGGACGGTCCGTCACCTCGGCCGGCTGGCGCAGAAGGTCGAACATCTCGCCCATGTCCACCAGCGCCTGCCGGATCTCGCGGTAGACGGTGCCGAGGAAGCCGAGCGGCATGGTGATCTGGATCATGTAGGCGTTGACCATGACGAAGTCGCCCACCGTCAGCGTCCCCGCCTGCACCCCGCGCGCCGCCATCGCCATCACGATGACGAGGCCGCAGGTGATGATCAGCGACTGGCCGGCATTGAGCAGCGCCAGCGACTGCCCGGTGCGGACCGCGGCGCTTTCATAGCCCGCCATCGCCGCGTCGTAGCGGCTGGTCTCGCGGCCCTCGGCGGCGAAGTACTTCACCGTCTCGTAGTTCAGCAGGCTGTCGATCGCCTTCTGGTTCGCGTCGGCATCCTGGTCGTTCATCTGCTTGCGCAGCTTCACCCGCCACTCGGTCACCTTGAAGGTGAAGGTGACGTACAGAGCGATCGTCACCACCACCACCAGCGCGTACCAGATCGAGAAGGCGAGCGCGAAGATCACCGACACCAGCGCCAGTTCCAGCGCCAGCGGCCCGATCGAGAACAGCATGAACCGCAGCAGGAAATCGACGCCCTTCACCCCGCGCTCGATGATGCGCGACAGCGCCCCGGTCTTGCGGGTGATGTGATAGCGCAGCGACAGCGCGTGGATGTGCTGGAACGTCTCGAGCGCGAGCGCGCGCAGCGCCCGCTGCCCCACCCGCACGAAGATCGCGTCGCGCAGCTCGCCGAAGGCGACCGAGCCCAGCCGCGCGAGCCCGTAGGCCACGACCAGCCCGATCGCGCCCACCGCCAGCAGCAGCCCGTCGCCGCGGCTCTCGCCGGTCAGCCCGTCGACCGCGGCCTTGTAGATGAAGGGCACGCAGACCGAGACCACCTTGGCCGCGACCAGCGCGATCATCGCCAGCACCACGCGCTTCTTCACCCAGGGCGCGCTGTCGGGCCAGAGGTAGGGCGCCACCTTGCGCATGGTCGCGATCCCGCTCGACCTGCCGGACCCGGCCGCGGCCGCCGCGGCGGGCGCGCTCGCGGCCTCGGCCGCCTCGCGCGCGCGGCGCTCCTCGGCGCGGGTCTTGGGTGGCTCGGTCCCCTCGGGGGCCTTGCTGCCTGCCATGTGCCGCATGTCTCAGCCTTTCCGTCTCCGCCGCCGCGCCGGGGCTCGGCGCGCGGCGCCGGCCCCCCGCGGGCCGTCGGTTGATCCGACCGCAGAGATCGCTTACATCCACAACAATTCAAGGGTTGCTGAGTAATTGAATGATGGAGCAGCGTAAAGTGCTCGACGCGCTGTCGGCGCTGGCGAGCGAGACCCGGCTGGAGCTGATCCGGCTGCTGGTGCCTGCGGGCAAGGACGGCCGCAGCGCGGGCGATCTGGCGCGCGCGCTTGGCGTCTCGGCCTCGCGGCTGTCGTTCCACCTTGCCGCGCTGGAACAGGCGGGGCTGGTGACGTCGCGGCGCGAATCGCGCAACGTGTTCTACGCGGCCGACCACGCCGGCATCGGCAACACCTTCGGCTGGCTGATCGCCGACTGCTGCTGCGGCCACCCCGAGGTGCGGGCCTGCTGCGGCTGGGACGGCAGCGACGGGGACGCGGCCCCCGGGGCGGCCTGCGACGCGCTTCCCGACGCGTCGCGTGCCCCGGCGCCCGCGCCCCGGCTCACTCGCGCCCCGGGATCGTGAACACCTGGCCGGGATAGATCAGGTCCGGGTTGCGGATCAGGTCGCGGTTGGCCTCGTAGAGCTTGAGGTACTGCATCCCGTCGCCGTAGTTGCGCGTGGCGATCGCCCAAAGCGAATAGCCCGGCTGCACGGTGATCTGCACGAGCCCCCCCGTCGCCGGCGGCGCTCCCGCCCCGACGCCCGGCGCGGCCGGCCCCCCCGGCGCCGCACCGGCCACGTCCGGGGCCATGCCCGACGCCATCTCCAGTCCCGCGACCTGCGCCCCGCCCTCGCCCCCGGCCGCGGCGGGCATCGAGGGATCGGCGCTTGCCGCGACCGGCGGCGGGGCCGCAGGCGCGGCAGGGGCCCCGGCGGGCGCCGCGCGGGCCGTCGCGGCGGCCAGCGCCTCGGGCGTCTCGCGCTGGAACGGCGTCTCGAAGCGCGACACCACCTGCCCCGCGGCATCGACCTGATCGACGCGCAGCGTGTAGACCCCGCCGGCGAGATCGGGCAGCGTCAGCTGCCAGCGCCGGTCGGCGCCCAGCGGCACCGTCGCCGCCAGCCGGTTGTCGATGTAGACGCGCACCGCCCCGCCCTCGCCCGGCGCCGCCCGGCCCGACAGGCCGACCGCCCCGGCCGCATCGTAGCCGATCGCGTCGATCACCACCTGGTCGCTTGCCGGCGCCGACAGGACCGAGACCCCCTCGGGCCCGGTCATCACCACCGAGGGCGGCGCGGCCGCGGCGAGCGTCGCGGTGCCCCCGGCCCCCTCCGGCGCGGGCGCCGTTCCGGGGGCGGCCGCAGGCGCCGTCCCCGGGGCCTCGCGCGGCGAGACGATCACATGCGCGTCCGACAGCGTCTCGTCCCCGCCCGAGCCCGCGGCCGCAAGCGTCAGGTCGCGCGGGCGGCCATCCAGCGGCAGGTCGACGAGCAGGGCGAAATCGCCGCGGGCATTGGCGGTGGCGCGGCCGATCTCCAGCCCGTCGGCCAGCAGCCGGACCTGCGCGCCGGGCGCCGCGCGCCCCGCGACCTGCAGCCCGCCCTCGGCATCCGCCCGCACCGTGTCGAACCGCGGCGCCGCCGTGGCCCCAGTCGCAGTTGCAGTTGCAGTCGCAGTCCCATCCTGCCCCTGCGCGGGGTCCGCCTTCGGCGCCGTGGCCCCGGCCGCTGTCTCCGTCACAGTCGCCGTCGTCCCGGCCGGCGCCGGTGCGGCAGCCTCGCCGACGGCCTTCGTCCCTGCCTCGGGCGCGCGCTCCGCCGGGCCGAGGCCCAGCCACAAGAGCACCGCCCCCGCCACGCATCCCAGCGCCACGCCGGCGCCGATCCGCCAGCCGCCGCCCGCCACCGCGGGCTCCTGTCCCGAAGGCCCCGTTTCCGTCGCCATGACTTTCCCCAAGAGCTTGTCCCAAGCCCACGCGCGGTCCCGCCCGCGCGGTCTTCATCCCCGTGCGGCCCTGCGTCCGCTTGAGACAGGGTAGCAACGCCGTTATCACCGGTCAAAAGCCCAGCACCACAACCGACCACAAAGCCACGAGCCGGGGGACGACCGATGCCGAAATACACCTGTTCCGTCTGCGTTTTCTGCGGATCGCGCCCCGGAACCGCCCCCGGCTACGTCGCCGCCGCGCAAGAGACCGGCCGGATGCTGGCCGCAAACGGCTGGCGGCTGGTCTACGGCGCGGGCGATGTCGGGCTGATGGGCGAGGTGGCGCGCGCGACCCAAGGCGCGGGCGGCGAGACCTTCGGCGTGATCCCGGTGCACCTTCTGGGGATGGAGGTCGGCAAGCGCGACCTGTCGACCTTCGTCGTCACCGAGACGATGCACGAGCGCAAGAAGGTCATGTACATGAATTCCGACGCCTTCGTCGTGCTGCCGGGCGGCGCGGGCACGCTGGACGAGCTGTTCGAGATCGTGACCTGGCGCCAGATCGGCCTGCACGACAAGCCGGTGTTCGTCGTCAACACCGAGGGCTACTGGGACCCGCTGATCGCCATGTTCGACGCGGTGGTGGCGGGCGGCTTCGCGGCCCCGTCGCTGCGCGACTTCATCACCCCGGTCGCCGACATCCCGGCGCTGCGCGCGGCGCTGGCCGCGGCGCTGCCGGCCCCGGCCACCACGTGATCGCCACCTGATCGGCACCTGATCGGCGCAGGCCCGCGCCCCCGGACAGCCACCCGAGGCAGCCCCGGGGCGCGGGCGCGACCGCTCAGGCCGCGTCCAGCTCGGCCGCGACGATCCGTGCGATCTGCGGCAGGGTGTGGCCGGTCAGGGTCTTGGGGCACTGCGCCACCAGCGCCCGCCGCGCCACCGCGCCCAGATGCGGCCGCATCGCGCCCAGCACCTGCGCCGGCGCCGCGATCACCAGCCGCGGCGCGGCCCGCGTCGCCGCCTCGGCCTCGACCACGCCGGCCAGCTCGGCCGCGAAGGCCTCGCCCGCGATCCGCGCGTAATCCGCCTGCTCCAGCGCCGAGCGCTGGCCGGGCGCCTTGTCGGCCATCCGCCCGGGCCGGTCGGTCGCCCCCGCCAGCGCCTCGGCCGGCACCTCGTGGCGCGCCAGCACCGACAGCTCGGGCGCATCGGGCGTCCCGGTATTCTCAAGCATCAGCGCCTTCTCGGCATCCGCGACCAGAATCAGCGTGCCTTTCGCCATCAAAGCCATGGACGGACCTCCTTTTCGTTGCCTGTCCGACCCAACCCGCGCGCCCCGCCCCCCGTTCCCGCCGCCGCCCGCCGCCCCCCCGACGCCGGCAACGCGCCGCCGCCCGCCGGCGGCCCCCCGCCGGCCGCCCCGCCGCGGGGGCAGGACCCGGCCAAAGGAAAGGGCCCGGCGTTGCCGCCGGGCCCCTCCTGCATCGCCGTCGCGCGCGTCTCAGAGACGGCCGGCGACGTTGTCCCAGTTCACCAGCTTCTCGAGGAAGTTCGACAGGTAGGCCGGGCGCTTGTTGCGGAAATCGATGTAGTACGAGTGTTCCCACACGTCGCAGCCCAGCAGCGCGGTCTGGCCGAAGCACAGCGGGTTCACGCCGTTCTCGGTCTTGGTGACCTTGAGGCTGCCGTCGGTGTCCTTCACCAGCCAGCACCAGCCCGAGCCGAACTGGCCGGCGCCGGCGGCGGCGAAGTCTTCCTTGAACTTGTCGACCGACCCGAACGACTCGGTGATCGCCTTTTCCAGCTCGGTCGGCATCGTCTTGCCGCCCGGGCCCATCATTTCCCAGAACTGGTTGTGGTTCCAGTGCTGCGAGGCGTTGTTGAAGATGCCCGACTGCGCCACGGCGGTGGCGTTGTAGGTGCCCTTGATGATGTCTTCCAGCGACTTCGATTCCCACTCGGTGCCGGCGATCAGCTTGTTGCCGTTGTCGACATAGGCCTTGTGGTGGATGTCGTGGTGGAACTCGAGCGTCTCCTTCGACATGCCCAGATCGGCGAGGGCGTCGTGGGCATAGGGGAGTTCGGGAAGCGTGAAGGCCATGGGTTCGTCCTTTCGCAGGCTTGCGGAATTTGCCTGTGACATAGAAGCGCCGACAGCCCCGAGGTCAAGGGCGGATGACCGCCCCCGACCCTGTGCGCCGGCGCGCGGGACCTAAAGGTCCGAGCCCGACCGCGCGGCGTTGGCAAGGCAGCCGAAGACATAGGCCGCGACCGAGCGGAAGCAGACCACCGACCATTCGTCGGCGCCCGATTTCCACGTCGCGGCGGCCACTTGCGCGAAGCGCGACCGGCGCACCTCGTCCGCGTCCATCGCGTCGAAATCCACCGGCGCCAGCTTGCGCAGCGCATCCGTCGCGGCCGCGCCGGTGACGGTGAACAGCGCCCGGGCGTCCGAGACCTCGACCGCGAGGTGATGCGCCCCGGCAAGGCTCTCGTCCAGCCGCGCCACCGCGGCCGGCGCCTCGGCATGGGGCACGAGGATCAGAAGCTCGTCGGGCGACATCCACAGCACCGCGCCGGTGCCGCCGCTGGTGACCCGGCGCGGGGCCGGCAGGTCGAGCCCGGTCACCGCCCGCACCGCCTCGGCGGTGGCGGGCGCGGACAGGTCGGCGCGCAGGGTGATCATGCCCTGAAGGCCGGCCTCGGCGACGGTTACGAAACCGGATGAGCTTTTGCCCGCAAGGGCGCTGACGGCCTCAGACATTCTGTTTCGCCCCTTCCTTGTCGAAGAACACCGGATCGCAGATCCGCGCCTTGATCATCTTGCCCTCGGTGTCGGGGAATTCCAGCACCTCGCCCATCCGCTTCGGCCCGTGCTTCACCAGCGCCATCGCGATGCCCTTCTTCAGCGTCGGCGAATAGTAGGTCGAGGTGATGCGGCCTTGCGTGTTGCGCTGGCCATAGTGGTTGGTGCCCTCGGCCGGGAAGTAGAGCCCGTCGGGGATCACCGAGCCGTCGAGCGTCTCGAGCCCGACGAGCTGCCAGCGGTCGGGATCGGCCAGGTGCGAGCGTTCCTGCGCGCGCTTGCCGAGATAGTCTTCCTTCTTCTTCGAGATCGCCCAGGACAGCCCGAGATCCTGCGGGATGATCGTCCCGTCGCTCTCGTCGCCGATCATGATGAAGCCCTTCTCGGCGCGCAGCACGTGCAGGCATTCGGTGCCATAGGGCATGACGCCCAGCTCGGCCCCCTCCTTCATCAGCCGGTCCCAGAACGCGCGGCCCTGCGAGGCCGGCACCGCGATCTCGTAGCTGAGTTCGCCCGAGAACGAGATCCGGAAGATCCGCGCATCGAAGCCGCCAAGCGTGCCCGCCGCCCAGGTCATGAAGGGCAGCGTCTCTTTCGAGACATCCATGCCGCCGAGCTTTTCCAGAAGCTTGCGGGCGTTCGGGCCGACGACGGCGATCTGGGCGAACTGCTCGGTCAGGTTCGCGGTATAGACCTTCCAGTCCCACCACTCGCACTGCAGCCAGTCCTCCATCCAGGCGTGGATCCGGTCCGCGCCGCCGGTGGTGGTGTGGCACAGCCAGCTGTCCTCGGACATCCGCACCACGACGCCGTCATCCATCAGGAAGCCGTTCTCGTTGCACATCAGGCCATAGCGGCATTTGCCGATGCCGAGGTTCGACATCATGTTGGTGTAGAGCATGTCGAGGAATTTCCCCGCATCCGGCCCCTTCACCAGGATCTTTCCAAGCGTCGAGGCATCGAGAAGGCCAAGCTTCTCGCGGGTGTTGGTGACCTCGCGGTTCACCGCCTCGTGCACGGTCTCGCCGGGCTTGCGGTAGCAGAACGGACGGCGCCAGTGGCCGACGGGCTCCCAATGCGCGCCGTTGGCGTCGTGCCAGGCATCGGCCGGCGTCTTGCGCAGCGGCTGGAAGATCTCGCCCCGCGCCTCGCCCGCGATCGCGCCGAAGGAGATCGGCGTGTAGGGCGGGCGGAACGTGGTGGTGCCGGTGGCCGGGATCGGTTGATGCAGCGCATCAGAAAGCACCGCCAGGCCGTTGATGTTCGAAAGTTTCCCCTGATCGGTCGCCATGCCGAGCGTCGTGTAGCGCTTGGTGTGCTCGACCGAGGTGTAACCCTCGCGCGCGGCGAGCTGCACGTCCGAGACCTTCACGTCGTTCTGGTAGTCGAGCCACATCTTGGCGCGCATCTTGGTGGGCGCGCCCGCGGGCATGACCCAGGCGGTCATCATCGGCGCCTCGGCCGGGCCCGAGGCAGCGGGGGCCGCGCCCTCGCCGCCGCCAGCGGCATGGGCATCCTCGAGCACCTCGCGGATCGTCATCGCGCCCGAGGCGCTGCCGGCGGTCACCGCCAGCGGCTGGCCCTTGTCGCCCAGCGGCGGCCGGGTCGGATCGGGGCGGAACATCGCGAAGGCCTCGTCCCAGGTCAGCTTGCCGCCGCAATGCGACCACAGGTGCACGACCGGCGACCAGCCGCCCGACATGGCGACGCAGTCGCAGGGGATCTCTTCCAGCACGGCGCCCTCGCCGACCTGCGCGCAGACCGAGACGCGGGTGACGCGCTTGGAGCCGTGGGTCTTGGCGATGGCGCGGCCTTCCAGCACGCGGATGCCCTTCTCGCGCACCAGTTCCGGCAGCGCGCCGTCGGCGCGCGGACGCGCGTCGATCACCGCCGCGACCACGAGGCCCGCGTCGAACAGCGCCAGCGCCGTGCGATAGGCGTCGTCGTTGTTGGTGACGACGACGGTGCGGTCGCCGGGGCTGATCGCGTAGTTGACCACGTAGTCGCGCACCGCCGAGGCCAGCATGACCCCGGGGATGTCGTTGCCGTAGAACGACAGCGGCCGCTCGATCGCGCCGGTGGCGGTGATCACCTGCCCCGCGCGCATCCGCCACAGCCGGTGGCGCGGACGCCCGTCGCCCGGCGTGGTGTCGGCAAGCCGTTCGTAGACCAGCGCATAGCCGTGGTCATAGAGACCCGAGACCATGGCGCGGGTCTTCAGCGTCACGTTCTCCATGCCCCCGAGCGCGGCCAGCGTCGCGTCGATCCAGGCCTGGGCCGGTTCGCCGCCGATCTCGCAGCCGTCGACCGGGGCGCGGCCGCCCCAGGCGCCGGTCTGTTCGACCAGCCAGACGCGCTTGCCGGCCTTCGCGGCGGCCAGCGCCGCGGTCAGCCCGGCGACGCCGCCGCCCGCGACCAGCACGTCGCAGAAGCCATACGCCTGTTCGTAGGTGTCGGCATCGGGCTCGTGCGGAACCTTTCCGAGACCCGCGGACTGGCGGATGATCGGTTCGTACACGTGCTTCCAGAAGGCGCGCGGGTGGATGAAGGTCTTGTAGTAGAAGCCCGCCGGCAGGAACCGGGCGAGCGCGTTGTTGACCACGCCCACGTCGAACTCGAGGCTCGGCCAGTGGTTCTGCGACCCGGCGACGAGGCCGTCGAAGGTTTCGGTCGTGGTGGCGCGCTGGTTCGGCTCGAACCGGTTGCCGGTGCCCAGACCCATCAGCGCGTTCGGCTCTTCCGCGCCCGAGCCGACGATGCCGCGCGGGCGGTGGTACTTGAACGACCGGCCGACCAGCAGCTGGTCATTGGCCAGAAGCGAGGCCGCCAGCGTGTCGCCGGCGAAGCCCTGCATCTTGCGGCCGTTGAAGGTGAACGAGACGGGCGCGCTGCGGTCGATCAGGCGACCGCCACGGGTCAGACGGGTGCTCATTTCGCGGGCTCCCAGGTCGGGCGCTTGGCCTTGATGGCAGCGATGATTTCGGGGGTCGGTTCGGGGGTCTGGGCGCTGTAGGTGCCGAAGACCTCGAGCGTGGCGGTGCAGCGCGCGGCCAGGAACCACTTGCCGCAGCCATAGGCATGGCGCCAGCGTTCGAAATGCACGCCCTTGGGATTGGCGCGGCTGAACATGTAGCCGGTGAACTCGTCATCGGACGAGCCGGGGCCGAAGCGCTTCAGATGCGCCTCGCCGCCGGGCGACAGTTCGGTCTCTTCCGCGGCCACGCCGCAGTAGGGGCAGGTCAGGGTCAGCATGGGCAGGCTCCGGCGCGGGGGCTGAGGGTCCGCGCCGGGGCGCGGGTGTCAGCCGGGAAGGTCGATGGTGATCTCGGGCTTGTCGGCCGCGGGCGCCTCGCCGCCCGACCAGACGAACCAGCCGATGGCGAGCACGGCCACCACGACGGCGCCGAGGATGAAGGCGAAGGCATTCGAGGAAGAGCGGTCCATTCGGTCACGTCCATGTTCGTGTCGTTGCTGGACACGTGAACGTGAGCCGCCCTGGCGCGGTTCCCGAAACGATCGCCCGGTATCGTTTCGCGATATGCGGGGAATGGCGCCATCAGTGCGCCACCCCGGCGGCGACGGATTCGTCGATGAAGCGGCCTTCGCGGAAGCGGTTCAGCCCGAATTCCGAGGCGAGCGGCCCGGGCTGGCCCTTGGCCACCAGTTCCGCCATCGCCCAGCCCGAACCCGGGATCGCCTTGAAGCCGCCGGTGCCCCAGCCGCAGTTGACGAAGATGTTGCCCACGGGCGTGGTGGACAGGATCGGCGAGCGGTCGCCGGTCATGTCGACGATGCCGCCCCACTGGCGCAGCATCTTGAGGCGCGAGATCATCGGGAAGGTCTCGACCAGGGCGCGTACGGTCTCTTCGACATGCTGCCACGATCCGCGCTGGGTGTAGTTGTTGAACCCGTCGGTGCCGCCGCCGATCACCATCTCGCCCTTGTCGGATTGCGACATGTAGCCGTGCACGGTGTTGGCCATCACGACCACGTCCATGCAGGGCTTGATCGGTTCCGACACCAGCGCCTGCAGCGCCAGCGATTCGATCGGCAGGCGGAAGCCCGCCATCTCGGCCACGACCGAGGAATGGCCGGCGACGACGATGGCCAGCTTGTCGCAGTCGATCGCGCCGCGGGTGGTGTCGATGCCCTGCACGCGGCCGTTCGCGGTGCGGATGCCCGTCACCTCGGTCTGCTGGATGATGTCCATCCCCATGGCCGAGCAGGCGCGGGCATAGCCCCAGGCGACCGCGTCATGGCGCGCGGTGCCGCCACGGGCCTGGTACTGGGCGCCCAGCACCGGATAGCGCGGACCGTCGAGGTTGATGATCGGCACCAGTTCCTTGACCTTGGCGGGCTCGATCCACTCGGTCTCGATCCCCTGCAGCTTGTTGGCGGCGACGGTGCGCTTGTAGCCGCGGACCTCGTGATGGGTCTGCGCCAGCATCAGCAGGCCCCGGGGCGAGAACATGATGTTGTAGTTCAGGTCCTGGCTCAGCCCCTCGTAGAGCGAGCGGGCCTTTTCGAACAGCGCCGAGGAGCTGTCCTGCAGGTAGTTCGAGCGGATGATCGTGGTGTTGCGCCCGGTGTTGCCACCGCCGAGCCAGCCCTTCTCGATGATCGCCACGTTCTTCACGCCGTGGTTCTTGCCGAGATAGTAGGCCGTGGCCAGGCCATGGCCGCCGGCGCCGATGATGATCGCGTCGTAGCGGCGCTTGGGCTCGGGGCTTTTCCAGGCCTTTTCCCAGCCCTGGTGCCAGTTCAGCGCCTCGCGGGCGACGGCGAATACCGAATAGCGCTTCATCCCACCAAACCCCGCATGACATGACCCCTTCGTCCGCTTGCACCGAATCTCCTGACGGAGTGGTGTCTCATTCCGCTTTCTGGCCTCTCCCCCGGTCTGCCACAGGACGGCAAACGTCGGAATAGCGACAAATGCGACATGCATGACTCCGCTTGCACAAGACGCATGGCACGCGGGGCTTTGCCGGGCGTGTTCACGATCGCGCGGGGGGCGATCCGTCGCGGCGGCAGGGCCGGTTTGGCCTTTCGCCCGGGGCCGCGAATGCCTAAATCCGACCGCGACGAAGGGGCCCGGCGAAGGGGGCGGACATGCTGTTCTGGATCTTTGCGGTGGGCGCGGCCCTGGCCGTGGCGCTGCTGATGGGGCGGGCGCTGATGCGACCGGCGGCCGGACCCGCCGGCGCGGCGGCCTTCGACCTGTCGGTCTACCGCGGCCAGATGGCCGAGATCGAGCGCGACCGCGCCCGCGGCACCCTGTCGCCCGAGGATGCCGAGCGCGCGCGCACCGACATCGGGCGCAAGATCCTCGACGCCGACCGGCGGCTGGCGACCGAGACGGTGCAGGCGCAGCCGCGCGGCGCGACGCTGGCCGTGGCCGGGATTGGCGCGGCGGTGATCGCGGGGGCGTTCCTGCTGTATGGCGAGATCGGCGCGCCGGGCTACGGCGACCTGCCGATGCGGGCGCGGATGGCCACGGCGCAGACGCTCTATGCCAGCCGGCTGCCGCAGGCCGAGGCCGAGGCCGCCGCGCGCGACAGCGGCGCGGTGCCCGAGCCGGCCGCGCCCTCGGCCGAGGTGGCCGAGCTGATGACGCGGCTGCGCGCCGTGGTGGCCGAGCGGCCGGGCGATGTGCAGGGGCTGACGCTTCTGGCGCGCAACGAGGCCGCGCTGGGCAATTTCGCCGCCGCCGCCGCCGCGCAGGGCCAGCTGATCGCCGCCAAGGGCGCGCAGGCCACGCCCGAGGACCACGCGATGCAGGCCGAGGCGATGATCCTGGCCGCCGGCGGGCTCGTCTCGCCCGAGGCCGAGGCCGCGCTGCGCGCAGCCCTCGCCGCCGATCCGAAGGACCAGACCGCGCGCTACTACATGGGGCTGATGCTGGCCCAGAGCGGCCGGCCCGACCAGACCTTCCGGATCTGGGCCGAGCTGCTGGACGAAGGCCCCGCCGACGCGCCCTGGGCCGCGCCGATCCGCAGCGCGATGCCCGAGCTGGCCTGGGTCGCGGGCGAGCCCGACTATCAGCTGCCGAAGGCGGCCTCCCCATCCGGGTCCCTCCCCGGCCCGTCGCAGGCCGACGTGGCGGCGACGGCGGACATGGCCCCCGAGGATCGCCAGCAGATGATCCGCGGCATGGTCGAGCGACTGAACGACCGGCTTGCGTCCGAGGGCGGCAGCGCCGAGGAATGGGCGCGGCTGGTCGCGGCCCTGGGCGTCCTGGGCGAGACCGACCGCGCCCGCGCGATCTATGCCGAGGCGCAGACCCATTTCGCCGGCCGCAAGGCCGATCTTCAGGCGCTGTCGGCGGCAGCGGAACAGGCGGGGATCCTGCAATGATCTGTGCGACCATCGAGGAATTCGCCGCCGTGCTGAAGCCGATGCGCGCCGTCGGCGGGCTCGACCTCGGGACCAAGACGATCGGGGTGGCGGTCTCGGACCGGATGCGCTCGGTCGCCTCGCCGCTCACGACGATCCGGCGCGAGAAGTTCACGCTGGACGCGGCCGAGCTGCTGACCATCGCCACCGACCGCGAGCTGGGCGGGCTGATCCTGGGGCTGCCCTACAACATGGACGGCTCGGAGGGACCGCGCTGCCAGTCGACGCGCGCCTTCGCCCGCAACCTCGAGAAGATCACCGACCTGCCGATCGGCTTCTGGGACGAGCGGCTGTCGACCGTGGCGGCCGAGCGCGCGCTGCTTGAGGCGGATACGTCGCGCAAGCGTCGCTCCGAGGTGATCGACCACGTGGCGGCCGGGTATATCCTGCAGGGCGCGCTGGACCGCATGTCGCACATCGCGCGCGGCTGAGGCGGCTTCGGGACGGCGCGGCGACGGTACGGGGCCTGGACGGCCGGGGCGGCTGACGTCGCCGGCGGACAGGAACGGCGGACGGGATCGGGGAGACGGGATGACGGACGAGATCTGGGCCCGGGACGAGGTCGAGAGCCCCTGCGTGAAGGTTTGCGTGATGCATCCCGCCGAGGGGCTGTGCCTGGGCTGCTGGCGCACGCTGGACGAGATCGCCGCCTGGGGCACGATGCCCGCGGCCGAGCGCCGCGCGCTGGTCGCCGCCCTGCCCGACCGGGCCGAGCGGGTGAAGGCGCGCCGCCGCGGCGGCCGCGCGGCGCGGGTGCCGCGGCCATGACCGCGGCGCCCCGGCTGCCGCTGCGCCCGGCCGGTGCCGGCGACCTGCCCGCGATCGCGGCGCTGGTGGCCGAAAGCTATGGCCCCTGGGTCGCGCGGATCGGCCAGCGGCCCGGCCCGCTTGACGACGACTACGGCGCGCTGGTCGCGGCGGGCCGGGTGCTGGTGCTGGAGGAGGACGGCGCGGTGCGGGCGCTGCTAGTGCTGATCCCCGAGCCCGGCGCGCTGCTTCTGGACAACGTGGCGGTGGCGCGGGCGGCGCAGGGGCGCGGCCTTGGCCGGGCGCTGGTCGCCGAGGCCGAGGCGCGGGCCCGCGCGCTGGGCCTGCCGGTGCTGCGGCTTTACACCCACGCCCGGATGGACACGAACATCGCGCTTTATCAGCGGCTGGGATTCGAGATCACCGACCGGCGGGTGCAGAACGGCCGCGAGCGGGTGTTCATGGCGAAGGCGCTGGAACGCTAGGACCGGCGGGATCGGGATCGGGATCGGGCTGGCGCCGCAGGCGGCGCGCGACCGCCGCGCGGATCGGCTGTTCGACGAGCGCATGCGACGCGGCCGCGATGACGACGGTCAGCGCCGCGCAGGCCAGCGCCTCTGCCACGCCCGAGACCGGGCGGTCGAGCAGCCCCGCGAGGACCCGGGGGGCCAGCTGGTGATAGACGTAGATCCCGTAGGAGATGCGCCCGAGATAGACCAGCGGCGGCGCCTCGAGCAGCACGCGCGCGGCGGGCGCGCGCATCCGCCGCGCACAGGCAAGGACGATCGCGGCGAAGAGGCAGGCGGCGGCGGTGTTCCTTGGCCCGGCGAGCGGCAGGATCTGCGCCGCGGAGAGGCCCCAGCCCAGCGCCGAGGCCGCGAGCAGCGCCGGCACCAGCACCCGGTGCGGGACGCCGCGCCGCAGCGCCACCGCCACCAGCGCGCCGAGCCCGAGGCTGTCGAGATGCGCCATCGGCAGGACCCAGATCCCGAACGGTCCGAGGCCCGCGCTCGACCAGGCGCTGCGAAACGCCAGCGCCCCGCCGATGGCCAGCAGCACCGCGCCGGGCAGCCATCGCCGGGGCACCAGCGCGATGACCCAGGGCCAGACCAGGTAGAACTGCTGCTCGACCGACAGCGACCACAGATGCGCATCCACCGAGCCCCAGCTGTTCCAGAGCACGATGCGCAGGTTCGTCAGGTAGACCGCATCCCAGGGGATCAGCTGCCAGGTCCAGCTGCCCCCGAGCACCCGGAAGGCCAGCAGGTACAGAAGCAGGCAGGGATAGAGCCGGGCGAGCCGGGCGAGCATGAACCGGCCGAACTCGCGCAGCGGATCCTCGCCAAGCCGGTCGCGGTCCAGCAGGAGCCCGGTGATCAGGAAGCCGCTGAGCACGAAGAACAGCCGCACCCCCTGTTCGCCCCAGTAGACGCCCCGGTACCAGTAGGGTTCGGGCAGGTAATGCGTGTAGAGCACGAGGGCCACGGCGAGGGCCCGCAACGTGTCCAGCGCGGGCATGTAGCCGGTCCCGCGCGCCCCGTCCCTCACCATCCGACCATTACCCCACACCTGATTCGCCAACGATGTCCGCGAGTATACCCGCCGGCGCGGTCTCGTCTTCGGCCGTGTCTTCGGTCGCGTCTGCGGTCGCGTCTTCGGCCCTGTCCGCGATCCTGCCGGCGCCCGGGGTCGCCGGCCCGCGCGGCCCGGGCCGTCAGGCGGCGGCGCGGGTGACCTCGGCCTCGGCCCGGTCCAGAAGCGCCAGCGCCTCGGCGGGCGTGGCGACGCGCGCGGCCTCTTCGGACAGGCGGCGGCGCCAGAGCCGGGCGCCGGGGCGGCCGTGGAACAGCCCCAGCATGTGGCGGCTGATCTGGTGCAGCCGGCCGCCCTGCGCGACATGGGTCTCGATCCGCGGCCGCATCGCCTGCAGCACGCCATGGGGATCGGCGGTCGCGCCGGTGCCGAAGATCGCCGGGTCGGCGGTGCCCAGGATGTCCCAGGGCCGGTGATAGGCCGCGCGCCCGATCATCGCGCCGTCAAGCCCGCGGTCGAGCAGCGCCTGCGCCGCCTCCAGCGTCTCGATGCCGCCGTTGACCGAGACGTGCAGGTCCGGGAAGGCGTGCTTCATCGCGACGACGAGGTCGTAGTCCAGCGGCGGCACGGTGCGGTTCTCGTGCGGGGACAGGCCCTGCAGCCAGGCCTTGCGGGCATGGACGATCACCCGGCGCACGCCCGCCTCGCGGATGCGCGCGAGGAAGGCGGGCAGCACCTCTGCCGGGTCCTGGTCGTCGACGCCGATGCGGCACTTGACGGTGATCTCGGTCCCGGGCGCCGCGGCGGCCATCGCCTCGAGCCCGCGGGCGACGAGGTCGGGGTCCTTCATCAGCACGGCGCCGAAACAGCCCGACTGCACCCGGTCCGAGGGGCAGCCGCAATTGAGGTTGATCTCGTCATAGCCCCAGCCGGCCGCGACGCGCGCCGCCTCGGCCAGGGTCGCAGGGTCCGAGCCGCCGATCTGCAGCGCCACCGGATGCTCGGCCGGCGAGAAGTCCAGCAGCCGCGCGCGCGGGCCGTGGATGATCGCCTGGTCGACCACCATCTCGGTGTAGAGCAGCGCCTCGCGCGACAGCAGCCGGTGGAAGAACCGGCACTCCCGGTCCGTCCAGTCGAGCATCGGCGCGACCGAGAGCCGGGCGGCACGGGTCGCGCGGCCGCTATCGGTCCCGCTGTCGGTCCCGCTGGCGGCCCCGCTATGGGGGCGGCTGTCGGGGCGGCGGGGATCGGCGGGCTGCGGGGCGGCGGGCATCGGTCGGGCAAGGCCTTGGCTGGGACGGGAGGGTGCGGCGGCCTTATAGCGCGACCGGCCCGGCGGCGCGAGGCGCTTCTGACCCCGCCCCTTCACGCCCCGCCGCGCCACACCCCGGGAGCCCCGGCGCCGCCCCGCCGCCAGGGACAGCCCCCCAAGCCCGCCATCAGCCTTGGCATCAGCCCCCATCAGCCCCCCATCAGCCCCGACACCCGGCGGCACGGGCGGGCGCAGCCACTGGCCACGGGCGGTGCCTGATGGCGCGGCAACCGGCCCAGGGGTGCCGTGGACGCATGGCTGCCCTGCGTCGATATGTGCAGCGAAAATGCGGGTTTGGGCTGGGAATGGCCGTCACGGCATGCGACCTTGGCGCAAGTGCCATGACCGCAGTGACCTGACATGCCCACACCGCCGCCCCAGGCACCCCTGCCCGATCCCGACCCGGGCACCCAAGCCGTGCTCGTGGTGCTGCTGGTGGTGGTTCTCGTCGCCACGGTCTCGGCCGGCGTCGCGATCGCGCTGATCTGAGGCGCGCCCCCCCCCCGACATCCCGCGCCCCGACGTCCGGCCGATCAGCGCCCAGCCCCTATGCGCCACCCTCACAACCCCGTGTCATCGCCGGATCTTTCCGGCCACCGCCCGAGTTTCGGTTCCGAGCGGCGACCGCCACCGGCGCGGTCGCGCATGGATATCCGCGAAACCGGAAGGGCAGGACATGGATCTCAACATCAAGGGACGGCGCGCATTGATCACCGGGGCGAGCGGCGGCATCGGGCGCGAGACCGCGCGGCTGCTCGCGGCCGAGGGGGCGGCGCTGTTCCTCACCGATCTCGACGGCGACAAGGTGGCGAAGGTCGCGGCCGAGTTCGGCGCCGAAAGCGCGGCGGGCGACCTGTCCTCGCCCGAGGGCTGCGCGGCCTTCCTGAAGACCGCGGGCACCGATTTCGACATCTGGGTACACGCGACCGGCGTCACCGGCGCCAAGGGCGACCCGCTGCAGATGGCCGAGGAGGACTGGCAGGACGCGCTCGACATCGACTTCCTGTCGGCGGTGCGGATGGCGCGCGCGCTCTGCCCGGCGATGATCGGCCGCGGCTGGGGCCGGGTCGTCTTCGTCACCTCCGAGAACGTGGCCCAGCCCTATCCCGACGAGACGGTCTACAACGCCTCGAAATCGGCGCTGCTGAGCTTTGCCAAGAGCGTGGCGATGCAGCACTCCGCCTCGGGGATGCTGGTCAACTGCGTGGCCCCCGCCTTCATCGAGACGCCGATGACCGACGGCATGATGGAAAAGCGCAGCGCCGAGACCGGCGAGAGCTTCGACGAGGCGGTCGAGAGCTTCCTCAAGGAGCAGCGCCCCTATCTGGTGCTGAACCGGCGCGGCAGGCCCGAGGAGGTGGCGGCGGTGATCGCGATGCTGTGCTCGGACCTGGCCTCGTTCGTGACCGGCGCGAACTGGCGCGTCGACGGCGGCGCGGTCGGCTCGATCAACGTATGACGCGCGCGCCGCAGGGCTGGGCGGCGCTGGCCGCCCATATCCGCGCCCACCCGGTCGAGGGCAGCCCCGCGCGGCGGCGTGCCGCCTTCCTCGCGCTGTCCTGCGGCGGGCCGGCGGGGCGCGACGAGGCGATCGGCGGGGTGCGCTGCGTCCGGCACGGGCCTGAGGGGGGCGTGCCGGTCCTGTGGCTGCACGGCGGCGGCCTCGTCTTCGGCAGCCCCGAAAGCCATGCCGCCGGCGCGGCGCGGCTCGCGGCGCTGACCGGGCGGCCGGTGATCCTGCCCGACTACCGGCTTGCGCCCGACCATCCCTGGCCCGCCCCGCTCGACGACACGCTGGCGGTGATCGACGCGCTGGCCCCGGGGATCGACCTCGCGGGCGACAGCGCGGGCGGGCTTCTGGCGCTCTGCGCGGCGCTGGCGCGCCCGGGCCGGATCGGCCGGCTCGCGCTGATCTCGCCCAATACCGACCGCTCGGGCCAAAGCCTCACCCGCGCCGCCAATTCCCCGCGCGACCTGATGAACGACGACGCGACGGATGCGGCGCTGGCGCGGCTGGCCTTTGGCGGAGCGCCTCCCGCCACCGCCCGCCCGCTCGAGGCCGACCTCTCGGCGCTGCCGCCGGTCTGGATCACTGCCTCGACCGACGAGGTCCTGGCCGATGACGCGCTTCTGCTCATCCGCGCGCTGGGGCTTGCCCGCGTGCCGGTCACCGCCGAGATCCGCGCCATCCCCAGCCACATGTGGACGCTCTGGCCCGAGGCCACGCCCGAGGCGCAGGCGACCTATGCCAGCCTCGCCCGCGCCCTCGCCCGGCGCGACGCGCCTCCGCCCTGACACACCCCGCGACACGCACGCGAAGAGGGCAGGAACCGCGGTCCCTGCCCCCTCTTTCGCATTGGCCCAAATATCCCGGGGGGCGCCGCGCCATCGGCGCGGCCGGGGGGCAGCGCCCCCCGCGGCGCCCGCAGGCGCCGTCCGCCACCGCGGCCCGAACCCCCGAAGCGGCCCGGCCCGACGCGGCCGTCCTCAGGCCGCCTTCTCGACGTTCGAGCCGATGAACCAGGCATCCTTGTCGACGATGCGGCTGGCCTCGGTGAAGAGGTCGGCCGTGTCGGCGTCACCCGCCTCCTCGGTGGTGTCGATCGCCGCGCGCAGGCTCTCGCCCAGGGTCTTGTAGCGCGAGGTCAGTTCCTTGACGTGGTCCTTCACCGCGACGAGGTCGGTAGGATAGGCCGGCAGCTTCGTCTCCTTGGCGATCGCCTGCGAGGTGCCGTCGGGCGTGCCCCCGAGGATCACCGAGCGTTCCGCGAACTTGTCGAGCACGTCGCGCAGGTTGGCGACGGCACCGTCGAGCAGCTCGTGCACGCCGATGAAATTGGTGCCGCGCAGCGTCCAGTGCGCCTGCTTCACGGTCAGGGACAGGTCGGTCACCAGGATCAGGTTCTCGTTGAGGGCCTTGATCGAGGTCTTGGCGGCATTGTCGCTGACGCCGCTGGCGAAACGTTCCCGCATGGAAGGTCTCCTTTGATGATGTTTCGGGGCCATAACGGCGCCGGGGCCCCGGCTGTTCCATCACCGCGACGCGACTTTCGCGCCGCCCCCTCCCGTTCGCCCCCCGCCCACGCCACGCGGCGCCCCCCGCCGCGGCCCGCACGCACCGCAAACGGCGCGGGCCACAGAGGCGGGCTGAGACAGCCGGGCAACGAGGGGCGCGCAGGCGACACCGGGCGGACCGATGAGAGACACGATCAGGTGACGCCAGGCTTGGGCCGGGCGCAGCGGTCGCGATTGCCCCATGGAACGACACCGGACAACCCGGGCGGTGAGACGTTCGCCCGACCTTCGGCCCGCCTGCCTCCCCGGGTCCGCTCGAAACCCGCGCGCGGACGGCCGGCACCCGACGGGGCGTGCACACAGGATGGCCGCCGGGTCCGGACGCGCGCGGCAGTCGCGATTGCCCGACGGAACGGCCACGGACAGCCAAGGCGACGCGACTTTCGACCGACCTTCGGCCTACCTGCCTCCCGGACCCGCCCGAAGACTGCGCGTGGACGGCCGGCACCCGACGGGGCGTGCACACAGGATGGCCGCCGGATCCGGGCGCGCGCGGCAGTCGCGATTGCCGGGCGGAACGGCCACGGACAGCCAAGGCGGCGAGACGTTCGCCCGACCTTCGGCACAGCCGCCTCCCGGACCTGCCCGAAGACAGCGCGCGGACGGGCGGCACCCGGTGGGGCGCACGCGCGATGGCCGCGGGGACCGGACCGCGCGCCGGGGTCGGGACCGACCCGTGCCACCGCGGCGCGGCGTTCGCCTTGGCTGTCTTGCGGGTCGCCCGCGCAGGCCGGGCGCCCGGGCTGACACCGATGCCGCGCTCACGAAAGCCGGCGGGCGGGGAACGCCCGCGGCCGGGCGACGTTGGGTCCGGACCGCGCGCCGCGGTCGCGTCTTTCCGCGGACAGGCCCCGAACCGACCCCGAACAGCACACGGGCGGTCCCGGCCGGCCGCGCGCACCGCGATCGCCGACCCTGCGCGCCCCAGAACCGGAGAGAGCCATGAAGGACCAGTCGACCCCGACCGAGGACCGCCACGCCAGCGACCGGGTCCCCGCCGGCCCCGCCATCGTCACCGGCGCCGACAGCGGCATCGGCCGCGACACCGCGCTCGCGCTCGCCCGCGCCGGCCGCGACCTCGTGATCACCTACCACACCGACCGCGAGGGCGCCGAGGAGACGGTGCGCCGCGCGCGCGAGATCGGCGTCGCCGCGCAGGCGCGCCGCTGCGACCAGAGCGACCCGGCCGAGATCGCGGCCCTGTTCGACGCCCTGACCGGGGCGCCCGCGCCCGCGATCCTGATCAACAACGCCGGCATCGATGCCGACGGCACCCGGATGGTCGACATGGAGGATGCCGACTGGATGAAGGTGATCGCCACCGACCTGTCGGGCCCGTTCCTGCTGGCGCGTGCCTTCGCCCGCGCCCGCAGCGCCCAGGGCGGCGGCGGGCGCATCGTCAATGTCAGCTCGATCCACCAGGAGGTGCCGCGCATCGGCTCGTCCGCCTATGACGCGGCCAAGGGCGGGCTGCGGATGCTGGCGCGCACGCTGGCGCTGGAACTCGCGTCCGAGGGGATCACGGTGAACAACGTGGCGCCCGGGATGATCCTGACCCCGATCAACCAGGCCGCCATCGACGACGCGGCGCTGCGGCGCGAGATGGAAAGCCACATCCCCCTTGGCCGGGCCGGGCGCCCCGACGAGGTCGCGGCGCTGATCGCCTTCCTGTGCTCGGATGCCGCGGCCTACATCACCGGGCAGAGCTTCTTCATCGACGGCGGTCTGTCGATCAACCTCGGTCAGGGGGCCTGATGCGCGACGAGCATCCCCAGACCCCCGCCCAGACGATTTCCCGGACCACGTCCCCGGACCAGGGGCCCCATCCCTGCACCGCCCGGATCGAGGCGCCCCGGCGCGACGGCGACGGGTTCCTGCCGCTCGAGGGCTACGGCGCGCTGGGCGAGGGCCGCTCGGTCGCGCTGTCGGGCGAGGACGGCGCGATCGACTGGTGGTGCGTGCCCAACATGGACAGCCCGCCGCTGTTCGACCGGCTGCTGGCCGGCGACGCGCCGCTGCCCGACGGCAGCACCGCCGGCCATTTCACCATCCGCCCGCGCGGCCCCGTCACCGTCACCCGCGCCTATCGCCGCCATTCCAACGTGCTCGAGACCCGGTTCGAGGGCGAGAGCGGCACGGCGGTGCTGACGGAATCGCTCAACAGCGGCATCGCCGGCCGCCTGCCCTGGTGCGAGCTTGCGCGGCGCGTGGAGTGCACCGAGGGCGAGATGACCTTCGACGTGACGCTGCGGCTGGGCCACCGCGCCGGCGAGCGCAGCCCCTACCGCGCGCCGAACGGGCCCTACAAGCTGTTCCATGTCGGCCGGGTCATGGGCCTGTTCCTGCACGGCCCCGCGCTGCGGATCGCCCACGAGGACGACGACCTGACCGAGGGCACGCTGACCCTGCGCGCGGGCGAGCGCGACCTGCTTGCCATCGTCGCGGGCGAGGAAGAGCCGCTGGTGGTGCCCGACCTTGCCGACATCGACGCGCGGATCGAGCGGTCGGACGAGGAATGGCGCGACTGGTCGGCGGAATTCGGCGACGACAGCCCCGAAAGCGCCTTTCTCCTGCGCCAGGCGCTGGCGCTGAAGCTGCTGCTGTATTCCCCCTCGGGCGCGATCGCCGCGGCGGCGACGACCTCGCTGCCCGAGCGGATCGGCGGCGACAAGAACTACGACTACCGCTACGCCTGGGTGCGCGACGCGGGCTACACGATCGTGTCGTTCCTGTCGCTGGGGATCGAGGCGGAGGCGAAGGCGGGGCTGACCTGGCTTCTGAACCAGCTCAACGCGCACGGACCGCGGGTGTGCTTCGCGCTCGAGGGCGGGGTCGAGGAGCGGATGTCGGAACTGGCGATGCCGGGCTGGCGGCACTCGCGGCCGGTGCTGTGCGGCAACCGCGCGGCGCTGCAGCACCAGCATTCGACCTATGGCGACATCTTCGAGACGGTGGCGGCCTTCGTCGGGCGCGGCAACATCGTCGACCACCGCTCGGCCGAGACGCTGTCGCATCTGGCCGACGATTGTGCCGACCGCTGGCGGCAGAAGGACAGCGGCATCTGGGAGCTGCCGGAGCTGGAGCACTACACCGGCTCGAAGATCAGCTGCTGGCAGGCGCTGAACCGGGCGGTGGAGCTGGCCGACAGCGGTCACCTGCCCACGACCCAGCGCGACCGCTGGGCGCGCGAGCGCGACCGCATCGCCGCCTGGATCGACGACAACTGCTGGGACGAGGACCTGCAGGCCTATGTCATGCATCCCGGCACCCGGCGGCTGGACGCATCGCTGGCGCTGGCGGTGCGCTTCGGCTTTGACGGGGCGGACCGGCTGGCCTCGACGCTGTGCGCCATCGACGAGGCGCTGGGGGCCGGTCCGTTCCACTACCGCTACGGCGGCATGGACGAGGAAGAGGGCTGCTTCCTCGCCGTGTCGTTCTGGATCGCCGAGGCCTGGGCGCTGCTTGGCCAGCGCGACGAGGCGATGGCGCGGCTGACCGCGCTGCGCGAGGCGACGGGTGGCGGCGTGGGCATCCTGCCCGAGATGATCGATCCCGACAGCCGCGCGTGGCTGGGCAACCTGCCGCAGGGGCTGAGCCATCTTGCCGCGCTCGAGGCCGCATGCACGCTGCTGGACCGCAGGCCCGCCGGCCACCGCACCCGCGGCGCCACCGTGCGCCCGCGCGGCGGCGCCTGAGGGCAAAGCGCGCGCCCGGCCGTCGCGGCGCCCGCTTCGCCCTGCCGTCGCCCGGGCCATCCCGGGAGGCGACCCCAGGTGCCGTGCCAAGAGGTCAGCCGTCCGTCGCCGATGCTCCCCTCCGCGCTGCGGCCGCGGGGCATCGGCGGGCGGCGTGCCTCGCCCCGTTGCGACGTCGCGGGGAGGCCCGACCGCGCCCGGCACCGCCGTGCAGCTTCCTCGCGGGACCGGGCCGCCGATCCGCAGCCGCGCGCCGATTCCATGGCGCGGCGGGAGGGCGGGGGCGCTCTGGCCAGCGAACCACTTACTGGGGACGGCCGCGCGGGGACGGCCGGCGGCGGCCCCCGCGCCGGCAGCGGGTCATCTTCCGCCCCGTCGGGAGTGGCAACTTCAGAGAACGGGCGGGGATGCGCGCGCCCGACAGGACGGCGGCCAGGCGGTCAGCTTTCGGCCAGCCCGCGCAGGCCTGCGGCGTCGGTCACGGTCAGGCTGCCGCGGCCCTGCGCGATCCAGCCGCGGCGTGCGAAATCCTGCAGCGTGCGCGACACCACCTCGCGCGCCGTGCCCAGTTCCGCCGCCAGCGCCTGATGGGTGGCGCGGATCTCGGGACCCTCGTCGGCGCGGGCCAGAAGGTGGGCGGCAAGCCGGATGTCCATGCGCCGGAACGCGACCTCCTCGATCACCGTGAACAGGTCGGTGATCCGGCGGGCATAGGCCGCGAAGACGAAGCGGCGGAACTCGGGCGAGGTGGCGATCAGCTCCTCGAACGCCTCGCGCGGCAAGAGCGCGGCGCGGATGTCGGTCTCGGCCACGCCCTCGGCGGTATAGTCCTCGTAGGCCAGCAGGCAGGCCGTGGTCAGCACGCAGCTTTCGCCCGCCTGCACGCGGTAGAGCAGGATCTCGCGCCCCTGGTCCGAGACCTGGCTGACCCGGACCGCGCCCTGAAGCAGCAGCAAGAGCGCCGTCGGCGCCTGCCCGGGCCCGAAGATCCGCGTGCCCGCCGGCAGCTCGGCGATCCGCACGAGGCTGCGCAGCCGCAGCCGCAGCGGCTCGGGCAGCCGCGACAGGCCGTGAAACCGCAGCGTCCAGTCCTCGTCCCCCAGCTCGCCCCCGTGCTCGCCCATCGCCGCCCCCCCGATCGCCGCCCGAGCCCCCCCGAAAGGCCCAAGCCCCCGCTGGTCCAAGCCCTTGCATGACCAAGCCTTTGCAGGCGATGGGCGCAAGATCAAGACGGCGTGGCGCCGTCGCCCCGCCCCAACAGCCGCACCTCGCGCTGCGGGAAGGGGATGGTGATGCCCTCGGCCCGGAACGCGTCCCACAGCGCAAGGAACACCGCGCCGCGGACATTGGTCAGGCCTTGGGTCGGGTCCTCGATCCAGAAGCGCAGGATGTAGTCGACCGAGCTGTCGCCGAAGCCGGTGACATGGCACACCGGCCGGGTCGTGGTGCTGACGCGGGCGACGGCGACGCAGGCCTCGACCGCCACGGCGCGCACCCGGTGCGGATCGTCGCCATAGGAACAGCCGAAGGTGATGTCGAGCCGCACCAGCGCGTCGGTATGCGACCAGTTGACGACCTGCCCGGTGATCAGGTCCTCGTTCGGGATCAGATAGTCCTTGCCGTCGCGGGTCGAGATCGAGACGTAGCGCGCCCCAAGCTCGGTGATCCAGCCGAAGGTCTCGCCGATGGTGATGACGTCGCCGGGCTTGATCGACTTGTCGAGCAGGATGATCACCCCCGACACGAGGTTCGACACCACCTTCTGCAGCCCGAAGCCGATGCCGACGCCGATCGCGCCCGACAGCACCGCAAGCCCGGTGAGATCGACGCCCACCGCCCGCAGCCCGACGAAGAGCGCGGTGGCGAAGAGCCCGACCTGCAGCCCCTTCACCGTCAGCACCTGCAGCGAGGGCGAGATGTCGGCCCGCGCCCGGACCCGGTCGGACAGCACGCGGGCAAGGAAGCTTGCCAGCGCCATCAGCGCCGCGGTCACGACCACCAGCTTCAGCAGCCCGTAGACCGAGATCCGCGTGCCGCCCGCGTCGACCGCCGCGCGGTCGAGCACGGCCACCGCCTCGTCCAGCAGGCCGGTCAGCCACAGCACCGCCCAGATCCAGGCCCCCCAGCGCACGATGGCGCGCAGCGAGTGGTTGGCGATCAGCCGCGCCGCGAGGCCGACGGCCAGAAGCGCGGTCCCGATCGAGGCCGCGCCCTCGAGCAGCACCCGCTCGGCCGGCGCGGCGCCAAGAACGCGCGCCAGCGCGACGGCAAGCCAGCACAGGAGCGCGAAACAGGCAAGCCCGAGCCGGTCGCGCAGCACCACGAGGCTGCGCAGGCGGCCGCGGCCCCAGCCCTCGCGCGCGCGGATCCAGCCGGTCATCCGCTCCGACAGCGCCCGCCCCGCCGACCAGGCCATGAGCGCGACCCCGGCCAGCACGATGACCTGCCACAGCTGCACCGGCGCGAGCACCGCGTCGAGCGTGGCCCGTCCCGAGGCGATCCAGCCCCGCAATGTGATGAGCAAGCCCTCCAGCATCGCGCCTCCGGGGGCAAAAGCCGCAACGGCGCGATGCGTTCCGCGAAAATCGCGGCCGCGGCGCGCGCCGGACAGGATCATCAACGATGTCAGGATGTTGATGGTGCTGTGAGAGAGGATTGAACTCTCGACCTCTCCCTTACCAAGGGAGTGCTCTACCACTGAGCTACCACAGCGCCGTTCCGCCTGCCGCCGACCCTTGTTCAAGGCCGCCCGGGCGGTGTGGCGCGGATTTAGACGCATTCGCCGGAGGGCGCAAGCGCAATCTCGGCCCTTTTTCAACTTCGGCCCGGTTGCCCCGAAGGCACCCTGGGCAGGACCCCGAAGCCCCCCTGCCCGGCCCCGTCGCACGCCGCAGCCACGCCGCGCGGGCGCGCCGCGCGGATGGGGCCGGACGAGGCCGGACGGGCCCAGGCTTCTGGACGGCGCCCGCGCCCCGCGCTAGGAAGGCCGGCATGGACGCAACCGCGCGCAGACTGGCCCGGCGAGAGGCCGCGAAGCTGGCCCGGGCCGAGCAGGAGGCCCGGCTCAAGGCCGCGCTCAAGGTCAACATCTCCCGCCGCAAGGCCCAGGCGAAGGCCCGCGACGCGGAGGCTTGGGATGCTGGGGCCGGAGAGGCAAGGGCCGGGGACGCAGGGGCCGGGGACGACGGCGAGACCGGCGATGGCGCGGCGGCGGACGACGGCGAGGAACACAACGAGACCGGCTGACAGGCGCCGGCGGAAAGGCATCGGGCAGATGGATTCGATACGTGTCGTGGGCGGGGCCGAACTGAACGGCCAGATCCCGATCGCGGGCGCCAAGAACGCCTGCCTCACGCTGATGCCGGCGACGATCCTGACGGACGAGCCGCTGACGCTGACCAACGCGCCGCGGCTGTCGGACATCCGCACCATGAGCACGCTTCTCGGCTCGCTCGGGGCCGAGGTGGCGGCGCTTCAGGGCGGCAAGGTGCTGGCGCTGTCGTCGCATGACCTGACCTCGGTCCATGCCGACTACGACATCGTGCGCAAGATGCGCGCCTCGATCCTCGTGCTGGGGCCGTTGCTGGCGCGGTTCGGCCGGGCCGAAGTCTCGCTGCCCGGCGGCTGCGCGATCGGCGCGCGGCCGGTCGACCTGCATCTCAAGGCGCTCGAGGCGATGGGGGCCGAGATCGACCTGTCGGAAGGCTATGTCCGGGCGAAGGCGCCCGCGGGCGGGTTGAAGGGCGCGGTGGTCGAGTTCCCGCTGGTCTCGGTCGGCGCGACCGAGAACGCGCTGATGGCCGCGACGCTGGCCCGCGGCACCACGGTGCTGAAGAACGCCGCGCGCGAGCCCGAGATCGTCGACCTCGCGCAGTGCCTGCGCCGCATGGGCGCGCGGATTGAGGGCGAGGGCACCAGCACCATCACCGTCGAGGGGGTCGAGCGGCTGGGCGGTGCGACCCATCCCGTGGTCGTCGACCGGATCGAGCTTGGCACCTACATGCTCGCCCCCGCCTTCACCGGCGGCACCGTCGAATGCCTCGGCGGCCGGATGGAGCTGGTGGCGAGCTTCGCCGAGAAGCTCGACGCCGCCGGCGTCTCGGTCGAGGAGACCCCGGCCGGGCTGAAGGTCAGCCGCAAGAACGGCCGCGTGCGCGCGGTGGATGTCACGACCGAGCCCTTCCCCGGCTTCCCCACCGACCTGCAGGCGCAGATCATGGCGCTTCTGTGCACGGCCGAGGGCACCTCGGTCCTGCACGAGACGATCTTCGAGAACCGCTTCATGCACGCGCCCGAGCTGACCCGGATGGGGGCCCGGATCGAGGTGCATGGCGGCACCGCGACCGTGCACGGGGTCGACCGGCTGAAGGGGGCGCCGGTGATGGCGACCGACCTGCGCGCCTCCGTCAGCCTGATCCTCGCCGCGCTCGCGGCCGAGGGCGAGACGGTGGTGAGCCGGGTCTATCACCTCGACCGCGGCTATGAGCGGGTCGAGGAGAAGCTGGGCGCCTGCGGTGCAACGATCGAGCGCATCCGCGCCGAGTGACCGGCCAGCGCCCCTGGCCGGCGCCAACCCCGCGGGGCGGCCGTGACGGCGTGACGGGGACCTGCGTCCGGCACCGTCGCCCGAACCCGCCGGGCACGGCCGGCGGCGGCGGCGCTTGACGCCCCCGTCCCGCGGCGCATCTTTGGCGCGAGGACAGCCGGAGCCGGGGCGGCCGGGCAAGCGGCGGTTCATGGCCGGAACCGGCAGCACAGCGACAGGCGGCGCGGACGCGCCCGAAAGGATGACGATGACCGGGGATGCACGGTTCGAGGACGGCGCCGAGCAGGCGCTTCACCTGGGCGCGATCTCGTTCGAGGACCTGCAGGTGATCTCGGCGCTGTGCCAGGACGCGGTGCTGAGCGCGGCCGACATCCGCTGGGACCGGCCGGCGCGCCGGCTGGTGCTGCTGCTCAACCGCTTCCGCTGGGAAGACCGGGCCGCGGCCGAGCGCGAGGCGCGCGAGCCCGAGCGCGTGCGCTCGCTGCTGGTGCTGGGCGACGTGCTGAAGGTCGCGGGCCAGGGCATCGCCCGGGGCGATGCCGACACGGTGCTGTCGCTGCTCGGGCTGGGCTGGGAGCCGGGCGAGGACGGCACCGGCCGGGTGATCCTGACCTTCGCCGGCGACGGCGCGATCGCGGCGACGGTGGAATGCCTCGACGCGAGCCTGCGCGACGTCACCCGGCCCTATGCCGCGCCCTCGGGCAAGGTGCCGCACCACCCCGAGTGAGGCCCCCCCCGAGCGTGGAGCCGGGCCCGGCCGCCGGGGCGCTGCCCCGGACCCCGGGATATTTGCGCAAAGTCGATGGCCAGAGCTGGCGGGCCTGAGATGGCCGGGCGAGAGGCGGCCGGGAATGGGCGGCGGGGGTGCGACGGGGGCGCTTTCGACGGTTGAGGCGCCGCGACGGCTGGGCTAATCCCGGCGGGACCGATCGCAGGGGGCCGCCGATGCCGCAGTTTCTGGATACCACCGACGCGGGCTTCGAGGCCGCCTTCACCGCCCTTCTGGCGATGAAGCGCGAGGATGCGCCCGATGTCGACGCGACCGTCGCCGAGATCATCGCCGACGTGCGCGTGCGCGGCGACGCGGCGGTGATCGAGCTGACCGAGCGCTTCGACCGGCTGTCGCTGACGCCCGCGACGCTGGCCTTCACCCCCGAGGAGATCGAGGCGGAATGCGCGAAGGTCGCGCCCGAGGACCGGGCGGCGCTGGACCTCGCCGCCGCGCGGATCCGGGCCTATCACGAACGCCAGATGCCGCAGGACGCGCGCTGGACCGATGCGAGCGGGGCCGAGCTGGGCTGGCGGTGGACGCCGGTCTCGGCGGCGGGGCTCTACGTGCCGGGGGGGCTTGCGAGCTATCCGTCCTCGGTGCTGATGAACGCGATCCCGGCCAAGGTCGCGGGGGTCGGGCGGCTGGTGATCGCCTGCCCGACGCCGGGGGGCGCGGTGAACCCGCTGGTGCTGCTGGCGGCGCGGCTTGCCGGGGTGGACACCGTCTATCGCATCGGCGGCGCGCAGGCGATCGCGGCGCTGGCCTACGGCACCGCGACCATCGCGGGCGTCGACAAGATCACCGGGCCCGGCAATGCCTTCGTCGCCGCCGCCAAGCGCCGGGTCTTCGGCAAGGTCGGCATCGACATGATCGCCGGCCCCTCGGAGATCCTGGTGATCGCCGATGGCGACAACGACCCCGACTGGATCGCGCTCGACCTGCTGAGCCAGGCCGAGCATGACGAGAGCGCGCAGTCGATCCTGGTGACGCCGGACGCGGAATTCGCGCGGGCCGTGGCGGCCGCCGTCGAGGCGCGGCTGCGGACGCTCGAGCGGCGCGCGATCGCCGGGGCGAGCTGGCGCGATTTCGGTGCGGTGATCGTGACGCGCGACCTGGCCGAGGCGGCGGCGCTGTCGAACCGGGTCGCGCCCGAGCATCTCGAGCTGTGCGTGGCCGACCCGGACGGCCTGGCCGAGGCGATCACCCATGCCGGCGCGATCTTCCTCGGGCACTGGACCCCCGAGGCGATCGGCGACTATGTCGGCGGCCCGAACCACGTGCTGCCGACGGCGCGCTCGGCGCGGTTCTCGTCGGGGCTGTCGGTGATGGATTTCGTCAAGCGCACGACGCTGGCGAAGATGACGCCGGCGGCGCTGGCGGCGATCGGGCCGGCGGCGGAGCGGCTGGCGGTGTCCGAAAGCCTCGAGGCGCACGGGCTGTCGGTGCGCGCAAGGCTCGACCGGCTCAATCGGTAAGGCAGGTCGGGGGGGCTCGCGAGCCCCCCCGCGCCCCCCCGCGCTCTGGCGCATCCGCCCGGCCGGGGCGCCCGGGCCGGGGGGGCGCGGGGGGCCACGCTGGCCCCCCGACCCTGTTTCAGGCCGCCCCGTCCATCACCAGGTGCCCCGGCCCCACTTCGCGGAACGCCCGCGCCGGCGGCACGAAGCCCCGGGGACGCACCGGGCTTTTCAGCTCGCTCACCTCGGCATTGCGCCGCAGCCCGCGCCGCGAGGGGTCGGGCACCGGCACCGCCGAGATCAGCTGGCGGGTGTAGGGATGCTGCGGATTGCCGAAGATCTGCGCCCGCGGCCCGATCTCGACGATCTCGCCCAAGTACATCACCGCCACCCGGTGGCTGACGCGTTCCACCACCGCCATGTCGTGGCTGATGAACAGATACGCGATCCCCAGCCGTTCCTGCAGGTCCATCAGCAGGTTGCAGACCTGCGCCTTGACCGACACGTCCAGCGCCGAGACGCTTTCATCCGCCACGATCACCTTCGGCTCGAGCGCGAGCACCCGCGCGATCGCCACCCGCTGCCGCTGCCCGCCCGAGAATTCGTGCGGATAGCGCCCGGCCATCTCGGGCGCGAGCCCCACCTGCCCCAGAAGCTCCGCCACCCGCGCCCGGGCCGCCGCCCCGCGCGCGATCCCGTGCTTTTCCAGCGGCTCGGCGATGGCGCCGCCGATCGTCATCCGCGGGTTCAGCGACGAGAACGGGTCCTGGAAGATCATCTGCCCCGACCGCCGCATCCGGCGCAGCTCGGCCGTGCCCAGCCGCGGCACGTCGAAGCCGTCCAGCTCGATCTCGCCCGCCATCGGCTCGACCAGCCGCAGGATCGACCGCCCGGTGGTCGACTTGCCGCAGCCCGATTCGCCCACGAGGCTGAGCGTCTCGCCCTGCCACAGGTCGAAGGACACGTTCTCGACCGCGTGCACCGCGCCCGTCGGCCGGCCGAGCATGTCCGAGCCGACCTTGAACCGGGTGGTGAGGTTGCGCACCTTCAGCACCGGGCCGCCGCCGCGCACCACCGTGTCGGGCAGCGCCGCGAGCGGGGTGATGGCGCCTGTCTCGGGCTCGACCGCCGGGAAGCGCAGCGGAAGCTGGCTGCCTTCCATGCCGCCAAGCTTCGGCACCGCCGCCAGCAGCGCGCGGGTATAGGGCTTTTCACCGGCCGCGAAGATCTGCGCCGTCGGCCCCTGCTCGACCATGTCGCCGCGGTACATCACCAGCGTACGGTCGGCGATCTCGGCCACCACGCCCATGTCGTGGGTGATGAACAGCACCGCCATCCCGGTCTCGGCCTGCAGCTCCTTGATCAGGTCGAGGATCTGGCCCTGGATCGTCACGTCGAGCGCCGTCGTCGGCTCGTCCGCGATCAGAAGCTTCGGCTTCGACGCCAGCGCCATCGCGATCATCACCCGCTGGCGCATCCCGCCCGAGAATTCGTGCGGGTACTGGTCGATGCGGCGCGCGGCATCGGGGATGCGCACGCGCTCCATCAGCGCCAGCACCTCGGCGCGCGCCTCCGGGCCGGTCATGCCGCGGTGGCGGGTCAGCACCTCGCCGATCTGGCGGCCGACGGTGAAGACCGGGTTCAGCGAGGTCATCGGCTCCTGGAAGATGATCGCCATCTCGTTGCCGCGGATCTCGCGCATCTCGCGGTCCGAAAGCCCGATCAGCTCGCGCCCCATCAGCCGCGCCGAACCGGTGACGCGCGACGCCTTCGCCTCGAGCAGCCCGAGCACCGTCATCGAGGTGACGGACTTGCCCGATCCGCTTTCGCCGACGATGGCCAGCGTCTCGCCCGCCGCGATCTCGAACGAGATGTCGCGCACGACCTCGCGCCAGCCCTCATCGGTGCGGAAGGCGGTGGTGAGGCCGTCGACCTTGAGGATCGGTTCCGCCATCTCAGCGCCCCACGGCATAGGCCTGCATCATCCGCGGCGTGGCGGCGGCGCGCAGCACCCCCTCCGCGCTGCGGGATGCGGCGGTGAGACGGCCGATGGTCCAGTCGCTCGAGACGTCGACGCCGTGGCCGCGGGCGCGCAGCTCGGCGATCGCCGCCTCGCCGATCCGGCCCTCGATCAGCATGCCGCCGGGGTTCGAGGTGCGCGGATAGAACGAGGCCGGGAAATGCGTCGAATGGAACAGCGGCATGTCGATCGCCGCCTGCAGGTTCGGCTCGTGGTGGACGTGGCGCAGGAAGAACGACAGCTGCCACTGGTCCTGCTGGTCGCCGCCGGGCGTGCCGAAGGCCAGCACCGGCTTGCCGTCCTTCAGCGCGATCGAGGGCGTCAGCGTGGTGCGCGGGCGCTTGCCCGGCGCGAGCGAGGTCGGCAGCCCCTCCTTCAGCCAGAACATCTGCGCGCGCGAGTTCAGGCAGAAGCCGAGCCCCGGCAGGATCGGCGAGGATTGCAGCCAGCCGCCCGAGGGCGTGGTCGAGACCATGTTGCCCCAGCGGTCGATCACGTCGATATGCACGGTGTCGCCGCGCTTTTCCGACAGGTGGGCCATCGTCGGCTCGTAGACCGCGCCCTGCCCCAGCCCGCCGATCACGTCGAGCGCGAGCTGCCGCTGCGCCTCGAAGCCCGCGATCTCGCCGGGGTTCAGCACCATGGACGCCGCGTTGCCGATCAGCGCCCGGCGCTTGGCCGCATAGTCCTTGGACAACAGCACATCCATCGGCACGGCGGCGAAGTCGGGATCGCCGTAATAGGCCTCGCGGTCGGCGAAGGCGAGCTTCATCGCCTCGATCACCGAATGGACGAAGTCCGGGCCGCAGGGGTCCATGTCGCCGATCCCCATCCCCTCGAGGATCGCGAGCGATTGCAAGAGCACCGGCCCCTGCCCCCAAGGGCCGGTCTTGGCGACGGTCCAGTCGTGGTAGGTGCCATAGGTCGGCGTCTCGATCGTGGCCGAATAGCCGGCCATGTCGTCGGCCGTCAGCACCGCCTTGTGACGCGCGCCGGAGGCATCCATCACCTCGGCGGTGTCAAGGTAGCGCTGCATCTCCTCGGCGACGAAGCCGCGGTAGAAGGCGTCGCGCGCGGCCTGAACGCCGGCCTCGCGGTTCGGCGCCGCCTCGGCCTCGGCGATGATGCGCCGCCAGGTCTGGGCCAGCACCGGGTTCTTGAAATTCGACCACGCCTTGGGGGACTGATCGCCCGGCAGCCAGGTCTGGGCGCTGGTCGGCCATTCGGTGCGGAAGAAGTCCGACAGCCCGTCGATGGTCGCGGCCACGCGCGGCAGCATCGGGTGGCCCTGCTCCAGATAGTAGATCGCCGGCTCCAGCACCTCGCGCACGGACAGGCTGCCATAGTCGCGCAGCATCAGCATCCAGCCGTCGAAGGCGCCCGGGATCACGGTGGCCAGAAGGCCGTCGCCGGGGATCAGGTCGATCCCTTCCGCCTTGTAATGCGCGATGGTCGCGCCCTTCGGCGCCGGGCCCTGCGCGCAGATCACCTCAAGCTTGCCCGTCGCGGCGGAATAGACCAGCGCCGGCAGGTCGCCGCCGGCGCCGTTCAGATGCGGCTCGACGACCTGCAGCGCGAAGCCGGTGGCAACGGCGGCGTCGAAGGCGTTGCCGCCCTTCTCGAGGATCGACATGCCGACCGCCGAGGCGATCCAGTGGGTCGAGGTCACGACGCCGAACGAGCCGATGAGTTCGGGGCGGGTGGTGAAATCGGTCATCTTGTCAGGTCTTTCCAGAAGTTCAGGACTCGCGCGGGTCGAGCGCGTCGCGCAGGCCGTCGCCGAGGATGTTGAAGCCGATCACGACGAGGAAGATCGCGGCCCCGGGGTACATCGCCATCCACGGCGCCTGGCCGAGGAAGTTCTTCGCCACGTTCAGCATCGACCCCCACGAGGGCGCCGGCGCCTGCTGGCCAAGGCCCAGGAACGACAGCGAGGCCTCGGCGATGATCGCGGTGGCGACGGTCAGCGTCGCCTGCACGATGATCGGGGGGATGATGTTGGGCAGGATGTAGCGGGTCATGATGTCGAGGTGGCCAAGGCCGATCGAGCGGGCGCCCTCGACATAGTCCTCGGTCTTCACCGCCAGCACCTGGCCGCGGGTCAGCCGGATGAAGACCGGCATCGCCGAGATCCCGATGGCGATCATCGCGTTGGTCAGCGACGGGCCGAGGAAGGCCGCGAGTGCGATGGCAAGGATCAGGAACGGCATCGCCAGCAGCGCGTCGGTGAAGCGCGAGATCACCATGTCGACCCAGCCGCCGAAATAGCCGGCGATCAGCCCGATCGGCAGGCCCAGCACGACGGCGATGATCACCGAGATCACGCCGGCCATCAGCGAGGCCTGCGCGCCCCAGATCATGCGCGACAGCACGTCGCGGCCGATGTCGTCGGTGCCCATCAGATGCTCGGCCGAGGGCGCCTTGCGGATCGCGGTCCAGCTGGTCTGCAGCGGATCGTCGATCGGCAGCACCGGGGCGAGCGCCGCGACGATGACGAAGAAGGCGACGATGATCAGCCCGACGAGCGCCGCGCGCGAGCGCTTGAGCTTGGCCCAGGCGCGGGATTTCTGCCGCGGGGCGGCGGGGGTGGTGAGCGCGGCGGTCACAGCGTGCTCCTCAGGCGGGGGTTCATCAGCATGTAGAGGACGTCGGCGATCAGGTTCATCGCCAGGAAGCCCACGGCGGTGCACAGCACCACGCCCTGCACCACGGCATAGTCGCGGTTGAAGACGCTATCGACGATCAGCTTGCCGAAGCCGGGGATGGTGAAGATCTGCTCGGTCAGCACGGCGCCGGCCAGCAGTTCGCCGAACAGCAGCGCCGTCAGCGTGATCACCGGCAGCAGCGCGTTGCGGAACGAATGGCTCATCACCACCTCGCGCGGGGACAGGCCCTTGGCCCGGGCGGTGCGGATGTAGTCCTGCGACAGCACCCCCAGCATGGCCGAGCGGGTGTGGCGCATCAGCGTCGCGGCAAGCCCGGTGCCCAGCACGAACGAGGGCATCAGCATCGTCTGGATCGACCGGGCGGGATCGCTGAAGAACGGCTCGTAGCCCGAGGCCGGCAGCCAGCCCAGCCGCACCGAGACGAAGAGGATCAGCATGATCCCCAGCCAGAAGTTCGGGATCGACAGGCCCGAGAGCGCGACGATGTTGGCCAGCCAGTCGATCCAGGTGTTCTTGCGGACCGCGGCGAGGATGCCGGCGGGAATGCCGATCGCCAGCGCGAAGATCATCGACATGATCGCCAGCTGGATCGTCACCGGCAGCTTCTGCGCGATCAGCTGCGCGACCGGCTGGTTGGTGCGCAGCGACGCGCCGAAATCGCCCTGCACGATGCCCGAGATCCAGTACCAGTACTGCATCACCCAGGGGTCGTTCAGGTGGTACTGCTCGCGCAGGAAGGCGATGGTCGCGGGGTCGCGCTCTTCGCCCGCAAGCGCCAGCACCGGGTCGCCGGGCAGAAGCTTCTGCAGCAGGAACACCAGGATCGAGACGATCAGCAGCGTGGGCAGCGCCACGAGCAGACGCCTGACGATGAAGGCCAGCATGGGCAGGATCCTTTGGTCGGAGATCGGCGGCCCCGCGCCGCCCCGAGAGGGTCCGGCGGCGCGGGGCTGGCGGCAAGAGGGGTCCCGGCGGGGAGAGGGATCGCCGGGAGCCGGTTGAACCGCCGGTCAGCCGGCGCCGGTCGATCGGCGCCGGTCGGGTGGGACCCGTCAGCCGGGACCCGTCGGGCGGGACCCGTCAGGTGGGGCCGATCAGTCGGCGTCGGTGACGCCGGTCAGGCGGATCATCCCGTCCGGGAAGGCCTCGAACCCGTCGACGCCCTTGTCGTAGGCGAAGATGTAGGTCTGGTGGCCGAGGTAGATCACCGGCAGGTCCTCGGACAGGATCTTGGTCGCGGCGTCGTAGTATTCCTTGCGCTTTGCGACGTCCGTGGTGGTGCGGGCATCGTTCAGCAGCGTGTCGACCTCGGGGTTGCAGTACTTGGCATCGTTGATGCCGCCCTCGCAGGTGACGAACTGGTGGATGTTGCCGTCCGGGTCGGCCCGGCCCGACCAGTCCGAGCGCGACAGCTGGTAGTTGCCGGCGGTCTGCTCGGCCAGCAGGGTCGCGAACTCGGTCGCGCGCAGGCTGACGTCGAAGCCTGCCTCGGCGACCATCGCCTGGATGACCTGCATCATCTGGGTCACGACCGGGTTGTTGGCGTGCTGCAGCTCGATCGCGACGCGCTCGACCCCGGCTTCCTTCAGCAGCGCCTTCGCGCCCTCGAGATCGCGCGGCTCCAGCGGCACGTCCTTGTCGTACCACGGGCTGGTCGGCGCCCAGGGCTGGTTGCCGGCCTTGGCGGTGCCCTCGAACACGACCTGGTTCAGCGCCTCGCGGTCGATCGCCTTCGAGAAGGCCTGGCGGATGCGCTTGTCCTCGCCCAGCGGGTTCTTCGCCCGCTCGCCGTTGCCGACGTTGACGTAAAGCGCCATGTAGCCCAGGCCGGTCACGTCCTGCATCTGCAGCTCGGCATCGTCCTTGACCGAGGCCACGTCCGTCGCCGCCAGCCGCTCGACCATGTCGAGCTGGCCCGAGCGCAGGTTCGCGAGGCGCACGGTGGTGTCGGGGATCGGCAGGTAGGTGACGCGGTCGAGATGGATGTTCTCGGCGTTCCAGTACGCGGGGAACTTCTCCAGCACGATCCGGTCCTGCGCGATGCGCTCGACGAACTTGAACGGGCCCGAGCAGACCGGGTTCGCGCCGAAGTCCTTGCCGGCGGCCTCGGCGGCGGCGGGCGAGATCATCATGCCGGCGCGGTCCGACAGCTGCGCCAGCAGCGAGGCGTCGGCGGCCTTGAGGGTGAAGGTGACCTGCATCGGGCCGGTGGCCTCGACCGTGTCGACCGACGAAAGCTCGGACTTGCGGCGGCTTTCGGGCAGGGTCATCGACCGGGTGATGTTGTAGACCACCGCCTCGGCGTCGAAGGGGGTGCCGTCATGGAAGGTGACACCCTCGCGCAGGTTCATCACCAGCTTCATGCCGTCGTCGGAATAGGACCAGTCCGTCGCGAGTTGCGGGACGATGTTCACGTCCTTGTCGAGGTCGACGAGCTTGTCGCACAGGCCCGTGTAGACGATGCGCCCGACGAAGGTGCGCGACTGGTCCGGGTCCAGCACGTCGGCATCGTCCTGCAGGCCGATGCGCAGCTCGTTCGCCATGGCGGGCATCGCCGCGGCAAGGGCCGCCACGGTGGCGACGGAGGTGAGCAGCTGTTTCATGTGGTTTGCATTCCCTGTTGTCTTTCTTCGGTCTCGTCGTCGTCTGCGCCGGGGATCGCCCCCGATCGCGGTCGTGGATCGTGCTGGGCGTCGGGGACCAGCCCGGCCAGCGGCAGCGCCGCCAGCAGCGCGCCCTCCGGCCCTGCCGCCTCGTGCGCCGTGCCGCCGGGGGCGGCCCCGTCCAGCGAGGTCTGCCGGATCAGCACCTCCTGCAGGTAGAGCAGGTGTTCGCGCATCCCCTCGCCCGCGCGGTGCGGGTCGCGGGCGGCGATGGCGGCGACGATCTCGGCATGGTGCCGGCGCGTCGCCATCGGGTCGGGCTGGCCGGTGCGGGCGCGGGCCCGGATCGCCTGCCAGCTCGGGTCCTGCCGCACGCGGTTGAGGATGTCGAAGATCGACAGGAACAGCGCGTTGCCGGCGCTGAGCGCGATCTGGCGGTGGAAGGCGCCGTCCCACAGTTCGCGTGCATCGGCGTCGTCGGTCTCGGCGCTGGTGATGCGCGCGCACAGCAGCTGCAGCCGGTCGATGTCCTCGGGCCGCGCCCGCAGCGCCGCAAGCTGCGCCAGCTGCGGCTCGATCCGCAGCCGCACCTCCATGATCTCGAGGAAATTGGTCGCCGCCACCATCGCCTTCGGTGCCGGGGCCGGCATGTCGGGCTGGCCGACGAAGGTTCCCGACCCCTGCCGCCGCCACAGCGCGCCCTCGGCCTCGAGCACCTCGAGCGCGCGGCGCAGGGCGCGGCGGGTCAGGCCCAGCTCGTCCGCCAGCTGGCGCTCGGGCATCAGCCGGGTGCCGCCGCCCAGACCCAGCGCGGCGATATGCGCACGCACGAGGTCGAGCGCCTTCGAGGATGTGGTGTCGGAACGTGCCATGGGCAGGGACTTCGAAGCCTTCATGCGGACCGGAAGCGGACCAGATGCGAACCAATTCGAATTGGATCGAAGCCCCTGTCGAGAACCGATATCGGCGCACCGCCCTGCCGGACCCCAGATCGTGACCATTTGCACACTTATTGTGCATTAATTCCGGTGAGTGCACGCGATATGATCATGACTGGCCATCACGTCATCATACCACCCGCCGCATGAGGGCGGGCCGGCGAGAATCACGCGAATTGGTTCAGGCGTCCGGCGATTGGTTCGCGGCGCCATCCGGCCGGCGCCCGGTGAGGCGCAGCGCCAGCTCGGCCGCGCGGGCGAGCGGCGCTTCGGCGATGCCGGTCTCGAAGCCCAGCGCCGCGAGATGCGCGACCACGGCGCCGGTCGCGACATTGCCGCTTGCCCCCGGCGCGAAGGGACAGCCGCCAAGCCCGCCGACCGCGGAATCGAAGATCCGCAGCCCGTAGCCCAGCGCCGTCGAGATGTTGTCGAGCGCCCGGCCCCCGGTGTCGTGGAAATGCCCCGCCAGCCGCGCCGGCGGCAGCTCTGCCGTCACGAGGTCGAGCACCTGCGCCAGCGTCGCGGGTTCGGCCCGGCCGATCGTGTCGGCAAGGCAGATCTCGTGGCAGCCCATCTCGTGCAGCCGCCGCGCCAGCGCCAGCACCGCGCCCGGCGCCACCCGCCCCTCGAACGGGCAGTCGGTGATGCACGAGACATAGGCCCGCACCGGGCGGCGGGCCGCGGCCAGCACCGGGGCGAAGCGCGCGAGGCTTTCCGCGACCGAGCAGTTGATGTTGGCGCGGCTGAAGGATTCCGAGGCCGAGGCGAAGATCGCGATCTCGTCGGCGCCGGCGGCCTCGGCGGCTTCGAGCCCGCGCAGATTGGGCGCGAGCGCCGCGTAGCGGATGCCGGGCCGGCGCGCGATCCCGGCCATCACCGCCGCGCCGTCGGCCATCTGCGGCACCCGCGCCGGGTTGACGAAGCTTGCGGCCTCGATGCGGGTGAGGCCGGTCGCCGACAGCAGGTCGACGAGCGCGATCTTGTCGGCGGTGGCGACGATCGCGGGCTCGGCCTGCAGCCCGTCGCGTGGCCCGACCTCGACGATGGTGACATGTTCAGCCATCCGCGCCCCCCGCATCCCCGGCATCCCCCGCATCCCCAGCATCCTCCAGCACCGCGAGCAGGTCGCCGTCGGCCACCTGCTGGCCCTCGGCCACGCCCAGCCGGGCGATGCGGCCGTCGCGCGGGGCGCGCAGCATGTGCTCCATCTTCATCGCCTCGAGCACCATGAGCGCCTCTCCGGCCGCGACCTGCTGGCCCGCCCCGGCCAGCAGCCGCGTGACGAGCCCGGGCATCGGCGCGCGGATCTCGTTGCCGCCCGCCCCGGCGGCGGCGGCGCGCGCGAGCGGGTCGGGGCGCTGCCAGTGCCAGGCCTGCCCGCCCTCGAACACCGTCACCGCCCGTGGCGGGGGCGCGACGCCTCCGGCGGGGATATTTGGACAAAGTCGAGGAGAGGCGGCGATGGCCAGGTGGCGGGTCAGCCCGTCGCGGGTCAGGCTGATGCGGTCGGGGCCGGCGGCGACCGCGTAGCTTGCGCCCCCGAAGACGACGCGGGCGCCGTCGAGCTGCAGGACCATCGTCTCGTCCTCGGCCCCGCGGCGCAGCGCGACGCTGACCGCGGCCGGGCCCCAGTGGCGGTAGCCGCGGGCGGCGGACCAGGGATCGGCGGCGTCGGGCGGCGTGGCCAGGCCCGACAGCACCAGCGCCGCGGCGAGCCGCGCCTCGGGCGGTGGCGGCGGCGCGGCGGCCAGGGCGTCGATGTCGCGCGCGATCAGGCCGGTGTCGACGGCGCCGGCGCGAAAGCCCTCGTGCCGGGTCAGCGCGGCCAGGAAGCCGAGGTTGGTGACGGAGCCCGCGACCCGGGTCGCCGACAGCGCCCGATGCAGCCGCGCGAGCGCGGTGGCGCGGTCGGGGCCATGGGCGATGACCTTGGCGATCATCGGGTCGTACCAGGGGGTGATCTCGTCGCCCTCGGCCACGCCCGCGTCGATGCGCAGCGGGCCGCGCGCGAAGGCCGCGCCCGGCGGGAAGGCCAGGGTCGAGAGCCGGCCGGTGGCGGGCAGGAAGCCCCTGGCTGCATCCTCGGCATAGAGCCGCGCCTCGACGGCATGGCCGTCGATCGCGAGGCTGTCCTGGGTGACCGGCAGCGGCGCGCCGGCCGCGACGCGGATCTGCAGCTCGACGAGGTCGAGCCCGGTGATCGCCTCGGTCACCGGGTGTTCGACCTGCAGGCGGGTGTTCATCTCCATGAACCAGAACCCGTCCTCGCGCAGGCCGCGCGCGCCGTCGGCGATGAATTCGACCGTGCCCGCGCCGACATAGCCGATGGCGCGCGCGGCCTCGGTCGCGGCGCGGCCCATGGCGGCGCGGACCGCGGGCGTCATGCCGGGCGCCGGCGCCTCCTCGATCACCTTCTGGTGGCGGCGCTGCAGCGAGCAGTCGCGTTCGAACAGGTGGATGACGTGGCCGTGGCCGTCGGCGAAGACCTGGATCTCGACATGGCGCGGGGCGGTGACGTAGCGCTCGACCAGCACCGCGGGATCGCCGAAGCTCGCCTGCCCCTCGCGCTGCGCCGAGGCGAGGCTTTCCGCGAAGGCGCCGGGGTCCTCGACCAGCCGCATCCCCTTGCCGCCGCCGCCGGCGCGGGCCTTGATCAGCACCGGGTAGCCGATGCGCGCGGCCTCGGCCGCGAGATGCGCGGGGTCCTGATCCGGGCCGTGATAGCCCGGCACCACCGGCACGCCGGCCCGCTCCATCAGCGCCTTGGCGGCATCCTTCAGCCCCATCGCGCGGATCGCCGCGGCGGGCGGCCCGATGAAGGCCAGCCCCGCGGCCGCGACCGCCTCGACGAAGTCGGGGTTCTCGGACAGGAAGCCGTAGCCGGGGTGGATCGCCTGCGCCCCGGTCCCGAGCGCGGCGGCGATGATGCGATCGCCCCGCAGGTAGCTGTCGGCCACCGCCGCCGGGCCGATGCGCACCGCGCGGTCGGCCATCGCGACATGGCGCGCGCCCGCGTCGGCGTCGGAATGCACCGCCACCGTCTCGATGCCCATCTTGCGGCAGGTGGCGATGACCCGGCAGGCGATCTCGCCGCGGTTGGCGATCAGGATGCGGTCGAACATCGGGCTTTCCTCACATCCGGAACACGCCGAAGCGCGTGTCGCCGATCGGCGCGTTCAGGCTGGCGGCGAGCGACAGCGCCAGCACCTCGCGCGAGCGGCGCGGGTCGACGATGCCGTCGTCCCAGAGCCGCGCCGCGGCATAGAGCGGGTGCGACTGGCGCGCGAACATCTCGATCGTGGGCGCCTTGAAGGCGGCCTCGTCCTCGGGCGACCACTGGCCGCCGCGGCGCTCGATCCCGTCGCGCCGGACGGTGGCCAGAACGCCCGCGGCCTGCTCGCCCCCCATCACCGCGATCCGCGAGCCGGGCCAGGTCCACAGGAACCGCGGCTGGTAGGCGCGCCCGCACATGCCGTAGTTGCCCGCCCCGAACGAGCCGCCGACCAGAAGCGTCACCTTCGGCACCGAGGTCGTCGCCACCGCCGTTACCAGCTTGGCGCCGTCCTTGGCGATGCCGCCCGCCTCGTAGGCGCGCCCGACCATGAAGCCGGTGATGTTTTGCAAGAACACCAGCGGGATCCGGCGCTGCGAGCACAGCTCGACGAAATGCGCGCCCTTCTGCGCGCTTTCCGAGAACAGCACGCCGTTGTTCGCGACGATGCCGACGGGGATCCCCATCACATGGGCAAAGCCCGTCACCAGCGTCTCGCCGTAGCGCGGCTTGAACGCGTCGAGGCGCGAGCCGTCGACGATGCGCGCGATCACCTCGCGGATGTCGTAGGGGGTGCGCAGGTCGGCAGGCACCACGCCCAGCATCTCGTCCGGGTCATAGAGCGGCGGCTCGGGCGCGGCGCGCTCGAGCCCGGGCGGGCGCGGGCGGTTGAGGCTGGCCACCGCCTGCCGCGCGAGCGCCAGCGCATGGGCGTCGTCCTCGGCCAGCATGTCGGCCACGCCCGACAGCCGCGTGTGCAGGTCCCCGCCGCCCAGATCCTCGGCCGTCACCACCTCGCCGGTGGCCGCGCGCACGAGCGGGGGGCCGGCCAGGAAGATCGTCCCCTGCCCGCGCACGATGATGGTGACATCCGACATCGCCGGCACATAGGCGCCGCCGGCGGTGCAGCTGCCCATCACCACCGCGATCTGGGGGATGTTCGCCGCGCTCATCCGGGCCTGGTTGTAGAAGATCCGGCCGAAATGGTCGCGGTCGGGGAAGACCTCGTCCTGGTTGGGCAGGTTCGCCCCGCCGCTGTCGACGAGATAGACGCAGGGCAGGTGGTTCTCGGCCGCGATCTCCTGCGCGCGCAGGTGCTTCTTCACCGTCATCGGGAAATAGGTCCCGCCCTTCACGGTGGCGTCGTTGGCCAGCACCATCACCTCGCGCCCGGCGACGCGGCCGACGCCCGCGATCACCCCCGCCCCCGGCACCTCGCCGCCGTAGAGGCCATGCGCGGCGGTGGCGCCGATCTCGAGGAAGGGCGCGCCGGGATCGAGAAGCGCCGTGACCCGGTCGCGCGGCAGCATCTTGCCGCGCCCGGCGTGGCGGTCGGCCGCCGCCTGCCCGCCCCCGGCCCGCGCCGCGGCCACCGCCGCCGCGATCTCGTCCAGCGCGCGGCCCTGCGCGGCGGCATTGGCGGCGAACTCGGGCCCGCCCGTCAGCACCTGCGACCGGATCACGCTCATGCCCCCTGCGCCCCCATCAGCTCGCGCCCGATCAGCATCCGCCGGATCTCGGAGGTGCCGGCGCCGATCTCCATCAGCTTGGCGTCGCGGAACAGCCGGCTGACGGTGCTGTCGGCAAGGAATCCCGCCCCGCCCATCGCCTGCACCGCCTGATGCGCCTGCACCATCGCCTGCTCGCTGGCGTAAAGCACGCAGGCGGCGGCATCGGCGCGGGTGACGCGGCCGCGGTCGCAGGCGCGCGCCACCTCGTAGACATAGGCGCGGGCCGAGTTCAGCGCCGTGTACATGTCGGCGATCTTGCCCTGCATCAGCTGGAACGACCCGATCGGCTGGCCGAACTGGCGCCGCTCGACCATGTAGGGCATCACCTCGTCGAGGCAGGCCGCCATGATCCCGGTGCCGATCCCCGCCAGCACGACCCGTTCGAAGTCGAGCCCCGACATCAGCACCCGCACCCCGCGCCCGACCTCGCCCAGCACGTTCTCGCCCGAGACCTCGACGCCGTCGAACACCAGCTCGGCCGTGTTCGACCCGCGCATCCCCAGCTTGTCGAAATGCCCGCTGGTCGAGAAGCCGGGCATGTCGCGCTCGACCAGGAAGGCGGTGATGCCCTTCGATCCCGCCTCGGGGTCGGTCTTGGCATAGACCACCAGCAGGTCGGCATCGGGGCCGTTGGTGATCCAGTACTTGGTGCCGTTCAGCACCCAGCCGTTGCCGCGCGGCTCGGCGCGCAGCCGCATCGACACCACGTCCGAGCCCGATCCCGCCTCGGACATCGCCAGCGCGCCGACCCGCTCGCCCGAGACGAGCCCGGGCAGATAGCGCGCCTTCTGCGCCGGGCTGGCGTTCAGCTTGATCTGGTTCACGCACAGGTTCGAATGCGCGCCGTAGCTGAGCGAGACCGAGGCCGAGGCCCGCGCGATCTCCTCGACCGCGACGACATGGGCGAGATAGCCCATGCCGGCGCCGCCGTACTCCTCGGGCACGGTGATGCCCAGAAGACCAAGCTCGCCCATCTCGCGCCAGAGCGCGGCGGGAAAGACGTTGTCGCGGTCGATCGCCGCCGCCTGCGGCTTGACCCGGGCCTGTGCCCAGGCGTGCACGGTGTCGCGCAGCGCGTCGATCTCGTCGCCGAGATCGAAGCGCATCGAGTGGTGGAACATCGGCATCCTCCCGGCCTGGTCCCCATGGTGCGACGCCCCCGCTCCCCCGGGGGCTGCCGGCGGACCCCTCCCGGTCCGCGAGTCGGCTGTCGCCTTGGTCCAGCATCCGGCAAACCGCCCCGCGCTTCAGCGCGAACGTGGCGGCACCGCCCGGCTGCCGCCACGTCCTTCGCGGGGCGGCCCGGGCGCCGCCCCGGCCTTTTGCGAAGGTCGCGCGGCGCCGGGGGGCGATCACGAATTGATGAGCCTGCATGCAGTTGGCCCGAAAGCGCCCCGGCGCGGAGCGGCCAAACCGGCGGAATGACTTCGGAAAATGGCGTCATGCGCGGGGTTCCGCCGCCCGGGACGCTGACGCCGAGGCAACATCGACAGTGCGCGGGTGCGACGTTTTGATACAGCCTTCCGCTTGCAGGGGCGCCAGGGGGGAGAGGCCGGGGCAACCGGCCACACCTGACACCCGCACAACCCGACATCGAAACCATCAGGGGTTTTCTCATGAACGCACGGATCACGGGCCTGTCGGCCGTTCTTCTTGCCACGACCGTCCTGGCCGGACCGGCCGCCGCGCAGGCGACCGCGCCCGACGGCAGCGCGCTTGCCGCCGACCAGACGCTGACGATCCGCATGCTCGACGAACAGTCCTCGCTCGATCCGCAGCTGATCGAGGACGTCTCGGGCTCGGACATCGCGCGCCAGCTCTTCGAGGGGCTCACCAACCAGAACGCCGAGGGCGAGGTCATCCCCGGCGTCGCCGAAAGCTGGGACGTCAGCGACGACAAGCTGACCTACACCTTCCACCTGCGCGACGCGAAATGGTCGAACGGCGACCCGGTCACGGCGGGCGACTTCGTCTACGCCTGGCAGCGCGCGATCGATCCCGCGACCGCGTCGGAATACCAGTGGTACATGGGGCTGATGTCGATCGCGAATGCCCAGGACATCATCGACGGCAAGAAGCAGCCGTCCGAGCTGGGCGTGAAGGCCGTCGACGACAAGACCTTCGAGGTCACGCTGTCGACCCCGATCCCCTATTTCGTGCAGATGACCAGCCACACCACGACCTACCCGGCGCCGAAGGCGGTGATCGAGGAGTTCGGCGACCAGTGGACCGCGCCCGAGCACATCGTGTCGAACGGCGCCTACATGCTGAAAGAGCACGTGCCGAACGAGCGCACGGTGGCGGTGAAGAACCCCGAGTACTGGGACGCCGGCAACGTCACGATCGAAACCTTCGTCACGCTGGTGATCAACGACGAGAGCCAGGCGCTGACCCGGTTCCTGGCGGGCGAGCTGGACCGCACCGAGATGCCCGCGGGCCAGTTCCCGCGCATGCAGAAGGAGCACCCGGACGAGGCGGTCAGCTTCCCGCGGCTGTGCAACTATTACTACACCTTCAACCTCAGCGATCAGGGCCCCGAGGCGTTCAAGGACGTGAAGGTGCGCCAGGCGCTGTCGCTTGCCATCGACCGCGACATCATCACCAAGAACGTGCTCGCCGGCGGCCAGCCGCCCGCCTACACCTTCACCCCGGCCGCGACCGCGAACTTCCAGGTGCCGGACGTGCCCGCGGCCTCGATGACCCAGGCCGAGCGTGACGCCAAGGCCAAGGAGCTGCTGGCCGAGGCGGGCTATGACGCGTCGAACCCGCTGACCTTCGACATGCTCTACAACACCTCGGAGGATCACCAGAAGATCGCCGTGGCGATGTCGCAGATGTGGAAGCAGAAGCTGGGCGTGCAGGCCAACCTCGCCAACATGGAGTGGAAGACCTTCCTCGACACCCGCGGCCAGCAGAACTTCGACATGGCCCGCGGCGCCTGGTGCGGCGACTACAACGAGGCCTCGACCTTCCTCGACCTTCTGGTCAGCCAGTCGGGCTACAACGACGGCAAGTACGCCAACCCCAAGGTCGACGAGCTGATGGCCGACGCCAAGACCGCCGACGACCCGCAGGCCGACTACACCCAGGTCGAGCAGATCCTCGCCGAGGACATGCCGGTGATCCCGGTCTACCACTACGCGGGCGTCTACATGCTGGACAGCGACGTCGGGAACTACCCGACCAACAACGTCGAGCAGAACTGGTACGTCAAGGACATGTGGATCAAGGCCGAGTAAGCCGCCACGATCCCCCAAGGTCTGACAGAACCCTGCCCGCGGACTGCGCGGGCGGGGTCTCGGACCATATGATTTCCAAAGCCTTCCCGGCCGTTAGCGGGTCCTCCTCATGCTCACCTACATCCTGCGGCGATTGCTGATCGCGATCCCGACGCTTCTGATCCTGATCGTCGTGTGCTTCCTGCTGATGCACGCGGCCCCCGGCAGCCCCTTCACCTCGGAACGCGCCCTGCCCCCGCAGGTCATGGCCAACATCGAGGCGCGCTACGGCCTCGACCAGCCGCTGGTGATCCAGATGTGGGACTACCTGGTGAACGTGGTGACCCGCTTCGACTTCGGGCCAAGCTTCGTCTACCGCGACCGCACCGTGAACGGCATCATCGCGCAGGGCTTCCCGGTCACGCTGACCTACGGCACGCTGTCGTTCATCGTCGCCGTCATCGTCGGCGTCTCGCTCGGCGTCGCCGCGGCGCTGCGCCAGAACACCTGGCTCGACTACCTCGCCGTCGGCGTCAGCTTCTCGGCCCAGGCGCTGCCGAACTTCGTCATGGCCCCGATCCTGGTGATCGTCTTCACCTGGAAGCTTGGCTGGCTGCCGGGCGGCGGCTGGAACGGCGGGGCCTGGCCCTACCTGGTGATGCCGGTGATCGCGCTCTCGACCTCGTTCATGGCCTCGATCGCGCGGATCACCCGCTCGTCGATGCTGGAAGTGCTGAACGCCAACTTCATCCGCACCGCCAAGGCCAAGGGCCTGCCCGCCCGCACCGTCGTGTGGCGCCACGCGATGAAGCCCACGATGATGCCGGTGGTCAGCTACCTCGGCCCCGCCTTCGTCGGCATGATCACCGGCTCGGTGGTGATCGACATGTACTTCTCGACCGGCGGCATCGGGCTGTTCTACGTGAACTCGGCGCTCAACCGCGACTATTCGGTGATGCTGGGCCTGACGATCCTCTACGGGGCGCTCACCATCCTGTTCAACCTGATCACGGACGTGGCCTATGCCTGGCTCGATCCCAAGATCCGTTACTGAGGGCCCCGACATGACCCCCGAAACCCGGATGGACCGGATCGCCGAGCACCTGACCGACACTGAGGTCAAGGGCCGCTCGCTCTGGCTCGATGCCGCGCGGCGCTTCATGCGCAACAAGGCCGCCGTCGCCGCCGTCGTGGCGCTGGTCGCCGTCGTCGCCTTCGTCCTGATCGGCCCGCTCTTCGCCCGCTTCTCGAACGAGGAGATCGACTGGGCGCTGATGGGCGACGTGGCGGGACAGGGCCAGCCCTCGCTCGCGACCGGGCATTTCTTCGGCCTCGATGAGCTGGGCCGCGACATGTATTCCCGCGTGATCCAGGCGACGGGAACCTCGCTGATCGTGGGCGTCATCGGCGCCTTCGTCTCGGTGGTGATCGGCACGCTCTATGGCGCGGTCGCGGGCTACCTCGGCGGGCGGACCGACAACCTGATGATGCGCGCCGTCGACATCCTGCTGGCGGTGCCCTCGATGTTCGTCATCATCCTGCTTCTGGTGATGTTCGGGCGCAGCTTCTACATGCTCTTCGTCGGCATCGGCCTCGTCAGCTGGCTGGAGATGAGCCGCATCGTGCGCGGCCAGACCCTGAGCTTGCGCGGTCGCGAGTTCATCGAGGCCGCCCGCGCCTCGGGCGTCGGGCCGATGACGATCATCCTGCGCCACATCGTGCCGAACCTGCTGGGCGTCGTCGTGGTCTATGCCTCGCTGCTGGTGCCGCAGATCATCCTGACCGAAAGCTTCATCTCGTTCCTCGGCCTCGGCGTGCAGGAACCCGCGACCTCGCTCGGCGCGCTGATCTCGGCCGGGGCCGCGACCATCACCTACGGGACGGTCTGGCAGCTGGCCTTCCCGCTCGTCTTCTTCCTGATCACCATCGTCTCGATGTTCTTCATCGGTGACGGCCTGCGCGACGCGCTCGACCCGAAGGACCGCTGATATGGCACTCGTGGAAGCAAGGGATCTGACCGTCACCTTCCAGACCGGCGACGGCCCGGTCGCGGCGGTGAAGGGCGTCAGCTTCGACATCGAAGCCGGCGAATGCCTGGGGATCGTCGGCGAAAGCGGCTCGGGCAAGAGCCAGACGATGATGGCCGCGATGGGGCTTCTCGCGCGCAACGGCCGCGCCAGCGGGTCGTTCCGCTTCGACGGGCGCGACCTGCTGTCGCTGCCCGCCTCCGAGGCCGGGCGCATCCGCGGCGCCGACGTGTCGATGATCTTCCAGGACCCGCTGACCGCGCTGACCCCGCACCTGACCGTGGGCCAGCAGCTGGGCGAGGTGCTGGCGCATCACAAGGGCCTGAAGGGGTCCGAGGCGCGGCAGATCTCGCTCGACTGGCTCGACCGCGTCCGCATCTCCGACGCGGCACGACGTTTCGCGCAATATCCGCACGAGCTGTCGGGGGGCATGCGCCAGCGGGTGATGATCGCGATGGCGATGCTGTGCAGCCCGCGGTTGCTGATCGCGGACGAGCCCACCACCGCGCTCGACGTCACCGTGCAGGCCGAGATCCTCGACCTGATGGCGGGCCTGCAGCGCGAGACCGGCACCGCGATCGCGCTGATCACCCATGACATGGGCGTGGTCGCGCGGATGTGCGACCGCATCCAGGTCATGCGCCACGGCCAGTATGTCGAACAGGGCAGCGCGACCGAGATCTTCGCCGCCCCGCGCGAGGCCTACACCCGCCAGCTGATCGACGCGATGCCGCGCATCGACAGGATCCGCACCGACGCCGCCCGCGACCCCGCCCGTGCGGACGGCGGCGGCGCCGACATCCGCGGCGCGCAGATCCTCGACGTGAAGGACGTGAAGGTCCATTTCCCGATCAAGCTGCAGCAGGGGCTCTTCGGTCGCAAGGTCGACCTCAAGGCCGTCGACGGCGTCAGCTTCGACCTGCGCGCCGGCGAGACGCTGGGGATCGTCGGCGAATCGGGCTGCGGCAAGTCGACCCTCGCCCGCGCGGTGCTGCAGCTGATCCCGCCGACCGACGGCTCGGTGGCCTGGCTCGGCCGCGACCTGACGGCGATGGATGCCAAGGCGCTGAAGGACAGCCGGCGCGACCTGCAGATCGTGTTCCAGGACCCGCTCGCCTCGCTCGACCCGCGCATGACCATCGCCCAGTCGATCGCGGAACCGCTCAAGACCTTCCAGCCGCAGCTCACCCGCTCGGAACGCCGCGCGAAGGTGCTGGCGATGATGGACCGCGTGGGCCTGCCCGCGACCATGCAGAACCGCTACCCGCACGAGCTGTCGGGCGGCCAGAACCAGCGCGTCGGCATCGCCCGCGCGATGATCAACACCCCGAAGCTGATCGTCTGCGACGAGGCGGTCTCGGCGCTCGACGTCTCGATCCAGGCGCAGGTGCTGGACCTGCTGCGCGAGCTTCAGGCCGAGTTCGGCATGGCGATGCTGTTCATCAGCCACGACCTTGCCGTGGTGCGCGAGATCTCGCACCGGATCCTGGTCCTGTACCTCGGCCGCGTCGTCGAATTCGCCGACCGCGACCGGATCTACGAGACGCCGCTGCATCCCTACACCCGGGCGCTGATCTCGGCGGTGCCGATCCCGGACCCGGGGCTCGAGCGCGCGCGCACCCGCCTGCGCCTGCCGGGCGAGCTGCCCTCGCCGCTCACCCCCGGCGCGCAGCTGCGCTTCCTGCCGTCGCGGCGCGGCGACGCGGGCTACCTGCCGCGGCTGTCGGAAGTGGCGCCCGGTCATTTCGTGGCCGAGCACGACAGCCTCGAGACCATCCTCGCGCAGTGACACAGTCCGGGGGAGGCGCGCCTCCCCCGTCCCCCCTTGCCGACCCCCTGCGCTTTCGACTTTGCGCAAATATCCCGGGGGTGAATTGGCCGCAGGCCAAGAGGGGGCAGCGCCCCCTTCCACACCGCAGTCCGCAGCGAGCCCCGGGGCAGGCGCGGAGGACACGAGACGAGCCGACGACCAGATCGAGATCCTGAAGGTCTTGGGGGAGGCGGAGACGCGGCGGCCCCAGGGAGGAGGAGGGGGCCGCCGCTTGATCCCGAGGCTCAGGGAGGAGGAGGAGCCTCTGGAATTCCGCTGCGATGTTGTTCACATCGCGTGCTCTCCATATGCCTGCCGCGAGCGACTCGCGCAATGGCCCCCGCTGCAACCCCGCCCTGCAGCAAACGCAAGGGTGTTTTCACGCTGCCGACATAATAGGCAAATCCCCGGCCCGCCGCCAGCGGAACCGGGGATTTTAATTCCATCTCAATGATTTGCCCCGCAACAAGGCGCCGGCGCCGTGCCGTTGCCGTGTCCGCACCGCACGAGCAGTCGGGTCAGCAACCGGGTCAGCAGTCGGGTCAGCAACCGGGTCAGAGCCGCCGGAAGGTCGCGTAGTCGGGCACCCTGCCCTCGCGCAGCGCCTTCTGCTCGTAGCGGGTCGACAGCCAGTCGTCCCAGGCCGTGCCGCCGTGGGCGACCAGCGCGAAGCCGGCCGGGGGCACCTCCTCGAGCGTCTGGCGCATGTAGTCGGGGATGTCGGTCGCCACCCGGAACTCGGCGCCCGGGCGCAGCAGCCGGTGCAGCGGCAGCAGGTGTTCGGGCGTGACGAAGCGGCGGCGGTGGTGGCGCCGCTTCGGCCAGGGATCGGGATAGTTCAGGAACGCCTTGTCGAGGCAGCCCTCCGGCAGCACGTCGAACAGGTCGCGCGCATCGCCGGGATGCACGGCAAGGTTCGTCACCCCGGCGGCGCGGATCTTGCCCAGCAGCATCGCCACGCCGTTGATGAACGGCTCGCAGCCGATGATGTTCACCTGCGGATAGCGCGCGGCCATGTGCACCAGATGCTCGCCGCCGCCAAAGCCGATCTCGACCCAGACCGGGCGGTCGTTGCCGAAGATCGTGGCCGGGTCCAGCGGGTGGCGGTCGGCGTTCTCCTCGCGGCTGACCCCGTGCGGGCGCAGCTCCTCGAGATCCTCGGCCAGATAGCCGCGCTGGCTGCCGCGCAGCGTCTTGCCGGCGCGGCGGCCGTAGAAGTTGCGCCAGGCGCCGTCGGCCGAGACCGTGGACTTGGCGGCCGGAATGCCGGGCACGCGGCGGTCGTCGCCGGGCGTGCCGCCGTGATCTGGCGTCGGGTCGGTCTTGTCGGTCATCGCGAAGGGCCCCGGATCGAAGTGATCCGGGGCCTCTAGTCCAGCCGGGGCGCGGCGGTCAAGGCCGCGGGCCGGATTTACTGGGTGCGCATCATGCCCTCGGGCTCGACCGCCTCGACGCCGGGCGAGGCCGCGAGCCGCGCGGCCAGGCGCGCGGTCGCGCGCACGGTCAGAAGGCCCAGCGCCCCCATCTCGTCGTCGATCGCGATGCCGAGCGATCCCGCCGCCCGCCGCGCCGCCGCGAGGTCGGAGCAGGTGACAACGTAGCGGATCGTTGCGTCGTCGGGCATGTCCTCCCCCGCACTCATGCGTCCTGCGCCGCCGGCGCGCCGGCCTCGCGCAGCCGGATCGGCAGCAGCGGCGCGATCGGCAGCCGCCGCAGCACCCGCGGCGCCTGCACCAGCCCGGCCCCGACATGGGTCGCGGGCTGGCTCGGCAGGCTCTGGGCATGCGCGGTCAGCGCCTGCCACAGCGCCGCGCCGCGCAGCCGGGCCGAGGACTGCGCGTACAGCGCCGCGATCCCCGCGACATGCGGCGTCGCCATCGAGGTGCCGCTCTTGGTGCCATGGCCGCCGCCGGGCACCGAGGACAGCACCCCGACGCCGGGACCGGCGATGTCGACGCTGCCATGCGGCGCGTACATGCCCACGTTCGAGAACCCGGCCCGCGCCAGCGTCTCGCCCACCGCGCCGACTGCCATGATCGAGGGGCAGTTCGCCGGCCGCGACACCGGCCTGAGCCCGCCCGAGCTGTCGTTTCCGGCCGCGGCGACGATCAGCGTGCCCCGCGCCAGCGCCGCGCGCGCCGCCGCCTCGTAGGCGGCCGGATAGCCGGTCGAGCCGATCGCCACCGGGGCGCCCAGCGACATCGACACCACCTGGCAGCCGTTGGCCACGGCCCAGTTGATCCCGGCCAGGATCCAGCCGTCCTGCCCCGAGCCGGCGTTCGACAGCACCTTGCCCGCCCAGATCTCGGCCTCGTGGGCGATGCCGTAGCGCACCACCGCCGGATCGACCGGCGCGCGCGGCCCGCAGGCGGTGCCGATGCAGTGGGTGCCGTGGCTGTGCAGGTCGTTCACCGCCTCGCCGGGCACGAAGCTGGCCGCGCGGATCGTGCGGCCGGCGAAGTCGCGGTGGCCCAGATCCATGCCGGTGTCCAGCACCGCGACGCGGATGCCGCGGCCTGAATAGGGCTGCGACACCAGGCCGATGGCGGGGCGCACCACGTGGCAGGCCTTCAGCCCCCAGGTCGCGGGCGGGGTGCCGATCGGCAGCGTCGGGCGCAGGATCGGCGCGCCGGGCAGCGCCTGCGCGGCCTCGTCCGGGTCCAGGTCCCCCGCCAGCATCCCCTCGACCATCGCGTTGGTCGCGTCGCGGAAGCCGCGCAGGTAGGACCGGCCATCATCGGCCAGCGCATAGACATACTGCTCGGGCTCGGCGATCGGCCCCTCGATCTCGCCCGCCAGCCCCTCGGCGAAGAGATTGAGCGAGGCGAGGCGGCTGACCGCGGCCGGGTCGGCGGCCTCGGACAGGATCGTCACGCCGATCTCGTTGAGAAACACCCCGTCGGCGCCCGCGGGCGCCTCGGCCCCCGTGTCCTGGTCCTTGAAGTCCAGCGACGAGGCGATGGTCAGCCCGGCGGCGCGCTTCATCTCGCGCGTGGCGGCGCTGCTGTCGTCGGGCCGGCCGACCATCAGGATGCGGCCGGTGTACTGCGGTTCGGTCACGGGAAACTGGTGAAAATCGTCCATGGTGTCGTCCTTGCAAGACGGATGTCCCGCGCGGTGCGCGCCCGGCCCGAAGCCTCCCGGTCCGGGGCGGTCCGGGCGGGACGTCCGGGGCGATCACACCCCGCATGGCTTCGGGTCGACAGGCGTCGGACGGGGCCGAAGAGCGCCCCGAGGGACATCGGTTGAAAATGGAACAGTCTGAAAATAGCGCAGTGGAAGGTATCAGAAGCACAAAGGCGGACCACTTCGGCCCGCCCCTGCAAAATACCACCCTGGCGCGAAGACGGCCAAGGACTATCGCGCCAGAGGCGCTGACCCTTTGTCAGCCGCGGCCGCGATAGGGCGGCACGCCCTGTTCGGGGATCCAGGCGCCCTCGGGCGGCGCGCCGGTCTGCCAGAACACGTCGATCGGGATGCCGCCGCGCGGATACCAGTAGGCACCGATGCGCAGCCAGACCGGGTCGAGCAGGTCGACCAGGGTCTTCGCGATCTCGACCGAACAGGTCTCGTGGAAGGCGCCGTGATTGCGGAACGACCCGAGGTAGAGCTTCAGCGACTTCGATTCCACCAGCCAGTCGCCGGGGATGTAGTCGATCATCAGATGCGCGAAATCGGGCTGCCCGGTCAGCGGGCAGAGCGAGGTGAACTCGGGCGCGGTGAAGCGCACGCAGTAGTTCGCGCCCGGATGCGAGGCGGGCACCCGTTCCAGCACCGCCTCTTCCGGCGAGGCGGGAAGACCGACGTTCGCGCCAAGCTGCGTCAGTCCGGAGACGTCGGTCTTCGCCATGGTCAGACCGCCTTCTTCAGCGCGTCGATGAGGTCGGTCTTCTCCCACGAGAAGCCGCCGTCATTGTCGGGCTGGCGCCCGAAATGGCCGTAGGCCGCGGTGCGCTGGTAGATCGGGCGGTTCAGCTGCAGGTGCTCGCGGATCCCGCGCGGGGTGAGATCCATCGAGGCGGCGACGGCGCGCTCGATCTCGGCCTCGGACACTTCGCCGGTGCCATAGGTCTCGGCATAGATCGCGAGCGGCCGGGCGACACCGATCGCATAGGCCAGCTGGATCGTGCAGCGCTTGGCCATGCCCGAGGCGACGACGTTCTTCGCCAGGTAGCGCGCGGCATAGGCCGCCGAGCGGTCGACCTTGGTCGGGTCCTTGCCCGAGAAGGCGCCGCCGCCATGCGGGGCCGCGCCGCCATAGGTGTCGACGATGATCTTGCGGCCCGTCAGGCCCGCGTCGCCGTCCGGGCCGCCGATCACGAAGGTGCCGGTCGGGTTGACCCACCATTCGGTCTTGTCGGTCAGCCAGCCCTCGGGCAGCACTTCGCGGATGTAGGGCTCGACGATGGCGCGGATGTCGGCCGAGGTCTGGCGGGCATCGGTGTGCTGGGTCGAGAGCACGAGCTGCGTCACCTCGACCGGCACGCCGTTCTCGTAGCGCAGGCTCAGCTGCGACTTGGCATCGGGGCCGAGCGTGGGCTCGTTGCCCGATTTGCGCGCCTCGGTCAGGCGCTTGAGGATGGCGTGGCTGTAGTGGATCGGCGCGGGCATCAGCACCGGCGTCTCCTCGCAGGCATAGCCGAACATGATGCCCTGGTCGCCGGCGCCGTCCTTGTCGACGCCCTGCGCGATATGCGCGGACTGCGGGTGCAGGAAGTTGGCGACCTTCAGCGTCGCCCAGTGGAATTCGTCCTGCTCGTAGCCGATGTCACGCACGCAGTCGCGCACGATCTGGTCGATCTTCCCCATGTACTCGGCAAGCTTGGTCTTGTCGGACAGGCCAACCTCGCCGCCGACGACGACCTGGTTGGTGGTGGCGAAGGTTTCGCAGGCGACGCGGGCGTTGGGCTCCTCGGACAGGAAGGCGTCGAGGACGGCATCCGAGATCCGGTCGCAGACCTTGTCGGGATGGCCCTCCGAGACGGACTCGGAGGTGAAGATGTAGCTTTGACGAGTCATGGGGAAGCGCTCCATTCGATTGACCCCGTCACGCCAGGAAGCCGTTGTGAGGGGCAGGTGAGCTTGCCTACGCCCGGGCGGGGGTGGGGTCAATGGCCGAATGACCGCAGCGTCAACCGCGGTTTTGCAGCGCACGAGCCCATGGGTCGGGCCGGTGCGCGGGCGGGTCTGTGCTCTGGCATGTCGTCGGGTGCGGACCGGTCCGTGGCGCCGCCCGGGGCCCCCGGGGGCAGACCTCAGTCCCGCTGGCGGCGGCGGCGCAGGACCAGCCCCGCCAGCGCGACCAGCAGCAGCCCCGCGACCGGCAGGTCGCCGGTGCGGGCGTAAGGCGTCGGCGCCAGCGACGGCGGCAGCCGCGCGTCCAGCATCCCCTCGGTGTCGAGCGGCAGCGAGGCCAGCACCCGCCCGCCCGCGTCGATCACCGCCGAGACGCCGGTGTTGGCGACGCGCAGCAGGGGCAGCCCCTGCTCGACCGCGCGCAGCCGCGCCTGCGCCAGATGCTGGTAGGGCCCGGCGAGCGATCCGAACCACGCGTCGTTCGTCGCCTGCAGCAGCCAGCGCGGCCGGCCCGGCGCGTCGAGGATGTCCTGCGGGAACACCGCCTCGTAGCAGATCAGCGGCAGCGCCGGGCCGATCGCGCCGCCGAAGTCGATGATCTGCGGCCCCGGGCCGGCGCTGTAGCCCGACCCCATCTGCGCGGCGAAGGCGGTGATGCCGAAGCGGGCGGCGAGGTCGCCGAAGGGGATGTATTCGCCGAAGGGCACGAGGTGGTGCTTGTCGTAGACCGCCCCCACCGCGCCCCCCGGCCCGATCACGGCGAGCGAGTTGTAATAGCGACGCCCCTCCTCGCGCTGGATGCCGACCACGACCGGCGGACCGCCCGCGGCATCGGCGATCATGCCCAGCACCGGGCCGGGATCGTTCAGCGGCCAGGCGACCGAGGTCTCGGGCCAGAGCACGAGATCGGGGCGCGGCCTGCCGGCCTCGGGCGACTGCGCGGTCAGCGCCAGCAGGCGCTCGAAAAAGTGCTGCGGCATCCCCGGCAGCCATTTCAGCGCCTGCGCGGCATTGGGCTGCACCAGGCGGATCACCGGCGCGTCGGGCGCGACGCCCGGCAGGGTCGAGAGCCGCCAAGCGCCCCCCGCCCAGGCCGCGGCGACGATCGCGACGGCCGCGAGCCCGCCCCGGCGCGGCGCGGCGGCGGCAAGCGCGGCCAGCCCCACCGTCAGCAGCGACAGCGCCACCGGCCCGCCCAGCGCGGCCAGCTGCGCGACCGGCGAGCCGATCCAGACATGGCCGAACAGCGCCCAGGGAAAGCCGGTGAAGATGTAGCCGCGGAGCAGGTCCGACAGCGCCAGCAGCACGGCAAGAGCGGCCAGCCGCCCTGCCCGGCCCCGATCGCCCTCGCCCCCCAGCCGGTGCGCGCCCATCGCCGGCAGCGCCCAGAACAGCGCCATCCCGAAGGCCATCATCGGCAGCGCGAAGGGCGCCATCCAGCCGTCGCGCTCGGGCTCGACCATGAACGGCTCGACGATCCAGAACATCGCGGTGGCGAAATGCCCCGCGCCGGCCCAGAGCGCGAGCGCCCCCGCCGTCCGCGCCCGCGGCGCCGCGACCACCCGCGCGAAGATCACCGCCAGCGCCGGCAGCGTCACGACCCACAGGCCGAGCGGCGCCTGCCCCAGCGCCGCCAGCGCGCCCAGCGCCGCCACCAGCCCCCGCGCCCGCCAGCGCGCGCCGGCGGCCAGGCCATGGCCGGGGCCGACGGTCCGGGGCCTTGGGATCGGATCGGTCATCGCGGTGCCGGGACGGGGGCCCGCGGGCGCGGGCAGGCAGGCAAGGTCATCGGCAGCGCTTCGTCATCGGGGAAGGGTCAGGCCTCGACCGGGGCGGGCACGCGCACGCGCAGGCGCTTGATCCGGCGCGGGTCGGCATCGACCACCTCGAATTCGACGCCCTCCTCGCCCGGGATCACCTCGCCCCGCGCCGGCACGCGGCCGGTGAGCATGAACACGAGACCGCCGAGCGTGTCGACCTCCTCGGCCTCGTCCTCGTCGGCGATCTTGCGGCCGATCTCGCCCTCGAACTCGTCGAGCGGCGCGCGGGCCTGCACCAGCCACTGGCCGGGCTTCTCCTGCACCCAGAGATGGCCCTCGACCTCGTCGTGCTCGTCCTCGATCTCGCCGATGACCTGTTCGATCAGGTCCTCGAGCGTGACGAGCCCGTCGACGCCGCCGTATTCGTCGATCACCAGCGCCATGTGGATGCGGTCGGCCTGCATCTTCTGCAAGAGCACCCCGATCGGCATCGAGGGCGGCGCATAAAGCAGCGGGCGCAACAGCTTGCGCAGCGCGAAGGGCTGCTGCGGCGCGCCCGGGGCCGAGCCGAAGCCATGCGTCAGCGCAAGGTCCTTGAGGTGCACGAGCCCCAGCGGGCTGTCGAGCGTTCCCTTGAACACCGGCAGCCGGGTGAAGCCATGCTCGCGGAAGGTCTCGATCAGCTCGTCGCGCTCGATCGTGACGGGAACCGCCACGATCTCGGGCTTGGGGATCGCCACGTCGCCGACGCGCATCCGCCGCAGCGCCGCCAGCCCGGCGATCGGCGCCGTGCCGTCGTCGGAGGGAGGCTCTGCCCCGTCCTCGTCCTCGATCCCGGCGCGCGGGCCGAAGAAGCGTCCGAAAAATCCGCGGGAACTGCCGTTCTCGCCACTCTCACCGTGGTCCAGCGCGCCTTGCGCAGCCGTAGACCCGTCCGAACTCTCGCCCATCTGTCCTTTCCAACAGCCGGAACCCTTGGGTTCCAATTCACCCAGTTGAGATCACTCGTAGGGATTTGCAAGCCCGAGACCGGCAAGGATCGCGATTTCCGCGCCTTCCATCAGGGCCGCGTCGGCCTCGGTCTCGTGATCGTATCCCATGAGGTGAAGCGTGGCATGAATGACCAGATGCGTCACGTGGTCTTTCATCGGCTTTTTCTGCTCGGCGGCCTCCCGCTCGCAGGTTTCCCAGGCGATGGCGATGTCGCCAAGGCTCTCGGGATCGTCGGGCGCGCCCGGTTCGGGCAGGTCGGGGGTGCCGCCCTCCTCCTCGGCCATCCGGTCCTCGGCGGGCCAGGACAGCACGTTGGTGGGCTTCGGCTTGTCGCGGAACTCGGCGTTGAGCGTGGCGATGCGGGCGTCGTCGCAGCCCATCAGGCTGATCTCGAAGCCCGCGGGCGAAATCCCAAGGTGCGAAAGCGCCGCGGTGGCGGCGCTTTCGGCGATCGTGTCAAGCGCGAAGCCCTCCCAGCGGGGGTCCTCGCAAAGGGTGTCAACCAGCGGCGTTCTTTGCATCGTCGCGGTCATAGGCCTCGATGATGCGGGCGACAAGCGGGTGGCGCACGACGTCGGACGAGGTGAAGTAGTTGAAGCTCACCCCGTTCACCCCCTCGAGGATCCGCTCCGCGTCGCGCAGGCCCGAGGCGACGCCGCGCGGCAGGTCGATCTGGCTGCGGTCGCCGGTGATGACCATGCGGCTGCCCTCGCCCAGACGGGTGAGGAACATCTTCATCTGCATGGTCGTGGCGTTCTGCGCCTCGTCCAGCACCACGAAGGCGTTGGCGAGCGTGCGGCCGCGCATGAAGGCCAGGGGCGCGATCTCGATGCGCTTGTCGGCCATCAGCTTTTCCACCTGCTTGGCGGGCAGGAAGTCGTTCAGCGCATCGTAGAGCGGCTGCATGTAGGGATCGACCTTCTCCTTCATGTCGCCGGGCAGGAAGCCCAGGCGCTCGCCGGCCTCGACGGCCGGGCGGGAGAGGATGATCTTGTCGACGTGACCGCCGATCAGCATCGTCACGCCGACCGCCACCGCGAGATAGGTCTTGCCGGTGCCCGCCGGGCCGATGCCGAAGGCCAGCTCGTGCTTGAACAGGTTCGCGACATAGGCCTTCTGGGCGTCGGTCCGCGGCTCGACATGCTTCTTGCGGGTGCGGATCTCGAACCGGCCCTGCTGGAACATCTCCAGCTGGTCCTCGGGCGAGGTCGGCGCGTCGCGGGTGAAGTCGTTCATGCGGATCGCGGCATCGATGTCGCCGGCCTCGACCTCGCGCCCGCTTTCCAGCCGGCCGTAGAGATCCTGGAGGATGGCGGCGGCCTGACCGCGCTGGTCCGGGGTGCCGACGACCGCAAGCTGGTTGCCGCGTCGCAGGATGTGGACCCCGAGGGCATGTTCGACCTGGGCGAGATTGCGGTCGAACTGGCCGCAGAGATCACGCAGCAGGTTGTTGTCGGCGAATTCCAGAAGCGTTTCGTGGACGTCTTCGGGACGGGGCGGGGGTGTCAGCGCGCTGATGCCCAATAAGGTCTCCTGACGAGCAAGAACGTGGGGATTGGGTGGTTCTGCTTACTAGAGTTAGTAATCGGATGGTGCCAAGCGATCCAGAGGATGGCAATGATTCCTGCCTTGCCCTTGCAGTTTTCCGAAACGCAACGGATTTCGGGCCGCTTCGGTTCCGCAGCCGCCCGCCCTGCCCCGCGCCCTGCCCCGCGCCCGGGACCCGCGCCCGGGACCCGGGTCCCGCCTGCGCTCCGGCAACGAGTCGCGTCCTTGGCGCGCGCATCCGGCTCGCGCGCCTTTCGCGCACGTGGCGCACCCGAGTCGCCTGCGCGGTGCGCGCGCGGGCGGAAGCGCGACACCTTTCGTTTCGCAATTGGAGACAATAGCGCATCACTGCCGATTTTGCGCACAGTCGCCGGTTGCAAAGCGCAAGCATTCCGGCCGCTGCGCTGTTTCGTTTGGCCGCGACGTCGATTGGACCTATTTATCTGCTGGTAATGAATTGTTCCGCCGGATGGTCCGGCGACCGCGCGGGTCGCGGGACCAGACAAGGAGACGGAAATGAAGGCGCTTACCACCCTTGCAGCCCTTGCCCTCGCGGCGACGACCACGGCCGTGGCAGCGAGCCCGGTGGTGCCCGGCGTCATCACCGTCAGCTGCTTCCGCGGTCCGACCACGGCGGTGATCTGGGATCACCCGCGCCCGGTCTTCATCGAGAGCCTCGTCGCCGTCGGCTACGACTACAACACCGCCACCTCGATCGCCGAGCGGATCTGCCGCGACGAAGAGGGCGTGGGCAACGAAGACCACCTGAAGGCCGCGACGCGCCAGGCGCTCTACAACTCGCCGATGTGGCTCAAGGGCCAGCTGCGCAAGCGGCACTGATCCCCGGTTCCGGACCCGATCCCCGGCGGGCGTCGCGCAGGCGGCGCCCGTCTTGCATTCTGGGGGCGCCTTGCATCCGGGTGGCGGTCCCTGCGAGCGGCGCGGGTCAGGCCAGCATCTTGCGCAGGAACACGCGGTCGTGGCCGCGCGGGTTCTCGGGCAGCCGGCCGAAGACCTCGTAACCCAGCCCCTGGTAGAAGCCGGGCGCCTGGAACCCGAAGGTGTCAAGCCAGATCCCGCGGCAGCCCCGGGCGCGGGCCAGCGCCTCGGCCCGGGCGATCAGGTCGCGCCCGACCCCCTGCCCGCGCAGCGCCTCGGGCACCACCAGCAGTTCGACCACCGCCCAGTCATAGGCGGTGCGGCCCCAGAGCCCTCCCTGCACCGGCCCGTCGCCGTCGCGCAGCACGAAGGCGAAGGGGCGCAGCTGCGGCGCCGGCCCGCGCCGCAGGTTGCTTTCGACCAGGATCTCCAGGATCGCGCGGCGTTCGTCCTCGTCCGGCGTCTCGCGGAAGGTGATCCCGACCGCCATCGGCCAGACCCGCACTCAGACCAGCTCGCCGGCAAGCGAGTTCAGCCCCGAGGCGGTGATCCGCACCCGGGCCAGATCGCCCACCGCGAGCGGGCCGCGCACGTGGACGGCGTGCAGGTAGTCGGACTTGCCGACCCACTGCCCCGGCTCGCGCCCCGGCTTCTCGAACAGCACGCCGACCTCGCGCCCGATCATGGCGCGCTGCAGCGCCTGCTGCTGCTCGCCCAGCAGCGCCTGCAGCCGCTGCAGCCGGTCCTCGGCGATCTCGCGCGCGACGGCGGGCTTCTCGGCCGCCGGCGTGCCCGGCCGCGCCGAGTAGCGGAACGAGAACGCGGTGCCGTAGCGGACCTCGCGGATCAGGTCGAGCGTCTCCTGGAACTCGGCCTCAGTCTCGCCGGGGAAGCCGACGATGAAGTCGCCCGACAGGTGCAGGTCGGGGCGCGCGGCGCGGATCCTCTCGACCAGGCGCAGGTACTGCTCGGCCGTGTGCTTGCGCGCCATCGCCTTCAGCACCCGGTCCGATCCCGCCTGCACCGGCAGGTGCAGGTAGGGCATCAGCTTCGGCTCGTCGCCATGCACCGCGATCAGGTCGTCGCCCATGTCGTTGGGATGGCTGGTGGTGTAGCGGATCCGTTCGAGCCCCTCGATCGCCGCCAGCGACCGGATCAGCTGCGCGAGGCTGACATCGCCCGCCTCCGACGCGCCGTGATAGGCGTTGACGTTCTGGCCCAGCAGCGTGATCTCGCGCACCCCGCGCCCGACGAGCGCCCGCGCCTCCTCCAGCACCCGCGCCGCGGGGCGCGAGACCTCGGCGCCGCGGGTGTAGGGCACGACGCAGAAGGCGCAGAACTTGTCGCAGCCCTCCTGCACCGTCAGGAAGGCCGCGGGGGCGCGGCGGGCGGGCGTGCCCGAGGGCCCGCGCAGCGGCAGGTGGTCGAACTTGTCCTCGGCCGGGAAGTCGGTCTCGACCGGTTTCGCGCCGGTGGCGGTGGCCGCGACCATCTGCGGCAGCCGGTGATAGCTCTGGGGCCCGACCACCAGGTCGACCATCGGCATCCGGGTCAGGATCTCGGGCCCCTCGGCCTGCGCGACGCAGCCCGCGACGCCGATCTTCATCCCGGGCTTCGCCTGCTTGAGCGGCCGCAGCCGCCCGAGGTCCGAGAACAGCTTTTCCGAGGCCTTCTCGCGGATGTGGCAGGTGTTCAGCAGCACCATGTCGGCCTCTTCGGCGCGCTCGGTCAGCTCATAGCCCTGCCCGCCCATGGCCTCGGCCATGCGCTCGCTGTCATAGACGTTCATCTGGCAGCCGTAGGTCTTGATGAAAAGCTTCTTGGTGCCGCCGGGCCGGGTGCCGTCCGCCATTCGCCTGGGCCTTCCTGTCGTCGAGGGATCGGGGGCTTCTACACGGATCGGGGGGCGCTTCGCAATCGCCTGCCGGCTTGCAAGCGGCGCCGGGCCACGGCAGGGTCGCCGCCAAGACACGACCGGAAGGCCCCGCCGATGCGCCATGCCCATATCGACAGCTTCCTGCCGCAGGCGGCGCGCGCGCTGGCCAGGGGGCCGGTCGCGGTGATCATGGCCGAAGACCTGGTCGAGGTCGAAAGCACGCTGTCGCACCACCGCGCCGCGGGCTTCCGCCAGACGGTGCTCCTCGCCCCGCCGGAACTGGCGCTGGCGCCCGGGGTCGAGTCCGATCCCGCGCTGCACCGCATCGACCACCCGGTGCGCGAACAGGACGCGCTGGTGCGCGCGGTGAACATGCTGATCGCCGCCGCGCCGGGCGGGACGTGGTTCTACTATGGCTACAACGCCGAATACCTGTTCCACCCGTTCTGCGAGACCCGCAACGTGCGCGAGCTGATCAGCTTCCACGTCGAGGAACGGCGCGACGCGATGCTGGCCTATGTGGTCGATCTCTATGCCGGCGATCTTGGCCGCTTCCCCGATGCCGTCGACCGCGACGGCGCCTATCTCGACCGCACCGGCTACTACGCGCTCGCCCGCCGCAGCCCCGAGGGCGAGATCATGGAGCGCCAGCTGGATTTCTTCGGCGGCATCCGCTGGCGGTTCGAGGAGCACGTGCCCCGGCCCCGCCGCCGCATCGACCGCATCGCGCTGTTCCGCAGCCAGCCGGGGTTGCAGCTGCGCCCCGACTTCACCTTCAACCTCGAGGAATACAACACCTATGCCTGCCCCTGGCACCACAGCCTGACGGCCGCGGTCGCCTCGTTCCGCACGGCCAAGGCGCTCAAGCTCAACCCCGGGTCGACCTACGACATCCCGAGCTTCTGGTGGCACAACTCGGTGCCCTTCGAATGGAAGTCGGAACAGCTGATGCGGCTGGGGCTGATGGAACCCGGGCAGTGGTTCTGACCCCGCCCTGACTTTGCCCTCCCGCGCCCGGGCGCCAGACGCCCGCCCGACCTGCACGGGTCGACCCGGGGCCGCCGTCGCGCCGGACGGCGTGACAGGATCGCCCGCCCCACCCCGCGCGCATCGCCCGGCACTCTGCGAAGTGCGTGAGCCGAAGGCATCGTTAGGGAACCGCCGGCCCGCGCAAGCGTCAAGCAGACCCCGGCCCCTGTCACTCGGTGCAGGTCACTCGGTGCAGATCACTCGGCGGGGCGGCGGCGCAGGCGGATGACGACCTCGACCCGCGCAAGCTCGGCGCCGTCGGGCACTTCCGGCAGGCGGGTGATCTCAAGCTGGTGCGCGGGCGCGTCGACCAGCTCGGCGGTGTCTTCCCAGAAGAAATGCGGATGATCGTCGATCCGGGTGTCGAAATACGACCGCGCGCCGTCGACGGTGATCTCGTTCAGCAGCCCCGCCTCGCAGAAGGCGCGCAGCGTGTTGTAGACGGTGGCCAGCGAGACGCTGTCGCCGGTTTCGCGCACGGCGGCGTACAGGCTTTCGGCCGTCACGTGACGGTTCTTGCCGTCGCCGACCAGCAGGGCGGCGAGGGCAAGGCGCTGGCGGGTCGGGCGCAGACCCGCGCGGGACAGCCAGCGCGAGCCGCGCTCGGTTCCGGAGGGGATCACGGCATTCCAAGCTTGCGACATGGGTTGATATATATTCCCACGCCTCGCCCATGTCCAATGCTCCGTCCCGAGAAATTCCATCGCGAAAGCCTGCCGCTTGCCGACCCGCACCGCTGCCGCCCGCCGCCCGCCCCAGCTTTCCCCGCCGACCCGGTGCCACCGAGCGACGGGACCGACTGCTCTGACACACTGGCCCACCGACTGCCTCCACCGACAGGTCTCCCGTCCCGCCGGCCCCGCCTGACGCCACCCGCACCGCCCGCCCCCGGGGCGCGACCGGCCTGCCGCCCCCTTCGGGCCGGCGCGCGCCGGGGGGCGACCGGCGCGGCTTCGCCGGGGCGGGGCGCACGGGGGGCGGCTATTGCACCCTTGCGGAAACGGATGATAGAGGGTGCCCCGACCACAAGACCGCCCCCCGGCACGGAGACCGGCACTGACGGGGCGGCCATGCGAGGGAAAGGGGTCGAATGGCGGACTATCCGACGAGCTTCGACAAGGAGGCGCTTCTGGCCTGCGCGCGGGGCGAACTGTTCGGTCCGGGCAATGCCCAGCTGCCTGCCCCGCCGATGCTGATGATGGACCGGATCACCGAGATCTCGGGCGACGGCGGGCTGCATGGCAAGGGCCATGTGGTGGCCGAGTTCGACATCACGCCCGAGCTGTGGTTCTTCGACTGCCACTTCCCGGGCAACCCGATCATGCCCGGCTGCCTCGGCCTTGACGGCCTGTGGCAGCTCACCGGCTTCAACCTCGGCTGGCGCGGCTGGCTGGGGCGCGGCTATGCGCTGGGCGTGGGCGAGGTCAAGCTGACCGGCATGGTCCGCCCCGACCGCAAGATGCTGACCTACAAGGTCGACTTCACCAAGGCGATCCAGACCCGCCGGCTGACGATGGGCGTCGCCGATGGTATCGTCGAGGCCGATGGTGAAGTCATTTACCAGGTCAAGGACATGAAGGTGGCGCTCAGCGAAAGCTGAGCCCCGGCCCCTTCAGCCCGTTCTCAAGGAGACCCGAACATGCGTCGCGTCGTCGTCACCGGCCTCGGCATCGTATCCTCGATCGGCAACACCGCCGACGAGGTGCTGGCATCGCTGCAAGCCGGCCGTTCCGGCATCACCGCCAATGCCGACATGGCCGAGCGTGGCTTCCGCAGCCAGATCGCCGGCAACGTCAAGCTCGACGTGACCGAGCATGTCGAGAAGCGCACCCTGCGCTTCATGGGCCCCGGCGCCGCCTATGCCCACATCGCCATGACGCAGGCCATCGCCGACGCCGGCCTGACCGAGGCCGAGATCGTGAACGAGCGCACCGGCCTGATCGCCGGCTCGGGCGGCCCCTCGACCTCGGCGATGTTCGCCGCGCACCAGACGGTGCTGTCCTCGGGCAGCCCCAAGCGCATCGGCCCGCTGGCGGTGCCGAAATGCATGTCCTCGACGATCTCGGCGAACCTGTCGACCGCGTTCAGGATCAAGGGCATCAACTACTCGATCACCTCGGCCTGCTCGACCTCGCTGCACTGCATCGGCAACGCGGCGGAACAGATCATGCTGGGCAAGCAGGACGTGATGTTCGCCGGCGGCGCCGAGGAGCTGGACTGGACGCTGTCGTGCCTGTTCGACGCGATGGGCGCGATGTCGTCGAAGTACAACGCCACGCCCGAGAAGGCCTCGCGCGCCTTCGACGCCGGCCGTGACGGCTTCGTCATCGGCGGCGGCGGCGGCATCGTCGTGCTGGAAGAGCTGGAGCACGCGAAGGCCCGCGGCGCGAAGATCTATGCCGAGGTCACGGGCTATGCCGCGACCTCGGACGGCCACGACATGGTCGCCCCCTCGGGCGAGGGCGGCGAGCGCGCGATGCGGCTGGCGCTGTCGACGCTGGGGTCGGACCGCAAGGTCGGCTACATCAACGCCCACGGCACCTCGACCCCGGTCGGCGACGTCGGCGAGGTCGAGGCCGTGCGCCGCGTCTTCGGCCGCGGCACGACGCCGCTGATCTCTTCGACCAAGTCGATGACCGGCCACAGCCAGGGCGCCACCGGCGCGCAGGAGGCGATCTATTGCCTGCTGATGCTGGAGCACGACTTCATCGCCCCCTCGATCAACGTCGAGACGCTCGATCCCGCGATCGACCCGGGCGAGATCGCGACGGCGCGCGTCGACGCGGCGGGCCTCGACACGGTGATGACCAACAGCTTCGGCTTCGGCGGCACCAACGGCTCGATGCTGCTTTCGAAATACCACGGGTGAGATGACATGGCAGACCTGATGAAGGGCAAGCGCGGGCTGGTGATGGGGGTCGCGAACGATCGCTCGATCGCCTGGGGTATCGCGCAGGCCCTCGCCGCCGAGGGCGCGGACCTCGCCTTCACCTACCAGGGCGACGCCTTCGGCAAGCGGGTCGAGCCGCTTGCGGCCTCGCTCGGCTCGTCGATGCTGATCGACGTGGACGTGATGGACGATGCCTCGCTGGACGCGGCCTTCGCACGGCTGAAGGACGACTGGGGCAGCATCGACTTTCTCGTCCACGCGATCGCCTTCTCGGACAAGACCGAGCTGGCGGGCCGGTTCATCAACACCAGCCGCGAGAACTTCAAGACCTCGCTGACGATCTCGTGCTTCTCGTTCATCGACGTCGCCCGCCGCGCGCGCGAGCTGATGCCGAACGGCGGCACGCTGCTGACGCTGACCTACCAGGGCTCGAACCGGGTGACGCCGTTCTACAACGTGATGGGCGTGGCGAAGGCGGCGCTGGAAAGCTCGGTGCGCTATCTCGCCAACGACCTCGGCCCCGAGGGCATCCGCGTGAACGCGATCAGCCCCGGGCCGATGAAGACGCTCGCGGGGGCGGCGATCGGCGGTGCGCGCAAGACCTTCCGCCACACCGAGGCCAACGCGCCGATGCGCGCCAATGCCACGCTCGAGGCGATCGGCGGCACCGCGGCCTATCTGTGCTCGGATTACGGCGCCTGCACCACCGGCGAGATCATCATCGTCGACAACGGCTTCCACGTGCTGGGCATGCCGCAGCCGGACCACCTGTAGGGCCGCCGGCCACCCGCATCCGTCGCAGGGGCGTGCCCGGAACCGGGCGCGCCCCTCGTCGTTCCGGCCCCCGCCTGCCGGCCTGCCCGCCTGCCCACCTGCCCGCCAGACCCGCGGGCCCGATCGGCGCAGGGGCCGGCCGCAGCCCGGCCCGCACCTCTCGCAAGCCCGCACGTCTCGCAAGCTCGTGATCCCGCCCGGCTCTGGAACCGCCCGGTGCCGCCCCCCAGATCGCAGGCATGACCAGACCCCTGCTCTCCCGCCGCCGCCTCGTCTCGTTCGGCCTGACGATGGGCCTTGCCGCGCCCGCGCTGCTTGCGCATCCGCTCGCGGCCGGGGCGCAGGCCGACCGCTTCGCCCGGACCCGCGCGGCCGCGGGCGCGCTCGACCAGCTGCACGCGCTGGTGATCCTGCACCGCGGCCGCGAGGTGCTGGCCGAGGCGTTCCGCGGCCCCGCGCCCGACCGGGCGGTCAACGTCAAGTCGGTCTCGAAGACGCTCGTCGCCTCGATCGCCGCCGCGGTGATCGGCACCGGGCGGCTGACGCTCGACACCACGATCGGCGCGGCCGCGCCGCGGCTGATCCCGGCCGGGGCCGACCCGCGGGTGCGCGACCTGACCGTGGCCGATTTCCTGACCATGCAGACCGGCCTCGAACGCACCTCGGGCGGCAATTACGGCGCCTGGGTCTCCAGCCGGAACTGGGTGTCCTACGTGCTCGACCGCGAGATGACCGGCACGCCGGGGCGCGGGATGATGTATTCGACCGGCAGCTTCCACGTGCTGGGCGCGATGCTGACCGAGGTCACCGGCGAAAGCCTGCTGGCGCTGGCGCGTGCCCGTCTCGGCCGGCCGCTCGGGGTGCGGATCGACGGCTGGACCCGCGATCCGCAGGGCTTCTACATGGGCGGCAACAACATGGCGCTGAGCCCGCGCGCGATGGCGGCCTTCGGCGAGGCCTGGCGGCAGGGCGGCGCCGGCCCCGCGGGGCGGCTCGTGCCCCCGGGCTGGGTCGAGACGGCCTGGACCCCGCGGACGCGCTCGCCCTTCTCGGGCGACGCCTACGGGCTCGGGTGGTTCCTGTTCGACGCCGACGGCACGCCCGCCGCCTATGCCCGCGGCTACGGCGGGCAGATGATCTACGTCCTGCCCGGGCACGAGCTTGTCGTCGCCGTCACCTCGGACGACAGCCGCCCCGCGCGCAGCGAGGGCCATGCCGGCGACCTCAAGCGCCTGCTGGTCGGAACGATCCTGCCGGACATCCGCGCCTGAGCCCGCCCCGGGCCGGGCGCACCAGTGCGCGCGCGGCCTGCCGGACGGCGCCGGCCACGGCGACGCCGCTCAGCGCAGCGGAAACAGCCCGGCGAAGGCCTGCAAGACAGCCGGATCGCCCGCGATCGCCAGCCCCGAGCCCTCGATCGGCGCGCCGCCGTGGATCACCGCGGCCAGCGCCATGCGGTCGCCCGTCACCCGCACCGCGCCCTCGGGCAGGCCCGGGCCGATGGTCAGCCGCCCCGCCGAGACCCGCGCGGCAAAAGTCTGCCCCGCCCCGAAATCCAGCCCCAGCGACAGCTCGAGCGTCCCCGCACGCGCCGGGCTGAACAGCGTGCGCAGCGACATCACCAGCGTCGCGACCGAGATCGGCAGGTCGAAGCGCATCGCCGGCCCCGCCACCGCCCAGACCCCGAGCGCCTGCAACGCGGGCTCGAGCCCCCGGCCCCAGTCGCTCAGCCCGTAGAGCCGCCCGTCGCGACAGACGACCCCCGCCCGCTCAAGCTCGGCCAGCCGCTGGGTCAGCACCGTCGGCGCGATCCCCGGCAGGTCGGCGCGCAGCTCCGAGAACCGGCGCGGGTGGAACATCAGCTCGCGCACCACCAGCAGCGCCCAGCGCTCGCCGATCACGTCAAGCGCCTGCGCCATGCCGCAGCCGTCGCCGTAGCTTCGGCGGGGCTTTGCCGCTTCGGTATCCCTTTCATACTTCATGGTTGCTTTTTAATACCAATCCGCCCAGCCTGCAACCGCCGGGTGGCCGACCGCCGACCGGTCCGCCCCCGGACCACACCCCGAGACGACCCCAGGAGGAGACCCGAAATGACCTCGCCCCAGTTGATCTTCGTGAACCTGCCGGTGACCGACCTGCCCCGCGCCCGCGCCTTCTACGAAGGCATCGGCTTCACCATCAATCCGCAGTTCTCGGACGACACCGCCGCCTGCGTCGTGGTGTCCGACACGATCCACCTGATGATCCTGACCCATGCGAAATTCGCGGGCTTCGCGCCGCGCCCGCTGGCCGATCCCGCGCAGGGCTGCGCGGTGCTGACCTGCCTGTCGCGCGACAGCCGCGACGCGGTCGACGCGATCACCGAGGCCGCAGTGCGCGCGGGCGGCACCGACAACGACAAGGTGCAGGACTACGGCTTCATGTACGGGCGCAGCTTCTCGGACCCCGACGGCAACGTGTTCGAGGTGATGTGGATGGACCTCGCCGCCGCGCAGGAGGCGATGGGCGCCGCCGGCTGATCGGGCGAGGGGCATCGCCCCCTGCGCGGCGGCCGCTAGCGCAGCGCCACTGCGAAGACCGCCGCCAACGCCAGCAGGTGCGCCGCCGCGATCACCCCGCCCCGGCGCGCATCGCGCCGCGCGACCGCCCGCGCCGGCGCGCCCGGCTCGGCCCGGCGCCGGGCCCGGTGGCTCAGCAGCGACAGGAGCAGCATCCCCAGGATCATGCTGAAGGTCAGGAACGTGACCTGATCGACGGTGCCGAAACTGGCATCGAAGCCGATCGCGTCCTCGAAGCGGTAGCGGTTGAAGACCGCGGCGAAGATCGCGCCGGTGGTCATGCCGATCCGGGTGCCCAACTCCTCGACCGGGACCAGCAGCGTCAGCCCCGCGATCACGAGCGCGACGAAGAAGCCGGTGAACTTCTCGAACAGCAGCGGCGAGACCCGCCGGTCGATCCCGATCCCCAGCGTCACGCGCGAAAAGGCCGGCTGCCCGGCGCGGTGGCCGAAGCCGGTGTCATAGCGCCGCTCGGCCGCGCCCAGCGCCAGCGCCCCGATGCGCCAGCCCGGCAGGTGCACCTCGTCCGAGATCACCGAGTCGGCGCGGTCGGGCACCAGCACGATCCGGTCCGCGGTCTCGGCCGCCTCGATCGGCAGCGACAGGTGCTGGCGGTCGAACGGGTAGCGGCGCAGGTCGAAGGCATGATCCACCACCACCCGGAACGCGACCACGGCATAGACCGAGCCGTCGGGCCGGCGGCTGCGCACGAAGGGCGTGACCACGACCTCGCGCGCGAGGATCTCCATGTCGTGCGCCGGGTCGAAGCTGCCGCCCGGATCGCTGAACCAGACATAGCCCGACAGGCCGAAGCTGCCGTCGCCCGGGTCGATCGCGTGCAGGCTGGTGACGAAGGCGCCGGTGCGCACCTCGCGCGGCGCGGGCTGGGCAAGCGCGCCCCCGGCCCAGGCCAGGAGCCACAACAGCCCGGAAAGCAGGAACAGGTCGGGCAGCCACCCCGGCGCGGGCAGCCACGACGGCAGCATCGGTCGGATCACGCACGGCACCGGCAATCGCTCCTGCTGGGGGCGGATGCCGCAGGATGCGGCGCCGCGCGGCCGGGATCAAGGATCGCGGCGGCGGGCGGGGATCGCGACGGCCCGAGGGGGGGTGGCCCCCGCCCCGGGGCTGTGACAGTCTCGCCGCGCCGGCCCCGACCGGCCACCGGGAAGGAGGCCCGCGATGACCGCTTCCGACAACAGGCTGGGCTGGGTCCACCCGCGCGCCTGCGTCTTCGACGCCTACGGCACGCTGTTCGACGTGGCCTCAGCCGCGCGGCGCGCCGCCGCCGAGCCGGGCGGCGCCGCGCTTGCCGGGCTCTGGCCGCGGCTGGCCGAGGACTGGCGGCGCAAGCAGCTGGAGTACACCTGGCTGCGCAGCCTCATGGGCCAGCACGCCGATTTCGCCACCGTCACCGCCGAGGCGCTGGACTGGGCGCTCGACACCCATGCCCCCGGGGCGGGCGCGCCGCTGCGCGACCGGCTGCTCGCGCTCTATGACCGGCTCGAGGCCTATCCCGAGGTGCCCGCGGTGCTGGCGGCGCTGCGGCGCGCGGGACTGCCCTGCGCGATCCTGTCGAACGGCAGCCCCGCGATGCTGGCCGCCGCCACCGCCTCGGCCGGGATCGACGCGCTTCTCGACGCGCGGCTGTCGGTCGAGACGGTGGGCGTGTTCAAGCCCGCCCCCGTGGTCTACGCGCTGGCGACCGACGCCTTCGACTGCACCCCGGCCGAGATCCTGTTCGTGTCCTCGAACGGCTGGGACGTGGCGGGGGCGGCGCAGTTCGGCTTCCGCACCGCCTGGGTGAACCGCGCCGGCGCCCGGCCCGAGCGGCTGCCGAAGGGCCCCGACCGGGTGCTGCCCGACCTCTCCCCCCTCCCCGCCCTGACAGGAGCCCTGCCGTGACCGATTTCCTCACCGCCTCGGACGGGGTGCGCATCGCCTATGACGACCGCGGCAGCGGGCAGCCGCTGCTGTGCCTCTCGGGGCTGACGCGCAACATGGGCGATTTCGAATTCGTCCTGCCGCTCGCCGGGCGCTGCCGGCTGATCCGCATGGACTATCGCGGCCGCGGCCGGTCCGACCACGCGCCCCACGCGACCTACAACCTGATGCGCGAGGGGCAGGACGCGCTTGAGCTGCTGGACCATCTGGGGATCGCGCGGACCGCGATCCTCGGCACCTCGCGCGGCGGGCTGATCGCGATGGGGCTCGCCGGGGTCGCCAAGCCGCGGCTGTCGGGCGTGGTGCTGAACGACGTGGGCCCGGTGATCGACCCCGGCGGGCTCGCGCGGATCTTCGACTACGTCGGCCGCCAGCCCGCGGCGGCCACGCTCGACGACATGGCCGAGCGCACCCGGGCCGCGCTGGAAGCCGACTTCCCCGGCGTTCCGCTGGCCCGCTGGCGGCGGATGATGGACCACTGGTACCGCCCCGCGCATCCCGGAACCGAGGGCACCGGCATCCGCCTGAACTACGACCCGAAGCTTCTGGACGCGATGAAGGAGCAGACGGTGACCGGCACGATCACCGACCTGTGGCCGTTCTTCGACGCGCTCGACGGGCTGCCCCTGGGCGCGATCCGGGGCGCGAACTCGGACCTGCTGTCGCCCGCGACCCTGGCCGAGATGGCGCGCCGCCGCCCCGACATGCTGGTTGCCGAGGTGCCCGATCGCGGCCATGTACCGTTCCTTGACGAGCCGGCGGCGGTCCGGCTTCTCGAAACCTTCCTCGACCGCCTGCAGGACCAGCCATGACCGACATCACCCGCATCCTCGCCGCCGCCGAGCGGCTGAAGGGCCACATCCGCCGCACGCCGCTGCTGTCCTCGCCCTTCCTCGACGAGATCGCCGGCCGCCGGGTGCTGGTGAAGGCCGAATGCCTGCAGCACACCGGCTCGTTCAAGGCCCGCGGCGGCTGGTCGGCGGTCTCGGCCCTGCCCGAGGCGGTCCGCGGCCGCGGCGTCATCGCCTTCTCCTCGGGCAACCACGCGCAGGGGGTGGCGGCGGCCGCGAAGGCCTTCGGCATCCCCGCGGTGATCATCATGCCCGCCGATGCGCCGGCGCTGAAGATCGCCAACACCCGCGCGCTGGGGGCCGAGGTCGTGCTCTACGACCGCGCCGGCGGCGCCAGCCGCGAGGCGATCGGGGCCGAGCTGTCGGCGGCGCGCGGCCTGACGCTGATCCGGCCCTTCGACGACCCCGAGGTGATCGCGGGCCAGGGCACCTGCGGGCTCGAGATCGCCGAGCAGGCGGCCGGGATGGGCGTCAGCACGGCCGATGTCGTCGTCTGCTGCGGCGGCGGCGGGCTGACCTCGGGCATCGCGCTCGCGCTCGAGGCGAAGGCGCCGGGGCTGCGCGTGCGCCCGGCCGAGCCCGAGGGCTTCGACGACACCGCCCGCTCGCTCGCCACCGGCACCCCGCAGAGCAACGCCGCGCCCTCGGGCTCGATCTGCGACGCGATCGTCACCCCGGCGCCGGGCCAGCTGACCTTCCCGGTGCTGCAGCGCCTTGCGGGCCCGGGGCTCGTGGTCAGCGACGACGAGGCGATGATGGCCATGGCGCTCGCCTTCACCCGGCTGAAGATCGTGGTCGAGCCGGGCGGCGCCGTCGCGCTGGCCGCCTGCCTGTTCCGCAAGGACCGGATCGAGGGCGAGGCGGTGATCTGCACCGCCTCGGGCGGCAATGTCGACGCCGCGCTCTATGCCGAGGCGCTTGGCCGCTACGGGCACCTGTGATGCCCGGGCAGGATCTCGCGCTGGACGGGCTCAGCCTGCACTGGCGCGCCGACGGCGACCCGGCGGGGCGGCCGCTGGTGCTGATCCACGGGCTGGGGCAGGACCTGACCCTGTGGGACGCGGTGGTGCCGCTGCTGCCGGCGGGGCTTCGGATCCTGCGGCTGGACCTGCGCGGGCACGGAGGCTCGTCGGTGCCGGCGCCGCCCTATGCGATGGGCGCGCTGATCCGCGACACCGAGGCCGCGATGGACCATTGGGGCCTGCGCGACGCGGTCGTCGCGGGGCTGGGCCTCGGCGGGCTGGTGGCGCAGGCGCTGGCGGTCAAGCGGCTGGATCTGGTGCGGGCGCTGGTGCTGTCGAACACGGCCGTGAAGATCGCGACGCCCGCGGTCTGGGCGCGCCGGATCGCGGCGGTCGAGGACGGCGGTCTTGCCGCCATCGCCGCCGACGAGATCGCGCGCTGGTTCCCGCGCGCGGCCCGCACCGGCCCGCAGGCCGAGGCCTGCCGGGCGCGGCTGCTGGGCTGCGACCCGCGCGGCTGGGCCGGGGCGGCGGCGGCGATCGCGGGGACCGACCTGCTGACGCCCAGCTCGGGCCTGCGGCTGCCGACGCTGGTCGTCGCGGGCTCGGACGACGGCGCGACCCCGCCCGACCTGATGCGCGAGCTGGCCGGGCTGATCCCGGGCGCGGACTTCACGCTGCTGCGCCGCACCGGCCACCTGCCCCCCGCCGATGCCCCCGGCCCCTGGGCCGAGGCGGTGTCGGCCTTCCTCGCCCGCATCGGCGAGACGCGGGCAGAGCCGGCGCCGGACCCGGCGCCCCGTCACCATCACCACCACGGCCACGGCCACGGGCACGGGCACGGGCACGGCCACCACCACTGACGGCCAAGTCCCGTTTCCGGCACCGACAGGTCGCATCCGGCCAAGCCCGCCGGGGCGCGCCCCCTAGGCTCGGCCGCAAGGAGTCCCGATGCCCAGCCGCCTTGCCCTGCCCTTCATCCTGATCACGGTGATGATCGACGCGGTCGGGATCGGGCTGATCCTGCCGGTGCTGCCGGGCCTGATCGAGGATCTGACCGGCGCGGGGCTGGGCGACGCGGCGCTCTGGGGCGGGCTGCTGGCCTCGGGCTACGCGGTGATGCAGTTCCTGTTCGGCCCGCTGCTTGGCAACCTGTCGGACCGCTTCGGGCGGCGGCCGGTGATCCTTGCCTCGCTCGCGATGATGGCGCTGAACTATCTGGCGATGGCCGTCGCCGGGTCGATCTGGCTGCTGTTCGCGGGGCGGCTCGTCTCGGGCGTCACCGGGGCCACCCATGCCGCGGCGAACGCGGTCGCGGCCGACATCTCGGGCCCGGACGACCGCGCCCGCCGCTTCGGCCAGATCGGCGCCGCGCTGGGCGCGGGCTTCGTCGCCGGGCCGCTGCTGGGCGGGCTGCTGGCCACGATCGACCTGCGCGCGCCGTTCTGGGCCGCCGCCGGGCTTGCGGCGGCGAACCTGGTCTTCGGCCTGCTGGCGCTGCCCGAGACGGTGACGCCCGCGAACCGCCGCCCGTTCCGCTGGGCCCGCGCCAACCCGCTGGGCGCGTTCCGCGCGGTGGCGCGGCTGCCGGGGCTGGGGCGGATGCTGACGATCTACGGGCTTTACGCGGTGGCGATGTTCGTCTGGCCCTCGGTCTGGGCCTTCTACGGCGCGGTGCAGTTCGGCTGGGACCCGGTCCGCATCGGCGGCTCGCTCGCGCTCTACGGCGCGGCGATGGCGCTGGTGCAGGCGGTGCTGGTCGGGCGGCTGACGCGCCGCTTCGGCGACCGCGGCACGCTCTACCTCGGGATGGGGATCGAGCTTGTGACCTACCTGTTCTACGGCGTCGTCACCTCGGGCGGGCTCGCGCTGCTGTTCACGCCGGTCTCGGCGCTGGGATCGGTGGTGATGCCCGCGCTGCAAAGCCGGATGAGCCGCGCCGCCGCCGCCGATGCGCAGGGCGAGCTTCAGGGCGTCATCGGCAGCCTGATGGCGGTCGCGATGTGCCTCTCGCCGCTGGTGATGACGGCCGTCTTCGGCGCCTTCACCCGGCCGGGCGGCCCGCTGCCGCACCTGCCGGGCGCGCCCTTCCTCGTCTCGGCGGTGCTGATCGTCACCTGCCTCGCGCTCTTGCGCGCCGAGCCGAGGCTGCCGCGCCCCGCCGACGCCGACGCCGAAGACGAGCCCGCCGCCCGCCCTGACGCCTGAACCGCCCCCCGAACCACCCGCCAAACCGCCCCCGAACCGGAGCCGCCGCCATGATCCTCAAGGACCTCGAGATCTTCATCGTCTCGCCCCCCGCCCCCGGCTGGGGCGGGCGCTACTGGATCTTCCCCAAGATCACCACCGCCGACGGGATCGTGGGCTATGGCGAATGCTACGCCTCGACCGTGGGGCCGAAGGCGATGGTCGCGGTGATCGAGGACGTGTTCGAGCGCCACATGCGCGGCTCGCGCGCCGAGGATATCGAGCTGATGTTCCGCCGCGCCTATTCCTCGGGTTTCACCCAACGGCCGGACCCGACGGTGATGGGCGCGTTCTCGGGGCTCGAGATCGCCTGCTGGGACATCCTGGGCAAGATCCGCGACCGCCCGGTCTGGGCGCTTCTGGGTGGCAAGGTGAACCCGCGGCTGCGCAGCTACACCTACATCTACCCCCGCCCCGATCAGGACCATGCCGCGTTCTGGACCGACGCAGACGCCCATGGCGAGGCGGCGGCGCGGCTGGTCGCGCAGGGCTTCACCGCGCTGAAGTTCGACCCCGCCGGTCCCTACACGATCCACGGCGGCCATGAACCGGCCATGTCCGACATCACCCGCTCGGCCGCGTTCTGCGGCGCGATCCGCGCCGGCGTCGGCGACCGGGCCGACCTGCTGTTCGGCACCCACGGCCAGTTCAACGTCGCCGGCGCGATCCGCATGGGCCACGCGATCGAGCCCTTCGGCCCGCTGTGGTACGAAGAGCCGATCCCCCCCGACGCCACCGCCGACCTCGCCCGGGTCGCGGCGGCGGTGCGGGTGCCGGTCGCCACCGGCGAGCGGCTGACGACGAAGCAGGAATTCGCCGCCGTCCTGCGCGCCGGCGCGGCCGAGATCCTGCAACCCGCGCTCGGGCGTGCGGGCGGCATCCTCGAGGGCCGCAAGATCGCCGCCATCGCCGAGGTGTTCAGCGCCCAGGTCGCGCCGCATCTCTATGCCGGGCCCGTCGAATGGGCCGCCAACATCCATCTGGGCGTGTCGATCCCCAACCTGCTGATGGTCGAGACGATCGAGCAGGGCGGCGACTTCCACATGGCGCTGACCGGCCACCGCCTGACCTGGGAAGAGGGCTATGTCCTCGCGCCCGAGGGGCCGGGCCTCGGGATCGACTTCGACGAGGCGCTCGCCCGCGCCCACCCGTGGCACGGCGACCGGCTGCACCTCGAGATGCAGGAGGCGCCCTGCGACTATGCCCGCCCCAACCGCTTCGAAGGCGGCGCCCCCCGCACACAGGAGACCACCGATGCGTGACATGACCGACTATGCCCGCGGCGCGGCCTATCTCGCGGGCGACTACATGCCGATCGCCGAGGCGAAGATCCCGGTGACGCACTGGGGCTATCGCCGCTCGGACGTGACCTATGACGTGGTGGGCGTGCGCGACGGCGCCTTCTTCCGGCTCGACGACCACATCGCGCGGTTCCGCGCCTCGATGACCCGGCTCAGGATGACCCCGCCCGAGACCGACGACGAGATCCGCGCGATCCTGCACCGCACCGTCGCGCTGTCGGGGCTGCGCGACGCCTATGTCGCGATGGACTGCCTGCGCGCCTCGCCCCCGCCCGGCGCGCCGCGCCACCCCGCCTTCGCGCCCAGCTACCTGATCTGCACCGCCGTGCCCTGGGTCTGGGTCGCGTCAGAGGAGATGATCGCGCGCGGCATGCACCTGATGATCCCGAAGGTGCGCCGGATCCCGCCCGAAAGCTTCGACCCGCGGGTGAAGAACTTCCACTGGGGCGACCTGACCGAGGGCCAGTTCGAGGCGCTGGACGCCGGCGCCGACTTCGCGATCCTCACCGATGCCGAGGACTGCGTGACCGAAGGCGCGGGCTTCAACGTCTTCATGGTGGCGGGCGGCCGGGTGGTCACGCCCGCGCGCGGCGCGCTCGACGGGGTGACCCGCGCCTCGGTGCTCGAGCTGTGCGCGGAAGAAGGCATCCCGACCGAGATCCGCGCGATCCCCGCCGACGAGTTCCGGCAGGCCGACGAGATCTTCGGCTGCACAACCGCGGGCGGCATCATGCCCGCAAGCCGCATCGACGGGCGGATCATGGGCAACGACCGCCCCGGGCCCCTGTCCGAGCGGCTGCGCCAGCGGTTCTGGGCCCGCCGGGCCGAGGGCTGGCACGCGACCCCGGTCGACTACGCAAGCGCCTGATCGGCGCAAGCGCCTGACCGGGGCCTGACCGGGCGCGCGGCCACCCGAGCTGGCGCGCGCCGGGACCCTGCAAGGCTGGGCCCCTGCAAGGCCGTGACCCCGCAAGCCCCATGGGGTCCCGCCCCACTCATGTGAAGGGCACGCGGCATCACTTCCGCTCACCGCGCGTTGAACCGGCCCGAACCCGCCGAGGCCGAAGCCGGCGCTCGGCGGGAAGCAGCCGCGCCCCCGCGATCACGCCCGCCTCACGGCTTCGTAGGGAACGAATTTCCGATCCCGCCCGTTAAGTGGGCACGACGCGTTCGCGAGCAGCAAGGACGCGCGCGCCCGGCCGCCACTGACTCTCAAGCGGAACCCGGGCGACGGAACTGAGAGACGGAGTAAATCCCATGACGTTTTCCAAGAAATTCGCGCTCCCGCTGATGGCGGGGCTGGTCGGCGGCGTGGCGATGCCGGCCTTCGCCGGCGGCTACATCGAGCCGACGCCGCAGCCGGCCCCGGTCGTCGTGGCCGAGCCGCTCACCTACGGTGCCTGGCAGGGTGGCTATGTCGGCGCCAACGTCGGCTGGGCCGACCTGGATTCGGATCCCGATTTCGGCAGCACCGGCAGCATCTCGACCAACGGCGAGACCTTCGGCCTCGGCGGCGGCTACAACTGGCAGAACGGCGCCTGGGTCTATGGTATCGAGGGTGACATCTCGACCGCCGACCTGAAGGACAGCGAGTCCGACAACGGCGAGACGCTGGGCGTGGACATCGACATGATGGCGACCCTGCGTGGCCGCATCGGCTATGACATGGGCAACTGGATGCCCTACGCCACCGCCGGTGTCGCCGCCGCCAAGGCCGACTACACCTACGACACCGCCGCGGGCCGCTCGTCGGATTCGCAGACCATGACCGGCTACACCGCGGGTCTGGGCGTCGAGTACAAGCTCAGCGAGCAGTGGTCGGCCAAGGGCGAGTACCTCTACACCAAGTTCGACGGCCACCACGATTCCGAGGGTGACATCGACCACGACGTGAACCAGCTGCGCCTGGGCATGAACTACCACTTCTGATCGGCCGGCCCGAGCGATCGGGCCCGATCGGATCCCAGGGGCGCCCTTCGGGGCGCCCCTTCGCATGTCCGGGCCCCGCCGCAGCCCCCTGCCTGAGACCACCTGCCAGACCCGTCCTCCGGTCCGATCCCGTCCCGGTGTCTGGCGCCCGGCGCTCGTCGCCCGGCACGGCGACCACGACCGCCACGGCGGCAGCATCAAGGGCTCGGCGCAGCAAAAAGGGGCGCCGGCCCCGCGGCCGCGCCCCCCGATCCCGGATGTCATTGGTTCCGGCCGCCCCTGCGCGGACGCGGGGCGCTCCTCAGCCCTCGCAGACCCTGGCCCGCGCGGCGAGGTCCTCGGGCCGGGCACCAAGCACGGCGGACAGCGCCGCAAGCTCGCGCGAGCTCGGCACCCGCTCGGCGCGCTCGATCTCGCCGATCGCGTCGACGGGCACCTCGGACAGCAGTGACAGGACCTTGCGCGTCATCGGCGCCGACAGCCGCCAAGCCGCGACCGACGACAGGCCATAGGATTCGTACGTCGCAATCATTGGCCGGCGCGCGGCGGCGCCGAGAATAGAACCTAGGGTTTCCAATGCAGATCTCCCGTTCCGCCCAAAGCTTGCCCGTGGCAATCACAGGGCGCAATGAAGAAATCGCCGTGGCGCGGAAACGTTCCGGGGCGAATTCGGGGACAGGCGATTTATCGCCGCCTTTCCAACGGCTTAAGCCATCACAGGTTGCCCCGCGCACCGCCCCGGCAACCTTGGGGTGCACCACGACGCATCAGGGTTGTCCGGGGCGGCGGCGCGGCATCCGGCGGCTGTGTCAACGCTGCGCCACCTGCCAGCGATCCGACATCCACGGCGCCGCATTCGACGGCGCCAGCATCCCCTGCCCCAGCAGGTGGTCCGCCACCTTTTCGCCCACCATGATCGAGGGCGCGTTGAGGTTGCCGTTGGTGATCTGCGGGAAGATCGAGCTGTCGGCGACGCGCAGCCCCTCGACCCCGATCACCCGCGCCTCGGGATCGACCACGGCCATCGGGTCGTCCGCCGCGCCCATCCGCGCCGTGCCGCAGGGGTGGTAGGCGCTCTCGGCATGCTCGCGGATGAAGCTGTCGATCTCGGCATCGCTCTGCAGCGCGGCACCGGGCTGGATCTCGTGGCGGACATGGGGGGCGAAGGCCGGCTGCTCGAAGATCTCGCGCGTCAGGCGCACGCAGCGGCGGAACTCCTCCCAGTCGCTGTCCTGCGACATGTAGTTGAAGCGGATCACCGGCTTCTCGGCCGGATCGGCCGAGCGCAGCGTGACCGCCCCGCGCGAGCGCGAGCGCATCGGCCCGACATGGACCTGGAAGCCGTGGCCCTCGGCCGCGGCGCGGCCGTCGTAGCGCACCGCGATCGGCAGGAAGTGGTACTGGATGTCGGGATAGTCGACCCCGGGGGCCGACCGGATGAAGGCGCAGCTTTCGAACTGGTTCGAGGCGCCAAGCCCGGTGCCGGTCAGCATCCACTGCGCCCCCACCATCGCCTTGCCCCAGAGGTTCCAGTACTTGAACAGCGTGATCGGCTGCTTGGCCGCGAACTGCATGTAGACCTCGAGGTGGTCCTGCAGGTTCGCCCCCACCCCGGGCCGGTCGGCGACAGTCTCGATCCCGTGCTCGCGCAGGTGCTCGGCGCAGCCGATCCCCGACAGCATCAGCAGCTTCGGCGTGTTGATCGACGAGGCCGCCAGCACCACCTCGTGGCGCGGCCGAAGCACCTCGACCCGCCCGCCGCGGGCGATCTCGACGCCGACGGCGCGGCCGTCCTCGATCACCACCCGCCGCGCAAGGCCCCGGATCAGCCGCAGCCGCCCGGTCTTCAGCGCCGGGCGCAGGTAGGCATTGGCCGCCGACCAGCGCCGCCCGCGCCAGATCGTCGCCTCCATCGCGCCGAAGCCTTCCTGCTTCTCGCCGTTGTAATCCTCGGTCACCTCGTAGCCGGCCTGGCCCCCGGCCTCGACGAAGGCCTGGAACAGCGGATTCGACCGCGGCCCGCGGGTGACGTGCAGCGGCCCGTCATGGCCCCGGAAGGCCGAGCCGCCGCCGGCATCGCCGCCGTGCCAGTGCTCCATCCGCTTGAAATAGGGCAGCACGTCGGCATAGCCCCAGCCCTGCGCGCCCATCTCGGCCCAGGTGTCGAAGTCGCGGGCATGGCCGCGCACGAAGACCATGCCGTTGATCGAGGACGAACCGCCGATGACCTTGCCCCGCGGCGTGGCCAGGCGCCGGTTGCCCAGATGCGGCTCGGGCTCGGACGAAAAGCCCCAGTCGTAGATCGGCATGTTCATCGGATAGCTCAGCGCGCCCGGCATCTGGATGAAGGGCCCGCGGTCCGAACCGCCGAACTCGACCATTTCCACCGACTTGCCGGCCATCACCAGCCGGTAGGCCGCCGCCGACCCGCCCGAGCCCGCGCCCACGATCACATAATCCGCATCCGCCATCGTCCGATCCCCGCGACTGTCCGCGCCCGGCGGCGGGCGGGGTCCCCGCCCCCCCCGCACGCTGGCGCGCCCCGGGGATCCTGCCCCCGGGCAAATGAAATTCCCCTCCCCCCGAAGACCATCCCCGGGAGGGGCCGCCGGGCGGAACCCCGGCCAAAGGCGCCGTCCTGCGCCGCCCGGAACGGGCGGCGCCCGGCCCAACCATGGACAAGGGGGCGCAGGCCCCCGCAGGCCGTGGGCGGGAGCCCCCCGCCCGGGCCCCCTCAGTACGGCGCGTCGACCGGGCCGAGCCCCAGGTAGACCGACTTCACCTGGCTGTAGTGCTCGATCGCGGCCTTCGCGTTCTCGCGCCCCACGCCCGAGCGCTTGACGCCGCCGAAGGGCGCCTCGACCGGGGTGAGGTTGTAGGCGTTGATCCAGGTCGTCCCCGCCTGCAGCCCCGCCACCATCCGGTGCGCGCGCGCCAGGTCGGCGGTGAACACCCCCGCCGCCAGCCCCTCTTCCGAGCCATTGGCCCGCGCCAGCACCTCGTCCTCGGTCTCGAAGTCCAGCACCGACATGACGGGTCCGAAGATCTCCTCGCGCGCGATGGTCATCGCGTCGGTGACGTCGGCGAAGACCGTAGGCTCGACATAGAGCCCGTCCTTCATCGACCCGCCGGTGACCAGCGTCGCGCCCTCGTCCCTGGCGACCTGCAGGTAGTGCGCGACCTTCTCGGCCTGCATCCGCGACACCAGCGGCCCCATCTGCGTCGCCTCCGCGCGCGGATCGCCGATCACGATCGCCTCGGTCCGCGCCTTCAGCCGCTCAAGAAACTTCGCCTTGATGCCCTTCTGCACGAAGACCCGGGTGCCGTTCGAACAGATCTGCCCGGTGGAGTAGAAATTCCCCAGCATCGCCGCGCCGACGGCATCCTCGACCGACGCGTCGTCGAAGACGATCAGCGGCGACTTGCCGCCCAGCTCCATCGTCACCGCCCGGATGCCTTCGGCGGCGGCCGCGTAGACCTTGCGGCCCGTGGCGACCGAGCCGGTGAGCGACACCTTCGCCACCCGAGGGTCGGTCACCAGCGAAGCGCCCACCGCGCCGCGCCCCTGCACCACGTTGAACAGCCCCGGCGGCAGCCCGGCCTCGATGTAGATCTCGGCCAGCTTCAGCGTGCACAGCGGCGTCGTCTCCGACGGCTTGAACACCATCGCATTGCCCATCGCGAGCGCGGGCGCCGATTTCCAGCAGGCGATCTGGGTCGGGTAGTTCCAGGCGCCGATGCCCACGCAGACGCCCAGGGGCTCGCGGATCGTGTAGACCATGTCGCGCCCCAGAGGGATCGTCTCGCCGGTCACCGTGGGCGCGAGGCCCGCGAAATATTCAAGGCAATCCGCCCCCGAGGTCGCATCGGCATAGCGCGTCTCGTTGATCGGCTTGCCGGTGTCGAGCGTCTCGAGCTGGCTCAGCTCCTCGTTGCGCTCGCGGATGATCTGGACGGCGCGCGACAGGATCCGGGCCCGCTCGACCGGGCGCATCGCCGCCCAGTCCTTCTGGGCACGTTCCGCCGAGGCGATCGCCGCCTCGACGATCGCGGGCGTCGCCTCGTGCAGACGCGCGATCACCGCGCCGGTGGCGGGAAAGATCACCTCGATCTCGGCGCCGGCGGTGTCCTCGACATAGGCGCCGTCGATGAAATGGCTGGCTTTGGGTTGGGCGGTGAGGGTCAAAAGGGCCTCCGGCGGGGATATTTGGACAAAGTCGAAACGGGCAGTCACTCCCCGCGGGGGTAGCGCTTGCTCTCCTCGAGGATGTTCAGGTCCATGTGGTTGCGCATGTAGGCCTCGGAGGCCTTCTTCAGCGGCTGGTAGTCCCAGGGGTAGTAGCCGCCCTGTCTGAGCGCCTCGTAGACCACCCAGCGCCGCGCCTGGCTGGCGCGGACATCGGCGTCGTAGCGCGCGAGGTCCCAGCGGGTGGCGGCATCGGCCTTCATCCGCGCCAGCACCTCGGCATGGGCCGGGTCGCCCGCGAGGTTGGTGAGTTCGTGCGGGTCGGCCTCGAGATCGAAGAGCTGGTCGGGGTCGAGCGCGCAGAGGTTCAGCTTGAACCGCCCCTCGCGCAGCGAGACGAGGGGCGCGTAGCTGGCCTCGGCCGCGTATTCCATCATCACCGGTGCGGTGCGCGCCGTGCCTTCGGCGGTCGGCATCAGCGAGGTGCCGTCGGTCCAGGGCATGACCTCGTCCATCGAGATGCCGGCGATGTCGCACAGCGTCGGGCAGACGTCGATCGTCGAGACCGGGTCGGTAACGAGGCGCGGTTCGAGGCCCGGCGCGCAGATCATCAGCGGCACCCGCGCCGAGCCTTCGAAGAAGTTCATCTTGAACCACAATCCGCGCTCGCCCAGCATGTCGCCATGGTCGGAGACGAAGAGGATCACCGCCTCTTGCCGCGTCGTCTCCAGCGCCTCGAGGATCTCGCCGATCTTCTCGTCGCAATAGGAGATGTTGGCGAAATAGGCGCGGCGCGAGCGGCGCGTCATCTCGTCGGTCAGATCGAAATTGTGCCAGTCCGAGGCGTCGAAGATCCGCTTCGAATGCGGGTCCTGCTCCTCGTAGGGGATCAGGCCGACCTCGGGTTCGAGATGGGCGCAGTCCTCGTAGAGGTCCCAGTGCTTCTTGCGCGCGACGTAGGGGTCGTGCGGATGGGTCATCGACACGGTCAGCATCCAGGGCCGGTCGTCGAGCCGGCGGCCGAGGTCGTAGACCTTCATCTTCGCCTCGTGGGCGACGTTGTCGTCATATTCCAGCTGGTTGGTGATCTCGGCGGTGCCGGCGCCGGTGACCGAGCCCATGTTGTGGTACCACCAGTCGATCCGCTCGCCGGGCTTGCGGTAATCGGGGGTCCAGCCGAAGTCGGCGGGGTAGATGTCGGTGGTCAGCCGTTCCTCGAACCCGTGCAGCTGGTCGGGGCCGACGAAGTGCATTTTTCCCGACAGGCACGTGCGATAGCCGGCGCGGCGAAGGTGGTGCGCGAAGGTCGGCACGTCCGAGCGGAACTCGGCCGCGTTGTCGTAGACGCCGGTGCGCGAGGGCAGCTGGCCCGACATGAACGCCGCGCGCCCCGGCGCGCAGAGCGGCGAGCCGGTATAGGCGTTGCGGAACCGCACCGAGCGTTCGGCGAGCTTCTTGAGGTTCGGCGCGTGCAGCCAGTCGGCGGGCCCGTCGGGGAACAGGGTCCCGTTGAGCTGGTCGACCATGAAGATCAGGATGTTGGGCCGCGTCACGTCATTGTCCTTTCAGGCGCCCGCGCGCCAGTTCAGCCTCGAGATGCCCCATGACCAGCGCCGCCGCGGCGGCGCGGTCGGGGGCGGTGCGCCCCAGCGCCGCGCGCAGGTAGACGCCGTCGATCAGCGCCCCCAGCGAATCGGCGATTCGTCCGGCGTTCTCGCCCACCAGCGGCCGCAGGTTGACCACGAGGTTCGACCGCAACCGCCGGCGGTAGATCTCGAGCAGCCGGTGCGCGCCGTCCATCGTCTGGGCCAGAACGTAGAAATTCATCCACGCCGCAATGACTTCGCGGCGGAAGTTCATCTGCGAGAACGACACCCGGACGATCGCCTCGATCCGGGCCTCCGGCCCTTCGACCGTGGCGAGCGCCCCGCGGACCTCGGCGCCATAAATTCCCAAAATGTGTCGCATCGCTGCGAGGAAGATCGCCTCTTTCGAGCCGAAATAGTGGTGGGCCAGCGCCGAGCTGACCCCGGCCCTGCGGGCGATCTGGGCGACCGTGACCTCTAGGGTTCCGGTCTGGCCGATCTCCTGTATGGTCGCGCGCACAATTTCGGCGCGGCGAAGCGGTTCTGCGGCTGGGCGTGCCATGTGTACCCGTGAAATGTGTTGCAATGTGATCCTAGTGATGAGTTAATTGACTCGTCAATCAAGAAACCCCGGGACGCAGATCCCGGATCAACATGACGCACAGGGGAGTGCTTTATGACGAAATTCCGCGACCTGACCCTTGCCGCCTCGGCCCTGGCCCTTTCGGCCCTGCCGGCCTTCGCGGCCTGTGACAGCGTCACCTTCTCGGACGTGGGCTGGACCGACATCACCACCACCACCTCGGCCGCCAAGCAGGTGCTCGAGGGCCTCGGCTACGACGTCGACGTCAAGCTGCTGTCGGTTCCGGTGACCTATGCCTCGATGGATTCGGGCGATGTCGACGTCTTCCTCGGCAACTGGATGCCGGCGCAGGAAGGCGCGATCAAACCCTATCTCGACAAGGGCACGATCGAGGTTCTGAAGACCAACCTCGAGGGCACGCAGTACACGCTGGCGGTGCCGACCTACCTGTATGACAAGGGCCTGCACAGCTATGCCGACATCGGCAAGTTCAAGGACGAGCTGGACGGCAAGATCTACGGCATCGAGCCCGGCAACGAGGGCAACGGCTACCTGATCTCGCTGACCGAGGCCGGCAAGCCGCTGGAAGGCTTCGAGGTCGTCGAAAGCTCGGAGCAGGGGATGCTCGCGCAGGTGTCGCGGCTTTACCCGCAGGAGAAGGGCGTGGTCTTCCTCGGCTGGGCGCCGCACCCGATGAACGCCCAGTTCGACCTCAAGTACCTGCCCGGCGGCGAGGACTTCTTCGGCGGCGCCGGCATCGTGCAGACCGTGGTGAAGAAGGGCTTTGCCGAATCCTGCCCGAACGTGGCCAAGCTGCTGTCGAACATGACCTTCTCGCTTCCGATGGAAAACGAGATCATGGGCAAGATCCTCAACGACGGCGAGGATCCCGACAAGGCGGTGCAGGCCTGGGTCGAGAAGAACCCCGAGGTGCTGGACACCTGGCTGGCCGGCGTGACCACCGAGGGTGGCGAAGACGGCCTGCCGGCCGTGAAGGAAGAGTTCGGGCTCTGACCCGGACCTGACGGAAACGGGGGCCGCGGCCCCCGTTTTCCTGTGCCCCTCCCCTTTCCCGTACAATCGCAACGGAGCGCCAGAAGCGCATGGATTTCCTCGACGATCTGTTCGAGCCCGTAACCGATCTCGTCACGGACGAGAAGATTCCCGTCGGTCGCTGGGCGAAGCTGGTGTTCGACTGGCTCAACGCCCACGGCGGCCCCGTCTTCGATTTCATCGGCACCGTGCTGAGCTGGGTGATCGAGACGATGCTCGACATCCTCGACGCGATCCCGGCGCCGCTGCTGATCCTGCTGCTGGTCGCCTTCGCCTGGGCGATGCAGCGCAACTGGAAGATCTGCGCGCTGGTCGCGGCAGGCTTCCTGTTCGTGCTGAACCAGGGCTACTGGGACGAGATGCTGCAAAGCCTGACGCTGATCGTGTTCAGCTGCGCGGTCTGCATGCTGATCGGCGTGCCGCTGGGCATCGCCGCGGCGCACCGCCCCCGGCTTTACGCCGGCATGAGCCCGGTGCTTGACCTGATGCAGACGCTGCCGACCTTCGTCTACCTGATCCCGGCGATCGTCTTCTTCGGCCTCGGCATGGTGCCCGGCCTGATCGCGACGGTGGTCTTCGTGCTGCCCGCGCCGATCCGGCTGACCTACCTTGGCGTCTCCTCGACCCCGGCGGCGCTGCTCGAGGCCTCGACCGCCTTCGGCGCCACCAAGTCGCAGACGCTGTGGAAGGTGGAGCTGCCCTATGCGCTGCCGCAGATCATGGCCGGGCTGACCCAGGCGATCATGCTGTCGCTGTCGATGGTCGTGATCGCGGCCATGGTCGGCGCCAATGGCCTTGGCGTGCCGGTGGTGCGGGCGTTGAACTCGGTCAACACCGCGCTCGGCTTCGAATCCGGCTTCATCATCGTCGTCGTGGCGATCCTTCTCGACCGCATGCTGAAGGTGGAACGCAAATGAACGCGGTGGAATTCGACAACGTCTCGATCGTTTTCGGCGAACGCGCGCAGGCCGCGCTGCCGCTGATGGACCAGGGCCAGAGCCGGGCCGAGGTGCAGCGCGCCACCGGCCAGGTGCTGGGGGTGCACGACTGCTCGCTGACCGTCGCCGAGGGCGAGATCCTCGTGCTGATGGGCCTGTCGGGCTCGGGCAAGTCGACGCTTCTGCGCGCGGTGAACGGGCTGAACCCCGTCGTGCGCGGCGAGGTGCGGGTGAACGACGGCGGCCGGATGGTCTCGGTCACGCATGCCAACGAAAAGGCGCTGCGCCACATCCGCCAGGAACGCGTCGCCATGGTGTTCCAGCAGTTCGGCCTGCTGCCCTGGCGCACGGTGCGCGAGAACGTGGGCCTCGGGCTCGAGCTGGCGGGCGACCCGCCGGCCAAGCGGCGCGAGATGGTGGACCAGCAGCTCAGGCTCGTGGGCCTGTCGGACTGGGCCGAGCGGCGCGTGGGCGAGCTGTCGGGCGGCATGCAGCAGCGCGTGGGCCTGGCGCGCGCCTTCGCGACCGAGGCGCCGATCCTGTTGATGGACGAACCGTTCTCGGCGCTCGACCCGCTGATCCGCTCGCGGCTGCAGGACGAGCTGCTGGAGCTGCAGGCCTCGCTCAAGCGCACGATCATCTTCGTCAGTCACGACCTCGACGAGGCGTTCAAGCTTGGCAGCCGGATCGCGCTGATGGAGGGCGGCCGGATCGTGCAATGCGGTACCGCGCGCGAGATCATCGCCAACCCGGTCAACGACTATGTCGCCGATTTCGTCGCGCACATGAACCCGCTGGGCGTGCTGACGGCCGAGGACATGTCCGAGGCCGGGACCGCCCCCGGCGCGCCGGAACTGCCCGCGGACGCCCCGGTGCGCGACATCATGGAGGCGCTGAAGGCCCATCCCGCGGTCTCGATCGCCGGCGGCCGGCGCGTCACCCGCGAAGGCGTGATCGGCCGGCTGATCGACCCGCGCGGCTGAATGCCGCGCTTCGAGCGGCTCGCGACCATCGGCCCCCATGCCGTCGACCTGCTCGACGGCGCGGGGGCCGACCTCGTCATCGCCTTCGCCTCGATCGGCCATGACCCGTCGCGCCCGCCCTCGCCCGAATTCGTGGCCACGGCCACCGGCCGCGGCACCGCCGCCCACCCCCGCCGCGCGCTGTTCGTCACCGACGCGTCGCGCAGCTGGGCCACCGCCCCGGGCTTCGCCGAGGCGCTGCGGGCGGCCCTCGCCCGCCTTGCCCCGCCCGGGCGCATCCTGACCATCGGGCTGTCGATGGGCGCCGTCGCGGCGCTTGCCGCCGCCGAGATCCTGCCGGTCACCGCCGTGCTCGCCCTCGGCCCCCAGGCCGATCCGCGGCTGCCCGGCGAGACCCGCTGGCGCGACTGGACCGCCGCGCTGCCGCCCTGCCCGGCCCCTCCGCGCCCGACCTGCTGGACGATCCTCGCCCATGGCCTCGCGGACGACGCGGCGCAGGCCGCCGCCTTCCCGCACCGCGCGGGCCAGGACCACCTGCACTACCCCGCACAGTCGCATGGCTCGCTGGTCCCGCACCTGAAGGCACGCGGCGCGCTCCCGGGCCTCGTCGAGGCCGCGCTCGCCGGCGACCGCCGCCGCCTGCTGCGCATCGCCGCCTCCACCGGCGCCACCCGCCGCCGGACATGAGAAGGGGCGGACCGCGCCGGCCCGCCCCTGTTGCTCTCGACTTTGCGAAAATATCCCGGGGGGAGGGCCGCAGGCCCCGGGGGGCAGCGCCCCCCGTCCGCCCGAACCGCACGCCGACCGCGCCCCGTCCGCGCCCCTACCGCGCGCCCGCCGCACCCCGACCGTCAACGGACGGCCTGTCCACGGACGGCCTGGCCGGCGTCAGCCCTTCAGCAGCGCCTCGACGATCCGGTCCGCCGCCTCTTCCGCCGTCATCTCGACGGTGTTGACGGTGATCTCGGCGGCCTCGGGCGCCTCGTAGGGGCTGTCGATGCCGGTGAAGTTCTTCAGCTGCCCCGCGCGCGCCTTGCGGTACAGCCCCTTGACGTCGCGCGCCTCGGCGACCTCCAGCGGCGTGTCGACGAAGACCTCGACGAACTCGCCCGCGGGCAGCAGGTCGCGCACCATCTGCCGCTCGGCCCGGAACGGCGAGATGAAGGCCGTCAGCACGATCAGCCCCGCGTCGCACATCAGCTTCGCGACCTCGCCCACGCGGCGGATGTTCTCGACCCGGTCGGCATCGGTGAAGCCGAGGTCGCGGTTCAGCCCGTGGCGGACGTTGTCGCCGTCGAGCAGGAACGAGTGCTTGCCCAGCGCATAGAGCTTCTTCTCGACCAGGTTCGCGATCGTCGACTTGCCCGAGCCCGAGAGGCCGGTGAACCACACCAGCTTCGGCGCCTGGCCCTTCTGCGCGGCATGGGCGCCGCGGTCGATGTCGACGGCCTGCCAGTGGATGTTCTGCGACCGACGCAGCGCGAAGTGGATCATGCCGGCGGCGACGGTGCGGTTGGTCATCCGGTCGATCAGGATGAAGCCACCAAGGTCGGGGTTCGCGGCATAGGCCTCGAACGGGATCGCCCGGTCGAGCGAGATGTTGCACACCCCGATCGAATTCAGCTTCAGCGTCCGCACCGCCAGGTGTTCCAGCGTGTTGACGTTGACCTCGTATTTCGGCTCGGTGATCGTCGCGGTGACCGATTTCGCGCCGATCTGCAGCACGTAGGGCCGGCCCGGCAGCATCTCGTCCTCGTCCATCCAGACGACGGTGGCCTCGAACTGGTCGGCGACCTCGCAGGGGGCGTCGGCGGTGACGATGACATCCCCGCGCGAGCAGTCGATCTCGTCGTTCAGGGTCAGGGTCACCGACTGGCCGGCGACCGCGCGCGGCAGGTCGCCGTCGAAGGTCACCACCGCCTTGACGGTCGAGGTCTTGCCCGAGGGCAGCACCCGGACCGCGTCGCCGGGCGCGACCTGGCCGCCGACCACGAGGCCCGCGAAGCCGCGGAAGTCGAGGTTCGGTCGGTTGACCCACTGCACCGGCATCCGGAACGGCCCCTCGGCCTTCTCGGTCTCGCCCAGCGGCGCCTCTTCGAGATGCGCCATCAGCGTCGGGCCCTTGTACCAGGCCATGTGCTCGGAGGGCGTGACGATGTTGTCGCCCTTCAGCCCCGAGATCGGGATCGCGGTGAAGCTGTCGATGCCGATCGAGGCGGCGAAGGCCGAGTAGTCGGCGAGGATCTCGCGGAACCGCGCCTGGCTGTAGCCCACGAGGTCCATCTTGTTGATCGCGAGCACCACGTTGCGGATGCCCAGAAGGTTCACCAGATAGCTGTGCCGGCGCGTCTGCGTCAGCACGCCCTGGCGCGCGTCGATCAGGATCACCGCGAGGTCGGCGGTCGAGGCGCCGGTGACCATGTTGCGTGTGTACTGCTCGTGGCCCGGGGTGTCGGCGACGATGAACTTGCGCTTGTCGGTCGCGAAGAAGCGATAGGCGACGTCGATGGTGATGCCCTGCTCGCGCTCGGCGGCGAGGCCGTCGACGAGAAGGGCGAAGTCGATCTCCTGCCCCTGGGTGCCGACGCTCTTGCTGTCCTTCTCGAGGCTGGCGAGCTGATCCTCGAAGATCATCTTCGAGTCGTAGAGCAGCCGGCCGATCAGCGTCGATTTCCCGTCATCGACCGAGCCGCAGGTGATGAAGCGCAGCATGGTCTTGTGCTGGTGCTTCAGCAGGTAGGCGTCGATGTCGTCGGCAATCAGCTGGTCGGTGACGAACGAGGGGTCCTTCGGCGTAGTCATCAGAAGTAGCCCTCCTGCTTCTTCTTCTCCATCGAGGCGGCACTGTCGTGGTCGATGGCCCTGCCCTGGCGTTCCGAGGTCGTGGTCAGCAGCATTTCCTGGATCACCTCCGGCAGCGTCGCCGCCGTGCTTTCGACCGCGCCGGTCAGCGGATAGCAGCCCAGCGTGCGGAACCGGATCGAGCGCATCACCGGCTCTTCGCCGGGGTGCAGGCGGAACCGCTCGTCATCGACCATCAGCAGCATCCCGTCGCGTTCCACCGTCGGGCGCGGGGCCGAGAAGTAGAGCGGCACGATCTCGATGCCTTCCAGGTGGATGTACTGCCAGATGTCGAGTTCGGTCCAGTTCGACAGCGGGAAGACGCGGATCGACTCCCCCTTGGCCTTGCGCGCGTTGTACAGCCGCCAAAGCTCGGGGCGCTGGTTCTTCGGGTCCCAGCGGTGCTGCGCGGTGCGGAACGAGAAGATCCGCTCCTTGGCGCGGGATTTCTCCTCGTCGCGCCGGGCGCCGCCGAAGGCCGCGTCGAAGCCGTACTTGTCCAGCGCCTGCTTCAGCCCGTCGGTCTTCCACATGTCGGTGTGCAGCGCGCCGTGGTCGAAGGGGTTGATGCCCTTCGCCTTGGCCTCGGGGTTCTGGTAGACCAGAAGCTCCATCCCCGCGTCCTCGGCCGCCTTGTTGCGCAGCGCGTACATCGCCTTGAACTTCCACGTGGTGTCCACGTGCAAGAGCGGGAACGGCGGCGGCGCCGGGAAGAAGGCCTTCTTGGCCAGGTGCAGCATGCAGGCGCTGTCCTTGCCCACGGAATACAGCATCACCGGCTTCGTGGCCTGGGCCGCGACCTCGCGCATGATGTGGATGCTCTCGGCCTCGAGCCGCTGAAGGTGGGTCAGCCGCGCGGGAGTGATGTCGGTGGGTGTCGCCATGTCGGATGTACCTGTCCGTCAAGAAGGGCCCGACGCGGCCGAAAACCGCGCCTGAAGCTGTCAGATGACACCGCAATCCCCGCTGGTCCAGTGCCTATGGCGACTTTCCGCGCGCCGGCGCCAACGCCGATGCTGCGGGCGCAGTGTTTCCCTGTCGCGATCGCGAAACGCCCGTGTCGCCACCCGGGCCGGTGGCAGAGCACCGTTCCGGCCGCCCGCGCGGGCTGCGGAATTCGTTCCGCCGCCGGCAGTCCCGGCATGACCTTGCCAAAACGCGATTTTTTTTCGCTAGCGGCGCGGATCGGCCGCGCCGGGGCGCCCGCGGCACCCCCGGGGCGCGAATCCCGGCCGCTCAGCTGGGCGGCGGCGGCAGGATCTCGGTCGCCATCTGCTGCACGACCGGGCGCGCCTCGTCCGGGGTCATGCCCGGGCGCAGCCGCGGATCGTAAAGCATGCGCAGCATCAGCTCGTCCATCGGCGTGAGCAGCGCGAATTCCTCGTCGTCGTTGAAGATCGAGGGGCGCGCCGTCGGGCTGTCGTTGGCCAGGCCCAGGCCCTGGGCCAGTTCCTCGTGGATGCACGACAGGCGCATCAGGTCGGGATGCTCGCCCCGGATCACGGCGACGGCGCGGGTATAGACCGGCGAGGAGCCGGTGGAATAGGCGAAGACGAGGCAGTAGGTCGAGGGGCCCATCGTCAGGATCGAGCTGCGCGAGGCCGCGTCGATGTTGGGAAACAGCGCGTCGAGCCGGTCGGCGAAGCCGATCCTGTCGCCCTCGTTCAGCACGAGCACCGTGTAGTTGGCGGCCTCGACCGGCGCCATCCGGATCGGCAGGCCCGAGATCCGCGACAGCCGCCGGGCATAGCCGGTGATCTCGGCGCGGTCCTTGGCGCGCTGCGCGGCCGGGATCGTGGCGCCGAACTCGACCGCCATCGTCACCGGGCTTTCCCAGCGCCGCAGGCGGCTGGGCACGGCGCCCTGCACGAAGGCGCCGCCGCGGGCGGTGTATTCGTCGTAAAGCGCGATGCGCTCGAAATTCTCGGCCAGGATGCGCGCGTCGAAGGGCGCGTCGGTCGCGCCGGTGTCCTGCCGCAGCAGGCCCTGCGACAAGAGCTGCGCCTGCAGCTTGGCCAGGCGGTCCTTCATCGCCAGGCTCTCGGGCGCCAGCGGCTGGTCGGCCGCGGGCCGCGCCGCGGGCCGCTGCGGCGGCACCGGCGTGCTGTCGATCCCCGATCCCTGGCACCCCGCCACCAGCGCCGGCGCCAGCAGCATCAGGGCCAGAAGCGCCGCCCTGCCCGCCGAGCCTGCCTGCCCGTCCCGCACCATCGGCTGCATGTCAGCGGCCCGCCCCCCGCCGGCTGCCGGCCGCCGGCACCGACGGTCCCCGCGCGCGCGACGCCGCGAGCGCCTCGCGCAGCTCGCCCTCCATCTGGCGCAGCTCGGCCTCGGCGGCGGCGCGGTTGGCCTTGCCCTCGTCGGCGATGCGCAGCGAATCCTCGATCGTGGCGATCAGCTCGGCATTGGCGGTCTTCACCGCGGCGATGTCGAAGATGCCGCGCTCGACCTCGGTGCGGACGCGGGCATTGGCCTCGCGCAGGTTCTTCGCATTCGCGGTCAACAGCTCGTTCGTCAGGTCGGTCGCGGCCTTGACCGCCCCCGCCGCCTCGGCCGAGCGCTGGATCGTCACCGCCTGCGCCAGCTGCGTCTCCCACAGCGGCACGGTGTTCACGAGCGTCGAGTTGATCTTGCTGACCAGCGCCTTGTCGTTCTCCTGCACCAGCCGGATCGAGGGCAGCGCCTGCATCGTCACCTGCCGCGTCAGCCGCAGGTCGTGCACCCGCCGCTCGAGATCGTCGCGCGCGGCGCGCAGGTCGCGCAGGGTCTGCGCCGCCATCACCTTCTGCGTCTCGGAGGCCGCCGCGACCTCGGCCTCGCGCGCGGGGATGTCGGTCGCGTCGATCTCGGCCAGCCGCGCCTCGCCGGCGGCGATGTAGATCCCCAGCTCGCGGTAGAAGCCCAGCGTGCGGTCATAGAGCAGGTCGAGCGACTTCACGTCCTTGAGAAGCTTGTGCTCGTGCCCCAGAAGCGCGTCGGTGATCCGGTCGATCTGGGCCTGCACCTCTTCGTAGCGGGCGACGAACTTGGCGAAGGGCGCGGTGCGCCCGACGATCTTCTCCCACCAGCTGCGCTGGCGCCGCACGTCAAGCTCGGAGACCGAGAAGCCGCGGATCGTGGTCACGATCTGGCGCAGGCTGTCGCCGGCGGGGCCGACGTCCTTGTTCTTGACGTCGGTCAGCATCGACTGGCTGATCTGCTGCAGCTCGGCCTGGGCGGGGGCGCCGAACTGCACGATCGATCCGGCGTCGCCGATGTCGATCTCGGCCATGGCGGCGCGGATGCGCTCGGCCTCGGGGCCGGTCGCCTCGGACAGGGTGGCGGGCGCGGCGGGGACCTCGGGCAGATCCACCCGGGTCACCGCGTCGATCTCGGCCTCCTGCGCCAGGGCGCGGTCGCGGGTCGTGTCGGTCATCTGGTGATTCCTGCTATCGGCGCCGGGAGGGGTCCGGCCTCATTCCATCTCATCGTCGCGGCGCGCGGCAACCCCTTCGCGCAGCCCCTCGCGCGAAAGTCGGTCGCGCAGCACCCCGATCTCGACCCCGAGATCGCCGCGGTCGTTGCCCAGAAGCGCCTCGGTCCGCGCGGCGTAGTTCGCCTCGAGATCGTCGAGAAGCGCGATGTAGTCCGCGCGCGCCGTCGCACCGGCGTCGCCGCCCGCCTGCGACAGCCGCGCGAGCTTCTCCGAGGCCTCGGCCGCGCCCTCGAGATAGACCCCGAGATAGCGCCGCGCGGCGGTCAGGTCGCGCGGGTCGCTTTCGATCCGGGCGAACATGGCGCGGGCGGTGGTTTCGAACCCGGCGACGCGCGCGGCCAGCTGGCGGTCGCCAAGCCCGGCGATGGCGGCGGAGATGCGCGCAAGCTGGCGCTCGGCCTCCTGCAGGGCGCGGGCGACGCGGTCGTGCTGGAAGTCGTCGATGCCCCCGGGGCGGCGGTCGCGCCAGGGATCGGTGCCGAAGGCCACCACATGCAGAAGCGCCGCGATCGCGCCGAAGATCACCGGGGCCACGAGGTCGGCCCCGCCCGCCGCCGTGGGGGCAAGACTGGCGCCGGCGGTGCCAAGGCCGGTCAGCGCCATGCCGAACAGCTTGCGCGGGATCGCGGGGCGGCGCGCGAAGGTGCGGGCGTTGAACGCGGCCTCGGCCTTCACGCCCTCGGAGGTCAGGTAGGCCCCGCCCCAGAGCGCGGCCAGCGCCGCGAGGTCGGTCACGAGGTCGAGCGCGCCGCCAGAGAAGGCGGCGAAGACCAGGGGCAGCGGCGCGAGGAACAGGAGGTTGCGGCGCGCGCGCATCGGCTCGGGCGTGCGCGCCGTCAGCCGCCGGCCGGTCCCGGCCGAGCTGCCTCTCGCAGTCCGGGCCGAGGCGCGGGGATCGCCGCCGGGCGAGTGCGGCCCGCCAAAGCGTTCGGCCATCTACAGCCCCTCCAGCCAGCCGGCCGAGGTCGCGGCGATGACGAGGAACAGCGCCGCGAAGGCAAGCTTGGCCACCGGCCCGTCGTGGGCGGGGCGCGCCGGCAGCGTCGCGGGGGTGTCCCCGCCGACGCGGGCCGCGACCCAGCGCAGCCCCAGCACGACAAGCGCGCCCAGCGCCACAAGCAACAGAAGCCTTTGCATCGGTCCTTTCCCGCGCGCGCCACCGGCGCGCGCCTGGCTGTTTCGTTCCTAGGACATGGGCCATGACGCGCCGCGCGACAAGTCCCTGCCCCCTTGGCCGCGCCCCCTTGGCCGCGTCTGCGACGCCCGCCCCGGCCCGGTGGCGAAACCGGTCGCGGGGCCGTCAGGACGCCGCAGGAGGTGTCGGGGTCAGCGCGGCTTGCGCGGACCGCGGTCGGACGGCGCGCCGCCCGGCTTGCCGCCGCCAAAGCGCGGCTTGCCCCCCGGCGCGCCCGATCCTGCCCCCGGTCCCTTGCCCGGTCCCCTGCCCGATCCTTGGCCCGGTCCCTGGCCCGGTCCCTTGCGCGCGCCGTCGCCCTGGGCGCGGAAGCCTTCGCTGCGCGGCTTGCCGAAGCCGCCGCGGTCGCCGGCCGGCTTGCCATAGGGCTTGCCGCCCGCCGGGCCCTCGGGGCGCGGGCCCCGGGCGGGACCGCCGCGCGCGGCATCGCCATGCGACTTGAAGCCCTCGGCGCGGCCCTTGCCGGCCGGACCGCCATGCGACTTGAAGCCGGCGCTGCGCGGACCCTTGCCGAAGCCCTCGCTGCGCGGCCGCTCGCTGCGGCCCTCGCCCGATTCGTCGCGCGGCGGGCGCAGGCCCTTGTGGCGCGGCTTGCGCGCGGCCTCGCCCTCGTCGGCCTCGGGACGCGGCCCGCGGCTGAAGGCCGGCGCGCCAAAAGCGGGCTTGGCAAAGGGACGATCGCCCTCGGCGCGCGGCGGACGCGGGCCGCGGTCGCCCTCGGGGCGCGGGCCGCGGTCGAAGCCGGGCTTGCCGAAGCCGGGTTTGCCGAAAGCGGGCTTGCCATAGGGGCGGTCACCCTCGGCGCGCGGCGGACGCGGGCCGCGGTCGCCCTCGGGGCGCGGGCCACGGTCGAAGCCGGGCTTGCCGAAGCCGGGTTTGCCGAAAGCGGGCTTGCCATAGGGACGATCGCCCTCGCCCCGCGGCGGGCGCGGGCCGCGGTCGTCGCCGCCGCGCTCGCGGTTGCGATAGCTCTCGGCCGGCTCGGCGCGGTTGCGCTGGTCGTAGGTCTTCGGGCCCTGCCCCTCGCGGTTGATGCGGCCGGGGCGCTCGACATGGTCCTCGTTGCCCGGCAGCAGCGCGCCCAGCTGGTCGCGCATCACCTTGGCCTTCACCTCCATGATGTCGCCGGGCTTCATCTCGTTCAGGCGGAACGGGCCGTAGCTGACGCGGATCAGCCGGTTCACGATCAGCTTCACCGCGCTCATCGCGCGGCGGATCTCGCGGTTGCGGCCCTCGCGGATGCCGACGGTCAGCCAGGCGTTCGAGCCCTGCTGGCGGTCGAGCGTAACCTCCATCGGCTGGAAATCCTCGCCGTCGATGGTGATGCCGCGGCGCAGGGGATCGAGCGTCACGTCGTTGGGCTGACCGTTCACGCGCACGCGGTACTTGCGCAGCCAGCCGGTCTCGGGCAGCTCGAGCCGGCGCTTCAGTTCGCCGTCGTTCGTCAGCAGCAGCAGGCCTTCGGAATTGAGGTCGAGCCGGCCGACGCTCATCACCCGCGGCATGCCCTCGGGCATGGTGTCGAAGATGGTCTGGCGGCCCTTCTCGTCCTTCTCGGACACCACGAGCCCGAGGGGCTTGTAGTAGAGCCACAGGCGCGTCGGCTGCTTTTCGTCGATGGCGCGGCCATCGAGCAGGATGCGGTCGCCGGGCTTCACGTCGAGCGCGGGGCTGTCGATCTTCTTGCCGTTCACCGACACGCGGCCGGCAAGGATCATGCGCTCGGCATCGCGGCGCGAGGCGACGCCCGCGCGGGCCATCACCTTGGCAATGCGTTCGTCAGAGCTGGAATCGGTCATGTCTGTCCCCGAGATACTGGCGACATCGCGTCGCGGAAGGCCGCAGGAATACAGCAAAGCCCGCGGGCGTGGAAGGGGGCGCCAGATGCATCTCGCCTGCACCTTTTGCGCAGCTTGACCCAGCGTCATCTTGCGCGGACTGTAAAGGCGAGGGAGATGTCCGGGGGGGACAGCATGGCACTGGAGGTCATCGGCTCCGGCTTCGGCCGGACCGGAACGCGTTCGCTGAAGGAAGCGCTCGAGATACTGGGCTTCGGGCCCTGCCACCACATGGAGGAGGTCTTTGCCAATCCCGGCCAGGTGCCGGGCTGGGTGGGGGCGCTGAGCGGGCAGCCGACGGATTGGGTGGCGCTTTACGACGGGTACCGCGCACAGGTCGACTGGCCCGGCGCCCATGTCTGGCGGCAGGTCGCGGCGGCCCATCCGCAGGCGAAGGTGATCCACAGCCAGCGCCCCGACGACAGCTGGTGGCGCAGCTTCTCGACCACGATCGGCAAGGTGATGCGGATCTCCGACAGCCTCGCCCTGCCGCCGCACATCCGGCAGATGTTCGATGCCGCGCTGCCCGCCATCGGCGAGGGCACCTTCGGCACCCGCACGCCCGACCGCGACACCGCGCTCGCCACCTATCACCGCCGCCGCGAAGAGGTGCTGGCGGCGCTGCCGCCCGAACGGGTGCTGGTCTTCGACGTGGCCGAGGGCTGGGGGCCGCTGTGCGGCTTCCTCGGCGTGCCGGTGCCCGACACCGCCTTCCCGCACCTCAACGAACGGGCCGACTTCTGGGCGAATTTCGGCGGCGAGCCGCCGGACTGACCGACGGCGGGACGCGGACGCGGCATCGGCCCGCCCCGGCCTGCCCCGGCCGGCGTCAGGAGGCGCGCCCAAACGCGCCGCCGGCCGCGCGGGCGCTAGAGGATGCGCCCCTCCTCGAGCCGCACCACCCGGTCCATCCGCGCGGCCAGTTCGAGGTTGTGGGTCGCGATCAGCGCCGACAGCCCTGTCGCGCGCACGAGGTCCATGAGCGCCGCGAAGACCACGTCAGAGGTGCCGGGATCGAGGTTGCCGGTGGGCTCGTCCGCCAGAAGCAGCGCTGGACCGTTCGCCAGCGCGCGGCAGAAGGCCACGCGCTGCTGCTCGCCGCCCGAGAGCGCGGCGGGGCGGTGGTCCGCCCGCGCGCCGACGCCGACGCGCTCGAGCAACTCGCGCGCGCGCGCCTCGGCCGCCTTCGGCGCGGTGCCGTTGGCAAGCTGCGGCAGGATGATGTTCTCGGCCGCGGTGAATTCCGGCAGCAGGTGGTGGAACTGGTAGACGAAGCCCAGCCGCTCGCGCCGCAGCCGGGTGCGCAGCCGGTCGCCCGCCCCCGCCATCTCCTGCCCGTCGAGCAGCACGCGGCCGGTGTCGGGCGTGTCGAGCAGCCCCGCGATGTGCAGCAGCGTCGACTTGCCCGAACCCGAGGGCGCGACCAGCGCCACGACCTCGCCCCGCCCGATCACGAGGTCGGCGCCGCGCAGCACCGCGACCTCGCTCGGCTGGCCGCGGTTGTAGATCTTCTCGATCCCTTCAAGCGCCAGGACGTCACTCATAGCGCAGGGCCTCCACCGGGTTCATCCGCGCGGCGCGGCGCGCGGGCAGGATCGTCACGACGAAGCTGAGAAACAGCGACAGGCCCGCGGCCTTGCACACGTCCCACAGCTGCAGCTTGGCGGGCAGGTTGTAGATGCCGCGGATCGACGGGTCCCAGACCCCGCCGCCGGCGACGAAGTTCACGAAGCTGAAGATCGGGTCGATCCAGATCGCGAAGAGACAGCCCAGGATCACCCCCATCGCGGTGCCGATCACGCCGGTGAAGGCGCCGCACAGGAAGAAGACCCGCAGCACCGAGCCTTCGGTCAGGCCCATGGTGCGCAGGATGCCGATGTCGCGGCCCTTGTTCTTGACCAGCATGATCAGCCCCGAGGTGATGTTCATCGCCGCGATCAGCACGAGGATCGACAGGATGATGAACATCACGTTGTCCTCGACGTCGAGCGCGCGCAGGAACGACCCCGACGAGTCGCGCCAGGTCCAGAGGTAGACCTGCTGGCCAGCGGCGATGGCGATCGGTCCCTGCAGCGCGTCGACATCCTCGGGGTCGGTGGTCATCACCTCGATCTCGTCGGCGACGCCCTCGCGGTTGAAGAAGGCCTGGGCCGCGTCGAAGGGCATGTAGATCCGGGTGCGGTCGATGTCGTAGCGCCCGGCGGTGAAGATGTAGACGACCTCATAGGCGGCGGCGCGGGGGCTGGTGCCGAAGGCGGTGCGCACGCCGTTGGGCTGGATGATGCGCACCCGGTCGCCGACGTTCACGCCCAGTTCGCGCGCGAGGCCCGAGCCGATGGCGATGCCGCCGCCCTCGACCATGCCGAACTGCGCGAGATCGCCCCACGAGGCGTCCGGATGCTGGCCGATGCGCGGGATCTTCGCGAGGTTCGCGGGGCTGATGCCGAAGACCTCGGCGCCGCCCGCCTCCTCGCCGAAACTTGCCATCACCTGGCCGCGCACCAGCGGCGCGGCCGAGGTCACGCCCGGCACCTCGGCCACCCGCGCGGCCACGGCGTCATAGTCCGGCATCGTGCGGATCACCGCGCCGTTCTCAAGCGTCTGCGGCGCGGCATAGACCGTGACATGGGCATTGGCGCCAAGGATCGTGTCGACGAACTCGGCCCGGAAGCCCGCGCGCACGGCGAGGGTCGCGATCAGCGCGAAGACCGCGAGGGTGATGCCGACGAGGCTGATCCAGGTCATCACCGACACCCCGCCCTCGGCCCGCCGGGCTCGCAGGTAGCGCCAGGCGACGAGGAATTCGAAGCGCGAGAACGGGGGGGTGGGGCGGCCTTGGGTGCCCTGGGTCATGCCGGCTCCGATCGGGGGCGAAAATCGCGCGCAAGGTGGCGAGGGGGGCGGGAAAGGTCAAGCCGCGGGGATCTCGCGCAGCCGCACGAGGGCGCGAGGCGCGGACCGGACCGACGGCCGGGCGCACGCCCCGGTCATCGAGGGCCCCGTCATGTGCGAAAGACCCACGTCTCACACCTCTTTCCGGCCCGCGCCACCAAGCCCGTCCCGGCTCCGCCGCCCGTCGCCCCTCGTCACGCTTCTCCTCACAGGCGGAGCCGCAGCCTGACCGGGTGCCCCGCGCCCGGTCAGGGAGCGCGCGCCCGGTCCGCGCGCTGACCCGTCGCGCCCGCTTCCGCAGCCATCCATGCAACCTGCAGAGCGCACCCCGCACCACGCGCCCCCCGGTCGCACGCCTGCACTCAGCCGGTCCGGGCATCGCCGCCCCGCCCTGTCCGCAGGCACACTTGCGGCCTGCGCCGGGCGACCAAAGCGATGCGCCCCCACACGCGCGCGTGCACCCAGCCCGGCCCGGGCGCCCCGAAGCACCGAGGCGCCGGGCGCTCAGGTGGCGAAGCTCTCGACCTCGCCACCGGGGCTCACCGCCAGGACCGCGACCGGTTCGGGCAGCCGCGCGAGGATCGCGGGCAGCTCGTCGCGCGGAGCAAGCACCAGCGCCGTGGCCGCCGCATCGGCCAGCGCCGCGCTTTGGGACCGCAGGCTGATCGTCGACCAGCAGGGCCGCTCGCCCCGGGGCCCGAGGATGTGGGTCTCGGCCCCGAGACGGAGCGCGCCGGGGCTCGAGGTCGCCATCGCCCCGCCCAGAAGGGTGCGGTGGCCGATCCGGCCAAGCCCGGGATCTTCGACCGCCAGCCGCCAGGGCCCGCCCAGGGCCGCGAATTCGCCCATGTCGACAAGCGCGCGGGTGAAGCCCGCGGCGGCAAGCAGCGCCCGGATCCGGTCCGCGGCCCAACCCTGGGCGATGCCGTTCAGCGTCAGCGCCTGCCCCGGCTCAAGCGCCACGCCCTGCCCGCTCACCCGCACCCGGTCCCAGCCGATCGCGGCGCGCGCCGGCACCGGGTCGCGCCCCTCGGCCAGCGCCCGCCACAGCGGCTGCACCGTCGGGTCGAACAGCCCGCCCGTAGCCAGATGCACCCGGCCCGCCACCCCGAGCAGGTCCAGAAGGTCGGGCGGGGCCGGATCGAGCCGCCCGGCGGCGTTCAGCGCGACGAGGGCCGAGTCCGGCCTTGCCAGCGAGAACAGCCGCTCGATCCGCTCGATCTCGGCGCCGATCCGCGCCAGCGTCGCCCCCGGCAGGCCGCGCGGGCCCGAAAGCGTGATCCGCGCCTCGGCCCCGAAGGCACGGCCCTGCCAGGCGGCGGTCTCGGCCCGCGCCGGGCGCGCCAGCGCGGCGGCGGCGATCGCGAGGAAGCGGCGGCGCGCGATCATGGCCGCGCCCCCTGCCGCGCCGCGGGCAGCGTCCGCCCCTTCGCCGCCAGCACCAGCGGCACGCAGGTCCGGGGGTCGTCGTGGATCGTCACGCAGTCGAGACAGGCGAAGCACTCGGCATAGTCGATCCGGCCCGAGGGCTCGATCGCGCCATAGCGACAGCGCACGCGGCACAGCTGGCAGGGGCTGCCGCAGCCGTCGCGGCGCGGGATCCAGCGGCGCAGACGCAGCGCGTCGCCCAGCGCCATCACCGCGCCCAGCGGGCACAGGTACCGGCAGAAGCCCTTGAAGGTCACCGCGCTCAAGCCCAGCCAGAACAGGGCATAGGCGACATAGTACCATTCGCGCTGGAACCCGGTGGTGATCGCGGTCTTGAAGGGCTCGATCTCGGCCAGCTTCTCGGCCTCGGCGGGCGCAAGGAACGCCGCCGCCACCAGCCCCGCCAGCGCGAGGTACTTCACCCGCTTCAGCCGCCGGTCCCAGGCCGGCGACGGCTCCCACGACCTGATCCCCAGCCGGCGCCCGACCAGCGCCGTGGCCTCCTGCAGCGCGCCGAAGGGGCACAGCCAGCCGCAGAACAGCCCCCGCCCCCAGGCCAGCATCCCCAGGATCGCCGCCGCCCAGATCAGCAGCGACACCGGGTCGTAGAGCAGCACCGCGAAGCTGCCGCCCCCGGTCGCGGCCCGGATCACCGCGATGACGGTCACGATCGACAGCTGCCCCTGCGCCCAGTAGCCCGCGAACAGCGTCATCGCCGCCAGCCACGCCAGCCGCAGGGACGCCGCCCGCGCCGGCGCGGCCAGCCCGTGCATCCCCGGCCCCAGCGCCCACAGCAGCCCCGGCAGCGCCACCGCCAGCACCAGAAGGTCGCCCTGCCGGTTGCGCAGCGCCTCGCGCCAGGGCGCGACCGCGGCGACCGGCGCCTCGGGGCGCAGGAAGAAGCGCGGATCGGCGCGGCTGGCCAGGGTGAAATGGCGCGATCCAAGCTCGGGCTGGAACATGCCATGCGCCCGCACCGCCTGGGCCGACAGCTCCCAGTCGCGGGTCGGGTCGAACCCCAGCCGCCGGTCGGTGCGCAGGATCATCGCCTGCCCTTCGCGCAGCCGCTCGGGCAGTGCGTCGTTCAGCGCGAAGGACAGGTCCGCGTCGCGCAGCGCCACCGGCAGCCCGTCCTGCGCCGCCGACAGCCGGTCGGGCGCGGTGTTGCGCACGAAGTCCGCCGACACGAGGCCGTGGCGCCCGGCATCCACGACCAGGATCGGCTCGTCCTCGGGCGAGACCGCGAGGAAGCGCTGCAGCTCGGCGAAGCCGTCCGGGTCGAGCACCGCGCGCGCGACCGCGGGCGGGCCGATGTCGACCACCCAGAGGTCGAGGTAGCGCCCCGCCGGATCGGCCAGCGCCTCGGGATCGTCGATGGCCCAGAGCGAGCCCGCGAAGGCCGCCTGCAGCGCCGCATTGTCGACCGCGAGGTTGCGCGCGATCCCCTCGCGCACCAGCGCGTCCCAGTCGAGCGTCTCGTCATGGCCCGGATCGGGCCGCGCGGGCGCGCCGGTGCGGATGCCGCGCATCTTCTCGCGCGCGACGGCCAGCGCCGCGGCGAGGATCGATTCATGGGCGATGCGCACGCTTGCCGTCGCCTTGGTCACCCCGTCGAGATGCACGAGGTCCGATCCCTCGCCCCCCGCGCCATAGGGCGTGCCGACCACCAGCGGCTCGGAGATCGCGTGGCCGCGGTACTGTTCGAGAAAGGCGCGCAGCGGCGCCTCGCCAAGGCCCGAGACGAAGATCGGCTCGTTGTGGTGCAGAAGCTGGACGTCGAGGAACCGCCCGTCGCGGTCGAGCGTCACCAGCATGTCGATCGGCTGGCCCGAGAAGCCGGGGATCGGCGCGAGCGGTCCGGTCTCGAACACGAAGCCCGCGGGCGCGCCGCCCGAGTTGCGCAGCTCGTAGATGCCGCGCCCGGGGTCCAGCTCGGGGCCAAGCTCCATCGGCGGGGCGACATGGGCGGCGATCGCCTCGCGCGGCAGCGGGGCGGGTTCGGCCGTGGCGGGCCCGCCGCCCGCGACCGCGGCAAGCGCGAGGACAAGGGCGCGCAGCGACGCCCGGAGGGGCGTCGGGCCCGGCACCGGAATTCGCCCCGGCATTGGCGCCGAGATTGCGGCCGGGACTGCGACCGGGACTGCGACCGGGACTGCGACCGGGACTGCGACCGGGACTGCGACCGGGACTGCGACCGGGGCGGGTGCCCGGGCGAGGATGGCGGCGAGCGTGCCGGCACGGCACAGGGCAGCGGCGACCGGGCGCCAGGCACGGGACATCTGGGGTTCCTCCGGCCCCGAGGCTAGGCCAGGCGGGTGGCGGGCGCCCATACGACCTAGGTATGGGCCGCGCCGATCGGGCGCGACACCGGCCGGTTCGGCGCTATGCTGGGCCCCGGGGAGGCATCTGGAATGCACAGGTTCAGCACCGGGCCGGGCGCACCGTCAGGCCCGCCGCCAAGCCCGCGCGGCGGCGACGGCACGCCGCCGCCCGGCAAGGACACGCGCGCCGCCGTACCGGGCGGGCCCGGGGCCTCTGGCAGGGGCGTTTCCGGCGTGGGCGTTTCCGGGCCGGGCGTTTCCGGGCCAGAGGGACAGGCCCGGAACGTGGCTGGCAAGGACCACTCCGGCACGGACGTATCAGGCGGGGGCATTTCAGGCGGGGACGTTTCCGGCCGGGACGTGGCCGGCGGAGACCTCTCTGGCGGGGGCGTGCCCGGCGGCGCGCGGCCGGGGGCCGCGGCGGGCGGAGGCATGGCCGCGGGGCGCGGCGCGCGCGGGCCGGTGTTCCTGCTGTCGCTTCTGGCGCTGGTGGCGCTCTGGTGGGGGCTGGCGGTGCTGAAGGCCGATCCGCAGGTGCTGCCCGCGCCGGACGAGGTCGCGCGGGTGGCCTGGCAGGAATGGGTCTCGGGGCGGCTGCCGCACCACCTGCTGGCGACGCTGCGCCGGGTGGCGATCGCCTTCGTGCTGGCGATGGCCGCGGGCGCGGTGATCGGGGTCGTGCTGGGGCGCAACCCGAAGCTCGACATGATCGCCGATGCCTGGGTGACGGTGTTCCTGAACCTGCCGGCGCTGGTGCTGATCGTGCTGTGCTACCTGTGGCTGGGGCTGAACGAGACCGCCGCGATCCTGGCCGTGACGCTGAACAAGACCGCGATGGTGATCGTGACCCTGCGCGAGGGCGCGCGCACCTTCGACCCGCGGATCCGGGACATGACGATCGTCTTCGGCTTCTCGCGCTGGAAGCGGCTGCGCCACGTCATGCTGCCCGAGCTTGCGCCCTTCCTGGCCACCGCGGCGCGCAACGGGCTGGCCGTGATCTGGAAGATCGTGCTGGTGGTCGAGTTCCTCGGCCGGTCGGACGGGATCGGCTTTCGCATCCACATGCATTTCCAGCTGTTCCAGACCGCCCAGGTCATGGCCTATGCCCTGGCCTTCGTCGTGGTGATGCTGGCCGTCGACTACCTGCTGATCCAGCCGTTCGAGCGCCGCGCCCGGGCCTGGCGACAGGGTTGAGGAGACGCGGCCGGGCCACCCGGGGCGCAGGGGGCGCTGCCCCCGGCTCCTGCGGAGCCTCCCCCGGGATATTTCGGCAAAGTCGAGGAGTAGCCGGCGCCTGGCAGCCAATGGGCCGGGGCGCGGCAGGGGGATGTGCGCGGGATGTCGGCGGGATCTCGGCGGGAGATCGGTGGGGCGTCAGCCGGGCACACCGGCCGCGGCGCGCAGGCGCGGGCGGATGCGGGCAAGCCAGTTCGCCAGCAGGTGGATCGGGGTCGAGTCGATCTCGCCGCTGTCGACCAGCGCCATCAGCTCGTCGAAGGCCAGGACATGGGCGCGGATGTCCTCGTCCTCGTCCTCGAGCCCGCCGATGCGCTTGTCGCGGTCGGGCAGGTCGCAGATCCCGATGAAGAAATAGAGATACTCGGTGATCGCGCCGGGCGAGGCATAGCCGCGCGGCCCCGCGATCAGCTCGCGCATCCGCGTGCCCGATTCCTCGATCGCCTCGCGTCGCGCCGCCTCCTCGGGCGTCTCGCCGCCATCGATCCGGCCCGCCGCCACCTCGAGCAGCCAGGGCTCGGCATCGCCGCGGGCGAAGGGGCCCATGCGGAACTGCTCGATCAGCTGCACCCGGTCGCGCACCGGGTCGTAGGGCAGCACCAGCACCGCGTCCGACGACACGAAGACCGCGCGCGTCGTCTCGCGCCCCATCGCGCCGTCGAAGCGCCGCCAGGAGAGGTCGTATTCCTCGATCGCGAAGTAGTTGGCATAGGGCTCGCGCCGCGCGGCGACCGAGATGTCGCCCGCGGTCACGGCGCGGCGCAGCGTGACGGGCGCAGGCGCGCGGGCGCGCACCTGGCTTGCGCCGCGCGCCAGCAGCAGCGGCCAGCGCCGGTGCGCCCGCTCGCGCCCGCCGTCGCGGCCGTATTCGGCCATGAAGGCGCGTGCCGTGGCCACCGTCGTCTCGCCCCAGCGCGCGCGCCACGCGTCGTAGGACCAGGGCGCGCCCGCAGGCCAGCCGCCGGCGCCGGGCCCCGCATCGGGCCCCGCATCGGACACGGTTTCGGTCCCGGTTTCGGTCTCGGGCGCGGCGCCGGCCTTGGGGGCCGTCCCGGGCAGGAAGAGCTGCACCTCGCACGGGCCCGAGGCGGTCTCGGCCGGGACCGGGGCGGGCGCGAGGTGGAAGCCCGCCTCGTAGAAGGCGAGCCGCGCGATCTCGTCGCCCGTCAGGCCCAGCGCCACGAGGCCGCGGGCGGTGGCGCCCGCCTCGGGCAGGATCTGGGGGAAGGCCTCGTCGCCGGCGGCGCGCACGGCGTGGTCCGGCAGCGTCGCGGGCAGCACCTCTGGCAGGCGGCCGACGACCACCGCCAGCAGGGCCGGGTCGCGCAGCGAGCCATACAGGAACACGGACATGACGGCATTACCCCCAGGCGCGGCCTGCGCCCCGGGCCGCATAGGCCGCGAGGATGCCGCCGATGGCAAGGGTCAGCAGGACGTCGACATGCGTGAACAGCGGCGCGTAGCCGAGGCAGAGGTCGAAGATCGACACCACCGCGTCCATCGGCCCCTTGTAGCGCCGGTCGAAGGCGCGGATGAACATCACCACGGTCGAAGCCGCGAACAGCGTGCAGATCGCCGTCAGCGCCGCCGCGCGCAGGCCCGCCGCGCAGGTGCTGGCCGCGCCGGGCACCTCGACCTGGGTGAGGGTGCGGCGCGGCGTCATGTCGCGCCCGAGCATCCGCCAGCCGACGAGGACGCCGGCCAGCACCGCGATCAGCCACAGCTTGCCGACGCGCTGGCCCTCGGGCATGTGCGGCACGACCGCGACCGCGCCGAAGAAGCCGACGGCCGCGAGGCACAGCGCCGCCACCAGTTTCGCGGCATTCGGCATCTCAGGCCGACAGCCCGCGCGCCGGGGTGGTGGCGGGGCGGGTCACGGTGATCTGGGTCACGTCGCAGTTGCCGCCGTGGAACGTGCCCGCGCAGGAGGCGAGATAGAGGTTCCACATCCGCCGGAACCGGTCGTCGAAGCCCAGGCCCGCGACCTCGTCCCAGCGGGCGTTGAACGTCTCGTGCCAGCGGCGCAGGGTCTGGGAATAGCTTTCCCCGAACTCGAGCGAGCCCGCCACCGCGAGGCCCGCGCGCTCGACCTCGGAGCGCAGGGCCGAGGGCGAGGGCAGCGCGCCGCCGGGGAAGATGTGCTTCTGGATGAAGTCGACGCCGCGGCGGTAGATCCGGTAGCGGCGGTCGGCCACCGTGATGATCTGCAGACAGGCGGCGCGGCCGGGCTTGAGCACCCCGTGCAGCCGGTCGAAGAACACCGGCCAGTATTTCTCGCCCACCGCCTCGAACATCTCGATCGAGCCGACGCCGTCGTACTGGCCGCGCTCGTCGCGGTAGTCCTGCAGCTTGATCTCGACCCGGTCCGACAGGCCGGCGCGGGCGATGCGGTCGGTGGCGTAGTCGTGCTGGGCCCGCGAGATGGTCAGCCCGGTGACGCGCAGCCCGCGCTCGCCGGCGGCATATTCGGCGAACCCGCCCCAGCCGCAGCCGATCTCGAGCACGTGCTCGCCGGGCGCGACGCCCATCCGGTCGACGAGGCTTGCGTATTTCGCGCGCTGCGCGGCCTCGAGGCTGAGCTGCCCGCCGCCCGGGGCCGCGTCGAACAGCGCCGAGGAATAGGTCATGGTGTCATCGAGCCAGAGGCGGTAGAACTCGTTGCCGAGGTCGTAATGCGCCGCGATGTTGCGCCGCGCCTGGCCGCGGGAATTGCCGCGCAGCCAGTGGCGCAGCCCTTCCCAGGCACGGGCGAGGCCCATGCCCGGGAAGCCGTCGTAGATCTCGTCGTTGCCGGCGTTCACGAGGTCCATGAACGCCATCAGGTCGGGCGTCGACCAGCCGCCCTCGACATAGCTTTCGCAAAAGCCGAGGTCGCCCTCGCGCACCAGCCGGGCGAAGAGGTCGGGGTCGTGGATCTGCAGCTCGGCCACCGGGCCCGGCCCCTGCCCCTCGGCCCGGAAGCGCCGGCCGTCGGGCAGCACGAAGTCGATGCGCCCGTGCGGCATCCGGCAGGCCATCTGGAAGACCCGCGCGAAATAGCGCGGCAGCCCGGTCTGGCCCTCGGTCGTCGTCAGCATGGCAATCCTTTCCGTCTGTGTCGAAAGGTTAAGCAAAACATCGCCACCCGGTAAAGGCGGGCCGGCACCTGCGGTCCGGGCCGCGATCCCGTCGGGCAAGGGGCCGGCCGCGTCGCGCGCGGCCCGCGCGGACCTCACCCATTCGGCGGCGGCCTTCTTGGCGGGGTCTTCGCGGGGTCTTCGGCACCGCGGCCGGGTCAGCGCTGCGAGACCAGCAGCACCCCGATCACGATCAGCGCGATGCCGGCCCAGGCACGCGGCGAGAGCGCCTCGCCGAGGAAGGCGGCGGCGAAGACCGCGACCAGCACCACCGACATCTTGTCGATCGAGGCGACCTGCGCCGCCGGCCCGAGCGAGAGCGCCCGGAAGTAGCACAGCCACGAGGCCCCGGTGGCGAGCCCGGAGAGCACGAGGAACAGCCCCGCCCGGCCCGGCACCTGCCCGAGCGGCATCCACTGGCCGCGCAGGCTGACCATCAGCGCCAGGAACGGCAGGATCACCAGCGTGCGCAGGAAGGTCGCGTAATCCGAGGGCACCTCGCGCAGGCCGACGCGCGCGAAGATCGCGGTGAGGGCGGCGAAGCCCGCCGAAAGTGCGGCCCAGAGCGGCCAGCCAAGGAGGGATGCGGGCATCGGTACGCCTTTCGGTACGGGGGGTGGGAGATGCGGGCGTCTGATCGGTAGGGGGGCTGGTCGGTGAGGGGGTCCGGGGGCGCTGCCCCCGGCTCCTGCGGAGCCTCCCCCGGGATATTTCGGCCAAGGCGAAAGCTGAAGCGGCTATTTCTCGGCATAGGCCGCCAGCGCACGCTCGCGACCCTCCTTCAGGCCGACGATGCGGTCGGGATAGGCCTCGTCGGGCGCGAGCCCCCAGGAGACGGGGCAGGCCTCGAAATAGGAGAGCGCGGTGGCGGCCGGGCGGGCCCGGCCCTCGGCGATCCAGGCGTCGCGGTAGCGCCGGTCGGGGTCGAACTTCTCGGCCTGGGTCTCGGGGTTGAAGACGCGGAAATAGGGCGCGGCATCGGGGCCGCAGCCCGCCACCCACTGCCAGCCGAGCGCGTTCGAGGCCGGGTCCCAGTCGATCAGGCAGTCCTCGAACCAGCGCAGGCCCACCCGCCAGTCGGTCAGCAGATGCTTGGTCAGGTACGAGGCCACCACCATCCGCGCGCGGTTGTGCATCGTGCCGGTCACGTACATCTCGCGCATCGCCGCATCGACGAGCGGCTCGCCGGTCAGGCCGCGGCGCCAGGCCTCGGCCTCGCGGTTGTCGCGCCGCCAGCCGAAGCCGTTCCAGTCCTCGCGGAAGTTGGTCGTGGCAAGGTCGGGCGCGTGGTAGCACAGGTGCCAGGCGAAATCGCGCCACGCGAGTTCCTTGAGGAAGGTCTCGGCCCCGCGGCCACCGTCCTCGAGCGCGCGCAGGCCCGCGTGCCAGACCGTGCGCGGGCCGATCTCGCCCCAGGTCAGGTTCTCGGACAGGCCCGAGGTCGCGGGCAAATCGATGCGGTCGCGGTCGTCGGCATACTGCGCGACCTTGTCGGACAGGAAGCGGTGCAGCCGGTCGCGGGCGCGGGCCTCGCCGGGATGGGCATGGGCGGCCACGACGGCGGCGCCGCGGCGCATCGCGGCGCCGAGCCGCCAGTCGGCGAGGCTGTCCGAGGCCGGCCAGCCCGCGGGGGCCGGGATTTTGGCGGGGGCCCGGTCGGGTTCGGGCACGCCGCGCGCGCGCAGCGCCTTCCAGAACGGGGTGTAGACCTTGTAGAAGCCGCCCTGCCCGGTCTCGATCTCCCAGGGTTCGGCCAGGGTGTGGCCGGGATGGCTCGTGACCTCGAGCCCGTCGTCCTTCAGCGCCGCCTTGACGGTCGCGTCGCGGTTGCGGGTCGCGGGATCGTAGGCGCGGGTCCAGGCCACCGCCGCGGCGCCGGTCTCGCGCGCGAGGGCGCGCAGGACCGTGAGCGCGGGGCCGCGGCGCAGCACCAGCCGGCTGTCCTTGGCGCGCAGCGCCGCGTCGAAGGCCGCGATCGCCTCGCCCAGGCGCCATTTCGGCGCGGCCCCCCAATCCTCGACCAGCTCGTCGAGCACGAAGACCGGGATCACCGGCCGGCCCGTCGCCACGGCGGCGCTCAGCGCGGGGTGGTCCGACAGCCGGAACTCGCGGCGCAGCCAGAGGATCAGCGGGGCGTCGGGGGAGGCTGAGTCGGTCATCGCGGGCCTTTCACGGATGTCTTCGGGCGCAACGTCTACGCCACCCGCACGGGTCCGGACCACAGGGCGCCGTGGCGTCACCCGGGATCGTGCCCGTTCTGCGGGCACTCCCGCGCGCGCCGCAACCGCGGTGCCGCCCCGCGGGGCGAAATCCACTTGGCGCCACGCCATGGCATAGGTAGCGTCGCATCGGATCCGACAGGAGCCCGGGGGCCGTTAGCCCCCCGCATCGAAAGGACATTCATGAACCGCATCTCCAAGCTGATGGTCTCGGCCGCCGCGATTTCCGCCGGCCTGAGCCCGGCGCTCCCCGCCTTCGCCGCCGACAGCGAACTGACCGTCTTCGACTGGGCCGGCTTCGAGGAGCCGTCGATCTTCCAGGGCTATGTCGACAAATACGGCGACGTGCCGACCTATGCCTTCTTCGGCGACGACGACGAGGCATTCCAGAAGGTCTCGTCGGGCTTCAAGGCCGACGTGACCCATCCCTGCTCGTCGGCGGTGCAGAAGTACCGCGACGCCGACCTGATCGAGCCCTGGGATGTCTCGAAGATCGCGGCCTTCGGCGACATCGATCCGAAGTTCCTGAACTCGCCGGTGTTCAAGGACGACAAGGGCGTCTGGTTCCTGCCGACCGACTGGGGCGTCTCGGCCATCGCCTATGCCAAGGGCGAGGTCCCCGACGAGGACGTGGCCTCGCTCGACGTCTTCGTGAACCCGAAGTACGAGGGCCGGATCTCGCTGCCCGACAGCGCCGACGACGTCTGGTCGCTGGCCTATCTCGCCACCGGCGTGACCGACTGGTCCGATGTCACCGACGAGCAGTTCAAGGCCGCCGCCGACTGGCTGCGCGAGGCCAACAAGCTGGTGCGTTCCTACTGGTCGGACCCGTCCGAGATGGCGCAGCTGATGGCCTCGGGCGAGGTTCTGGTCGCCTGGTCGTGGAACGACGGCATCGCCTATCTGAAGGACGACGGCTTCGACGTCGGCTTCCAGCGCGAGGCCAAGGAAGGGTCGTCGACCTGGTTCTGCGGCTACGTCAACATGAAGGACGGCCCCGGCTCGGAAGAGAAGGCCTATGACTTCATGAACGCCTGGCTGGCGCCGTCCTCGGCGCAGGGGCTGCTGGACGCGATCGGCTACGGCCATTCCAACAGCAAGGGCATGGCCGAGCTGCCGGCCGAGGAGGTCGCGGATGCGGGCCTCGGCCCGATCAAGGCGCCGATCCTCGCCCAGACCCCGATCTCGGCCGAGCAGCGCGAGAAGCAGCTGCAGGAGTTCGAGCAGATCAAGGCCGGCTTCTGATCCGTCCCGCCTGACCTGAAGCGCCCGCGCGGAGGACCTGCGCGGGCGCTTTGCGTTTGAGACGGGGGTCCGGGGTCAAGGCGCCCCGGGGGACAGGGCGCCTCAGGGACAGCGCGCTTCAGGCCGCGCGCAGGGACTGGCCGTCGGCAAAAAGGTGCAGCTTCTCGGGCGGCGCGGTCAGGGCCACCTGCCGGCGCCGCAGGCCGCGGTGAATGCCCGGGAACTTGGCGATCACCCCCTGCCCCGCGCCCGGCTCGGCCACGAAATACAGCAGCGTCACCTCGCCCAGCGCCTCGGTATAGTCGACCTCGCCGGAATAGAGCGCGGGCGTGCCCTCGGGCGCGGGCGACAGGTCCTCGGGACGGACGCCAAGGTTGACCTCGCGCCCCTCGGATCCCGGCTCGGTCGCGATCGCGACGGTGGCGCGGCCGCCGCCCGCCAGCGCGACCTCGGTCGTGGCGCCGGCGCGCGCGATCGTGCCGGGCAGCAGGTTCATCGAGGGCGAGCCGATGAACCGGGCCACGAACTCGTTGCGCGGCGTCTCGTAGAGTTCGAGCGGCGTTCCGACCTGCGCGATGCCGCGGTCGGCCAGCACCACGATGCGCGAGGCCAGCGTCATCGCCTCGACCTGGTCGTGGGTGACGTAGATCATCGTCGCCTCGGGCATCCGCTCCTTCAGCTGCGCGATCTCGATCCGGGTCGCCACCCGCAGCGCCGCGTCGAGGTTCGAGAGCGGCTCGTCGAACAGGTAGACCTCGGGGTCGCGCACGATGGCGCGGCCGATGGCGACGCGCTGGCGCTGCCCGCCCGACAGCGCCTTCGGCAGCCGGTCGAGATAGGGCGTCAGCTGCAGCATGTCGGCCGCGCGGTCGACCTTCGCCATGCGCTCTGACTTCGGCACCTTCGCGATCTCGAGCGCGAAGGCCATGTTCTCGCGCACCGTCATGTGCGGATAAAGCGCGTAGGACTGGAACACCATCGCGATGCCGCGCTGGGCGGGCGGCACGTCGTTCATCCGCACGCCCCCGATCTCCAGCGTGCCGCCGGAGATCTTCTCGAGCCCGGCGATCATGCGCAGCAGCGTAGACTTCCCGCAGCCCGAGGGGCCGACGAAGACGATCAGTTCGCCCCGCTCGATCTCGAGGTCGATGCCCCGCAGCACCTGGGTCGCGCCATAGCTCTTGTCGACGCCCGTCAGTTTCAGCTCGGCCATTCCCGGCCCTCCTTTCCGGCGTCAGCCGCCCTTGACCGACCCGGCCAGAAGGCCGCGGACGAAGTATTTCTGCATCGAGAAGAACACCACCAGCGGCACCAGCATCGAGATGAAGGCGGCCGCGGTCAGCAGCTCCCAGTTGTTCCCGCGCGAGCCCAGAAGCTCGACGATCCGGCCGGTCATCACCATCTGGTCGTTGCCCGAGCCGAGGAAGACCTTGGCCACCAGAAGGTCGTTCCAGGTCCAGAGGAACTGGAAGATCCCGAAGGCGGCAAGCGCCGGCAGGCTGAGCGGCAGCACGATCTTGCGGAAGATCTCGAATTCGGTCGCGCCGTCGACGCGGGCGCATTCGATGACCTCCTTCGGCAGGCCGACCATGTAGTTGCGCAGCAGATAGATCGCGAGCGGCATGCCAAAGCCGGTATGCGCGAGCCAGATGCCGATGTAGCTGCGCCCCAGCCCGATGCCGTTGTGGAACCGCAGCAGCGGGATCAGCGACAGCTGCAGCGGCACCACCAGCAGCCCGACCACGCAGGCGATCAGCAGCGCGCGCCCCGGGAACTGCATCCAGGCCAGCGCATAGGCCGCGAAGGCCGCGACCAGGATCGGGATCACCGTCGCCGGGATCGTCACCGTCAGCGTGTTCAGGAACGCCTGCCCCATGCCGTCGGCGGTCATCACCTGGACGTAGTTCTGCAGCGTGAACTCGGGCGGGCTCGCGCGGGTCAGCACCAGCCGCTCGCCGCGCCGGCCCTTGAAGGGCTCGGGGCTGGTCAGGCGGTAGGCGCCGTCCGCGGCGATGCTCAGCGTGCCGCCGTCGCGGGTCTCGGCGGTCTCGCCCGCGGGGAATTCCCCCGGCGCGCGGATCGAGGTGCCGAAACTGCCGACCGTGCCGGTGCCGTCGCCGAAGACATTGCCCGTCAGCACCCACTGGCCGTCTTCCTGCACCGCGTCGCCGGGCGGGCCGGTGCGGGCCGACATCGGCTCTTCGGCCGAGGACAGCGCCTGCCACCAGCCAAGGCTCTGGATCTGTTCGCGGTCGCGGAAGGACGACACCAGCAGGCCGATGGTGGGGATGGTCCACAGCAGCACCAGCGCGATGACGGCGACGTAATTGGCGACCCGCAGCCGCGAGCGGGTTCCGGCGATCTCGCTCATTCCCCGCCCTCCGCGCGCGCATTGCGGATGTTCCAGACCATCAGCGGCGTCACCGCCACCATGATCACCAGCGCGATGGCCGAGCCGCGGCCGAAGTCGCCGGCGCGGAACGACCAGTCGTACATCATGTTGGCCAGCACCTGCGTGCCCCACTGGCCGTTGGTCATCGCGAAGACGATGTCGAAGATCTTCAGCACGAGGATGGTGATCGTGGTCCAGACCACGGCGATCGTGCCCCAGATCTGCGGCACCTTGATGCGCCAGAACACCTGCCAGGGGTTGGCGCCGTCGAGGATCGCGGCCTCGATCGTCTCGTCGGGGATGCCGCGCAGCGCCGCCGACAGGATCACCATCGCAAAGCCCGTCTGCATCCAGACCATGATCAGCATCAGGAAGACCGTGTTCCAGAACGGCAGCGCGAGCCAGGCCTGCGGCTCACCGCCCAGCGCGGTGACGATCGCGTTCAGCAGCCCGATCTGCGCCTGGTCGGCGCCGCGGTATTCATAGACGAACTTCCAGATCACCGAGGCGCCGACGAAGCTGATCGCCATCGGCATGAAGATCAGCGACTTGGCGATGGCGCCGCCGCGGATGCTGTCGGTCAGCTGCGCCGCGAACAGCCCGATCAGCGTGGCCATCGTCGGCACGAAGACCAGCCACATCAGGTTGTTGATCAGGCTTTCGTGGAATTTCGGCTCGTGGATCAGCCAGCGGTAGTTTTCAAGCCCGGCGAACTGGCCGTTGCGCATCAGGCTGAGGCGCAGCGATTCGAGGACCGGGTAGACGAGGTAGAGCCCGAGCACGATCACCGCCGGGCCGAGGAACAGCCAGGGCCGGATGGCCGAGGCGCGGCGGATGTTGCCCGCCGCCCCCGGGCCGCGCGGCGGGAACACGCGGTCGAGGATCAGGTTCGACAGGAAGAAATAGGCCACGCAACCGAAGCAGCCGGTGATGACGCTGGCGAGGGCGAAGAGGATCTGCTGCATCGTCGCCCCGCTCAGCGCCCCCCGGGGGGCGCGCTGTGCAAGCCGGCGCTCACTTCAGGCCATCCCAGGTCGACTGGATCTGCGCCGCCGCGTCCTCGGCCGACAGGCCGCCGACGAAATCGACCATGCCGGTCCAGAACGCCCCCGCGCCGATCGCGCCCGGCATCAGGTCCGACCCGTCGAAGCGGAAGGTGTCGGCCGAGGTCAGGATCTCGCCCATCTTCTTCAGCGTCGGGTCGCCGTAGGTGTCGGGGTTGGCATCCTTGAACGGGGTCAGGAAGCCGTCCTGCGCCATCCAGACCTCATGCGCGATCGGCGTCTTCAGCCAGTCGATGAAGGCCTGCGCCAGCTCGGTGTCGCGGGTGATGGTGAAGGTCGTGCCCGCGCCCAGCACCGGGTTGCCGAGGTCCTTGGAGGCATAGGGCGGCATGTAGAAGAAGTCGGCATCCACGCCCATCTCGACATCCTCGGGGAAGAACGACGGGATGAAGCTGGCCTGGTGGTGCATGTAGCACTGCGGCGGGAAGTCGAAGAGGCCGGCGGGGCTGTCGCGGTGATCGGTCGAGGCGACGGCCTCGACCCCGCCCGCCACGAAGTCGGGGGTCTTGGCGAACCAGCCGAACTCGTCGATCGCCTCGACCACGCGCGGGTCGTCGAAGGGGATCTCGTTCGAGGTCCACTGGTCGTAGACCTCGGGCGGCTGCAGGCGCAGCAGCAGGTCCTCGACCCAGTCGGTCGCGGGCCAGCCGGTGGCCCCGCCCGACCCCAGGCCGATGCACCAGGGCGTGCCGCCATCCGCGACGATCTGCTCGGTCAGCGCCTTCAGGTCCTCCATCGTCTCGGGGACCTCGTAGCCCATGTCCTCGAAATTCTCGGGGACGTAGAACACGAGCGATTTCACGTCGCTCTTGTAGGGAAAGCCATAGAGATGCTCGGCGCCGTCGGGGCCGGCATAGGTGCCCAGCTGCACCCAGCTGTCGCCGGCGGCGTAGTTCTCGGCCAGCCAGGCGTCGGTGCCGTCGGCCAGCGGCGTCAGGAACCCGCGCCCCGCGAGATCGGCGGCAAGCCCGGGCTGCGGAAAGATCGCGATGTCGGGGGGCGAGCCGGCCTCGGTGTCGATGATGATCTGCTGCTCGAAGCTGTCCGAGCCCGCATAATCGACCTTCGCGCCGGTCGCGGCCTCGAAATAGCGGAAGGCGTTGCGGAAGGTCGCCTCGTCCTCGGCGGTCCAGGTGCCGAAGATCTTCAGCGTCTGCCCCGAGAAGTCATGTGCCGCCGCGAAGTCGTCGTAGCTTTGCCAGTCGAAGCGGTCGTCCTCGCCGGGGGCGAACAGAAGGTCCTGCGCGCGCGCGCCTGCCGGCAGGATTGTGGCAAGGGCGAGAAGCGGGACGGTGACGGCGTGCAGGGCGCGACGGGTCGTCGGGCGGAATGTCATGGGGCGCGGATCCTCCTCATAGCGCGACCGATCCCCGCCGTTGCGCGGGGACTGTGGCCGAATGCGTGCATGATGTCCCCTCAGGGTAGCGGCATCTCGCGCGAGGTCAAATCGACGCGAGCCGTACGCGACGTCCGGATGTCGTGAATGGCGGGGGCCCGCGCCACGGATTCAGCCGGCAATGGTCCGCAAAATGTGCCCCCCGCGCCTTATTTGCGCCCCAGCGCACGGGTGAATTGGGCCGGAATGAAAAGGCCCAGAACGGGCCGTAAGTTATGGGGAAAGTGGACATGGCGGTTGCCGAACGCATCGACTATTCCGAGTACCATCAGCCCGCCATGCCGGCGGTCGCGACCGAGGCGGAGGCGGACGAGCTGTTCCGTCGTCTCGCGCGAGAGACATCGCTGCCGGAAGACAACTCGATGCCCTCGGGCTGGTGGATCATCGGCCTGCTGCCGATGGGCCTGCTGAGCTGGGGGGCGATCTTCTACTGGATCTTCGGCTGACGGCGCCCGCCGGGCGCAGCGACCGGGATCAGGGCTGCCGGCCGCCGTGCCGGTGGCGGACCGCCGCGGCCCGCGGCCGGTCCGGTGCCGGCGTCGGCGCCGCCGCCCTCAGCGCGGCAGCACGAGGTCGACCCTCAGCCCGCCCAGCGTCTCGCTGACACCCAGCCGCAGCGCGCCGCCGTGGCTGCGCGCGATGTCGGCAGCGATCGCAAGGCCAAGCCCCACGCCCGAGCCGCGATCCTGATTGCGCGCCGGGTCAAGCCGCGCGAAGGGCCGCAGCGCCTCCTCGCGCCGCTCGCGCGGGATGCCGGGGCCGTCATCCTCGACCGAGAACACCACCGCGGCCTCGCTCGCCGTCAGGCCGACCGTCACCCGGCTGCCATAGCGCACGCCGTTGCCGACGAGGTTCTCGAGCGCGCGCGAGATCGCGCCCGGACGCAGCCTGATCGCGCCCGCCTCGGCCGGCATCGGCCCCAGCGTCACCGGCTGGCCCGCGCGCTCGGCCCGGGCCTCGAGCGCGGTGAGGAAGGCCACCGGATCCACCAGCTCGACCTCGGTGTCCTGCGCATCGCCCCGCGCGAAGGCGAGGAACGCGTCGATCAGCCGCTCCATCTCCTCGATGTCGCGCGACATCGCGCGGCTCTCCTCCTCGTCGGGCAGCATCGCCAGTTCCAGCTTCATCCGCGTCAGCGGCGTGCGCAGGTCGTGGCTGACCCCCGACAGCATCATCGTGCGCTGCTCGATCTGCCGCTCGAGCCGGGCGCGCATGTCGAGGAACGCCGCCCCGGCCGAGCGCACCTCGGCCGCGCCGGCGGGTCGGTAGGGCGTCGCGCGGCCGCGGCCGAAATCCTCGGCCGCCTGGGCCAGCCGCTTGATCGGCTTGAGCTGGTTGCGCAGGAAGATGAACGAGATGCTGGTCATCAGCAGGCCGGTGGCGGCCATCAGCACGATCAGCTGGTGCGGGTTGCTGGCCGAGACGCGGCGGCGGTCGAACTCGATCAGCATCGGCCCCCAGCCGGTGTCGAGCCCCAGCCGCACCCGCCGGTTGCGCTGCAGATCGATCCCGCGCACCCCCGTCAACTCGGAGCGCAGCGTCGCGATCACGGTGCGCCCCGAGATGTCGGTGGCATCGCGGTGATCGCCGATCGGCGTCTCGGCCGGCAGCAGCAGCGCCACCCCGGCCGCGTCCGACAGCTCGCCCGCGGTCCGGGCCGCGGTGACCGCATCCGGCGCGCTTTCCACCTCGCGCAGGATCGATTCGAGCCCGCTGATCAGGCTGCGGGTCATCTGGTCGGTGACATCCTCGTACAGCCGCTGCACCACCATCGCCGTCACCACGATCTGCAGCGCGATCACCGGCACCGCCAGGATCAGCAGGCCCCGCGCGTAAAGCCCGCGCGGCATCACCTGCTTGATCCACGACGGCCGCGACCGCGGCAGCGCGCGGCCGATGCCCCGCGCCCGCTCGGTCGCCGGTCCGGCCCCCTCGCCGGGCTTTCCCTTCTGCGGTTCGGCTGGCACGGTCGTCATCGGCTTCTCCCGGCGGACGCGTCTCGCGTGGCATCCATGCCCGCGCCCCGGGGCCGACCCTAGAGATCATGGACGGAAACCGGAAGATGACAGGACCCAGCGCCCCGCCCGTGGGATGGATCGGCCCCGGCCTGCGGCGGGTGCTCGCGCCCAATCCCTCGCCGATGACCGGGCCGGGCACCAACACCTACCTGCTGGGCCCGGGCGACGGCGCCGTCGCGGTGATCGATCCCGGCCCCGACGACGCGGCGCACCTGGCCGCGATCCTCGGCGCGCTCGGCCCCGGCGAGCGGATCGTGCACATCCTCGTCACCCACAGCCACCGCGACCATTCCGGTCTGGCCGCGGCGCTCTCGGCCGCGACCGGCGCCGAAGTGCTGGGCTTCGGCCCCGACACCGCCGGCCGCAGCCCGGCGATGGCCCGGCTGGCGGCCGCGGGTCCCATCGGCGGCGGCGAGGGCCTGCACCCGGGCTATCGCCCGGACCGGCGGCTCGCCGACGGCGAGGCGGTCGAGGTGGCCGGGGCGGTGCTGCGCGCGCTGCACACGCCCGGCCATCTCGGCAACCACCTGTGCTTCCTGTGGCAGGACCGCTGCTTCACCGGCGATCTGGTGCTGGGCTGGACCAGCTCGCTGATCTCGCCGCCCGACGGCGATCTCGACGACTACCTCGCCTCGCTCGCGCGGCTCGCGGGCACCGGCGTGCGGGTCGGGCTGGCGGGCCACGGCGCCGACATCCCCGACCTTGGTCCGCGCATCGCCGCGCTCGCCGCCCATCGCCGGCGGCGCGACGACGAGATCCGCGCCGCCCTGGCCGAGCGTCCCGCCACCGCGCCGGATCTGGTGGCGCGGGTCTATGCGGGCCTCGCCCCCGAGCTTGCGACGGCCGCGGCCCGCAACGTGCTGTCGCACCTGATTTCGCTGGAAAGCCGGGGGCTTGCCGCCTGCACCGGCCCCCTCTCGGCGACGGCGGTCTTCGCCCTGACCGGCTGCCCCGACGGCACCCGGCCCCGAAGGTGACAAATGCCGAGAACGCCTCTGGACACCCCGAGAATCCCTCGCTATATCCGCCCTCGTGTTCCGGCGTAGCTCAGCGGTAGAGCAGTTGACTGTTAATCAATTGGTCGTAGGTTCGATCCCTACCGCCGGAGCCAAGATCCCATCAAGATCTTGGAAACACACGAGAAAGCGATCCTTCGGGGTCGCTTTTCGCGTTTCGGAACCCTCGCCTGACACACAGCTCTACAACGCCCATCGCACAGCATCCAGCCTGCGGGCAAGAAAGGGGGGTGTGGACACCTCATCGGCTGCACAAAAGGCGGGGTGAACACCAAGCTCCATGCGGTCACCGACGGCGAGGGCCGCCCACTGCGGCTCTTCATGACTGCGGCTATGATGCCGACTGGCTGAGAGAAGGCCTGCAAGACAAAGACTTGCGGGTATGCATCCCGAGACGGAAGGGCGGCAGCCTCCAGTCCGATATGACCGTCGACGCTTCAAGCGCCACAACGGGATCGAGACCATGTTCGGCCGGCTGCAGGACTGGAGCCGCGGTGCGACGCGCTACGACAGATGCCCGAAGGTCTTCCTCCCGGCCGTCCCTCTCGCCGCAACCGTCCTGTTTTCGCTATGTGTCCTGAGCCTCACCATCAGGCTGCCTAATGTTGTTCCCCTTTCACTGATGTGTGCAACAAACCCCCGGCGACAGAAGCGCGCCTGACACGGCGGACCAGCGACGAGGCTGCAGGCGCAAGAACCCAACGCCGGACCTGTCCGGCGGGTCGTGTTTCGCGCCTCCGGTCATCCCCTCGGCGAACGGTCGGCACGGGCATCTCTTACCGAAGATCGCGACAGCCCGGGCAGCTCGTTTGGCGGCTTCGGCGGCGCCGGGCCAAACGGCTTGCGCCCATGTCGGCCGCACGCTATGACAGGCGCGTTGCGGGTGTAGTTCAATGGTAGAACGGCAGCTTCCCAAGCTGCATACGAGGGTTCGATTCCCTTCACCCGCTCCAATAACTCCCTGAAATTCCTTCACTTTTTTCTGCGGTGACATTTTTTTGTCACTCGGATTTCAGGGCGGTGACAGGCCATTTGTCACCGGATTTGTCACTGGCCGGCGCCCAGCACACACATCACATCAAAAAATGCAAGGCGCAATCGCGGTAGTCACAATTTTGTGATCTCAACTTGCGCCGCTTCTCCCAGTGACAATGATTTTTGTCACCGGGCCATTTTGGCGAAGTGCGCCTAGGATTGCCATGCGCTGATGGAATGCCACCACCACCCAATAAGACACTGTTTAAAATAGGTTATTCACGGCAGGCTATCTATCCGCCATCAGATGCTCATGCGCATGTAATCAGCTCCGAAAGCTGCCTCCCAAGCTGCATACGAGGGTTCGATTCCCTTCATCCGATCCAAAACCCCCATTCAAATCAATCTCTTATTTGATCCCGCGCGGGCCCGCGGCCTGCCGTTGCCTTCGCCAGTCTTGGCGTCGGGCCGGTCACGCGCAGCCGCGGAGACGCCGCGGCGGCGGCCCGTGGCCGCGGATCGCGGCAGCACTCAGGGCACGCTGAGGGCCGCTGACCTCCACCACGGGGCGACGGGCGGCACTGGGCCGGATCGCCCTCAACCTAGGGTAAATCTCTTTGACGCAAACATGTCCCGAGGGACGTGACGATGCGGGCGCGTCCAGCGGCTCAAGCGTGCCTCGCAGAGGGTCTGCGCCGGCTTTGGCGGACGTCCGCCGGAGGCCGGGCCGGGACACTTCGGCAGAAGCCGCGAAACGGCGTGAAAAGGTTCCGTGCCCGCCGGATCGGCGCCCTTTTCGGGCCGCAATCCGGCGCGATGCCTAACCGCGAGTTAAGACCGGAAGGAGATCGGGACTATGGCGGCACAGGTGGCCCATTGGATGCGGCACGAGTTCCGGCAGATGCGGGGCGTCGTCGAGACCCTGCGCTGCCTCGCGGCCGCGATCGAGTTCTTCGGGCTCGCCTTCCTCGGGCTGATCCTCGCCGTCTCGCTCTGGTCGGTCTGGTAGGCCGCGCGCGGCCCCGGCCGCACTGGACCCGGCCCCGGCACGGGGCTAGGCAGGAGCGTCACGAGAACGAGAGGACTTCATGACCGACATCAAACGCCTCGAACCCGGCGCCCGCATGAGCGAAGCCGTCGTCTGCAACGGCATGGTCTTCCTGGCGGGCCAGGTCGGCACCCCGGGCGACAGCGTCGCCGACCAGACCCGCACCTGCTTGGCCGAGGTCGACCGGCTGCTCGCGCTGGCGGGGACCGACAAGACCCGGATCCTGACGACGCAGATCTGGCTGGCCGACATCGCCAGCTTCGACGAGATGAACGCCGTCTGGGACGGCTGGGTCGCCCCGGGCCATGCCCCGGCCCGCGCGACCGGCGAATCCCGCCTGGCCGCGCCGGAATACCTGGTCGAGGTGATCGTCACCGCCGCCCTGCCCTGAGCGACGGGACCCCGGGCGTCTGACCCCGGGCCGAGCCCGCGGTGCCAGATTCCGGGCACAAGACTCCGGGCGCCCGACTCTGGGCGCCCGGCTCCGGACACCCGGCTCCGGCCACCCGGCTCCGGGCATCGGAACCCAAGCGCTGGGACCCGCGATCGGGCCTCCTGCGCCGGCCTTCTGACCCGGCGTCCTGCACGGAAGCCACACGGGGCAGTTGCATGCGCCGGCTCCGCGCGCCATCATGCCGCTGCCCGTCCCGCCGGCCCCTCGGGGCCCCGGGCCGGGCGGACAGATCGCCCGACATCGGTGGCCCCGCGGCCGCCCGCCCCGGCAGAAGGCCGGGTGTGACCGACCAGGAAAGGAATGCGCCGCCGTGGCCCGCCCCTCTCTCCCGCTCCGCGCCGGGCAGATCCCCCGGTCCGTCCGCCAGGCCGGGTTGCGGGGATGGTGAGCGACCGCTTCACCCCGGTGCCGCCCGACCGGCTGTGGATCGACACCGACATGGGCTTCGACGATCTGGCCGCGATCCTGCTGATCCGCGCGCGCACGACCCGGATCGACGGGCTGTCGCTGGTGGCGGGCAACACGCTCCTGGACCAGGTCGTGGCGAACGCGATGTCCGCGGCCGAGGTCTTCGGCTGGGACATGCCGATCCATGTCGGCGCCCGCGACGCCATCGCCGGCGAGCGGATCACCCCCTTCTTCGCCCCCGGCGAGACCGGGATGCCCGGCAGCCGCTACCAGCTGCCGCCGACGGGCCAGCGCCCCGACAGCCAGGATGCCGTGGGCGCGCTGGCGGACTGGATCCGCGCGGGCGGACGCACCGTGCTGGCGCTTGGTCCGCTGACCAACATCGCCGCGCTGCTGACGCGCGAGCCCGAGCTTGCGACCCGCTTCCGACTGCTGTGGCTGGGCGGATCGGCCGGGGCCGGCAACCAGACCGCCACCGCCGAATGCAACGCCTATGCCGACCCCGAGGCGGTGCAGATCCTGTGCGACTCGGGGCTCGACTGGGCGATGATCGGGCTCGACACCTGCAAGCAGGTGACGGTGACCATCGTCGATGCCGAGCTGATCCGGGCCATGGGCGGCCCGCGGGCCGAGCTGCTGGCCGACATGCTCGACGGCTATGCCCGCACGCCCGACCCGCTGGGGCGCAGGCCGATGCCGCTTTATGATCCCGTCGCCGCGGCGGCGCTGATGGACCCGTCCACGGTGCTGTTCCACCCGGTGCGGGTGGATTGCGAACTGGAGGGGAAGCTTACCCGCGGCATGACCGTGGTCGAATGGCGCAGCTACGTGAAGGCGCCCAACCTGATGATCGCCACCTCGACCTCGCCCGACATGGTGCGCGAACTGTTCCTGACCGGGCTTGCCGTCGCGGCGATCGAGGAGCCGGCGGTACGGCGGCGCGCCGGCGTCTGACCGCCGCGGCGCGCGGATCGTCTCGCGACCGGGCGCGCCTTTCGAACGTCGCGCGTAGCAGGTCCGGGGCAGCTGCCCGGGGCGGCGCGCGGGTGACACGCGCCGGGGGCTTCGCGCCCCCGGACCCCCGCGGGATATTTGCACCAATGCGAAAGCGCGCGGTCAGGGCTTCACGAACAGCCGGCGCGGCACGTCGGCGATCAGGCTGTGGCCGGTCTCGGTGATCGCGATCGTCTCGGTGATCTCGAAGCCCATGTCGGCCATCCACAGGCCGGTCATGAAATGGAAGGTCATCCCCGGCGCGAGGACGGAGGTGTCGTCGGGGCGGATCGACATCGTGCGCTCGCCCCAGTCGGGCGGATAGCTGACGCCGACGGCATAGCCCGCGCGGCTTTCCTTCTCGATCCCGTGGCGCGCCAGCACCGCGAAATAGGCCCGGGCGATGTCGCCGCAGCTGTTGCCCGGCCGCGCCGCCGCAAGCCCCGCTTCCATCCCCTCGAGCGTCGCCGCCTCGGCGCGCAGGAAGGCGTCGGTGGGCCGGCCCAGGAACAGGGTGCGCGACAGCGGGCAGTGATAGCGGCGATAGCAGCCGCCGATCTCGAAGAAGGTGCCCTCGCCCGCGCGCATCGGCCGCGCGTCCCAGGTCAGGTGCGGCGCCGCGGCATCCGCGCCCGAGGGCAGCATCGGCACGATCGCGGTATAGTCGCCCGCCTCGCCGGGCACGCCGGTGATCAGCGCCTTCTGGATCTCGGCCGCGACCACCGATTTCGGCACGCCCGGCTCGGCCACTTCGAGGATGCGCGCATGGGCGGCGCCGACCAGCCGCCCGGCCATGCGCATGTAGTCGAGTTCGCGCGGCGATTTCACCGCGCGCTGCCAGTTCACGAGCCCGGTCGCATCCTGCAGCCGCGCCGCGGGCAGGCCCGCGCGCAGCGCCGCGTCGGCGGCGGCGGTGTAATAGTAGTTGTCCATCTCGACCCCGATCCGGGCCTGGCCAAGCCCGCGGGCCACAAGCGCCCGGGCGAGATGCGTCGCGGGATGGTCGGCCGGGTTCTGCACGCAGGCCTCGGGATAGGACAGCACGTCGTCCGGCGGCAGCCAGGCCGTGCGCAGCGCGCCGGCCGCGTCCATCGGCCGGCCGAACCAGAACGGCGCCTCCTCCAGCGGCAGCACCACCCACTGGTGGACGTAGAACGACCAGCCGTCATAGCCCGTCAGCCAGTACATGTTGGACGGATCCGCGATCACCACCGCCTCGAGCCCGGCGGCGGCCATCGCGCGGCGGGTGCGGGCAAGGCGCGCGTCGTACTCGGCACGCTCGAACGGCAGGACGGGAACGGGAACGGTCATCGCGGGGGCTCCTTCCGGGCTGGTCCCCCAGTCGTGGCCGATCGCCGCGCCGCTGTCACGGGGCCTGCCGCGCTGCCGCGAGCGGATTTCCGCGGGAATGCGGCCGGATCGGGACAGTTTTCCGAAGTCTCCGGGACAAGAGGAAGGACTTATCTCGACAAATCCGGTAGAGATGTCACGGGTTCACAGACTGCCCACGATTCCGCCGCAGTGCGGAAATGATGAGCAAAGGAAAGGACACTGCCATGTTCGCGAACCAGCGCCCGTCGCCGCGCGCCGCTCGGGCCAACTCGCTCGCCCTTGCAGTCTTCGCCATCGCCTATGTCGCGGTGATGGCCTTCCTGTTCCTGCCCCGCAGCTGGATCGCGCCCGAGCCGGCGGCGATCCAGCGCGCGGCCGCCGCGCCGCTGGCGATCGACCAGCCGCTCACCCGCTGATCAGCCGCTGATCAGCCACCGGCGCCCGCGGCGCCCGGCTCGTAGCGCTCGAGGAAGGCCTCGGCCGGCAGGCTGCGGAACTCCGCGAGCGCCGCGCGCAGCCGGTCATGGTCCCAGTCCCACCAGGCCAGCGCCAGCAGGCGCTCGGCCACCGCGGACGGGAACCGGGCGCGCAGCGGCACCGCCGGCACGCCCGCCACGATCATGTAGGGCGCGACATCGCGGGTGACCACGGCACCCGCCGCGACGATGGCGCCGGTGCCGATCGTGACCTCGGGCTTGACGATGGCGCCGTGCCCGATCCAGGTGTCATGCCCGATCACGGTGCGGCGCGCGGCGCGGGCCGCGAAGAAGGCCGCGTCGGGCCCGGCATCGTCCCAGTAATCGTCCGAACGGTAGAGGAAATGGTGCAGGCTCGCCGTGGTCATCGGGTGGTCGGTCGGCCCGATCCGGCACAGGGCCGCGATGTTGGCGAAGCGCCCGATGGCGGTGTTGGCGATGTCGCACAGCCGTTCGCAATAGCTGTAGTCGCCGAGGTCGGAATTCAGCAGCCGCGCGCCCGCGCCCACCTCGCAAAAGCGCCCGAGGGTGGAATTCGCGACCGTGGCGCCGTCGTGGATCAGCGGCCGGTCGGCCGACAGCCGTGCCATCAGCGCCCCCGGATCAGCCGCCGCCGGATCTTGCCCGAGATCCAGTCCATCGCCATCACCATGCCCAGAATGAGCAGGATGAAATAGGCCACCTCCTCCCAGTCCTTCTGCGTGATCAGCGCCTGGGTCAGCAAAAGCCCGATGCCGCCGCCGACGATCGCCCCGATGACCGTGGCCGAGCGGGTGTTGGATTCCAGGAAATACAGCACCTGGCTGAGGATCACCGGCGCCAGCTGCGGGATCACGCCCCACCGGTTGCGCGCGAGCCGCCCCGCCCCGGTCGAGCGCAGCCCCTCGACCTGACGGGCGTCGATGTTCTCGAGCGCCTCCGAGAACAGCTTGCCGAAGCTGCCGGTGTCGGTGAGCAGGATCGCGAGCGCGCCCGTCAGCGGCCCCGGCCCGAAGGCGCGCGACAGGATGATGGTCCAGATCAGCCCGTCGACGCCGCGCAGGAAGTCGAACACCCGCCGGATCCCGAAGCGCACCGGCAGCACCGAAAAGTTCTTCGCGGCAAGGAAGGCCAGCGGCAGCGCCAGCACCGCCCCCGCCATCGTGCCAAGGAAGGCCATCAGCAGCGTCTCGAACAAGGCGCCGAAGACGCGGTGATGCTGCCACATGCCGTTGTTCCAGAAGTCCTGCGCCATGGCCGACAGGTTCGACCGGCCCGGCCGGACCTGCTCGGCCGAGACCAGCGCGGCGCCGATCTGGCCCCAGCTCATGAAGTGGAACGGGCTTTCGAGGTCGAAGAAGAACATCTCCCAGCCGTAGGAATAGCGGAAGACCTCGGTCTTGGCCTTGGTCACGGTCAGGCGACCTTCCGGGGCCGTCACCTGCACCCGGGTGTTCGAGGCCGAGACGTAATCCGGCAACGGCCTGCCCGTGGGCCCGGCCACGGTGATGCCGGCACGGTCGGGGATGATGGTCAGCACGCCGTAGCCCGGCAAGGTCATGCGCACGTCCCCGGGCCCGATGCGCACGGCCGCGCCGCGCGGCAGGTCGACCTCGGTCGCGTCGCCCTCGCCGCGCACCCAGCCGGGCCATTGCGCGGGGCCCGCATAGGTGCCCTTGCGCTCGCCCTCGATCGCGACCTCGACGCCGCCGGCGCGGTTGTCGCGGGTGACATGGGTCTTGTAGCTGTAGCTGTCCGAGATCAGCGTCCCGCCGTTCTCCCAGCGCGCGCGGGCCAGCAGCTCGGGCAGCTGGAAGGCGAAAAGCGCATAGACGAGATAGCCAAGGATCGCGGCCGGGATCAGCAGCGAGACCAGCCGGCGGCGGGCGATGCGGCGCAGGGCGCTGGTGCGGGCGTCGGCCAGCGGGCCCGAGGCAAGGGTCGCGGTCATCGGCTCAGTCCCCCGTCACAAGGCGGTTGCGCAGCCAGCCCGACCCCTGGTCGATGGCGACGATGCTGAGAAACAGCAGCAGGAACACGGCGGCGGCGGCGTCATAGCGCCCCTGCCCCCAGCCGATGGCGATCTTCAGCTCGTAGCCGATGCCGCCCGCGCCGACGAAGCCCAGGATCGCCGAGGCGCGCACGTTGATCTCGAAGCGCAGCAGCGCATAGCTCAGCCAGTTCGGCGCGACCTGCGGCAGCACCGCCAGCCCCATCCGCTGGCCCCAGCCGGCCCCGGTCGACGCCAGCCCCTCGACCGGGCGCGGATCGGCATTCTCGTTGACCTCGGCGAACAGCTTGCCCAGCGCGCCGACGGTGTGGAAGCAGATCGCGATCATCGCCGGCACCGGCCCGCCGCCCAGCACGAAGATCAGCATCAGCGCGATCACCACCTCGGGCATGGCGCGGCACAGGTCCATCAGCCGCCGGACCGCCGGGATCAGCCGCGGCCAGGGCGCAAGGCCGGGCGTCGCCATCAGCGACAGCCCCCCCGCCAGCAGCGCGCCGACCAGGGTCGAGACGGCGGCGATGTTCAGCGTCTCGACGAGGGCCGGGAAATAGGTGGCCATCGCGGCGGGCAGGCCCGCGCGCTTGTCCCAGGCCTCGGCCAGCAGCTCGGCGGGGAAGTCGAAGACGCGGTGCAGCCCCGACAGGAAGCCGCCAGCGTTGCGCGCCTCGGCCATGTCGAAGCCCGCCGCCATCATCGCCGCGAACAGCGCGACCAGCACGGTGGAATAGACCCGCTTGCGCCGGGCCTGGGCGAGGTAGTCCTCGCGGATCGCGGCGATGGCGCTCGGGCCCCCGGCGCGATGAATGTCGGCTGTCGTCTCTGCCATGACCGGCCCCCGCCTTGCGCTGTCGTCCGGCCCCGCCCCCCTCGCGGCCGACATGGAAACGGGCGGGCCCGAAAGCCCGCCCGCCTGATCCGATCCGGCGATCAGCTGCCCGACATCTTGCGGGCGTCGATGATCGACTGGTACTGCTCGTGCTTGACCGGGATGAAGTCCTTCGCGTCGCCGCCGGCCACGCCATAGGCGCAGGTCGCGTCGGTTTCCCACAGGTTGGCGGTCAGCTCGGTCACCTTGGCCTTCACCTCGGCCGGCAGCGCCTTGCGCACCACCATCGGGCCTTCCGGGATCTCTTTCGACTTCCAGACCTGCACGAGGTCGTTCATGTCGACGAGGCCCGCGTCCACGGCCTTGCGCAGCGCGCCCGAGTTGTAGCCGTCTTCCCAGTTGCCAAGGCCGTCGGCCCAGGTCACGCCCAGGTCGATGTCGCCGTTGTTGACCGCGACGATGGTCTGCTCGTGGCCGCCGGTGAACTTCAGATCCTCGAAATACTGGCCCTTCTGCATCGGGATGCCGGCCTGGCTCAGCTCGACATTCGGGATCAGGTAGCCCGAGGTCGAGTTCGGATCGCCGAAGCCGATCACCTTGCCCTTGGCCGAGGCCATGTCGGTGATGCCGCTGTCCTTGCGCGCGATGCCGATCGAGTAATAGCCGATCGAGCCGTCGAGGTTTTGCTTGACCAGCACCGGCTCGACCGCCTCGGGGTCGGTGAGGAAGGTCTTGGCATAGCCCGAGGCGCCCATCCAGGCCATGTCGATCGTGCCGCCCAGCAGGCCTTGGATCACGCCGTCATAATCGGCCGGGGTGAAGACCTTGACCGGCACGCCCAGCGCATCCTCGATCTTCTTGCGGTAGCATTCGTTGGAATTCAGCCGGTCCTGGGCGTTCTCGCCGCCGAGGATGCCGATGTTGAAGCCGGTGATCTCCTGGGCCTGGGCCTGGGACACGAGCGCGGTCGAAACCAGCGCGGCAGCGATGAGAGCGTTCATGGGCTGTCTCCTGGGGATGGTTCGGACCTGCCGGCGGTCCCCGCCGCGCGGCAGGAAAGGGTCAGTCGGCCAGCATGGCCCGGGCATAGCCGCCGTCCGCCGCGGTGGGCGGGGCGTCGAGCGTCTCGATCGAGGTCGAGGTCGCGGCCTCCGAGAAGCTCGCGTCGGCGCCGTAGATCTCGCGCGCGGCCGCCGTGGTCAGCATCGCGGGCGTGCCGTCGAAGACGATCCGGCCCGCCCGCATCCCGATCACGCGGTCGCAGTAGCGCCGCGCGGTGTCGAGCGTGTGGAGATTGGCGATGACGGTGCGCCCGTCCTCCTCGTGGATCCGGCGCAGCGTCTCCATCACGATCTGGGCGTTCATCGGATCAAGCGAGGCGATCGGCTCGTCGGCCAGGATCACCTTCGGGTCCTGCATCACCGCGCGGGCGATCGCCACGCGCTGCTGCTGGCCGCCCGACAGCGCCTCGGCCCGTTTCGGCGCCTGCTCGGCGATGCCGAGCCGGTCGAGGATGTCGATGGCGCGCAGGATGTCGTCCTTCGGCCAGATGTTGAACAGGGTGGCCAGCGTGCCGCGCCGGTTCAGCAGCCCGTGCAGCACGTTCGACACCACGTCGAGCCGCGGCACCAGGTTGAACTGCTGGAACACCATCGCGCAGTCGGCCTGCCAGGCGCGCTTCTCGGCGCCGGTCAGCGCCAGCACGTCGCGCCCCTCGACCATCAGCCGCCCCGAGGTCGCGTCGGTCAGCCGGTTCATCATCCGCAGGAAGGTCGACTTGCCCGCGCCCGACCGGCCGATGATCCCGATCATCATCGGGCGCTCGACCTGGAACGTCGCGTTGTCCACGGCGGGACCCCGCCCGAAATCCTTGGTCACGCCCTCGACTGAAATGAGCATCCGGCCCCCGCTCTTTGGCTGGGGCCGGAGTAGGCCGCGTGCGCGACGCCGAAATCTCGGTTTGCTGAAGGTTTTGCGACACCTCCCCGCGGGGCGGGGTGTCGGCGGCGGCGCTCAGGCCTCGGCCAGCAGCCCGCCCGCGCGCGCGACCTTGCCGAACAGCCAGACCGAGATCGCGGCCATGATCGTCGACAGCACGAGGAAGGCGCCCTGGATGCCGAAGGCGTTGACCAGCGGCGCCGAGACCAGCGGCGACGAGAACTGGCCCGCGAAGAAAGCCGTGGTCAGCATCCCCGCCGCGCGGCCGCGCTGGTTCGCGGGCACCCGGTTCAGGAAATAGGTGGTGTAGTTGGCCATCGACGGCCCGATCCCCAGCCCCGCGACGAAGACCCCGAGGATCGACACCGGCAGCGCCCCGGTCTGCGAGATCATCAGGAAGCCCGAGGCCATCAGCGCGAAGCTCGCCGCGAAGACCGTCATCGCCGAGGCATGGCGGCGGATCACCCCGTAGAACAGCGCGCCCGGCGTCGCGGCCAGCATCATGCCGGCCATGATCATCCCGGTGAAGGCCGACGAGGTCACGCCCAGCTCGGCCAGCCGGAACGGCATCCGCGTCGGCATCATGTAGAAGGTCGACATGAACACGAAGGCCAGCCCGCCGGTGAAGGCGAAGAGCGGCCAGGGGAACGGCCCGTTCGCGGCCTCGCCCGGCTGCACGCCCGAGGCGAGCGCACCGCGCCGCGCGGTATGGGGCCGCAGCAGCACCAGCGCCGCGACCGCGATCGGCAGCGCGATCAGGTAGACCGCGAAGGCCCCGCGCCAGTGCAGCGCCGCCAACATCCCGCCCAGCACCATGACGACGACCCCGCCGCCCGACATGGCCGCCCCCTGAAGCCCCATGTAGCGCGCCCGCGCCGGCCCGTGCCACAGGTCGGTCGCATAGGCCATCGCCAGCGTCATCGAGCCCGCGACCCCCAAGCCCAGCAGCGCGCGCCCGGCCAGAAGCTCGGTCAGCGAATGCGCGACCAGCCCCGAGGCGCCGCCAAGCCCGTAGCACACGAGCGAGAAGACCAGGAGCGCCAGCCGGTTCCAGCGGTCGGCCGCCCAGCCGAAGAGCCCGGCGGCCAGGATGACCGAGGCCGAGGGCAGCGTCAGGATCAGGCCGGCCAGCGTGTCGATGCCGGGCTGGTCGGCGAAATGCGCCTTCAGCCCCGGCAGCGAGGGCGAGATCGTGGCATTGGCCATCACCGTCATCGAGGCCACCAAGAGCACGGTGACCGTCACCGCGGCGCCGGGCCCCTGGGCGGACGGCCGCGGTTCGGCGGCCTGGGAAGAGATCGTCATGGGAGGTCCTCGACGGCACGGAACCGCCGCACCACGCACAGCCCGCCGGGCGGGCCGGGGCGATGCGGGAACGACGGAACGGGAATGTTGCAGTGCCAAGCAACTTAGCCACCTAACCGTCAGGCGGCAAGGTGCAATGATGTACCCGCAACAATACCGATCGGTTCGCTTCCGCCCCCGCCCCCGGAAGACGGCCCCGGAACGCAGCCCCGAAAACGGCCCCGAAAACGACAGCGGGCGGCCCCCGGGGGGACCGCCCGCCATGCCGGCTTTGGCCCGGGCGGCCTCAGTGATGCGCGCCCTCGACCTTGCGGCCGGTGATCTTCTCGACCCAGTGCAGGACGAAGACGAAGAACACCGGCACGAAGAACACCGCCAGCACGGTGGCCGAGATCATGCCGCCGATCACCCCGGTGCCGATCGCATTCTGCGAGGCGGCCGAGGGGCCGGTGGCGATCGCCAGCGGCACCACGCCCAGCGTGAAGGCCATCGAGGTCATCAGGATCGGGCGGAACCGCAGCCGGCAGGCCTCGACCGCCGCGTCCAGAAGGCTCATCCCCTCCTGCCGCAGGTCCTTGGCGAATTCCACGATCAGGATCGCGTTCTTCGCCGACAGGCCGATGATCGCGATCAGGCCGACCTTGAAGTAGACGTCGTTGGGCATGTCGCGCAGCATCACCGCGAGGATCGCCCCCAGCACGCCCAGCGGCACCACCAGCATCACCGACAGCGGGATCGACCAGCTTTCGTACAGACCCGACAGCAGCAGGAACACGAAGACGATGCTCATCGCGAACAGGATCGTCGAGGTGTTGCCCGACGAGATCTCCTCGAGCGTCTGGCCGGTCCATTCATAGGCGAAGCCGTCGGGCAGCTGGCTGGCCAGGCGCTGCATCTCGGCCACCGCCTCGCCCGAGCTGTGGCCGGGCGCGGCCTGGCCCGCGATGCGGATCGCGGGATAGCCGTTGTAGCCCACCACCTGGCTCGGCCCCTGGCTCCACGAGACCGAGGCGAAGGACGAGAACGGCACCATGCCGCCCTGGTCGTTGCGCACGGTCAGGTCGAGGATGTCCTCGGGGCTCATCCGGCTGGTGTCCTGCGCCTGCATCACCACCCGCTGCAGCCGGCCCTGGTTCGGGAAGTCGTTGACATAGCTCGACCCGAAGGCGTTCGAGATCGTGGTGGCGATGTCGGCGAAGGCGACGCCGAAGGTCTGGGCCTTGTCGCGGTCGATGGTCAGGTCGACCTGCGCCGCGGCCGGCATGCCCTCGACCCGCAGGCCGGTGACGATGCCGCCCTTGCCGGCCTCGCCCATCAGCTGGTTCGCCGCCGCCATCAGCGCCTGCTGCCCGTTGCCGCCACGGTCCTGCAGCCGGAAGGCGAAGCCGCCCGTGGTGCCGAAGCCGGGGATCGGCGGCGGGCTCAGCGCGAAGGCGCGCGCGTCCTTCAGCCCGTAAAGCGCGCCGTTCGCCGCCCCCGCGATCTGGCCGGCCGAGCGTTCGCGCTCTTCCCAGTCCTTGAAGGTGATGAACATCAGCGCCGCGTTCGGCCCCTGCCCCGAGAAGCTGAAGCCGCGGATGCCGACCACGTCCTCGACCTCGGGCATGCCCTGGTAGATCTGCTGCGCCTGGTGGACCATCGCGTCGGTGCGCTGGGTCGAGGCGGCGGGCGGCGCCTGCAGGTCGGTGATGATGAAGCCCTGGTCCTCGTTGGGCAGGAAGGACGACGGCAGCCCGGTGAAGGCATAGCCGACATAGCCCACGACCACGAGGTAGACGACCATCACGATCCCGGTGCGCCGGGTCAGACCCTTGACGCCGCCGGCATAGCCCCGGGTCATCCGGTCGAAGCCGCGGTTGAACCAGCCGAAGAAGCCCTTGCGTTCATGGTGCCCGGTGACGGGTTTCAGGAACGAGGCGCAGAGCGCCGGCGTCAGCGTCAGCGCGAGGAAGGCCGAGAACAGGATCGACACGACCATCGTCAGCGCGAACTGGCGGTAGATGATGCCGGTCGAGCCGGGGAAGAACGCCATCGGGATGAACACCGCCGCCAGCACCAGCGTGATGCCGACGATGGCGGACTGGATCTGGCCCATCGCCTTCTTGGTGGCCTCGCGCGGGGACAGCCCCTCTTCGGCCATGATGCGCTCGACGTTCTCGATCACGACGATGGCGTCGTCGACAAGGATGCCGATCGCCAGCACCATCGCGAACATCGTCAGCACGTTGATCGAGAAGCCCGCGACCAGCATGACGCCGATGGTGCCCGCCAGCGCGATCGGCACGACGATCGTCGGGATCACGGTGTAGCGGAAGTTCTGCAGGAAGATGAACATCACCACGAAGACCAGCGCCACCGCTTCCAGCAGCGTGTGCAGCACCTTCTCGATCGACGCGGCCACGAAGGGCGAGGTGTCGTAGGGGATGGCATAGGCCATGCCCTGCGGGAAGAACTGGCTCAGCTCCTCCATCTTCGCCTGCACCGCCGCCGAGGTGTCGAGCGCGTTGCCGTCCGAGGACTGCTGGATGCCGATGCCCGCGGCCGGCTGGCCGTTCAGCCAGGTCGAGAAGCTGTAGCTTTCCGATCCGACCTCGACCCGCGCCACGTCGCCCAGCCGCACGGTCGAGCCGTCGGGATTGGCGACCAGCACGATGTTCTCGAACTCGGCCGGGTCCGACAGCTGGCCCTTGACCAGCACGGTCGCGGTCAGCTGCTGGTTGACCGGGTTCGGCGTCGCGCCGATCTGGCCGGCGGCGACCTGGGCGTTCTGCGCCCGGATCGCGGCCGAAACGTCGGCGGTCGACAGGTTGTAGCCCGTCAGCTTGTCGGGATCGATCCAGACCCGCATCGCCTTTTCAGACGCGAAGGCCTGCGCGCGCCCCACCCCGTCGATGCGGCGCAGTTCGCCCAGCACGTTGCGCGTGGCATAGTCGCCCAGCTGCGTCGCGTCCATCGAGCCGTCTTCCGAGGTCAGCATGACGAACATCAGGAAGCCCGTGCCCGCCTCCTCGACCTGGATGCCCTGGTCGACGACCGACGAGGGCAGCACGCTCTCGACGCGGGCGACCGCGTTCTGCACGTCGACCTGCGCGGTCGATACGTCGGTCCCCGGCGCGAAGGTCGCGGTGATCGACACCGAGCCCGACACGTCAGAGGTGCTTTCGAAATACTGGATGCCGTCGATGCCGTTCAGCTCCTCCTCGATGGGCTGGGCGACGGACTGGTACATCTCGGTCGGCGACGAACCGGTGTAGACGGCCGAGATCTGGATCTGTGGCGGCGCGACCTGGGGATATTGCGCGATCGGCATCTGCGGCAGCGCAAGCGCCCCCGCGATGACGATGAAGATGGCGATCACCCAGGCCAGGACCGGGCGGACGATGAAGAATTGCGACATGTTCGGCCCTTAGTTCTGCGCCTTGGGCTCGGGCGCGGTGTCGCCCGTCCAGGGTTCGGGAACGACCTTGCCGTCGGGATAGACCTTGATCAGGCCCTGCACGATCACGCGGTCCCCGGGCGCGAGCCCGTCCTCGACCAGCCAGCGCGCGCCCGGCAGCGTGTTGCCCAGCGTGACCGGCCGCAGCTTCGCCACGTCGCCCTCGCCGATGACATAGACCTGGGCATTGCCCTGGTTGTCGCGCTGCACCGACATCTGCGGGATCGCGATCGCCTCGCTGCGCACGGCCTGCTCGATGCGCACGCGCACATAGAGACCGGGCAGCAGATCGCCGTCGGGGTTCGGGAACTCGCCGCGCAGCGTCACCTGGCCGGTGGTCGAATCCACCGTCGCCTCGGAGAACAGCAGCTTGCCCTCGTGCTCGTACTCGGTGCCGTCGTCGTAGAACAGATGCACCTGCGCCTCGCCCTCGCCGGTCGCGACAAGCTGCCCCGCCTCGAGCGCGCGGCGCAGCTTCAGCAGCTGCGACGAGCTTTGGGTGAAGTCGGCATAGACCGGGTCAAGCTGCTGGATCGTCGCCATCACGTCGGTCTGCGCCGTCACCAGCGCGCCCTCGGTGATCGTCGCGCGCCCGATCGTGCCCGAGATCGGCGCCTTCACCTCGGTATAGTCGAGGTTCAGCTGCGCCTCCTGCAGCGCGGCCTCGGCCACGACGACATCGGCCTTGGCCTGCGCCAGCGTGGTCAGCGCGGTCTCATAGGTGGTGCCGGCGGCGACGTTGCGATCGCGCAGCTCGGCCTGGCGGTCGGCGTCGATCTGGGCGTTCTGCTCGGTCGCCTTCGCCCGTTCGAGCGAACCCTGCGCCGAGGCGACGCGCACCTGGAACGGGCGCGGGTCGATGCGGTAGAGCACGTCGCCCTTGGCCACGACGCCACCCTGTTCGAACACGCGCTCGATCACGATGCCCGAGACCTGCGGGCGCACCTCGGCCACGCGCGTGGCCGAGATCCGGCCCGGAAGCTCGTTGATGACCGGCAGCGGTTCGGGCTTGACCTCGATGAAGCTGACCGGCGCGGGCGGCATCTGGCCCTGCTGGGCAAGCGCCGGCAGGGCCGCCAGGCCCAGGCCGATCGCGAGAAGGGGAAGAATACGGGTCATTGCGAACCTTCGGAGAGACAATCGGTGGATGACGGGGGCGGGACAGGACCGGTCGGGTCGGTCCCGCAGGAATGCTCGGGCAGAAGCCGGGTCTGGATCGCGTCGAGGCAGCGGTTGCGGAACTCTGCGTCGATGTCGCGGAACCCGAAGTGCTCCAGGGATTTCAGCCCGAAGAACGCCAGGTAGGCAAGCAGCGCCGCGTCGCGGTCGCGGGCCTCGTCGCAGATGCGCGCGAGGTCCTGGTCGACGAAGCCGCGCACGAGGCCACGGCATTCGTCATCGGCCGCGACCCCGGCCGACAGCACCATCGCCGCGGTGACGTCATCGGCCGAGGGCGGCCGGCGCGCCACCTCGAGCAGGCTGCACAGCCACCGGTCCGGCCCCTCGGGCCGGGCCTCGCAGGCCTGCATCTGATGCTCGCGATGCACGTCGAGCTTGGCGCGGGTGAAGGCCACCAGCATCGCCGCCTTCGATTCGAAGTCGTAGATCACGCTCGACTTCGAGATGCCGGCCTCGCGCGCCACGGCATCGATCGACAGCCCGGCCAGGCCATCGCGGCGCACGACCTGTTCGATCGCAGCCATCGTCGCATCGCGGTCTATGGTGCGCTTGCGGCCCATGACGGGAATCCCACTCGGGTGAAGAATTAAAAACTAAACGTTCGAGTATGGTTTTTTGCGGCGGATTTCAACCGGCGTCGCGCGATTTTCCGCCGCGACGCGGCAAAAACATCGGTCTCCGATGCAGGAATGATCCAAATCCGGGCAAACGGCCGCCGCCGCCGCGGTTCGGGCCAAGATTCGAGAGGGGTTTTGCGGAGGACCGGCGCGGAGTCGGCGCGGGCGCCTCAGCCCCGATCGGCCGGCAGCAGGCCCATGCCGCGCATGTAGATGCCCAGCCCCGCCTCAAGCAGCTCCTCGGGCTGGAACGGGCCGCGCGCGCCGGGGGTGCCGCGGGCGAACAGCTCGACCACGCCGTGGCTCATCGCCCAGATATGCGCCGCCACCATCGAGGCCGGCGGCCGCCGCCCCTCGGGCAGCTGCTCGGTCAGCGCGGCGGCGGCGCGCGCCAGCACCGCCTGGCTGCGCTGGGCGACGGCGGCCAGCTCGGGCGAGCGCGACATCGACACCCCGCTTTCGAACATCGCCATGTAATGGCCCGGAAACTTGCGCGCGAAGGCAAGATAGGCCCGCCCCGTCGCCTCGAAGGCCGCGAGCGTCGAGGGGCGGCCCTCGTTCCAGGCATGGTCGATCAGGTCGGCGAAGATCGCGTGGCCCTGGCGGGCGCATTCCGCGATCAGGTCGTCGCGGCCGGCGAAGTGGCGATAGACCGCGGCCGGGGTCACGCCCGCGGTCTTGGCGGCCTCGGACAGGGTGAAGCCGGTCGGGCCCTGCGCCTCGATCAGCCGCAGCGCCGCATCGACCAGCGCCTGGCGCAGGTTGCCGTGGTGATAGCCCGCCTTAGCCACCGCCGCCGATGCCCCCCGCCAGGATCTCGGGACCGCCGCAGATCGTCGGGTCCGGCGCGCCGATCTTCGCAAGGTCGCGCCCCGGATAGTCGACCGCCGCCAGCAGCGCCCGGATCGCCGCCAGCCGTGCGCGGCGCTTGTCCTCGGACAGGATCACCGTCCAGGGCGAGATCGTCGAATGGCTGCGGATCAGCGTCTCGCGGATCGCCTCGGAATAGGCATCCCAGCGCTTAAGCCCCTCGACGTCGATCCAGCTCAGCTTCCACTGCTTCAGCGGGTCCCGCGCCCGGTCGAGGAACCGGCGCGTCTGCTCGGCGCGCCCGACCTCCAGCCAGATCTTCACCAGCACGATCCCCTCGTCGACCAGCGTGCTCTCGAAATCGGGCAGCTGGCGGAAGAACCGCGCCCGGTCCTCGGGGGTGCAGAAGTCGAACACCTTCTCGACCACGCCGCGGTTGTACCAGCTGCGGTCGAACAGCGCGATCTCGCCCTTGGCGGGCAGCCAGTCGACATAGCGTTGAAAGTACCACTGCCCCGCCTCGCGCTCGTCGGGCTTGGGCAGCGCCACGACATAGGCCGAGCGGGGGTTCAGGTTCTCGCGGATGCGCCCGATGGTGCCGCCCTTGCCGGCGGCGTCGCGCCCCTCGAACAGCACCACGACCCGCCCGCCCGCGGCCTTCAGCCCGGCGAGCATCCGCACCATCTCGACCTGCAGCATCTCCATCTCGGCCTCGTAGGCCTTCTTCTTCATCTCGTGGCGATAGGGAAACCCGGGGTCAAGGATCGCGCCCTTGTCGGCCTTGTCGATCGCGCGGCGGATCTCGGCGGGCGCGCCGCTCTCGTGCCAGTCGAGGATGTCGTCGACGAGCGGGATCTCGGGGTGCCGCTCGAGCTTCTCGGTCTTCTTCGCCATGTCGGCTCCGCGCTGGCCTGGGGGACTGTCCCGAGTATCGCGATTGGGCCCGTTACCGCAATCGCGCATCGCCCGCCGCCGGTCCGATCGCGCCCGTCGCCCGACCGCCGGCCTGACCACCGCCTTGCCCGCCCGTGCTGTCGGCTGGAACGGCGACGGCTCTGGCGGCGGCGCGGTCCGCGGCACGGTCGATCGCGGCGATCACCGCACCGGGCCGGGCATGGTGGGGCATGTGCCCGACGCCCTCCAGCTCGACCAGCCGCGCGCCCGGCACCGCCGCCGCCAGCGGCCGGGCATGAACCGAGGTCCAGACGATCTCGTCGGCGGTGCCGTGCAGACTTTCCACCGGCAGGGACAGCCCGGGATAGAGCGCAACCATCGCTTTAAGTTCGGCCTTCAACGCCTTGCGTTGCCGCGCATTCAGCCGCAGCACCCCGACCGTCGCCGACAGCATCGGCCCGAAGTGGCGGGCATAGCCCTCGGGGACGGCATCGGGCGCGAAGACCTCGGCCACCGCGTCGCGCAGCGTCGCCTTGCGCACCCAGGCCGAGACCAGCGGCACCGCGAGCCGCTGCCCCCACCAGGTCGAGGTGATGCGATAGAACAGCGGCATCCCGCCCTTCCACGGGTGGCTCGGCGCCGACAAAAGCACCAGCGCCGCGGGCCCGCCCGCCAGCCCCCAGGCCAGCGCCACCGCCCCGCCATAGCTGTGGCCCAGCACGACCGGCGCCTCGGCCCCCAGCGCGGCGACCGCGCCCGCGACCAGCGCGGCCTGGTCGGCCAGCGCCTCGCGCCCCGGCGCGGGGGCCGACCAGCCAAAGCCCGGGCGGTCGGGGATGAACAGCCGGTAGGGTCCGGCCAGCTGCCCCGCCAGCGCGAAGGTGTAGTCGCGCGCCGCGCCCGAGGCGCCGTGGATCAGCACCAGGTCGCGCACCCCCGGCCCGCCCTGCCCGCGCACGACGACATGGATCCGCACGCCCTCGACGGTGACGAACTCGCCCTCGGGCGGATGGCCGCGCCGCTCGGCCGCCTCGCGCGCGCGGGCGCGCCAGGCCGTCGCCAGCGCCAGCGCGGCGGCGGCCAGGATCAGCCCAAGGGCCAGCTCAGCGGCCAATCTCGGCCATGTCGTAGGGGGTCGACTGGTAGATCTCGTTGATCCAGTTGCCGTAGAGCAGGTGCGCGTGGCTGCGCCAGCGGTTGAGCGGCGGGCGCGCCGGATCGTCCGAAGGGTAGTAGTTCGCCGGCACGTTGATCGGCTTGCCGGCCGCGGTGTCGCGGTCGAACTCCTCCTTCAGCGTGCCGGTGTCGTATTCGAAGTGGTTGAAGATATAAAGCGCGCGGTGCGCGCCATCCTCGACCAGGCAGGGCCCGACCTCGTCCGACCCGAGCAGCGTCACCAGCCCGTCGGCCGCGTCGATCTCGTCCTGGCGCATCTCGGTCCAGCGCGAGACCGGGATGACGAAATCGTCCGAGAAGCCGCGCAGATAGGGCGAGGACGGCAGCCGGTTCTGATGGCGGAAACAGCCGAAGGCCTTCGCGGGCAGCACGTGCTTGTGCACCCCGGGATGGAAGTGGTGGATCATCGCCATCCCACCCCAGCAGACGCCGAAGGTCGACTGCACATGGGTCTGCGTCCAGTTGAAGATCCGGCGCAGCTCGTCCCAGTAGGTGACCTCGTCGAAGCCCAGCGTCTCGACCGGGGCGCCGGTGATGATCAGCCCGTCGAACTTGTCGCCCGAGGCCTCGACCTCGGCGAAGGGGCGATAGAAGGCCTCCATGTGCTCGGCCGCGGTGTGGCGCGACTGGTGCTCGGACATCCGGATCAGCTGGAAATCGATCTGCAGCGGCGTCGCCCCGATCAGGCGCGCGAACTGGTTCTCGGTCGGGATCTTCATCGGCATCAGGTTCAGAAGCCCGATGCGCAGCGGCCGGATGTCCTGCATCGCGGCGCGCCCCGGGCTCATCACCATCACGCCCTCCTTCGAGAGGATCTCGAAGGCGGGAAGCGTCTCTGGCAGGGTGATGGGCATCGGTCGTCTCCTCGGACAGGCGAGAGCGCAGATAGACCCTGCGGGCCCGAGGCTCAAGAGGAAGGGGGCGCTGCCCCCTCTTGGCCTGCGGCCAATTCACCCCCGGGATATTTTCGCAAAGTCGAATGCGGCTTCGACTTTGTCCAAATATCCCCGCCGGAGGCGGCCTTACCTTGCCGCCCGTGGCGGTCGGCGTCACCGCGCGGCGGTGCCGCCCGGAGGGCGCGGGCGCCGGGCAGGCGGTCGCTCCGGGTGGCGAGGCGCGTCCGGCGCGCAGGCGCTCCGTGAGCGGGTCCCAGGGGGGGCGGCTCTTGAGAGGGCGGGCGCCGGAGGTGGGTCGGGTCAGGCGGCACGATCGGGTGCGGCGCCGGGCGGCGCGGCCGGCGCGGCGGGGCGTTCGGCGAGCAGCGCGTCGAGCAGGCGCAGCACCTCGGTCGAGGCGGCGCCGACCTCGTCCATCGCCGCCATCGCGTCCTTGCGCCGCCCCTCGTTGAAGGCGGCAGCGGCGCGGATGCCGGCACGGTGGACGGCGGCATGCGGCGCCTGGAGCGCGCGGAAGCTGGCCGAGGCGCGAAACGGCTGCGCGTCGGGGCCGTAGTACCACTTGCCCAGCCGGCAGCAGCGGTGGTCGGACAGCTCGTCCGCCTTCAGCTCGACCCGGCCGAAGAACATGTCGGCCAGCCGCTTCTTCCAGACCACGTGGTCGGCCTTGGCCAGCCGGGCCACCCGGTCGGGCACGTCGAACTCGGCTACCCGGGACATCTCGGTCCCGGCGAGCGTCACCAGCCGCACGATCGCGGCATCGCTCGACTGCATCGTGGCGACATTGTCCTCGGCCATGCGGCTGGCGCGGCCGGCATCGCGGGCCAGCCCCTCGGCCGCCCGGGCCTGGTCCGAGACTGCGGCGGCGATCCCGGCCAGCCGGTCGTCAAGGTCGTCCGTGCGCGACAGGAACGCCCCGAGCGAGCCGCCGAGGCCCGACAGGCAGCCCTGGGCGTTGCGCGCCGAGGTCTCGGCGGTGCCGATGGTCGCGGCCATCGACGCGACCTCGCCGTTCAGGCTGTCCATCATCTGCCGGATCGCCTCGGTCGCGGCCTTGGTCTGGACCGACAGCGCGCGCACCTCTTGCGCCACGACCGAGAAGCCGCGCCCCGCCTCGCCCGCGCGCGCGGCCTCGACGCTGGCGTTCAGCGCCAGCAGGTTGGTCTGCATCGCGATCGAGTTGATCCGGGCGATCGCCGAGGCGATGTCCTCGGAGGCGCGGGCGAGCCGTTCCGAGGCGGCGCGCACGTCCTGCATCCGTTCCATCGCCTCGCCGGTCGCCGCGACCGCCTGGCCCATCTGGCCGCGGGCGGCGCCGGCGGTGTCGCGCATCGACCGCGACAGCGCCCGGCAGTCGCCCGCCGTCGCGTCGATCGACTGCACCGATCCCGACACCGCCATGCAGGCCTCGGCCACGCCCTGGGACGAGCGGCTGATGTCCTGGCTCGAGAGCATCAGCGACCCGCAGGCGACCGCAAGCTCGTTGGACTGCATCGTCAGCTCGATCGCGCGGTTCAGCCGCCCCAGCCGCTCGTCGCGCCGCTCGGCCACGAGCCGGCGCAGCGCCACCGCGGCGCGGTCACCGCCCGCGGGCGCCACCGCCGCCGCGCCCTGTGCCAGCGCATCGAGGCAATCGAGCGCCTCGGCCGAGATCTCGTGCATCATCCGCGCATCCCCGTTGCCATGGATGCGGCCAGACTAGGCCGGCGCGGTTAACGAAGTCGGAAGTGCCGCCCCGGGGCGGCCTCAGCCGCGGGCCGGGCGGCGGTCGAGCGCGAGGGCCACGAGATCGGTGAAATCGGCCGCGTCGCGCAGCTGCGCGACCTCTTCGGCGGTGACCTTCACGCCCCAGTTCTCGGCCATCGCGGCATAGCGCGGCTGGCGGTGCTCCAGCGCCCGGGCATAGGTCCAGCGCACGAAGGCGTCGGGATCGACCGAGCCTTCGGACAGGCCGGTCTCGTCGAGATAGGCCGCCCAGGCGGCGGTCAGGAAGCCGGGCTGGTAGTACATCGGCTTCGGCGCGCGGTCGAAGCGGCGCACCAGCTCGCCGGTATGGGCCTGCGACCCCTCGATCCAGACCATCAGCGTGCGCGCCGACAGCGCGGTCAGCACCTCGTCCGCCGGGTCCCAGGGATCGACGACCTCACAGATCGAGCCGCCCGAGTCGCACACGAAGTTCGGATAGCCGTAGATCGCCTGCGCCCGGTCGATGAAATGGCCGGTGTCGAGCAGCGCCGCGATCTCGGCCCGGCGGTGCTGGTCCTGGCGCAGCCGGTACTCGGCCAGGCTGAGGCCGCCCTTCGCCGGGTCGCCGGGCTTGCCGAGATAGGTCGAGAGCGGCGCGAGGTTGTCGAAGGTGATGTTCGAGGCGATGTAGACCGAGTCGGTCATCAGAAGCTCGCGCAGCAGCGGCACCTTCATCGCCTCGCGCTTGAAGTTGTCGGCGATCAGCTCGCCCATGTAGCGGGTGCCGATGCGGTAGTCGATCGAGTAGTGGAACCACCCGCCCGCGGCGCGCAGCGCGTTCGACACATGGGTCTTGCCCAGGCCCGACATCCCGAACAGCAGCACCCGGCGATGGTCCGCGGCCTCCCAGTCCCGGCGGCTGTCGTAGATCATGCGTCGCGTCCCCTGCCGGCGTCGTCCTTCCCGCGTCTCCTAGCGGGCCGGGCGCACCGCGTCACGGGGTTTATCGCGCCCCCGCCCCGCGACCAGCCGGCCGTCGATCACCGCAAGCCCCGCCGCGATCAGGCAAAACCCGGCCCAGGCCCGCAGCGGCAGCGTCTCGCCGAACATCAGCGCGCCCATCAGGATCGCCACCGGCGCGACCAGCAGCGTCACGAGGCTGGTGTTGCCCGCCCCCGCCAGCGCGATCAGCCGGAAATAGAGCAGATAGGCCAGCCCCGTCGCCGTGGTCGAGAGATAGGCGATCGCCGCCCAGTCCCGCGGCGCGGCCGCGCCCAGATCGACGCCGCTGGCCAGCGCGAAGGGCGCGACCACCAGCGTGGCGCCGCTCAGCATCCCGGCCGCGGCCACCTCGGGCGCGCAGCCGGTGGCGCCGATGCGCGCGACGACGCCGGCGAAGGCATAGCTCAGCGCCGCGCCCAGCACCGCGAGCTGCCCGACCGAGGCCGGATCGAGCGCGGCGAGCCGGTGCAGCCCGATCACCGTCGCGACCCCGGCGAAGCCGAGGCCGACGCCCGCGGCCTTGCGCAGCCCCAGCCGCTCGTCGCGGAAGGCGATGGCGGCGACGGCCACGCCGAGGATCGCGGTCGAGGCGTTGAGGATCGCGGCCAGCCCGCTGTCGATCCGGGTCTGGCCCCAGACGATCAGCGCGAAGGGCACCGCGGTGTTCATCGCGCCCATCACCACGAACATCGCCCAAGCCTGCCAGCGGCGCGGCACCGGCAGGCCGCGCGCGACCACGACCGACCACATCACCAGCGCCCCCAGCCCGACCCGCAGCGCCACGGTGGGCGCGACGCCGAAGGCCGCGACCGCGATGCGGTTGCCGGGGAACGAGCCGCCCCAGATCAGGGCGAGGGCCAGGATCTGGATCCAGGCGGCGGGGGGGATGGGGCGTTCGGACATGGTGCCTTGTCTTTCGCAGCGGCCGCGCTCAGGCGCGACCCGGAAGCTGCGCATCCGGCGGCGCCGCCGCCCGGCGGCGGCGGCCGTCGACCAGCAGGTTCACCCAGTTGGCCGCGAAGATCACCGCGCCGCCCAGGATCACCATCGGGTCGAAGGGCTCGGCATAGAACAGCGCGCCGACCACGGCGATCAGCGGCAGGCGCAGGAAGTCCATCGGCGTCACCACCGAGGCGGGCGCGAGCGACAGCGCCGTGGTCAGCGACAAATGCGCGACCAGGCCGAAGATCGACACCAGCGGCAGCATCAGCCAGTCGCGCGGCGCCGGCCAGACCGGGTGGCCGGCCGCGACCACCAGCGCCAGCGCCATCACCGCCTGCAGCACCGACATCCAGAACAGGACCGAGATCACCGTGACCTGCCGCGTCAGCCGCTTGGTGGCGATGGCCGAACCCGCGAAGCCTAGCGCCGCGCCCAGCGCCCACAGGATCCCGGGCGAGATCCCGGCGCCGCCGAAGGGCCGCGCGACCAGCAGGATGCCGCAAAAGCCCAGCATCGCCGTGCCAAGCTTGACCGCCCCCAGCCGCTCGCCCAGCACCAGCGGCGCCAGCAGCGCGACGATGATCGGATAGGAGAATTCCACCGCGAACAGCTGCGCCAGCGGGATCAGGCCCAGCGCCTTCAGCCAGGCGCCCTGCCCCGCAAGGTGCACGCCGTTGCGCAGCACCTGCAGCCCCGGCGCGCGCAGGCGCAGCTCGTTCCCGCGCCCCAGCGCGACGGCGACGCCGCCGACGATCAGGATGCCCACGACCGAGCGCCAGAACAGGATGCCGAAGGTCGTCATCCCCTCGCTCACGCCGCGCGCCGACATCGCCATCGCCGAGAAGCCGAAGATCGCCCCGGCCATCCAGAGCGCGGCGAGATAGGGCCTCTCGCGGGACAGGGTCTGGGTCGTCACGGGGAACCTCCGGGGTCGCCGCGCGCGCCAAGCGCGCCCATGGGGGCGACAGTCCCGGCCATATCGCCCCCGCGCCGCCCCGGCAAGCGCAATGGCGACATTCCGTCGCGGCCCGGCCGCGCGCGGGGGGCAAGGCCGCGTCCGCATCCCCCCGAACCGCCCGCCCCCGGACAGATGGCCCGGCGCCCCGGCCACCGCGCAGGCTCCGGGGCGGGCCGCCGGTCCGGCCGGATCTGGCCAGCCGTCCGGTCCCGGGTCAGCTCCCCGGCCTGTCCAGTGGTCTGGCCCCGCGTCTGGGCTCCGCGTCTGGCAACCAGGCGGTCCCGGCGTCGGTGGCGGCGGGCGCGGGACCGGGCGCGGGATCGGGTCAGGCCGCCGGCCGGGCGCGGGCGGCGGTCAGCGGAACAGCACCAGCGCCGTCGGGCTCCAGGCGACGCGGGTGCGGGTGCCGATGTCCAGCACCGGCCGCCCCGGCGTGTTGCGCATCGAGATCCGCACCGGCTTGTCGACCCCGTCGAGGCGGACGTCGTAATAGGTCATGTCGCCGTAATAGACGACCTCCTCGACGCTGCCCGGGGTCTCGCGCTCGGGCGCGGCCTGACCGTCGTAAAGGATCGTCAGCGTCTCGGGGCGGAAGCCCACGGTCGCGGGCTCTCCGGTGACGGCGCCCGGGGCCTGGTCGGCGGCGATCTCGGTGCGGCCAAGGCCCTGCACATCGACGGCGATCCGGCCCGCGGCCTCGGTCACGACCTCGGCGGGCAGGAAGTTCATCACGCCGATGAAATTCGCCACGTCCTTGGTCGCCGGCCGGCGATAGAGCGTCTCGGGATCGGCGAGCTGGGCGATGCGGCCCTCGAACATCACCGCGATCCGGTCCGACATCACCAGCGCCTCCTCCTGGTCGTGGGTGACCAGGATGAAGGTGATGCCGACCTGGCGCTGCAGCTTGATCAGCTCGACCTGCATGTGCTCGCGCATCTTCTTGTCGAGCGCCGACAGCGGCTCGTCGAGAAGCAGCACCTTGGGCTTGAGGATCAGCGCGCGGGCCAGCGCCACCCGCTGGCGCTGCCCGCCCGACAGCGCATGCGCCGCCCGGTCGCCGTAGCCCTTCAGGCCGACCATCGCCAGCGCCTCCTCGACCCGGGCGGCCTTCTCGGCCTTCGAGCCGGGGTCGCGGCGCAGCCCGAAGGCCACGTTCTGCGCCACCGACATGTGCGGGAAGATGGCGTAGGACTGGAACACCATGTTGGTCGGGCGCTTGTTCGCCGGGATCTCGGTCGCGTCGCGCCCGTCGATCAGCACCGCCCCCGAGGAGATGTCCTCGAACCCGGCGATGGTGCGCAGCAGCGTGGTCTTGCCGCAGCCCGACGGCCCCAGCAGCGAGAAGAACTCGCCCGCCCGGATCGTCGCGCTGATGCCGCGCAGGGCGTGGTACTCGCCGTAATACTTGTTCACGTCCCGGAACTCGATCATCGTCGGACGGGTGGGTGCGGGCGTGATCACAGGAAGCCTCCGGTATCCTTGCCGCCGGTCTTCGCGATGCCGCGGCGGCGGTAATATTCGGCCAGTGTCAGAAGGATGATCGAGAACGCCACCAGAAGCGTGCCGAGCGCCATGATGACGGGGATGTTCTTGGGGAAACGCAGCATCGAATAGATGTAGACCGGCAGCGTCACCTGGTTGCCGGCGAGGAAGAAGGCGATGATGAACTCGTCGAGCGAGATGGTGAACGAGATCAGCAGCGCCGAGACGATGCCGGGCGTGACCAGCGGCAGGATCACCAGCCGGAAGGTCGACCACTTGCCCTCGCCCAGGTCATAGGCCGCCTCTTCCAGCGAGCGGTCGAGGCTGTTGAAGCTGGCGGTCAGGATCGCGATGGCGAAGGGGGTGCAGACCAGCGTGTGGCCCATGATCACCGTGCCGAGGTTGAGCGTGAAGCCCACCCCCAGCAGCACCATCAGCAGCGAGAGCGAGATCAGGATGTCGGGCAGCACCAGGGGCAGCATGATCAGCCCCATGATCGGGCCCTTGCCGCGGAAGTCGTAGCGGGTCGAGGCGCGGGCGGCGAAGATGCCCAGCACCGTGGCCGCCACCGCCGAGGTCACCGCCACGATCAGCGAATTGGTCAGCGCCGTGCGCAGCGTGGTGTCGGCGGCCATCGCCTCGAACCACTTGGTGGTGAAGCCGCGCAGCGGGAACGAGATGATCGTCGCGTCGTTGAACGCGAAGAGCGGCAGCAGGACGATCGGGGCATAGAGAAACACGAGGTAGAGGATCGCGTAGGTCTTCAGCCCGAAGCCGTTGGATTTCATCGCATGGCCCCCCTCAGCGCGCGTTCTTCTTCAGGAACCGGCGGTTGGCCAGCACGAAGGCGAGGCTCAGAAGCCCCACCGCCGCCATCGCGACGACCGCGAGCGCCGCGCCGAGCGGCCGGTTGTCGAGCCCCAGCATCCGGTTCTGGATCAGGTTCGCGATCATCGGGATCTTGCCGCCGCCGATCACCTCGGGGGTGACGTAGTCGCCCACGGTCGGGATCAGCACGATCAGCACCGCCGCCACCACCCCCGGCATCGCCAGCGGCAGCGTGACGCGCCAGAAGGTCATCAGCCGGCTTTCGCCCAGGTCCTGCCCCGCCTCGAGCAGCGAGCGGTCGATCTTTTCCAGCGCGACGAAGATCGGCAGGATCGCGAAGGGCGCATAGGCATGGGCCAGCGTGATGACGATGGAATTGACGTTGTAGAGCAGGAAGGACAGCGGATCGTCGATCAGGCCCAGCGTCTTCAGCCCGGAATTCACCACGCCGTTGTAGCCCAGGATCACCTTCCACAGGAACACCCGGATCAGGTAGCTGGTCCAGAACGGGATGGTGATCAGGAACAGCCACAGCGACTTGCGGTTGGGCGCGACGTGGAAGCTGACGTAATAGGCCACCGGGAAGGCCAGCAGCACCGTCACCGCCGTCACCAGCACCGAGACATAGAGCGAGCGTTCGAGGATCGCGGTATACAGCCGCTCGGCGAAGATCGCGCGGTAGTTCTCGAGCGTGAAGACCCACTCGACCGAGGCCGGGACGCTGCTGTCGGTGAGGAAGGAATAGATCACCATCAGCCCGAGCGGCGCCGCCAGCAGCGCCAGCCCCACGATCAGCGTCGGCGAGATCAGCGCGAGCCCCGCGGCATCCTCGCTGCGCCGGAAGCGCTCCCACCATCCCCGCTCGTGCATGCCGGCGCTCCTTGCTGACGTCCGCCCAATCTGCACGCGCGGGCTTGGCGGGATCAAGGGGCCAAGTGCCTTCCGCGGCGCGAGGTTTTCGGGCGCAGGAGGCAGGCGCCGGTTTCTTGGGCAGGCGGCGGCAGGGAAAGCGAGGGGGCGCCGCCCCCTCTTGGCCTGCGGCCAATTCACCCCCGGGATATTTGGACCAAGGCGAAAGCGGGCGGGTCAGAGGTGGTGAAGGACCATCGGGCGGCCGTTGATCACCGCCACCTCCAGTTCCATGTCGTAGAGCGGCCCGAGGATGGCGGGGGTCAGCACCTCGGCAGGCGGGCCCTCGGCGGCGACGCGGCCGTCCTTCATCGCGATCACGTGGTCGGCCCAGGCGGCGGCATAGTTCACCTCGTGCACCACGACGACGATGCTCTTGCCCTCGTCGCGCAGGCGCCCCAGTTCGCGCATCAGCGACCGGGCATGGGACATGTCGAGGTTGTTCAGCGGCTCGTCGAGCAGGATCCAGGGCGTCGACTGCGCGAAGGTCATCGCGAGGAAGGCGCGCTGGCGCTGGCCGCCCGACAGCTCGTCGAGGAAGCGGTGCGCCATCGGCGCGAGGCCGAAGCGCTCGATCGCGGCGGTGACGACCAGGTCGTCGTCGATCCGCGGCCGGCCGCGGTGGTGCGGCCAGCGGCCGAAGGCCACCAGCTCTGCCACCGTCAGCCGGCTGGCGAGCGGCGTGTCCTGGCCCAGGATCGCGACATGGCGCGCAAGCTCCGTCGTGTCGGTGTGCGTCACGTCGCGGCCGTCGATCTCGATCCGGCCGCGGTCGCAGGGCACCAGCCGGCCGACGAGGCGCAGCAGCGTCGACTTGCCCGCGCCGTTCGGCCCGATCAGCGCCGTGACCTTGCCCGCCGGGATCGCGAGGTCGATGTCGTGCAGGATCTGCGCCGTCCCGATCCGGTGGCACAGCCCCGCGATCGCGATCCCGCGCGCGGTGTCGGTTGCGGTCCGCGTCATCTGACCTTGCCCTTCAGCAGCAGGCCGAGGAACACGAGCCCCCCGGCGAATTCGATCACCACGCTCAGCGTGCCGGCCATGCCCAGCACCCGCTCGAACAGGAACTGCCCGCCCACGACCAGCACCCCGCCCGCGAGCGCGGCCCCCGGGATCAGCCGCGCGTGCCGGGCCGAGCCCGCGAGCCAGCGCCCGAGCCCCGCGGTGATCAGCCCCAGGAAGGCCACCGGCCCCACCAGCGCCGTCGAGACCGCGACCAGCACCGCCGTCAGCGACAGCGCCGCCACCATCAGCCGGTCGTGCAGCAGCCCCAGCGACACCGCCGGATCGCGCCCCAGCGCCAGCACGTCGAGCCGCCCGGCCAGCCGTTGCGCCGCCGCCATCGCCGCGATCGCCACCGGCGCGGCCCAGGCCAGCACCACCGGGTCGATGCGGCTGAAGCTTGCGAAGCTCGCGGCCTGGACCATCGCGAAGTCGTTGGGGTCCATCGCCCGCTGCACCAGCCCCCCGAGCGAGCGGAAGAGCACGCCGAGGATCACCCCGGTCAGGATCATCCGCGCGACATCGCCGCCCCCCGCCCGCGTCAGCAGCGTGCCGAACAGCGCCAGCGCCGCCGCGGTCATCACCACCGTCTCGGCCAGGAACTTCGGCCCCGCCGGCAGGCTGGCATAGCCCACCACACCCAGCGAGGCGATCAGCAGCACCTGCCCCAGCATGTAGAGCGCGTCGAACCCCATGATCTGCGGGGTCAGGATCCGGTTGCGGCTGACGGTCTGGAACAGCACCGTCGCGACCGAGACCGAGGCGCCGACGATCAGCATCCCCGCCAGCTTCTCGGCCCGGAGCTGCAGGATGAAGGCCCAGCCGCGCCCGAGGCCCAGCACCAGCCAGAGCGCGCAGACCACGACCAGCGCGGCCGCCGCCAGCCACAGCCCGGCCGGGCGCCCGGCCGGGGCGCGGCGGCGGTCGGCCCGGGCGGGCATCGCCTCAGCCAGCGCGTCGGACATGACCCGGCCTCCGCCACAGCAGCCACAGGAAGATGCCGGCGCCCAGCACGCCCAGCACCGACCCGACGGGCAGTTCGTAGGGATAGCGCACGAGCCGGCCCAGCAGGTCGCAGGCCAGCACCAGCGCGGCCCCGCCCAGCGCCGTCGCGGGCAGCGAGCGGCGCAGGTTGTCGCCCATCAGGCGCTGGGTGATGTTGGGCACGACGAGGCCGACGAAGGGCACCATCCCCACCGTCGCCACCACCATCGCCGTCACCACCGCCACGACGACAAGGCCCAGCCGCATCACCGCCTCGGGCTTCAGCCCCAGGCTGGTGGCGCGGTCCTCGCCGAGGCCCAGGATCGCGAAGCGGTCCGCCGCGAGAAACGCCAGCACCGCCGCCGCCCCCGCCACCCACAGAAGTTCGTAGCGCCCCGCGATCACGCCCGAGAACTCGCCGCTCATCAGCCAGACCGAGACGAACTGCAGCAGGTCCGTCTCCCAGCCGACGAAGGTCACGACCGCCTGCAGGATGCCCGCGAGGATCATCCCGACCAGCGGCACCAGCAGCACCTCGCGCGGCGGCAGCCGCCGCACGAGGCGCAGGAACAGCCAGGTCGAGGCCAGCGCCGCCGCCGAGGCCGCCAGCATCTGCATCCAGATCGGCGCGCCGGGGGCGCCGGCATTCACCGCCAGCAGGCCCAGCGCCGCGCCCTCGGCCGTCCCGGTCGTGCCGGGCTCGACGAAGCGGTTGCGCACCAGCTGCTGCATCACCACCCCCGCCACCGACAGCGCGGCGCCGGTCAGGATCACGGCCAGCGTGCGCGGCCAGCGCGACTGCGTCAGCACCAGCCAGCCCTCGGCCCCGCCCAGCGCCCCGGTCCCCAGCCCCGCCGCGCCGACGAGCAGGCTCGCCAGCGCCAGCGGGATCAGCGCGAGGCCGAAGAGATAGGCCGGGTTGCGGGGCATCGGGCGGTCAGGCGCCCTTGCCGAAGGCCGCGAGCATCTCGTCGAGCGTGCCCATCATCTGCCGGTAGCCGCCGCCGGCGATATAGAGCGGGCCCGGCGTCAGGTACACCACCTGCCCCGCCTTCGCGGCCTTGGTGCCCTTGATCAGCGCGTTGTCCAGCGTCGCCTGCGCGGTGCCGTCCTCGGCCTCGCGGCCGATCGCGACGGCCCGGTCGATGACCAGCAGCCAGTCGGGGTCGGTCTCGGCGATGAATTCCATCGAGATCGCGTCGCCATGGCCCGCGACCTCCAGCCCCGGATGCGCCTCGGTCAGGCCCAGCGTCTGGTTCAGCCAGCCAAAGCGCGACCCCGCGCCATAGGCCGACAGCTTCGGCCCGTTCGCCATCACGACGAGCGCCGAGCCCCGGCCCGCGGCCGCGGCCTCGACCTCGGCCAGCCTCGCGTCATAGGCATCGACCAGCTCGGCCGCGCGGTCCTCTTTGCCGAACAGCTCGCCATAGCTGCGGATCCGCGCCTCGGTGGCGGCGGCGACATCGGCGGGCATGGTCATGTCCACCACCGGCGCGATGCGCGACAGCGCGTCGAACTGCTCGGCCGAGCGGCCGCCGATGATGATCAGGTCGGGCTCGAGCGCGGCGACCGCCTCCAGGTTCGCCTCGAACAGCGTGCCCACCGCCTCGGCCTCGCCCGGCTGCAGGTAGGGGACGTAAAGCTTGTCGGGCACGCCCACCGGCTGCACGCCCAGCGCCTCGATCGTGTCGAGCGCGGCGATGTCGAAGACCACCACCCGCTCGGGCACGGCGTCGATCTCGACCGGGCCGCGCGCGGTCTGAAGGCTCATCGCCTGGGCAAGGCCGGGCAGCGTCAGCAGGGTGGCGAGGATGGTGGACGTCAGAAGGGGGCGCATCGCGGAAGCCTCCGGCGGCTGGGAAAGCGTGTGGCTCTCAATGGCTTCACGCGGGAACATCCCTTGGCCTAGCGCCCCGGGGGACCAAGGTCCAGCCGAAATCCGAACGAAACGCTCGGGAATTCACCCGATGGTGATGACGCCCGCGACCGCAGCCCCGAACGCCCCGCACAGGGCAGTGGCGGGGGCAGTGGCGGGCGCGGTCCGCTCAGGCCGACAGCCGCCGGTCGGCGCTGCGCACCGGGCAGTTGGCCCAGTCGCGGGCGGCGCGACCGAAGGCCTCGAACAGCGGGCGCGAGACCGGGTCGTTGGCGGCATTCCACTCGGGGTGCCACTGCACCGACAGGGTGAAGCCCGGCGCGTCCTTGACATAGATCGCCTCGGGCGTGCCGTCGGGGGCGAGGCCGTCGATGACGATGCGCGCCCCGGCCGCCTTGATCCCCTGCCCGTGCAGCGTGTTGGTCATCACCTCGCGCGCGCCCAGCAGCCGCTGGAACGGCCCGCCCTCGGTGAAGGTCACCTTGTGGCGCAGCGCGAACTTCTCCTCGATCGTGCCGTCGGGGGGCATGCGGTGGTTCATCCGGCCCGGCAGGTCGCGGATCTCGGGGTACAGCGTCCCCCCGAGCGCCACGTTGACCTCCTGAAAGCCGCGGCAGACCCCCAGGAACGGCTGCCCGCGCTCGACGCAGGCGCGGATCAGCGGCAGGGTGATCGCGTCGCGGGCGCGGTCGAAGGTGCCGTGGGCCTCGGTCTCCTCCTCGCCGTATTCCGAGGGGTGGACGTTGGGCCGCCCGCCGGTCAGCAGGAAGCCGTCGCAGGTCGCCAGCAGGTCCTCGACCGTCACCAGCCGCGGGTCCGAGGGGATCAGCAGCGGCAGGCCGCCGGCCACCTGGGCCACGGCCGTCGAGTTCATGATCCCGCCGGTATGGGCCGGATAGCTGTCATTGATGACAGCGGCATTGCTGATGATCCCGATCACGGGCCGTTTGCCGGGGCCACGGGACATCGCCGCCTCCTCATTCGCCAGATGTCGCATGGGCCCAACATATGGGGGCGCGCCCGGCAGAGAAAGGCCCCGGATGCACAGCATGCCGCGCATCTCGGCAGATGCCCGTTTGCGCGGCAGTCCGGTGCCGCAGCGGATGCGGTTGAAGCGGCGCGCGGCCGGACCTACCCTTTGGCGGCCGGTCGCCGCGACCGGCACCGCGCCGAAAAGGACATGCCATGCAAGCCGACACCGCCCCCGCCCACAGCGCCACCCGGCTTGCCGACTACCGGCCGTACCCCTGGAAGATCGAGCAGGTCGCGCTGACCTTCCGGCTGGCGGCGAAGACGACGCGGGTGCTGTCCACGATCCGCTTCGCGCCGAACCCCGGGGTTGCGGCGGGCGACCTCGTGCTGGACGGCGAGCGGCTGGGGATCGTGTCGCTGGCGATCGACGGCGCGGCGCTGGACCCGGCGACGATCGCGGTGACGCCGGCGGGGCTGACGGTGCCCGCCGACCGGCTGCCGGCCGACGGCTTCGTCTGGCAGGCCGAGGTCGAGATCGACCCCGCGGGCAACACCGCGCTGGAGGGGCTCTACATGTCGGGCGGCATGTTCTGCACCCAGTGCGAGGCCGAGGGCTTCCGCAAGATCACCTATTACCCCGACCGCCCCGACGTGATGGCGCCGTTCCGGGTCCGCATCGAAAGCGACCTGCCGGTGCTGCTGTCGAACGGCAACCCGGTCGCGGCGGGCCCGGGCTGGGCCGAGTGGGAAGACCCCTGGCCGAAGCCCGCCTATCTCTTCGCGCTGGTCGCGGGCGACCTGAAGGCGCATCCCGGCGCCTTCACCACCGCCTCGGGGCGCGAGGTCGCGCTCAACATCTGGGTGCGCCCGGCCGATATCGACCGCTGCGCCTGGGCGATGGAATCGCTGATCCGGTCGATGGACTGGGACGAGCGGGTCTATGGCCGCGAATATGACCTCGACGTCTTCAACATCGTCGCGGTCGACGACTTCAACATGGGCGCGATGGAGAACAAGGGGCTGAACATCTTCAACTCGAAGTGGGTCCTCGCCAGCCCCGAGACCGCGACCGACATGGATTTCGAGCGGATCGAGGGGATCATCGCGCACGAGTATTTCCACAACTGGACCGGCAACCGCATCACCTGCCGCGACTGGTTCCAGCTGTGCCTGAAGGAGGGGCTGACGGTCTTCCGCGACCAGCAGTTCACCGCCGACATGCGGTCCGCGCCGGTGAAGCGCATCGACGACGTGATGACGCTGCGCGCGCGCCAGTTCCGCGAGGACATGGGGCCGCTCGCCCATCCGGTCCGGCCCGACAGCTACATCGAGATCAACAACTTCTACACCGCCACCGTCTACGAGAAGGGCGCCGAGGTGATCGGCATGCTCAAGCGGCTGGTCGGCGACGAGGGCTATCGCCGCGCGCTGGACCTGTATTTCGACCGCCACGACGGCGACGCCGCGACGATCGAGGACTGGCTTGCGGTGTTCGAGGAGGCGACGGGCCGCGACCTTGCGCAGTTCAAGCGCTGGTACACCGATGCCGGAACCCCGCGGCTGGGCGTGCAGGAGGCCTATGACGCGGGCACTTACACCCTGACCTTCACCCAGAACACGAAGCCCACGCCGGGCCAGGACGACAAGCCGCCGCGGGTGATCCCGATCGCGCTCGGCCTGCTGAACCCCAATGGCGACGAGGTGCTGCCGACCCGGGTGCTGGAGATGACAGAGGCGACGCAGAGCTTCCGCTTCGACGGGCTTGCGGCGCGCCCCGTCCCCTCGATCCTGCGCGGCTTCTCGGCGCCGGTGGTGCTGGACCGGGCCCCGCCCCCCGGCGAGCGCGCCTTCCTGCTGGCGCATGACACCGACCCGTTCAACCGCTGGGAGGCGGGCCGGGCACTGGCGCGCGAGGTGCTGGTGACCATGATCGCCGAGGGCGCGGCCCCCGCCCCCGACCTGCTGGCGGGGCTCGAGGCGGTGGCGACGGACGCGACGCTCGACCCGGCGTTCCGCGCGCTGTGCCTGCGGCTGCCGGGCGAGGACGACCTGGCGCAGGCGCTGCACGACGCGGGCCGCACGCCCGACCCCGACGCGATCCACGCCGGCCGCGAGCGGCTGGCGCGGGCGCTGGCCGAGCGGCTGTCGCCGCGGCTGGGCGCGATGATCGCGGATCTCGCGGTCGGCGGCGACTTCCGCCCCGATGCCGACCAGGGCGGGCGGCGCGCGCTGCGCATGGCGCTTCTGGCGCTGCTGAGCCGGATCGACGGCGGGGCCGAGGCGGCGCGGATTCACGCGGCGGCGGCGACGATGACCGAAAGCCTCGGCTCGCTCGGCTGCCTGCTCGAGGCCGGGCGCGGCGCGCCCGAGCTTGCCGCCTTCCACGACCGCTGGGCCGGCAACCGGCAGGTGATCGACAAGTGGTTCCTGATCCAGCCGCTGCAGGCCCGGCCCGAGGCCGCGGTCGCGGTGGCCGAGCGGCTGGCCCGGCACGCCGATTTCGACTGGAAGAACCCCAACCGCTTCCGCAGCCTGATCGGCGGGCTGACCGGCAACCACGCGGGCTTCCACGCCGCCGACGGCGCGGGCTATCGGTTCCTTGCCGACTGGCTGATCCGCCTGGACGCGCTGAACCCGCAGACCGCGGCGCGGATGTCGACGGCCTTCGAGACCTGGACGCGCTATGACGCCGACCGCCGCGGCCAGGCCGCCGAGGCGCTGGCGCGGATCGCCGCCGCCCCCGGCCTCAGCCGCGACACCGCCGAGATGGTGGGGCGCATCCGCGCCGCCGGCGCCGATCCCGCAGGCACCTGACAGCCCCGCCGCCAGCCTTGCAAAACGGGTGCGGGATGCCGCCGATCGCGGCTTTCCGGCCGCAACCGACTGGCGGCGGGAACCTGCCTGTCATAATGCTGTTGTCACCTCGTGCTCGGAGTGCGCCATGAAAGACAAGATCGACCCGCTGATCGCAGAGCGCGCGCCCTGGATGTTTTCCGGCCGGCCGCACCACGAGCTTGCGCAGCGCGTGCTGACGTCGCTTCTTGGCTATCCGAAGACGCTCGCCATCGGCCGCAAGGTCGAATACGCGCCGACCGAGGTGATCATGGGCACCGTGGCCGAGGTCATCGCCAAGGACCTGCAGGTCTCGGGGATCGAGAACATTCCCCGCAACGGCCCGGCGCTGATCGTCGCCAACCACCCGACCGGCATCGCCGACGGTATCATGCTGTGGCACATCCTGCAGCCGATCCGGCCCGACCTGTTCATCTATGCCAACAGCGACATCCTGCGGATCCTGCCGCAGATGGAAAGCCTGATCCTGCCCGTCGAGTGGCGCCAGGAGAAGCGCACGCTGGCCAAGACCCGCGAGACGATGTCGCTGACGCGCGAGGCGATCGACAAGGGGCGGCTTGGCGTCATCTTCCCCTCGGGGCGGCTGGCCAAGCGCCGCGGCCTGCGGCTTTACGAACGCGAGTGGATGCCGTCCGCGGCGATGATCGCGCGCAAGTACGACCTGCCGGTGATCCCGCTCAACATCCGGTCGCGCAACTCGATCCTGTTCTACCTCTTCGACCTGATCCACCCGACGCTGCGCGACATCACCCTGTTCCACGAGATGCTGAACAAGGCCCGCCAGCCCTACCGGATCAACATCGGCCGCCCGATCATGCCCGACCGCCTGCCCGAGACCTCGCAGGACGGCATCGAGATGCTCAAGCGCGAGACGCTGGCCCTGGGCGAGCTGAACGGCCCCGGCATCTCGATGGTCGAGGTCAGCCGCAAGCTTCTGGCGCGGCGCGGCCGGCGCGCGGCGATCGGCGGCTGAAGCGGGGCCCGTCCGGCCCCGGCGGTCACTCGCTGACCGTCGGCTGACAAGAAGTTGCGACTGAGACGCAGGTTCACAAGCACCTGCAAAGATTGACAATTATTCCCGGCAATGCCAGATGGGCGGCATCGGGGAGTAGCGTCCGGCCAGGCTGGCCGGGGGCGCGTCAACACCGTCGCGGAGAGCGCTCCGCGTGGCGCGTCCAGCCGGTCCGCAGCTGCGGCCGGCCATGCGAGACCGTGGCGTTTTCGTGCTTCCTCCCGGGCGGGGGGCCGCCATGCGTCTGCCCTCTCGCCCGGACCGGAGAAGTCCCATGTCCCCGATCTCGATCGGCGTTCTTGCCATCGGCATGTCCATCGACGCGCTCATCGCCTCGCTCGGGCGCGGCGCGCAGGCGCGCGGCCGGCCGCGGCTGGGGGCGGCGCTGCGCACCGGCGCGGTCTTCGGCGCGGTCGAGGCGGTGACGCCGGTCGTCGGCTGGGCGCTGGGGGTGGCGGCGGCGGGCTTCGTCACCGCGGTCGACCACTGGATCGCCTTCGGGCTTCTGGCGCTGGTCGGGGGGCGGATGGTGATGGCGGCGATGGGCCCGCGCGAGGCCGAGGCGCCCGCCGCGCAGGGGCTGCTCGCGCTGATGGCGACGGCGCTCGGCACCTCGATCGACGCGGCGGCGGTGGGGGTGTCGCTGGCGTTCCTGGACGTCAACATCTGGATCGTGGCGCTGGCGATCGGGCTGGCGACGATGCTGATGTCGACGACGGGGATGCTGGCCGGCCGGCTTCTGGGCGCGCGCTTCGGCCGCTGGGCCGAGGGGCTGGGCGGGCTGGCGCTGGTCGGCCTCGGGATCGGGATCGTGATCGAGCATCTGACCGCCGCCTGACGCCCCGACCCGGTCCGCGCGCAGTCCCCCGACAGAAAAGACGCCGCGCGGCCTAGGGCCGGCGGCGGTGCTTGGGCGGGCAGCGCGGAAAGGGCCCGCCGTGCGGGCCCGCGTCAGGCGCGGCTGCCCGGCTTGACGCAGTAGCTTTGCTTGGAGGTCCAGGCGGCCATCGCCTTGACCTTGGTCGACGAGCGCATCGGCGCCCAGTCGCGGGCAAGGCCTTCCCAGCCCGGGGCGCCGTTGTCGACGATCGCGTTGTCGCGCGGCACCTGCCGGGCGGCGATCTTCACCGCGCAGCTGAGATTGGCCGCGCCGTCCTTCAGCCCCGAGGTCGAGGTCGCGTCGCAGGAATAGGCCCGCGCGGTCGAGGGCGCGATCTGCAGCAGGCCGATCCAGGCGCCGCCGCCGCCCGAAGCCTTCGGGTTCCAGGTGCTTTCGAACTGCGCCAGCGCCGAGAACAGCCCCGACCAGAACGCCTGCCGCTCCTCGAGCGAGGCCTCCGCGTAGTTCGGGCAGAAGGTCTCGATATCGGCGGGCACCGTGGTGGCCAGCACCGCGCCGTCGCTTGCCAGGGCCGAGATCGCCGCCTGCGTCCACTCCGCCGCCTCGGGCCGGTGATCCCAGCGCATCGCCGGGGGCTCGTCGAAGCCGTCGCCGGTCTGCATGCAGCCCGACAGGGCCGTGGCGGCGACGAGAAGAGCGGGAGCGCTGAGGCAGGCGAGTGTCTGTCGCATCGGGTCCGGAGGCTTGCACCGGATCCGCGCCCGGCGGAGGGTTTCTGGACGGCGGGGGAGATTCTGACAATTCGCGAAAATCCGCCTCGGCGGATCCTCGCCCCTTCGGCGAAATCTCGCCGAAAAGCGAAAACCGCATTCATCGGATGGAAACCCTTTCGTCCATCATGGCGCGCGGGCCACGGTGGGCCCACGGCGGACGGCACCCGGATGGGCCGCGGCAGTTGCCGAGCGCGCGCCTGCGCCGTATGAGGGCGGGAACGACGAAAGCGAGGCCCCGATGCTCGATCTGACCTATACCGCCCCCACCCCGAAGGTGATCTCGGGTGCCAAGGAAGACTGGGAACTGGTGATCGGCCTTGAGGTGCATGCCCAGGTCGCCTCGAACGCGAAGCTGTTCTCGGGCGCCTCGACCGCCTTCGGCGCCGAGCCCAACGCCAACGTGGCCTTCGTCGACGCGGCGATGCCCGGGATGCTGCCGGTGATCAACGAGTTCTGCGTGGCCCAGGCGGTGCGGACGGGCCTCGGGATCAAGGCCGGGATCAACCTGCGCTCGGCCTTCGACCGCAAGAACTACTTCTACCCCGACCTGCCGCAGGGCTATCAGATCAGCCAGCTCTACCACCCGATCGTCGGCGAGGGCGAGGTGATCGTCGAGATGGGCCCGGGCGTCGCGCGGCGCGTGCGCATCGAGCGCATCCACCTGGAGCAGGACGCGGGCAAGTCGATCCACGACATGGACCCGGCGATGAGCTTCGTCGACCTCAACCGCACCGGCGTCGCGCTGATGGAGATCGTCAGCCGCCCCGACATCCGCGGCCCCGAAGAGGCGGCGGCCTATGTCGCCAAGCTGCGCCAGATCATGCGCTATCTCGGCACCTGCGACGGCAACATGCAGAACGGCAACCTGCGCGCCGACGTCAACGTCTCGGTCTGCCGCCCCGGCGACTACGAGAAATTCATCGCGACCGGCGACTTCGGCGTGCTGGGCACGCGCTGCGAGATCAAGAACATGAACTCGCTGCGCTTCATCCAGGCCGCGATCGACTACGAGGCGCGCCGCCAGATCGCCATCGTCGAGGACGGCGGCAAGGTGGTGCAGGAAACCCGCCTCTATGATCCCGACAAGGGCGAGACGCGCTCGATGCGGTCGAAGGAAGAGGCGCATGACTACCGCTACTTCCCCTGCCCCGACCTGCTGCCGCTGGAGATCGAGCAGGCCTGGGTCGACGACATCGCCGCGACCATGCCCGAGCTGCCCGACGCGCGGAAGGCGCGCTACATGGGCGATTTCGGCCTGACCGACTACGATGCGAGCGTCCTGACCGCCGAGAAGGAGAACGCCGCCTTCTTCGAGGCCGTGGCCGAGGGCCGCGACGGCAAGCAGGCCGCGAACTGGGTGATCAACGAGCTGTTCGGCCGCCTGAACAAGGAGGGGCTGTCGATCGAGACCTCGCCGCTGTCGGCGGCGCAGCTGGGCGGCATCCTCGACCTGATGGCGGCGGGCGACCTGTCGGGCAAGATGGCCAAGGACCTGTTCGAGATCCTGTGGACCGAGGGCGGCGACGCGGCCGAGGTCGCGGCGGCGCGCGGCATGAAGCAGGTCACCGACACCGGCGCGATCGAGGGCATGGTCGACGAGATCATCGCCGCGAACCCCGCGCAGGTCGAGAAGGCCAAGCAGAACCCCAAGCTCGCGGGCTGGTTCACCGGCCAGGTGCTGAAGGCCTCGGGCGGCAAGGCCAACCCGGCCGCGGTGCAGGCGATCGTCGCGGCGAAGCTGGGGCTCTAGCCCCGGCCAGCCCGGCCGCGCGCCGTCGCCCCCGGCGCCGTCCCTCTTCCACGGCCCCCCGTTCGCGCCCCCCCCTTTCGCGGCGCAGCCCCGGCACCGGCGGGCCGGCACCGATCGGCCGGGTCCGGGAGGGCGCGTCCGATCACGAAGCTGTCGGCGGCTTTGTCTTGCGCTCGCCCCCCTCGGCGGGCGACAACCTTGCGCGAAGGATCGCGAACCAGCGCGACGGAAAGAGGGCACATGCAGCGATACGAATACAAGGTGGTGCCGGCGCCGGCCCGGGGCGAGAAGGTGCGCGGGCTGAAGACCACGGCCGACCGGTTCGCCCATGTGCTGACAGAGCTGATGAACACCGAGGCCGCGCAGGGCTGGGAATACGTCCGGTCGGACACCCTGCCCTGCGAGGAGCGCACCGGCCTGACCGGGCGCACCACGACCTACCAGAACCTGCTGACCTTCCGCCGCCCGGTGGTTCAGGCCGCAACCCAGACCGCGGCCCAAACCGGCGCGGCCACCGTGCCGCCTGCCGTCGCGGCGCCGGTTGCGGGGCCCGCGCGCGTGCCGGCGCCCGCCAATGACGGCACCGACTCGGGCGAGGCGGTGGCCGGCGGCACCAGCGCCGCGGCCGCGGCCCGCACCCTGGGGCTGGTGAGCGCGCTTAAGGCCCGCGCCCAGACCGCGCGGCCGGTCCAGCCCGCCGCCGCGGGCGGCCAGGGCCAGGCCGCGACCAAGCCCGAAGCCAAGCCCGATGCGAAGCCCGCCGCCGGCGCCGCGCCGGGGCTGGGGACCGCCGCGGGCGGCGAGGGCAGCGCCCGCGCGCCCGCGCTGGGACCGGCCCCCCGCGGCGAGTGACGGCGGCGCGTGACGGGCGCGAGTGAGAGCGCGCGCGCAGGGTGCCGCGGCGGATGCGGCCGGGCCGGCGGCATCCTGCTGCAGCTGCGAAGAAAGTGCAGCTGCGGCGGATCGCCCCCCTTCACCTGCGCGCGAAAAACCCTAAAATCGCGGTCCCGACTCGAACAGGGCTGGCAGTGACAGGGCAGGCAGCGGCATGAGCAAGAACGACCCCTTCGGCTTTGATCTGCGCGTCTCTTCCGACAAGAAGAAGCGCACCAAGGGCCGGCGCGGCATGTCCGGCGCCATCGACACATCGACCCGGGTCTGCGACCACCCGGGCTGCGAGGAACAGGGCCAGTACCGGGCCCCGAAGTCGCCCGACCAGCTCGACGAGTTCTTCTGGTTCTGCAAGGACCACGCCCGCGAGTACAACCTGAAATGGAACTTCTTCCAGGGCTCGACCGAGGACGAGTTCCAGAAGTTCATCGACAAGGACCGGGTCTGGGGCCGCGAGACCAAGCCCTTCGCCAAGATGGGCGAGGAGGACCGCGCCTGGGCGCGGCTCGGCATCGACGACCCGCACCAGATCCTGGGCGAGAACGCGACCCAGAACCCCGGCCGGGGCCCCACCTCGGGCGCGACACGCAAGCTGCCGCCGACCGAGCGCAAGGCGATCGAGATCCTCGACGCCCGCGACAACTGGACCAAGGCCGAGATCCGCAAGCAGTACAAGTCGCTGGTCAAGGACCTGCACCCCGACATGAACGGCGGCGACCGCTCGGACGAGGATCGGCTGCAGGAAGTGGTCTGGGCCTGGGACCAGATCAAGGAAAGCCGCAACTTCCGCGACAGCTGACCGGAGCGGGCAGCGAGCGGGCCGCGAGGTTTGGCGGCGGCGCGACCCGGGGTATCCGGCGCGCCGGCGGCGCGGGCGGACGGGGGCGCTGCCCCCGGGGCCGTGCCGGCCCTCCCCCGGGATATTTCGACAAAGTCGAGGAGCGGGGCGCGGACCGGCTTCAGGCCTGGGCGGGCTGGCCGTTCGATGCGGAGAGGCCGCCGTCGACGGCGAGGTTGACGCCGTTGACGAAGCGCGCGTCCGGCGAGGCGAGGAAGGCCACGACGCCGGCGATGTCCTCGGGCTCGGCCGGGCGGCCGAGGGGGATGCGCTCGACGAATTTCGCAACGAGCTCCGCGTCCTCGAACATGTCCTCGGTCAGGTCGGAGCGGGTGAAGGAGGGGTTGACCGCGTTGACGCGGATGCCCGAGGTCCCGGCATCGAGCGCGAGCGCGCGGGTGAGATTGGTGACCCCGCCCTTGGCCGCGTTGTAGGCGAACATCCCCCAGTCGCCGCCCGTCCCCGAGACCGAGGAGACGTTGACGACATTCCCGCCCGAGGCCCGCAGCGCCTCCCAGGCGGCGCGGGTCACGAGATAGGTGCCGGTGAGATCGGTCTGGATCACCTTCTGCCAGTCCTCGGGCGCGACCTCGTCGATCCGGCCCATCACCGCGATGCCGGCATTGTTGACCAGCACGTCGATGCCGCCGAAGCGGGCGGTCGCGGCCTCGACGATCGCGCGGGCATCCGCCGGCACGCCGATGTCGGCGGCGACGGCGAGGCTGCGCGCGGGGTCGTAGGCGGCGGCGGCGCGGTCGAGCTTGGCGCGGTCGCGCCCGACCAGCACGACATTCGCGCCCTCGTCGGCGAAGCGGCGCGCGATGCCGGCGCCGATGCCCGAGGAGGCGCCGGTGACGATCACGGTGCGGTCGGCGAAGCGGGTCGTCGGGGTCATGCGGGTGTTCCTTCCGTGTAGGCTTGCGTGCGGGCGGCGGGTTGCGCCGCGTCGCGGCATCAACGTGCCGCCCCGCCCGGACGTTCCCCGCACCGGACCGCCGCTTTTGCAGGGCCCCGCCCTTGCACCCCCGCCGCGAATGTTCCATCAATCCCGGGTGCGCCGCCCGGCCCCGGGGCGGCGAAGTCAGCGCCGTGCAGGTCCGGACCCCCGGCCCGGGCGCGGCGCCGGGGCGGCAAACCGCAAGGACCGGCGCCGCATCGGCGGGACGCCGGTCAGAAGGATCTGGACGATGGCTGACGGAACGCTGGACGTGAACGCGAAACCGACCGAGGAGATCTCGGTCCGCGAGGTCTTCGGGATCGACACCGACATGAAGGTGAAGGGCTTCGCCGAGCGCACCGAGCGCGTGCCGGACTTCGACCCGACCTACAAGTTCGACCCCGACACCACGCTCGCCATCCTCGCGGGCTTCGCCTACAACCGCCGGGTCATGATCCAGGGCTATCACGGCACCGGCAAGTCGACCCATATCGAGCAGGTCGCGGCGCGGCTGAACTGGCCCTGCGTGCGCGTCAACCTCGACAGCCACGTCAGCCGGATCGACCTGATCGGCAAGGACGCGATCAAGCTGGTGGACGGCAAGCAGGTGACGGTGTTCCACGAGGGCATCCTGCCCTGGGCGCTGCGCAACCCGACCGCGATCGTCTTCGACGAATACGACGCCGGCCGCGCCGACGTGATGTTCGTGATCCAGCGCGTGCTGGAGGCCGAGGGCAAGCTCACGCTGCTGGACCAGAACGAGGTCATCAGCCCGAACCCGTCGTTCCGGCTGTTCGCCACCGCCAACACCGTGGGCCTCGGCGACACCACCGGGCTTTACCACGGTACCCAGCAGATCAACCAGGGCCAGATGGACCGCTGGTCGCTGGTGGCCACGCTGAACTACCTGTCCCACGATGCCGAGGCGGCGATCGTGCTGGCCAAGAACCCGCATTACAACACCGAGAAGGGCCGCAAGGAGATCAACCAGATGGTCACCGTTGCGGACATGACCCGCACGGCCTTCATGAACGGCGACCTCTCGACCGTGATGTCGCCGCGCACGGTCATCGCCTGGGCGCAGAACGCGCGGATCTTCTCGAACCTCGGCTATGCCTTCCGGCTGACCTTCCTCAACAAGTGCGACGAGCTCGAGCGCCAGACCGTGGCCGAGTTCTACCAGCGCTGCTTCGGCGAGGAACTGCCCGAAAGCGCGGCCTCGCAGAGCATCAAGTGACACGCCGGGGGGCCGCGGCCCCCCGGAGCCCCGCCTTCGGGGCGGCAAGACACTGGGCCCGGCCCTCGGGCCGATAAGGACCCGCGAGCGATGTCGAAACCCTCCGACAACCCGGCAGATCCCTTCAAGAAGGCGCTGGCCGAGGCCGCCAAGACCATGGCCGACGCGCCCGACCTGACCGTCAGCTATTCGGTCGACCCCTCGGGGATGGCCGGCGACACCATGCGCCTGCCGCAGGTCAGCCGCCGGATGACCCGCGACGAGGTGCTGCTGGCGCGCGGCACCGCCGACAGCCTCGCGCTGCGCCACCGCTATCACGACCCCAAGGTCTCGGGTCGCTACGCGCCGCAGGGCCAGATGGCGCGCGACCTGTTCGAGGCGATGGAGCACGCCCGCTGCGAGGCGGTGGGCGCGCGCGACATGCCGGGCACGCTGGGCAACATCGACGCCAAGATCGGCCATGACGCCGAGCGCAAGGGCTATGGCCAGATCCGCAGCCAGACCGACGCGCCGCTGGCGGCCGCCGCGGGCTATCTCGTGCGCCATCTCGCCACCGGCCGGCCGCTGCCGCCGGCGGCCGAAAACGTGATGGAGCTGTGGCGCCCGTTCATCGAGCAACAGGCGCAGGGCGCGCTGGACGACATCAACGCGGCCCTCGCCGACCAGACCGCCTTCGCGCGGCTGGCGCGCCGGATGATCGCCGACCTCGGCTATGGCGACCAGCTGGGCGACGACCCCGACACCGAGGACGAGGACGCCGGCGACGACGCGACCGAGGAGCAGGAACCGGAATCGGGCGACAGCCAGAACCGCGACCAGGACCAGGACGACCAGTCCGAGGCCGCCCCCGAGCAGAGCCAGGAGCAGCAGCAGGACACCGCCGAGGCGCAGGTCAGCTCGGACGATCTGGCCGACCAGCAGGAGGGCGAGGAGGCCGAGCTGCCCGAGGGCGACGCGCCGATGGAGCCGCCGCCCCCTGCCCCGCATTCCGACGCCGACCCCAACTATGCCGTCTACACCACCCAGTACGACGAGGAGATCCACGCGGCCGACCTTGCCGAACCGGCCGAGCTGGAGCGGCTGCGCGCCTATCTCGACCAGCAGCTCGAGCCGCTGAAGGGCGCGGTGTCGCGGCTGGCCAACAAGCTGCAGCGCCGGCTGCAGGCCCAGCAGAACCGCAGCTGGGAATTCGACCGCGAGGAGGGCACGCTGGACGCCGGCCGCCTGGCGCGCGTCGTGGCCAACCCGACGACGCCGCTGTCGTTCAAGGTCGAGAAGGACACCGAGTTCCGCGACACCGTGGTGACGCTTCTGCTGGACAACTCCGGCTCGATGCGCGGGCGCCCGATCTCGATCGCGGCGATCTGCGCCGACGTGCTGGCGCGGACGCTGGAGCGCTGCCAGGTCAAGGTCGAGATCCTGGGCTTCACCACCCGCGCCTGGAAGGGCGGGCAGAGCCGCGAGTCCTGGCTGGGCGCGGGCCGCCCGCAGCAGCCGGGCCGGCTGAACGACCTGCGCCACATCATCTACAAGTCGGCCGACGCGCCCTGGCGGCGGGTGCGGTCGAACCTTGGGCTGATGATGAAAGAGGGCCTGCTGAAGGAGAACATCGACGGCGAGGCGCTGGAATGGGCGCACAAGCGGATGCTGGGCCGGCACGAGGCGCGCAAGATCCTGATGGTGATCTCGGACGGGGCGCCGGTGGACGACTCGACCCTGTCGGTCAACCCGGCGAACTACCTGGAAAAGCACCTGCGCGACGTGATCGCCATGGTCGAGAAGCGCCGCGCGGTCGAGCTGATCGCCATCGGCATCGGCCATGACGTCACCCGCTACTACCAGCGCGCGGTGACGATCACCGATGTCGAGCAGCTGGCCGGCGCGATGACCGAGCAGCTGGCCTCGCTGTTCGACAGCGACCCGCGCAAGCGCGCGCGCGTCGTCGGCATGACCCGTGCGGCGGGGATGCGCTGATGTTCCAGTCCTTCGATGCCCCGACCAGCCCCCAGGACGGCCCGCCGCGGCTTGCCGCGCTGCGCGCCGAGCTTGAGCGGCGCGAGCTTGACGGCTTTCTCGTGCCGCGCGCCGACGCCTGGCAGGGCGAATATGTCAGCGCCCGCGACGAAAGGCTGTCCTGGCTGACCGGTTTCACCGGCTCGGCCGGGTTCGCCATCGTGCTGCCGTCGGTGGCGGGCGTCTTCATCGACGGCCGCTACCGGGTGCAGGTGAAGGCGCAGGTGGATCTGGCGCATTTCACCCCGGTGCCCTGGCCCGAGACCCTGCCCGGCCCTTGGCTGAAGGGTCAGCTTCCGGGCGGCGGCGTCATCGGCTTCGACCCTTGGCTGCACACCCCGAAGGAGATCGCCGACATCGAGGCCGCGCTGGCCGGATCGGCGATCCGGCTGCTGCCGGTCGCGAATGCGGTCGACGCGATCTGGCAGGACCAGCCCGCGCCGGCACGCGGCAAGGTCGCGCTGCAACCGATTGAATTCGCCGGCGAAACTGCCGAGGATAAACTCACGCGGATCGCGGCCGTCCTGAAGGCCGCGGGCCAGGCCGCCTGCGTGATCACGCTGCCGGATTCGATCTCGTGGCTGCTGAACATCCGCGGGTCGGACATCCCGAAGAACCCGGTGGTGCAGGCCTTCGCCATCCTGTCGGAGCGCGGCACGCTCGACCTGTTCATCGATCCCGCCAAGGTCGAGGGGCTGGCGCTGCCGAAAGCCGTGCGCCTGCACGCGCCCGACAGCTTCGCCATGGCGCTGCGCGGCCTTGACGGGCCGGTGCGGGTCGATCCGGCCTCGGCCCCCTGCCAGGTGCTCGAAGAGCTGAAGCACGGCGGCTTCGGCGGCCGCGGCATCGCGGTCGCGCGGGCCGAGGACCCCTGCCTGCTGCCGAAGGCGCGCAAGAACCCGGCCGAGATCGCCGCCACCACCGAGGCGCACCTGCGCGACGGCGCGGCGATGTGCGAGTTCCTGGCCTGGCTGGATGCCGAGGCGCCGGGCGGCGGGCTGACCGAGATCGCCGTGGTCAAGGCGCTGGAAGGCTTCCGCCGCGCGACCAACGCGCTGAAGGACATCAGCTTCGACACGATCTGCGGCGCGGGCCCGAACGGCGCCATCGTGCACTACCGGGTGACCGAGGGCACCGACCGCGCGGTGACGCCGGGCGAGCTGCTGCTGGTGGATTCGGGCGGCCAGTATGTCGACGGCACCACCGACATCACCCGCACCATCGCCGTGGGCGCGATCGGCGACGCGGAACGGCACGCCTTCACCCTGGTCCTGCAGGGCATGATCGCGGTGTCGCGCCTGCGCTGGCCCAAGGGGCGCGCCGGTCGCGATCTCGAGGCCGTGGCGCGCTATCCGCTGTGGCTGAACGGCATGGATTACGACCACGGCACCGGCCATGGCGTCGGCGCCTATCTCTCGGTGCACGAGGGGCCGGCGCGGCTGAGCCGGGTGTCGGACGTGCCGCTCGAACCCGGGATGATCCTGTCGAACGAGCCGGGATACTACCGCGAGGGCGGCTTCGGCATCCGGATCGAGAACCTGCTGACCGTGGTGCCCGCCCCCGAGCTGCCGGGTCAGGACGCGCGCGAGATGCTGGCCTTCGAGACCCTGACCTGGGTGCCGATCGACCGCAGGCTGGTGCTGCCGGCGATGCTGTCGGCGGCCGAGCGCGACTGGCTCGACGCCTATCATGCCGCCGTGGCCGAGAAGATCGCGCCGCGCCTGTCCGAGGCCGCGCGCGGCTGGCTTGCCACGGCCACCGCGCCGCTCTGACGCGAAATCGTCATCTTGTGATTGCAAGGTTCCGGTCTCTCCCCCCGGAGCCAAGGAGACTGCCATGTTCACCACCCTGACCGAACCCGCGATCCGCCGCCTGCCGGGCACCTGGGTCGTCCGCGCCGCCGGCGCCGTTCTGGGCGAGACCGACGCCGCGCTGGAACTGACCGAGGCCAACGGCCTCGTGCAGGTCTTCTTCCCCGAGGCCGATCTCGCGCTTGCGTTTTTCGAACGCAACGCCCGCAGGGCGCCGTCTGCTTTCAGCGAAAGCGTGCAGTATTTCGACATCATCGCCAGCAACGGCGCGATGACCGACGCGGCCTGGGTCCACGAGGCGCCGGTCGGCCGGGCCGAGCGTCTGGCCGGCCACATCGCCTTCGACACGATGCGCGTCGCGGTCGAGCGGATCTGACGCGGGCCCGGGCCCCGCTGCCGGTGGGCGGCTTCGGGCGGCGGTTTCGGGCTGACGCCGAGAGAGCTGCGCCCGGCCCCTTTCGCCCGGCGCGGCCCGCAGGTAGGGTGCGCGCCTGACCGGAGGACCCCATGCCCATCGACACCGCCCTGCCCGAACTCGCCGCCATCCTGGGCGACCGGATCAGCACCTCCCGCGGCGACCGCGAGCAGCACGGCGCATCCGAGAGCTATTTCCCGCTGACCCCGCCCGAGGCGGTGGCCTGGCCCGAGACCACGGCCGAGGTCGCGGCGATCGTGAAGATCTGCGCCGCCCACGGCCTGCCGGTGGTGCCCTGGGGTGCGGGCACCTCGCTCGAGGGGCAGGCGCAGGCGGTCAGGGGCGGCGTCGTGCTGAACATGACCCGCATGGACAAGGTCATCGAGATCCACTCCGAGGACATGCAGGCGCGCATCCAGCCCGGCATCACCCGCGAGGCACTGAACGCGCAGCTGCGCGACACCGGCCTGTTCTTCCCGATCGACCCCGGCGCCAACGCGACGCTGGGCGGCATGGCCGCGACCCGCGCCTCGGGCACCACGGCGGTGAAATACGGCACGATGCGCGACAACGTGCTGGCGGCCGAGGTCGTTCTGGCTGACGGCCGGGTGATCCGCACCGGCTCGGGCGCGCGCAAGTCCTCGGCCGGCTACGATCTCACCGGGCTGTTCGTCGGCTCGGAGGCGACGCTGGGCATCTTCACCGAGCTGACGCTGCGCCTGCACGGCCAGCCCGAGGCGGTGACGGCCGCGGTCTGCGCCTTCGACAGCCTCGCCGCAGCGGTCGAGACGGTGATCGCGACGATCCAGATGGGCATCGACGTCGCCCGGATCGAGTTCGTGGACGAGGCGACGGCGGCGGCCTTCAACCAGTCCGCCGGCACCGATCTGCCCGAGAAGCCGCACCTGATGGTCGAATTCCACGGCACGCCCGCGGCGGTCAAGGAACAGGCCGAGCGCTTCGGCGAGATCGTGACCGAGATGGGCGGCGCCGATTTCGCCTGGGCCGAGCGGCCCGAGGACCGCACCAGGCTGTGGAAGATGCGCCACGGCGCCTACCCGGCCTGCCTCGCGCTGCGGCCGGGGTCGATGGCGGTGGTGACCGACATCTGCGTACCGATCTCGCGCCTGGCCGAAGCCGTGGCCGAGACCCGCGCCGACATCGCCGAGGCGGGGCTGATCGGGCCGATCCTCGGCCATGTCGGCGACGGCAATTTCCACGCGATCCTGCTGGTCGACCGCGAGGACCCCGAGGAACTGTCGCGCGCCAAGTGGATCGCGGCGCGGCTGGCGGCGCGGGCGCATCGCTTCGGCGGCACGATGACCGGCGAGCATGGCGTGGGCATCGGCAAGCGCGGGCTGATGGCCGACGAGCACGGCGCGGGCTGGCAGGTGATGGCGGCGATCAAGCAGGCGCTGGATCCGCTGGGCGTGCTGAACCCGGGCAAGATCGTGCCCGAACCTGCGGTCGAGGCCGAGGCCGGAATCGGGGCCGGGGCATGAGCTTCACCGGACCCGAGGATTTCGCCCGGCAGTTCGCCACTGCCTGGGGCGCGCGCGACGTGGCCGCGCTGGTGACGCTGTTCTCCGAGGATGCCGACCTGCTGACCCTGACCGGCGCCTGGGCCGAGGGCCGGGAAGAGATCGGCAACGTTCTGGCCGGAGAGCTGGCGGGCGCCTTCGCCCGCGCCAAGCTGGTGACCGGCAAGGCCAAGGTCCGCGCCGTCGGCACCGGGGCCGCGGTGGTGATGCAGCGCTTCGTGCTGTCGGGGATCCGCAATCCCGACGGCTCGGACGCGGGCCGGATCGGCACGGTGCTGAGCGCGATCGTCGCGCCGGTGACCGGCACCTCCGGCTGGGAGGTGCGGCAGGCGACCTTCAGCGTCGAGAGCTGATCACCGACGATACGCCTGCTTCGCAAGGTCGATGCGGATCTCGAGCATCGAGATCTCGCGCAGGATCTCGCCGCGGCGGGTGCGGTCGCCCTCGGCCCGAAGCTCGGCGCGCAGGGCCGCGAGCGTCTTCGACAGGGTGACGAATTCCGGTACCGCGCCGGCCTCGCGCAGCAGCCGGTCAAGCAGCGCGCTTTCGGGATCGGCGACCTCGGGCAGCGGGCGGCCGGCCCCGGGCAGGTTGTCGAACGCCCCCTCGGCCTCGGCCTTGGCGATGCGCGCGTTGATCAGGTCGATGAGCGGATGGTCCATGCCTGCAGTCTGCCGCCCGCGCGCGACCGGCGCAACCACCGCGTGACGGCCCGGCTGCGCGGGCGCCAACCCTGGGCGCGGATGTTGTCCGGCACGGCCACCGGGGCGGATCCGGACGGCGCCCTTGGCGACGTGGCGTCGATACGCATGGGTCGAAGCCGATGTGCACGCACCGGCCGGGTTCAGCGCGGCATCGACGGGCGCGTCTTGCCGTGGGTCCGCCCGACATGGCGGGGCGACACCGGCCGATCGCAGGCGGATCGCCCCGTCGGGCCGCCGGATGACCTGCCGCCTGTCCGTGGCCCTGCGCGCTCCGGCCTTCCGGGGACAGGCGACGCCAGCCGCCTTGGCCGCCGTCGCACCGGGTCAGGCGGCGCGGCGCGGCGGCGCGGGACCGGGGCTGGTCGCGGGTCCCTTGGGGACCGCGAAGCGGTTCACCGCCTGCGACAGCTGCCCCGCCTCCTGCACCAGCATCCCGCAGGCGGCGGCGGTTTCCTCGAACATCGCGACATTGCGCTGGGCAGCGGCGTCCAGTTCGCCGACCGAGGTGTTGATCTCGCCGATGCCCGCGGATTGTTCCGCCGCAGTGGCAGAGATCCGCGCCACATGGTCCGAGATCTCGGTCACCGCGGTCACGATGGTCTCGAGCGCGGAGCCGACCTGGCGCACCGAGGTGACGCCGTTCTGCACATGGCCGCGCGAGTCGGCGATCAGGCGGTTGATCTCGGCCGCGGCCTCGGCGGCGCGCAGCGCCAGTGCCCGCACCTCGGAGGCGACGACCGCGAAGCCGCGCCCGGCCTCGCCGGCCCGCGCGGCCTCGACGCCCGCGTTCAGCGCCAGCAGATTGGTCTGGAAGGCGATGTCGTCGAGCACCGAGGTGATGCGCCCGATCTGCATCGACGAGCTTTCGATGCTGCCCATCGCGCTCATGGCGTCGGTCATGATCGTTCGGCTGGTCTCGGCGCTCTGGCGGGCCGAGGCGACGCGCAGGTTCGCCTGCCGCGCGCCCTCGGCCGAGGAGGAGACGGCGGCGGTCAGCTGGTCGAGCGCCGCCGCCGTCTGCTCGAGCGTCGCGGCCTCGGCTTCGGTCCGGCGCGACAGCTCGGCCGAGGTCTGCGAGATCCCGATCGAGGAGCTGCCGATCACCGTGGCCGAGGCGGCCAGCCCGCCGATCACGCCGCCCAGCGTCTCGATCGCCTGGTTGAAATCGCGCCGCAGCTGGTCGTAGGCGGCGGGAAAGGCGCGGTCGATGCGATGGGTGAGATCGCCGCGCGACAGGTGGCCAAGCCCCAGCGCCAGCGCGCTCACCACCTGCGCCTGCACCTCGGCCTCGGCGGCGCGGCGCTCCTCGGCCTCGCGCCGGCCGGCCTCGGTGCGGGCGGCCTCGGCGCGGTCGCGCGCCGCCGCCTCCTCGGCCTGGGCGCGGTCGCGCGCGCGCTCGGCGGCCTCGCGCCGGCGGGTCTCCTCTGCCTCGGAGGCGAGGCGCGCGCGTTCGGCCAGCTCGCGCGCGCGCTCCTCGGCCTGCAGGCGCTGCCGCTCAAGCGCGTTCTCGCGAAACACCCGCAGCGCCGCCGCGAGCCGCCCAAGCTCGCCATGTGCCGGCAATCCGGTGACCGGCGACAGCTCGCCCTGCGCCAGCCGCTCGGTCACCCGGATCGTGCGGTTCAGCGGCCGCACGATCATCGCCCAGGCCAGGAGCGGCGCCACCGCCAGCAGCGCCAGCGCCCCCGCCCCCAGCAGCCCCATCCGCGCCCGGGCCGCACCGACCATCGCCCCGATCTCGGCCGAGGTGGCCGCGATCGCCGCCCGGCTGCGCGCGCTGTCCTCGCCGATGCGGCGGGTGATCTCCAGCACCGCGACCGTCGCCTGCCGCCCCTCGAGCGCGGCCTTGTCGGCAGCCGCCAGCGCCGCGCGGCGGCTGGCCGCGACGCCGCTTGCCGGATCGGCCAGCGCGAGCATCTCCGCGACCTGCGCCACCAGCGCCGGATCCTCGCCCGCGACCCGGTCGCCGAGGGCGGCGGCGGCGGCGGCGAGCGATTGCGCCCGCCGCCCCAGCGTCGCCGCATCCGGCGCCAGCGCCACCTGCAGCGCCGCGGCGAAGACGTGCTTGGCCGCGGCATCGAGCGCGGCGATGTCGCGCAGCCGAAGCGCCTGCCCCTCGAGCAGGCGGCTCAGCGTTCCGCGGCCGAGCGCGCGCGTGCCCGCCCCGCGCGTCGCGAGGTCGGTCCCGAGATCCCCGAGCGCCGCCGAGAGGGCGGCATCGGCCTCGGCGCGCAGGTCGAGAAGGCGGGCCGGCGCAGGTAGAGAGGCAGGCGCAGGCAGGGGGGAAGGCGCAGGCAGGCGGGACGGATCGGGCGGGCCCACGCGGCCCTCGGCGGTGAACGCCCGCGCGAGCCCGGCACGCGCCGCCCCGAGAGGCCCGGCGGCGGCGGCGGTCGCCGGCGCCTCGGCCAGCCGCGGCACAAGCGCCGCGAGCGCGGCATCGGCGGCGCGTGCCGGCGCGGCCAGCGCCGCGCGCAGCACCGGATCGTTGGTCCCGGCCGCGGCGAGCGCGAGGCCGCCGAGCAGGTTCAGCTCGGCCCGCGCCCGCAGCGCGGTGCCCAACAGCGCGACATCGGTGTCGAGGATCCGGCCAAGCCCGGAATCGAGTTCGGCGATCACGGCGCCGCCCTCGGCCAGCATCTCGTCGCGCGCGCGGGCAGAGGCGGCGGCCAGCGCGGCATCGACCTCGGCCTCGAGCGCGGCGGCATGCTCGACCGCGGTGGCGATCGCGGCATGGCTGTCGAATTCCGCCGCCCGCGCCGCCGCCAGCTCGGCCAGCCCCTGCCCGGCCGCGCGCAGCGCCGCGTCGAGCGCGGCACGACGCTCGGGCGAGAGCGCCGCGATCCGGGCCCGCGCCTGTGCCAGCGTCGCCTCGAGCGCCGGGCCCAGCGCCGCAAGCTCGGCCCGGGTCTGCAGCGCCAGCAGGTCGATCAGGCGGCCGCGCAGCTCGGCCGCGGCGAGGCTGACGGCGGCGCTGCTTTCGAGCTGCGGCAGCCGGTCCTCGGTGAACTCGGCCAGCCCCGTGGCGATGGTCTGGAACACCATCCAGCCGATCACCGTCGCCGCGAGCGCCGTCGCGCCAAGCGCCGCGAGGATCGTGGCGATCCGGGTGAGGATGCTGCCGGAGAGGCCGCGAAGGACGGACATGCGCGTTCCCCCCCCTCAGCCGTGCCGGGCGCGGGGGGCGGCGATGCCGGCGACGGGGCCCCGCGCCGCGGCCCGGACCGTCGGCGCGGCAGCCATGCCGGCCGCCTTGGGCATTGCGAACATCTCCGTCCCATCCTCGCGGTTGCGCGCCCCGCAAGGCTTGGCACCGAAAGATGGTGAAATGGTTGATGCCGCCCGCCCCCGGCGGCGGCCGGCTGGCCGCCCTAGCCGAACAGCCGCTTCGCCGTCTCGGCGTCATAGCGGCCGAGACGGACGTCCTCGGCCACCAGCGCCGGGTCGCGCTCGGACGCGGGGCCGTAGCCACCGCCGCCCGGGGTGCGGACATGGACCCGGTCGCCCGCGCTCAGCGCGATGTCCTGCGCCTTGGAGAGGTGCTCGGGCACGAAGCTGTGGCCGCCTTGCGTGACCACGACCCGGTTCACGCCGCCATCCTCGCCGCCCAGCGCGCCCTGCGGCCCGAAGCGGCCGTGGTCCATCACGAAGCTTGCCCGCGCGGTGCCGCGCAGCAGCTCGACCTCGTAGTCGAGGCCGAAGCCGCCGCGGTGCCGCCCCGCCCCGCCCGACCCCTCGTGCAGGGCATAGCGGTGGTAGAGGATCGGGAACTGCTGTTCCATGATCTCGACCGGGGGCGATTTCGAGATGCCGATGGTCGAGCAGCCGTTCGAGATGCCGTCGCCGCCGGCATAGCCGCCGTAGCCGCCGCCCGAGATCTGGTACATGACGTAGCTGCGCCCCTCTTCGGGCACCTCGCCGCCCAGCGCGAAATTGCCCGAGGACCCGGCCGGCGCGGCGGTGACGACGTCGGGCAAGGGGCCGACGAGGGCGGCGAAGACCGCCTCGGCGATGCGCTGGCTGACCTCGGCCGCGCAGCCCGACACCGGGCGCGGATAGCGCGCGTCGAGGAAGGTGCCCTCGGGGCGCAGGATCCGCAGCGGCTCGAACGCGCCGGCCGAGATCGGCACCTCGGGGAAGATGTGGCGCATCGCGAGGTAGACCGAGGATTGCGTCGTCGCCCAGACCGAGTTCATCGGCCCCGTGCAGGGCGGGGACGAGCCGGAGAAGTCGAACACCAGACCCGTGTCGTCCGAGGTCACCGACAGGCGGATCTCGAGCGGCCGGTTCACCACCCCGTCGCTGTCGACGAAGGCCTGCGCGGTGTAGGTGCCGTGCGGGATGCGCGCGACCGAGGCGCGCATCTGGCGCGCGGCGCGGGCGCGCAGCTCGGCGATCGCCTCGCGCACGGTGGCGTCGCCGTAGCGGTCCAGAAGCCGCCCCAGCCGCGCCTCGCCGACATAGAGGGCCGCGGCCTGCGCCTTGACGTCGCCGATGCGCTGGTCGGCCACGCGGATGTTCGAGCAGATGATCGCGTAGATCTCCGCGTCCATCTCGCCCTGCTTGAACAGCCGCACCGGCGGCAGGCGCAGGCCCTCCTGCTCGACCGCCGTGGCCGAGGCCGAGAAGCCCCCCGGCACCGCGCCGCCGGTGTCGGGCCAGTGGCCGGTGTTCGACAGCCAGCAGAAGATCTCGCCGTCGCGCCAGACCGGCATGGCGAAGCGCACGTCCATCAGGTGGGTGCCGCCGAGATAGGGGTCGTTGACGATGTAGATGTCGCCCGGCTTCGGCGCCGCGGCGCGGCCGTCGCGGATCATCTCGATCAGAGTCGCGGTCGAGAACTGCATCGTGCCGACGAAGACCGGCAGGCCCTGCGAGCCCTGCGCGATCAGGCTGCCGTCGGTGGCGGAATAGATCCCGTCCGAGCGGTCGTTGGCCTCGGCGATCACCGGCGAGAAGGCCGCGCGCGAGAAGCTCAGGTCCATCTCGTCGCAGACCTGCTGCAGGCCGGACTGGATCACCGAGAGCGTGATCGGATCGATCGCCATGTCAGGCCCCTTCCATCTGCATCTGCGCCGCGTCCGCCGCCGCCGCGGGGGCGAGCGTCACGATCAGGTTGCCGTCCGCGTCCTGATGCGCCTCGCAGCCCGGCTCCATCACCAGCGTGCAGTCCATCTGCTCGACGATCGCGGGTCCGGCGATGACCGCGTCGGCAGGCAGGTGGTCGCGCCAGTAGACCGGCGTGTCGACCCAGCCGTCGAACCAGACCGGGCGGGTCGCGGTCTGCGCCTGCGCGAGCGTGGCCTTGCGCCCCGAGGCGTCGATCAGCCGCGACAGGTCGATCTCGGGCCGGCGGCCGATGACCGAGGTGGCGAGGTTCACCACCGCCGGGCGGATTTCCGGCAGGCGGACCTGGAAGCGGCGGAAATAGGCCTCTTCGAACAGGCTGCGCAGCGCCTCGCGCGTGGGCGTCGCGGTCGGGACCGGGACGCGCAGCAGGTGGGTTTGGCCGATGAACTGCATCTCGACCGAATGGCTCAGGCGCAGCGCCTCGATCTCGACCCGCTCGCGGGCGATGGCGGCCCGGCCGGCCTCGGCCTGCTCGGCGAAGATCGCGTGCAGCGCGTCGATGTCGACGGCGTCCAGCGGCCGGTTCACGGTCTGCACGAAGTCGTGGCGCAGGTCGGCCACGACGCAGCCCAGCGCGTTGGTGATCCCGGGCCGCGCCGGCACCAGCACCCGCGGCACGCCGAGTTCGCGCGCGATGGCGCAGGCATGCAGCGGCCCGGCGCCGCCGAAGGCGAAAAGCGCGAAGTCGCGCGGGTCCTCGCCAAGCGAGATCGACACCATCCGCACCGCGTCGGCCATCTTCGCCGTGGCGATGCGCAACACCGCCGCCGCCGCCGCCTCGGGCGCAAGCCCCAGCCGCGCGCCGAGATGCTCGGCGAAGGCCGCGCGGATCGTGTCGATCGACACCCCGCCCGCCATGGTGTTCAGCTTGCCCGGGTCCATCCGGCCCAGCAGCATGTTGGCGTCCGAGATCGTCGGCCGGGTGCCGCCCTTGCCGTAGCAGATCGGCCCCGGGGTCGAGCCCGCGCTGTCCGGGCCCACCTGCAGCAGCCCCGCCGCGTCGATCCGCGCGATCGAGCCGCCCCCGGCCCCCACCGTGCGCACGTCGACCATCGGCACGTGGATCGGCATCGCGTATTCGATCTCGATCTCGTGGCTGACGGCCGGGTCGGCGCCGCGGATCATCGCCACGTCGGTCGAGGTGCCGCCCATGTCGTAGGTCAGCAGGTCCGGGATCCCCGCCCGCCGCCCGGTATAGGCCGCCGCCATCACCCCCGAGGCCGGCCCCGACATCACCGTCTTCGCCGCCTCCTCGGCCACGATCCGGGCCGACACCATGCCGCCGTTGCCGTTCATCACCAGAAGGTCGCGGTCATATCCCCGCTCGGCCAGCCGGTCGGCCAGCCGCTCGACATAGCGGCGCAGCAGCGGCTGGACCGAAGCGTTGACCGCCGCCGTCACCCCGCGTTCGAACTCGCGGCTTTCCGACAGCAGCGCATGGCCCAGCGTGATGTTGCCGTTGGGCCATTCCTCGCGCGCGATCTCGCCCGCGCGGATCTCGTGCGCGGGGTTGGCATAGGCGTGCAGGAAGTGGATCACCAGCGCCTCGCAGCCCGCGGCCACCAGCCGGCGCAGCCGGTCGCGCAGCGCGTCCTCGTCCAGCGGGCGGTAGACCGCGCCCGTGGCCATCATCCGCTCGGGCACCTCGAGGCGCAGGTCGCGCGGGATCAGCGGGCGGAACTGGCCCTTCATGCCATAGGCCTGCGGCCGGGTGCGGCGGCCGAGTTCCAGCACGTCGCGGAAGCCCTCGGTGGTGATCAGTCCGGTGCGGCAGAGCTGGCGTTCCAGCACCGCGTTGGTGGTGGTGGTGGTGCCGTGCACGATCAGGTCCAGCGCCGCGGCATCGACCCCCGCCGCGTCAAGCGCGGCCAGCACGCCATGCGCCTGATTGTCGAGCGTCGTGGGCACCTTGGCCAGCCTCACCTGCCCGCTGCGGCTGTCGTAATGCACGAGGTCGGTGAAGGTGCCGCCGACGTCGATCCCGGCGAAGGCCCCGGTTGCGCGCGCGCTCATGCCGCGGCCTCCGGGCGGGCGCGGCGCGGGCCGGGGATCGAGGCTGCGGGGCGGTGAGGCGACATGCGGCGGCCCTTCCCTGAAGTGGCTGGCGGCGGAACTTCCGTTTGCACGCAAACGATGAGGATCACGCTACGGAGCGCTGGCCGGGCTTGTCAACGCCGACGCGCCGCCCGGCCCGCCGCGCCCGGGCGCGGCCGTCGAAGCGCCCAAGACGCGGGCGTCTGGGCCACTGGTGCCGCCGCGGTGGCGCCCGTGCGGGCCGCTTCGGCCGCAAGTCGCCGGGCCGGTGCGCCGCTTGCGCTGGACGTCGAAGGTTTTGCCATCCAATCGCCCTCCGATGCCGCCGTCCTGCAGGCCATGTGCTGCGCCGGGTCATGATGACGCGGGAAACTGGCCCGTGTCCGCGCCACCGTCCCGGGACGGTGGCGCGGACACGGACAGCCTCGGGGCAATCCTGCAGTGCCCCGGGCGCTGGCGGGCTCGGTCGGCCGCAGCACGCCGCTCGCCAACCGCAACGCCAGACGGGGCTGGCGTGACCGGGACGTTGCAGCGCGTGGGTCACATCCGCGAGGATGCGCGGGGCCACCGCGCTGGCGCTGAAGCGATGGAACGGCCCGACGGTGCCCCCGGCCGCGGCGCGGGCTGGCGGGCGCCCTGCCCCAGGCCGGCAGCCTTGGGACGTTCCCCAACGCGCAACGGCCCCGGCGAGATCCGAGCGCCTGCACACAGTCGGGCTACGCGCCCGGGCCGGGACCATTTCCGCAGGGCGGATCGTTTGTTGTTCGAAGCATCGCAGATCCCGACCACGACGGCGGGTTCCGGTGATCGAAGATCGAAGGAGGACCTTACATGAAAACCGCCAGCAAATTCCTGACCGGCGTCGCCGCCCTCTCGCTCATGACCGGCGCGGCCTTCGCGCAGTCGATGACCACCAAGGCCGACGGCAGCGACGATCCCAGCGGCTTCGTGCGGGACGCCAAGTCCGAGGCGACCGAGATGCCCACGAACATGATCGAAGGCGATGCCCTGCTGGGCAAGACCGTCATGACCTCTGACGGCGAGGTCGTCGGCGTCGTCGACGGTGTCGCCGAAGAAGCCGACAACCGCCAGCGGATCTACGTGAACCGCAGCGAGGCGATGGGCGGCGGCATCTTCTCGGTCGTGGTGCCGGAGAACTACGTGCCCGAGGACACGATCGAGCTCGGCATGTCGATGGAAGACGTCAAGAAGCCGATGTGAACGACCACGACGGTTGCGTCGGGAAGCCCGGCCGGAGCGATCCGGCCGGGCTTTTTCCATGCGCCGGCTGGGCGCGCATGGCGATCCTGGTTGGGCCATCGTGACTGGGTCATCGTGGCTGGGATCCAAGCCGACGCGGGGTTGGCCGGGTGTCAGATGGTCGCCGCTTCCGGGTGCTGTGCGTCATCGACGACTTCAGCCGGGAATGCCTGGCCGCGGTCGTGGACACCTCGCTGTCAGGGCAGCGCGTTGGCTGTGAGCTCGACAGCATCGCTCGGATGCGCGGCCATCCATGCATGATGGTCAGCGATCGACGAGGATCAGAAAACGATCCGGGGGATCGTTTTCCTCAGGAGGGGCACGGCGTTGACCTCGAACGCCATCCTCAAATGGCAGAAGGACCGCAAGGTCGAGTGGCACGACATCGCTCCGGGAAAGCCCATGCAGAACGCGCGCGGCGGCCCCGAACCGGTGGCGGCTCGCCGCTCGCCGTCGAGAGCTTCAATGGCCGCCCGCGAGACGGGTGCCGCAACGGGCACCTGTTCGCCAACCTGTGCCACGCTCGGGAGCTAATCTCGGCCCGGCGCGACGACTGCAACCATCACCGTCCCCACACGAGCCTCGACGGGCTCACCCCGTGGGAGTATCCCCAAGGGGCAGTAGAGGACCAAACCCTGAACAGAACGAACTAAAGAACGCGGACTCTAAAGGGAGCATGTCAGCGAGCCGGCATCTGGCCGCCCACTCTGGATGCGATCCTCACGGCGTTGTTGCTCTACTCGGCTGACTGAACCGCCCCATGTTTGCCGGAGGCTCCAACTCCTGAGTAGGATGGAGCATCATGAGCAAGACGACGAACAAGTTTTCCCCCGAAGTGCGCGAGCGTGCCGTGCGCCTGGTTCTCGACAATCAGGGTCAGCATGGATCGCGCAGGCAGGCGGTCATGTCGATTTCCGCGAAGATCGGCTGTGCACCCCAGACCCTGAACGAGTGGGTCAAGAAAGCCGAGGTCGACAGCGGCAAGCGTGCTGGCATCCCGACCGACATGGCAGAGAAGATGCAGGCGCGGGAGCGGGAGAACCGGGAGCTGCGCCAAGCCAACGAGATCCTGCGCAAGGCGAGCGCACATTTTGCGATGCTCGAAGGCACTGCGTCACTGCTTCGAGCAGTGCCTGAGAGGCTCGACCGCCGGTCGAAGTGATGGTCGGGTTCATCGACGATCAGCGAGGGGAGCACGGGGTCGAGCCGATCTGCAAGGTTCTGCCGATCGCCCCATCCACCTACTAAGATCACCTGGCGAAGCGGGCCGATCCGGCCCGGTTGTCAGATCGAGCCCGACGCGACGCAGTCCTGCGGCCCGAGATCGAGCGCATCTTCGAGGAGAACTGGCGTGTCTACGGCGTGCGTAAGGTCTGGCATCAACTGCATCGGGAGGGTTTCACCGTCGCCCGTTGCACCGTGGCTCGGCTGATGAAGGGCATGGGTATTCAAGGCATCATCCGGGGCAAGCCGCACAAGACGACCACCCCCGACAAGAAGGCCCCGTGCCCGCTGGACAAGGTGAATCGGCAGTTCCGCGTGCCCGCGCCTGACATGCTCTGGGTCAGCGATTTCACTTACGTCGCCACCTGGAGGGGGTTCGTCTATGTCGCTTTCGTCATCGACGCCTACGCGCGCCGCATCGTTGGCTGGCGGGCGAGCCAAACAGCGCACGCAGGCTTCGTTCTCGATGCCCTCGAACAGGCTGTCCACGATCGCCGCCCAGTCAAGGGCGCGGGGCTCGTCCACCATTCCGACCGCGGGTCGCAATACCTGTCTATTCGCTACACCGAGCGGTTGGGTGAGGCCGGCATCGAACCATCCGTGGGCAGTGTCGGCGACAGCTACGACAACGCGTTGGCGGAAACGATCAACGGTCTCTTCAAGGCCGAGGTCATCCATCGCCGTGGCCCGTGGCGCAACTTCGAGGCCGTCGAATATGCCACCCTTGAATGGGTGGACTGGTTCAACAACCGCCGCCTGCTCGAGCCGATCGGGAACATCCCGCCGGCGGAAGCCGAGGCAAACTTCTACGCCGCGCTGGAAACTGAAGACATGGCCGCGTAACTAACCGAAATCAGCCTCCGGCAGACCCGGCGCGGTTCAGATCCGACGGTAAAGCTCGTCCACGCCGAGGCTGCCCACCGGATCCGAGGTGCAGGAACTCGGACCTGCGAAGACGCCTTGCTCGACCCCGACATGGTAGCCGGCAAGCATCGCCGAGCCGACGGCGATCAGGCTGCCGATCACCGCCAGGCTGCCTCGCCGCGTGATGATCGCCACTATCCCGACGAGCAAAGCCGCGACATGGACCCAGCGCTGGTCCATGCACAGGTGGCAGGGTGGGATGCCGCCCAGATACTGGAACCCGAGTGCGCCGAGCAGGAGGGCCGCGGAGCCCGCCGCGGCTGCTCCGACCCGTGATCTGAGTCCAAGACGCATGACTTAGGCCACGAGGCGCGCGAGCAGATATTGCGCGATGGCGAAGACGACATGCGCGATCAGGACGTAGGTGATCATCGCGCCGGCATTGGGCAGCTTGCGCGCGAAGATGCCGCCGCCCATGCCGGGCATCAGGATCATCAGCCCGGCGAGCGTGCTGATGATCACGCCGATCGGCGTTGTTGCACTTATCAGTGAGGCGGATTCACGTCGTGAATCCTGCACGTTAGCTTCGGGCCATGCCGAAGCCCTCTTCCCCTCGCTATCGCACGACGAACTGGCCCGACTATAATGCCGCTCTGCGCCGCCGCGGATCGCTCTCGATCTGGTTCGACCCGACGATGGCTTGGCATGCCGCGAAGACCGGCAAGCGCGGCCATCCAGAGACCTTCTCCGACTGCGGAGGAGCGGAAAACAGTCCGGGGGACTGTTTTCCCGACGCAGGCGATTCAGACCTGCCTGACGCTGAAGGTGTTGTTCGGCTTGCCGCTCCGGCAAACGGTGGGGCTGGTCGCCAGCCTGATCGAGATGGCAGGATTGGACTGGCCTGTGCCGGACCATTCCACGCTCTGCCGCCGCCAGGCGCGGCTTGCGGTGCAGATCCCCTATCGCCGCCCGGACGGCCCCGTGACCCTGCTCGTTGATAGCACCGGCATCAAGTTCCGCGGCGATGGAGAGTGGCAGGCACGCAAGCATGGTGCGTCGCGCCGCAGGCAATGGCGCAAGGTCCATATCGGCGTGGATGCTCAGACCGGAGACGTCCGGGCCGTCGAGTTCACGTCCAGTCGGCAAGGCGACAGCCCGCTGCTTCCAGCCCTTCTGGCGCAGATCCCCGAGGATACTGAGATCGGTTCGGTCACGGCCGACGGTGCCTATGACACCAGACGATGCCATGTCGCGATCAACGAGCGAGGGGCCGAAGCGCGCATCCCGATCCGCAAGAACGGTCGCGCCTGGAAGGAGGACTGCCAGGCCGCCTGCGTCCGAAACAACATCTTGAACGAGACACGGCGCTTGGGGCGAGCCAGCTGGAAGCGTTCGGTTGGCTACCACATCCGAAGTCGGGTCGAGGCGCGAATGAATTGTCTCAAGGCCTTCGGCGACCGCATCGCTTCCCGCGACCCGGATCGGCCGACCACAGAGATCCAGATCCGCATCGCCATCATGAACAGATACAACACCCTCGGCACCGCCGAGATCACTGCCGTGAGCTGAAGACCGAGCGGGAAAGGGACAGATCGGCCTTCAGCCGATTAGAGCAACAACGCCGACGGCGGCGACCGAGTTCGAACTGCATCAGAAGACGGTTCTGGCGCGCATCAAGGCTGCCGGCGTGGCGACCTTGCAGCTCGACGGGCGATCCGCCGGCCAGATCTGGATGCGCCCGGACATCGAGCATCTCCTCTGATGAGGAACAGGCAGCTCCCTCGGGAACAGGTGTCTCGAGTTGGTTGTCAGGAAAATACGTCGTGATTACAGCCGAATAGGGCCGCGTGACGCATGATCGCACCTTTCGCGCTTGACAGGGGTGTGCGCGAAAAGTGCCAAACCGTGCACTCTTATGCCTTCTCTGCAGCAGTATATTGGTGAATGGCGAGCCGTGGAGAAGGCCCAGCGGCCATAGATTTCAGACGCTTGCGCTGGCAACTATGGGAATTCCGCCCCATGTAATTTCAATGGCTTGCAAGGCAGTCTGGAAACCGACCGCTCAATCCAGTCGAGCCTTTAGCGCCTCGAGCCCCGTGATCGCCGCGTCATAAGAATCGAGCGCCTTCGGGTGGTCATCTCGCTGTCGGCGATAGAAGAGCAGCCAGGCATCGAGCTGGTCGAGCGGATAGGTGTTCGACCAGATCTTGCCGGTCAGGGTGAAGGTGCCGGCCGCGGCATCGTGAGTGACTTGCATGGCGATAGAGCTAGCCTCTCGGACACGGGCAGGCAACATGACGAACTCCGAGCCATCCGGCGCAGCCACCAGATCCACAATATGCGAAACAACAAGATCGATCAGAGCCGGTTGCACTGAACCGAGCCGTGCGTGGGCGGGCGCCGGGGAGCGAACACGAATCTCTTGGCTAGGTAAAAGCAGGCGTTAGGGTACCGGCCGCGGCTGGTGCAGTTGTGTCCGGGCGTGACGCACAAGATCTATACCCGGACCAATATACATGGCACTTCCCTCAACACATCGATGGGTCACCATCGGGCGCCTTCACGTCAGGAACCATGCTAGAGCACCCGAGACAGCACCTCAGCACCGCATCGATGATCTCTTTGCTGCCCTTCGGGCTGTAGAAGGGCAACCGGAAGGGCGTCGAAACTACTTAAGCGACGATAAGAGAATGTGGACGTCGCACGTTCAACAAGACGACAACTATGTCTATCTGATGATTGAGGTTGGCGACAAACGGATTGCGGATCCTTCCTTTTTCGACTTTCAAGCGAACACATCCAGAACTGGCATCAAACTTGCGACAGAGGGTGGTCACTTTTGCGCTCATGTATTGATTGCCAGGCAACCAGATCGACGGAACAAGTACCTGATCCTTTGCGAGAAGGTGCCAGGTGTGCAGTTCTATTCTCTGACGGCGCACCTTAACTGGCTCCTGCGAGGATTCCCGAAATCCATCGAAATCGACGGCGCGGAAAGAGCCTATACCGGAAAGGTGGTTATTGAGGGCCAACAATCTCGAACCCTGCAGGACGCCATCGATCAAGGATCACTCCAAGATGTAGAGCTTGTTGGCCACAAAACCCTTGACGCGGGTGCTGACGAAGACAGTCCCGTGCGAGAAGAGACCCGCCAAATTCGGTGGTCGATCAAACGCAGGGTGTCCCGCGAAGAGGCTGTCAAAGTTTTCAGCGATGCGTTTACCAAATTGCGCGGATGGACGCCTGTCGAGGGAGAGGAACGTCACCTGCTTGTCCGAATCAAATCCAAGGACAATCAAATCAAGACCTCGGAGATAACATCAGATGCAGAAGCGGCAGATGAGGCGGCACGCGAGGCATTGGAATCGACTTTTTACCTTAACGAGATTATAAAAGATTTCGACGAAGACCTCACACAAAGCTACTCGGACCTTCGGCAGGATGTTTTGAACAAGATGCGCGCGCTGGCTGTACGAGGAGAATAACATGGCGATTTCAAGAGGAATGGTGATCTCGAATGTCATCCACCTCCTCACACCATTCTCCTTCTTCCGCCTGAAAAGCGACGACATTAAGCTGTACCAGTGGCACTTCCCGACTGTCTTAGCCGCAATAATTGTTGCGGCGATCTACATCCTAGACCCAAGTTACCTCAAGTTTAATCTGTCGATGGCGGTTAGCAGCACAACAAACTTGATGGGTGTACTGATTGGCTTCTACATTGCAGCGCTTGCCGCAGTGACGAGTTTTCCTAACGTTGGCTTAGATGGCCCGATGAAGGGCAGCGTGCCCGTTATCCGGGAGAGGTATAAGAAAGTTTTTTCCAGCATATCCCGACGCAGATTTCTTTCGATCCTGCTCGGCTACTGTGCCTTCATCGCGATCTTAGTTTATGTCATGGGCTCCGTCGCTTCGGCTGTGACACTCGGTCCTGCGATCGATGACAGCGTCTCCGAATTCCTAAAGCTCGGCTGGTGGTTTGTTTACACTTGGGTTCTCAGCAGTCTCCTGACCGTCACGCTTCTTTGCCTCCATTACTTAATTGATCGCATGCACCGAGATTAGGTTAGTTCAGCGAAGGTAGGTCTGTGCCCCCTTGACTTAGAGCCGCTCAGCTACAGCGACCCTCTCACACAGACCTGGTGCCATATAGCGGGGAGACTGAACCTCCGACATCCTCGGTGTAAACGAAGCCGCCGAGGCGCAACCTGTTGTAATCTGGCGAAACGAGCACTTTGTAGGCGGCCCCAGATGTGCGTTTTCGCCATCTGTTCCGGTTCTTGTCAGTTCAATGAACTTTGGAGAGCTTCGTTAGTCCCTCTGAGACCCCGACGCGGCGAACCGGCTAACCGAGGAAGCTCAGGACCGCTTCCTTGATGGCTAGCGAGCCCATCACAAAGAGCACTCCAGAGATGACTACGGCCAAAATCCCCGTGAAGTGGAACGCTCGCTTGATCCAAGGGTAAATTTCCCACCGCATGCCAGCGACATAGCGGGCAGCCGTTGCAGCGTTGGCATAGTGGGTAAAGTACGCGCATACGCCGGCAACAACTGCCGCGACCAAGCCCCACGCGTAGAGCATTAGTGCTTCGGCAACACCACGCACTGTGTCTGGAGATTCACCTGCAGTCTCGGCTACGCTGGACAGCGAAGAGAGCACAGCAACCGCTGCCCCGCCATTGATCAGAACCAGCATGGCTATGATCTTGTCCGCTGCGTCCCGAGCCGCCGAGTTGTTGGCCTGAAACTCCTGATTCCACGCCGCTCTTTCCTGTTCGTCCATCCCTGCCTCCTCACATCCAGCCGTATTAGAGACAGTCCGCGCCGGAATGCAAATCCATCCGCAAGCACCTGAAATCCCCGGATAGTCCGCTGCGAAAATCCCCGGACAGGTCGTGAACGGATCGCGAATGTTGCGGGGCTGCCTTCAACCTTTTCCACGAGAAACCGCCTCCGCCCAGCGTCCCAGTACACGCACACACGCGCCGGCCTGCCCCTCCGCCCGCAGCGCGAGCTGGTCAGCTGGTCGCGGCCTTGAGCTGTGCCTGCAACGCCCAAGCCCCGCGATCCCCTTGTCATACGAGTTGCCCGACTTCGGGTGTTCGTCCCGCTGGCGACGGTAAAACGCAAGCCAGGCGTCGAGCTGGTCGAGAGGATAGGTGTTCGACCACATCTTCCCGGTCAAGGTGAAGGTGCCAGCCGCGGTGTTGTGGGTGACTTTCATGGCGGCTCGATACCGCGCGCCTGGAACGGCGCCAAGCCCCCTGGCCCTAAACCTCGATCACCGGCAGCCCCACCACCTCGCGCGCTGGCCGCAGGCCCATCGACCCGCCCACCACACCGGTCAGCGCGATCATGTCCACTGCGCCACGCCGGCCACACACCGAACACCGCGCCCGCCGCAGCACCTCGTCACGGTGCAGCCAGCGCGACATGGCGACCGTGGCGCGGTGGCCGCAGGCGCAGGTGATCAGGGCATAGCTCGGGCGCATGGGCCGTGATCGCGCGGCTCGGGGCGAGTCGGCAAGAGATGTTCTCAGATTGTTCGCGCCGCAGCCGCGATCGAACTAAACAGAATCGTTTGCACAACAATTGTTGCGTGCAACATTCAGTTTGCTCGCAGAGGGAGCCTGTCATTTGAGTTAGTGCTGGTAGCGCAAAGGTCGCCGAGGCGGTGGAGCCTCCCTATTGCTAGGTGCTTTTCGGCGCGATGGCCATTGGTTCATTGCTGGCCATCGCAGCCGCAGCGGCGCCGATCGCGGCGTGTACCGAGGAGCCCTCTGTTGCGCGGCGCGTGACCGACGGCGGCAATGGGGAAATCATACCGCCGCCGGGCGCAGCCGATGAGGACACATCAGCCGCAGTTCAACTTATGCGATAGCGCTTGGATCCATGCTGCCTGCAAAATAACCCATGGTGGAATCATTTTTAACGACCCAAGGTTCCGACGCATGTCCCCACAAGGAGGGTGACGCCGTGCCGCGATACCGGGTTTCGTTTCAGATTGGGCACAGGCCAGCATCCGAGCAGGTCCGCAAGGACATCTACGCGGCAGCGCTCGTCCTGTCCGACCAGGGCTGGCAGATGCAGACGCCGACGTCTGTCACCTTCGAGAGCGCCTTCGACATCGACCTGATTGCGGAGGTGATGCGCGACCAGGTTCGTCCCGATCTCGATACGGTGACGATCCGCAGCTCCGAGCTGGAGATGCGTCGGATCGTCGGGCGCCGCGACGACTTGGGGGAAGCCGTCGGTGCCCCAGCAATCAGGGTCGTGTGACTGCTCTCACGTCAGGTCGATGGTCCCGGCGACAGCCATAGTCAGGAGAGCCGCCGCCGGTGTGCGGAAATGCCGAGAAAAGCACGTGCGCGACGTCTCTGTATCGCTCAGACGGCCGCAACCAACGCGAAGCCTCCGCCACATTTTCGCCCTGTTCACATTTTGCCCCACTGTAAAAAGCCAATCGAATCGAACAAGGCTAGAACTGATGTATTTTTAGAAGGTTACGATGAAGACTTTTGGTATAGCGATAGCGGCAGCCGCCCTGATCGGCGCGGGGTCAGCCAGTGCAGCAACTCTCACATTCACTGGCTTGTCCGGAGAAGGCGGACGATTCCGAAACGCGCCATTCTATGAGGCGGGGTTCCGTGTCGGAAATGCACCATCAAGCTACGGCACAGGAGGAGCAAACCAAGCGCTGTATTTACTCTCCGACGGTGCCGACTTCCCTCGCGAGGTCATGATCACGAATGAAGCGGGTCGCCTGTTCTCTGTTTTCAGCTTCGACCTCGCCCAAGGGCCTCAATATGGGATCATCTCAGGCGGCGAATCGTGGGGGCCATACACCCCGGCAAAGTTTAACAATGTGCGCTTGACCGGCTTCCTAAACGGTCAAGTCGTCTCGACGGTCTACCTTGCCTCTTGGGTCGAGCCTGGCACAAACTCCTACCCACGCACGTTCACCGCGATCGACCTTGGCAATGCCTTCCGCGATATTGATGCCTTTGAGATCGCTGCAATTACCCCGTGGAATTCTCCCGGCGCAGACGGAATCACGTGCATCGATTTCCCATGTTCAACATTCCATATCGATAATGTGCAACTCGCGCCCGTACCATTGCCTGCCGCTGGATTGCTTCTGGTAGGTGGTCTGGCTGCTATCGCAGCGCTGCGTCGGCGGAGGACATAATGCGAATAGCCCCACCGCTCATTGCCGTGGGGCTACTGTGTTCATGCCGTCATCGGATCACTTTTAAAAGGAGTGAACTTCTGCTGCGTGATGCCGGTCGGGCTACTAACGACCTCCCCGTAGTGCGGCGGAGAGGCCAGCGATACTGGAGACGGGCTCAGGTAATACCCGACAGAGCTGGCGACTTGTCCCCGCGCTGATGGGCCAGAACGATCTGGGTAAAATTGTCAGCGATGGCCGCAGCGGTCGCGACACTGTACCCGATCTCCATCATCCGAAATTGGAGGTCTTCTCTGGACATCTTCGACAGCTCGATAGCTGCCTCGCGGTAGGTCGGGGTCAGACGCTCGTCCACGCTTTCGCCGGGGATGTACGTGTGGCGGTCTCCCAAGACATAGCGGCTCATGCTGCAAGCTCCGTAGATGTTGTGACAGCGGCGTGCAGGTCCCAGTAGCGATCCTCAATGAGGGCGTAGGGGGCGATGCGCGGGTGCGACTGGATAACGGCGGCTAAGAAACGCGCCTCCCCCGCAGTACAGCGGAGGAGGCCAGCGATGCGGGTGGCGAGGTGTTCGGTGGTCATGATGTCACAGGTGCTCCAGCATGGTCGCGCTCACATAGCCAAAGATGCTCCCGGTATTCGCGGTCCACGACAGCCGAACGGTGCCGTCGGCGGGGACGGTGATGGGCGCGAATACCCCCATGTTGGACGCCGCGCTCGTTGCGCCGTCTATCACCAGCTGCTCCCCGCCCGTGAGAGTGTAGAGACCCTTGCGATCCGTTGCAGACGAGGCTCGGGTGGCCACTGCAGTCACCCGCACCGTGTCGCCCGGGCAGAGGTGCCGCCAGGTGATCTCGTTTGTGAAGCCGGGTGCCGCCGCCAGGTACCCACCGAGCAGCTCGGCGAGCTGCAGCCGCGTGTCGGCGATACGTGCAAAAGCGCCGGTCCCGCCGCCACCCGTATCCGAGCTGACGCCCTCGCTCGGCGGGCTGCCCCCAACGCGCGCGCCGTAGTGCATCCAGCCGTCGAATTCGGACGTCAGGTCGAACGCCCCTGCCCCCATGCCTTCGTCGCCGTACAGGCTGATGACTTTTTGGTATTGCAGCGACGAGCTGGGGACCATCGTCACGCGGTTGGTTCCGCCGTATCCGAAGCGGTATACCCTGCCGCTTCGGGTGGTGGGCTCCGTTTGACCCAGGGCACGCGCTGCAATCCTGGCCAAGAGCTGCCTACCGTAGAGATCGACGTTTGCGGTTGTCAGGTGGATGCCATCCGCGAGCATGATGTCCTGTAGCGGAGCAGACCACGGGTACATGTCGAAGAAATACTGCCCTTCAGCGATATGTTCCGGATAGGCGGCTTCGGCCTTCGGGATGAAGATGTTTTCGTTGTACGGGAGCGAGCCGTTTGCCTCGGTGGACGGGTCAGACGTTACCGCCGGGGCGTCCGAGTAGTACCGCTTGTGCGGGATGCTGATGATCTGCTTTGACGCCGCAAGATCAAGCTCCGCGATGAAGCCGTCGTAGCCGGTGGAAATAGCCGTCGCGCCTCCCGGGTACGGGCGGTTATCGGAGATGTCGTTGCCCCCGGCCACCGCAGACAGCAGGACATCAGATCCCGGGAAGTCGGTTCGGGCCGTGGCTGCCTGCGCAGTGATGGCGGAGATGGTCGCTCCATCGATCGCGTAACTGCGGAAGGTGACTGGGGTCGTGAAGCCGACCGCCGCCATATACGGCTCCATCCAAGCGGATTTCGTAGCGGTGTTTTGTCCGAATGCACGGGCCGGCAGGCTGTCGCCGAGCACGACAAGGCTGGACTGGGTGAGGAGCTCGGGCATGGCGACGAACTCACCGCCCGCCGCCTCCCCCACCGTCGCCAGCGCGATGCCGGAGATCGTGCGGCCCTCGCCGTCCGTGCCCGAGGCCATGACCGCGACGGCTGCGCCAGCGGCCGCCCCGCCCGGAACGATGAACGTCCGCGTTACGGTGCCGGTGGTGCCCGAGCCCGAGAGCGTGACGGGGGTGCCGCCCACCGAGACCGAGGCGCTGGTCAGCGTCCAGCCCGCGGGGCCGGTCATCGTCAGCGTCACCGTGTCGCCGGGGAGCGGCGACAAGCTCGACAGGAGGATGGTGATGCCGGCGAGAGCGCCACCACCGGGGCGTGGGCGCGGGCGATGACGCCCTCCGAAGGGATGACGGGCCATGGGGTTCTCCTTAGTGATTTGGCTGGTGTCAGTTGTCGAGCGTGCCGCCGCCCGGTCTCGGGCGCGGTCTGGGTCGTTTGCTCATGTTCAGGTCCTCTTCAGCGGGCCAGCGCGGCGCGGGCCTATGGCGCTACTTGCGCCGGATGATCAGCCGCCAGACAGGCAGCCGCAGGACTGGGCCGCGCTTCACAGCGGCTTCTTCGCCTTCCAGCGCCCGTATAGCGTCAGGAGGCCGCCGACGGCGGTTGCCACTGCGGTCGAGATCGAGACGGCGAGGTCAGGGTCCAGCACATCAGCCGACACGCCCAGCGCGCTCAGGATCGGCGCGGTGATGGCGATGATCGCGCCCCACGTGACGCGCGAGCGATACCAGGGCTCGGCGTTGGTCGCGTGCGCGACGATGGGGGCGACCTTGGCCACCACTGCCTCGGTGGTCGAGCTGATGGGCGTGGCGCCGGTTTCGGCCAGAGCGGAGGCTACGCGGTCGCGCAGCACGTTGGTGATCGTGGTCATGTCAGTCTCCGAGGTTGAGGATGGCGCGCCACGTCGCCGGGCCGACGATCCCGTCTGGGGCGAGGCCGTGCGCGGCCTGGAAATCGATTACGGCCATCTCGGTCTGCGGGCCGAATGCCCCGTCGGCTGGGATACGCAGCGCGGATTGAAGCTGGGCGACCGGAACACCGGTGCTGCCGCGCCGCACGGTGCGCGGGATCGAGGGGGCGATGGCGGAGAGGTATTCCTGCGCCAGCGCAGCGATGTCGTCGGCCCGGTCGGTGCCGTTGATGACCCGCCGTGCGCCGCGGAAGTCGCAGGCGGTGGCCGAGACGTAGAGCGGCAGGGCTTTGCCGGTAAACCAGCCTTCCATCGAGCCCTGCACGAGGATCTGCGCCGAGATCTCCGGCTCCATCACCCGATCGGGATCGGTGGTCAGGTCCATGTCGAGCTTCTGGCCGGCGAGGATGTAGTTGCGCTGCCACGTCAACTGGACAAAGCCACGCCCCCACCAAGGCGCATAGCGCAGGCCGTCGCGATAGGCCGCCGCCTTGCTGCCGAGGAAATAGGCCTCCTTGACCGGCTCCAGCGATCCTGCCGTCTCCCACGCAGCGGTGGCGAGCAGATAGGCGGTCTGGACCGGCAGGCAGCCGAAGTCGTCCGCCGTCTGGCGGATCAGGGCCGTCTGGCCCCGCGTCATGTCGGGCATTTCAGGCTCCGAAAGGTGAGGGATGTGGGGAGGTCAGCGGTCCCGGCGGTCGCGCAGGATCTGCGTGTCTTGGTGGATGGCGTTCAGCAGGCGCTCGGCCTCGTCATGCCGCTCTGCGCTGGCCTTGGCCTCGTCTTCCAGCCGGCGCCGGATCGCTCTTGCCTCTTCCAGGGTGAAATCGACCAAAGAAGGAGGCGGAAGCGGGACGCCGACCTCAACCGGTGTTTTCTTCGTCCCTCGCCATGCCGCACCGATGGCAGTGAGGATCACCCCGAGAAATCCAGCAAGGCCGGCCCACGCCACTTCATCCAGCCCGTTTAGCATGTCCAACATCGGCACCCGTCCTGTAGGCTGCGAGAAGATCGAAGGCGCAGAGGACGGCGTAGACCCCCACGCCCGTGGTGAGGCCTTGCTGTGTTCCTTGCAGGTAGGGGATGGCGAACATCAGGGAAAGGCATCCGAAGACGCCGGACCCGACGATGGCCCCGGCCATGCGCAGGAATGGCGATCGCCTCCATGCGCCGTTGATGTAGAGGCCCGCCATCCGCATCGCCGCGACCCACGAGAGCGGCATGGCGATTGCGGCCTCGTCGAGCCCGGCGTCGGTGAAGCCTTGGAACGAGGGGCTGGCCACAAGCGTGTCGCCCGGCAGCGCCAAAGTCAGCGCGAAGGCCAGAAGGGCGCACGAGGTCAGCCACTCCAGCGCGCGGCCGTGCTGGAGAAGTACGTCGGAAATGCGGGTCATGTCTCTCGCTCAGTCAGTGGTCGTGAAGTTCAGACGCGCCGCCAGACGCCGATCAACAGCAGCGCCAGCCAGATGCCCTGCACCGCCGCGGCGGTCGCCAGCCCCTCCGCCAGCGCGCCGGTGATCAGCGCGGCGCCCGCGGTGACAAAGGCGGTGTCCATGAGCCCGTCGCCCGCCGGGCTGCGCTGGACCGCCCATTCCCAGCCCGCGCCATAGATCAACGCAACGATGATCGGCACGGCCAGCGGCGGCGCGCCGAGGGCGAGGAGCAGGATCGCCGCGGTCACCCCGACGACAGCGGCGTGACCTGCCTGATTGCAGAGCCAGGCGTAGGCGTCGCGCTCCTGCGCGTCGGGGATCAGCAGCCCACGGAAGAAGGCAAGCATCAGAGGGCAGCACCGGCGGCGAACAGCGCATCGACCTGCTCATCGGTAAGCCCAGCAGCCGCTTGCAGCGCAGGCATGAACGGGTCCAGCCGCTCGATTGTCCGCGCTCCGGCGAAGCGGATCCGCGCGAAGGGCTGCTCGGCCTCGGGCAGCGCAGAGATCGCGGTCAGCGCCAGCACGGGCAGCTCACCCCTCGCGACCCACGCCTCGGCCTCGGCTGTGGTCATGAGCCCCAAACCGGCCGCAGCCATGGCGAACTGCAGGTCGGTGAGCGACATGGCCGCGCGTTGCTCCTCAATGGAGAGCACTGGAGCCTCAGGAGGCAGCTCCAGAGGTGCATCTGATCCATCCACCGCTGAAAACAGCGGGTCTTCTGCGGTCACATGATAGGGCAGACCATTAACCGTGATGACATAGCTGCCGTCCTCACGACGGAAATCGGCGAGAATTGTCATGCGATCCTCCAGCAGAGCATGTACCCGGAAGTGAAGTCGGTGAAAGCTCGGACCTGTGTCCCGCCCGCGGCAACTCCGGCCGAACCGCCGCTGCGGAACCCATAGCCATTGGTGGGGAGGGCAAACGAAAAGTATGCCCACGTGCCACCAGCTGGGAGCGTGAGCAATCCGCCGTCGGCGAATATCGCCTGCCAGTTCCCCGGCCCCGCCCCTGAGGTGGGAATGAATACACCCAACGCAGTGCGCGCAGCGGCGGCAGAGCTGACGGCGACGAACGCCTCTGCAAATGTCGAGATGGATGCGGGCACCCATCTGCCCGAGGTCTGGTCGACACGCGCAATATCGATCCATCCGTCGTTCGCGAGCTTGCGCTGCCGCAAGACGCTATTGGACTCATCGAACCATAGTTGGTTCGGGAAGGTGGTCGATGGCGAAGCCCCCCCGCTGCTGAGTGAGACAAGCGCATCCAACGCCTGGTTTATGTCCAGCCGCGCCGCGGGCATCAACTGGTTCGAGATGCTGAAGTCATGCTGGCTCATTGGACCCTGCCATATCCCTTTGCGATGTAGTCGATGGTGCCTGGGCTGGTGCTGACCGCCCCAGCGCTGTTGCGCACGGTGACTGTGAAGCCTGCGGCGGCCCGCGCCGTCACCGCAGCCCGGTCCCCTACGGCGCCGACGAAGTTCAGCCCCACCGTCGGCGGCTGCCGGAAGGCGGCGGGAAATGCGACGGTGAGCGTGCCGGTCACAGCGATGTCGTCGCCGTCCTCGACACGATCAGGCATGTCGATCCGGGCGCTGAGGCTGCGGATGATCGGCGTGGCGGCCGGGTCTCGGCTGGTCAGCAACGCACGGAACCGCAGCGCACGTGCGGTGACGTCGGCAGCCACGAGGTCCTGCCATTCGGTCCACACGGCGCCACCCCCAGGGTCGCCGTTCGATTGGCTCACCTGCAGCCGGACCGAGGTTGTGTCGACAGACGCAGCGTCCCCGTCAAATGGCGTGGTCAGGCTGTCCCACATGCCACCCTGATCATCCCAGGTGCCGTCAGTGACATTGAGGTATTGGACCTCTGCCGAAACCGAGACGCGCGACGTGTAGACCTCGCCCAGGTCGATCACCTCGGCAAACTCGTAGCTGCCCACGGAGACAAGGCCTCCACCGAAGTCCCACAGGCCGCCGATCTCGTCCCATTCGAGCTCCTGGTCATCCCAAGTCCCGTTTGTCGCAAGCTGGATGTACGTGCCGATGTCGTCAGAGGTGACAGCGACCCCCGACTGCGCTCCGGAGAATGCCGGGGCCTCTTGGATCACCTCAACCACATTGAGCGCCGACACCGCGGCGAGATCGACGCTGACAGCGCGAACCGCCGCCGCGGCACTGACGTTGCCGGATTTGTCGACTGCTTTGATCCAGTAGGTCCCGGAGGCCGCTGCGATCGAGGTGCTGGTAGCCGGGCGCGGCACCTTAGGGACGATATCCATCGCATCCTGATAGGTCGCGCCCGCGAGCTTCGGGCTGTAGCGGATCTTGTAATGGGACAGGTCGAGGTCAGCGACAGCATCCCAGCTCAGGTGCAGCGTCCCGCCGACGACATTGGCCGCGAAGCCCGTCACATTGGCCGGCGGCAGCGAAAACACCCCGGAATACCAGTCGAGGACTTCGGACCAGTCAGACCCGAAGCCCAAAGCACTGCGGGCCTTGGCGCGGACGTCGAAGTACCCGTCGCCCGGCAGAACCACCTCAAACCGGGGCGACTGCCCCAGACCCGCGGCAACCCACCGCGAACTGGCCGCATCGCGATACGCGACCTCGAATTCGAGCAACTGGTCATCCGTCGACGACAGGTCGATGATCATCACGCTGACCACCTGTTCGTTCACCACGCGCAGCTCGCTCGTCAGCGAGATCCCCGGAGCATCCGGCCGCACTGCCGACAGCCTGGTGTTGTTCGCCACCATTTCGCGCTCGTCGGCATCCCAGGCGAAAACGCTGGCACTGATCTCCCGCAGCGTCATCGATACTCGCAGGTCGCCCGCGTCCCCATCGACGAAGAAGCGCCAGCCCTGAACCTCGAATTCCTTCGCGGCCCAGCCGTAGCGATCGACGGTCAGGCTCACGATATCCCCGACCTGGCAGGCAAGTGCCCTGAGGCCAAAGTCGGCGCTGACGGTGATCTGCTCGCGCGCCCGATAGAGCGTGATCTTGGCGAGGCGCTGTGCCGCCGCAGAGGATCGAGTGAACGGCAGGTCTAGGTTCAGCGCCGCCGGCACGCCGCCATCTTCGGCGAGGAACAGATCGCTGCTGACCGCAGGATAGTCGACCGTCACCCCCGCCTGGCCAGCATCGTTGAAGGTGCCCTGGACGCTGTTGACCGCCTCGCCCATCGAGCCGCGTGTCTGGACGCTGATGGCGGAGCGAAGATCGTCGAGCCCCAGGTCGAGGATCGGCGCCGAGTAATAGCCGGGGCGCAGCTGCCACTCGCCTCCGCCATAGAAGAGGGTGCCCGCGCAACAGGTCATCATCTGCTGGATCACGTCGCCGATCGATGCGTCCGCGTTGATCACGCCATTGGCCGCGTAGCGCGCGATCTGGCCCCCGCCGGCGACGGTGACGGCCTCGGCACAGAGATAGGCCGCGACAGAGAACGCAGTGTCATTGACATCGGGGTCACCGAGACCGTGCGAGCCGACGATGTAATCGCGGATGCAGAGGGCCGCGTTCTCGCTCCACTGAGTCTGACCGTTCGTCGGATTGTAGACCTTGCGCCCACGGATCCCGGCGGTGATAAGGGGAACCCCGTTCGGAAACACGTCGGCATCATAGTCGAACCGAACGTAAAGGTAGGCGATCCCCTGACCGCGGAAGTTTCCATCGAGACCCGGCACCTCTGACAGAAGCGCACCATCCGCCGCCTGCGTCGGGCTGCCGAGATGAGAAAAGATGCGGATCCGGTGCCGCCACTTTCCGCCGACGAGCCCGTTCGCTGCGATCCGGCGCTTAATGATCGCATAGCTGCCATCGTTCATGCCGGTGAAGGCATTCTCGCCGTCGGCCGATTGCGGCTGGCTTCGGTTTTCGACGCGCGCGCCGACTTCCAGGTACCGTTCCGCCACCTTGGAGACCCGCGTCTCCACGTAGACTAATTCGCGCACCTCGACGTAATTGTTGTTGTCGCCGCCGCCACCTTCGCCACCGCCGCCAATGCGTCGGCGCGTGACTTTGATCCGGTAGATGTCGTACTCGTACTGCCATGCGCTGTTGCTGGTTAGCTCGACAGGCTCGTCATCGATGTAGATTTGCTCGACCGCGTCGATCTCGTGGCCCGCCAAGCAGATGATCTGGTGCAGGTAGCGGTTGTCGCTCCCCGTCGTCGCCATGAAGGTGACCGTGCCGCCCTTCCGAGCTCGCCCATAGACAATCTGATGCGGCCCAGCAGCCTCGCGCTCATTGACCAGAAGACCCTGCGAGCCCTGATCCCCCAGGCCCTTGATCTTCGGCTTCGGGGTGAGCGCGGAGAGCGCCCAGCTCGTCACCGCAGAAACAGCCAGCGACACGCCGACCCCGATCAGGCTGGCAGCCACACCGGTCGAGCTGACGCCGAGCGCCGTGATAATCGCGCCGGAGATAGGGTCGCGGAGGATGCGCGCGTTTGGCGACAGCATGGTCGTGCCGCGCAGCATCTTCATCATCGGCGTCATTCGGCCACCCAGGCTGCAGTGATGTCTTCGACCGGCAAGAAAACCAGCCCATGGAGGCCGGGGTGCGCCGCGTGAGAGCCGACGCAGATCCCAAAGGACGCGCCAAGGATCCAGCGTGCCTCGACAGATCCCGGAGAAAGGACCAGCGCCCCGCGCGGCGGCACCGAGGTACAACGGCATAGGCGGGCATCAACCGCGGGTTCGACAGCATCGAAGCCGAACGCCTTGCGCAGCTCGTCAGCGCGCAGGAGCCGCCCGCGAGGGCCGAGGTATCGCCCAAGCCAGTCGTCGGCCCACCCGCGCCCGTGCAGCCGCAGCCAAGCGGCGTTACTAAAGGTCAGACAGTCGTGCTCGCCCGCGCGGAACGGCGTGTGACGAACTTCGCGCAGGTAGGCCTGCAATGCGTCCAGATTCACCCCGAACGCCCCCAGACAATGCTCTTGGCCTGCAGGTCGGCGACGTAGCTGAAGAAGGTGTCGCCGGGATACCGCGCCTGCTGGCTCTCGTGCGTGTAGCGACGCTCGCGTGCGCGTTGCAGCTCGACGAGCTTGCTGTCGACCACGAGCTCGATCGTGCTGGTCTCGCCCGCGTCCTGGATGGTCATCGTGTTCATCAGCCCCGAAAAGAGCGTGACGACATCGGGGACCGATATCTCGCCGAACATGATCCGGCAGCGGCGCCGCTGATACGGCTCGGCAAGCGCCAGCGCCACGATCTCGGAGGAGATCCCGGAAAGCGTGAGCGTCGAAGACTGCGCCGAGAGGTCACTGACCTCCTGCATGTCCCCGATCCCGAGGAGCGAACCCGCGCCGACGTAGTTCTGGCCTTGGATCTGTCGATCGCCGAATCCCGTCCAGATCCGGACGGGAGCCGTGTCGAAAAGCATCTCGACCGCGTGGTAGATCTGCACGGTCGGTTGGGTCAGCGCCGCGAGCAGCGTCCCGGTGATCGCGCGCGCCATCAGATCACTTCCATGGCAGTGAAGCTGATCGTGTCGAAGTGACGGGCAACGCCTTCCTGTGAGGACTGCGCGAGCCGGAAGTTACCTTGCGGGCGATCCAGCACGACAGTCGCGCCGGAAACCGAGCGGCGTAGGGCTGGCCAGATGTCGAGCTGGCCACTGCCGTCGCGGGACGCAAGAACGCGGTGCAGTGTCGCCGCGGCACCGAGACCAATCTGGATCATGTCCCCTGCCAGCAGCGTCCCCGTCATTGTGATCGTCGGCGTGGCGCTCTGTGCTGCTCCGGTCACTGTCGCAGCACTTGCACTGCCGCGCTTGATCCTGCCGCGCAGGCCGAGCAAGAAAGTGCCCGCCGGACCACAAAGCGCAGTGCGCCACGCCTCCCATTCCTGGAACTGCGCAATCGTCTTCGGATAGACGGTCACGTCTAGCTCCCAGCTCTGCGCAGGCCAGCGAAGGACCTGCTGCGCGCCAGTGAAGAGCGACCGGCTCACGACGACAGCATTGATCTCACGCGGCAAGGTCGTAACCACCCGGCAGACGTCGGGCATGGCGAGAGGATAGGTGATTGCCATTAGAGCCCCGGGGTTCCGCGCTTCTTCGCTTCGATCACGCCTGCGATGGTCTGCTGCTTGATCGTATTCGCCTGTTTCGCCATCTCGCGCCGGATGAACTCGTCACCATTGCCCTGCACGACGAAGGTCTGGTGAATCGTCGTGCTTCCGGCAGACCCGCCGCCCTGCGCCTGCACGCCGAGCTTGCCGTTTGCGGCCCGCGCTAGCGGCAGGATCGCCTCCGGCCCCGCCTCGCCCATCAGGCCCGTGCCATTGGCGAAGGGGAACAGCGTCGGCCTGCTGACCACCCGGCCCGAATAGGCCGAGATACCCGGGCCGCTCTGCACACCGCCCTTGGCATATGGCTTTGCAGCCCCCCCCCCGAAGATGCTGCCGAACAGCCCACCGAGGAGCCCCTTGCCCGAACCGCTGGCGAAGATGCCCTCGTTGAAGAAGGCGGCCTGCAGCGCGGCGCGGGCCAGCGACTGCGCGACGTTCTCCATGGCGCCGGCAAAACCGTCGCCAGCCACGATCCCATCGATCAGGCCACTCTTCAGGTCAGACTGGAACTGCGTCAGCATCTGAGCCCGATCAGCGGCCTTCTCCTGCGCCACGGCCATGTCGCCGATCTTCTGAGCCTGCGCTTCGATCTGCGCGTTGAGCGCATCGCCCACGGTCAGCCCCTTGGCCTTGGCCTCGTCGAGAAGCTTCCATTTCGCCTCAAGGAAAGCGACTTGCTCGCTGGTCTTTCCGATCAGCTCGATCTGACGCGTGAAGCGCTGGATCTCCTGCTCATAGACGCTGTCGGTCTCGCGCTTGGAGCGACCGCCGCCACGTTGGGAACTGCGGCCCCCGTCGAGGAAATCACCGAAGCTGTTCACATCGGGGCGCTGCGGACGAATGCTCCGGGAGGGTGCCGCCCCGGGCGTCGGGCGAGGCCCGAAGACGACGCTGGCGTCGCCGACGCCCTCTGCGCGGCCGGGCGCATACGCGCTGCCACTGTTCATGCTGCCGATCTGCACGCCGGCCTGCCGCTGCGCCTCAGCGACGGCTGCGGCGTTTCGGGCCGCAGCAGCGAAGTTGCTCGCGGCGAGATTGGCCGCGGCGGCGAGGCCGTTCGCGCCATCCGTCGAGGCCGCGAGCGCGGGCGGAATGAGGTTGACCGCAGCCAGGATCCCGTCAGCTCCCTCGGCGACCTTCGCCATTGGCTCCTGCATCGACGCCGCCGCTCCGGAGGCCTGAAGCATGGCCTCCTTCTGATCGACCATTTTCTGCAGGGCTTCGGTGATCTTGGTGATGATCGCGTCTTCTTCGGCCGAGATCCCATCCTTGGCCTCGGCGAGGGAGATCGTGACCGAGAGCAGTGCCTGCGTCGCCGCGATCTGGGCGTCGACATCACCGGTCGCGCCGGCAATCGCATCCTGCTGCCTGACGAACTCGCTGGTCAGCTGGCGCGCCTCGGCCCGCGCCTCCTTCTGCGCCGCCGTGAACGCGAACCCGATGTTCTGGTCGAAGAAGCCAGCGATGCCTTGGCGCAGGTCGCCGTCGCCCGCCGTTCCCATCATGCTGGCCAGAGAGCCCGCCAAGCCGTCGATCGCGCGTTGCGCCTGCTCGGCGCGGATCGACTGGATCTCTTTCGCGATCGCACTAACGCCCTTCGCCGCGACGCCGAAGCGCTTCTCCATTTCCTCGGTCGAGGTGTTGGCGAAATCGGTCGCCGCGCGGTAGTCGCTCAGGGCCTGTTCGACGCTCTTGATGGCGCCGTCCAGCGTCTTCGCCGCATCCTCTGATCCGCCCATGGCAGACGCCAGCGGCAAGAGGACAGCGGCAGCCACGCCAGCCAGCGCGCCGAAAGTCCCAAGGGGGCCAAGAATTTGGGGCAGCTGCTGCCCGAGAGCACGGAGCACACTGGTTCCGGACCCGATCTGAACGGCAAGGTCAGCGAACTGATAGCTCGTGTTCTGGATGATCTGCTGCTGACGAGCCGTGACCTGACCGAAGCGAGCCATGGACGTGCCGGCATCAGACAGGCCGGCCGTGACCTTGGCATTGGAATTGGAGAACTCCCGCGTGATCGTCGCATGAGTTTGCGCGACGACCTGCTGGGCCTTCTTCGCGCTCTGCTCCAGCTGCATGATGTTCGCCGTCATGGCGTAGGAGAGACTCTCAGCCATCCGTGAACCCTTCGATCCCGAGCTCGCGCAGGTGCTCATCGCTCATTTCGGTCGCGCGCGCGGGCGGCTTGCCGGTGTGGAACTCGGCGAAGCCTTCCAGGCATGCGGTGAATTCCCAGATCGTCATCTCATCGACCTGGCGGGGCGAGAACCCCATCTTCGCGCCGGTCCGGTAGAACTGGCTGAAGGTCAGCTTTCCGGGGGCGGCGTCATCGTCGCCCCCTCCGGCTCCCCCACGGGGTCGCCCTCCACACCGACGACAGCGGCGGCGAGGACATACTGCGCCGGGACCACGAACCGGCCGATCGGATGCGCCGAGAACATCCGGTCGACCAGCTCGCGCGCGGCCTTGGCGTCCATGCCGCCGCCGATCAGCCCGTGCCGAAGAACGGACATGGGCATATCCACGCGCCAGCTCCCGTAGGCGAGCGCGTTGATGATCTCCATCGGCCCGGCATCGCACTCGGACTGAATGGCGCGCAGCTCCCCGATCCGGAGATCGAAATCGTGCTCACCACCCACCCAGGTCAGCGTCGTCTTCATCAGGGTGCCACCTTCGCGGTGCGGGTCGGCGTGCCGTCGAACTGGATCGAGACGGTGGCCGTGATTTTCTGGCCCTTCGTCCGCTGGTGATCCAGCTGCGTCAGCAGTGCCGCGCCCGCCTCGTATTCGGTATCGCCGACCGCCGCGTTCACATGCTGGATGCGGATGTTCTTCGTCGAGGACGAGTAGAACCAGTCCATCATCGCCTGATGCGATTGCTGGGCCCAAACCGCCGAAACGTTCGTGAGCTGGACATCGAGCGCGCGCACCGACCGCTCGGTCTGGTACGGCAGGCTCTCATCGTCGCAGTCTTGGGGGGTCTCGACCGTGTCCACCTGCGAGGCGCGCGAGATGGTGAAGTCCATCAGGCCGCACATCTTTGCATAGGTGCCGGGGGTTTCGGTTTCGATCTCAAGCACCAAGTGCTCGAACTTTGCCGTGACGGGTGCGGCCATTTCACTTCTCCATGTCAAGAGGGCCGCTGATGGCGGCTGATGTCGTCTGCGCTGAGGGAAGCCTCAGCCCTTGTCGTCGGTGGCGACCAACGTCGCCGCGCCCGCCTTCACCGCCGCTTGGATGAAATCCTCGGGGAACTGCTGCGGCTCCGGCTTGGCCTTCGCCCCGAAGCCCAACGGGCTGTGCGGGCGCTTCCAGTGGAACTCGCGGGTGAAGATCGCTTTCGTCTGGCGGTTAGCCATTCCATGCCTCCTTGACGGCTTTCTGGACTGCTCTGTTCATGCGGATCCGGAAGGTCCGCGCCTTGGCCTGGATGGCCGGACGGAAGAACGGGTTGGCTCGCATCTTCGAGGTCCCGAACTCTTGGTAGAAGGCGTTGTTGCTGTCGTAGTCGCCGCCCCGACGCATGTCCCTCCGCCGGGTCCCTGACGACCGAGCCTGCCGTCGGGCCGTCGCCGAGTTGCCCGCGTAGATTGTGATCGTCATGTCGGCGAGCTCGGCAGTCTTCATGGACCCAAAGACCATCGCCCCCTTCGGCGGAGTGCCCCAGGTCCATCGGATCGAGTCGGCTAGATCGCCCGTATCCTTGGGCACTCGCTTGACCATTTCGCGGACCAAGTCTCGGGCGTTTTGCTCCATCACCCGCCGGGCTGTTTCGCGGACAACCTTCGGCAGGTTCCGCAATCTGGCTTGCAGCCTTGAGTGCTGATCCGCCATGCTTCCCCAACCTTCTTAGGAGCCAGAAATGACCGCCCTTCGGATCATCGCCTGTGTCTGCTTCGCTGCCGCCGTCGGGAACCTTGTGCTGCTCTACGGCGCCGAAGAACTGTTCTTCCTCGGGGCAGCGATGATCTCCGCTATTGCCGGCGTCTTCATCCTTGCGGCCGATCGCGCGCTCGTGCTTCTGGCTGGCATTCACGGGGCACTGGTCGTGAAACCCGAAATTGCGATCGATGAAGGCCTGCCGCGAGACGCACAGAACACCGCCTTCAGCCTCGCCGATCTCGAACGGAAGATCTCTGCCGCGAAGGCAAAGCAGGCCTAGCTCTCGGTTTGCGCCTCGACCTCGATGATCCCATGCGCCACGCCGTCGCTTGGATCCGGGATCGCCCGGCACAAGCCCACGGTGAGGCTGACCAGCGCCTCGGTCCCGGGCATCGAAAGCTCGGCGCCGTGAAGCGCGGACGCGACCGCAGCCATGATCACCTTGCAGCCGCGCTGACTGCCGCTGTCCTGCGTCCATACGTCGATCTGGATGTCGTGGACCTCGGCGTCGATGCAATCCGCGTCATCCTCGATCGAGCCGCTGGGGCCGAGGCTGATGTAGGGATAGGCCACTCCCACAGGCGCATTGTCATAGATCCGCGCGCCTACCAGCGCCCACACCGCCGCATCAGCCTCCAGCGTCGCGACGATCAGATCCTGCAGGGCGACTGCCGCACTCACGTCTCGTTCCCTCCCTGGACGGTCAGCCAGACCCACTGCCGGTCCGAGACCGTGTCCGCTTCGACAATCGCGTAGTCGATGGACTGGCGCACGTCGCGCAGGCGCCAGTCGGTGGTGACGGCCCGGGCAGCCGCGCAGGACCGCAGCTTGACCTTGAACGTCGGCCGACCCTCCAGCCGTGCCGCCTCGACCGCTTCGGATCCACGGGCATAGATGAACTGTGCGCCAGAGCGATACCGCTCGGTTGGGACGGTGGTCGTCACGCCACCCGGACCGCGCGCCTCGACAGGCTCGAGGAGCGCGACGCGGTGTTGCATTGTGCCGGCACCCATCCTCGACATCAGAGGCTCCACCAGCGGACGGGATTAATCAGCGCCTCGAAGGCGAGCGGCGCGCTAGCCTGGCCCGAGGCGACCACTGCCTCTCTGTTCATGTACCAGTGCGCGACCAGCAGCTTGATCGCCATCACGATCACGGGCCTCATCCCATCTGACATCGCGCAGGTGAAGTCGATACGAAACGGACCTTCACCGGCGACATCCACGTAGGTGCCGAGACCATCGATCCCGGTGACGAAGTCGGACATAGGCGCTCCCGACTCGTCGCTAACCTCAATCGATACGACGTCAGGAAACGGCGATCGCACACAGCCAGCGTTATCGAGCGAAATTCGCCAGGTCTGCTCATTGATGCAGCGGCCGAGAATCCCGGTCCACGCATCAAGGTGCGCCACGGCCGCCCCCTCATACGCCACGATCAGCGCGTCATCGTCGCTGAAGTCAACGTTGAGGTGCGCCTTCAGCTCGTCGAGCGGAACGACGGGCGTAGCGGGAGCCGCGACGCAAACAGGGGTCATCAATTCGCGGCCTTCTTCTTCGCCGCTTCGACCGTCAGCTTCTCGGCCTCGGCCTTCGTGGCCTCGGCGGCGCGCGCCGCCTCGCCGGCCTTGCGCTGCTCGACGGCCTCCTGCGCGGCCTTGGCCTGCGGCGTCAGGCCACGCACCCAGTGCTTGCTCTTTTCAAGCTTCTTGGCCGTCGCCTCGTCCACCTGGACCGGAACGTGGGCCATGGCCCGCCCGTAGTCGCCGGTCTGCGACCGGGTCGGCGTCATCGTCACGAGTTTCGACATGATCGAGATCTCCTCAGGGGGAAGGACCGGCGCAGCCAGTGCCGCGCCGGCCGGGGATCAGGCGAAGGTGAAGTCGCCGTGGATCAACGCGGCCGGGCGCTTCACCGCCAGCGCCAGGCGCTTCTCGGCGCGCACCGTCAGCATGTTCTTGACGAAGTTGTCGCGGTCCTCGCTCGAGATCAGCACCTCGGTGTCCATCCGGTCGTAGATGGTCGCGGCCGCGCGGAACGCGCCGGCGAGGAACTCGTTCGCGGCGATCCCGAGGGTGGGCACCACCGAACGGCCCCAGAGCGTCGGACCGGCGATCTGCAGCGGGTTGGCCATGATGTACCAGCCGGCCGTGTCCTTCGTGGTCTCGATCTGCGCCCAGTCGATCTCGTTCATCACGATGCCATCGGCCGGGTAGAGCGCGAGGCTCGCTTCGAGCAGCGCGAAGCGGATCCGGTCGATGCGGGTCGCGCCGGCCGGTTCATAGGTGCCGCCATAGGCCGAGGCCTCGGTGATCAGGCCCGACAGGTGCGAGCCCGTGCCGTCGCCGGTCAGGATCTCGGCCTCCTCGGCGAGGTCGAGGCCATAGACCAGCTCGTTGTCGATCTCGCCCTGCAGCTGCGGCGCGTCGTCGAGCGCCTGGCGCGCCACCGGGATCCAGTGGGCGATCGTGCGGACCATCGCGTCGGCCTGCTCCCAGGTCAGGTTGCTTTCCGGCTTCAGCGCGCCTTCATCGACGATCGCCGCATTCAGCACCCGCGACGCCATCCGGGCGTATTCGACCGCGTTCGAAGTCGTGGTCGAGCGCGACAGCAGGTCACGGACGAACACCTTGCGGCGCGGCAGCGCGACGATCTCGGTCTCACGCTGGGGCACGATCAGGCTGCCGGCCGAGGTCGAGCCGGAGGTGATCGCATTCTGCACCGTCATCGTCATGGTGCCCTTGCCATTGAAGGCCTTCACCTGGTCACTGGCCGCGATCATCTGGCCCAGCGACTGGCGCGCCCCCTCGCCCGGCCGGCGCCCGGCGATGCGCTGCTCGACCTCGAGGCTGCGCGAATCCATCTCCTCGATCCGCTGCTGCAGCTTTTCGACCGAGCCCTGCAGCGCATGCTGCGTGGTCAGCAGCTCGTCGGCGCGCGTCTTGGTCTCGTCCGAGAGCGTGCCGGCGCGCTTGGCCTCCTGCATCGCGGTCTCGGCGGTCTTGTTCACATCCGAGCTGATCCGGGTCAGCTCGGATTTCACCTGCTTGAGCAGGTCTTCGATGTTGCCGGTCCCGCCTTCGGCGCGGACGGTGCCGCGAACGGCGGACGGCATGGAGCAGGCCAGTGCCGCGAGCGACACGACCGGCATTGCGAGGCGTTTCATGGTGATCTCCGATCAGATGGATCTTGCGAAGGAAAGGAGGCTCTGAACCCCCGCGGTGACCGCAGCGTCCTGCATGCTGGTCGGGGCAGCGCCTCGCGTGCCCTTGAGCGCCGCGAGCAGTTCGCGGCCCTCGGATCTGGACATGCCGGCCCGCTGGGCCAGAACGTCGAACTTCTTCTCGGCCCGCGCCGAGGCGGTCCGGGCGTCGGTCGCCTCCGCCTCGCTCAGCTCGTCCGCGGCGAGGAGCGCGTCGGCGAAGCCCTGCTCCACCGCCGCACTGCCCGCGATCCAGGTCTCGCGGTCCAGCATCTTGCCGATGTCAGCGACCGGGAGCCCGCTGCGCGCGGCGTAGATTTCCTGCGAGACGCTGTCGAAGGGCTCGAGCCAGTCGGCCACCTCGCGCAGCGCGTGCCGGTCGCCGACCGCGAGCACCCAGGTGTTGTGGATCATCAGGAAGCCGGCGCGTGCGATGCGTACCTCGTCCCCCGCCATCGCGATGACCGAGGCGGCCGATGCCGCGACCCCGAGCACGCGCACGCTGACCTTGGCCTTGTGCTCGCGCAGGGCGTTGTAGATGGCGAGCCCTTCGAAGAAGTCCCCGCCGGGGCTGTTGATGTTCACCACCACGTCGCGCTGGCCGATCGCGCGCAGCGCCGCCGTGACTCGCTTGGCGGTGACGCCCTCGCCCCAGTAATCCTGGCCGATCACGTCGAGGATCGAGATCGAGGCGTCGGCCTCGCCATCGGCTGCCCGGACGTCGGGGTTCCAGCGCTGCAGCGCCTTCGTGCTCACGTCGCTGCGCACGCCGCCGCGCGCGGTCACGTCCGCCTTCGGCAGGGACCGGATCGTCATTGCTGTCGCTCCTTGCTGAGATCCCCGAGCGGGGCCATGGCCGTCTGGGCCGTCAGGTCGTCGGCGTCTTCGCGCCGCGCCAGGTTGAGCTTCTCGCGCGCCTCGTTGCGCGAGATGATGCCGTTCGAGACCAGCTTGGTGAGGAACTCGGCCTTGGCCTTGCTGTCCATCTGCAGGATGCCCTCGCGGTTGAACTCGACATAGCGGCCCACGCGCTGGCCCGGCGGCAGCAGGTCCTTGCGGACCCGCGCCTCGATCCGGCGCAGGAGCGGGTTCAGCCCGAGGTTCATCCAGGCCAGCAGGATCTGCTCGACGCCCGTCCCCCACATGGTCTGGCCATCGCCCGCGTGTCCGATCACGATCGGCGGGACACCGAACCAGCGGCAGATGTCCTCGATCGCGAAGCGGCGCGTCTCAAGCATCTGCGCGTCCTCGGGGTTGAGGGCCAGCGGCTGGAAGTCGAGCCCCGCCTCGAGGACCATCACCTTCCAGGCCGCTTCCGACGACTGGTAGTTCTGCAGCATCTCGCGCACCTGCTGGCGCTGCACCGGGTTCAGCGTCTGGCCCGCCTTCAGAACGCCCGAGATCTGCATGCCGTTGGAGAAGAGCTTCCCGGCGGATTCTTCTGCCGAGAGCGCGGTGCCGAGACTGTCGATCCCGAACCGGACCGCCGACAGGCCAGCGTCGCCGCCAAACCCGAAGCCCTTGACGTGGAAGATCTTGTCCCGGGGCAGCACCTCCGGCTTGCCGCGGTCCATCACCTCGTACATCAGCTCGTTGTCGCTCTTGCGGCGGATCGGCGTGACGCAGTTCGCCGCGATCGGCGACAGCGCCGACAGCCGTGCCCCGGTCATGGTCCGCTCGGCGTAGCAGTTGCCGTTGACCAGAAGCCAGGCGACCTGCCCCTCCCAATGCTCCATCGCGGTCTGGTCGGCGTTCGGCGAGACGGTCAGGACCTCGGCGAAGGCGTCGCTGATCACTTCGCGCGAACCATTCGAGCGCTTCTCGTAGGTCGCGAGCGGCAGCGCCGAGATCACCTGCGCCGTCTGCCTCACGCAGGCCCAAACCGCCGAGAGCTGCATGGCGCTGTCGACGGTCACGCGCTTGCCCGACGCGGCGGAGCGTCCGAAAAGGCGCGACCACGCCGAGCCGTCGGAAAGCTCGAGCCGCTTTTCCTTCTCGGCATCGTAGACGGCATTGCGGACACGCGCCGGGAGCCGGGCCGCGAGGCGGGAGGCCATCGACATCAGCAGACCACGATCGGGTCGGAGAGGAAGGCGTCGAGGCTCTCGCGCGCCTGCGGATTGAGGAACATCAGCATGGCAGCGTTGAAGGCGGCCATCAGCGGGTCGATCTTCGCGGCACCCGAGGCCTGCTTGGTCACCATGTAGTTGCTCCCTACCAGCTCCTGCCGGGCATTCCCGACGGCCCAGTTCATGATCGGCTGATTGCCGTGCAGCAGGCGGCGCCCTTCGAGCTGCAGCGGCATGGTCGAGATCGCGGTCTGAAGCGCCCAGCCCTGCTTGACCGCCGTCACAAGCGGCTGGGTCATGCCCCGCTGTTCGAGCGCGTCCATCAGCAGCGCGATCGCGGCGCTGTCGAGGCCGATGCCGTTCTGCTCAGGCAAAAGACCGCTGCCCATGACCTGCGCGCAGAGTTCCGCGGCCTCGGCCGCCTGGTCTTCCCCCGTCGCCACCACCCGCAGGTCGCCAGCGCGTTCGAAGTCCCGCAGCTGAGGCACTATCTGCTTGCGCGCCTCGAACACGCTCGGGCGGGCCCAGGCTCGTCCCCATAGCAGCCAAGCGCGGTCAGTGCGGCGGCGCCCAATGACCGCCAAGGCCGCCAAGTCGTCAGCGCCGCCCCAGTCGCCGCCGATCGTGCAGACCTCGCACTGGTCCAGCAGCGATTGCAGCGTCAGCCCGGGCTCGACCGCCTTCTCCCAGTGCGGCGCGCCCGACCAGCTGTCGCTGTTGAAGCCGACGCCCATCTCGACGTTCAGGTGCTGCGACGCGAAGAGCGCAACCGCATCCGGCCCCGCGACCTCCGCCTCGGCGAGCTTCTCGCGCAGGTAGTCGATCGAGACCGACCGCTCCAGGTTCGGGTTCACCAGCCCCCATGTTTCCTCTTCGCGCCAGTCGCCCGACTGCTGCATCGACGCCGGCAGCTCGTAGAGCACCGGCAGGATCGGCAGAGCGATCTTGCCGTCACGCACGCCGCGCGCCAGCGCCAGCCGACGCTTGAACTCGCCATGCGGCTGCATCTTCGACTGCGTCGTGATCTCGAGCAGGAAGCCCTCGGGCCGGGCCGCGAGGCCGCCTTCGAGTTCGAGATAGACGCCGGGTGCCTTCGCCTTGTGGCCGAGGACGTGGGTCTCGTCGACAAGCACATAGGCCGCCTTCGAACCGGTCACGACGTCGCCATCGGCCGACAGGATCCGGATCGTGGCGCCGGTGTTCATGTGCACGATCGTCTTCGAATGCGACTTCACGTCGAAGATGCCGCCGCTCTCCTTGTCGAGCCGCGGGTCGAGCTTGATGATCCCGGCCGCCTGGCTGAAGGCGATCTCGGCAATCTTCTGGGTCTCGGCGATCAGGATCGCCTCGGCGTTCGGCCGCTCGTTCAGGATGGCCGCGGTCACGATGATCGCGGCCGAGATCGACGACTTTCCGTTCTTCTTCGGGATCATCACGAAGAACTGCCGGATCATCCGGCGCCGGGTGGTCGGATCGTAGGCGCCGAAGACCGCCCGCACCAGGTCGAAGATCCACTCTTCGCAGACCTCGCCCAGCGTCGGCGTCCCGATCATGTCGGGCACGCGCAGGCTCTTGAACACCCGCAGCGCCTTGTCGGCGACCGGCGTGAAGAGCGGCAGATCCGGAATCAGCGACCGCCCCTCGACGATCCGCTGTTCCCAGTCGGGGCATGCCGTCGACCACGGTCCGGCGTCGAGCGCCATCAGTGCCAGACCCCGGGTGTCAGATCCGGGTCGCCGTCGGCCTGCTCGGCCGCGGCGCGCCGTGCGGCTTCCTTCTTCCCGATCGGCTCTTCCGGCTTCTTGCCTTCGCCGCCCAGCAGACGCTGCTCGGCGAGATGGCGGTCCCGCTTCTCGAGGATCTTCCCGAGTTCCTTCAGCGCGCCGACGTTGCCGCGGTTCGCTTCATCGGCCAGGACCTTCGCCCGCCAAAGCTCGAACCGCGTCCGCTGCATCGGCGCCGCCTGCAGCTCGGAAAAATAATACTTCCGCAGCGTGGGCAGCGAGATGTGCAGCCCCTGCGCGATCTCCTCGGGCTTGTAGCCCATCGCCAAGCCCATGATGACCTTGTCTGCGTTCGATTTGGACCAGCAGTGAGAGGGCCGCCCACGGCGCCCGGAGGGCAGCGTGACGACATCACCGAAGAGGTCTGTAGTCAGATTTTCGCTACCCAAAGAAAAAAATCTCCGCGTGAGGGGGACGCGGGTCTAGGCCGGAAGGGGTCCCGGACTTTTGACCCACCCCCCCCGGTTGGTGGTCGACACCGTCCGCCCCGGTGCCGGGGTGCAGCCGCCGCTCCGGCCGCCGCTTCGGGGCGTCGCACCGTCCGTCGCGGTTCAGGCGACGTCAGGCACGGGCGGACCCGCTCGGTACTTCATTTCTTTGGCGGCACCTCGGGCGCGGGAGCGCCGCAGCCGACGCAGGTGCTGCCGCCGGTCGCCGACCGGCCGCAGTACCGACACGGCAGGGCCAGGGCCGGAGGCGACGCACTCGGTTGCCGAAGGCCGAGGCTCATCGGCGCTTCTCCTCGCGCTGCTTGTCCCGGTCGTGGCACGGCTTGCACAGGCACTGCAGGTTGCCCGCGTCCCAGAACAGCGCCTCGTCGCCCCGGTGCGCGACCGTGTGGTCGGCGACCAGTTGCGAGGTCACTCCCTCGAGCTTGCCGCAGCGCTGGCAGGTGAACTGGTCGCGCACGAGGATCGACCAGCGCAGCTTCTGCCAGCGCGATGTCTTGTACCAAGCGCGCCAGCGCTGCTCGGCATCCCGCCGCGCGTGACGCTCCCGCTCGGTGGTCGGGCTGGGCGCGGCCAAGCGGGACCGTGCTGGCGCCAGCCGCGACGGCATGCTGCGCAGTCGGCCCATCAGGTCACCATTTTCAGGAGGATCAAAGCAGAACGCCCGCCGGTCTGATGACCTGCGGGCGCACCTGTAGATGATGGCAAGAGTTGTGCCAGCGGCTGAACTAAGCGTCAATCCATAATCGGTCACGCATCATCGCGGTAGCCCTGCATTCGATCCAGAGCTGCGCGCAGAGCCGCCCGAAGCACCTCGAGGTTCTTCGAAGCCACCGACCAGCCATGCTGCTTCAGCACCCACGACAGCGGCTTCTCACCGAGGCACACGCTGTCGACCAGCACACGGCTGGTGATGATCGTGGCACCGGGCCGCGCCCGCATCGAACGTGTCGACGGCCGGACCCGCCTGACGGCCATCGCGGTGCCACCACCGATCCGCCGGTGCAGCGCATCGAGCACCCGTCCCTCCTGCACGTATGCGTCGATGAACTCGCCACCCTTGCCCCCAGAGGCGCGGGCCTGCGCCTCGAGCGAGCTGCAGCGCACACCGCCGGCAGCGTGCCGCTCGGTCAGGTCGCGGTAGAAGCGCCCCATCGAGACCTGGGCATGCGTGAACGGCGCCTCAATCGGCGCACCGCGGGCAGCGCGCAACGCCTGGCGCTCCATTTCGTCCCAGACGTCGGCCCGGCGCACCGCATCGCGGCCGAGCCAGTTGAGCGAGCGGCGCTCGTAATCCTCGGGGCGCTTCGGCTCGGCGACCGAGGCCTTGGGGACGAGCACCTCCTCCCGGAAGAGACGCATCGTGCCACGGGCCGGCGCCGCGATGATCTCGGGGCCGCAGGCCTCGGGCGGCGTCGCCCGGGCGATCATGTCGCGCAAAAGCTTTTGCTCGCGCGCCACGCTGCTCGCCGACTGCAGTGCCGACCACTCGACATAGCGCCGCCAGAGGTCGGCGACCGGATCGAACCCCACCTGTGCTGTCATGGCCATGGTCATGCTGCGCTGCCCTCTCGTTTCTTGTTTCCGGCCTCGACGATCTCCCGAGCGACCGCCTCGTCGCGCCGGTAGGCCGCGAGCCAGGCGGTCTCTTCGGGTGACGGCTCGACGCGCTCGCGGATCAGCTGGATCCGGCGGGTGTTCTGCCCGGCCCGCTCCGCGATCGCCCGGCGATCGGTCGGCCCGGGCGGCACGCCCCTTTGCACCAGGAAGCGGTACAGCTCGACCAGAGTGCCGTCGGCCACGGCCTTCGGGCCCTCGATCGAGGCAAGCCAGCTGTTGAAGATCCGGGACTCGCGCGCCGGCGGCGCCTGCAGCCCATGCGCCATGTGCCGCACCACGACCTCGGCCGGCCAGAGCCCGTCCTTCGCCACGCCCATCAGCAGCTCGGCCAGCGTCACCAGGTTCTCGGCATCCATGTAGGCCAGCCCCTCGGCCAGCCGCTTCTTCGTCGCCTCGTGCACCTCGCTCGTCACACGGCGGGGCCGCTGCAGCCCGGCCTCGTCCAGCCGGTCGATCAGCAGCTCGCGCACCAGCGTCTTCCCGCTCTTCGCCTCACCGTCCATGGTACCGCCCCTTTTCTCAGCCTGTTCCCGCGCCGCGTTTGCCGCCCTGCGGGGGTTGAAAGGTGTTCTGTGTTGTCCGGTCCTGTGTTGTCCTGTCCTGTAGGGCAATTGCAGTTCCGGGCCTGAAATTGCGGTGAAATGCGACTGAAACTTGCTGCAAGCTTGCTGCAATATTTCAGCCGATTTCACCGCCCGTGCGCGTGGCTTCCACCGTCCGTCCCGCCGACGATCCGCGGCACGCCGATCATCTCGAGCGCTGCCATGACGTTCTCGTCGGTGATGTAGAGATTGCTCGTGTCGAGCCAGTCCGCGACCGAGGCGATCACCTCGCGGTTGCCCGCCAGGCGCTTCTGCCCGAGGGCGGCCAGCTTCTTCTTCACCCGGCTGCGCGTGACCGCGAGCTTCGCCGCCTCGCGCCCCTGCTCGCGCCCCGACTTGCGCTTCCACATCCGCTCGACGATCGGGATGATGAAGGGATGGCCGAGCCGGTCCTGGGCGCGGTCCTCGTCGTCGCCGACATGGACCGGCACCCAGCCGTGCAGCGCCCAGCGCTTGGCCTGTTCCCAGCCTGCGGCGTCGCCGGAGTACCGGGCGAGATCCATCAGCTCGAGGTCGTCGCTCGGCAGCGTGCCCGCGGGGTCCTGGACGAAGCTCTCGGTCCAGAGCAGCAGCGCGGTCGCGATGTCCTCGCGCCGGCCCTCGCGGATCGCGCCCGCGACGAGCCGCGACTTCAGCAGCCGGTGGATGTGAAGCTCGAACCACTCGTGGTTCGACAGAGTCTCGCCCCAGCTCAGCGGATAGAAGATCGTGGTGAAGCTAGTCGTCGTGCCCGTCATGCTGCCCCTTCCCTCTCGCATCGCGCTCTCTGCGGAGCGCTTCCATGGTCAATCCGCACCGCGCCGCCTCGGCCTTCACGCCGTGCAGCACCGTCGTGTGGTCGCGCTTGAGCGCCCGTCCGATGACCGCGTACGGAAACCCGAGCATCCAGGCGCGGAACATGACCCGCTGCCGCACGCGCGCGACGACCGCCTCGCGGCGCTGGCCGATGATCCAGTCCGCCGGGAAGCCGGTCTCGGCCGCGAAGGCGTCGATCACGAGCCGCACGCCAAGCTCGGGCACGGCTGCGACCAGGGCCGCGCGATCCTCGTCGGTAAAGAGCGTGGCGCCGTTCATCGGGCCACCTCGGAGCGGTGCAGGCCCCGTTCGCGCAGTCGCCGTGCGATCGCCGACAGCTCGGCCGCCATCTGGGGCGGCACGGGGCCGCTAGCAAACGGCCGACCGGGTCCCCCCGGCACCTCGCGATTGCGCAGCGCGAAGAAGGTCACGCCGGCGGTTTCGCTGAGTTCGAGGTCGACGGGACCAAGGCGGAATCGCTCTTTCATGCCGCCGCCTTTCGCCGCGCCCACCAGCGCCGGGGCATGCCACCGTCGCGGTTCTCGGGCTTGCGGCACAGGCACGGCTGATCATCCGCGCGCAGGCGGTTCAGCGCACCGATCACCGCGTTGCGCGAGCGGCCGAGGCGATTGCCGATCGCCTGCATGCTCGCGCCGTCCTCGCGCCATTCCAGCATCTGCAGCAGCTGCTGATCCGTGAACGCCTGGCCCGCCATCACCGCGGCCCTCCCACGAAATCGTAGATCACCGCCTGGCACCCAAGCTCCCATGACCGGTGTTCGAGCCACTGTCGGGCCTCGCCCCACTCGCCCTTGTCCAGCAGCTGCGGCGCGACCTGCCGGACGTGGGCGAAGGCCGCCAGCCGGTCGGCCAGCTGCAGCCACGCGGCATCCGCGCGCGTCAGCAGCGGCGCGACGCACAGCTCGCGCAGCGCCTCGGCCTCGACCTCGGCATGGGCCCCGGCGATTTCTGGATGCGCCTCCTTGAACGGCGCCGGCAGGTCACCGACGAAGGGCTCGCCGCAGTCGTGATGCGCCGCGGCGCGGATCAGGTCCAGCGAGGGATCGGGATGGATTGCCAGCAGGATCTGCACGACCCGGCCATGATGCTCGGCCAGCGTCTCGCGGATATGGGCAAGGTCGGGGTTTGCGTGCCAGCGCGTGCAGTAGCCGCCGCGCAGGATCGTTTCGAGGCGCTCGGCAGGGGTCATGAGCGCCCCCCAACAAACAGTGGGCGCCTACGACCCCTTGACGCAACGGAACACAGCGTCTGTTTATATGGTGTCCGGGCAGGGAGATTCATCTCCCCGCCCGGTCGGCGAAACCGCTCCGTTTCTCCCAGAGCGGATCCTCCCGCGGAACGCAGGGCTGCAACCCTCGAACCGCACATAGCCACGAAAGGAGTTTTCCGATGGCTACTCGTCACCCTGTGACAGGGGTACTTCTTAACCTGCGAGAGATCAGTCGCAAGAGCCTCAGCGAACGCGAGGCCCTGACCGCGAAGCTTCTCCGCGCGGACGGTCACAAGATCCAGGACATTGCCGGAATGTTGGGCACGAACCAGGGTCGCGTGGCCGAAGCGCTTCAGCTCGGGCGCAATGCGCCGCCCGGTCAGGGAACGCTGATCTGACCCGACCAGCGATCGGGGATGTCTGGACGACCACGGGCGGCCGGCTGCCAGGGCCGCCCGTGTTTTATTCTGGCCTGCCGAGGAAAGCGCGCGCGAGCCGAAGCCCGTGCGCCAGTCCAACAGGGAGGTCTTCGGGGCCCGGCCGGCGCGCGACAACGAGGGATCGCAGCTGCGCACCGACCGGCTGGCCGCTTGATCATCACCCCGAACGGCCAGTTCGAGACCCGCGCACCCGGCGCGGGAAGAAAGGCCCCCGGCGGCGAGGAGACCGCCGGGGGAGTTGGCGTCCGAGGCAGTCTCGGCGCGAACCAAAAGCTTTTGCGCGAGGGTCGGCATCACACCTCCCCCATCATGTGCGCGGTGAAGGCCGGGCCCCAGAGCGACACCGCCATCAGCACCGTCTCGCCCGCCGGTCGGTGCAGACCGTCGAACCAGTTGCGGGCGCATTGGTGGGTGACGCCGAAGGCGACCGCTGCCTCTTCCGGGCGGCGGAACTGGCGCCGGACCCACGCACCCCAGCGCTCAGCCATGACCGCCCGCAGATCGAACGGATCGAGGTCGAGCGTCAGCCCGGGCGCGCGGGCGAAGCCGTGCGCGGCGCGGGCCGAGGCGCGGGACCGGCCGCGACCGTCAAGCGGGTTTGGCCGGATGCTTGCCCTGCCAGTTTCGCGCACAGCTGGCGAAGACGGGTGCAGAGCAACAGCGGAGGTGCGGAGTGAACGGGTCATTGACGACCTTCCTCGACGGAATCAGAACGGAACATCGCCGCGAGATCGGGGCGAAGCTCTTCGGGGTTCACGCCGAGCACCCTCGAGAAGACGGACAGCTTGTCGGCGGCGATGCGACGTTTGCCGCCTTCGATCAGGCTCAACATGGATCGAGAAATGCCGACGGCGGCGCAGATCTCCGCCCGGCTGAGGTCATGGTCGCTGATGTGCTTGGCGAGGTTCATTGCCCCGCCAGTTTTACACTATGTGAATTTTACATCAAGTGAATTTTCACTCTATGTCTCTGGACCCGCCAGTGAGCCATTGGCACCCCAAGCCTATGAGATTCCGGCTCCGTCAGTTCCGTGACGCCAATGGCTTCACCCAAGAGCAAGTCGCCGAAATGCTGGACATTTCGGTGTCGCTCTACAACGGCCTCGAGAACGGCAAGCGCCGGATGAACGCCGACTACATCGAGGGCGCGGCCCGCATCTATCATGTGCGGCCGAGCGATTTGATCGACGAGGATCCCGAGACTGTCGCTGTACCAGGCAAGGTCGGCGCCGGCGCTCAGGTCTACGCCATCGACGACCACGCCAAAGGCGAAGGCCTCTACCGCGTCGCCTGCCCACCGCAGCTTTCGCCGCACGGCATCGTTGCGGTTGAGGTGGAGGGTGACAGCATGCTGCCAGTCTACGCGCCCGGTGACGTGCTCTTCTACACCCGCGACACGGTCGGCGTACCTACCGAAGCGCTGGGGCGCATCTGCGTGGCCGAGGACGACCAAGGCCGCACCTGGGTGAAGCAGGTCAAGCTCGGTAGCGCGCCGGGGTGCTTCAACTTGGTGTCGATCAACCCATTCATCGGCACGAACATGCATGACGTGGCGCTCAACTGGGCCGCACCGGTCCGCCTTCACCTACCTAAAGACCTCGTGAGAAAGATCTGAAAATCAGTACCGCGCGGCACGTTTCATTTGTTTACTGTAAGGAAGCATATATCTTGGCAAAGACACCAGATCACGAGGCCGCTCGACGCGCTCGCGAGCTTCAAGAACAAGCGCGACAGCGGCTGGTTCGAGAGCAGATCGAGCGCCGAACCCACATTGGAAATTCGAAGGGATCCGGATTTGATGAAGTGTCAAGGACCCGACCAGCCCCAAGGAAAGCCGAGGGTGGAGGCGGCGAGCAAGATTGATCACGTATATGAGATGCGGTGCGATGCAGCGCGGTCGGCGCGGTATCACCGTGCTCGGGAAAGGTTCTTTCAGGACTGGTCCAATCGCTTTGCATTCATATCGTTGATAAGCGGAACCGCCGTTGCAGGGTCGCTCTTAAGCCAATCCCCGACATGGCTTTCCCTGATGTTCGCGTTCCTCGTCGCGTCCGCGCAGGGCATCGATCTGATCGCCCAAACCGGCCCGAAGGCTCGGATCCACAACGGCCTGGCTTCCGAATTCATTGGCTTGGAGAAGTTGTTGATCACAAACCCTGATATGAGCCCTGACGCTTGCAGGTCCATAGAGGCCGAGATGAAGCAAATTGAAGCCAGAGAACCCCCGATCAAGCGCTATCTGGACCTGATTTGCCACAACCAAGTAGCCCGCTCTCTTGGGTCTGACGACATCGAGAAGCTCTCATGGGCGCAACGTCGCTTCGCTCACTACCTCAAGGGAGACGGCGCCTTGCAAAGCTAAGCCTAGGAACCACGCACCTCTCTTCCGCCCCGCCTTGTGCGGGGCTTTTTCATGCGCCGCAGGGAGCGCCCGACGGTACAACATAGGTAATTTCACTTTATGTGAACAAGGATCTTGATTTAGGTTTTACACTATGTAAATCTCGCCCCGTCACCCTGATGGAGGCCCCCAGCCCATGACCGACAATGACAACCGTCCGCCCAGCAACAAGGTCGCCGCGGCGCGAGCCCTGCTGACCGGACCCTACTGCCCCACCCAGGCCGGCGTCGAAGCCCGCGCCCGCGCCATCCGCACCCTGCAGGCGGCCCGTCGCCCCGACATGCCGCGGTTCCGGATCCCGCCGTCGCGGGGGGACGCGGCATGAGCTGGGCGCACCCCATCGACCAACGCGGCCGGGTGATCCCGGCCGCCGGCCGCTCCGCAGCCGCGCTCGCCTCGCTCAGCGTCCAGCGCGCGCCGCGCCCGATGCCGCAGACGATCATCCTGATGGTCACGCTGGCCGCGGCGCTGTTCCTTGGCGTCGCGATCGCCGAGGGCACCACCGCCACCTTCACCGCCGTGAACGCGGCCCGGCTGGAGGCACGCTGATGCTGCGCCGCCTGATGGATCGCCTCCGCGACTGCGACACCGATGCGCTCGAGGACATCGAGACCGCTTGCCTCGTGCTGCTGATCATCCTCGGCGGCGTGGCGCTCTACCTCGGCAAGCTGCTGCTGACCGCACCGATCACCTTGCCCTGACCATTCCAACCCGGCGCCTCCCCGCGCCGGCGCCCGCGGCCCCTCCCGACATCCCAGCCGCGGGCGACTTATCCGGCCCGGAACCCCTCCCCCCGGGCCGCACCACCCCGGCGGCCGCGTGAGGCAGCAGCGGACCGCCGGGGCTCCAAAAGCTTTTGCGCAGAGCCGCCACCACCGGCAGGCCGCGCCCCGTCACACGAACTCGGCGCGCTGGGCGCCGACGCCCGCGGCTGGATAGCGCCAGCCTGTCGCCGGAAGGCGCGCCGCGGGCTCAACCTCTTCGACCGGGAGATCCCGATGACCGCACCCGCCCGCATTGGCGAACAGAAGGAGCGCCGCCTCATGGCCCGCCAGGAGATCAACTTCCTCGAGTTCATCCAGACGTTCCGCCGCGGCGAGCTGCTGGCCGAGGGCGACAAGATCCTCAACGAGATGATCGACGCCATCCGCGAAACCGGCGGCAATGGTTCGATCACCATCAAGCTGCCGTTCAAGGTGAACAAGGCCGGCCAGATCGAGTGCGATCCCGCCTTCACCGTCACCAAGCCGCGCCGCCCGCTTGGCACCGGCATCTACTACGCGACCGACGACGGCCGCCTGACCCGCCGAGATCCGAACCAGAAGGACTGGGTCGACGATCTCGATGATCGCCGCTCGGGCCGCGACGACTGACCCCTTACCGGCAACAGGAGACCCTCATGCCCCCCCGCCAGATCGACCAACAGGCCGCCGAGCCCGACCTCTCCCCGATCCACGCGCTCGACGCGGCGATCGATGCCGCGCGCAAGGCGCAGCCGCTCGTTTCGACCGCCGACGGCCGCGAGTTCGCCCTGATCCATGACCGTCATGAGCTTCGGGAAATCCAGAACCCCCACCGCCTGCCCCCGTTCGTGAACCAACGCGTGACGTTGGATACCCGCCGTGCGCTGGTCGACTACGCGAACCGCTTCCGCGATGGGCGCTCGATCATCGTTGCCGACTACACCGCAGGCAAGATCCACGCCTATCTCGACTGGCACCGCCCCGGCGATGAAAGTGACGTCGGCGCAAAGCCCGAGGCCTGCAAGCACGTCGCGACGCTGGCGATCCTGCCGTCCGAGGAGTGGACGCGCTGGGACAAGATGGAAGGGGCCCTGCACCCGCAGGCGACTTTCGCCGCCTTCCTCGATGAGAACTCGGTCGACATCGCGTTCCCGGAAGCCGCGACCATGGTCGAGATCAGCAGGGATCTGGAGGCCACCACCGGGCAGTCCTTCAAGTCGTCGACCCGCTTGGAGAACGGGGACCGGGCCTTCCGCTTCGAGACCGAAACGCGGGTGACCAACCAGGTGACCGTCCCGACGGTCTTCATGCTGAACATCCCTCTCTACGAGGGGGAAGGGCCGATGGAGCTGCGCGCGGCCTTCCGCTACCGGCCGACGCCGGAAGGCCTGCTGCTCGGCTTCGAGTGGCGGCGCGTCGAGTACCAGCGCCGCGCCCACTTCGCCGAGATCGCGACGAAGGCGGCGGAAGATACCGGCCTGCCCGTGTTCCTCGGCCGCGCCACCTGACCGGAGCGCCGGCGGCACACCCCGCCGCCGGCCAAATCGCAGCGCCGCAATGCGCAACCGCCCCACCGCTGGTTCCTGGCTCATCCCGGCCCTCGCCGCCGGCCTGACCCTCTGGGCCGTCTTCCTTATCTGGATCCTGACATGACCCGCACCACTCCAACCGATTTCGAGATCAATCAGGACCGGGCGAAGCTCGCGAAGGCGCGCAAGGCCGACTGGATCGGCGGCGTGCCGACCTCCCGCGACCTCCTCGCGATCGACCGGCAGATCGCGCATGAGCGCGGCATGACGCTGGCCGAGGTTCAGGCGGTGCCGAGCATGCTCGTGGCGGTGGACTGATCATGCCTTCGACATCCCCCTTCGACGTCCGCGACCTGAAGTTCGGCGAGAAGCTGAAGGCCCGCCTCGAGGCGGATGCCGAGGCGATCCTCGAGCAGACCCTGCACCGCACCCGCTGGCTCGTGAAGGACCGCGACGCGCTGGCGGATGAGCTGCGGCGCATCGTGTGGCGCGAACTGCGCCAGGACAGGAGCGAGATCGATGCTTGACGCCACCGCGTTTGACCCACGCCCGATGATCATCGACAGCTTTGCCGGCGGCGGTGGGGCCAGCACCGGCATCGAGCTTGCCCTCGGCCGCAGCCCCGACGTGGCGATCAACCACTCGGCCGCTGCGCTGGCGCTGCACGAGGCGAACCACCCCGAGACGATCCACCTCGACAGCAACATCTGGGACGTCGAGCCGCGCGAAGTTGTCGGGGGCCGCCGCGTCGGCCTCCTGTGGGCCAGCCCGGACTGCAAGCACTTCTCGAAGGCCAAGGGTGGCGCCGTCCGTGACCGCAACATCCGCGATCTCGCGTGGGTGGTCGTCGACTGGGCCGAGAAGGTGCAGCCCGAGGTGATCCTGATGGAGAACGTCGAGGAGTTTCAGACCTGGGGCCCGCTGGGCGAGGACGGGCAGCCGATCCGCGAGTTCGCCGGGATCACCTTCATGGACTGGATCAAGCGGCTGAAGCGCGCGGGCTACAAGGTGCAGCACCGCGAGCTGCGCGCCTGTGACTTCGGCGCGCCGACGATCCGCAAGCGCTGGTTCCTCATCGCCCGGCGGGACGGCCGACCGATCGTCTGGCCTAAGCCCACGCACGGCGACCCGAAGTGCGCGGCGGTGAAGCGCGGCAAGCTGCTGCCCTGGCGCACCGCCGCCGAATGCATCGACTGGTCTCTGCCCTGCCCGAGCATCTTCGACAGCAAGGCCGAGGTCTGGGCGAAGCACGCGCTGCGCGCCGTCCGGCCGCTGGCCGCCAACACGCAGGCCCGCGTCGCCCGGGGCGTCGCCCGCTATGTGCTCGGGGCCGACCGGCCGTTCCTCGTCAACCTGACGCATGGCGGCCGGGTCGAGGACGTCGCAGAGGCGTTCAGGACCATCACCGGAGCGCACCGCGGCGAGAAGGCCGTCGTGGCGCCCGCACTGGCGACCTACTATGGTCACGGCGGCCAGCGCGGCACGCGGGCGGCAGACCTCGCGGACCCGCTGCGAACCGTCACCGTCGAGAACCGGCACGCACTCATTGCGCCGAGCCTCACCCGCTTCAACGGCGGCGCGACGGGCAGCGATCTGCGCGACCCGGCCCCGACCGTCACCGCGAACAGCTGGATCAAGCGCCCAGGCGGCGCGGCCCCGCTTGGGATCCTCGCGCCCAGCCTTCTGAGCCTGAAGGGCACCGACCGCCGCGACAGCGCCGCCATGGCGCCGCACCCGACCGTGCTGGCCGGCGGCGGGCACTCGGCCGTCCTCGCGCCGGTCCTGACCTATGCCCAGCAGGGCGGCGCCAACCGCGCCGCCGACGCGCCGAGCCACACGATCTGCGCCAGCACCAAGGATCAGAACGCGGTGATCGTCCCGTTGATGGTCCAGACCGGCTACGGCGAGCGCCAAAGGCAGGCTCCGCGCGCGCTGGATCCGCACCAGCCGCTCGGCACGGTCGTCGCAGGCGGGGTGAAGCACGCGGCCTGCGCCGCCTTCCTCGCCCAGCACAACAACGACAGCCGGCGGATCGGCGGCGTGAACCCCGGCCGGGCCGCCGACGAGCCGATGGCCACGATCACGGCGAGCGGCAGCCACCAGATGCCGATCGCGGCCTTCTTCGCGAAATACTACGGCACCGGCGACGGGGCCCGCATGGACGAGCCCGCGCACACCGTCACGGTCCGCGACCGGTTTGCCCATGTCGAGGCCGCGCTCAGCGCACCGCCCTTCACCGCCGTGCACGAGGCCCGGGCCCGCGAGGTGGCCGAATTCCTCCGCGCGCACGACGCTTGGGATGGCGGCGAGTTCGTCACGCTCGAGATCGACGGCGCGACCTTGGTCATCGTCGACATCGGCATGCGCATGCTCACCCCGCGCGAGCTTTTCAACGCTCAGGGCTTCCCGCCGGACTACGTGATCGATGGCGCGTGGAAGGAAGACGAGTCGTGCCAGTGGTCGTTCACCGGCTTCCCGAAGGACGTGCAGATCAGCTGCTGCGGCAACAGCGTCTGCCCGCCGCTGGCACGCGCCATCGTCGCGGCCAATTGCGGGCATCTGGCCGAAGAGGCGGTGGCGGCATGACCTGTCCGACGCGCCCCGCCCTGCGATGGCACGGCGGGAAATGGCGCCTAGCGCCTTGGATCATCGCGCACCTTCCGCCGCACCGAACCTACGTCGAGCCCTTTGGCGGCGCGGCTTCTGTGCTGCTGCGCAAATCTCGGAGCTACGCCGAGGTCTACAACGATCTGGACGACGAGCCGGTGACCCTGTTCCGGGTCCTGCGGGATCCGGCGTCGGCCGAGCTGCTGCGTGAGCAGCTGCGCATCACCCCGTTCGCGCGGGCCGAGTTCATGGGGGCCTACGAGCCGACCGACGATCCGATCGAGAAGTCGCGCCGCTTGATCATCCGCAGCTTCATGGGCTTCGGGTCAAATGCACATGCCAGCGCCGAGAAGGGCCATCGCTCGACCGGCTTCCGCGCCAGCAGTTCGCGCAGCGGCACGACGCCGGCTCATGACTGGGTCAACTATGCCGAGGCGCTGCCGGCTTTGATCGCCAGGCTGCGGGGCGTTGTCATAGAATCTCGGCCGGCGATCGACGTCATGCGCCAGCACGATCGGGTGGACACGCTGCACTATGTCGACCCGCCCTATCTCCACAGCACCCGGGCGCAGGGGAACAAGTACGACCTCGGCTGGCGGATGTACCGGCACGAGATGACCAACGATCAGCACGCCGAGCTGCTGGCGTTCCTCACGGCAGCCGAGGGGATGGTGGTCCTCTCGGGCTATCCCGCGCCACTTTACGACCAGCGCCTCGAGGGCTGGCGGCAAGTGGAAACGGCCGCTCGCGCTGATGGCGCTCTGGCGCGGACCGAGGTGCTCTGGATCAACCCGCGCGCGGCCGAGGCCCTCGACGCTGAAGCGCTGCCGCTGTTGGCTGGGGGTGCCGCATGACCCACTGGCGCACCCGCCCCATCCCACCCGCCGACAACCGCGCGCGGATACGCTTCAACCAGCCCGCGCTGCAGCGGATCGTGGCCGAGGCGATGGCTGCGAGGATGCCCGAGCTGGTCTTCGACCCGACCGACGTGACCTTCGAGGCGCTCGAGAGCGGCTCGATCATCACGACAGCCGTCGGCAGGTCCGGGCTGCGCCAGCCCCAGGAGTGCAGCAGCGATGGCTGACGGGCCTCTGATCCTGACCTGCACGAAGACGGGCCGCTGGTGGCCCTGCGCCAGCCAAGAAGCCGCGGCGCGGGCCGCAAGGCGCCTCGGGCTGAAAGACTACGAGATCTCGGGAGGGACAGCATGAAGATCAAAGCCGAGATGGGCCACCGGTCCAGCGTCGTCGGGAACACAGTCCACCTGCTCGCCGAGAGCGGGCAATTCGCCGGCCAGGTGCTGATCATGGGGCAGATGGACGAGCTGCGGACGGTCGCCGTTCAGGAGCGCCTGTTGCGCGTGATCTGCGAGGCGATCAATGCGGATCGCGGGCGCGACGAGGCGCTCCGCGCGGCAATCGACTGCATTCGCGCGCACACGCCGGGCGAGCCCTGGAAGGGCGAGGACATCGCAGACGAGAATCCAGTCGAGCCGATCGACGAGGCCATCGCGCGCGTGCTGAATGCGGTGGTAAAGGGCGAGCCGGTCTTTGCCACCCTCACGCGACGATCGCCGCCGCGGCCACCTTCTCGGGTGATGGGAGACCAACCGTTCGTCGACGGCGCTCGCGCGCAAACCATGCTGCGGGACTTCAACCGCCTCCGCGCCGCCATCCGCCGCCACGACAGCTTCGCGGCCGAGGCGGCATGGGACAATTGCGAGCGTTGGGTGGACCAGCTGCGGCCCGTCACCGGTGCCGCCGGGCCGAAGGAGGTCTGACATGGGCCGCCAGCGGCACGAGATGACCTTTGCGCCACGCCTGCTGCCGTCGCCCATTGCGGCGGCCTACCTGGGCGTGTCCGAGAGCCTGCTGCGGACGCTCGACATCCCGCGCGTGACCCTCAACAGCAAGCGGCTCTACGATCGCCTTGACCTCGACGACTTCGCCAGCAACCTGCCGAAGGAAGGGGAAGCCGAACAGCGGGGCGAGAACACATGCGACGCGGTGCTGCGCAAGCTCACGGGTCGCTCGTGAGGCTCAAGCATATCAAGACGATCCGCAAGCCGAGCGGGCTCGTCCTGCGCTATCTGGCAGTGCCAGGGAAGAAGCTGGTGCGCCTGCCAGATTCGCCGCTCGACAGCCCCGAGTTCCTCGACGCCTACGCCCGCGCCATGCGGGATGCCAAGCCGGCGCAGAAGGGCCGCCCGGTCGCCTCCGGATCGATCGCCGCCGCCATCATCGCCTACCAAAAGAGCGACGCTTTCCTTGCGCTCTCCAAGGCGACCCGCGACGACCGCCGACGGATCCTGTCGAAGATCGCCGATCTCTGGGGGGAGACGCGGCTGGCGGACCTGCGGCCAGACCACGTGGAAGGCGACTTGTCGGTCCTCGCGCCCTTCGCCTCGAACAACCGGTTGAAGGCGTGGCGCGGCCTGACGAAGTGGTGCAAGGCAAAAGGCCTCTGCCAGCTCGACGCTGGTCTCAACGCCGAGCGCCGCACGATGCCGAAGACAGACGGGCACGTGGTCTGGACAGCAGCCGATGTCGAGGCCTTCCGAAGGCATTGGGCGATCGAGACGGCACAGCGTCTGGCGATGGAGCTGATTTACTGGACCGCTGCCCGATCGTCCGACGCGGTCAGGCTCGGCCCTGGGATGGTCGACTACAAGGGATGGCTTGTCTTTCGGCAGCAGAAGACCGGCGGCGAGGTGGCGGTACCATTCGACCGCGCCCTCCCGCCCTTTGCCGCGGACTCGGCCCACGACCTCGACAGGCTCAAGGCCTGCATCGACGCCGCGCCCCGCCACATGACGTGGATCATCACCGAGCGCGGGGCGGCCAGATCTGTGAAGGCCTTCAGCCAGTGGTTCGCCGCCGCGGCAAGGAAGGCCGGCGTCTCCGAGAAGACCGCCCACGGTCTGCGGAAGGCACGCGCCACGTACCTCGCAGAAGCCGGCGCAACGACGCACCAGATCGCCGCCTGGACCGGGCACGATACGCTCTCCGAAGTCGAGCGATATTCGAAGGCAGCCGAGCGGCGCAGGCTGCTTTCTGGACCGGAAGAGGAACAGAAATTGGAAACCGAAGCGCGCCGGTTGCCAAAAATCGGCAAATAATCCAACAAAATCAGTGGACGTTTTGGTGAATGGCGAGCCGTGGAGGACTCGAACCCCCGGCCGGCCGCTTAGAAGGCGGCTGCTCTATCCAGCTGAGCTAACGGCCCATTCCTGGCGAAGGTGTATCATGCAGAGGGCAAGTGCAAGTCAATGCACCTTCTCGCCACCCGTCCCGGCCCGCCGGCGGCCGCGCCCAAGCCTCCGGCGCCCGAGGGTCCGACGCCAGAGTGTCCGGCAGGCGGGCGCGGCCCGGGCGGGCGCGGCGCTCAGACCTCCATCGTCGCGCGCACGGCGCGTCCCCAGCGGGCGTAGCGCGCGGCGCGGGTCGGCGCGTCCATCGCCGGCGTGAAGCGCCGCTCGAGCTTCCAGGCGCGGGCGAATTCCTCGGGCCCGGGATAGAGCCCCGCCGCCATGCCCGCGACCCAGGCCGCGCCCAGCGCCGTGGTCTCGATCACCTCGGGCCGGTCGACATCGGCGCCAAGGATGTCGGACAGGAACTGCATCGCGTAATCCGAGGCGACCATGCCGCCATCGACCCGCAGCACGTCCCCCGCCCGGCGCGCCTGGCCGGTGGCGGCGATGTCGCGGTTCATCGCCTCGAGCAGGTCGCGCGTCTGGTAGCCCACGCTTTCCAGCGCCGCCTTCGCCAGCTCGGCCGGGCCCGAATTGCGCGTCAGCCCGAAGACCGCACCCCGCGCCTGCGGTGCCCACCAAGGCGCGCCGAGGCCGGTGAAGGCCGGCACCAGCACCAGGTCCTGCTCGGGATCGGCGGCCTCGGCCAGCGCCTGCGTCTCGCGCGCCTCGCGGATCGAGCGCAGGCCGTCGCGCAGCCACTGCACCACGGCGCCGGCGATGAAGATCGACCCTTCGAGCGCGTAGGTCGGCGTGCCGTCAAGCTGGTAGGCGATCGTCGTCAGCAGCCGGTTCGACGAGGTCACGCGCTCGGGCCCGGTGTTGAGCAGCGCGAAGCAGCCGGTGCCATAGGTCGATTTCAGCATCCCGGGCCGGAAGCAGGCCTGCCCCAGCGTCGCCGCCTGCTGGTCGCCGGCCACGCCCCGGATCGGGATCGGCCGGCCGAAGAGATCGGGCCGCGTGGTGCCGAAATCGCCGTTGGTGTCGCGGACCTCGGGCAGCATCGACATCGGGATCCCCAGCCGGTCGCAGATCGTGCGCGACCAGCGGTGATGCGAGATATCGTACAGCATCGTGCGGCAGGCATTGGTGGCATCGGTCGCATGCACCCGGCCGCCGGTCATCCGCCAGATCAGGTAGCTGTCGACCGTGCCGAAGGCGAGCTTGCCCGCGCGGGCCCGGTCGCGCGCCCCCTCGACCGTGTCGAGGATCCACGCCAGCTTGGTGGCCGAGAAATAGGGGTCGAGCAGCAGCCCGGTCTTGTCGCGCACCACCTCCTCGAACCCCTCGCCGGCCAGGCGCGCGCACAGATCGGCCGTGCGGCGGTCCTGCCAGACGATGGCATTGGCGACCGGGCGGCCGGTCTCGCGGTCCCAGACCACGGTGGTCTCGCGCTGGTTGGTGATGCCGATCGCGGCGATGCCCTCGGGGTCGATGCCCGCGCGCTCGATCGCGGCGCGGCAGCTGCCGGCGACGGTCGACCACAGGTCGGCGGGGTCGTGCTCGACCCAGCCCGAGCGCGGGTAGATCTGCGGGAATTCCTCCTGCGCCGAGGCGACGACCTGCATCGTCTCGTCGAAGATCATCGCGCGCGACGAGGTCGTGCCCTGGTCGATGGCTAGGATATGCGGCATCTGTCCTCCCTCGTGCCCTCGGTGCGCCCGCCCCTGCGCCGGGCGCGCACCGACCCAGCGCCCGGCGGACGGATCAGGTTCCCTTCGGCCGTCCGTGTCCATCGGCGGCGGACGGGGTCGCCTCCTGCGGCCCTGCCCCGCCTGGCCCCGCCCCGCCAAGCCCGGCTTCGGCGGCGGCGGCAAGGGCGGCCTTGCCCGCGGCCTCCGCCTCGATCGCGGCCAGCCGCTCGGCGATGAAGCCGCGCAGCACGTCGACCTGCAGAGGCGACAGCCGCAGCCCCAGCTTGGTGCGCCGCCAGATCACGTCCTCGGCGGCGCGGGCCCATTCGCGGGTGATCAGCCAGTCGACCTCGGCCTCGGTCAGCGTCGCGCCGAAATCGCGGCCCAGGTCCTCGGCCGCCGTCGCGGTGCCCAGGATCGCCCGCGCCTCGGTGCCGTAATGGCGCACCAGCCGCTCGGCCCAGGGCTCGGTCAGGAACGGATAGTCGCTGCGCAGGCGCGAGATCACCGCGGGCTGCTCGGCCGGGCCGAAATCGCCGCCCGGCAGGGTGACGCGCGCGGTCCAGGCCGGGCCCATGGTGAAGAAGGGCGCGAACTTGTCGACGGCGCGTTCCGCCAGCCGCCGGAAGGTGGTGATCTTGCCGCCGAAGACGTTCAGCACCGGCGCCCCGCCATCGGTCGCGTCAAGGCTGAGCACATAGTCGCGCGTCGCCGCCGTCGCCGACATCGCGTGGTCGTCGTAAAGCGGGCGCACCCCGGAATAGGTCCAGACCACGTCCTCGGCCGTGACCGGCCGGCGGAAGTACTGCGAGGCGAAGGCGCAGAGATAGTCGCGTTCCTCGGGGGTGCAGACCGGGCTGCCGGGGGCGCCGGTGTGGTCCTTGTCGGTGGTGCCGATCAGGGTGAAGTCCTGCTCGTAGGGGATGGCGAAGATGATCCGCCCGTCCTCGCCCTGGAAGAAATAGCACTTGTCGTGGCCGAACAGCCGGCGGGTGACGATGTGGCTGCCGCGCACCAGCCGCACGCCCTCGGACGAGGGGGTGTGGATGCGGTCCTTGAGCACCTTCTCGACCCAGGGACCCGCGGCATTGACGAGCGCGCGCGCCATGTGGCGCCGCCGCCCGCCGGGGCCGACCGTGGTCACGGCCCACAGGTCGCCGACGCGCCGCGCCTCGGTCACCTCGGTGCGCACGAGGATCTCGGCGCCGCGCGCCGCCGCGTCGCGGGCGTTCAGCACGACAAGGCGCGCATCCTGCACCCAGCAGTCGGAATATTCGAAGGCGCGGGCAAAGCGCGGCTGCAGCGCCATCCCGGCCGGATCGGCGCGCAGGTCCAGCACGCGCGTCCCCGGCAGCGTCGCCCGCGGCGCCAGCCGGTCGTAAAGCGCAAGGCCCAGCCGGATCAGCCAGGCCGGGCGCCGGCCCTTCATCCAGGGCATGATCCGCGACAGCAGCCGCGAGGTGGGCGTGTCGCTGTCGAACCGCATCTCGGGCGAGAGCGGCAGCACGAAGCGCATCGGCCAGCTGATGTGCGGCATCGCCGCCAGCAGCGTCTCGCGCTCCTCCAGCGCCTCGCGCACCAGGCGGAACTCGAAATACTCAAGATAGCGCAGCCCGCCGTGGAACAGCTTGGTCGAGGCCGACGAGGTCGCCTGCGCCAGGTCGCCCTGTTCGGCCAGCCGCACCGACAGGCCGCGCCCGGCGGCATCGCGCGCGATGCCGGTGCCGTTCACGCCGCCGCCGATCACGAACAGATCGACCGGCGCCTCGGTCTCGGGTCCGGTCCCGGTTCCGGCGACCGTTCCGGCGGCTGTCCCGGGCATGGGTCCGGGCGCGCTCCGGGGCTCGGTCCGGGTCCCGGGGTCTGGCTGTGTCATCTCGGCACTCCTTGGGCCCCCCTCCCTTTGACCGGAGGCGCGCCGGAATGTCAAAGCCTCGCCGGGTGCGGCGCCGCGTCACCCTGTCACGAGGTCGAGCGTCATCCAGTGCCCGGGCGCGAACATCTGCGCGACATGGGTGATGGCGCGGCCCTCGCGCCAGGTCGTGCGCTCGACCGCCAGCAGCGCCGTGCCCTCGGGCACGCCGAGCTGGCGCGCGGCATCCGCCGGCGCGGGCAGCGCCGCGATGCGCATGTCGCCCTCCGAGAAGGGCATGTTCTCGACCAGCCACTCGTTGGCGCTGACCTCGGCGAAATCGACGGCCAGGATCGCGGGCACCACCTCGGGGTCGATCCAGCGATCCTCGAAGGCGAAGGGCGCGTCGTCGGCCAGGTGCAGCGAGACCGCGTGCAGCGCCGTCGCCTGCGCCCGCAGGCCCATGCGCGCGGCGATGGCGGCGGGCGGGCGGCAGACCTCGCGCAGGATCAGCCGGTGGCCATAGCGGCGCCCGGCCTCGACCACGTCGCGGTGCAGCACCGGGATCTTCATCCCCGCCCGCCCCACCGGCGCCAGCGCAACGCGGGTGCCGGCGCGGCGGCGCCGCTCCAGCACGCCGGCCTGCGCCAGCTCGCGCAGCGCCCGGTTCACCGTCGCGCGGGCGCAGCCGAATTCGACCGCGAGGTCGGCCTCGTTCGGGATCGGGTCGCCCGGGCGCCAGGCACGGTCGCGGATGCGCCGCAGCACCTCGTCGCGGATCGCCTGCCACGAGGCCAGCACCCGCTCGGGCGCCGGGCTGTCGGCCGCCCCGCTCAGAGCAGCCCCCTCAGCCGGGTGACCAGCGCGCCGTAGCGCGCGGTGATCGGCGCATGGGCGACGTGGCGGCCGCCGGTGACGATGTGGCGCCCGGCCGACCACAGGTCGCTGACCAGCCGGTCGTCGCCCTGGAAGGCGAAGCTGTCGAGAAGACGGTCCCCCGACAGGCCCAGCAGTTCTCCCGCCCCGGTGTCGAGCGCCACGAGATCGGCCCAGAGCCCCGGCGCGATCGCGCCCGAGGCGCGCCCGGCGGCCTGCGCGCCGCCCGCCGCCACCGCCTCCCACAGCCGCCGGCCGGTGGAGCGTTCGGGCGTGGCCAGCACCGCCCGCGCCCGGTCGCGCAGCCGCTGCGAATATTCCAGCGTCCGCAGCTCCTCGGACAGCGAGATCCGGATGTTGCTGTCCGACCCGATCCCGATCGCACCGCCCGCGCCCAGGAACCGGACGCCGTCGAAGATCCCGTCGCCAAGGCTCGATTCGGTGATCGGGCACAGCCCCGCCACCGCGCCCGAGGCCGCCATCGCCAGCGTCTCCTCTGCCACCATCTGCGTGGCATGGATCAGGCACCAGCGCGCGTCGACCGGCGCGTTCGCCAGCAACCACTCGACCGGGCGCGCGCCGCGGTGCGCGATCAGCTCGTCGACCTCGGCCTGCTGCTCGGCCACGTGGATATGCACCGGCCCGTCCCCGGCCAGCGGCAGCACCGCCGCAAGCCCCGCCGGGTCGGCCGCGCGCAGCGAATGCGGCGCGATGCCCAGCCGGGCGTCGGGCGGCAGCGCGGCCAGCGCGCGGGCGGCGCCGTCATGCAGCGCGGCGAAGGTCTCGGGCGTGTTGAAGAACCGGTCCTGCCCGGGCGCGAGCGGGCGCAGGTCGCAGCCGCCGTACTGGTAGAACACCGGCAGCAGCGTCAGACCCAGCCCGGTCTCGGCCGCCGCGGCGGCGATGCGCCCCGACAGCTCGGCCCGGTCGGCATAGGCGCCACCCCCGGGCGCGTTGTGCAGATAGTGGAACTCTCCGACCGCGGCATAACCGGCCTCGGCCATCTGCATCTGCACATAGGCCGCGATCACCTGCACCTCGTCGGGGCCCAGCTGATCGAGGAAGCGGTACATCAGCCGCCGCCAGGTCCAGAAGCTGTCCGCGGGATCGGGGCCGCGCGCCTCGGTCAGCCCGGCCATGGCGCGCTGGAAGGCGTGGGAATGCAGGTTCACCGGCGCGGGCAGCAGCGCGCCGCGCCGCGCCGCGCCCGCCGGCGCCTCGGCCCCCGGGGTCACCGCGGCGATCCGCCCGGCGTCGTCCAGCCGCACCAGCACGTCGGCGGCCCAGCCCCCGGGCAGCAGCGCGGTCTCGGCCCAGATCTCGGTCATGTCGTCACGGCCTCCAGCCGGATCAGAAGGCAGGCGCCGGGGCCGGTCGCGACCTCGTCGCCCGGGTCGAGCATCAGCGTGTCGAAGCGCCCCAGCATCACCCCGTCGACCTGCATCGGCTCAAGCGCGAAGACCGCGCCGGGGCCCTGCAGCGCCGCGGGGTCGCGGGCGGGCGTCACCGAATGGGCGAAGGCGCCGCGCCGGGTCATCACGTTCAGGTCGGTGATCGGCCCCTCGATCAGCGCGGCATGGGTGGGCACGTCGCCGGGAAAGGCGAAGGGCCGGCCCGGCAGCAGCACCTCGGCCTCGTCGGTGCCGATCGCCAGCACCAGCCCCGCGCCCTCGATCACCGTCAGCGTGCGGTCGATGCCCGGGAAGGTCGAGAACGGCCCCGTGGCCATGACCGGCGCCATCGACAGCCGCCAGTCGAAGGGCGCGGCCGGTTCGGGCGAGGCGGCGCGCGCGATCTCGCGCGTGACGCCGCCGCCGTTGACCCAGGGCTGCTCGGCATAGCCGTCGGCGGGCAGATGTCTCATGCACGCCCTCCGGTCGGGGCTGCGGGGCGGTGGCGATGGAACATCTGGCACATCCTTCGGGAGGGCGGAGGGGGCGGGCCCCCTCCGGAAAGGAGTTGATCGCGCGTCAGTTCCCGAGGATCCCGGGCAGGCGCAGCCCGTGTTCGATGGCACAGTCGCGCGCGATGTCATAGCCCGCATCGGCATGGCGCATCACCCCGGTGGCCGGATCGTTCCACAGCACCCGGCCGATCCGCCGCGCCGCCGCCTCGGTTCCGTCGCAGCAGATCACCATGCCCGCGTGCTGGGAAAAGCCCATGCCGACGCCGCCGCCATGGTGCAGCGACACCCAGGTCGCGCCGCTCGCGCAGTTCAGCAGCGCGTTCAGCAGCGGCCAGTCGCTGACCGCGTCCGACCCGTCGCGCATCGCCTCGGTCTCGCGGTTGGGGCTGGCGACCGAGCCGCTGTCGAGATGGTCGCGGCCGATGACGACCGGGGCCTTCAGCTCGCCCTTCGCCACCATCTCGTTGAACGCGAGGCCCAGCCGGTGCCGGTCGCCGAGGCCGACCCAGCAGATCCGCGCCGGCAGGCCCTGGAAGGCAATGCGCTCGCGCGCCATGTCCAGCCAGTTGTGCAGGTGCGGGTTGTCGGGGATCAGCTCCTTCACCTTCTGGTCGGTCTTCCAGATGTCCTCGGGATCGCCCGAGAGCGCGGCCCAGCGGAACGGCCCGATGCCCTTGCAAAACAGCGGCCGGATGCAGGCCGGCACGAAGCCCGGGAAGGCGAAGGCACGCTCGAACCCTTCCTCCAGCGCGATCTGGCGGATGTTGTTGCCATAGTCGATCGTGGGCACGCCCGCATCGTGGAAGCCGACCATCGCCTCGACATGGGTGCGCATCGCCGCGCGGGCGGCGCGGTTGACCTCGTCCGGCGCGGTCTCCTGCTTCGCGCGCCAGTCGCCCAGCGACCAGCCCAGCGGCAGGTAGCCGTGGATCGGATCGTGGGCCGAGGTCTGGTCGGTGACGATCGCCGGGCGCGGACCGCCCTGCTTCATCCGCGCCAGAAGCTCGGGGAAGATCTCGGCGGCATTGCCCAGAAGGCCCACCGACTTCGCCTCGCCCTTGGCCGACCACTCTTCGATCAACGCCAGAGCTTCGTCGAGAGTGCGTGCCTTTTCATCGACATAGCGGGTACGCAGGCGAAAATCGATCCGGCTCTCGTCGCATTCGACGGCCAGGCAGCTGGCCCCCGCCATCACCGCCGCCAGCGGCTGCGCGCCGCCCATGCCGCCCAGGCCCCCGGTCAGGATCCACTTGCCCTTCAGATCGCCGCCATAATGCTGCCGGCCGGCCTCGACGAAGGTCTCGTAGGTGCCCTGCACGATGCCCTGCGCGCCGATGTAGATCCAGGACCCGGCGGTCATCTGGCCGTACATCATCAGCCCCTTGCGATCGAGCTCGTTGAAATGCTCCCAGTTGGCCCATTTCGGCACGAGGTTCGAATTCGCGATCAGCACCCGCGGCGCGTCGGCATGGGTGCGGAACACGCCCACGGGCTTGCCGGACTGCACCAGCAGCGTCTCGTCATCCTCCAGCGTCTTCAGCGTCTCGACGATCTTGTCGAAATCGGCCCAGCTGCGCGCGGCGCGGCCGATGCCGCCATAGACCACCAGGTCGTGCGGCCGCTCGGCGACGTCGGGATGCAGGTTGTTCATCAGCATCCGCATCGGCGCCTCGGTCAGCCAGCTTTTGGCGGTGATCTCGGGGCCGGTGGCGGGGAAGATGTCGCGGGCGTTGTGGCGCGGATCGGTCATTGTGCACGTCCTTTGGCAAGCGCGGGGGCCAGCCCGGCAATGGCTTCGAGAAGGTCTTTCAGGACCGGCCGCAGCTTGGCGGCCTTGGCGGGGTCGTAGGCGAAGGGCTGGGTCTCCGAGACGAGATGCGTCGACTGCGCAAGCTCCATCTGGATCGCGTGGAAGCCCTCGGCGGGGCGGCCCCAGTGGCGCGTGGTCCAGCCGCCGACGAACCGGCCGTTCAGCACGTGGTCGGTGCCGCCGACCGCCTGCATCGCCGCGGCCTCGATCTCGGGCGCGCAGGTGGTGCCATGGGCGGTGCCCACATTAAGATCGGGCAGCTTGCCGTTGAACAGGAACGGAATATGGCTGCGGATCGAATGGCAGTCATACAGGATCGCCACCCCGTGCCGGTCACGCACGCGGTGCATCTCGGCCGCCAGCGCGGCATGGTAGGGGGCGTGGAACAGCTGGCGGCGGCGCTCGATCTCGGCGGAGTCGGGGGCGCGGGTCCAGATCGGGTTCGCGTCGAAATCGGTCAGCGGCACGAGCCCGGTGGTGTTCTGCCCCGGATAAAGGCTTTCGCCCGTGGGATCGCGGTTCGCGTCGATGCCATAGCGGTGGAACCCCGCCCGCACCACCGTCGCGGCGGGCAGCAGGCCCGCGTAGAGACGCTCGATGTGCCAGTCGGTGTCGTCGAGACCGCGGCCGCGGTCGTTCAGATCGGCGAGGATCTCGGGCGGCAGCCAGGTGCCGACATGCGGCATCCCCAGCACCAGCGGGCCATCGCCCCGCTCGACGGTGACAACCTGTGTCATTCAGCCCTCCAGCCCGGGCAGGAGATCGGCGACCGCGGCGATGATCTCGCCACTCGATACCATCACTTTTGCAACATTCAGGTCGGGCGCCATGAAGCGGTCCTCGGTCAGGCTGTCGATTTTCGAACGGATCGCCGCGATCACCGCCTGAAGCCCCGGCGAGGTGGCGAGCGGGGCGCGGAACTCGATGCCCTGCGCGGCCGACAGCGCCTCGATCCCCAGGATGCCCTCGAGGTTGGCGACCATCGGGCCCAGCCGGCGGGCGCCGTGGCAGGCCATCGAGACATGGTCCTCCTGGTTGGCCGAGGTCGGCGTCGAATCGATCGAGGCCGGGTGCGCGCGCTGGCGGTTCTCGCTCATCAGCGCGGCCGAGGTGACCTCGGCGATCATCAGGCCCGAGTTCAGCCCCGGTTTCGCCGCCAGGAAGGCCGGCAGGCCGAAGCTGAGCGCGGGATCGACCAGAAGCGCCACGCGACGCTGCGCGATCGAGCCGATCTCGGCGATCGCGAGCGCGAGGATGTCAGCGGCGAAGGCCACCGGCTCGGCATGGAAGTTGCCGCCCGACACGACCGAGCCGTCCGACAGCACCAGCGGGTTGTCGGTGACGGCATTCGCCTCGGCCTCCAGCGTGCGGGCGCAGTGGCGGATCAGGTCAAGCGCGGCGCCGTCGACCTGCGGCTGGCAGCGGATGCAGTAGGGATCCTGCACGCGCTCGTCGCCGTCGGCATGGCTGGCGCGGATCTGGCTGCCGTCCAGAAGCGCGGCAAGGCTGGCCGCGGTGGCGATCTGGCCGGCATGGCCGCGCAGGGTGTGGATTTCGGGATGGAACGGCGCGGTCGAGCCCATCGCGGCATCGGTCGACAACGCGCCGGTGACCAGCGCCGTCTGCAGGCAGCGATGCGCGCCGAACAGCCCCGCCAGCGCCAGCGCGGTCGAGGTCTGGGTGCCGTTGATCAGCGCCAGCCCTTCCTTCGCGGCCAGCGTCACCGGCGAAAGCCCCGCGCGCCCGAGCGCCGCGCGCGCCGGCAGGCGCTGGCCGTCGACATCGGCCTCGCCCTCGCCCAGCATCGCCGCGGCCATGTGCGCCAGCGGCGCGAGATCGCCCGAGGCGCCGACCGACCCCTGTTCCGGGATCACCGGCATCACCCCGCGCGCCAGCATCGCCTCCAGCAGCGCAGTCACCTCGGGGCGCACGCCCGAGGCGCCGCGGCCCAGCGAGATCAGCTTGAGCGCCATGATCAGCCGCACCTCGGCGTGGCCCAGCGGCGCGCCGACGCCGCAGCAATGCGACAGGATCAGGTTGCGCTGCAGCGTCGCCACGTCGGCCGCGTCGATGCGGATCGAGGCGAGTTTGCCAAAGCCGGTGTTGATGCCATAGACAGCCTCGGTCCCGGCGGCGATCTCGGCGATGCGGGCGGCGCCGCGGGCGATGGCCGGCGCGGTCGAGGGGCACAGCCGCGCAGGCGCCGCGTCGCGCCAGATGGCTTCCAGCTGCGCCAGCGTGACGCTGCCGGGGGTCAGGGTGATCATGCGATCTCTCCGCGGAAGATGCGGGTATGGGCGGGGCGGAAGCCGATCCAGTAGACCAGTTCCGCCGGGCTGCCGATGTCCCACAGGGTGAAGTCGGCGCTCTTGCCGGGCTCGATCGTGCCGGTCTCGGGCAGGAGACCGGCGGCACGGGCGGCCTCGCGCGTGGTGGCGGCAAGGCATTCGGCCACGGTCAGGCGAAAGAGCGTGGCCCCGAGGTTCATCGTCAGCAAGAGCGAGGCGAGCGGCGACGAGCCGGGGTTGAGGTCGGTCGCGAGCGCCATCGGCACGCCGGCCGCGCGCAGGGCGGCGACCGGCGGGTGTTGGGTTTCGCGGATCGCGTAGGTGGCGCCGGGCAGCAGCACCGCGACCGTGCCCGAGGCCCGGATCGCCGCGACGCCGTCCGCATCGAGATATTCGATATGGTCAACGCTGAGCGCGCCATACCCGGCGGCAAAGGCCGATCCGTTCGAATTCGACAATTGTTCCGCATGCAGCTTCACCGGCAGGCCCAGGCTGCGGGCGCGGTCGAAGAGTGGGCGAAGCTCGTCGGGGGTGAAGGCGATGCGCTCGCAGAAGGCGTCGACCGCATCGACGAGCCCGGCGGCATGCGCGGCCTCGAGCCCCGGGATCGCGACCTCGGCGATGTAGTCGGCGTTGCGGCCCTTGTAGGCGGGCGGCGTCGCATGGGCGGCGAGCCAGCTTGTCGTGATGCGCACCGGCCGCAGCCCCGCGAGGCGGCGGGCCGCGCGCAGCATCGCGATCTCGGCCTCGATCGACAGGCCGTAGCCGGACTTGATCTCGATGCTCGAGGTGCCCTCGGACAGCAGCGCGTCCAGCCGCGGCAGCGCCTCGGCCACCAGCTGGTCCTCGGTGGCGGCGGCGGTGTTCCTCACCGTCGAGGCGATGCCGCCCCCTGCCCGCGCGATCTCTTCGTAGCTGGCCCCGTCGAGGCGCATCTCGAACTCGCGCGCGCGGTTGCCGGCGAAGACGAGGTGGGTGTGGCAGTCGACGAACGAGGGCAGCAGCCAGCGGCCCTGGCAGTCGGTCACGGGCAGGTCGCTGAAATCGGGCGGCAGGTCGGCCTCGGCACCGACCCAGGCGATGCGGCCGCGCTCGACCGCGACGGCGCCCGCGGCGATCGGTTCGGCTCCCTCGGCCATGGTCAGGATCCGCGCATTGGTCCAGACGCCGGATGTCATGATGCCCCCTGCAATATGTATATACATATTGATGCGGATTCGCCTGCCCCCGTCAAGGGGGCACGCGGGATGTCAGGCCATGGCGGCGGCGATCGCCTCGGCGCGCAGCTCTTCGGTCAGCTTGAGCCGCAGCTCCGAGAATTCGGGGGCGGATTTCAGCGTGTAGGTGCGCGGATGGGCGAAGGGCACCGGGGTGATCGACTTGATGCGCCCGGGCCGGGCCGACATCGTCACGACGCGGCCGGCCATGAACACGGCCTCTTCGATGTCGTGGGTGACGAAGATCACGGTCTTCTTCTCGCGCTCCCAGATGCCCAGCAGCAGTTCCTGCATCAGCGATCGGGTCTGGTTGTCGAGCGCGCCGAACGGCTCGTCGAGCAGCAGCACGCGGGGCTGGTTGGCCAGCGCCCGCGCGATGGCGCAGCGCTGCTGCATGCCGCCCGACAGGTGCCGGGGCCAGTGGTTCTCGAAGCCGCGCAGGCCGACGCGGTCGATGTAGGTCTCGACGATCTGGCGGGTCTTGGCGGCGGGCAGGCCCTTTTCGCGCAGCCCGAAGCCGATGTTCTGGCGCACGGTGAGCCAGGGGAACAGCGTGTAGCTTTGAAACACCATGCCGCGGTCGGCGCCGGGGCCGGTGACCGGCTTGCCGTCCAGCGTGATCGTGCCCGTGGTCGGCGTGTCGAGCCCCGCGACCATGCGCAGCAGCGTGGACTTGCCGCAGCCCGAGGGCCCGAGGATGGTGACGAAGTCGTTTTCGTCCAGCGCGAGATCGGTGGGTTGCAGCGCGGTGACCGGCGCGCCGCCGCGCACGCCGGGAAAGACGCGGCTGACGCCGCGGATGTCCAGAAGGCTCATGCGTATCTCCAGGCGAAGGCCCAAAGGTTCAGGCGGCGGAAGACGAGGTCGGTGATCAGGCCGATGACGCCGATGACGATGATGCCGAAGATCATCTGCCCCGTGGCCATCAGCGCCTGGGCGTTGATGATCATGTAGCCGATGCCCGACGAGGCGCCGATCAGCTCGGCCACGATGACGTAGGTCCAGGCCCAGCCCAGCACCAGCCGCAGCGTCTCGGCGATCTCGGGCGCGGCGGCGGGCAGGACCACGCGGCGCAGGATGCCCGACTGGCGCGCGCCGAGCGTGTAGGCGGCCTCGACCAGGTCGCGGCGGGTGCCGGCGACGATGACCGAGATCATCAGGATCAGCTGGAACACCGAGCCGATGAAGATCACCAGAAGCTTCTGCGTCTCGCCGATGCCGGCCCACAGGATCAGGAGCGGCACGAAGGCCGAGGCCGGCAGGTAGCGGGCGAAGGAGATGAAGGGTTCGAACAGCGCCTCGATCGGCTTGTAGGCGCCCATGGCGATGCCCAGCGGCACCGCGACCACGGCGGCCATGCCGAAGCCGCCGAAGACCCGCCAGGCGGTCATGCCGATGTCCTCGGCGAAGCCGCGCCTGGACAGCAGCCACCAGCCGTCCGCCAGCATCTTCTGCGGCGAGGCCAGGAAGGTCGGCGTGACGATGCCCGTGGCGGTGACGAACCACCAGGCGGCGATGAAGAGGATGAAGAACAGAAGGCCCAGCGCCACGCGGCGGCGCGGATGGATCGGGTCGAGCGGTTTCATGCGGGGGGTCCGGTGATGCCCCCGGGTGCGGACCCGGGGGACGATCCTGTCAGTCGAGATACTGGGTGTCGACCAGGGTCGAGACGTCGGGCGCGGTCTGGATCAGCCCGGTCTTGACCAGCAGGTCGGCGGCCTCGGTCGCGAAGGTGACGTATTCGTCGGCGAAGAAGGTCTTCGCGGCGTCGAGCGACTGCCATTCGAGATAGCCGGCCGAGGCGCCGAACTGCTCGGCGGTCTGGTTCACGTCGGCGCCCATGATCCCGAAGGCCTTGTCCTTGTCCGAGGCGATCATGGCGAGCGCGTCGGCATAGGAGGCGGCGATGGCCTTGGCGGCCTCGGGGTGGTCCGACAGGAAGTCGGGGGTGCAGCCGAAGGTGTCCATCACCGCCGGGTAGTCGAGCGTGGTGGCGATGATCTTGCCGGCGTCCTTGGCCTCGCGCACCGAGGACAGGTAGGGCTCGTAGGTCATGGCGGCGTCGTTCTGGCCGGCGATGAAGGCCTGCGCGGCGGGACCGGGTTCGAGGTTGACCACGGTCACGTCGTCGATCGACATGCCGTTCTTGGCCAGGATCCAGTTCAGGTAGAAATAGGGCGAGGTGCCGGGGGCCGAGGCGGCGACGGTCTTGCCCTTGAGGTCGGCGATGGTGGCGATGTCGTTCCGGACGACCATGCCGTCGGCGCCGTGCGACTTGTCGAGCTGGAAGATCTGCGTGGCCTTCACGTTGTTTGCGTCCCAGATCAGCCAGGTCTCGACCGTGGTCGCGGCGCACTGGATGTCGCCCGAGGCGAGCGCGAGCCCGCGCGAGGCCTGCGGGATCTTGGTCAGGGTGACGTTCAGCCCGTGCTTCTCGAAGATGCCGGTCTCCTTGGCCAGCGTCAGCGGCGCGAAGCCGGTCCAGCCCGACAGGCCGATCGACACGTCGGTCATGTCCTGCGCCGCCGCGGGCAGCGCCGCGGAGAAGGCGGTCAGGGCGGCAAGGCCGGCAGGGGCCAGCAGTCTGGTGGCGGTCATGGTCCGAATCCCCGTTGTCGTTTCCGATGGGAATGCAACCAACCGCTGCCGGTTTTGTCTATACAAAAGCCCCCGCCACCGGCGCTGACGGTGCGCGCCTGCCCGGATCATGGGCGGGCTGCGGCGTCAGGTGGCGCCCGGGATGCGCGACCAGCGCAGCTTGGGGGTGGCCAGCGCGGCATTCGGCACGCCCGGCCCCTGCAGCAGTTCCTTGGCCAGCGGCCCCTGCCCGCGCGGGATCACCCCGGCCGACATCGCCAGCGACAGCATCCCGCCCGCGATCGCCGTCGCCGCCGAGGTGCCCGAGAAATGGCAATAGTAGGACCGGTAGTCGAGCACCGCCCCCGCCTCGGTCGCGAGCCCGGTGAAGGCCGAGCCGTTGTAGCCGGCCCGCCCCGGCACGTCGGTCGTCACGATTTCCAGCGGCGAGTAGGTGCTGGCCGAGATGTCCCGGGTCGTCGGCACGCTGTCGATCGCCCCGGCATAGCCGCTGCCCTGCTCCCAGGCGCGGAAGCCGGCGCTGTTGGGGTCGAGCCGCGCGATCCGCTCGTCCAGCCGCTCGCCGTCGCCCGAGGGGGCGAAGACGGTGACCGGCGTCCCGGTGCCACCGGCGCTGAAGGCCGAGGGCTGACCGGTCGAGGCATGGGCGCCGACGGCGATGATGCCGTTGCCGGGCGCGGCGAGGCTTGCGGGATAGGCCATGCGCTCCTCGCCGGAATTGCCGGCCGCGCACAGGATCGGGATCGTCTTCGAGATCTCGAGGATCAGCGCCTCGAGCACCTGCCAGCCGACGATCTCGGCGGCGGCGAGCCCGACGCCGAGCCGGGCCGAGAGCCGCTCGCGCAGGTCGGCGGGCTCGCCCGGCAAGGGCGGAGTGACCGCGGCCGGGGCCGGCACCTCGCGCGCGAGCACGATCAGGTCGGCGCGGATCATCCAGGCGTAGAGCAGCGCGAGGATCAGCTGCTCGGGCTCGGGGTCAAAATGGGTCGAGACCGGCACGATCCGGCAGTAGGGATCGACGCCGGCATAGGCGAAGCCAAGCCCCCCGGCCGGCGCCGGCAGCGCGAGCGGGGTGCCGCCGGGCAGGTCCATGAGCGTCGGGCCGACCATCGGCACCTCGGCCGCGGCGCGCGGGCGGGCGCCGATCAGCCCGGCCATCGCCGTGCCATGCGCCGAGAAGCTGGCGCGCGTGGCCGGAAACACGGTGCCCGGCCGCGGCGCCGGGTCCTGCCCCGCGGCATGGGCCGCGCGCAGCCCCTCGGCAAGCCGGTCGAGATAGGGCTGCGCGGCCGCGATCGGCGCCGGGCGCGCGGCCGCGGGCGCAAGCTCGGGCGGCAGCGCCGGGCCGGGGCGCGGGAAGGCGCCGTGGCGGGCCGAGAACAGGTCGAGCGCGAGCCCGCCCTCGATCGCCGGGGCGAGGTTGGGGTGGTCCATCGCGACCGAGGTGTCGATCAGCGCGACCCGGGTCGGGGGCGGCGCGCCGGGCGCGGCCCGCGCCGTCTCGACCTTGACCCAGGCCGGGGCGGCGAAGGTCGCCGGATCCTCGATCACCCCGATCTCGAACAGGTGCCACAGCGCGTGGTAGGCCGGGTAGCGCCCCGATCCGCGGGTGCCCGGGCTGGGCGCGTCGAGTTCCGCCATCACCGTCTCCTAGAGCCATTCCGCGCGGGCGCGCAGCATCTGTTCTTCCAGCACGATCTCGTAGACCGGCACCATCATCCGCGCGAGATCGTGGCCCGCGCGGCTGTCCGACGGGTAGTGCACCCCCGCCCATTCGCGGTTCTCGGCGATGCGGCGGGCCGAGTGGAACAGGGCCGAGATCCCGGGATGCTCGGGGATCACCCGCGCCATCACGAAGGCGATCGAATAGGACTGGAACGAGTGGTTCGACGGGTAGGAGGCATGGCCCGGCACCGCCACGAAGGGCTTGAGCTGGGGATTGACCTCGGAGGGCCGCGGGGCGTCGTAGCGGGCCTTGTAGCGCAGCCCCACCGTCTCGGCGAGCCAGACCACCGTCAGCATCAGCGCCGTCGTCTCGGGCATGGCATCGTCGCTTTCGATCCCGAGCGGACGCAGGTAGCCCGACAGCTCGAGATCGACCTGGCCCAGGATCTCGTCGCGCCGCGCGGCCTCGGCCAGGGTGTCGAGCAGGGCGCGGCGCGCGAGCAGGTCGAGCGTCTCGGCCATCAGGCCCGAGGGCGCGGGCGGCAGCGCGAGCGGCAGGTCGATCCAGGCGGGCGCGAGCCGGTGCAGCATCTCCAGCTCGCGCCAGGGGGCGAGGATCTGCGCGCCGCCGAAGCCGCCGCCCTGCCCGGTCCGGCTGCCGCCCAGCACGCGGTTGCGATTGCGGTTCCTGTTGCGATTGCGGTTTCGGTTGCGGTTCAGCGCCCCGGCCGCGCCGCTGCCGCCCGCCGCGATCGCCGCGACCTCGGTCACGTCCGAGGGCGCCGGGCCCGCGGGCGGCGACGGGGCGACGGCGCCGGCCGGGCTCACCAGCTCGAAGCTGTCGCCCACCGACAGCAGCCAGGTCGCCGCGAGAAGGTCGCTGAAGTATGGCATGTCCCGGTCTCTCCGTTCAGATCCCCGCCCCAGATCGCACCTCAGATCCCACCTCAGATTCCGGCCCGCGCGAGGCCCGCGCGCAGAAGCTGGCGCGCCTCGGGCACGACGATCGACATCCGGGTCTGGTCGGCCCAGTCGGTCGAGAAGCTGGGATCAAGCCGGCGCACCTTGCCCAGCAGCGCCTTGGCCGCGTCGGTCTGGCCGCCATGCGCGAGGCTGACGGCGGTGTAGCGCATCACCGGCGGATAGTCGGGCCGCTGCGCCAGCACCGACTGGCCGATGGCCGCGGCCCCGTCGAAATCGCCCTGCAGCGTGGCGATCATGCATTGCGTGGTCTCGTAGCTGAAGCGGATCGGGCTGCCGCCGCCCAGCCGCACCGCGCGCGCCGCCGCCTCCTGCGCGGCGGTGAACCGCCCGGCATAGGCGCGGTGCAGCGCGAGGTGATCCCAGGCGAAGGCCGAGCGCGGCGACAGCTTCAGCGCCCGCGTGAGCCAGTCGTCGGCCCCGTCGCGATCGTGCAGGATGAAGCCCGTCGCATGGCCCGCCAGCGCGCAGGCCAGCCCGTTGCGCGTCGTGCGCATCGGGTCTGCGGCGATCAGCTCCAGCGTCTCGGTGCGCAGGTCCTCGTCGAACCGTCCCCAGCTTTCGGCCACGCGGAAGGTGTTGAGATAGGCCGCGAGCGACAGGTAGATCGCGTCCCCCGTCCGGTCCCAGCTTTCGTCGATCTGGCGCCGCAGCCCCTCGAGCGCGCCGTGGTCGCACTGGAACATGACCGTCATCGCGTGGAACGGGCTGACGGTCGCGCCGCCGTCCGCGCGGGCGCGCAGCTGCTCGATCGTGTCCGCCGCCTGCACCACGACATCGGCGAAGAAGCCCGCCGCCGTCTCGCCGATCGGGCCCGCGAAGGCGCCGTCAAGCTGCACCTCGCTCGACCAGGCCATCTCGCGGCAGCCCTGCCCCAGCGCGACGATGCGGATCGAGCACCAGTCGCCCTCCTGGTAGAGATGCAGCCGCAGGTACAGCGCCGGCTCCTCGATCGGGCCGGCCATCTCGATCTCGCCGCCCAGCTCGCGGTAGTCGAAGATCACCGCGCCAAGATCGTCGCGCAGGCTCAGCGCCAGCCGGTCGAGCACCGCGTCCGCGAGGAACCGTGCCCGCACGCCCCCGCCCTGCAGCACCGGCAGCAGCAGCCCCAGGATCGGCCGGTCGGGATCGCGCTCGCCCGGCATCAGCAGCAGCGGCTCGGCCGCGGGGGCCGGGCGCGGCGCGGGCGCGGGCTCGCTCAGCCGGGTCTCGATCCGGTCGCACCAGTAGCTGCGCTGGCTGCGCAGCCAGTCCTCGAATTCCTCCGCCGCCCCGCCCAGCCGCGGGTTCAGCCCCTCGAGCACATCGGGGATCTCGCCGCGCAGGGCGAAGGGCAAGGGCCCGCCACGCTCGAGCGTCAGCAGGTCGACGACCAGCGCGTCGAGCGACAGCGTGACCGAGGTCTCGTCCGTGGCCAGCAGCGAGGGCGAGAGCGCGCCGAGGCTGCGGCGCAGGCCGTGCAGCGCGGTGCGCAGGCTTTGCGCGGCAAGGCTCGGGTCCTTCTCGGCCCAGAACAGGTCCTGAAGGCGGACGCGGGTGACGGTGCCATGGGGCGCAAGGGCAAGCACCGCGAGAATCGCGCGCTGCAGGCCCGGGCCGGGGGTGACGTCGCGCCCCTCGGCATCGACAAGGCGCAGGGGACCCAGCAGGAAAAGGCGCAAACCGCCCCCTGCGAGCCCGCTCTGGGTTCGCCCGCCACCACTCATCCCGTACACCCTGACACCAAGGCAATTCACCGAACGAGGGTATGCTAACGGACTTCCGAGCCCGCGCAAAGCGGGCTCGGATGCCGGGGAGAGCGATCCCTGTCTGGGTAAGGACAGAGCTGTTTTCGAAATCACAGGGACGCTCCGGAAAATGTCTTTGGTCTAAATCCTGGCCTTGCAAAAAGCCGCCCCGGGGCAAGAGGCCCCCCGGGGCGACAGAGAGGGAGCAGGGAAATCTCCCTTTAACAGGCGCAACGGCGGGCCGAGGGCAGCGTCAACATGCCGGGGTGCCGCCGACACCGGCCCCCCGACAAGACCGGGGTTTGCAGACCGGCACCCGCACGTGCCGCCCCTCCGCCCCGGTCCGGAACTCGTCACCACACTGCGGTGCCACCCTCGGTTCCGTTTCGCCCCATCACCCTGTCCCGGGGCCGTGAGCGCAGCGTTAGGGAGCGGCCGGTCCACGGCGCAAAACGCGAAATTTTTAACAACCGACTGTTCGAACACCTAAGTTTTTTTCAGCATCCCCCGACGTGTCGCCGCCCGCGGCCCCCGCCCGCTCACGCCTGCTCACGCCCGGTCGCGGTCCGCTCACGCCGTACCCGGCGCCGCTCACGCCGGGATCGGGCCCGCTCACGCCCGGGCCGCCCCGATCCCGCGGGCCGCGGCCCGGCGCGACTCTGGCCGAATCGGCGCTTGGCGAGGCGGGGCGAACAGGGGCGGTCGCACGCGGGGGCGACCCGGGCCATGCGGGGCCGTCGCAATTCCGTTTCATCCCGGCCCTAGGCTTTGGCACGGGTGCCGCCACCATCCCCCGGCGGCACCGTTCCGGGCCGGGGTCGCATGCCCCCAGTGCCGCGTCGCGTCCCCGCCACGACGCCCCGGCCCGGTCCGCCCCGCCCTCCCGCCCGCGCCGGTACCGGCCAGACCCACCCCGTCACCCGCCGGCGGGGCTGGACCGCCCCCGCCGGCGCCCCTAAGGTCGCGCCCGCAACCGGCACGGCCGCTGCCCGGCCGGGGCACGGGCCCCGCGCGCGACGACCGACCTTCACGAGGATCCGACACATGGCATTTGGCACCAACATCCGCACCTTCTTCGACGGCCGCTGGCACGAGGGCGACATCGCGGTGATGAAGGCCGCCGACCACGGGATCTGGCAGGGGTCTTCGGTCTTCGACGGCGCACGCTATTTCGAGGGGATCGCGCCCGATCTCGACGCGCATTGCGCCCGCCTCAACCGCTCGGCCGAGGCGCTGATGATCGAGCCGTCGATGGCCGCGGACGAGATCACCGCCATCGTGCGCGAGGGGCTGAAAGCCTATGGCAAGGACCAGCCGGTCTACATCCGGCCGATGTACTGGGCGATCCACGGCTCTGACCTGGGCGTGGCCCCGGCCGCGGGCGCGACCGGCTTCGCCATCAGCCTCGAGGAGGTGGCGATGCCGCCGGCCGAGAAGGCGACGACCCTGACCACGACCAGCTTCCGCCGCCCGGTGCTGGCCGACAACGTCTGCAACGCCAAGGCCGGCTGCCTTTATCCCAACAACGCGCGGATGCTGGTCGAGGCGCAGCGCAAGGGCTTCGGCAACGCGCTGGTGCAGGACGCGATGGGCAATGTCGCCGAAAGCGCGACCGCGAACGTGTTCATGGTGCGCGACGGCGTCGTCTTCACGCCGATCGCCAACGGCACCTTCCTGTCGGGCCTGACGCGGGCGCGCCACATCGCCAACCTGCGCGCCGACGGGGTCGAGGTGGTCGAGGCGGTGCTGACGCTCGAGGATTTCCGCGCCGCCGACGAGGTGTTCCTGTCGGGCAACTTCGCCAAGGTCACGCCGGTCTCGGCCTTCGACGACCGCCGCTATGGCGACAACCCGGTGACGAAGCGGGTCCGTGCGCTCTACTGGGACTGGGCGCATTCAGCCGAGGCCCGCGCCGCGGCCGCCGCCTGAGAACCTGACAGACCGAAAGCCTGACGGCCCGGCCGCTGCGCGCGCCCGGGCCGGCTGCGCTGGACCGCAGGGCACGGCGCCGGACGGCCCGTGCCCGGTGCATGCGCCAGGCAGTGTCTCGGGCCGGGCGGCGACACCGGGGCCGCAACCTGCCCGCAGGGGCAAGGTGCCGACCGAACAGCCCGTTGCCCCACCTTCACCGGCAACGATGGCTGCGGCGCGCTTGCGCCGCCGGAACCGTCCTCCCGCCCGAACCGGGCGGGCGACGGCCGCGGCCGTGGACGGCACGGCGGCCATGTGACGAAGCAGACCGGCAGCATGGACCGGCGACGCGACCCCGTGCCCGCCCGCGCCTGCCCCGCGCCGGGGCGACCGGTGCGAGCGGGTTTGCACGCCCGCCGCAGGCTCGTATACTGCGCCCAGAATGACCCTACGAGAAGCCGTCTCGCAGAGGGACGGCAGGGAGACCCCCCGATCATGCGCAAATTCCTCGTCGTGCTCGACGACACCCGCGAATGCCTGAACGCCATGCGCTTCGCGGCGATGCGCGCGGCCCATTCCGGCGGCGGCGTCGTGATCCTCGCGGTGATCCCGCCCGAGGAATACGGCCACTGGATGGGCGTGGCCGAGATCATGCGCGCCGAGGCGCGCGAGCGGATCGAGGCGCATTTCGAGGTCTTCGCGAAATGGATGCGCGACCGGCAGGGCATCGACCCCAGCCTGATCGTGCGCGAGGGCGAGGCGGTGACCGAGATTCTCGCCACCATCGCCGAGGACCCCGAGATCGGCATCCTCGTGCTGGGGGCGGGCACCGACAAGTCGGGCCCGGGCCCGCTGGTGACGCAGATGTCGCGCAACTCGGGCTCGCTGCCCTGCCCGATGACGGTGGTGCCGGGCGACATGTCGAAAGAGCGGCTCGAGGCGATCACCTGAGCCGCGGATCGGCGAGGGGCCGGCCGGGGCCGTGACGCGGGCGGCGGTTGCGCGACTGCCGCGACGGACCCGTGCGAAAGCGATCCGCTGACGGCCCCGAAGCGCCCTGCGGGTCACGGCCGGCGACGGGCGATGTCACTCTGCCAAGAGGGCGGCGCGCGGGGATGCCGGTCCGCCACGTTGGGGCCGGCCGGACGCGACAGCCCGGCCGGGGCCGCGCCGCGCGGGGGCGTCGTGCGGCGCGGCGCATCCTGCGCTGGCGGGGCGCCGGACCGAGGGCGCGCCGCCCCTCAGCCCAGCGCCGCGCGCAGCCGTGCCCGCAGCGGCGCGACATGGGCATTGCCCTCGAGGATCGCCGCGACCAGCTCGGGCGGGTCGTCGCGCACCATCGCCAGCGCCGCGGCCAGCGCCTCGTAGCTGCGCGTGGCCAAGGGCGTGCCGCCCTCGATCCCGCCCAGCATCCGCGCGACCATATGCACCACGCCCTGCGTCAGCGCGACCTCGCGGTCATGCGCCTCGGGCGTGCGCCGGATCGCCCGCAGCCCCAGCCCGCGCAGCGCCCGCGCCACGCCGCGCCACTCGCCCCGGACCGGGCACAGCACCACCCGCCCGCCGCGCAGGCCGGCCCCGAGGCTCGCCGGGCCGAACAGCGGATGCGTCGCCAGCACCGACACCCCGGGCGGCAGGATCGCCGCCATCAACCGCGCCGGCCCCTCCTTGACCGAGCCGACATCGGCCACCAGCGCCCCCGGCCGCACCAGCCCCGCGATCGCGCGCAGGCAGTCCTCGAGCGCGGCGACCGGCACCGCCAGCACCACGATCGGGCAGCCCGCGACCTCGGCGGCATCGCCGAGCGCGAAGCCGTCGGCCGCCGCCCGCGCCGCGGCCGCGGGCGCGGGGTCGTGCACCACGATGCGCGCCCGGTCGCGCAGGCCAAGCGCCACCAGCCGCCCGAAGGCGCCATAGCCGAACAGCCCCAGCCGGGGTGCGGGATCGTCGAAGGCGGTGTGGTCCATGATCGGCGGGTCCTATCAGGGGCCGCCCGCCGGGGCCGGGCCCGGGGGGCCCACCCTCCCGTCACGCCGCCGCCGGACCGGGCAGCGGGGGGTGCAATGGTCCACCGCTGCGACTAGCGCAGCGCGTAATAGCTCGAAACGGGCATGGACCGGGTGTTCATGGCGCAGCCCTAGCGCCCCGGCCGCGCGCGGTCAACGCCGCGCTGCGCCCCCTGCCCGCCCCGCCGCCGCCCCGCCCTGCCGCCTTAGAACGGTTCCAAACCTTGACCCGCGCCCGGCAAGGGCGCATATCGGGGGCCAACCCGGAGGGCTTGCCGATGTTCATCCAGACCGAATCCACCCCGAACCCCGCGACGCTGAAGTTCCTGCCCGGCCAGACCGTGCTGGATCTTGGCACCGCCGATTTCCCCTCGGCCGAGGCGGCGCAGAAATCGCCGCTGGCGCGCCGGCTGTTCGCGGTCGAGGGCGTGACGGGCGTGTTCTTCGGCACCGATTTCGTCACCGTGACCAAGGCCGAGACGCTGGCCTGGGACCACCTCAAGCCCGCGCTTCTCGGCGCGATCATGGAGCATTTCCAGTCCGGCGCCCCGGTGATCGAGGGCGAGGGCGCGCCCTCGGGCGGGCATGCGATGCATGACGAGGCCGACGAGGAGATCGTGACCCAGATCAAGGAGCTGCTGGACACCCGCGTCCGCCCGGCGGTGGCGCAGGACGGCGGCGACATCACCTTCCACGGCTTCGACCGCGGCGTGGTCTACCTGCACATGCAGGGCGCCTGCGCGGGCTGCCCTTCGTCGACGCTGACGCTGAAGATGGGCATCGAGAACCTGCTGCGCCACTACATCCCCGAGGTGCTGGAAGTCCGCCCCGTCGCGGCCTGATCGCCCGCCGCCCCGGTGCGGGCGACCCCGGTGCGGGCAAGCGGCGGACCAATGACCGGCGCTGCAAAGACCCGCGCGCCAGCAGTCGGCGCGCCCAAGACCCGAGCCCCCAGCAGATGACGCCCCCCCTGATCCTGTCCTTCGACACCTCGGCCGCGCATTGCGCGGCCGCGCTGCTGGAGGGCGACCGGCTGGTCGCGCTGCGCACCGAGGAGATGGCCAAGGGCCAGGCCGAACGCCTGATGCCGCTTCTGGCCGAGATCCTCGCCGAGGCCGGGCGCGACTGGCACGATCTCGCGGCGATCGGCGTCGGCATCGGGCCGGGCAACTTCACCGGCATCCGGATCTCGGTCGCCGCCGCGCGCGGGCTGGCGCTGTCGCTGGGGATCCCGGCGATCGGGGTCTCGACGCTTCAGGCGCTGGCCGAGGCCGGGCCGCGGCCGATGCGCGCCGCGATCGATGCCCGGCGCGGCCACCTCTACCTGCAGGGGTTCGGCTGCGCGCCCGCCGCGCCGCTGATGACGGCCGAGCCGCCGGCCGCGGACGCGCCGCTGATCGGGCTCGACACCGCGCCGGCCCTGCCCCTGCCCGAGGCCGTCGCCCGCATCGCCGCGCGCCGCCTCGCCGACGGCGACCCCGGCCCCCGCCCCGCGCCCCTCTACCTGCGCGAGGCCGATGCCGCCCCCGGCGCGCCGCCGCCGCAGCTGATCGGATGACGCCCGAGGCGCTGGCGCGCGCCCATGCCGAAAGCTTCACCGCCCCCCCGCCCTGGAGCGCGGCGGCCTTCGCCGGGCTGCTCGACGATCCGGCCTGCTTCCTGCTGGCCGAGGGCACGGCCTTCGTGCTGGGCCGGGCCGCCGCCGGCGAGGCCGAGCTGCTGACCATCGCCGTGCCCCCCGCCCTGCGCCGGCAGGGCATCGCCGGGCGGCTGGTCGCGCAGTTTCTCGCCGCGGCGCGGGCGCGGGGCGCCGGGACCGCCTTTCTCGAGGTCGCGGCGGGCAATGCGGCCGCGCGCGCGCTCTACCTGCGGGCGGGCTTCGCCGAGGCCGGGCGGCGGCCGCGCTACTATCGCCACCCCGACGGCCGGACCGAGGACGCGCTGGTGATGTCGCGGCCGCTGGATGGCGGGGCTTTGCCCACAAGTGGTTGACGCGACTGCCGCGCCGCGGAATCCGGCTTGACCGGTCCGGGGCTTCCGGCTCTGATCCCGGGCATGTCCAGAGGCCGCCACCGCAGCAACAAGGCCGGCCCGACCAGAGACAACGGGAGAGTTCCATGACCCTGATGACCAAGATTCTTGGCGCGACGGCGCTGGTCGTGATCGGCGCGGGTGCCGCATCGGCCGATCCGGCGCTGATCTACGATCTGGGCGGCAAGTTCGACAAATCCTTCAACGAGGCCGCCTTCGCCGGCGCCGAGCGCTGGAAGGAAGAGACCGGCGGCAGCTACCGCGAGCTGGAGATGCAGTCCGAGGCCCAGCGCGAGCAGGCGCTGCGCCGGCTGGCCGAGTCGGGCTCGAACCCGATCGTGATGACGGGCTTTGCCTTCGGCGACGTGCTCAACACCGTCGCCCCCGACTATCCCGACACCAAGTTCGCGATCATCGACATGGTGACCGAGCAGCCCAACGTCGAGTCGGTCGTCTTCACCGAGGAGCAGGGCTCGTACCTCGTCGGCATGATGGCGGCGATGGCCTCGAAGACCGGGACCGTCGGCTTCATCGGCGGCATGGACATCCCGCTGATCCGCAAGTTCGAATGCGGCTATGCCCAGGGCGTGATGGCTGCCAAGCCCGACGCCAAGGTCGTGGCCAACATGACCGGCACCACGCCCGCGGCCTGGAACGACCCGGTGAAGGGCGGCGAGCTTGCGCGCAGCCAGAAGAGCCAGGGCGCCGACGTGATCTATGCCGCCGCCGGCGGCACCGGCATCGGCGTGCTGCAGGCCGCGGCCGACGAGGGCATCCTGTCGATCGGCGTCGACAGCAACCAGAACCACCTGCACCCGGGCAAGGTGCTGACCTCGATGGTCAAGCGCGTCGACAACGCCGTCTACGACGCGTTCAAGGCCGGCGCCGATCTCGAGCCGGGGGTGAAGGTGATGGACCTCGCCGCCGGCGGTGTCGGCTATGCGTTGGACGACAACAACGCGCCGCTGGTCACCGACGAGATGAAGGCCGCCGTCGACGAGGCCGCCGCCAAGATCGCGAGCGGCGAGATCAAGGTGCATGACTACATGGCCGACAACACCTGCCCGGTGAACTGACGGCATGGCCCCCGGAACGGCTGAAGCGATGGCGGGGGACACCCCCGCCATCGAGCTCGTCGGCATTTCCAAGGCCTTCGGCCCGGTGCAGGCGAACCGCGACATCTCGATGCGCGTGGCGCCGGGCACGATCCACGGCATCATCGGCGAGAACGGGGCCGGAAAGTCGACGCTGATGTCGATCCTTTACGGCTTCTACCGCGCCGACAGCGGCACCATCCGCATCGCCGGCCGCGAGACCCAGATCCCCGACAGCCAAGCCGCGATCCGCGCCGGCATCGGCATGGTCTTCCAGCATTTCAAGCTGGTGCAGAATTTCACCGTCCTTGAGAACGTCATCCTCGGGGCCGAGGGCGGCGGGCTTTTGCGCCCGTCCCTCGCCCGCGCGCGCGCCGCGCTGAAAAAGCTGGCCGAGGATTACGAGCTCGAGGTCGACCCCGACGCCCGGATCGAGGACCTGTCGGTCGGCCACCAGCAGCGGGTCGAGATCCTCAAGGCGCTGTACCGCGACGCGCAGATCCTGATCCTGGACGAGCCGACGGGCGTGCTGACGCCGGCCGAGGCCGACCACCTGTTCCGGATCCTGCGCGGCCTGCGCGAACAGGGCAAGACGGTGATCCTGATCACCCACAAGCTGCGCGAGATCATGGAGATCACCGACACCGTCAGCGTCATGCGCCGCGGCGAGATGACCGCGACCGTCCGGACCGCCGAGACCGGGCCCGAACAGCTGGCCGAGCTGATGGTGGGGCGCAAGGTGCTCTTGCGCGTGGCCAAGGCGCAGGCGACGCCGGGCGAGACGGTGCTGTCGGTGCGCAACCTGTCGGTGACCGACGCCCAGGGCGTGCGGCGGCTGAAGGACGTCAGCTTCGACATCGCCCGCGGCGAGGTGCTGGGCATCGCCGGCGTCGCCGGCAACGGCCAGTCAGAGCTGCTCGCGGTGCTGGCCGGCATCCACCACCACGGCGAGATCACCGGCGAGATCACCCTCAATGGCCGCCCGCTCGAGCTGACGGGGCGCGGCGCCGACGCCCGCGCCCGGCGCGGCGCCGGCATGGGCCACGTGCCCGAGGACCGCCATCACCTGGGCCTGATCCTCGACTTCACCGCCTGGGAGAACGTGGCCTTCGGCTATCACCGCGCGGGTTATGGCACCGGGCCGCTGATCGACCAGCGCGCGCTGATCGAGGACACGAAGGCCAAGATGGAGCGTTTCGACGTCCGCCCGCCGCTGCCCGCGCTGGCCGCGAAAAGCTTCTCGGGCGGCAACCAGCAGAAGATCGTGCTGGCGCGCGAGATCGAGCGCGACCCGGACCTTCTGCTGGTCGGCCAGCCCACCCGCGGCGTCGACATCGGCGCGATCGAGTTCATCCACCGCCGCATCATCGAACTGCGCGACGCCGGCCGCGCGGTGCTGCTGGTCTCGGTCGAGCTGGACGAGATCTTCGCGCTGTCGGACCGGGTCGCGGTGATGTTCGACGGCGCCGTGATGGGCGAGCGGCAGACCGCCGCCACCGACGAGCGCGAACTGGGCCTGCTGATGGCGGGGGTCGCCGCATGAGACAGCCGCTGCCGCAATGGGCCGACGTGGCGCTCGTGCCGGTGCTGAGCCTGCTCGCGGCCTTCCTGATCTCGGGCCTCGTGATCCTCGGCATCGGCGAGGACCCGGTCGAGGCGCTGAACACCATGGTCGTGGGCGCGCTCGGATCGGCCTATGGCTGGGGCTACACGCTCTATTACGCGACGAACTTCCTGTTCACCGGGCTTGCGGTGTCGGTGGCGTTCCGCGCGTCGCTGTTCAACATCGGCGGCGAGGGGCAGGCGGGGATCGGCGGCCTCGGCGTCGCGCTGGTCTGCCTCGCGCTGCCCTGGCCGCACTGGGCGCTGGCGCTGCCGGCGGCGATGGTGGGCGGCGCGGTCTTCGGCGCGGCCTGGGCGGCGATCCCGGCCTGGCTGCAGGCGCGCCGCGGCAGCCACATCGTGATCACCACGATCATGTTCAACTTCATCGCCGCGGCGGTGCTGAACTACATGCTCGTCAACGTCCTGCGCCCGGTGGGCAGCATGGACCCGGCGACCGCCCGCTTCCCCGAGGGCGCGGGCCTGCCCACGCTGCACAACATCCCCGGCCTCTCGGCGGTCTTCGGCCCGAACACGCCCGCGAACATCACCTTCTTCATCGCCCTCGCCGCCTGCCTCGGCGTCTGGCTGCTGCTGTTCCGCTCGCGCCTGGGCTACGAGATCCGCGCCTTCGGCAAGTCCGAGCCCGCCGCGGTCTATGCCGGCATCTCGCCCACGCGGATCACGATGATCGCCATGCTGATCTCGGGCGGGCTGTCGGGGCTGATGGCGGTCAACAACGTGATGGGCGAGGCCGAGCGGCTGGTGCTGAACTCGGTCGAGGGCGCGGGCTTCATCGGCATCGCGGTGGCGCTGATGGGGCGCAACCACCCGTTCGGGGTGCTGCTGGCCTCGCTCCTGTTCGGCTTCCTCTACCAGGGCGGGGCCGAGCTTGGCCTCTGGACCTCAATCCCGCTGGAACTCAGGACCGTGGTGCAGGCGCTGGTGATCCTGTTCACCGGGGCGCTCGACCAGATGATGCGGATGGCGGTCGAGCGCGTCTTCGCCCTGTTCCGCCGGAGGACCGCGTGATGGACACGACCACCCTGCTGGTGCTGGCCGACAGCACGATCCGGCTGGCGATCCCGCTGCTGTTCGCCTGCCTCGCGGGCCTGTTCTCGGAACGCGCCGGGGTCTTCGACATCGGGCTCGAGGGCAAGATGCTGATGGCCGCGATGCTGTCGGGCGCGGTCGCCTACACCACCGGCCATGTCTGGCTCGGGCTGCTTGCGGGGGTCGCGGGCTCGATGGTGCTGGCGGCGCTGCACGGGCTGGCCTCGATCACCTTCCGCGGCAACCAGCTGATCTCGGGCGTGGCGATCAACTTCCTGGCCTCGGGGCTGACGGTGCTGATGGCGCAGGACTGGTTCCAGCAGGGCGGCCGCACCCCGGCGCTGTCGGGCGACGCGCGGTTCAACGCGATCACCCTGCCGCTGGCCGAGACCCTGCGCCCGGTGCCGGTGATCGGCCCGATCTACGCCGAGCTGATCTCGGGTCACGCGGTGCTGGTCTACATCGCGGTCGCCTGCGTGCCCGCGACCTGGTGGCTGCTCTACCGCACCCGCTTCGGCCTGCGCCTGCGCGCGGTGGGCGAAAACCCGGGCGCGGTCGACAGCGCCGGCGTCTCGGTCGCGGGGCTGCGCTACGGCGCGGTGCTGATCTGCGGCCTGCTCGCGGGGCTCGCGGGGGTCTATCTCGCCACCGCGCTCTCGGCGGGCTTCGTCAAGGAGATGACGGCGGGGCGCGGCTACATCGCGCTCGCGGCACTGATCTTCGCGAAATGGCGCCCCTTCCCCGCGCTCGGCGCCTGCCTGCTGTTCGGCGCGCTCGAGGCGGTGTCAAACCGCTGGCAGAACATCGACCTGTTCGGCGTGGTGCTGCCGATCCAGTTCATGCAGGCCCTGCCCTACATCCTGACCGTCATCATCCTGGCCGGCTTCATCGGCAAGGCGGTCCCCCCCCGCGCCGGAGGCGAACCCTATGTCAAAGAGCGCTGAGAACGCCCTGCTCACGCCCGAGGCGCTGGCCGCGCGCATCCATGCCGTCGCCGGGATCGCGCCCGTGGGCACCGCGCTGGTGCTCGGCTCGGGTCTCGGCGGCATGGTCGAGGCGGTCGAGGGCGTGCAGATCCCCTATGCCGACCTGCCGGGCTTTCCCCATGCCGGCGTCTCGGGCCACAGCCCGAAACTCGCCATCGGCACGATCGGCGCGACGCGCCTCGCGGTGCTGGGCGGGCGCGAACACTACTACGAACGCGGCAACCCCGCCGCGATGCGCCTGCCGCTCGAGACGCTGAAGGCGCTTGGCGTCACCCGGCTGATCCTGACCAATGCCGCGGGCTCGCTGCAGCCCGACATGCCGCCCGGATCGCTGATGCTGCTGTCGGACCACATCAACTTCTCGGGCCTGAACCCGCTGATCGGCGAGCCGACGGATGCGCGCTTCGTGCCGATGACCGCCGCCCATTCGCCCGCCCTGCGGGCCGCGCTGCGCGCCGCCGCCACGCAGGAGCAGGTCGAGCTGCACGAGGGCGTCTACGCCTGGTACTCGGGCCCCAGCTTCGAGACCCCGGCCGAGATCCGCGCGATCCGCACCCTGGGCGCCGATGCCGTCGGCATGTCGACCGTGCCCGAGGTGATCCTCGCGCGCTTCCTCGGCCTCGAGGTCGCGGCGATCTCGGTCATCACCAACATGGCGGCCGGGATGTCGGACGAGAACATCAGCCACGAGCACACCAAGGCCATGGCCCCCCTCGGCGCCGCGAAGCTGGCCCGGGTGCTGACCCGGCTTCTGGCCTGACCGCGCGCGCTTTCGCATTGGTCCAAATATCCCGGGGGGCCGCGGAACGCGGCGGGGGCAGAGCCCCCTCGGCACCCCGGAATAAAACACGACTGATCACATAGGGTTAAGCGGGCTGAAGCCTTGGCGACACGCCCGGTCCGGATTGCGGCATCATGGTTTGACAACCGCCCGATTCGCGCGAAATGGGAGGCGCAGACACCGCGCGCTCCCACCCGCTCTCCGGACAGGCCAGATGCAGATCTACCTCCCCATCGCCGAGGTCTCGGTGAACGCTTTCCTCCTGCTCGGCCTTGGCGGCATCGTCGGGCTGGTCTCGGGCATGTTCGGCGTCGGGGGCGGCTTCCTGATCACGCCGCTGCTGTTCTTCGCGGGCGTGCCGCCGGCGATCGCGGTCGCCACCGGGGCGAACCAGGTCGTGGCCTCGTCGGTCTCGGGACTGCTGGCGCATATCCGGCGCAAGGGCGTCGATTTCCGCATGGGCTGGGTGCTGCTGGCGGGGGGCATGACCGGGTCGGGCCTGGGCATCTTCCTGTTCAACCTGCTGTCGCGGCTGGGGCAGATCGATCTCGCGGTGCAGCTGTGCTACGTGGTGTTCCTCGGCTCGGTCGGGATGCTGATGTTCCAGGAATCGCTGCGCGCGATCCTGCGCCAGCGCAAGGGTCCGCAGCAGCTGCCCAAGCGCAAGCAGCACGGCTGGGTGCACCGGATGCCGCTGAAGATGCGCTTCCGCGCCTCGGGGCTCTACATCTCGGTGATCCCGCCGTTCCTCGTCGGGCTGGGCGTGGGGGTGCTGGCCGCGATCATGGGCGTGGGCGGCGGCTTCGTCATGGTGCCCGCGATGATCTACCTGCTGGGCATGCCCGCCAAGGTCGTCGTCGGCACCTCGCTGTTCCAGATCCTGTTCGTCTCGGGCTTCACCACCTTCATGCATGCGCTGACCAACCAGTCGGTGGACATGGTGCTGGCGCTGCTGCTGATCGTCGGCGGGGTGATCGGCGCGCAGATCGGCACGCAGGTCGGCGCGCGGCTCAAGGCCGAGCAGCTGCGCATCCTGCTCGCGCTGCTGGTGCTCGCGGTCTGCGGCAAGCTCGCGCTCGAGCTGCTGCTGACGCCGGCCGATCTGTATTCCGTGGTTCCGAAGGGGCGCGCCGCATGATCCGCCGCCTCGCCCGCTCGCTCTGCCTGCCGCTTGCGCTCTCGGTGGCGCCGCTCGCCCCGGCGCCGCTTCTGGCCGAAGAGGTCGTCGCCGGCCTGTCGCAGAACCGCATCGCGATCGACACCACCTTCACCGGGTCCGAGATCCTGGTCTTCGGCGCGGTCAAGCGCGAGGAGCCGATCGCCGAGGCGCCGCCGCTGCAGGTCATCGTCACGCTCGAGGGCCCGCAGGAGGAACTGACGGTGCGGCGCAAGTCGCGGGTCGCCGGGATCTGGGTCAACACCGATCAGGTCGATGTCGACCACGCCCCGAGCTACTATGCCGTCGCCACCACCGCGCCGCTGCGCGAGGTGCTGACCGACACCGAGGACCTGCGCAACTCGATCACGATCAACCGCGCGATCCGCTCTGTCGGCGCCACGATCGAGGGCGCGCCAAGCTTCGTTCAGGCGCTGGTGCGGCTGCGCGAGGACGAAGGCGCCTACGAGCTGGACGAGGGCGCGGTCGAGCTGGCCGAGGACACGCTGTTCCGCACCCGCTTCCGCCTGCCCGCCAACCTGCGCGAGGGCGACTATCGCGCGCGGATCTTCCTGACCCGCGGCGGCCGGATCGTCGACGCGCACGAGACGGTGGTCGACGTGCGCAAGGTCGGGCTCGAGCGGTGGCTGTTCGTGCTCAGCCGCGAGCAGCCGGCGCTCTACGGCCTTCTCGCGCTGATGATCGCCGCGCTGGCGGGCTATGCCGCCTCGGCGGGCTTCGCCTGGCTGCGCCGATAGCGACCGGACGCCCATCGGCAGGACAGTCAGGCCGGCAGGATGATAGTCAGGCCGCGCGGCGACGCTTGCCCCGCGATGTCGCGCGATTCCTGCTCCGCGGCTGCCCGTCGGGACCGGCGCGGCAAGGCGCGCCGTGGCCGGTCATGACGCGGTGATGCGGCATCGCGCGCCGGGTGCGGCCCGCCTGCGCCGCCTGCCCCGCAAGTCGCGGTCAGAACGCCTTGAAGGTCATCGTCGTCAGCGTGCGGCTGATGCCCTCGATCCCGAACAGCTGCTCGTTCAGGTAGTGGCCGACATCGGCATCGTCGGGCACGTAGACCTTGGCGATCAGGTCCCATTCGCCCGAGGTCGAGAACAGCTCGGACACCACCTCGCGGTCGTAGATCCGGTCGGCGACCTCGTAGGTCTTGCCGGGGTCGCAGCGGAACTGCACGAAAACGCAGCGCATTGGGGTCTCCTGATCTGTCCGGGCGCAGGATAGGCGCGCGCCGGCGCGGGAACAATGCCCCCCGCCCCCCGTTCGGTTTTCGTCGCGCATCCCTCCCCCCCGATGCGCCCGAGCCAGCCGGAAGGATCCTCCCATGCCGCCAGCCCTGCACGCCCTCGCCATCGCCTCGCTCGCCGCCGGCCTCCTCTGCGCCGCCTGGATCGCGCTCGACGTCCGGCGACGACCGCCGCAGATGTGGATCATGGCGCTGGTCTGGCCGCTGTCGGCGCTGTTCGGCAGCCTTGCGGTGCTGGCGCTGTACCTCGGGGCCGGCCGCGCACCGAGGGCCGCGGACCAGCATCAGCACCATCACCACGGGCAGCACCCGGACCACCACCCGCACCACGGCCACAACCAGGGCCCGCCGGCGCTGCTGGCGGTGGCCAAGGGCGCGCTGCACTGCGGCAGCGGCTGCACGCTGGGCGACATCCTCGCCGAGACGCTGGCCTTCCTGTTCCCCGCCGTCGCGGTGGCCTTCGGCTGGCACTGGCTGTTCGCCGACAGGATCTTCGCCGTCTGGGTGCTGGACTTCATCCTCGCCTTCGGCTTCGGCGTCGCCTTCCAGTACTTCGCCATCGCGCCGATGCGGAACCTTGGCCTGCGCGAGGGGCTGAAGCAGGCGATGAAGGCCGACGCGCTGTCGCTCACCGCCTGGCAGGTGGGGATGTACGGCTTCATGGCCATCGCGCATTTCTGGCTGTTCCCCGTCGTCATCGGCAGCCCGCTCGGGACCGACAGCCCCGAGTTCTGGTTCATGATGCAGATCGCCATGGCCTGCGGCTTCGTCACCGCCCTGCCGGTCAACAGCTGGCTGATCCGGCGCGGGATCAAGGAGGCGATGTAGCCCTCATCCCAAAGCACGATCCCGCCCCCGCGCGCATTGACAGCCCCCGCCCCGGCGCCAAGGCTTCGCCCCGGGGCGCGGCCCGGAGATCGGGCCGCACAGAGGAGGAGAGAGCATGGGCGGGATCATCGAGTGGGTGCTGGAAATGCGGATCCGTCCCGGCGCGACCGGGACCTATCCCGCGCTGATCGCCGAGATGGCCGAGGCGACGCAGGCGAACGAGCCCGGCGCGCTGGTCTACGAATACTTCCTGACCGCGGACGGCACCGGCATCACCGTGGTCGAGCGCTACGTCGACAGTGACGCGGCGCTCGTGCACCTCGACACCTTCGGCAAGCGCTTCGCCGAGCGGTTCCTGGCCGTGTTCGAGCCGGTGCGCCTGACCGTCTACGGCCCGGCGAGCGAGGCGCTGCGCGCGGCACTCGTACCCTTGGGCGCCGCGCACCTCGAGCGGGTCGAGGGCTTCTCCCGCTAGGCCTCGGCCTCGTCCGCCGACAGCGTCAGCGTCGCCGCGGGCTTGGGCAGGTCCTCGGTGGTCAGCCCGCCCGTCGGCCGCGACAGCCGGTTGCGCACCACCCAGTGCAGCCGGTGCTCGGCCCGGGTGATCGCCACATAGGCGAGCCGCTTCCACAAGGGCACCCCGGCCTCGGACCGACCAGCCCGCGCCGCGGCCCAGAGGTCGGGCGCGAAGACCTGCACCGTGCCCCATTGCGAGCCCTGGGCCTTGTGGATCGTCACCGCCGCCCCGTGCAGGAAGGCCGCGCCCATCCGCGCGGCATAGGGAATGAACGGCTCTTCCTCGTCGGGCAGCTCGATCTTGATGATCGAGGCGGCCGAGACCCGCGGGTCCTCGGAGCCGATGACATGCAGCCGCGAGAAGCCGGGCTTCTTGCCGGGGCCGAGCCAGATCACCTGCGCGCCCTTGATCAGCCCGCGCGCTTCCAGATCGATGCGCTTCTTGCGATGCTTCAGCGGCAGTTCGATCCCGTCGCAGATCAGCGGCTCGCCGGGCAGCAGCGCATCCTTCGGCGCGTGATAGGCGCCGCGGAAGGCCTGGATCAGGCGGATCCGCGTCTGGTTGCGCCACACCAGCACCGGCGAGCGCGCCATCAGGTCGCTTTCCACCCGTTCGGCCCAGACCACGCGGTCGTCGCGCCGGGCCGCGTCCTCGACCATCCGCTCGAACCCCTCGAAGGTCAGGCTCTCGTCCGCGAGCGCATGGGCGAGGTCGAGGATCGGGTTGTCCTCGGCCTGGCGGTGGATGCGGTTCAGCACCAGCCGCTGGCCCTCGGGCAGCCGGTCGAAGGCCATCGCGCCGGACTGGTTCACCGGGGCAAGCTGCGCGGGGTCGCCGAACATCACCAGCGTCGGGAAGATCTCTTTCAGGTCCTCGAACTGCCGGTCGTCGAGCATCGAGCTTTCGTCGATGAAGCCGATGTCGAGCGGGTCCTCGCGCCGTTTCCAGCCGCGGATGAAGTCCGACCCGCGCAGGCCCGCCGCCGCCAGCGCGCCCGGGATCGACTTCATCTGGTCGTAGAAGGCCTTGGCACGGTCCAGCGCCTGGTCGGTCAGCCCCTCGATCACCGGGCGCTCGCCCTGCCCGGCCAGCCATTCGGCGATGCGCTCGTATTCGGGATCGTAGACCGGGGTGTAGAGGATGCGGTGGATCGTCGTCGCCGGCACCCCGCGCGAGCGCAGGACGCTCGCCGCCTTGTTGGTGGGCGCCAAGATCGCGAGCGTGCGGCGCTCTTTCTTCTTCTTGCCCTCGTAATCGCCCGAGATCACCTCGACCCCGGCCTCGGCCAGGGTCTTGGTCAGCTCCGACAGCAGCAGCGTCTTGCCCGAGCCCGCCTTGCCGACCACGGCCATCACCGTGCCCGCATGGCCCGGCGGCTCGACCGTGCCGTCGTGCAGGTCGATGCCCGCGCGCGACAGCGCCCCGGCCAGCCGGTCCCAGGCCTCGGCCTGGTCCTCGGACAGCACGGGTTTCACCCGGGCGGGCAGGCCCGCGTCGGGGCGGGCGTCTTGGTTCGAGAACAGGTCCTGCGGCATGGCCGGACCCTAGCGGCAAAGCCCCGCCTTCGCCAGAGCGGCCGGCCCGCGCCGGCGGCTGCGGTACACGCCACCGGGAGGGGGCCGCGGGAAGGGGCCGCGCATCGGGACCGCACGTCGCCGCCTTCGGATCGGCGCCGCCAGTGCGGCCAGTGCCGCCAGTGCGCCGCCGCCGTCAGGCCCGCCGGTCGAGACTGTCGCCGAAGGGCTCGGCCGGGCTTTCGGCGGCGCTCTTGCGGGCGATCTCGGCCTCGGCCTCGGCGCGCGCGGCCTCCAGCTGCGCGACGAGACGTGGCATGTCGTTCGCATCGGCGAATTGCGACAGGTCCCGAAGGACGTCGATCATCCAATCATAGCTCATGGCCGATCCGGCAAATGCGTCAGGACACCAATAGTGCCCCCTACCCTCTGCCGGATCGGTAAATATCGCCAGCGATTTTGGCCCGGCCGGTCGCGACCGGGCCCCGCCGTCAGCGGCGTCCCGCCTCCAATGCGTCCTCGAAAGTGCGCAGGCCCGGGCGCGGCGACTGCACCAGCACCGACATGTTCCCCGGCTTGTGCTGGTTGCGGTACATCTTCATGTGCGCGGCCGGGATCTGCTCCCAGGGGAAGACCTCGGACATCGCCGGATCGAGGCGACGCTCGATCATCAGCTTGTTGGCCGCCGAGGCCTGCTTGAGATGCGCGAAGTGGCTGCCCTGCAGGCGCTTCTGGTGCATCCACATGTAGCGCACGTCGAAGGTGCAGTTGAACCCGCTGGTCCCGGCGCAGATCACGACCATGCCGCCCTTCTTCACCACCAGCGTCGAGACCGGGAAGGTCGCCTCGCCCGGGTGTTCGAACACCATGTCGACGTTCACGCCCTTGCCGGTGATGTCCCAGATCGCCTTGCCGAACTTGCGCGCCTCTTTCAGCCAGTCGTTGTACTCGGGCGTGTTGACCTTGGGCAGTTGCCCCCAGCACTTGAAGTCCTTGCGGTTGATGACGCCCTTGGCGCCCATCGACAGCACGAACTCGCGCTTGTCCTCTTCCGAGATCACGCCGATGGCGTTCGCGCCAGCGGTGTTGATCAGCTGGATCGCATAGCTGCCAAGCCCGCCCGAGGCACCCCAGACCAGCACGTTCTGCCCGGGCTTGAGGTCGTGGGGCTCGTGCCCGAACAGCATCCGGTAGGCGGTGGCCAGCGTCAGCGTGTAGCAGGCGGCCTCTTCCCAGGTCAGGTGCTTGGGCCGCGGCATCAGCTGCTGCGCCTGCACCTTGGTGAACTGCGCGAACGAGCCGTCGTGGGTCTCGTAGCCCCAGATCCGCTGGCTGGGCGAGAACATCGGGTCGCCGCCGTTGCAGTCCTCGTCGTCGCCGTCGTCCTGGTTGCAGTGGATCACGACCTCGTCGCCGACCTTCCAGCGGGTGACGCGGTCGCCGACCTTCCAGACGATCCCCGAGGCGTCGGACCCCGCGATGTGATAGGGCTGCTTGTGGCCGTCGAAGGGGCTGATCGGCACGCCAAGGCCGGCCCAGACGCCGTTGTAGTTCACGCCCGCGGCCATCACGAGGACCAGCACCTCGTTCGAATCGATCTCCCAGGTGTCGACGACCTCGACCTGCATGGCGGTGTCGGGCTCGCCGTGGCGCTCGCGCCGGATCGCCCAGGCGTACATCTTCTTCGGGACATAGCCGAGGGGCGGCATCTCGCCGATCTCGTAGAGGTCCTTCTCCGGCGCCTCGTAGGGCGCGATCTCGGTCTGCTGGTCCAGGGCCATCACTCAAAAGCCTCCCTTTGGCGTCCTGCCGCGGCGCAGAATCATGCGCCGCATCTGCAACAGAGGTAACCGACGCCGCCGCAACATTGCAATACGACGGAAGTCGGTTTTGTAATTTTCTGTCTCGCACAATTATTGCGCGAGGAAGATCCGAGGGGCCGCGACCTGACGTCACGGCAGTTGCCGGAAAATCCGGTCAGCCGCATCATAGCATGGAAGACGCCGCGACGCGGCGAATTGACAGGGACATATTATTACCCTTAAGACCCGATCAATCGTAATATTGTTGCCGCAACAATCCGAGGCCGCCATGACCGACAGCCTGAATCCCGCAGCTCCCAAGCCCGATTCCAAGCCGGTGCGCGACAAGCCCTGGCTGTTTCGCACCTATGCCGGCCATTCGACCGCCGAGAAGTCGAACGCGCTCTACCGCGCGAACCTCGCGCGCGGGCAGACCGGGCTGTCGGTCGCCTTCGATCTGCCGACGCAGACCGGCTACGATTCGGACCATGAACTGGCGCGGGGCGAGGTCGGCAAGGTCGGCGTGCCGGTGGCGCATCTGGGCGACATGCGCGCGCTCTTCGACGAGATCCCGCTCGAGGAGATGAACACCTCGATGACGATCAACGCGACCGCGCCCTGGCTGCTGAGCCTGTACATCGCGGTGGCCGAAGAACAGGGCGCCGACATCTCCAGGCTGCAGGGCACGGTGCAGAACGACCTGGTGAAGGAATACCTGTCCCGCGGCACCTACATCTGTCCGCCGAAGCCCTCGCTCGCGATGATCACTGACATCGCGGCCTACACGGCGGTGCACCTGCCGAAGTGGAACCCGATGAACGTCTGCAGCTACCACCTGCAGGAGGCGGGCGCGACGCCCGAGCAGGAGCTGGCCTTCGCGCTGGCCACTGGCATCGCGGTGCTCGACGACCTCAAGGCCAAGGTCCCGGCCGAGGGGTTCCCGGCCATGGTCGGGCGCATCTCGTTCTTCGTGAACGCGGGCATCCGCTTCGTGACCGAGATGTGCAAGATGCGCGCCTTCACCGAGCTGTGGGACGAGATCTGCCAGGCCCGCTACGGCATCGAGGACGAGAAGTACCGCCGCTTCCGCTATGGCGTGCAGGTCAACAGCCTGGGCCTGACCGAGCAGCAGCCCGAAAACAACGTCTACCGGATCCTGCTGGAGATGCTGGCGGTGACGCTGTCGAAGAACGCCCGCGCCCGCGCCGTGCAGCTGCCCGCCTGGAACGAGGCACTGGGGCTGCCGCGGCCCTGGGACCAGCAGTGGTCGCTGCGGATGCAGCAGATCGTCGCCTACGAGACCGACCTGCTGGAATATGGCGATCTCTTCGACGGCAACCCGGTGATCGCGGCCAAGGTCGAGGCACTGAAGGCGGGCGCGCGGGCCGAGCTGGACCTGCTTGACGGCATGGGCGGGGCGATCGCGGCGATCGACTACATGAAGGCGCGGCTGGTCGAGTCGAACGCCGCCCGCATCGGCCGGATCGAGGACGAGGAGACCATCGTCGTCGGCGTGAACCGCTGGCAGCAGGGCGAGGCCTCGCCGCTCGTCGATGCCGAGGGCGGGATCATGACCGTCGACCCGGCGGTCGAGGCCGACCAGATCGCCCGGCTCGCCGCCTGGCGCGCGGCGCGCGACGAGGGCCGCGTGCAGGCCGCGCTTGCCGCGCTGAAGGCGGCGGCGGCGGCGGGCGACAACATCATGCCCGCCTCGATCGAGGCCGCGAAGGCCGGCGCGACCACCGGCGAATGGGCCGGCGTGCTGCGCGCCGTGCACGGCGAATACCGCGGCCCCACCGGCGTCTCGAAGAACCCGTCGAACCGCACCGAGGGGCTGGAGCCGATCCGCGACGCCGTCGACACGGTCTCGCAGAAGCTGGGGCGCCGGCTGAAGTTTCTGGTCGGCAAGCCGGGGCTCGACGGCCATTCCAACGGCGCCGAGCAGATCGCCTTCCGCGCCCGCGACTGCGGCATGGACATCACCTATGACGGCATCCGGCTGACGCCCGCGCAGATCGTCGCCGCGGCCGAGGCCGAGGCCGCGCATGTCGTGGGCCTGTCGATCCTGTCGGGCAGCCACCTGCCGCTGATCGCCGAGGTGATGGAGCGGATGGCGGCGGCGGGTCTTGGCCAGGTGCCGGTCGTGGTCGGGGGCATCATCCCCGACGAGGATGCCGCGAAGCTGCGCGCCATGGGCGTCACCCGGGTCTACACGCCCAAGGACTTCGAGCTGAACCGGATCATGATGGACATCGTCGCCCTCGCCGCGCCCGAGCCCGCGGCGGCGTGACGGATCGAATCGGAAGGCGCGCCCCGCGCGCCTTCCGCGCCAAAGGCCCGGCCGATTGCGCAAAATGCTTTCTTCAACCTATGGATGTTCTTCACTCGCCCGCCTAATCGGTGGGCTTTTTTAACACTGTTTCGCGCAAGATGATTGCGACCGAAAAATGGCGACAGGGCGACGGGATTGCGGAACAAAGGCCCTGTCAGCGGGTTCCCGCCGACACGACCCGTGTGGGGGAGGAGGGCAGGACGTCGCCCTTTTCGTCAATATCCGGCGCACCCGCGCCCCATAGGTACAACAGGAGCTACATGAAACACGTCGCCCTCGCCGCGATCCTCGCCGTCGCCGCCCCGATCACCGCCTCCGCCGCCACCATTCCGCTCACGCTCTCGGCGTCCGATCTTTCGGCCACCGGCAGCGGCAACATCACGAGCGGCGACCCGCTCGTCTTCGAGATCACCTCGTCGATTGCCGCAACGCTGTCGTTCGTCGTCACCTCGTCGGGCGCGTACACCGACATGACGACCGTGACCTATGTCATCGGCAACAACGGCACCACCTCGGCTCCGATCAGCTTCGCGGTCCAGGGCAACGCCGGCAAGCCGCTGTCGTCCTCCGGCGCGATCGATTTCTTCGACGTCGCCAGCGACGGCGGCCTGACCACGCTGACCTTCTCGGCGAACCTGCCGAGCAGCCGCGTCGTCGGCGTCACCGTCACCGCCGACGCCACCCCGGCCCCGGTTCCGCTGCCGGCCGGCGTCGCCCTGCTGGGCACCGCCCTCGCGGGCCTCGGCGTCATGAAGCGCCGCCGCAAGTCGGCCTGAGCGCCGCGCAGACCCGACCTTCCGCCGGCCCCGGCGGAAGCGTCAGGAACGGCCGCCCCCCAGGGCGGCCGTTTGCGTTCCGGCCCCCGGCGCGCGGTGCCGGCCCCGATGGACGCCCCCCGCCGCTTGCGCTATCACCCGCGCGACCCCAGCGGAGGAAGACATGTCCGGCCACGGCGCCCCGATCCCGATGATTGCCCGCAAGTCCGGGCCGCTTTCCGGCACAGCCGAGATCCCCGGCGACAAGTCGATCAGCCACCGCGCGCTGATCCTCGGCGCGCTCGCCGTCGGCCGGACCGAGGTGACGGGCCTGCTCGAGGGCGAGGACGTGCTGGGCACCGCCGCCGCGATGCGCGCCTTCGGCGCCGAGGTGACGCGCCACGGCCAGGGCCACTGGACGGTCGAGGGCGTCGGCACCGGCGGCTTCGCCGAACCCGCCGACGTGATCGACTGCGGCAATGCCGGCACCGGCGTGCGGCTGATCATGGGCGCGATGGCGACCTCGCCGATCACCGCGACCTTCACCGGCGACGCCTCGCTGCGCAAGCGCCCGATGGGCCGGATCACCGATCCGCTCGCCCTGTTCGGCGCCCGCGCCTTCGGCCGGTCGGGCGGGCGGCTGCCGCTCACCCTCGTCGGCGCGGCAGACCCGGTGCCGGTGCGCTACACCCTGCCCGTCCCCTCGGCGCAGGTGAAGTCGGCGGTGCTGCTTGCCGGGCTGAACGCGCCCGGCGAGACCGTGGTGATCGAGCACGAGCCGACCCGCGACCATTCCGAGCGGATGCTGCGCGGCTTCGGCGCCGATCTCTCGGTCACGCGCGAGGGCGGCCAGTCGGTCATCACCCTGCAGGGCCAGCCCGAGCTTCGCGCCCAGACCGTGGCAGTGCCGCGCGACCCCTCCTCGGCCGCCTTCCCGGTCTGCGCGGCGCTGGTCGTCGCGGGGTCCGAGATCCTCGTGCCGGGCGTCAGCCAGAACCCGACCCGCAACGGCCTCTACCTGACGCTGGTCGACATGGGCGCCGACATCGCCTTCGAGAACCCGCGCGAGGAGGGCGGCGAGCCGGTCGCCGACCTGCGCGTGCGCGCCTCGGCGCTGAAGGGCATCGAGGTCCCGGTCGAGCGCGCCGCTTCGATGATCGACGAATACCCGGTGCTGGCCGCGATCGCGGCCTTCGCCGAGGGCAAGACGGTGATGCGCGGCGTCAAGGAGCTGCGGGTCAAGGAAAGCGACCGGATCGACGCGATGGCGCGCGGGCTCGAAGCCTGCGGCGTGCGCATCGAGGAAAGCGAGGACATGCTCGCCGTGCACGGGATGGGCGCGCAGGGCGTCCCCGGCGGCGGCACCTGCGCCACCCATCTTGACCACCGCATCGCGATGGCCTTCATGGTTCTCGGCCTTGCCGCCAACGCTCCGGTGACGATCGACGACGGCAGCCCGATCGCCACCTCGTTCCCGGCGTTCGAACCGATGATGACCGGCCTCGGCGCCACGATCGAGCGCCGCCCCGCCTGAGCCCGCGGATGCCTCCGGCGGGGATATTTGGGCCAATGCGAAAGCGCGGCCGACTTTGCCCGAATATCCCCCGCGGAGGGCCCGCCTCCGCCCCCGTACCCGCCACGCCGACCGCCCGCAGGAGGGTCTCGCCATGATCTTCACCGTCGCCATCGACGGCCCCGCCGCCGCCGGCAAGGGCACGATCAGCCGCGCCGTCGCCGCGCGCTTCGGCCTCGCCCATCTCGACACCGGCCTGCTCTACCGCGCCGTCGGTGCCCGGGTCACGGCGGGCGAGGATCCGGCGGCGGCCGCCCGCGACCTTCGGCCCGAAGATCTCGCGCGCGGCGACCTCCGCACGCTCGAGGCGGGCGCCGCGGCCAGCCGGGTCGCCGCCCTGCCCGAGGTCCGCGCGGCGCTCGTCGACTTCCAGCGCCGCTTCGCGCGGGCCGGGGGCGGCGCGGTGCTCGACGGGCGCGACATCGGCACGGTGATCTGCCCCGAGGCCGAGGTGAAGCTTTATGTCACCGCCAGCCCCGAGATCCGCGCGCACCGCCGCTGGCTCGAGACCGGCGGCGATCCCGCGGCAGTGCTGGCCGAGGTCCGCGCCCGCGACGCCCGCGACATGGGCCGCGCCGACGCGCCGCTGCGCCCGGCCGCCGAGGCGGTGATGATCGACACCACGGACCTCGGCATCGACGAGGCCGTCGCCCGCGCCTGCGCCGAGATCGCGGCGAAGCTGCCAACCGCCTGACCGGCGCCCGATCTGGCCCGATCTGGCCCGATCCGCACCCGTCGGGTCGGCGTCGGATCGGCGTCCGCTGCGCGCCCGGCCCCTTGGCCCGCGCCGCGGCGCGCCCCATCTTGGGCAGATGAGACGCCGCACCCTCCCCCTCGTGCTTGCCATGGCGGCGCTGCTGCCCGGCCTCGCCGGCGCCGCCGGCCCCGGGGCCGCGGCCGGACGGGGCCTTCTGTGGAACCGCTCGGGCCTGCCGGCCGGATTGCCGATGGTGCTGCAGTTCGATCCCGGCGCCGACTGGGTGGTGACGCTGCGCGACCCCGGCACCGGCCGCGACGTGCTGGCCGCCGGGGCCTCGGGCACGAGCCCGCTGCGGGTGCTGGTGCCCCCCGGGCGCTGGACGGTCCAGGCCGCGCCCGCCCAGCCCGACGGGACGGAAAGCGCGGACGGAACCACCCGCGCGACCGGACCCGACGAGGCGCGGACGCGCGATCTCGGCACGCTCGACTTCGGCCCGGCCGGCGTCGCCCGCCGCGGCGGCTGGCGGCTCGACCTGCGCGGCGGCGGTGCCGAGGCCCATCCGACCGCGCTGTGCCAGGATGCGCTGGCCGGCACCGCCCTGCCCGACCGGGCCGAGCCGCCCCATGACCCGGCCCGGCGCAGCCTGCTTCTGCGCGCCCCCGCGCCGGGCGACCTGCCGCGCACGCTGCGCGACCTGCGCGATCCGCCGCGCCAGCTGCCGATCGCCGCGCCCGAAACGCGCCGAGTGCAGCGCCCCTGCGACTGACGACCGCGACTGACGACCGCGACTGACGACCCGGCAGGCACGCCCCGCAGCCGCCCCCCCGCGCGATCCGCCAACCGATCCGCCACGCGATCCGGGAAGGCCGGTTTTCCTTGCGTCGCGCGGGTGCAGGGACTATATCGCCCCCGTCCGGACGCCAGCCGCCGGGCGGAGCATCGGGGTCGGGCCAAGGCTGTCGGCCCCTTTCCGCTATCCGCCCGCCGGCCCTTCCGGGCGAGCCACCAAAGACCTGCGGAGCCAACCGCACGGCCAGAGAAACCCGTAAAGGAAACCACACACGCATGTGCGCCAAAGCCACCATGGAAGAATTTGAAGCCCTCCTTCAGGAGAGCTTCGAGATCGACACCCCCGACGAGGGTTCGGTCGTCAAAGGCAAGGTCATCGCCATCGAGGCGGGCCAGGCCATCATCGACGTCGGCTACAAGATGGAAGGCCGCGTCGATCTGAAAGAGTTCGCCAACCCCGGCGAAGCTCCCGAGATTTCGATCGGCGACACCGTCGAAGTGTATCTCGACCGCGTCGAGAACGCCCGCGGCGAAGCCGTCATCAGCCGTGAGAAGGCCCGCCGCGAGGAAGCCTGGGATCGCCTGGAGAAAGCCTACGAGAAGGAAGAGCGCGTCGAGGGCGCGATCTTCGGTCGCGTCAAGGGCGGCTTCACCGTCGACCTCGGCGGCGCCGTGGCCTTCCTCCCCGGCTCGCAGGTCGATGTGCGCCCCGTGCGCGACGCGGGCCCCCTCATGGGCATGAAGCAGCCGTTCCAGATCCTGAAGATGGACCGTCGCCGCGGCAACATCGTTGTCTCGCGCCGCGCCATCCTGGAAGAATCGCGTGCCGAACAGCGCGCCGAAGTCATCGCCCGCCTGTCCGAAGGCGAAGTGGTGGACGGCGTCGTCAAGAACATCACCGAATACGGTGCGTTCGTTGACCTCGGCGGCGTCGACGGCCTGCTGCACGTGACCGACATGGCCTGGCGCCGCGTCAACCACCCGAACGAGATCCTGAACATCGGCGAGACCGTCAAGGTCCAGGTGATCAAGATCAACAAGGAAACCCACCGCATCTCGCTCGGCATGAAGCAGCTTCAGGCCGACCCGTGGGATGCCGTGGAGCGCAACTACCCGATGGCCTCGGTCCACAAGGGCCGCGTGACCAACATCACCGACTACGGCGCCTTCGTGGAGCTGGAGCCGGGCGTCGAGGGTCTGGTGCACGTTTCGGAAATGTCGTGGACGAAGAAGAACGTCCATCCCGGCAAGATCGTCTCGACCTCGCAAGAGGTGGACGTCATGGTCCTGGAGATCGACACCCAGAAGCGCCGCGTGTCGCTCGGTCTCAAGCAGACCATGCGCAACCCGTGGGAAGTCTTCGCCGAGACCCACCCGGTCGGCACCGTCATCGAAGGCGAAGTCAAGAACATCACCGAATTCGGTCTGTTCATCGGCCTCGACAACGACATCGACGGCATGGTGCACCTGTCGGACCTCAGCTGGGAACAGCGCGGGGAAGACGCGATCCAGAACTACCGCAAGGGCGACGTGGTCAAGGCCGCCGTCACCGAGGTCGACACCGACAAGGAGCGCATCTCGCTCTCCATCAAGGCGCTCGACGCGGACACGTTCTCGGATGCCGTTGACGGCGTGAAGCGTGGCACGGTCATCACCACGACCGTCACCGCGATCGAGGATGGCGGCATCGAGGTCGAGTACAACGGCATGAAGTCCTTCATCCGTCGTTCGGACCTGTCGCGTGACCGTTCGGAACAGCGCCCCGAGCGCTTCCAGGTCGGCGACCACGTCGACGCCCGCGTCACCAACGTGGACTCGAAGACCCGCCGCCTGGGCCTCTCGATCAAGGCGCGCGAGATCGCCGAAGAGAAGGAAGCCGTGGAACAGTACGGCTCGTCCGACTCGGGCGCCTCGCTGGGCGACATCCTCGGCGCCGCGCTGAAGAACCAGAACAACTGATCCGGTCCCCGGACCTGATCCCACGTTCGACGAAAGGCCCCGCCCCCGTGGCGGGGCCTTTTGCATTCCCCGGGGTCTGTCCCCGGTTCCGTCCCGGGTTCTGCGCGCCCACGCGCGGATGGCGGGACATCGACGCATCACTGCTCATGTATGCCGAGTCCGAATTGCGAAACGGAACCGAACCGCCCCCCTTGTGCGTTCACGGGGAAATCCCCGCGAATACAGCGGCTTTCCTGTTTCTTGGCGATGAGAAATTGCCTATAGTCCGCAAACCGTGATCCGGGAGATTTCCCGCATCCGGCACCCGGGAGGCCTGAATGATCCGTTCGGAACTGATCCAGAAGATCGCAGACGAGAACCCTCACCTGTTCCAGCGCGATGTCGAGCGCATCGTGAACACCATCTTCGACGAGATCACCGAGGCGATGGCCCGCGGTGACCGGGTCGAGCTTCGCGGCTTCGGCGCGTTCTCGGTCAAGGGGCGCGACGCGCGCACCGGCCGCAACCCGCGCACCGGCGAAAGCGTCGATGTCGAGGAAAAGCACGTGCCCTTCTTCAAGACCGGCAAGCTGCTGCGCGATCGGCTGAACGGACTGGAAGGCTGACCCCCGGCGGTCTAGGTTGACCCGGGCAACCGCTCGCACGATCCGACCTGGGAAGGCTGACACGATGATCCGATACCTGCGCATCGCGCTGACCGCGCTCGTGGCGCTTGTCCTGCTGGTGCTGGCCCTGGCCAACCGCGACCCGGTGGCGCTGCGGCTGCTGCCCGGCGACATGGGCGCGTTCATGGGGCTTGGCGCGGGCATCCAGATGCCGCTGTTCGTGGTGATCATCGTCGCCGTGCTGCTGGGCCTTGCCGTCGGTTTCACCTGGGAATGGGCGCGCGAGTCCGGCCACCGCAAGGCCGCCCGGTCGCATGCCCGCCAGGCCGCGCAGCTCAAGCGCGAGGTCTCGACCCTGCGCACCGAGACCCAGCGCCCGCAGGACGAGGTCCTGGCCCTGCTGGAAAAGCCCGCGGCCCGCTGACATGGCCACCCGCGTCAAGATCTGCGGCCTGACGACGCCCGAAAGCCTCGCCGCCGCCATCGAGGCCGGCGCGCGCTATGTCGGCTTCGTCTTCTTCCCGAAAAGCCCGCGCGCGATCGACATCGCCCGCGCCGCCGCGCTGGCGGTCGAGGTGCCGCCGGGCGTGGCCAAGGTCGCGCTGGTGGTCGATGCCGACGACGCCACGCTCGAGGCGATCACCGCCGAGGTGCCGCTCGACATGCTGCAACTGCACGGCCACGAGAGTCCGGCCCGCGTGGCCGAGATCCGCGCCCGTTTCGGTCTGCCGGTGATGAAGGCGCTCGGCGTCGCCACGGCCGCGGATCTCGACGCGATCGCGGAATACGAGGCGGTGGCAGACCAGCTTCTGATCGACGCCAAGGCACCGAAGGACGCGGCCCTGCCCGGCGGCAACGGCATCGCCTTCGACTGGCAGCTGATCGCGGGACGGGCCTGGAAGAAGCCCTGGATGCTCGCGGGCGGGCTCACGCCCTTCAACGTGGCCGAGGCGGTGCGCCTGACCGGCGCGCGTCAGGTCGACGTCTCCTCGGGCGTCGAGACCGCGCCGGGCGTCAAGGACGACGGCCTGATCCGCGCCTTCCTCAAGGCCGCCGGGTGAGCCGCAGAGTGAGCCGCCGGAGAAACCCCAGGTGATCCGCTTCCGCGACGCGACCGAGGCCGACCTGACCGCGATCCTCGCGCTTCTGCGCGACGACACGCTCGGCGCCGCGCGCGAGGCGGCCGGCGACCTTGCCCCCTATCGCGCCGCCTTCGCCCGCATCGCCGCCGCGCCCGACCAGCAGCTGGTGGTGGGCGAGGATGCCGCGGGCGCGATCGTCGCCACCTGCCAGCTTTCGGTGCTGCCCGGCCTGTCGAACGCGGGACGGATTCGCGGCCAGATCGAGGCGGTGCGCGTCGCCTCGCACCTGCGCTCGCAGGGAATCGGCGCCGCGCTGATGGCCGAGGCCGAGCGGCGGCTGCGCGCGGCCGGATGCGGCGTGATGCAGCTCACCACCGACCGCTCGCGCACCCGCGCGCATGCCTTCTACGAAGGGCTCGGCTTTACCGCCACGCATATCGGGTATAAACGCACTCTGACCTGACGAGGAGCGCGCGACATGGCCGAAGATCTCATCAACAGCTATCGCAACGGCCCCGACGACACCGGGCGGTTCGGCATCTTCGGCGGCCGGTTCGTGTCGGAAACGCTGATGCCGCTGATCCTGGCGCTGCAGGCGGAATACGAGAAGGCCAAGACCGACCCGTCGTTCTGGGACGAGATGAACGACCTGTGGAAGCACTATGTCGGCCGTCCTTCGCCGCTCTACTTCGCGCCCCGCCTGACCGAGCATCTGGGCGGCGCCAAGATCTACCTCAAGCGCGAAGAGCTGAACCACACCGGCAGCCACAAGATCAACAACGTGCTGGGGCAGATCCTGCTCGCGCGGCGGATGGGCAAGCAGCGCATCATCGCCGAGACCGGCGCCGGCCAGCACGGCGTGGCCACCGCGACGGTCTGCGCCAAGTTCGGCCTGAAATGCGTCGTCTACATGGGCGCCCACGATGTCGAGCGCCAGGCGCCGAACGTCTTCCGCATGCGCCTGCTGGGCGCCGAGGTCGTGCCGGTGAAATCCGGCCGCGGCACGCTGAAGGACGCGATGAACGACGCGCTGCGCGACTGGGTGACCAACGTGCGCGACACCTTCTACTGCATCGGCACCGTGGCGGGCCCCCACCCCTACCCGGCGATGGTGCGCGACTTCCAGTCGATCATCGGCCGCGAGACCCGCGAGCAGCTGCAGGAACAGGAAGGAGAAGGCCGCCTGCCCGACACGATCGTCGCCGCCGTCGGCGGCGGGTCGAACGCGATGGGCCTGTTCCACCCGTTCCTCGACGAACCCTCGGTGCGCATCATCGGCGTCGAGGCCGGCGGCAAGGGCGTCGACGAGCGGATGGAGCACTGCGCCTCGCTCACCGGCGGCCGCCCGGGCGTGCTGCACGGCAACCGCACCTACCTGCTGCAGGACGAGGACGGGCAGATCCTGGAAGGCTACTCGATCTCGGCCGGGCTCGACTATCCGGGCATCGGCCCCGAGCATTCCTGGCTGCACGAGACCGGCCGCGCGCAATACGTGCCCGCGACCGACGCCGAGGCGCTCGCCGCCTTCCAGCTGCTGTGCGAGACGGAAGGCATCATCCCGGCGCTGGAATCGAGCCATGCCATCGCCCACGTGATGAAGATCGCGGGCGACCTGCCGAAGGACCACATCATCGTGGTCAACCTCTCGGGTCGCGGCGACAAGGACATCTTCACCGTCGCCAAGCACCTCGGCTTCGAGATGAAGGTCTGAGCCGCGCGCGGCACGACCGGACCGACGGGGGCGCCTTCGGGCGCCCTTTTTCGTGCCCTAGCCCACCGGCCCCAGCCCGCCGGCCCTAGCCCGCCGGCGGTTCGATCGCGCTGTCCTGCAGCACGTCCAGCGGCACGACCTCGAGCGCGCGGGCATGGGTGGCGGCAAGGTTCACCTTCGGCGCGCAGCCCTCGTCATGCGCCTGCAGGAAGCGCGCCGCGCACAGGCACCAGCGGTCGCCGGGCTTCAGGCCGGCAAAGCGGAACTCGGGCCGCGGCGTCGACAGGTCGTTGCCCACGTATTTCGAGAAGGCGAGGAATTCCGCCGTCAGCTCGACGCAGACGGTGTGGCTGCCGCGATCCTCGGCGCAGGTGTTGCAATGGCCGTCACGGAAGAAGCCGGTGACCGGCATGAACGAGCAGGGTTCGAGCCTCGTGCCCAGCACGTTGATCGGGTCGTCCTTCTGCATCGTCCTCTCCCTTCGGGCCGGCCACGGCCGCAAGACTAGCCCCTGACCGGCGGAGGTAAAGTTAAACCCGCCCCGTTCAGCGGAACCGCTCGGCAAGCTTGCGCAGCAGGCTCTCGGGGCTGGCTGGCGCCGGATCGGCGGCCGGCGTCGAAGGCCCCGAAGCGGGGCCGGAAGCCGCACCAGAGGCCGGTTCAGGGGCCGGGCGTGCAGGTGGCGCCGCGGGCGGCATCCGCGGCGGCGCGGCCTCGGTCTCGCCGGGCTTCGGCCCCGCGGCCCGTGCCGGCCGCGCGCCCCCGCCCTCCGCGCCCTCCGCGCCGGCCGGCCTCGGTCCGGTGCCGGTGCCCGACCGCGGCGGCGCCACGCGCAACGACACGGCGTTGAGGAACTTCGCCCCCTCGCCCGCCGCCAGCGCCGCCGCCCCGTCCGAGATCCCGCGCATCATGTCGTCAAGCCAGCCGGCCTCGGCCTTGGCGAAATCCTGCAGCACGTAGCCCGCGACCCGGTCCTTGTGGCCAGGATGGCCGATCCCCAGCCGGACGCGGTCATAGGCCTCGCCGATGTGCTGGTGGATCGAGCGCAGGCCGTTGTGCCCGGCATGGCCGCCGCCGGTCTTCAGCCGCAGCCGGCCGGGGGCCAGGTCCAGCTCGTCGTGGAACACCACCACCTCGGCGGGGGTCAGCTTGTGAAAGCGCATCGCCTCGCCCACCGCCTGGCCCGAGAGGTTCATGAAGGTCGCGGGCTTGAGCAGGATCACCTTCTCGGATCCCAGCCGACCCTCGGCGACCTCGCCCTGGAACTTCGACCGCCAGGGGGTGAAGCCGTGATCGGCCGCGATGCGGTCGAGCGCCATGAAGCCGATGTTGTGGCGGTTGCCCGCGTATTTCGCCCCGGGATTGCCGAGACCTGCGAAGAGTTTCATGTCCGGGCCTCCGGTCCCCTGGGATCGCGGGCCGCGCGGGCCCCGTCCCTATCTGACGGCGAAGCGCCGGGTCATCAACCCCGGCCGGACCGGCGCCAGACGAAAGCGGGGGCCCGAGAAACGAAAGCGGGGGCCCGAGGGCCCCCGCTTCGATCCGTGACACGCTGCGCGAGGATCACTCCTCGGCGGCGCCCTCGGCAGCCTCGGCCGCGATCAGGCCCGACGGGGCCGCGATGTTGGCGATGACGAAGTTGCGCTTGATGGTGGGCACGCAGCCCGCCGGCAGCTTGATGTCGTCGATGTGGATCGTCGCACCGATGTCGAAGCCCGAGAGGTCCACGGTGATGTGGTCCGGGATGTCGCTCGCGGTGACTTCCATCTCGACTTCGGGGCGCACCACGACCAGCGTGCCGCCACGCTTCAGGCCGGGGGCCTTCTCGTGGTTCTCGAAGGTGACGTGGATGTAGAGGTTGATGCGCGAGTTGCGGTGCAGGCGCATCAGGTCGACGTGGGTCGGAAGGTCCTTCACGACGTCACGCTGGACGCCGCGGCAGATCACGCGCACGTCGTCCTGACCCTCGACCTTGAGGTTCCACAGCGTCGACAGGAAGCGGCCTGCCTTCAGCTTCTTCAAAAGGTCGTTGAACTTGAGGTTCAGAGCGAGCGGCTCTTTGCCGTCGCCGTAAACGATGCCAGGTACGTAGCCCTCACGACGAGCTTGACGAGCGGCCCCCTTGCCTGTCCCCGTCCGCACCTCGGCGATAAGATCCGGAATCTCACCAGCCATTGGTATTCTCCATAATGCTGTTACCGCGGGACATCCTCCAAGGGTGCATGCCCGCAAGGCCGCGCCTATAGACCGGATGGGGGCGGAAGGAAAGGGAAATCGGCAGGCGGATGGGGCCCGGGCCCGCCGCGCGCACCGCGCGGGCCTGCCTGCGGTGTCGGGGTCCGCAGTGTCGGGGTCCGCGGTGTCGGGGCCGGCTCGGCGGTGGCCGGCAGGGAGGGGGCTCCGCCCCCGCGCGTGCCGCGCTCCCCCGGGATATTTGGACAAAGTCGAGCGAGGGGCCGGGCGGACGCGGGCGGCAGGGCCCGGGTGCGGCGGCTTGTGGGGCAGCCTGCGCGGCGGCTTGCGGGGCGGTTTGCGTGGCGGCGGGGGGCGTGGTAGCGCGGGCGGGCGGTCCTTCCTCGAGGTGTGTCATGTCCTTGGTCCCGGTGCAGCGCCCGGCCCTTCTCGTCGCCTGGCAGCCGGCGCTGGCGCTGGCGCTCTGCGGCATGGCGATCGGCAGCTTCTCGGCCTCGATGCCCGACCTGAAGGCGCGCGCGGGCGCGGGCGACGGCGAGACCGGGATCGCGCTGATCGCCGCCGCGGTCGGGGGCATGGCGGCGATGCATTTCGGGCCGGCCTTCGCCGCCACCGCCGGGCGGCGGGTGCTGGGGGCGGCGGGGCTGCTGGCGGCGGCGGCGGTGCTGGCGCCGCTGCTGGGCACCGGCCCCTTGGCGCTCATCCCGGCGCTGATGCTGTTCGGCGCCGGCGCCTCGCTGCTCGACATCGTCGGCAACCTCGTGGTCGCCGAGCAGGAGAGGACGAGCGGCCGGCGGCTGATGAACCTGGCCCATGCCTGCTATTCCTTCGGCTTCGCCGGCGCCGCGCTCGCGACCTCGGCCGCGCGCGCGGCGGGTCAGGGGCCGGCGCAGATCCTGCCCGTCGCGGCGGGGCTGATCGCACTCGGCGCGCTCGCGCTGCCGCGCGGCCCCGCCCCCGCGCCCGAGGCGCAGGAGGAGGGCGGCGGCGGCGGCCTGCCCTGGGCCGCCGTGCTGCCCGCCGGCGGCATCATCTTCGCCGCGATCATGGGCGAGAACGCGACCGAGGCCTGGTCGGCGCTGCACATCGAGCGCACGCTGGGCGCCGCCCATGGTGCGGGCAGCCTCGGGCCGACGCTGTTCGGCCTGACCATGGGCAGCGCCCGGGTCGGGGCGCACCTGGTCGCGGGCCGCGTCGGCGAGACGCGGCTGGTGGGCGGGTCCTGCCTGCTGGCCGTCGCGGGGGTGATCGCCGTCGCGCTCGCGCCCGTGCCCGCGGTGGCGATGGCGGGGGTGGTCGCGGCCGGCGCGGGGCTGGCCGTCGCCGTGCCCTCGGCGGTGTCGATGCTGGGGGCGCGGGTCACGGGCCGGGCCCGGGCGCGGGCGATCTCGCGCGCGCTCACCATCGGCTATACCGGCTTCTTCGTCGGCCCCTCGCTGATCGGCTTCGTGGCCGAGCTTGCGGGCCTGCGCGCGGCCTTCCTCGCCGTCGCGCTGACAATCGCGCTGGCGCTGCCGGCCGTGCGCGCGCTTGCCCGGGTGCGGGCCGGGGCCTGAGGCCCACGGGATCGATGCAGATCGCGGCTCCGGGGTGCGCCTAACGCCCCGTCCTCAGGCGAATTCCTCGAAGAACCCGGCGGGGATCATGAGGTTGTGACGCCCGAGCGCCGCCACGTCGCGCTCGCCGCACAGCGCCATCGTCACGTCAAGCTCGCGCGCGATGATCTCGAGCGCCGCCGTCACCCCCGCCTCGCCCATCGCGCCCAGCCCGTAGACGAAGCTGCGCCCGATCATCGTGCCGGTCGCGCCCAGCGCCAGCGCCTTCAGCACGTCCTGCCCCGAGCGGATGCCGCTGTCGAGCCAGACCTCGCAGCGCCCGTCCACCGCCGCGACGATGCCGGGCAGCATCCGGATCGACGACAGCGCCCCGTCAAGCTGGCGCCCGCCGTGGTTCGACACCACGATCGCGTCGGCCCCGAACGCCGCCGCCTTTGCCGCGTCCCCGGCATCGAGAATGCCCTTCAGGATCACCTTGCCGCCCCAGCGGTCGCGGATCCGCGCGACCTTGTCCCAGTCCAGCCGCGGGTCGAACTGCTCGGCCGTCCAGGAGGACAGCGACGACAGGTCCCCGACCCCCTGCGCATGGCCGACGATGTTGCCGAAGCTGCGCCGCTTCGTCTGCGCCATCTCATAGGCCCATCTCGGCTTGGTCGCGATGTTGAGGATGTTGGCCAGCGTCGGCTTCGGCGGCGCCGACAGGCCGTTCTTGATGTCGCGGTGCCGCTGGCCCAGGATCTGCAGGTCGAGCGTGATCACCAGCGCGTCGCAGCCCGCGGCCTTGGCGCGGTCGACCATGCGGTCGACGAAGTCGGTGTCGCGCATCACGTAAAGCTGGAACCAGAACGGCGCCTGCGTCGCCCGCGCCACGTCCTCGATCGAACAGATCGACATCGTCGACAGCGTGAAGGGCACGCCGAAGTCGCGCGCGGCGCGGGCGGCCTTGATCTCGCCATCGGCGGATTGCATGCCCGTCAGCCCGACCGGCGCCAGCGCCACCGGCATCTTCACCGCCCGCCCCGCCATGCGGCCCGCGATGCTGCGCCCCGACATGTCGACGGCCACCTTCTGGCGCAGCCGGAGGCGCGCGAAGTCGGTGGTGTTCTCGGCGAAGGTCTGCTGGGTGTAGCTGCCCGATTCCGCGTAATCGTAGAACATCCGCGGCACGCGCCACCGGTAGAGCCGGCGCAGATCCTCGATGCAGGTGATCTTGCCCATCATCCCCTCCCCTGGATTGGTCAGGTTGTCTTACCGCCCGGGGGCGGGCCTGTCCATCGCGGGCGGACCGCGGGCCGGTCGAGACGGCCCCGGTCAGGCGGCGTCAGGCCGGCTCGGAGCGGGCGCGCGCGGCGGCCAGATCGAGAAAGGCCGCCTCGGCCCGGGTCGGCGGGCGCTCGCGGTGCGACAGCGCGGCGAAGGCGCGCCCGGCCGCGGGCAGGCCCGGCACCTCGACCAGCCGGCCCGTGGCCAGGGCCTCGGCGGTGACCAGCCGCGACAGCACCGCCGCACCCCCGCCCGCCAGCGCCGCCGACAGCACCGCCTCGTTCGAGCCGAAGACCAGCGCGCCGGCCAGGTCCGCCAGCGCCACCCCCTGCCCCGCCAGCAGCGCCTCGGCCAGCGCGCGGGTGCCCGAGCCGGGCTCGCGCAGCAGCCAGGGCCCGGCCGCCAGCGCCGCCGGCCCGGGCGCCGCCGCGGCCCAGGGATGGTCGGGCGTGACCACGGCCGACAGCCGGTCGCCGCCCACCGCGCGCCGGCGCAGCAGGTCCGAGGCGACCGGCCCCTCGACGAAGCCGAGGTCGGCCTGCATCGTCTCGACCGCGCGGGCGACGGCGGTGGTGTTGGCCAGCGTCAGCTCGACCGTCAGGCCGGGATGGGCGCGGTGGAAGGCGACCACCAGCCCCGGCAGCCACCACGTCCCCAGCGTCTGGCTGGCCGCGACCCGCAACGACCCGCGCGCAAGACCCGCGGCATCGGCCAGCGCCCGCTCGGCCGCGGCAGTGCGCGCCAGCACCGCGCGCGCCTCGGGCACGAAGGCGCGGCCGGCCTCGGTCAGCACGATGCTGCGCCCGACCCGGTCGAACAGCCGCACCGCGTGCCGCGCCTCGAGCGCGCGGATCGCGGCCGAGGTCGCGGACTGGGTCAGGCCCAGCACCTCGGCCGCGCGCGTCATGTGCTCGCGCTCGGCCACGGCCAGGAAGATGCGCAACTGTTCCAGCGTCATGGCGCCACGCTAGACGCCCGCGCGCAGGCTGACCAGCGCCAGCGCCCCCGCGGCGATTCCGACCCAGGCCAGCGCCGCCAGCGCCAGCGGCGCCGCGCCGCGGGCCCTCAACCCGGCGACATGGGTCTCGAAGCCCATCGCCGCCATGGCGACCGACAGCAGCGCCACCGCCACCCGCGCGATCCCGCCCAGCACCGGCGCCGGCACCAGCCCGGTCGAGGCGACGAGCATCGCGGCAAGAAAGCCCAGCACGAACCACGGGAACGGCGCCGGACCCGCCGCCGCGCCGCGCCGCCGCGCGGCAAGCGCGAGCCCCGCGACCAGCGGCGCCAGCATCGCCACCCGGGCAAGCTTGGCGATGGTCGCGGCCTCGCCCGCCTCGGCGCCGCGCTGATAGCCGGCGGCGACCACCTGCGCGACCTCGTGGATCGCGGCGCCGGTCCACAGGCCGTAGTCGGCCGGCGCCATCGACAGCGCCGCGCCGATCAGCGGGAAGGCCAGCATCGACAGCGTGCCGAACAGGGTGACGCAGGCCACGGCATAGGCCGCGTCCTCGTCGCGCGCCCGGACCACGGCGTTGACCGCCAGCACCGCCGAGGCGCCGCAGACCGCGGTCCCCGCCGCGATCAGCGCGGCCAGCCCCGCGTCGACCCCCATGCGCCGGCCAAGCGCCCGCGTGCCCGCGAAGGTCAGCCCGAGGCTCGCGGCGATGATCGCAAGCCCCGAGATGCCGACGGCGCCGACCTGCGCCAGCGTCAGCTGAAAGCCCAGCAGCACCACCCCGGCGCGCAAGAGCCGCTTCTGCGCGACGCGCGCCCCGGGCCGCAGCACCGCCACCGCCCCCGGCGCCGCGGCCTCGATCGCCGCGCGCAGCCCGAGCCCGATCAGGATCGCGAGGATCAACGGGCTCAGCACCCCGAGCCCCGGCAGCCGGTTCAGCGCGACGGCCACCGCGCCGACGGCCGCGGCGCCGGCAAGGCCGGGCAGCGGCGCAAGCCCGGGCGGAACGGGCGGAACGGGCGGGCGGGAGGTGTCGGGGATCTGTGCCATGCCCGGCAGCCTAGCCGCGCGGGGATCAACTCATCCAACGCATTGATCTTGGACAATCGATCGATTCAATCGATGGATCAGTCCCAGCCTCTTGCGGGCGCCCAAGGCGCGCCCCTTCCCGTGCCGATGCCGGTCCCCTCTCGGCGAGCGGCGAAAAGGCCCCGACAGGACGCCACGGGCGGCGGTTCGCGGACAGCGGAGAAAACCCCGCCCGACAGGCGGCGGAACGATCCCGCGACGAGCGGCGCCCGCAACGGCACAGGGGCCGAGGGCCGTGTCAGATCAAGGGGTTGGAATTGGTGGCGAGGGGGGGACTCGAACCCCCGACCCCGTGATTATGAGTCACGTGCTCTAACCAGCTGAGCTACCTAGCCACCGTGGCGCGGTCTCTAGAGAAGCCTGCGGACAGCGTCAAGCGCATTCGTCGGAAAATCGACCGCCCGGCACATCCAACCGCATCCGGACCCGCCGGCCAGCGATCCGCGCCCCCCTTTGGCCGGGGCGCGGCACAGTCACCACACACAGTTGGACCGCACGGTCAGAACACCGTCACCGGCGTCCCGATCGGCACCTGTTCATACAGCGCCATCACATGCTCGTTCACCATGCGGATGCAGCCGTTCGACACCGACGAGCCGATCGACTGCGGCTCGGTCGTGCCATGGATGCGGATCGCGGTGTCGTGGCCATCCTGATAGAGGTAGAGCGCCCGCGCCCCGAGCGGGTTGTTCGGGCCCCCGGGCATGCCGTCGGCATATTTGCCGTAATGCGCCGGGTTGCGCTCGATCATCTCGGGCGTCGGGCGCCAGCTGGGCCATTCGACCTTGCGCGCGATCTCGGCCCGGCCGCGGAACTGCAGCTCGGCCCGCCCGACCGCCACGCCGTAGCGCATCGCCATCCCGGGCTTGAGGATGTGGTACAGGAAGTAGCGGTCCGACAGCACGTAGATCGTGCCCGGCGGCAGGTCGCGGCGCACCCGCACCGCCTGCGGCAGGAATTCCGGCGCGATCGGCGGCAGCGCCGCCGGTTCGGGCGCGGCCCGCGCCGCGCCGGCCGCCAGCCCGCCCGACAGGGCCGCGGTGCCCGCAGCCACCCCGCTCAGCGCCGAGACCAGGAAGCCGCGGCGATCCATCCGTTCGATCTTCATCGTTTCCGCTCCGTTCCGTTCCAATTCCCCAACGGGCGAGATTCCGCACAAGTTCCCGTGAGCGCGCGAAAATTCGCCCAAACGACACGTCGGTCGCACCCCTGCACCGCCGTTGCACAGCATAGGCTGACGACTCGTTGCGCCGCAGCCCGGACCAGTGCCCCGCGCATCATTCTACCACATCACGCCCAATTCACGGGCACGTGAGCACAATTCTTCGGCAAAACCCGGCTCTCGCCACGAATCCTTGGCAGGATCGAAGCGGCCCAATGCGGCAGGATTGCGACCCCCCGGCGGCGGGGTGCATCACCCTTGGCAGGACCGGGCGCAGACCCGGCCACCGGGGGGAAACGGAAGCAGGGCTCGCGCCGCGCGCGTGGTTCGCACCGACGACCCAGGAAACATGTGTGTCACGACCGCCCGCGCCTGGAGAGGCTCGTTCACGAGGGGTGCGGTCGCGACGGGTTTGAGAGGGAAGAACCATGGCACTCACCACCAGGACGATGATCGGCGCGGGGCTGGCCTCGCTGTTGATGACCACGGCGCTGCACGCGCAGGAAGACACGATCAAGGTCGGCATCCTGCACTCGCTGTCGGGCACGATGGCGATCTCGGAGACGACGCTGAAGGACGCCATGCTGATGCTCATCGAAGAGCAGAACGCCAAGGGCGGGCTTCTGGGCAAGAAGCTGGAACCGGTCGTCGTCGACCCGGCCTCGGACTGGCCGCTGTTTGCCGAAAAGGCGCGCGAGCTGATCGACCAGGACAAGGTCGCGGCCGTGTTCGGCTGCTGGACCTCGGTGTCGCGCAAGTCGGTGCTGCCGGTGTTCAAGGAACTGGATTCGATCCTGTTCTACCCGGTGCAGTACGAGGGCGAGGAATCCGAGCGCAACGTGTTCTACACCGGCGCCGCCCCGAACCAGCAGGCGATCCCGGCCGTCGACTACCTGATGAACGAGGAAGGCGTCGAGCGCTGGGTGCTCGCGGGCACCGACTACGTCTATCCCCGCACCACCAACAAGATCCTCGAGGCCTACCTGCAGTCCAAGGGCGTGAAACCCGAGGACATCATGATCAACTACACGCCGTTCGGCCACTCGGACTGGCAGACGATCGTGTCCGACATCAAGGGCTTCGGCTCGGCCGGCAAGAAGACCGCGGTGGTCTCGACCATCAACGGCGACGCCAACGTGCCGTTCTACAAGGAACTGGCGAACCAGGGCATCAAGGCCGAGGACATCCCCGTCGTCGCCTTCTCGGTCGGCGAAGAGGAACTGGCCGGTCTCGACACCGGGCCGCTTGTCGGCCACCTCGCGGCCTGGAACTACTTCGAGAGCGTGGACACCCCCGAGAACGCCGCCTTCATCGACGCCTGGCACAAGTTCACCAAGAACGACAAGCGCGTCACCAACGACCCGATGGAGGCCCATTACATCGGCTTCAACATGTGGGTGAAGGCGGTCGAGAAGGCCGGCACCACCGACAGCGACGCGGTGATCGCTGCCCTGCCGGGGATCGAGGTCCCGAACCTGACCGGCGGCACCTCGACCATGCTGCCCAACCACCACATCACCAAGCCGGTGCTGGTCGGCGAGATCCAGGACGACGGCCAGTTCGACGTGGTCTGGGAAACCGATGACCTGGTCCCCGGCGACGCCTGGACCGACTTCCTGCCGGAATCGGCGATGCTGGAATCGGACTGGGTGACGCTGAACTGCGGCAACTACAACACCGAGACCAAGACCTGCGGCGCGACCAACTGATCGCCCTGCCGGTCTGACCAGGGGCGCGGGCCGCACCGCGGTTCGCGCCCCGACGAATTTCCCGCCCACGACGTCCGCCCCGGCACCTGCCCCCGGCGCGCGCCCCCGTCCCGCGGCTCCGTCCCGCGACGGGCGCCGCTGCCGGCGCCGGGCACCGTCCGCCCGACAATCCCACAGGGCCGCCGCCCGCCTGCCCGACCGGGCAGCCGCCGGGCCCCGCGCCCGCGGCCGAGGTATCCCCATGCGGCTCCTGCGTACCCTCGCCGCCGGTCTCCTGCTCGCCTGCCCGAGCCTGCCGGCCCTTGCCCAAAGCTTTGACGACCTCGTCCGCGCCCTGCCCGAGGGCAGCTATTCGGCCCGCGGCGCGGTGGTCGAGGACATCGCCCGCACCGGCGACGCGCGCGCCGAGGCCGTGCTCTCGGCGCTGCTCGAGGGCGAGCTGGGCGTGATCGAGGACACGGGCCAGGTGCTGACCACCGGGCGCGCGCCCGCCGATGCGCTGACCGGCGCCGCGGTCGACAAGGCCGCCGCCGACGGCGCCGAGCGGATCCGCGTCAACAACGCGCTGCGCCGCACGATCCGGGCGGCGCTCGGGGTGCTGACGCTGGGCAGCCCCGACCCGGCCAAGCGCCTCGCCGCGGCCGAGGCCGCCTACCGCGCCCCCGACCCCGAAAGCCTCGAGACGCTCGACGCCGCCATCGCGGCCGAAACCGACGGCGGCGTGCGCCGGGCGATGGAGGAGGCGCGCGCGGTGGCGCTGCTGCAGACCGACGCCGCGACCGCGGACAAGCTTGCCGCGATCGACACCGTGGCCCGGCGCGGCGACAGCTCGGCGCAGCAGGTGCTGAACCCGATCGCCGCCGGCGCGGATGCCGATCTGGCCGCCGCCGCCGCGCAGGCGCTCGAATCGATCGAGCGGGCCCAGGCGGCCTGGGGCTTTGCCCAGAACATCTGGTACGGGCTGTCGCTCGGCTCGGTGCTCCTGCTGGCCGCGATCGGGCTGGCGATCACCTTCGGCGTCATGGGGGTGATCAACATGGCGCATGGCGAGCTGGTGATGCTCGGCGCCTACACGACCTACGTGGTGCAAGAGGCGATCCGCACCCACGCGCCCGGCCTCTTCGGCTGGTCGCTGCTGATCGCGGCGCCGCTCGCGTTCCTCACCGCCGGCGCGGTGGGCGTCGCGATCGAGCGCGGCATCGTCCGCCACCTCTACGGCCGCGCGCTCGAGACCCTGCTCGCCACCTGGGGCGTCAGCCTGATCCTGCAGCAGGCGGTGCGCTCGATCTTCGGGCCGAACAACCGCGAGGTCGGCAACCCGTCCTGGATGTCGGGCGCATTCGACCTCGGGCAGATGACCGTGACCTGGAACCGGCTCTGGATCCTCGTCTTCGCGCTGGCGGTCTTCGCGACGCTGCTGTGGGTGATGAAGCGCACCTCGGCCGGGCTGCAGATGCGCGCCGTCACCCAGAACCGCGCCATGGCCTCGAACATGGGGATCCGCACTCCTTACGTCGACGCGCTGACCTTCGGCCTCGGCGCCGGCATCGCGGGACTCGCGGGCGTCGCGCTCAGCCAGATCGACAACGTCAGCCCGAACCTCGGCCAGGGCTACATCGTCGACAGCTTCATGGTCGTGGTCTTCGGCGGCGCCGGCAACATCTGGGGCACGCTCGCGGGCGCCTTCTCGCTCGGCATCGTCAACAAGTTCCTCGAACCCTATGCCGGCGCGGTGCTTGGCAAGATCATCGTCCTCGTCGCGATCATCCTCTTCATCCAGAAACGCCCGCGCGGCCTCTTCGCGGTCAAGGGCCGCTTCGTCGATGGCTGATCCCCTGCCCCCCTCGACTTTGTCCAAATATCCCGGGGGTCCGGGGGCAGAGCCCCCGGCCTCGGCCACCCGCACCACCGGAGCGCAAGCATGACCGGCCTCATCGACCGCCGCATGGGCATCTTCCTCGCGGGCCTCTTCGTCCTGACCGTGGCGATCCCCGGGCTCAACCTCGCGACCGCGGGCGCGGCCGTGCCCGACTATCTCGTGCCCCTGCTGGGCAAGTACCTGTGCTACGCGCTGCTCGCGGTCGCGCTCGACCTGGTCTGGGGCTTCTGCGGGATCCTGTCGCTCGGCCACGGCGCCTTCTTCGCGCTGGGCGGCTACGCGATGGGCATGCACCTGATGCGCGAGATCGGGCCGCGCGGCGTCTACGCCAACCCGATCCTGCCCGACTTCATGGTGTTCCTGAACTGGGACCGCCTGCCCTGGTTCTGGTGGGGCTTCGACAGCTTCCTCTTCGCCTGCGCGATGGTGGTCATCGTCCCCGGGGCGCTCGCCTTCCTGTTCGGCTGGTTCGCCTTCCGCAGCCGGGTGACGGGCGTCTACCTGTCGATCATCACCCAGGCCATGACCTTCGCCCTGCAGCTGGCCTTCTTCCGCAACGAGATGGGCTTTGGCGGCAACAACGGCCTGACCGATTTCAAGGACGTGCTGGGCTTCAACCTGCAGGCCGACACCACCCGCGCCGGGCTTTTCGTCCTCTCGGCTCTGGCGCTGGCCGGGGGCCTCGTGATCGGGCGCTGGATCACCACCTCGAAGGCCGGCAAGATCCTCGTGTCGATCCGCGACGCCGAAAGCCGGACCCGGTTCATGGGCTACCGGGTCGAGGGCTACAAGCTCTTCATCTTCGTGGTCTCGGCGATGATGGCGGGCGTGGCGGGCGCGCTCTACACGCCGCAGGTCGGCATCATCAACCCCGGCGAATTCGCCGCCGCCAACAGCATTGAAATCGTGATCTGGGTGGCGCTCGGCGGGCGCGGCACGCTGGTGGGCGCGGCGATGGGCGCGATCCTCGTGGCGCTGGCGAAGTCGCTGCTCACGGGCTGGTTCCCCGAGTTCTGGCTGTTCGCGCTGGGCGCGCTCTTCATCATCGTCACCCTCTACCTGCCCAAGGGCGTGCTTGGCCTGATCGAGGGCACGTTCGGCGCCCGCGCCCGCGCGCGGTCGCGCGCGCTGGAAAAGGGCATGACCCCGGATGAAAGGGCCAAGGCATGAGCGTCCAGCTTCTTCTCGACGGCGTGAACCGCAGCTTCGACGGCTACAAGGCGATCAACGACCTCAGCCTCGCGATCGACAAGGGCGAGCTGCGCGCCGTCATCGGCCCGAACGGCGCCGGCAAGACCACGATGATGGACATCATCACCGGCAAGACCCGGCCCGACTCGGGCGGGGTGTGGTGGAACCAGTCCGTGGACCTGACAAAGATCGACGAGGCGGGCTCGGCGCGGCTCGGGATCGGGCGCAAGTTCCAGAAGCCCACCGTGTTCGAGACCCATTCGGTCGAGGAGAACATCGCGCTGTCGCTGAAGGCGCCGCGCGGGGTCTTCGCGACGCTCTTCCACCGCCGCACCCGGGCCGAGGAGGCGCGGATCACCGAGCTGCTGGAGCTGGTGCGCCTGGCCGACGACCGCAAGCGCCCGGCGGCGGATCTGAGCCATGGCCAGAAGCAGTGGCTGGAGATCGGGATGCTGCTGGCGCAGGACCCCGAACTGCTGCTGGTCGACGAGCCGGCGGCGGGGATGACCGATGCCGAGACCATGCGCACGGCCGAGCTTCTGCGCTCGCTCGCGGGCCGGCACACGGTGATCGTGGTCGAACACGACATGGACTTCGTGCGCGCGCTGAACTGCCGGGTGACGGTGCTGCACCAGGGCCATGTGCTGACCGAAGGATCGCTCGACCACGTGTCGGCCAATCCCGAGGTCGTCGAAGTCTACCTGGGGCGCTGAGACATGCTTGAGATCAAGGACATCGACGTCTTCTACGGCGCGGCGCAGGCGCTGCGCGGCGTCTCGGTCGGGGCGCAGGCGGGGCGGGTGACCTGCGTGCTGGGCCGCAACGGGGTCGGCAAGACCACGCTGATGCGCGCGATCACCGGGCGCCAGCAGATCCGGTCCGGATCGATGCGCTGGGAGGGCGCGGACCTGTCGCGCCTGCGCCCCGAGGCCCGCGCCCGCGCCGGCATCGCCTTCGTGCCGCAGGGGCGCGAGATCTTCCCGCTGCTGACGGTGAAGGAGAACCTGGAAACCGGCTTCTCGCTCTTGCCCCGGCGCGAGCGGGTGATCCCCGAGGAGGTCTTCGGCCTGTTCCCCGTGCTCAAGGAGATGATGGGCCGGCGCGGGGGCGACCTGTCGGGCGGCCAGCAGCAGCAGCTGGCGATCGGGCGGGCGATGGTGATGCGGCCGCGGCTTCTGGTGCTGGACGAGCCGACCGAGGGCATCCAGCCCTCGATCATCCAGGACATCGGCCGCGCGATCAAATACCTGCGCGACCGCGGCGACATGGCCATCGTGCTGGTCGAACAGTTCTTCGACTTCGCCCGCGACCTGGCCGACGACTTCATCGTGATGGAGCGCGGCCAGGTGATCCGCGCGGGCGGGCGCGCCGATCTTGAGGGGGACGAGGTGCGCAACCTGCTGACGGTGTGAGGAAAAGGAAGGGCGGGGGGAGGCGCGGCCTCCCCCCGCGCCCCCCTGCGCCCGGCGCCCCTGCCCCGCGGAAGCGCTTGACGGCGACAGGCGCAAGGCGTTGCGTGGCAGCGCCAGTCTCGCCAACGCGCAGGAGCCGCGCCATGACCGTCCACCGATCCGCCGACCCATCCCACCGCAGGCCCGCAGGATATTCCCTGGCGCAGATCGCGCTGCACTGGATCATCGCCGGCCTCGTGCTGTGGCAGCTGGTCTTCGGCGAGGCCATGGCCCATGTGCATGACGATTTCCTCGAGGGCCGGTCGTCGGACCCGTCCGAGGTGGCGCAGGCGACGCTGCACTGGTGGATCGGGCTTGCCGTCCTCGGGCTGGTGGTGCTGCGCCTCGCGCTGCGGCTGGGACGCGGTGCGCCCGCCCCCGCCCCGGGCCCGGCCTGGCAGGTCCGCGCCGCGACCTCGGTCCACCACCTGTTCTACCTGCTGCTGGTCCTCGTGCCGCTGACCGGGCTTGCCGCCTATTACCAGTGGCTGGGCCCGGTGGGCGAGCTGCACGAGCTGGCCAAACCGGTGTTCATCGTGCTGATCGCCCTGCATGCCGCCGCCGCGCTCTGGCACCAGTTCGCCGTCCGCGACGGCACGCTGATGCGCATGGTGCGGCCGCGCTGAGACGGCATGCCCTTCAGACCTGAGCCGTCAGCCGCGCCCCGCCGGGGCCGCGGCCGACCGGCCACGGAGACACCGCGATGACCGAGCAGATCAGCTTCACCGTCGAGGGCATGCACTGCGCCTCGTGCACGGGCCGGGTCGAGCGGGTGCTGGCCAAGCTGCCGGGCGTGTCCGAGGCCAGCGTGAACCTCGCGACCGAGACCGCCCGCGTGCGCTATGACCGGCGCACCAGCCCGCGCCGGATGAGCGAGGCCGTCGCCAAGGCCGGCTTCCGCCTGCGCGGGGCCGAGGCGCGGCTGGCGATCGAGGGCATGACCTGCGCCTCGTGCGCCCAGCGCATCGAGCAGGCGCTGGCCGAGGCGCCCGGGGTGATGGCGGCGAGCGTGAACCTCGCCACCCGCAGCGCGGCGGTGACCTATGTCCCCGGCGCGACCTCGCCGACCGAGCTTGCGCGCCAGGTCTATCAGGCCGGCTACCGTGCGCAGGCGCTCGCCGGCAACGCGCCGCCGCGCGATCGCAGCGACGAGGTCCGGGCCGAGATCGCCGATCTGAAGTCGCGCGCGGTGACGGCGATCGTGCTGGCGGTGCCGGTGGTGGCGCTGGCGATGGCCACGCATGCGATACCGGCGATGCATCACTGGCTGATGACACCGCCGCGCGAACTGGGGGCCAACATCGTGCAGTTCTCGCTGACGGTGCTGATCCTGGCCGGGCCGGGGCGCGACTTCCTGCGCATCGGGCTGCCCGCGCTGGCCCGTGGCGCGCCCGAGATGAACAGCCTCGTGGCGCTTGGCGCGCTTGCCGCCTTCCTGTTCTCGACCGTGGTGACCTTCGCCCCCGGCCTGCTGCCCCCCGCCGCCCGCGCGGTCTATTTCGAGGCCGCGGCCGCGATCGTGGCGCTGATCCTCGTCGGGCGCTGGCTCGAGGCGCGGGCGCGCGGCCAGGCCGGCGAGGCGATCCGGCGGCTGGTGGCGCTGCGCCCGCCGACCGCGCGGGTGCTGCGCGGCCGCCACGAGATCGAGATCCCGGCGGCGGAACTCGTGCCCGGCGACCTCGTGCGCCTGCGCCCCGGCGAGCGGCTGGCGGTCGACGGCGAGGTGACCGAGGGCAGCGGCTGGATCGACGAATCGATGCTGACGGGCGAGGCGGCGCCGGTCGAGAAGACCCCGGGCGCCGCGGTCACCGGCGGCACGGTGAACGGGCGCGCGGCGCTGACGATGCGGGTGACGCAGACCGGCGCCGACACCCGGCTGTCGCGGATCATCAAGCTGGTCGAGGAGGCGCAGGCGACCAAGCTGCCGGTGCAGGCGCTGGTCGACCGCATCACCCGCATCTTCGTGCCGGCGGTGCTGGCGATCTCGGGCGCGACCTTCGCGGCCTGGCTGGTGCTTGACGGCGACCTCGCCCATGCGCTGGTCGCGGCGATCTCGGTGATGATCATCGCCTGCCCCTGCGCCATGGGCCTTGCGACCCCGGTCTCGATCCTGGTCGGCACCGGGCGCGGGGCAGAGCTGGGGGTGCTGTTCCGCCGCGGCGACGCGCTGCAGCGGCTGGCCGGGGCGCGGACCGTGGCCTTCGACAAGACCGGCACCCTGACCGAGGGGCGCCCGCGCCTTGTCACCCTGCTGCCGGCACCGGGCGGCGGCGCCGGGGCGGACCGGCTGCTCGCGCTCGCCGCGGCGGCCGAGGCGCGCTCGGAACACCCGCTGGCGCATGCGATCACCGCCGCCGCCGCCGAGCGGGGGCTGGCGCTGCCGCGGGCCGAGGCGGTCACCGCCCTTCCCGGCCGCGGCCTCTCGGCCATGGTCGGGGGCGAGCCGCTGCTGGTGGGCTCGGTCGCGCAGATGGCCGAGGCCGGGTGCGACCTCGGGGCGCTGGCGCCCGAGGCCGAGGCCGCCGCCGCGCGGGGCGAGACGGTGGTGATCGTGGCGCTGGCCGGCCGGGTGCAGGCGCTGCTGGGCATCGCCGACGCGCCGCGCGCAGGTGCGGCCCCGGCGGTGCAGGCGCTGGCGCGGCAGGGGCTGACGGTCGCGATGATCTCGGGCGATGCGCCGGCGACGGCGCAGGCGGTGGCGCGGGGGCTCGGGATCGGCCGGGTCCATGCCGGGCTTCTGCCCGAGGGCAAGCTCGCGGCGCTGGCCGGGCTGCCGGGCCCGGTGGCCTTCGTCGGCGACGGCATCAACGACGGCCCGGCGCTGGCCGCGGCCGAGGTCGGCATCGCCATGGGCGGCGGCACCGACGTCGCGATCGAAAGCGCCGACGTGGTGCTGGTCTCGGGCGATCCGCGCGGGGTCGCCACCGCCATCACCCTGTCGCGCGCGACGCTGCGCAACATCCGCCAGAACCTTGGCTGGGCCTTCGGCTACAACGTGGTGCTGATCCCGGTCGCCGCCGGTGCGCTTTATCCGGTGAACGGGATGCTGCTGTCGCCGGTGCTGGCGGCGGCGGCGATGGCGCTGTCCTCGGTCTTCGTGGTCGGCAACGCGCTGCGCCTGCGCCGGGCCGGCTAGGGGCCGACCTGCGCGCCCGAGGCGTCGGGATTGGTGAATTCGGCCTCGATCACGATCTCGACCGCATCACCGACCCCGAGCGTCGTCCCCGGCGCCGGGATGCCGAAGCCGATCCCGAAATCCGAGCGGTAGAGCGTGCCGCGCGCCGAGAAGCCGATCCGCGCCCCGCCCGGGTCGAAGGCCTGCGGCGGGTAGCCGCCGTTGTAGGTGACGCGCAGCGTGATCGGCTTCGTCACCCCGTGCAGCGTCAGCGCGCCGGTCACGGCGGCCCGGTCCGGCGCCACCTGCCGCACCCGGGTGGTTTCGAAGGTAATGTCGGAAAACTGCGGGGCATCCAGGAAGTCCGGTCCGGCGATGATCGCGTTCATGTCGAAATCGTCCGACCGGATGTTCGTCTCGACCGAGGCCGGATCGACGCGCGCGGTCAGCCGCATCGCCTCGGGCTGCGCCGGGTCGAAGTCGAGATCGGCGCTGATCGCGGTGAACTGCGCGGTGAAATAGGAAAACCCCAGGTGGTTGACGCGGAACAGCAGGCTCGCATGGGCGGGGTCGAGCGCGAAGCGCCCCGCCTGCACCTCTTGCGCCAGCACCGCACCCGGCGCCAGCGCCAGCGCCACCACCGTCAGCAGTTTCAGCATCGTCCCCCCCCCGGTTGACCCAGGGTCAGGTTCCGCAGCCGCGCCCCGCGCTGTCAATCGACAAGCGCGTCATCACCAGCGCAGGCCATAGCGCAGCGCCTCGAAGATGCCGGCATGGATGTTGCGGGCATGGACCGCGTCGCCGATGCGGTAGAGATCGAAGGCGCCGGCGGGATTGCGGGCCGGGAACACCGCCCCCCGCCCCGCGGTCAGCGCGGCGTAATCCACCGCGCCGAGGTTGCGGCTGCCGGGTTTCAGCGCATGGTACAGCTCGTCCAGCGCCATGGTGCCATGCTCGACCACCAGCTGGTCGACCTCGCGCTCCTCGACCACCTCCTCGGCGAAGTCCGACCCGAGGCTCACCACCAGCGCGTTGCCGGCGCGGCGCACGCCCTTCAGCCGGCGGTGCTGCGTGATCCGTGCCCCGCCCCGGTGCAGCGCCGCCAGATAGGGCACGATGTTCATGCCGCCCATGTCGGGCGACAGCATCCGCTCGGGGCTGACCAGCTCCAGCTCGACCCCCGCCGCCGCCAGCCGCTCGGCCGCGCCGATCCCGGCATGGGCGCCGCCGTCGTCATAGACCATGACCCGGCCCTGCGGCTTCGCCTCGCCCGAGATCACGTCCCAGCTCGACACCGTCAGCTCCATCCCCCCGGCCTCGGGCGGCTGCGGCAACCCGCCGGTCGCCACCACCACGACGTCGGGCGCAAGCGCGGTGACGTCCGCCGCCTCGGCATAGGCGTTGTAGCGGATCTCGACGCCCAGCCGCTCCAGCTCCGCCAGCCGCCAGTCGACGATCCCGATCATCTCGCGCCGCCGCGCGAGCGACGACAGCAGCCGCACCTGCCCGCCCGCCTGCGGCGCGGCCTCGAACACCGTGACCTCGTGCCCGCGCTCGGCCGCGACCCGCGCCGCCTCGAGCCCGGCGGGCCCGGCCCCGATCACCACCGCCCGCCGCGCGGTTTCGGCCTTCGGGATCTCGTGCGGCATCGTCGCCTCGCGGCCGGTGGCGGCATTGTGGATGCACAGCGCCCCGCCCCCCTCGTAGATCCGGTCGAGGCAATAGGTCGCGCCGACGCAGGGCCGGATCCGATCCTCGATCCCCGCCTGCACTTTTCGGACAATATGCGGATCGGCGATATGGGCGCGGGTCATCCCCACCATGTCGAGCTTGCCGCTCGCGATCGCGTGGCGCGCGGTGGCCACGTCCGGGATCCGCGCGGCATGGAACATCGCGATCCCCGTGGCTTGCCGAACCTCGCCCGCGAAGTCGAGATGCGGCGCAGAGGCCATGCCCTGGATCGGGATCACCTTGGTCAGGGCGGCGTCGGTATCGATGTGGCCACGGATCAGGTTGATGAAATCGAACTTTCCAGACGATGCGACACGGCGCGCGATCTCAAGGCCCTCGGCCTTCGAGATCCCCTGCTCCATCTGCTCGTCCGCCACCATTCGGATGCCGACGATGAAGTCGGGCCCGACCGCCGCGCGCACCGCGTCGATCACCGCGTCGCTCAGCCGCATCCGGTTTTCAAGCAATCCGCCCCACTCGTCCTCGCGTCGGTTCGTCGCCGGCGACCAGAACCCGTCCAGCAGGTGGCCATAGGATTCGATCTCGATCCCGTCGAGCCCGGCCGCCTGCATCCGCTGCGCCGCGGCGGCGAAATCGGCGATCACCCGCTCGAGATCCCAGTCCTCGGCCTGTTTGGGGAAGCTGCGATGCGCCGCCTCGCGGACCGGCGAGGCCGAGATCACCGGCAGCCAGTCGCCCTTGGCCCAGCCGGTGCGGCGGCCAAGATGGGTAAGCTGGATCATCACCTTGCAGTCGTGTTCGTGGCAGTCGTCGGCCAAGGCCTTGAGATACGGCACGATTTCATCGCGATAGGCCTGCAGGTTGCCGAAGGCCTCGGGGCTGTCCTGCGACACCACCGCCGATCCCGCGGTCATCGTCAGCGCGATCCCGCCCCGGGCCTTCTCGCGGTGATAGAGCCGATAGCGCTCGGTCGGCATCCCGTCCTCGGAATAGGCCGGCTCGTGCGAGGTCGACATCACGCGGTTCTTGAAGGTCAGGTGCTTCAGCCGCCAGGGCTGGAGAAGCGGGTCGTTCGACATCGGCGGTACTCCATCAGATGCGTCGATGCTGCACTGCCGGGGACGATTGGCTCTGGTCAATCCGCGTCAGGTTTCGGACAAGTTGCGGCGTCTGGCCAAGGACTTCGCGATGACCGAGCTTCTGGAAACCCTGCGCGCCCTGCTGGGCCCCGCCCATGTGCTGACCGGCGACGACGCCGCCGGCTATACCCGCGACTGGACAGGCAAATATGCCTGGACGCCGCTGGCCGTGCTGCGACCGGCCGACACCGGGGAGGTGGCCGGGGTGATGCGCGCGGCCGATGCCGCGGGGGTTGCGGTGGTGCCGGTCTCGGGCAACACCGGCCTTGCGGGCGGCACCCATGCCGAGGGGCAGCTGATGCTGTCGCTCGAGCGGCTGAACCGGATCCGCGAGATCCGCGCCGGCGCGCGGGTCTGCATCGCCGAGGCGGGGGTGGTGCTGGCGCAGGTCCACGCGGCGGTGGCCGCGCACGGCCTGAGCTTTCCGTTGAGCTTCGGCGCGCAAGGCTCTGCCAGGGTTGGCGGATTCGTCTCGACCAATGCCGGCGGCTCGAACGTGGTGCGCTATGGCAATACCCGGGCGCTGGTTCTGGGGGTCGAGGTGGTGCTGGCCGACGGGCGGGTGCTGGACCTGATGGGGGCGCTGCACAAGGACAACACCGGCTATGACCTGAAGGACCTGATCGTCGGGGCCGAGGGCACGCTGGGCATCGTCACCGCGGCGGTGCTGAAGCTGGTGCCGGCGCCGGTCGCGCATGCGACGGCGATGGTGGCCCTGCCGGACCTGACGACGGCGCTGGGGCTGCTGAACCGGCTGCAGGGCGAGAGCGGCGGGCTGGTCGAGGCCTTCGAATTCATGCCCGATCGCTACTGGCGGCGGATGGCGCGATTCCGGCCCGACATCGCCTGCCCCTTCGCCGAGGTCCCGCCGGTCACCGTGCTGGTCGAGCTTGGCTCGGCCGCGCCGGCGGCGGGGGTGCCGGGGCCGGATGGCAGCCTGCCGCTGACCGCGGATCTCGAGGCCGCGCTGGCGGCGGCGATGGAGCGGGGCGAGGTGCTGGACGCGGTGATCGCGCAGTCGGGGCAGCAGCGACGGCAGATGTGGGTCACGCGCGAGAGCGCGGCCGAGATCACCCTGAACGTGGTGCCGATCGTCGATTGCGACGTCGCGCTGCCGCTGGACCGGATGCAGGCCTATCTTGACGCGATGGCGCCGCGGCTGGCGGCGATCGATCCGGGGGCCGACCTTCTGTACATCGCCCATCTGGGCGACGGGAACTATCACTACACCGTCTATCCGACGACCGGCGATCCGGCGGTGATCGAGGCGATTCGGCTGGCGATCGGCGAGGAGGCGGTGCGATTGGGCGGCTCGTTCTCGGCCGAGCATGGCATCGGCCTGTCGAAACAGGCCGAGATGCGGGCGCTGAAATCGCCGGTGGCGCGTGACGTGATGCGCGCGATCAAGGCCGCGCTTGACCCGAAGGGCCTGCTGAATCCGGGCAAGACGATCGGCTGAACCGCCCCGCCCCAATCAGCCGACCAAGGCGCCCGCAGTCCGCCCGCCCCGGCCCACACCGGCCGGATCGCGGGTCAGAACGGCCTGATCGCGCCGATCAGCAGGACGACCAGCGCCAGATTCACCCCCAGCGACAGCCGCAGCACCAGATCGCGGTCGAGCCGCCGCGGCGCCTCGCCCCGAGGGCGCAGGCGGCCCGAGGGTTCGTAGATCCGGCCCGAGACCGAGCGGCGGTCAGCCTCGGCATAGGGCGGCTGCATCATGGGTGGCATGGCGGAACTCCTCACAACTGGCGCAGACATCACAGCGGCCTCCTCCTTAAGCTTGGGTAAAGAAGACGCGGTGAATGCGGCGAAATTCGGGACGATCCACAGGTTTCGCGAAACGATGCACAGCCCTGCGGCGCACCGGCCGCATCGGGAGGCCGCCGGCCGGGGACGGCCGGCCCGCGATGGCCGCTCGGTGACGGCCGCTCAGTGACCGGCGAGGAAGCCCGGACCCGCCTGCCCCAGCAGCTCGTGCGCGAGGGCCGCGCCAAGCGCCGCGCCGTCGTCGGCCGCGCCCTCGGTCTCGCCGCGGATCACCGCGGAGCCGTCGGGACGCAGGATCTCGCCGCGCAGCCGCAGCCGGTCGCCCACCAGCTCGGCGAAGCCCGCGATCGGGGTCTGGCACGAGCCGTCGAGCGTCGCGAGGAAAGCACGCTCGGCCGCGAGCCGCAGGCCGGTGTCGCGGTCGTGGATCGGCGCGATCAGCGCCGCGGTGGCGGCGTCGTCGGCGCGCAGCTCGATCCCGATCGCGCCCTGCGCCACCGCCGGCAGCATCTCCTCGGGGGCGATCGCGGCGCGCGGCACGTCGGTCATGCCCATCCGGTTCAGCCCGGCCATGGCAAGGAAGGTGCCGGTGGCGACGCCGTCCTCGAGCTTGCGCAGGCGGGTCTGCAGGTTGCCGCGGAATTCGACCAGCTTGAGGTCCGGCCGGCGATGCGCAAGCTGCGCGCGCCGGCGCAGGCTCGAGGTGCCGACGATCGCGCCCTGCGGCAGGTCGAGGATCGAGCGGTGGGCGAGCGAGACGAAGGCGTCGCGCGGGTCCTCGCGCGGAAGGTAGGCGCCCATGGCCAGCCCCTCGGGCAGCTGGGTTGGCATGTCCTTCATCGAGTGCACCGCGATGTGCAGCGCACCCGAGGCAAGCCCCTCCTCGATCTCCTTGGTGAACAGCCCCTTGCCGCCGAGCGCCGAGAGCGCCCGGTCCTGCACCCGGTCGCCGGTGGTCGAGATCGCGACGATCTCGAAGGCGGCCTCGGGCAGGCCATGCGCGGCCATCAGCCGGTCGCGGGTCTCGAAGGCCTGGGCAAGCGCCAGCGGCGAGCCGCGGGTGCCGATCTTCAGCGGGGCATCTGGCGAGGGCATGTTCATGCGCACCGCTTAGCGCCCGGCGCCCCGTCGCGCAACGGGGGCCACGCGGCGGGCGGCATGCGAGAGGGCGGAGGCGGGCCCGTGGAGCGCGCAGGCGTCGCGCGGCTTGACACCCCCCCGCCCCCCGGTCTTGAAGGGCGGGCCAGAGGAGTGCCCGATGACCCAGACCCCGACCGCCGCTACGAGCCGCCCGACGAAGACGATCCTGCGCGCGCTGGCGGGCGAGCGGCAGGCGGTGCCGCCGGTCTGGATGATGCGCCAGGCCGGGCGCTATCTGCCCGAATACCGCGCGACCCGGGCGCAGGCGGGCGATTTCCTGTCGCTGTGCTATGCGCCCGAACTTGCCGCCGAGGTCACGCTGCAGCCGATCCGCCGCTACGGCTTCGACGCGGCGATCCTGTTTGCCGACATCCTGCTGGTGCCGCAGGCGCTGGGGCTGGACCTGTGGTTCGCGCCCGGCGAGGGGCCGCGGCTGTCGACGGTGACCTCGGCTGCCGATCTCGCGGCGCTGAAGCCCGCCGCGGCGATCCACGACACGCTCGCCCCGGTCTACGAGACGGTGCGGATCCTGTCGCGCGAGCTGCCGGCCGAGACGACGCTGATCGGCTTCGCGGGCGCGCCCTGGACGGTGGCCACCTACATGGTCGCCGGCCGCGGCACCCCCGACCAGGGGCCGGCGCATGCGTTCAAGGCCGCAGACCGCGCCAGCTTCACGGCGCTGATCGACCGCATCACCGAGGCGACGATCGACTATCTGTCGATGCAGGTCGAGGCCGGGGCCGAGGTGGTGAAGCTGTTCGACAGCTGGGCCGGCAGCCTGACGGGCCGGGATTTCGACGACTTCGCGCTCGCGCCCGCGCGGCGGATCATCGCGGCGCTGAAGGCGCGCCACCCGGGCCTGCCGGTGATCGCCTTCCCGCGCGAGGCGGGCCCGCGCTACGAGGGCTTCGCCCGCGCGGTCGGGGCCGACTGCGTGGCGCTCGACAACTCGGTCGACCCGGCCTGGGCGGCGGCGCAGGTGCAGCGCGACGGCTGCGTGCAGGGCAACCTCGATCCCCGGCACATGGTGACGGGGGGCGCGCCGCTGGTCGAGGCCACCCGCGCCGTGGTCGAGGCGTTCCGCGGCGGGCCGCACATCTTCAACCTCGGGCACGGGATCACCCCCGATGCCGATCCCGAGAATGTCGCGCTGATGATCGAGACGATCCGGAACGGCTGAGGGTCAGGGTACCCGAGGGCGGACCGGGGGCCAGCCCCCGGACCCCCGGGATATTTGGACAAAGTCGAGAGGCGAGGTGTTGGAGAGGCCGCGTGTCGGGGCGGCCCGTCGCGGCGCGGCCTGTGTAGGGGCGGCCCGTGTAGGGGCGGACCGTGTCGGGGCGATCAGGTTTCGGGCAGCATCCGGCGCAGGAGCGCGCGCGCTTCGGACCAGCCGGCGACGCCCTTGGCGGGGCGCACCTCGACGTCGCGGATCATGCCGAATTTCGCGACGAGCCCGGGCCGGATCGAGACGCGGATCAGCCCGTCGGCGATGTCGATCGCCTCGATCGCGTCATGGGCGCCGAAGATCTCGTCCGAAACCTCGAGCCAGACCGGGCCGGTGCCCGGGGCGCCGTCCTGCTGGAACAGGATGTAGCCGTCCTCCTCGTCCTCGGAGACGGCGAAGCCGACGATCGTGTTCTCGGCATCGGTCTCGGCGGTGCAGATCTCGGCGCGGATCTCGATGTCGGCCATGGCGGGGCTCCGGGTCCTGTGGGTGTCGCGGGCGGTTCGGCGGCCCAGATAGGGCGGCGGCGGCGGCGGCGCAAGGGTCAGAGCTTGAGCGCGAGCCAGAGCGCGACCGGCACCAGCGAGAGGCTGAGCGCGCGGCGCAGCGCCCGCTCGGTCGTCGGGGTCTCGAGCAGGCGCCGCGCGAAGCCCGCGAGCGCGACGATCGCGGCATGGATCGCGGTGGCGGTGGCGACATAGGCCAGGGTCAGGGTCAGCGTGCCGTCGGGCCCGGCCAGGAAGGCGGGCAGCACCGAGAGGTAGAACACCGCCGCCTTGGGGTTGAGCAGGTTGGTCACGAGGCCGCGGCGGAAGGCGCGCCGGGCCGAGACCCGCGTGGCCCCGGCCGGGCCGCCGGCGCTGCGCCAGCCGTCCCAGGCGAGGTAGAGCAGGTAGCCGACCCCGGCCCAGCCCATCGCGTGGTAGAGCGCAGGGCTCGCCGTCACCGCCGCCGCGGCGCCGAGCGCCGCCGCAAGGCCGATCGCCCCCAGCCCCAGCGCCACGCCCGCCACCGCCGCGAAGCCCGGCCGGCGCCCCTCGGTCGCGGCGACGACGGCGAGCCAGGCCATGTTCGGCCCCGGCGTGAGCTCGATCAGCGCCGAGGCGAGCAGGAAGGCGGCGAGCGTGTCGGAAGAGACGCCGCCCAAGGGGTCAGATCCACTTCGCGAGCGGCGGCAGGCTCATCAGCACGGCATTCGCATCATGGCCCGATTCCAGCCCGAACTTCGTGCCGCGGTCGTAGACGAGGTTGTATTCGGCATAGAGCCCGCGGTGGACGAGCTGGGCCTCGCGGTCCTCGGGGGTCCAGGGGATTTCGCGGCGGCGCTCGACCAGCGGCTGGAAGGCGGGCAGGAACGCCGCGCCGACCGCGCGGGTGAAGGCGAAGTCGGCCGCGAAGTCGCCGGTGTTGAGGTCGTCGTAGAAGATGCCGCCGACGCCGCGGGCCCGGCCGCGGTGCGGGATGAAGAAATATTCGTCCGCCCAGGCCTTCAGCCGGGCGTAGCGGCCGGGCTCGGCCGCCTCGCAGGGGGCGGCGAGGGTGTCGTGGAACCAGGCCGTGTCCTCGGGGTAGGCGAGGCAGGGATTGAGATCGGCGCCGCCGCCGAACCACCAGGCATGCGGGGTCCAGAACATCCGGGTGTTCATGTGCACCGCCGGCACGTGCGGGTTGCGCATGTGCGCCACCAGGCTGATGCCCGAGGCCCAGAACCGCGGGTCCTCGGCCATGCCGGGCACGCCGCGCGCGGCCATCGCCTTCTGGGCCCGCTCGCCGAGGCTGCCGTGCACGGTCGAGACGTTGACGCCGACCTTCTCGAACACCCGGCCCTCGCGCATCACGCTCATCAGCCCGCCGCCGGCATCGCCGCCGTCGGGCGCGGTGCGGCGGGTCTGCGACAGCTCGAACCGGCCCGGGGCGCGCGCCTCGGCGCCATGGGCGGGGCCGTCCTCGAGCGCCTCGAAGGCGGCGACGATCCGGTCGCGCAGGCTGCGGAACCAGGCCGAGGCCTCGGCCCGCTCGGTGGCGAAGGCGGCCGCGGTTTCGGAAGCTTCGGTCATTGGGGGCGGTCTCCGGCACTCGGTCGCATCGGCCCTGACTAGCACCGCGCCCCCGCCCGGCCAAGACCCGCGCGACGGTGCGGCAGGCCGCGGCGGGCGCCCGGCCCGCGAGCGGGCGGGCCGGCAGGGCGATGCGGCGGCCTTCGCCGCGCGGGCGTTCGGGTTTGCCTGCCGGGGCCGGCGATCCCGGTCCATCCGACCGGCGGCGCTGGCGGGGCGCGTGCACGCGCGGGCGGTGCCTGCCGACAGCCCCCCCGCGCCCTGCCCGCAGGCCCTGTCCTGCGCAAGGGGGACGTCATTCCCGTCGTCCCCGTGCCTGTCATCCCCGGCGCGCCCGGGCAAGGGCCCGCGCGGCGGGGCCGCGGGCCGCCGCGCCGCCCGGTCTGCGCGCAGGCGGGCGGACAGGGCAATGCGACGGTCTTCGCCGCGCGGGCGCTCGGTTTGGCCCGCCGGGGCCAACGATTCCGGTCCGTGCGACCGGCGGCGCTGGCGGCGCTGGCGGGCGCGCGGGCGGGCGCGTCCGGCCGGGATGTCGCCCTGCCGTCGCGACCCCCGGCCCGCCCGCCGGCGTCCGTCCCCTTGCCGGGGTCGCCTCAGCGGGCTGCTTGGCGGGGCCGGTCCCCCGCCGCCTCCGCGCGGTCTGCGCGAGGGGAGTGGCAATCGCCGCGCCGAGCGATATGATCGCGGCAACGGGCCGGCCCTCGGCCCGCCGGGAGGTCTGGAATCGATGCGTCACGCCCCGAAGCGCCGGGTGATCGCCGTGCTGGCGCCGCTGGCGCTGCTCGCGGCCTGCGCGACGCCCCCGCCCGAATGCCGCACCGACACCGTCACCCGGCTGCGCAGCCTCGACGCGCTGATCGCCGAGACCGAGGGCAATCTCGATCGCGGCTTTGCCCGGGGCGATGGCGCCACCGCGGCGGGGCCGCGGATCTCGACCGGGGTCTGCCTCGGATCGGGCGGGCGGATCGGGATGTCGGTCTGTTCCTCGGGCGGGACCGGCCGGGTGCCGGAGCGGGGCCCCCGCGCCATCGACCCCGCGGCCGAGCGCGCCAAGCTCGAGAGCCTGCGCGCCAGCCGTGCCCGCCTGCTTGCCGCCGACCCCAATGCCCTCGCCCTGTGTGGCGTCGCCCTTGCCGGGCGCTGAACCGATAGGTCCGATCCCATGCGCCTGAGCCCGCTTCTTGCCCTGCCGCTGATCCTTGCCGCCTGCGCCACGCCGCAGGAGCGCTGCATCGGCCGCGTCACCCGCGATCTCGACACGCTCGACCGGCTGATCGCCGAGACCCGGGCCAATGTCTCGCGCGGATTCGGCTACGAGACCTACCAGACGACGCGGACGCGCTGGGTGCAGTGCTGGGACCGCGACGTGGTGCGCGGCCGCGACGGCCGGCGCGAGGTGATCAGCGTGCCGCGGATGTGCCTTGACGATTATGTCGACACCGTGGAGCGGCCGGTGGCGATCGACATCGGCAGCGAGCAGCGCAAGCTTGACGAGATGGTGAAGAAGCGCGCCGAGCTGGCCAAGCGCAGCGCCGCCGGGGTGCAGGCCTGCCGGGTGCAGTATCCGGGCTGAGACCGGGGGCCGGACTGGCCGGCGTGGACGGGCCGGGATGGGCTGGCCGGGATGGGCTGGCCAGCGCGGACGGGCGGGGCCGGACAATCGGAGGCGGGCGGTCGCGGTCGTGGCCGGCCGGCGGGATCCGCCGCGGCATCGGCCGCGGGGCCCGCGGACCCGTCCGCCCGTCGGGCCTTAGGTCGGGCCGCCTCTCTCATGCGGGGTGCCGGCGGGCCGGGGCGCCCGCGTCGGCGCTTCGGCGAAGGGGCGCGCCGGGATGGGCGGCCCCTCGGTGGTCAGACTTTCAGTGGGCGGGCCTTCAGTGGGCAGGCACGCCGACGGGGTCGATCAGCGTGCGGCCGCCGTCGACGGTCAGGATCTGGCCGGTGACGAACGAGGCCGCGTCCGAGGCGAGGAACTGCACCGCCTCGCAGATCTCGGCGGCGGCGCCGATGCGGCCGAGCGGCGTGCCGGCGGCGATCTGGTCGCGCCAGTCCTCGTGTTCGCGCAGCGCGGTCTGCAGCGAGGCGCTCATCACGCTGCCGAAGGCCACGGCATTCACCCGGATCCGCTGCGGCGCATAGGCCACCGCCAGCGACCGCGTCGCCTGGTCGAGCGCCGCGACGGCGATCGAATAGGCCAGCAGCTCGGGCTGGGTGCGCTGGGCTGCGATGGTCGAGAGGTTGACGATCGCGCCCGCGGGGCCGGTCGCCTCGGGGTCGTCGGCGGCCTGCGCGGCCATCCGGCGCGCGACCAGCTGCGACAGCCGCAGCGTCGCGCCGAGGTTCTGGCGCAGCATCTCCTCGAGCGGGGTGTCGTCGGGCGACATCGGGTCCGAGAGCGCCATCTGGCGGCTGGCGTTGACCAGGATGTCGATGCGGTCGAAGGCATCGACCGTGGCCGAGATCAGGTTGGCCATCGTCAGCTTCTGGCACAGGTCGCCGGTGAAGAACCGCACCGGCCCCTCGTCGCGCGGGTAGTCGGAAAGCTCTGCCTCGAGCCGCGCCTCGTCGATGTCGACGAGCATCACGTTGGCCCCCTTCTCGACGAAATGCCGCGCGATGGCGAGGCCGACCCCATTGGCCGCGCCGGTGACGATCGCGGTCTTGCCGGATATCGAATAGCTCATGAAGGTCCCTGGCCGCGGTGCCATGCGGGGCACCCGAGCGGCATCTTAACGTGTTTCAGCGCCGGCCGCGACTGGCCGGCGCGCGCCGGGCCGGCGCTGTGGCCGCCGCGCCGCGCTGGCGCAGAGGCTTGGTGGCGAGGAACAGCTTGAAGCGGCCGTCGCCGCCGATCTGGCGATGCTCGAGGAAGGCCGCGGCCAGCTCGGCCTCGTAGGGCAGCTGGCGGTTGGCGACCATCACGAGGCTGCCCGAGGGCGCAAGCATCCGCGCCGCGGCGGCGATGAAGGCCGCGCCGAGGCCAGGCTCGGCGCTGCGGGTGCCGGCATGGAACGGCGGGTTCATCACCACCCAGTCGAGCGCGCCCTCGGGGCGCCAGCCGGTGGCGTCGGCCCAGTGAAAGCGGGCACGCGGGTCGGTGACATTCTCACGGGCGCAGTCGAGCGCGACCTGGTCGGCCTCGACGAGGTCGAGCCGCTTGACCTTCGGCTGCGCGAGCACCTGCGCCGAGAGCCAGCCCCAGCCCGCGCCAAGGTCGGCGACCTTGCCCGACAGCTCGGGGAGCGCCGCGGCGAGCAGCGCCGATCCCGGGTCGATCCCGTCGGCCGAGAACACGCCGGGGCGGGTGACGAAGCCCGGCGCCGCCTCGGACGCGCCGTGGCGCCAGTCGTCGAAGCCCGGGCCCGCGGACAGGGCCAGCGTGCGGCCATGGGCCTTGCTGGTCACCGCGCCGACCGCGGCGCCACGGCGGGCCAGCGCCTTCTGCATCGCCTCGATCCCGTCGGTCTTCTGGCCGTCGACCCAGACCGGCGCGCCGGGGGCGCAGCGGGCCATGGCCTCGGCGACCAGCGCCTCGGCGGCGGCGCGGGCGCGCGGGATCAGGACCAGCGCCGCGGCATGGCCCTCGCCCTCGGGCATGGCCGTGACCGCGAGGCCGCGGGCGGCGAGCGCCGCGTGATCGGGGGCGAAGGGCTGCACGAAGCGGCAGCGGCCAAGCGGCAGGGCCGAGAGGTCGGCCGCCGCGCCGGCGCCCAGCACGAGGATGGTCCCCTCGGCGGGAAGGGCCGCCCCGTCATCCAGGGCAAGGGTCAGTCTGCTGTCGGTCATCCGGTCCACGACCCGCGCGGCCCCTGCGGGGCCCGGCGCGGTGCCGTCATTCCTTTTCCATCGTGCATTGCAGCGGGTGCTGGTGACGGCGCGCGAAGTCCATCACCTGGGCCACCTTGGTCTCGGCGACCTCGAAGCTGAAGACGCCGACGACCGCCAGCCCCTTCTTGTGCACGGTCAGCATGATCTCGAACGCCTGGGCGTGGGTGAGGCCGAAGAACCGCTCCAGCACATGCACCACGAATTCCATCGGCGTGTAGTCGTCGTTCAAGAGCAGCACCTTGTAGAGCGGCGGGCGCTGGGTCTTCGGACGCGTGCGGGTGATGACCGAGGCGTCGTTGCCGGGGTCATTCGTCCCATTCGAATTGATCCAGGGTGTCTGGCTCACCGCTTCCGCTCCGTATCGGATTCGTCTTGTCGGGGTTCGAATGCCCAATATAGGCGCCTTGCGCCAGCGGGGAAGCCCCGCTTTGGTGCGAATCCGACCGAAACCGCGCTGCTTTCGTGCCGCGTACCCCCGATGACCCGTGACGGCGGGTGCCGATCCGCCCCGCCAGCCCCCCGAACCCGAGGCCCCCGATGACAGCTGCCCCCACCCTGGTCGCCTTCGATGCCGACGACACCCTGTGGCACAACGAGCGCTTCTTCCGCCTGACCCAGGACCGCTTCGCCGCGCTGCTGGCCGACCATGCCGAGACCGGCGATCTCGACGCGCGGCTGCTGGCGGCCGAGCGGCGCAACGTCGGCCTCTACGGCTTCGGGGTGAAGGGCTTCACCCTGTCGATGATCGAGACCGCCGTCGAGGTGACCGGCGGCCGCCTGCCCGGCTTCGTCGTGGCCGAGATCCTGGCCGCCGGGCGCGAGATGCTTGCCCATCCGATCGAGCTTCTGCCCCATGCCCGCGACGCGGTGGCCGCGGCGGCGGACGGCGGCCACCGGGTGATGCTGATCACCAAGGGCGACCTGCTCGACCAGGAGCGCAAGCTGGCGCAATCGGGTCTGGGCGAGATGTTCGACGCGGTCGAGATCGTGTCGGACAAGACCGCGCCGACCTACGCCCGGATCTTCGCGCGGCACGGCCAGCGCCCCGACCGGGCGATGATGATCGGCAACTCTTTGAAATCGGATGTCATTCCCGCGATCGAGGCCGGGGCCTGGGGCGTGCACGTGCCCCACGACCTGACCTGGGCGCTGGAACATGCCGAGCCGCCGCGCACCGCCCCGCGCTTTGCCGAGATCGCCGACCTGTCGGCCCTGCCGGCGCTGCTGCCGCGACTGGCCGAGTGATGCCTGCGTTTTGAGCAGCCCCGGATCGCGCCTATGGTGGTCGCCATGCGCGGGAACACCAGATGTAGGAAGGGCGCGACTCGTTTTAAGAAACCCGAAAAACCCTTTGAAAGAAGGGTGTTTTCGCGTCTGGAATGACGTGTTAGCATCGCGCCAAACAACCGGCAGAAGACCGGTGGGAACGAGCCCCGAGGCGATCGGGGTCGAGGCAGTGAAAGGCTAAACAGTGGGCAGGCTTCCCGGGCAGTGGGCACTCCACAGCTTCGTGCCGCTTATCGCGGCACTTATCGTGATGACGACATCTGCGATGGCGGCGCCCTATGCCGCCTATGTCATGGATGCGCGCACCGGCGAGACGCTGTATTCCGAGAATGCCGACACCCGCCTGCATCCGGCCTCGCTGACCAAGATGATGACGCTCTACCTGGCGTTCCAGGCGATCGAGCACGGGCAGATCACGCTGGACACCCCGGTGACGATCACCTCGAAGGCCGCGGGCCAGGCGCCGTCGAAGCTGGGGCTGCGCTCGGGTCAGCGGATCGCGCTGCGCTACCTGATCCGCGCCGCCGCGATCAAGTCGGCCAACGACGCCGCGATGGCGATCGGCGAGGCGATCGGCGGCGACGAGGACGGCTTTGCCGCGATGATGAACGCCACCGCGCGCCAGATCGGGATGAAGAACACCACGTTCAAGAACCCGAACGGCCTGACCCGCGAGGGGCACCTGTCGACCGCGCATGACATGTCGATCCTCGGGCGGCACCTGTTCTACGACTATCCCCAGTACTACAACATCTTCTCGCGCCGCTCGGCCGATGCCGGGATCGCGCCGGTCTATTCGACCAACGCCAAGTTCCTGAACGCCTACAAGGGCGCCGACGGGATCAAGACCGGCTACACCTCGGCCGCGGGCTTCAACCTGACCGCCTCGGCCCAGCGCGGCAACGTGCGCATCATCGCCACGATCCTCGGCGGCCAGTCGACCGCCTGGCGCAACAGCAAGATGGCCGATCTGCTGGACATGGGCTTTGCCCGCGCGCCGAAGTCGGCCCCGGTGCAGAAGCCGTCCGAACCCGCCTTCGTGGCCAAGGTCGACGACGGGCTGCCGATCAGCCCGACCGGCGCCGGCAAGACCATCCGCCTGCAGGTCGCCGTCGAGAAAAGCCTGCGCCCGATCGCCCGCCCGGGCAACCTGAACGCCGCCCCGCCCGAGATGCTGGTGGCGATGAGCGACGGCATCGACGCGGCGCTGGCCGCCGTGCAGCCCGCCGCCGCCGAGGCCGCCGTCGCCCCCGATGCCGCCATCGCCGAGATGGGTGACGAGGAGGCCGAAGCGCTGGGCGAGGCGCCGGTCGCGGTCGCGGGCGTCGCCGATCTGCGCCCCGAGGCGCGGCCCGCCGACCTGATGCCCGACCCCGCCCCGCCCGCCGCCGAGCTGGCGGCGCTGGTGCCCGACGCGGCGACGCCCGCGCCGATGCCGGCCGAGGTGCGCGCGGAGATCGCCGCGCTCGACCAGGTGCAGGAGGCGACCGAGACCGTGGCCGCGGCCCCCGTGGCAGATCCGGCCCCCGCCCCGGCGACCGGCACCGCCGTCGCGCTGTTCCAGTCGACCGCGCCGCAGCCCGAGACGCTGGAGCTGGCCGAGACCATCGGCACCGAGCCCGCCGCCCCGGGCGTCGAGCCGCCGCCCTCGCGCCCCGGCATGATCATGCTGGTGTCGTCGCAGGACGGCGCGGGCGACATCGCCGGCGCGCCGGAACTCGAGGTCGTCAGCCGCGCCTCGACCTCGGGCGGGCGCCACTACGGGATCACGATCGGGCACTATGCCTCGCGCTACAATGCCGAGCGGGCGCTGCTGCAGACCGCGCTGACCGAAAGCGCCACGCTGGGCGAGAGCCTGCGCAAGGTCGTGCCGAACAAGGGCGGGTACGACGCCAACTTCGTCGGCCTCTCGGACGAGATGGCCGCCGCCGCCTGCCGCCGCTTCGAGGCCCGCGGCCGGGAATGCACCGTCGTCGGGCCCTGACCCAGGGTCGGGCAGACGGGCGCAGGATGCGGCGCACCGGATCGACGGGCCCTTCGGGGCCCGTTGTCGTTTGCGGCGCCGCTCGCCTCAGGGTTTCGGGTGATCGTCCCAGTCGGGGGCCAGGATGCGCTGGGCATCGCCCTTGGGATCGTCGTACTGCCGGGCGCGCAGGCTCCACACGAAGGCCGCGAGCCCGAGGCCGCCGAGGCCGAGCGAGACCGGGATCAGCAGGACGAGCATCTGCATCGCGTTCTCCTAGCGCAGCCGCAGCGCGTTCAACGACACGCTGAGCGAGCTGAGGGACATCGCCACCGCGGCGGCGAGCGGCGTGGCGAAGCCCGCCAGCGCCAGCGGCACCGCGATGGCGTTGTAGCCCAGCGAGATCGCGAAGTTCTGCTTGATCAGGGACCGGGCGGCGGCGGCAAGCCGCACCGCGCCCGCGACCGGCGCGAGATCCTGGCCCAGCAGCACGATGTCCGAGGCCGCCCGCGCCGCATCCAGCGCCGAGGCCGGCGAGATCGAGGCATGGGCCAGCGCCAGCGCCGCGGTGTCGTTCAGCCCGTCGCCGATCATCAGCACCTTCGCGCCGCCCTCGGCCAGGCGCTGCAGGTGGCGGGCCTTGTCCTCGGGGCGCTGGCCGGCGTGCCAGTCGTCGATCCCCAGCCGCGCCGCCAGTTCCGCCACCGCCGGGGCGACGTCGCCCGACAGCAGCGCCACCCGCTTGCCCTGCGCCCGCAGCGCCGCCACCGCCGTCTCGGCGCCGGGGCGCAGGCGGTCGGCGAAGGCGATCTCGACCGGGGGCGCGTCGCCGATGGCCAGCCAGGTCGCGCTGCGCCCCCCCGGCGCGAGCCCCAGCCACTCGGCGCGCCCGAGCCGCAGGCGGGTGCCGTCGAGCCTCCCCTCGACCCCCTGCCCCGCGATCTCGCGCAGCCCGGTGACCGGGGCGGGCACGGTGTCTTCGGCCAGCGCGGCCGCGAGCGCCTGCGCCAGCGGGTGCGACGAGGCCCGCGCGAGCGCCAGCGCCGCGGCCCGGCCGGGCGCGGGCAGCGCCGCAAGATCCGCGGGCACGGGCGCGCCAAGGGTCAGCGTGCCGGTCTTGTCGAAGACCACGGTGTCGATCTCGGCCAGCCGCTCGAGCGCGGTGGGGTTCTTGATCAGCAGGCCGCGGCGGAACAGCCGGCCCGAGGCGGCGGTGACGACCGCCGGCACCGCGAGCGCGAGCGCGCAGGGGCAGGTGATGATCAGCACCGCCACCGCGACGTTCAGCGCCAGCCGCAGGTCGCCGCCCGAGGCCCAGAGCCAGCCGGCGAAGGCCGCGGCCGACAGCGCGTGCACCACCGGCGCATAGGCCCGCGCCATCCGGTCGGCGAGCGAGGCATAGCGGTCGCGCGCCCCCTCGGCGATCGCGACGAGGTCCGCCATGCGGTTGAGGCTGGAGTCGCGCCCGGCCGCGGTGACGGTCACCGTCAGCGGGCCGGTCAGGTTGACCTCGCCGGCCGCGACCGCGGCGCCGGGCGCGGCGGCCACCGGCCGGGTCTCGCCGGTCAGGAGCGAGCGGTCGAGTTCCGAGGCGCCCATCAGCACGACGCCGTCGCAGGGCAGCCGCTGGCCGGGCCGGACGAGGACCCGGTCGCCGGGACGGAGCGCGGCGATCGCCACCTCCTCCTCGCCGGTCGCGGTCAGGCGATGGGCGCGCGGCACCTCGAGCGCGGCCAGCTCCTCGGCCGCGGAGCGGGCGGCGGCGCGGGCGCGGTATTCGAGGTAGCGCCCGGTGAGCAGGAAGAACGACAGCATCACCGCGCCGTCGAAATAGACCTGATGGCCGTGGTTCGCGGTCTCGTAGAGCGACATCGCCGAGGCGAGCACCAGCCCGAGCGAGACCGGCACGTCCATCCCCAGCCGGCGCGCGCGCAGCGCCGCGAGGGCGCCGGCGAAGAACGGCTGGCCGGCGAAGGCCACCGTCGGCAGCGCGATCGCGGCCGAGATCCAGTGGAACATGTCGCGGCTCGCGCCCTCGGCGCCGGACCAGACCGCGACCGACAGCAGCATGATGTTCATCATCGCGAAGCCCGACACGCCAAGCCGCATCAGCAGGTCGCGGCCGCGCCGGTCGGTTTCGGTCAGCCGCAGCGCGTCGGGGTCGAGTTCGTGCGCCTCGTAGCCGGCGCGGGCGAGCACGGCGACCAGATCGGGGGCGGCGACGCCGGGCGCGGCCTCGACCGCGACCTGGCGGCGCGACAGGTTCACCCGCGCCGAGGCGACGCCGGGATGGGCGGCGAGTGCACGTTCGACATCCGAGATGCAGGCCGCGCAATGCGCCGTCGGCAGCGACAGCATCAGCCGCGCCCGGCCGGGCGGCTGGCGGGCGAGCACCTCGGCCGCGGGTGCTGCGGTGCAGGCCGGGCAGGCCGAGATCGCTGCGGCCATCGCGCTCAGCCCCCGACCGTCATGTCGAGCCGCTGGCGGAAGACGGTGCCGTCCGCGGCCCGCGCCTCGAGGTGGATCAGCCAGGCGCCCGGGGCGAGCGTCACCGGCGCCGACCAGGCCTGGCCGTCGAAGGCGAAGGCGGGGGACGTATCCTCGCGCGCCTCGGTCTTGCGCCCGACGAGGGCAGAGAGCGCGGCCACGCGCGCGGGCCGGCCCTGCGCGTCGCGGATGTCGAGGATCAGCCGTCCGGCGGCATAGCGGTGCGTCAGCCGCCAGCCCAGCCGCTGCTGCGCGGCGCGGTCGGCGTCGAAGGTCTGGCTTGCGACATAGGAATTCGCGACCTCGAGCCCCGGGAAGGTCGTGACCGCCTGCACCGCCATGTAGACGTTCACGGCGATGATCACCGCGAAGGCCGAGACGGTGATCGCCAGCACCTTGCGGCCCGTCAGCGGCCTGCCCGGATCTTGCTGCGCCTGCATGTCAGTTCCCCCGTCCATGGAACACGGTGTCGGTTCCGACCCGGTCGCGGCTGGCCGTGTCCTCGATCCAGATCGCGATGTCGCTTCTCTCGGTGGTGGCCCCCGGCGAGCCCGCCGGCGCGACGAGGTAGAGCCGCACCTCGCCCGTCGCGTCGGCGGGCACGCGCACGGTGGCGCCCTCGGCCCCCTCGGCGGTCACGGTCAGGCCCGGCAGCCCGTCGGCCGACAGCCGGAAGTCGCGCGGCGCGGCCTGCTTGTTGCGCAGGCGGATCTCGTAGGTGTTGCGGATCGCGCCGTCGGCGAGGGTGACGAACAGCGGGTTGCGCACCGGGGCCACGTTGACGTCGAAGGGCGAGCGCAGGAACAGCGCCACCACCAGTCCGACGCCGATCCCGGCCCAGAGCGTGGTGTAGACCAGCGTCCGGGGCCGGAAGACGTGGCGCCAGAGCTGCCGCGGGTGGCCGCCGGCGCGTTCGACCGCCTCGTCGCGCAGCGCGAGATAGCCGACGAGGTCGCGGGGCTTGCCGATCCGGTCCATCGTGTCGTTGCAGGCGTCGATGCACAGCGCGCAGGTGATGCAGGCCAGTTGCTGGCCGTCGCGGATGTCGATGCCCATCGGGCAGACGTTCACGCAGGCCCGGCAGTCGATGCAGTCGCCCGCGCCCTCGGCCCGCAGCTTGCCGCGCGGCTCGCCGCGCCAGTCGCGATAGCTGACGGTCAGGGTGTTCTCGTCCATCATCGCGGCCTGGATCCGCGGCCAGGGGCAGGCATAGATGCAGATCTGTTCGCGCGCGAAGCCGCCGAAGGCGAAGGTGGTCGCGGTCAGGATCGCCATGGTGGTGTAGGCCACGGGATGGGCCTGGCCGGCGAGCAGGTCGCGCGCCAGCGTCGGCGCGTCGGCGAAGTAGAACACCCAGGCGCCGCCGGTCGCGAGCCCGATCACCAGCCACAGCGCCCATTTCGTCAGGCGCAGCCGCGCCTTGCGGGCATCCCACCGCTGGTGCCAGAGCCTGAGGCGCGCGTTGCGGTCGCCCTCGACCCAGCGTTCGACGAGGATGAAGAGATCGGTCCAGACCGTCTGCGGGCAGGCATAGCCGCACCAGACCCGGCCCAGCGCCGCCGTGAACAGGAACAGCCCGAGCCCGGCCATGATCAAGAGCCCCGCGACGAAGTAGAATTCGTGCGGCCAGATCTCGATCATGAAGAAGAAGAACCGCCGCCCCGCGAGGTCGACCAGCACCGCCTGGTCGGGCATGCCCGGACCGCGGTCCCAGCGCAGCCAGGGCGTGACGTAGTAGATCCCCAGCGTCACCGCCATCAGCACCCACTTCAGCCGCCGGAAGCGGCCCGAGACGCGGCGGGGGAACACCGGCTCGCGCGCGGCATAGAGGCTGGGGGCAGGCTCGGTCGAAGACATCGCGGACCTCGGGCAGGTTCTGCGGATGTCTTCGCGCGCCGGGCCCGGCGCGGCCTTGACGCAGATCAAGCGGGGGCGAGAATGTCGTGCGGCCGTTGCAGCTTTGGCCGCCGCGGGCGGCCGACCGGCCGGCCCGTGCGCCCGGCGGCGCGATCCGCGCGACGGCGCGCGGGCGCGCCTGCGGCGGTCCGGAACGGCGCGACCGGCCGGGGCGGGTGCCGCAGCCGGGTCATGCCGTTCGGGGCCGTCGCNGGCCGGCCCGTGCGCCCGGCGGCGCGATCCGCGCGACGGCGCGCGGGCGCGCCTGCGGCGGTCCGGAACGGCGCGACCGGCCGGGGCGGGTGCCGCAGCCGGGTCATGCCGTTCGGGGCCGTCGCGGCCGCGCGGGGATCAGTTCGAGCTGCGCTTGGCCAGTTCGGCACTGATGATGAAGAAGGTGTCGGCGAGCCGCTTGGTCTGCATGTCCGAGACGACCTCGGCGCGGGCGTAGGGCAGCAGGTCCTTCTTCATCCGCTCCAGATCCTCGCGCTCCATCGACGCGGCCTTGAGGATCGTCGCCTGCACCTCGTCGGCGTCGAGCGCCATCGGGCGCCAGGTGCCGTTGCTGGCCGAGGTCGCGGTGGCCGAGGCGGGCTTGGCCTCGTGCGCGGGATTGGCGGCCATCGTCCCGACGACGGCGGCGGTGGTGATCGCGCCCAGTCCGAGGACCCCGGTCGAGATGGCGAACCAGTCGATCGCCAGTGCCCCGTCCTCGGCGCGCATGAAGCGCTTGATTGCCTTGATCAACATGCGTTCTGCATCCTGTTGCTAGCGACGGGCTTCTGCCTGTCGCGGGTCTTGCATCCTTCCTGCCGGGCGATCTGGGCAAGAAAGGGGCGAATCAATGCCGCAACCCGGATTTCAGGCGAAAAAACGTTGGCCCCGCAGCTTTCGCGACGGGGCCACAGAAAGAATGCGCGCCGTTTTCCGAAAATGCGCGACAGGCGGAAACGGCGCGCCGTCCCGGCGCCCGCCGGCCGCAGGGGGGTGCGCATGGCCGCAGGCGGGACCGGCCGCCCTGGTCACTCGCCGCCGCCCAGCGCGTGGACATAGCTGGCCACGGCGCGGATCTCGGCCTCGGACAGCCGGTCGCCCCAGCTTGGCATCACGCCGAAGCGCGCGCCGCTCACCGTCTCGGTCAGGGTGGCGACATCGCCGCCATAGAGCCAGATCGCGTCGGTCAGGTCGGGCGCGCCCTGCGCCCGGTCGCCGGTGCCGTCCTCGGCATGGCAGGCGGTGCAGTTGTCGGCGAAGACCGCCGCGCCCTCGGCCGCGAGGGCCGCGTCGGCCTCCTGCCCCGAGATCTGGCGGACGTACTGCACCACCGCGGCGACCTGCGGCCGCTCCAGAAGCCCGTCGCGACCGAAGGCCGGCATGGCGGAATAGCGCGCCTCGGGATCGGTGCCGTTGCGGATGCCGTGGGTGACGGTGGTGTGGATGTCTTCGAGGCTGCCGCCCCAGAGCCAGTCGTTGTCGAGCAGGTTCGGATAGCCCTTCGCCCCGCCCGCCCCCGCGCCGTGGCACTGCGCGCAGGTATTGGCGAAGATCGACGCCCCGGCATTCTGCGCGAAGCCCGACAGCGCGGGGTCGTCGGCGATCGCGGCCAGATCGACCGAGGCGAGGCGCCCCTCGATCCCGGCATTGGCCTGCGCGACGCGCTCGATCTCGGCCGCGACCTCGCCGCGGGTCGAATAGCCCAGCAGGCCCGCGGTCGCGCCCGAGATCATCGGCCAGGCCGGGAAGGCGACCGTGTAGCCGATGCCCCAGACGATCGTGGCGTAGAAGGTCCACAGCCACCAGCGCGGCAGCGGGTTGTCGTATTCGCGGATCCCGTCCCATTCGTGCCCGGTCGAGGGCACTTCGGGCTTGGTCGTCTTCGGATGGGCCATCACGCGGCCTCCTTCGTCGCGGGCGCCGCCTCGGGGCGGGCCTCGTTGCGGAAGATCAGGGTCGAGGCGGCGTCATGCGCCTCGCGACGGGCGCGGCCGGGCCAGCAGGCCCAGAGGATCGCGCCAAGGAAGAACAGCGTCATCGCCAGCAGGAACCAGCTGTCGGCGAAGGCGCGGAAGCTGTGGTAGTCCATGGCCCCCTCCCCTCAGCGGCTGGCGTCGGGGGTGAAGGTCGAGAAGTCGACCATCGTGCCCAGCACCTGCAGGTAGGCGATGAGCGCGTCCATCTCGGTCACGCCGGGCTGGCCGTCGAAATTCGACACGGTCGCGTCCGGGTAGCGCGCGAGCAGCCCGTCGGTATCGGCATCGGGATCGGCCTGCGCCTCGAAATCGGCGCGGGCGAGCGCGATCATCTCCGACGTGTAGGGCACGCCCACCACCGACTGGGCCCAGAGGCTGTCGGCGATGTGCCTGGGCTCGAGGTCGCGGTGCGACAGGAACCCGTATTTCGGCATCACCGATTCCGGCACCACCGACTGCGGGTCGGTCAGGTGGTCGACGTGCCAGGCGTCGGAATAGCGCCCCCCCACCCGGGCGAGGTCGGGCCCGGTGCGCTTGGACCCCCACTGGAACGGGTGGTCGTACATCGACTCGGCCGCCAGGCTGTAATGGCCGTAGCGTTCCACCTCGTCGCGCATCGGGCGGATCATCTGGCTGTGGCAGACATAGCAGCCCTCGCGGATGTAGATGTCGCGACCCGCGAGTTCGAGCGGCGTGTAGGGGCGCACGCCCTCGACCTTCTCGATCGTGTTCTCGAGGTAGAAGAGCGGCGCGATCTCGACGATGCCGCCGATGGTGACGACGAGGAAGGACCCGATCAGCAGCAGCGTCGCGTTCTTCTCGAGGATGGCGTGTTTGGTCAGGACTGACATCGGACGCTCCTTATTCCGCGGGAACCAGGCCGGCCGCGCCGGCATCGGCCTTGGCCGGCTGCCACTTCACGGTCGCCCAGAGATTGAAGGCCATGATCAGCCCGCCGGTGAGGTAGAGCGCGCCGCCCAGCGTGCGGATCACGTACATCGGGTACTTGGCGGCGACGGTGTCGGCGAAGGCGTTGACGAGGAAGCCCTGCGCGTCGACCTCGCGCCACATCAGCCCCTCCATGATCCCCGAGACCCACATCGCGGCCGCGTAGAGCACGATCCCGATCGTCGCGAGCCAGAAGTGCCAGGACACGAGGGTGAGCGAGTAGAGCCGTTCGCGGTGCCACAGGCGCGGGGTGAGGAAATAGAGCGCGCCGAAGGTGATCATGCCGTTCCAGCCGAGCGCGCCGGAATGGACGTGGCCGATGGTCCAGTCGGTGTAGTGGCTGAGGCTGTTGACGGCGCGGATCGACATCATCGGCCCCTCGAAGGTCGACATGCCGTAGAAGCCGACCGCGACGACCATCATCCGGATCACCGGGTCGGTGCGCAGCTTGTCCCAGGCGCCGGACAGCGTCATCAACCCGTTGATCATCCCGCCCCAGCTGGGCATCCACAGGATGACCGAGAACACCATCCCCAGCGTCGAGGCCCAGTCGGGCAGCGCGGTGTAGTGCAGGTGGTGCGGACCGGCCCAGATGTACAGGAAGATCAGCGCCCAGAAGTGGATGATCGACAGCTTGTAGCTGTAGACCGGGCGCTCGGCCTGCTTGGGGATGAAGTAGTACATCATCCCCAGGAAGCCCGCGGTCAGGAAGAAGCCGACGGCGTTGTGGCCGTACCACCACTGGGTCATCGCGTCCTGCACGCCGCCGAACAGCTGCACCGAGGTCGAGCCGAAGAGCGAGACCGGCACCGCGAGGTTGTTCACGAGGTGCAGCATCGCCACGGTGACGATCATCGACAGCAGGAACCAGTTCGCGACGTAGATGTGCGGCTCGCGCCGCTTCAGGATCGTGCCCAGATAGACGGCCAGGAACGCGACCCAGACCACGGTCAGCCACAGGTCGACGTACCAGACCGGCTCGGCATATTCCTTGCCCTGCGTGCCGCCGAGGACATAGCCCGTCGCGGCCAGCACGATCACCAGCTGATAGCCCCAGAACACGAACCAGCCGAGGTTGCCGCCCCAGAGCCGCGCGGCCGAGGTGCGCTGCACGATGTAGAAGGCCGACATGATCAGGGCGTTGCCGCCGAAGGCGAAGATCACCGCCGAGGTGTGCAGCGGACGCAGGCGCCCGAAGTTCAGCAGGCCCTCGGCCCAGACGAAGTTCAGGGCCGGGAAGGCAAGCTGGGCGGCGATCACCACCCCGACGAGAAAGCCGACCACGCCCCAGAAGGTCGTGGCGATCACGCCCGCGCGCACGACGGCGTCGTCGTATTCGGCCTGGCTGGGCAACGGGCGCGGCTCGCCCGCGCGGCGCAGGTAGTAGAGGAAGGTGATCGCCGCCGCGAGCATCACCTCGACGGCATTGGCGAGATAGGCGGCGTCGCGGGCGTAGTTCGCCGCGATCGCGGCGAGGACCGCGATGGCGGCAAGCGCCACGAGCTTCGTGAAATCCCACATGGTTCTGTCCCTTTCGCGATCCGGTCCGGCCGATTCGGGCGCGGCCCCGGCCGGGGTGCGCTGGACAGGTGATGCGGTCACGCGGGCGTGAGGGCCTTGATCTGCGTCAACCGCGCCCCCCGCCGGGCCAGGATGACGCGCCGGAACCGGGCGCCGGGGCGCGCGCGGGTTGATCGGGATCAATTTGGTTAATTGGCGTACAGTTTAAGAATGAGTCGTCTGAATGCAGAGCCTTAGGAGGCCGAGATGAGCTACCGGACCATTCTCACCGTCGTCACCGATGCCAGCGCCGCCACGCAGCTGGACGCGGCCATCGAGTTCGCCCGCGCGGAAGAGGCGCATCTGAGCCTGCTGGGTCTGGGCGTCGATGCGACCATGGGCGGCTACTACTTCGATGCCGGCAGCGCGATCGTGCAGCGCGAGGCGATCGAACATGCGCAGGAACAGGCGGCGGCGACCGCGGCCGCGCTGCGCGCGCGCATGGCGCGCGAGGACATCCGCTGGTCGGTGGAAAGCGCGATCGCGCAGTTCGGCAGCCTGCCGGCGCTGGTGGGCCGCGCCGCGCGCTTTGCCGACCTGGTCGTGCAGACCCGCCCCTACGGCGCCGGCCGCACCGCCGATGCCGAGGCCGTGGTCGAGGCCGCGATGTTCCAGGGCGGCGCGCCGGTGATGATCCTGCCCGATGCGGGGGTGTCGATCCCGCGCGCGCCGAAGCGGGTGGTGCTGGCCTGGAACCAGTCGAGCGAGGCGCTGGCCGCGATCCGCGCCGCGCTGCCGCTGCTGAAGACCGCGGGCGAGGTCGCGATCGTCGTGGTCGATCCCGGCACCTGGGCCGACCGCGAGGATCCGGGCGGGTCGCTGTCGCAATGGCTTGACCGGCACGGCGTCAGCACCGAGATCTCGGTGCTGGCCAAGACCGCGCCGATCTCGGACGTGATCGCGCGCTTCTGCCGCGAGACCGGGGCCGACATGCTGGTGATGGGGGCCTATGGCCATTCGCGCCTGCGCGAGGCGATCCTGGGCGGGGCCACGCGCAACATGCTGGAAAAGACCGAGCTTCCGGTCTTCATGGCCCACTGAACGGCCAGAAGGACAGCCGCGGCCGCCGCGGGCGGGCGCCGGGTCAGTCGATCCGGCGCCAGCCGGCCGGGTCCTCGACGAATTCCGAATGCGGCCCCTCGGCATAGCCCGGGCCCGCCTCGGTCGCGATCCAGCGGGTGACGCGCAGGTGGCTGGGATGCGGCGCGACCAGGTCGATGACGTTGAAGTCGTTCTCCTGCCCGCGCAGCCGGGTCGAGGTGCCGGTCCCGGCCTGCACCAGCAGCATGGTGCGCCGGCCCTCGCGCATCTCCTCGGCCGCGGCGCCCCAGGCGTGCAGGTGCCCGGCCAGCACGAGGTCGGCGCCGGCATCCGCCAGCGCCTTCGCCGCCCAGTCGGCCTTCGGCATCGGCTCCTTGGTGGCGCCGGGCGGGTGGTACAGGGGATGGTGCATCACCACGACCTTCAGCGTGCCCTCGGGCGCTTCGGACAGCCGCTGCACCGCCAGCGCCAGGCTGCGCCGGCGCACCTTGCCCCGCTCCCAGGCGAAGGGATCGGCCGTGTTCATCCCGATCACCCGCATCCCCGGCAGGTCCAGCATCGGCTCCAGATCCGCCGAGATCTCTTCGCGATAGAGCGCGAAGGGCCGCAGGAAGCGCTGCAGCGGCCGGTCGAGCGGCACGTCGTGGTTGCCCGGCACCACCAGCACCGGCTGCGGCAGCGAGGCCATCAGGTTCGCGGCCTCCTCGAACTGCCATTCGCGCGCGCGCTGGGTCAGGTCGCCCGAGACGATGGTCGCGTCGGGCGCAAGGTCGCGCGCCGCCTGGATCAGCGGCGCCAGCAGTTCGGGCCGGGTGCGGCCGAAATGCAGGTCGGACAGGTGCAGAAGCCGCGTCATGGTCAGGCGGCGCTGCCTTCGCGGCGCCGGTCGTCGAGCGCCTCGGGCGCGACGGCGCCCCCTGCCCCCGGCTCGACCGCGATGCGGTTCGACACGCCGGCATGGGCCTCGACCGCCTCGTCGGGGGCCAGCACGTTCAGCGCGCCGGTCAGCATCCGGAAGCGGAACGGCGCCGTCATCCGGTCGCGCTCGCCGTCACGGGCGATGGTGCGGCGGCGGCGGCGGGTCTCGATCACGATCTCCGAGCCGCCGAGCATCTCGAAATCCTGCCCCGGCATCGCCCGGCCCATCGCCAGCTTTATCGCGAATTTCACCAGCTGCCAGCGCGAGCCGTCGGGGGCGAGGAAGACGGCGAACTTGCCTTCGTCAAGGAATTCGCGCCCGGGCAGCTTGAACTCGTCCAGCTGGTAGCCGTTGGCGGCGACGAAGACCATCGGCGTGCGCAGCCGGCGGGTGCGGCCGTCGATCGTCACCTTCATCAGCGAGGGGCGGCGGAAGCGCGCGATGGTCGAGACCACCGACCAGTAGGCCGCCACCCGCGACCGCCCCCAGCGGCCATAGACCGCCTCGCGGTTCTCGAGGATCGCGGCGTAAAGACCGAGGCTCGCGTTGTTGAGAAACAGCTGCCCGTTCACCTCGCCGACCGAGATGCGCTTGGGCTTCGAGCCGGTCAGCGCCTCCATCGCCGCCACCGGCTCCTGCGGGAAGCCGAGCGAGCGCGAGAAGTAGTTGAACGTGCCCATCGGCACCACGCCCATCGCGGTATCGTGGCCGACAAGCTGCGAGGCGACCGCGCAGACCGTGCCATCGCCGCCCGCGGCGAGGATCGCGCGAAAGCCGTCCTTGCGGGCGCGCTCGGTCTCCGCGGTCAGCTTGCGCGGGTCGCGGATGGTGCGGATCTCGACCTTGCCGCCAAGCCGGTCGAGCACGGGCGCCAGCAGCCCGTCCAGCTTCGCGGCCTTCTTCTTGCCGGAGCCGGTGTTGGCGATGATGCAGATCGGGCCTTCCATCTGGGCGGGGCTCCTGTGCCGTGGGGTCGCGGGGGCAACGCCGCCTTCCGGCGGGGGGTTCCCTTGGCACATGGGGGCCGATGCTGCGGGTGCAAGTGCCTGACGCGATTGCGCCCCCTGCCCGCGGCGCCGATCGGCGCGGCGCTCAGGGGGCGGGCAGCGGCTCCCGGCCCGCATCGGTCAGCAGCCAGCAGTCGCGCCCCTCGAACACCGCGCAGACCAGCGCCCGGCCATAGCCGGCGCCGCCGTCGAGGTTGACCCGGTTGCCGTGGTGGCACGCCCGGTCAAGCGCGGTATGGCCGTGGACGACGAGGAAGCCGTGGTCGCGCGGATCCTCGAGGAACGGCTTGCGGATCCAGACCCGGTCGGTTTCGGTCTGTTGATCGAGCGGCACGCCGGGGCGGATGCCGGCATGCACCAGCAACAGCTCGCCGCGCCGGATATGCGCGGGCCGGCTTGCCAGCCAGTCGCGGTCCTCCTGCGGCACGGCGGCCAGCGCCTCGGCATGGACCTGGGGAACCGGGCGGTCGCCGGGGGCGCGGATGCCGTAGGAGGCCAGCGTCGCGTCGCTGCCCAGCCGCGGATGCAGCCAGCCGAGATCCGCATCAAGCCCCGGGTCGCGCGACCACGGATCGGCAAGCCAGCCCAGGAACATCCGGTCGTGGTTGCCCTTCACCGCGGCCCAGGGCTCGCCCGCCGCGATCCCGCCGCGGATCCGCGCGATCACGCCCGCGCTGTCGGGGCCGCGGTCGACGAGGTCGCCGAGGTGGATCACCGGCGCCTCGGCATCGCCGGTCAGCGCGCGGTCGGCCGCGATCCGCGCATGGGCCTGATCCAGCCGGGCCAGCTGGCCGTGGATGTCGCCGACGGCATAGGTGCGCAGGGTCATCGCGGGGCCTTTCCTCATGCGAACGGCCCCCCGCCGGGTGGCAGAGGGCCGAGGGTCGCCTGTCCGGGGCACTGGCCTGCCCCGGGCAAGGGATCAGTTGACCTCGAATTCCAGCGGCTTGACCTGCTGGAACTTGCCGGTGGCCTCGAGCGCCTTGATCGCGGCGTCGGGCATCGGCGCGTCGAGGTAGAGGATCGCGATCGCGTCCTCGCCGACCGACGAGCGGCCGAGGGTGAAGTTGGCGATGTTCACGCCGTTCTCGCCCAGCGTCGCGCCCAGCGTGCCGATGATGCCCGGCACGTCCTGGTTCGTGGTGTAGAGCATGTGGGCGCCGACCTCGGCGTCGAGGTTGATGCCCTTCACCTGGATGAAGCGCGGCTTGCCGTCCGAGAACACCGTGCCCGCGATCGAGCGCTCGCGCTTGTCGGTGACCATGGTGATCTTGACGTAGGCGTCGAACACGCCCGACTTGCCCTGGCTGGTGGTCGAGACCTGCACGCCGCGCTCTTTCGCGACGATCGGGGCCGAGACGAGGTTCACGTCGGGGTTGGTGGCCTTGAGGATGCCCGCGATCGCCGAGGCGTTCAGCGCCGCGAGGTTCATCTCGGCGACGGTGCCGTCATAGAGGATGTTGATCGCCTTGATCGGCTCGTCGGTCATCTGGCCGATGAAGCTGCCGAGATGGCCGGCAAGCTTGATCCAGGGGCCCATCACCGCGGCCTCTTCGGCCGTGACCGACGGCATGTTCAGCGCGTTCTGCACCGCGCCGGTCAGCAGGTAGTCCGACATCTGCTCGGCGACCTGAAGGGCCACGTTCTCCTGCGCCTCGGTGGTCGAGGCGCCCAGGTGCGGGGTCACGACGACGTTGGGCAGGTTGAAGAGCGGGCTTTCGGTGGCCGGTTCGACCTCGAACACGTCGAAGGCGGCGGCGGCGACATGGCCGGACTTCAGCGCCTCGGCCAGCGCGGCCTCATCCACCAGACCGCCGCGGGCGCAGTTGACGATGCGCACGCCCTTCTTGGTCTTGGCGATGTTCTCGGCGTTCAGGATGCCCTTGGTCTTGTCGGTCAGCGGCACGTGCAGGGTGATGAAATCGGCCCGCGCCAGCAGCTCGTCCAGCTCGACCTTGGTCACGCCCATCTGCTTGGCGCGCTCTTCCGACAGGAAGGGGTCGTAGGCCACGACCTTCATCTTCAGGCCCAGCGCCCGGTCGCAGACGATGCCGCCGATGTTGCCGGCGCCGATCACGCCGAGGGTCTTGTTGAAGACCTCGACGCCCATGAACTTCGACTTCTCCCACTTGCCGGCATGGGTCGAGGCCGAGGCCTCGGGCAGCTGGCGGGCGGCGGCGAACATCATCGCGATGGCGTGCTCGGCGGTGGTGACCGAGTTGCCGAAGGGCGTGTTCATCACGATCACGCCCTTCTTCGAGGCGTTCGGGATGTCGACGTTGTCGACGCCGATGCCGGCGCGGCCCACGACCTTGAGGTTCGTGGCCTTCTCCAGCAGCGCCGCGGTCACCTTGGTGGCCGAGCGGATCGCGAGGCCGTCGTACTGGGCGATGATCTCGGCGAGCTTTTCCTTGTCCTTGCCGAGCTTCGGCATGTAGTCGACCTCGACCCCGCGGTCGCGGAAGATCTGGACGGCGGTTTCGGAGAGTTCGTCGGAAACGAGAACGCGGGGGGCCATGGCGGGCTCCTTTGGACTGGGGCTTTCGGGGCGTGCGGACGCGGTCGGTCCGGTCACCCCCATGCGCAAGCTGTGTGGGATCGGGGGCGCGCGCCCCGTGGGGTGCGCGCCGTCAGTCGCAGGTGTCGTGCGGGATCAGGCGGCTTCGGTCTGGGCCGCGATCTCGGCCTCGAAGGCCCATTCGATCCAGGGCATCAGGGCGGCGACATCGGCGCTCTCGACCGTCGCGCCGCACCAGATGCGCAGGCCCGGAGGGGCGTCGCGATAGGCGCCGGCATCCAGCGCCACGCCTTCCTTCTCCAGCCGCTTGGCGACGGCCTTGGCGAAGGCGGCGCCGTCGGCGATGCGCGCGTCGGTGAACTTCAGGCAGACCGAGGTGCAGGAGGCGGTCGCGGCGTCCACCGCGAGGTTCGCGATCCAGTCCTTGCCCGCGATGAAGTCGGCGATCGCCTTGGCGTTCGCTTCCGAGCGGCCGATCAGCCCCTTCAGGCCGCCGACCGACTTGGCCCAGTTCAGCGCGACGATGTAGTCCTCGACGCAGAGCATCGAGGGCGTGTTGATCGTCTCGCCCTTGAAGATGCCCTCGATCAGCTTGCCGCCCTTGGTCATGCGGAAGATCTTCGGCAGCGGCCAGGCGGGGCTGTAGCTTTCAAGCCGTTCGACGGCGCGGGGCGACAGGATCAGGATGCCGTGCGCACCCTCGCCGCCCAGCACCTTCTGCCAGGAGAAGGTCACGACATCGAGCTTGTCGAAGGGCAGGTCCATCGCGAAGGCGGCCGAGGTCGCGTCGCAGATCGTGAGGCCCGCGCGGTCGGCCGGGATCGCGTCGCCGTTCGGCACGCGCACGCCCGACGTGGTGCCGTTCCAGGTGAAGACGACGTCCTTGTCGAAGTCGACGGTGGCGAAATCGACGATCTCGCCATAGCCGGCCTTCTTGACGGTGGCGTCGATCTTGAGCTGTTTCACGACATCGGTGACCCAGCCTTCGCCGAAGGATTCCCAGGCCAGCATCTCGACCGGGCGCGCGCCCAGGAGCGACCAGAGGGCCATTTCGACGGCGCCGGTGTCCGAGGCGGGCACGATGCCGATGCGGTAGTCGGCGGGAACGCCGAGAATGTCACGGGTGAGGTCGATCGCCTCGGCGAGCTTGGCCTTGCCGATCGCGGCGCGGTGCGAGCGCCCGAGGGGCGCGTCGGCCAGCATGTCGAGGGTGAAACCGGGGAGCTTGGCGCAGGGGCCGGACGAAAAACGCGGATTCGCCGGGCGGGTCGCCGGGGCAGTGGTAGCCATCGATAGTATCCTTACAGATATACGCCCTTCGTTGGGGAAGGGTGTCCCGCCGCCGCTGATATGCCTGTGCCCCGCGACTCGCAAGAGAAATGTTTTGCGACGTTTCACGACAGGTTCGCGTCATCGCCGGCACCTGGCTTACCCGACCAGAAATTGACTACGGAAGGGTGACGGACGCCGTGTGCCCGCCCCCCTCCGGATCACTCTGTCCGGTGCGGCGCCCCCCGCCCCGTCCGGGGCTTCGGGCCGCGCCGCCGCTGCAGCAGGCCCAGCCCGGCCAAGGCACCCGTCAACAGCGTCCCGCCTGCCGGCAGCGGCACGGGGGCCGGCGGAGTGGCGTCAGCCGAGGCGGTCACGCTGCCCGCGAGCGTATCGAAGACGAAGCTCCCCTGGATCACCTGACCCGATGCCGGGGCCGTCGCTGCCGCGGCCAGAAGCATCCGCGCGAAGGCTGACGGCGCTTCGTAGCTGAAGACGCTGAACACCCCGCGCGTGACCGTCGCGTCGGCCAGATCCAGCGGCTGGAAGATGGTGCCCTCGATCGTTCCCGGCGCGAAATCCAGGTCGAGCGCGAAGTCGGTGGTGTCGTTGCGCGTGATCGTGGAGCCGTCGGCGGCGTAGTCGATCGACTGCTCGAGCGCCGTGAAGGCGAGGTGGTCGGGAATGATCTGGCTGTCCGCCGTGCCGACGGCATAGCTCGTGTAGATCGCGTACCGATCGGCCGCGGTGGGGCCCGCCGGGATCTCGTAGACGGCATCCCCGACGCTGAGCCGTGCCGTCACCGTGCCACCGGCATGGTACTGCGAGGCCGTGCCCTCTTCCCCGCCGTAGAAGGCGCCGGCGGCGGTGTCGTAGATGTAATCGAGCGCGAAGGGTGCCGTCGCTGCGCTGTCGACACCATCGCTGGTGATCACGTAGGACAACGTTCCCGATCCCTGCAGCGAGATGACCGCGGCGGCGGCGGGGCCGGCCCCGAAGGCCGCGAAGACGAGCAAGGACGCGGTAGGCAGAGCATGTCGCATGGCAGATCCGGTTCGCAGAGAGGTTCGACAAGTTGGGCAGAGTTGGTCCCTGGCTTTTCAACCGGTCAAGAAACTTCGCCCTGCAAGCCAATGGAAATCATCGTGTTTCGCAATAGGCCGGACATTGCGAACCCGAAGCGAAGCCACGCTGCCGGAAAAGCGGGCGTCACCGCCCCTCCGCGCTGTCACGAAACGCTCACATGGGCGAGACGCCACTGTCACGAACAGGGTCTAGCCGGAGCGGCACGCAATCCAAAGGTCCCCCACATGATCCGCCGCCTTGCCCTTGCCGCCCTTCTCTCCGCCACCGCCGGCCTCGCGCAGGCGCAGTCGATGAGCCCGCTCGACTATCCGCAGCCCGCCGAGGGCACCGACTTCCTGACCGTGGTCGAGATCCCGCAGGGCAGCTTCACCAAGTACGAGCTGAACACCGAGATCGGCTATGTCGTCGTCGACCGCTTCCAGTCGATGCCGGTGGTCTACCCGGCCAACTACGGCTCGATCCCGTCGTCGATGGGCGGCGACGGCGACCCGCTGGACGCGCTGATCTACACCCGCGAGCCGATCGTGCCGGGTGCGGTGATCAAGGGCCGCCCGATCGGGATCCTGCACATGATCGACGGCGGCGAGGAGGACAGCAAGATCGTGGCCGTGCCCGCCTCGGACATCGACCCGACCTATGACGACATCCAGGACATCTCGGACCTGCCGGCGATCGAGCGCCAGCGGCTGGAGCAGTTCTTCGCCGTCTACAAGAACCTGCCCGAAGGCCGCAAGAAGGTGGAGCTTTCGGGCTTCGGCGACGCGGCCGAGGCCAGGTCGGTGATCAGCACCGCCTTCGACGCCTACAAGGCCGGCCACTGAGCCGGGCCGCCGGGTCGGGGGACTGCCGGGAAACGGCGGCCCCCTGCCCCGTCGGTGCCGCATCTGCCGCCGCGGGCCGCGTCGACGCGGCCGCGCGTACGGCCCCGATCGCAGGGTCTCTCGCGGGGGCCTCTCGCGGGATGCCGGACCGGGGTCGGGCTGCATTCGCCCACCCCGCCAGGACAGCTGGCCAGGACAGCGGGCCAGGACAATCGGCCCCGCCAGGCCCAGGCGGCTGGAAATCCGGGCCCGGATCGGCTAGCGCCGGATCGACCGCAGCTGATCCGGGACCCAGATGACCGCCCAAATCGCCACGCTCCTGGCCGCGCCCGCCCGCGCCGACCTGCAACACGCGACCGTCGCGGCCCTGCGCGATGCCTGGGGCGGCGGCGAGATCCGCTGGCTGGCCGATGGGATCGCCGCCGAATTCGCGCTCGCCACCGCGCCTGCAAGCCGCTGGGAGGACTGGGCCGCGCTGCAGTCCGAGGGCGTCGACCTGGTGGTGCAGCCCGCCGAGGGCCGCAGGAAACGCTTCCTGATCGCCGACATGGATTCGACCATGATCGGCCAGGAATGCATCGACGAGCTTGCCGACATGGCCGGCGTCGGCGCCCGCGTCTCCGACATCACCGCCCGGGCGATGAACGGCGAGCTGGATTTCGAGGGCGCGCTGACCGAGCGGGTCGGCCTGCTGAAGGGCCTGCCGGAGACGGTGATCGCGCAGGTGCTGGCCGAACGCATCACCTACACCCCCGGCGGGCGGGCGCTGCTGGCGACGATGAAGGCCAACGGCGGCTATGCGGCGCTGGTCTCGGGCGGGTTCACCGCCTTCACCCGCGCCGTCGGCGGGCACCTGGGCTTCGACGAGACGCGGGCGAACACGCTTCTGGTCGCGGACGGCCACCTGACCGGCGAGGTCGCCCGGCCGATCCTGGGGCGCGAGGCGAAGATGGCCGCGCTGACCGAGATCTCGGCCCGGCTGGGGATCGGCCATGACCAGGTGATCGCGGTCGGCGACGGCGCGAACGACCTGGGCATGCTGGGCATGGCCGGGACCGGGGTCGCGCTGCATGCCAAGCCCGCGGTCGCCGCGCAATGCGAGGTGCGCGTCAACCACGGCGACCTCTCGGCGCTTCTCTACATCCAGGGCTACGCGGCCCAAGACTTCGTGACGGAGTGACGGCGATGACCGACGAGATCCTCGACGACCGGCAGGACGACCGGCACCTGACGATGACGGTGCTGATGACGCCGGACATGGCCAACTTCTCGGGCAAGGTGCACGGGGGGGCGCTCTTGAACCTGCTCGACCGCGTGGCCTTCACCTGCGCCTCGCGCTATTCCAAGCGCTATGCGGTGACGCTGTCGGTGGACCAGGTGTTCTTCCTCGAGCCGATCCTGGTGGGCGAGCTGGTGACCTTCCGCGCCGCGATCAACCACGCGGGCCGCACCTCGATGGAGGTCGGCATCCGGGTCGAGGCCGAGGAGATCCGCACCGGCTCCACCCGCCACACCAACTCGTGCTATTTCACGATGGTCGCGGTGGATGACGCCGGCCGGCCCGCGCGGGTGCCCGCCTTCGTGCCCGGAAACGAGATCGAGACCCGCCGCCACCGCGCGGCCGAGCTGCGCCGCGCGCTGCGCAAGGAATTCAAGGAACGGCTCGATGCCGTCTCGGGCGGCGGGGCAAGCTGACCGGACCCGGCCTTGCCCGACACGGGCACCGGACCACGAAAAAAAAAGGGCCGCGCCGGTGCGCGGCCCTGTCGATTTCGCCGGGCGCGGCCGTCAGGCCGTCGCCATCATGCCGCGGTCGCGGGCAAGTTCCTGCATCCGCTTCTGCAGCTTCTCGAAGGCGCGCACCTCGATCTGGCGGATGCGCTCGCGGCTGACGTCGTACTGCTCGGACAGTTCCTCGAGCGTGGCGGGGGTCTCGACCAGCCGGCGCTGCACCAGGATGTCCTTCTCGCGGTCGTTCAGCACGTCCATCGCGCCCGCCAGCAGCTCGCGCCGCGCCTGAAGCTCGTCGCGGGCCTCGAAATCGCCGGCCTGGTCGGCGCTCTCGTCCTCGAGCCAGTCCTGCCACTGGGTGGCGCTGTCACCGTCCGAGCCCACCATCGCGTTCAGCGAGGCGTCGCCCCCCGACAGGCGGCGGTTCATCGCTATGACCTCGTCCTCGGACACGTTCAGGTCCTTGGCGATCTGCGCGACGTTCTCGGGGCGCAGGTCGCCCTCTTCCAGCGCGCCGATCTTCGACTTGGCCTTGCGCAGGTTGAAGAACAGCTTTTTCTGCGCCGAGGTGGTGCCCAGCTTCACCAGGCTCCAGGACCGCAGGATGTATTCCTGGATCGCGGCGCGGATCCACCACATCGCGTAGGTCGCGAGGCGGAAACCCTTTTCCGGGTCGAAGCGCTTGACCGCCTGCATCAGGCCCACGTTCGCCTCCGAGATCACCTCGGCCTGCGGCAGGCCATAGCCGCGATAGCCCATGGCGATCTTGGCGGCGAGCCGCAGGTGGCTGGTCACCAGTCGGTGCGCGGCGCCGGCGTTCTGGTTCTCGACCCAGTTCTTCGCCAGCATGTATTCCTCTTCCGGCTCCAGCAGCGGGAACTTGCGGATCTCCTGCAGGTAGCGGTTCAGCCCCTGCTCGGGGCTGGGGGCGGGAAGATTGGCATAGCTACTCATGTCGTTTCCCTTTCCGGGCCACCCGTTCCGACGCAGCGGCCCCATTCTGCCCGTCCGGATCCCGGCACGGACGTGAAAACTGTCGATGCCCGCGGCGCCCGATCCATGGGTCCGCCAACATTTCAACTGAAGATGAACTAAACCGCAGAGTTTAGCAAGCGGAATCGGTCGGGCTCACCTGAACGTCAGCTGTGCAGGCCAGCCCATGACCGACCCGTTACGATGATCAACGAACGGCCCCCGCCCCCGGATCCGTCGCCGCGGCGCGGCGCGGCGCCGCGGGCGGCGCGTCACAGCAGCGGGCCGACGGTGGCCACGAGGTTGCAGGCCATGCGCCGCGGCAGGCCCCAGCCGCGGATCAGCTCGGGGTCGACCCTCTGGCTGTCGGCCAGCCAGTCCTCGAACCGGATCGTCAGCGCCGCGGCCAGCGCGACGTCATGGGCCAGCAGGTTGTTCTCGTAGTTCAGCTCGAAGCTGCGCCGGTCCATGTTGGCCGAGCCGACGACGATCCCCTGCCCGTCCGCGACCAGCACCTTGGCGTGCAGCAGGCCGGGGCGGAATTCGTACAGCTCGACCCCCGCCGAGATCAGCGGGCGATAGTAGCTGCGGCTGGCCAGGCCCACGGTGCGGCTGTCGTTGCGCGCGGGCAGGATCATGCGCACCCGCACGCCGCGGACGGCGGCGGCGCAGATCTGCTGGTGCAACGCCTCGTTCGGCACGTAGTAGGGCGTGACGATCAGCAGCTCGCGCTGCGCGGTGGCGATCACCGCCTGGAACAGGTCCGACACCGCCTTCTTGTTCATCCCGGGCCCCGAGCCGACGGCGATCGCGGTCACCCGGCCCTCGGGGCCGCCGGCGGCCTCGTGCATCGGCTCGGCCAGCAGTTCGGCCACGGTCTCGTAGGCATGGGTGGCCCAGTCGGCGGCGAACAGCTGCTGGTGCTGCCACACCACGGGCCCGGTCATGCGCACCATGATGTCGACCCAGGGCGCGAAGCGCGGCTTGATCGCAAAGGCGGGGTCGGCGCAATTCTGGCTGCCGGCATAGGCGATGTCGTTGTCGATCACGACGATCTTGCGGTGGTTGCGGATGTCGATGCGGCTGATCGACATCCTGAGCCGCGGCGCGCGGATCGCGAAGGCGCGGGCGCAGTGCACGCCCGCCGCCCGCATCCGGTCCCAGGTCTCGGACCCGGCGAAATGGCGCGAGCCCAGCGCGTCGACCATCACCCGGCAGGCGACGCCGCGCCCGGCGGCGCGGATCAGCGCCTCGGCCACGCGGGCGCCGTTGCGATCGTTCAGCCAGATGTAGAACAGCAGATGGCAGTGCCGGTCGGCGGCGTCGATGTCCTCGACCAGGCGGTCGATGAAGCCGTCGCTGTCGCGCATCATCTCGATGCGGTTGCCGGGCAGCGGCCGGAAGCCGTTCGCCGCGGCGGCGCGGGCGAAGGCGGGGCGGTAGGGATCGGGGATCGGCGCCTCGCCGGGGCTGGCGGCGGGTTCGGGCGGCAGGCTGGCGAAGGCCTCGGCCATGCGCTGGATCTTCCCGCGCGAGATGCGCACCTCGCCCACGAGGAAATAGAGGATGACGCCGAAGAACGGCAGGCCCAGCACCACCAGCACCCAGGCCATGCGTGCGGCCGGTTCGCGGTCCTCGCGCGCAAGCACCCGCATCAGCGTGAGAAGCTGCAGAAGGAAGTGCAGCGCCACCGACCATTGGAATGAGCTGAGCATCGCGTCCCCGTATGTACCGAGCCGAACCCGTGGAGAAGCATGGGGTTCCGGCCGCTTCCGCGCAGCCTTGCGCTGCCCGTTGCGCAGGCACAATCTGAAAACAATCCACAATTCCGGATTGCACGCATAAATTGTTTTCGGATTTTCACCGATCGCGGCGACAGTCGGAGCGGAACGCAAAGTGCCTGCCCGTCTCGCCACTTCGCATCGACGCCGACACACCGCGGTGCCCGGTGACGCGCGGCCCCGCGTCCTGACCACCGGCGCCCCCGTCCGCACCTGCCGAAGGCGGCGCCCGGGCGGTCCGGAACGCAGTCCGTCCAACCCGAAGCCGACAATGGAGCCCTCATGCGACGACATCCGTTCCCCGCAGCCCTTGCCGCCGCTGCCATCGTCCTTGCCGTCACCGCTTTCCCGGCCGCCGCGGCGACGATGACCATAATCGGCACCGGCATCCTGACCGAGCGGTCATGGGACATCACCGGCCTCTTCGGTCCGGCCGGTGCCAACCTTGGCGGACAGCGGGTCACCATGACCTTCGTCTACGACAGCGAGGCGCTGCCCTATGCCGACGCGTTCACCACGCCGACGCTTCGGGCGATCGGCGCGACGGGCACGCCCGAAGCACGGCTTTTCAGCACCTCTCTTCTGTCGATCGGCGGCGTGGAATACGCGGTCGCGGGCACCTACAACGAGACCGTCGGCCTCGGCCAGTATTTCGATCCGGCGGAAGAGGACAGCTACAGCGCCGGCAGCCAGACCTATGTCGACACCGGGCCGGTCTGGATCAACGAGGCGCTCTCGCTGCAGGTGTTCACGCTGCCCGACGGGGTGACGGAGCTCGACACGCCCTTCAGCCTGGGTGCCGCCGAGATCGGCCGATCCTATTCGAGCTTCTCGCTGTTCCGCCAGGACATGGGGACCGCCGCACCCCAGGTCTTCGCCTATGGCGAGTTCGCGGTCGACAGCCTGGTGGTCAGCAGCTCCGACACCCCGGCGGCCGTTCCCCTGCCCACCAGCGCACCGCTGGCTGCGACCGGCCTCGGCGCGCTGTGGCTGGTACGCCGACGCCGCGCCTGAGGACGCCGGGGGCGCCCCCGGCCGTCACGGCTCGGCTGCCGTCGACAGCAGTGCCGCCAACTCCGCCATGTCCGCCGGCAGCGGGCTTTCAAAGCGCATCTCCTCGCCCGTCGCGGGGTGGACGAAGCCCAGCGTCGCCGCGTGCAGCGCCTGCCGGGGGAAGGCCTCGGCCGCCTCGGCGCGCTCGGCCCCCAGCTGCGAGGCCGCGACCCGGCGCCGCCCGCCATAGGTCTGGTCGCCGAGCAGCCCGTGGCCGCAATAGCTCAGGTGAACCCGGATCTGGTGCGTCCGCCCGGTCTCCAGCCAGCAGTCCAGCATCGCGACCGGCCCCGGCCAGCCCTCGACCACGCGGGCGCGGGTGACGGCGTGGCGGCCCTCTTCCCAGACCACGGCCTGGCGCTGGCGGTCGGTGCGGTGCCGCGCGAGGTGGGTGGCGATGCGCAGGATGCCGCCGGCTTCGAAGCTGACGCCCTTCAGGCCGCGCAGCCGCGGATCGGCACGGTCCGGGATGCCGTGGCAGAAGGCGATGTAATGGCGCTCGACCGTGTGCGCCTCGAACTGGGCGGCAAGGCCGTGATGGGCGCGGTCGGTCTTGGCCACGACCAGAAGCCCCGTCGTCTCCTTGTCGATCCTGTGCACGATCCCGGGCCGGCGGGCCCCGCCGATGCCCGACAGGCTGTCGCCGCAATGGTGCAGCAGCGCGTTCACCAGCGTGCCCGAGGGCGTGCCGGGCGCGGGGTGCACCACCATGCCCGCGGGCTTGTCGATCACGATCAGCTCGTCATCCTCGTAGACGACCGACAGCGGGATCGCCTCGGGCAGCGTGTCGAGCGTCTCGGGCTCGCCGACGTCGATCTCGATCACCTCGCCGCCGGCGACCCTGGCCTTCGGCTCGGTGATCACCTCGCCGTTGCGGGTCACCGCGCCCTCGGCGATCAGCTTCGCGAGGCGCGAGCGCGACAGCGACCATTCCTCTGGCACGGCCTGCGCCAGCGCCTTATCAAGGCGCGGGGGCGCATCCTCGCCCAGAATGACGACGAGAGGGTCCCGGTCCGTGTCCAAGTCAGATGCTCCGCAAGCCGCGCTGCCGCCCGAGCTGAGGTTCCTCAAGATCCTCGTGACGGCGCTGGCAGGTGTGATGATGCTGGGGCTTCTAGCCATCGTCGGGCTGCTTGTCATCCGCTTCTCGACCGCGCCCGAGGTGCCGCGCCTGCCCGAGGCGGTGGTGCTGCCCGACGACGCCACGGCGCGCGCCGTGACCTTCGGCACCGGCTGGTACGCGGTGGTGACCGACCATGACGAGATCCTGGTCTTCGATGCCGAGAGCGGCGCGATCACCCAGCGCGTCCGCATCGCGCCCTGAGGCCGCGCCGCCGGAGCGGATGATTCGCGGCCGCCCGGCGCAGCCTGGGCGGCCCGGCCTGTCCGCGCCCCGTCAGTGCCGGTCGCATGGCCCGCGCCCATGCCAGGGCGGCCATCCGGTACCACGGCGACGCACCCGGCGCTGCCGCTAGGTCAAGTCATTAATGCGACATGAATTTCGCGTCGGCAAGACGCCGCCCAAGCGGCGCCGGCGCGGTCTGCGCGCGCCTGCGCCAGGCGGAGGACGTGGTCACGGCCCTGCCGCTGCCGAAGATTGACCGAAAATGACGTTTGCGCGACGATGCCAACGCCTGACCCCGTTACAAGTTCCATTTGAGCCACCATTACGAGGGCACCACCATGCAATTTGCGGAACTTCATAAACCCGACACGCGCGGACAAATCATTGCAGACCAGATCAACCGCAACGGCTATGCGGTGATCCACGACTTCGTGAACCCCGCCGACCTGGCGACGGCCCAGGACTTCATCCGGGCGGCCGTCAAGGCGAACGGCGGCGAATACACCGGCTTCAAGGGCACCGACCAGCTGCAGGACATCTTCCTCGGCCACCTGCCCGAGGATCCCGGCTTCGTCAGCCTGTGCCGCAGCATCTACGAAAGCGGCACCGGCACGCCCGCCCCGGACGAGGGGTTCTACCAGATCCTGCGCTGCCTGTCGGGCGCGGGCGCCAAGAACCACTCGATGCGCTTCCACTTCGACTCCTACGTGCTGACGGCGCTGATCCCGGTCATCGTGCCCGACCACGGCAACCCGGGACGGCTGATCATCCACCCCAACACTCGCGACATCCGCAAGACCTACATGCGCAACCTCGTGGACAAGACGCTGTCGGACAACGCGCTGTCGCAGCGGCTGCTGGGGCTGGCCTACAGGCTTGGCACCCGGCGGATGCTGCGGCTGGCGCTGCAACCCGGCAGCATCTACTTCTTCTGGGGCTACCGCTCGCTGCACACCAACGAGCCCTGCGACGCGGATGCGATCCGCGCAACGGCGCTTTTCCACTACGTGGATCCGCATTCGGACAGCCAGATGAAGCAGAAGCTGCGCCGCGGCTGACCGCCGCCGCCCTGCCCCACCTCATGACCGATGACGGCGCGCCCGGTCCGCGACCGGCGCGCCTCGGTTGCGCCTGACCGCGCGGCCCGCCGGCACGACGATCCCGCGCCGGGGCGATCCCGCGCCGGGGACGGGCTTGCCGCGTCGCGCAGGTCCGGGCCCGCGGCGCGCGGTCCCGCCGCGGTTGCAATCGCGGCCCCATCCGCTCTAAATGAGTAGTCATTTGAGGAATGGGACCGGGCATGCGCAACGCGGACCTCGCCGTGAAGATCTCGAACCGCGTGGTGCAGGACATCGCCGAAGGCCGGTTCGGCCCCGGCGACAAGATGGTGACCCAGTCGCTTGCCGACCGGCTTGGCGTGTCGCGCACGCCGGTGCGCAACGCGCTCGACCTGCTGGTCGGGCGCGGGATCCTCGACCTGGTGCCGAACCGCGGCTATTTCGTCGCGCGGGAGCTGCCCGAAGGCGCGCTCGCGCGGACCGATGTCGAGGACGAGACCACCGAGTACCAGCGCCTAGCCGAGGACTGGATCCGCGACCGCATCCCCGAGACGCTGACCGAGCTTGCGCTGCGCGACCGCTACGGCTGGACCAAGGCGCGCACGCTCGAGCTGTTGGCACGGGCGCAGCGCGAGGGCTGGGTCGAGCGCAAGGAGGGCTATGGCTGGCGCTTCCTGCCGGTCGCCAAGACCCCCGAGGCCTTCGACCAGATCTACCGCCTGCGCATCGCGCTGGAACCGGCCGCGCTTTTGGAACCCGGCTTCCGGGTCGATCGCGCGCGGCTGGCCGAACTGGCGACGATCCAGCGCCGCCTGCTCGAGACCGATCCCGAGAGCCTGCCGAACGAGACGATGCTGGGCCACGGCGCGCAGTTCCACGAGGCGCTCTGCGCGATGTCGGGCAACCCGTTCTTCCTGATGTCGCTCGAGCGGGTGAACCGGATGCGCCGGCTGATGGAATACCGCGCGCGGGTGAACAGCGCCCGGCTGCGCGCCGAATGCAGCGAGCATCTCGAGATCATCGCCCTGCTTGAGGCGGGGCGCGTGGCCGATGCCTCGGGGCGGCTGCACCGCCATCTGGTGGATGCGCGCGATCGCAAGGCGCCGAACGCCCGCGCCTGGGCCGAGCGCTGAGATGCGGCCGCGTTCGATCCGCCAGGGCATCTACGACCATTTCGCGGCCGAACTGCAGTCGGGCCGCATCGCGCCCGGCGCACAGCTGCCGACTGAGGCCGAGATCGCGCGCGACTTCGACGTCAGCCGCTCGACCGTGCAGGGCGTGATGGCGCGGCTGGCCGGTGACGGGCTGATCCGCCGCCAGCCCGGGCGCGGCAGCTTCGCCTGCCGGCGCGACGACGACATGCAGATCCGCGTCGGGCTCGACATCCACAACATCCGCTCGTTCGAGGACGAGATCGCGCTGACGGGCGACAGCGTGGGGTTCCGCCTGCTGTCCTTCGCGCAGGTGCCGGCGCCGGTGCAGGCCGCGCGGCGGCTCGACCTCGACGCGGGGGCGCCGGTCTTCCGGCTGCGCCGGCTGCGGCTGGTGGGCGAGGGCTGCATCGGCAGCGAGACGCGCTGGTTCCACCCCGCGATCGCGCTCGAGATCCCGGCCCGCGCGCTGGCAGAGGAGGGCGTGCACCGGCTGATCCGCGATCACCTCGGGCTCGAGATCGGGCGGATCGAGGCCGCGGTGCGGGCGGTGCTGGCGTCGGACCGCGATGCCGCGGAACTGGGCGTCGCCGGGGGCGCGCCGCTGCTGATGCGCGCCCACCGGCTGATGACGCCGGGCGACGAGCCGATCCTTTACGGAGAATCGCTCTACATCGAACCCTTCGCCTTTTCCTACTCGGCCGGCGTGCGCGCCTGACCCGGGCGCCCGAACCAAGGACGGGGCTCGCGGGCAAGCCCTTGGCTCGACTGCATTTGATTAATCAATACCGGAATGGGTAATCAAATTCCTTGCGCGCAGGCGTGCATTGGCTTTATTCGTTCGCAAAGCCAATACGGACCCAAGCCATGTTCTTCGCGCCGCCCCCCGAAGTTGAAGCGACCGTCTTCGCCCGCGTCCCCGAAGCGCTCGCCCCGCGCGACAGCTCGTCCTGGGCGCGGGTCCAGCATGGCGGCAAGCTGTTCCGGGCCTTTCTCGAGGGGCCGTCCTTCGACCGCGCGGGCAACCTGTGGTGCGTCGACATCGCCAACGGCCGCATCCTGTGCTGCAGCCCCGAGGGCGAATTCCGCGTCGCGGCCAGCTATGACGGCGAGCCGAACGGGCTGAAGATCCACCGCGACGGGCGGATCTTCATCGCCGACCATGCCCATGGGCTGATGGTGATGGACCCGGTCTCGGGCAAGGTCGAGCCGTTCCTGACCCGTCCGGGGCTCGAACGGTTCCACGGGCTGAACGACCTGCATTTCGCCGCGAACGGCGACCTGTGGTTCACCGATCAGGGGCAAAGCGGGCTGCACGCCCCCTACGGCCGGCTGTTCCGGCTGACCGAGGCGGGCGAGCTGACCTGCGTCATCGACAACCTGCCCAGCCCGAACGGGCTGTGCTTCGACGAGGCCGACGGCCATCTCTTCGTCGCGGTGACCCGCGCCAATGCCGTCTGGCGGGTGCGCTTCCTGCCCGACGGCCGCACGGTCGCGAAATCGGGCACCTTCATCCAGCTGTCGGGCGGGCTGGCCGGGCCGGACGGGCTGGCCATGGGACAGGGCGGCGAGCTGGTGATCGGCCACATGGGGCTGGGCACCGTCTGGGTGATGAGCCGGCTTGGCGAGCCGATGCTGCGCATCCGCAGCCCCGAGGGGATCCTGACCGCCAACATGGCCTTCGGCGGCCCCGGGAACCGCCATCTCTATATCACCGAGGCCTCGACGGCCTCGATCCTGCGGGTCGAGCTGCCCTTCGCGGGCAAGCCCATGTTCTCGCACCAGTAATCCACGAAGGACGGCCCGGGGGAGGGCCGGAAGGGAGAGGATCCGTGAAACAGCTCGACCGGCTGATGTCAGCCGTGGAACTTGCCGTCATCTTCGCCGGCACGACGATCGGCCTCGGCCTCGCCGTGCTGCAGGTGGTGCTGCGCTATGTCTTCTCGACCGGGATCCACTGGCTTGAGGCCGGGGCGGTCACCGCGCTTGTCTGGGCGATGCTGATGGGGGCGAGCCGCGCGGTGCGCGAGGGCGTGCACCCGCGCGTCGACCTGCTGGCGATGGCGCTGCCGCCGCGCCCGCGGGCGGTGCTGAACACGATCGCGCTGGGCGCCGCGCTGGTGCTGGCCGCCTTCTACGCCCGCGACGCGATCCACTACGCAAGCTTCGTGCAGACGATCGGCATCACCCACCCCGAATTCGGCGTCAGCGTCCTGTGGCCCTTCGCGATCCTGCCCGTGATCCTCGTCTTCCTCGTGATCCGCTACGCCATGGTCATCGCCGCGCTGTGGCGGGCCCCCGACCTCGCGCCCGAAGAGGCCTTCATCGCCCGCGTGGGCACGCCCAAAGAGGGGCGCATCGAATGACCATCGCCTTCCTGATCGCCGCCTTCTTCGCCCTCATCGTCATCGGCGCGCCGATCGCGGTCGCGCTTGGCGGATCGGCCGTCCTGTCCTCGCTGCTGTTCGCGCCGATCCCCGACGGGATCTTCGGCCAGAAGCTCTTCGGCAACGTCAACCACTACACGCTGATGGCGGTGCCGTTCTTCTTCCTCGCCGCCGATTTCATGGAGACGGGCGGGCTCGTCCACCGCCTGATCGGCGTCGCGCGCGCCCTTGTCGGGCACCTGCGCGCGGGCCTCGGCATGACGGCGGTACTGACCTGCATCCTCTTCGCCGCGATCTCGGGCTCCTCGCCCGCCACCGTCGCCGCCGTGGGCAACATCATGTACCCCGCCCTGCGCGAAGAGGGCTATTCCGAGCGCTACGCCATCGGCGCGCTGGCCACGGCGGGCGCGATCGGCATCCTGATCCCGCCCTCGATCCCGCTGATCCTCTATGGCTTCGTCACCGAGACGCCGATCCCCGACCTGTTCATGGCCGGCGTGATCCCCGGGGCGATCTACGGCGCGCTGCTGCTGGGCTCGGCCCGGTTCCTCGCCCGCAAGGAGACCGTCGCGATCCGCCCCCGCGCCACGGCGGCCGAAACCGCGCGCACCTTCCGCTCGGCGATCCCCGCGCTGTCGCTGCCGGTCTTCATCGTGGTGGGCATCTACGGCCTGCCGGCTTTCGATCTGTTCGGCATCTCATACGAGGGCGGCGCGATCTTCACGCCGACCGAGGCGGCGGCGGTCTCGGCCGTGCTCGCGATCGCGATCGGGCTTCTGGTCTACCGCGAACTGCGGCCCGCCGACCTGCCGCGGATCATCACCCGGGTCGGTCCGCGCGTCGGCATGATCTTCTGGATCACCACCAACGCGCTGATCTTCGGCTATTTCATCACCAAGATCGGCCTGCCGGGGCGGCTGGCGCAGGCGGTGCTGGACGCGGACCTGTCGCCGGTGACCTTCCTGCTGTGCGTCAACGCGCTGCTGCTGGTCGTGGGCTTCTTCCTGGAAGCGGTGCCGACGATCCTGATCTTCGCGCCGCTCCTGCAACCGGCGGCCCAGCAGCTGGGCATCGACCCGGTGCAGTTCGCCATCATCATGATCGTCAACATCGAGATGGGCATGATCACGCCCCCGGTCGGCATGAACCTCTTCGTGGCCTCGGGCGTGTCGGGCCTGCCGGTGGTCGAGGTGTTCCGCGCCGCGATCCCCTGGATGGCCGCGACCCTCATCGCCCTTCTCATCGTCACCTTCGTGCCCGCGGTCTCGCTCTGGCTGCCGTCCGTCGTCAACTGATCCAACGCCTCGAAGGCCAACGCGTCCGAGGCCTACGCTTCAAAGGGAGGAAACCATGAAGCTCACCACCGTGCTCGCCAGCCTGCTGCTGGCCGCCACCCCGATCGTGCTGCCCACGCTGGCCGCTGCCGCGCCGCTGACGATGGTGCTGTCGAACGACAACAACGCCAAGGGCCTGAAGGGCCAGACCTTCGACTACTTCGTCGCCCGCGCGCAGGAGGCGATGGGTGACGACCTGAAGGCCGAGATGCATCACGGCGGCACGCTCTTCGACCAGGACAGCCAGATCGTCGGCACCCAGCTGGGCGAGGTGCAGGTGATCTGCCCGGCGATCGGCATCTATTCGGCCCAGGTGCCGGCGGTGAACATGTTCGAGCTGCCGTTCCTGCTCGACTCGGCCGACAAGATCCGCGCCGCCTTCGAGGACGAAAGCCTGCGCGCGCTCTGGGTGCCGCAGCTGCAGGCCAAGGGCATCGAGCCGGTCGCGGTCTGGATGAACGGGCCGCGGATCCTGGCCCACAAGGGGCAGAAGGCCGTGCTGCAGCCGGGCGACGCGGGCGGCATGAAGATCCGGGTGCAGACCGCGCCGATCTACGTGGCCCCCTTCGAGGCCATCGGCTCGAACCCGGTCGGCGTCAGCTGGTCCGAAACCCCGACCGCGCTCGAACAGGGCGTCATCGACGCGGTCGAGCCGACGCCGAACGCGCTGCGCGGCTCGGGCATGTGGCAGATGATCGACGAGATCACACTGACCGATCACATCTACACCGCCTGGATCGTCGGCGTGAACAAGGCCTGGTGGGACGACATGTCCGACGAGCGCCGCGCCAAGCTGCAGGGCGCGCTCGACCAGGCGACGGACTGGAACCTCGCCCAGGCGGCCGAGATCAACGACGCCGATCTCGCCTTCTTCCGCGAGCAGGGCAAGGTGGTGAACGCGCTCGACGACGGCCAGCGTGCCGCCTGGGAATCGGCGATGAAGCCGGTCTGGCAGGAGATGGGCGAGAAGGTCGTGGGCGCCGAGGCGATGGCCCGCCTTGAGGAGATCGCGGCCGGCCACTGAGCGCGCGGCCCGCGCCCGCCCCGCCGTTCGCCCCCCCCCGGGGGCCGTCGGCCCGGGGCCGTCGGTCGATCGGCCGGTGGCCCGGCGCCTCCCGTCCGGCCGGGTCCGGGCCCGCCACACCAGGGGCTCCGGTCGCATCGCGCCGGGGCCCCTCTCGCGTGCAGACCGGCCGGCGGATCGGCACTGTGCCGCATCCCGGGCGGGCCGATGCGAGGGCGCCCCGGCGCCCGCATCACCGCGCCCGCCCCGGACCGACCGGCCGCGGCGGGGCCGACGGGCCGCCGCCGCGCCGCAGCCAGAAACATTAGAAACGGGCGTTGTTGCACTTATCAGTGAGGCGGATTCACGTCGTGAATCCTGCAGGTTAGCTTCGGGCCATGCCGAAGCCCTCTTCCCCTCGCTATCG
>NZ_JBAWKE010000002.1:0-96134 GCF_037095655.1 Frigidibacter sp. MR17.24
TCTGTCAGCCAGAACAGGTTGCTCGTCATATCCGCCTCCTTGCGGAGCCGTGAATCACGACGAGCCAGGCAGATCAATGGGTCCTGAGCCTAGGCAAACGCGTGGTTGCCCCAAGTGCGCCGTAGCTCACGGCCCGAAGCGGTCATTGGCTAGGATCACCATTGCCGCAGGGCGGCTTCCCCATACCGGACCTTCATGGCACCGCGCAGCATATCCAGGGCCCCAAGGTCAGCAGGGCGGACGAAGCTGCCAGTCGCTACGGCGAAAGATGCCAGACGAACCCAATTTGCTCGTAACTTGCGTTACCCAATTGGATGGGAGGGGCGTCAATCGCGATCCCGCCGAGTCTTCCGTAGAAGACTCGGTTGGGATTCAGTGCGAGCGCGGTAAGGTAGAGCGCGGTCTCGCCTGATGTAGCTACTGCCGAGATCGCGCTTTCGAGCAACAGGCGGCCAATTCCCTGTCTCTCGAAGCTCGGCCGGAGATAGAGGGCGTAAATCTCAATCGGCATCGCGAAACTTGGGTCGCGGCTCGGTCCCCATGAGACGAACCCAACCACCTCGCCGGACTTGGCCCCTGCGGCGACAAGATACTGCAATCCATGCCGTGCGAAGGTTCGTTCATGGCGGGACCTCTGGGAGTCCGGCGTGATCAAAGCCAGAAAATCCTGCGGTAGAAGGCCATCGAATGTGTGCCGCCAAGACGCCGCCACGATACCACCTATTGCAGCCATGTCTGCCAGACGCGCGGGCCTTATCCTGATCGCGGGGTCAATCATGGTGTCATTCAGCCAAAGGTAAGCGGCACAAGCAAGGATAGCTTTGGGCTCGAAGCCGACCTCGGATGCAATGCAGCATCATGTGATATGATGCCTTGTCAACGTCGGGTTGTCGATGTGGGAGGGCGTGGTGGACCGGAGGATCCATCATGGAAACACCAAACTTACCCGCCATCCGCGCACTTCGTCCAGCCTGGAACAAGGGCCGGATCGTCGGCCAAAAAAGGCCGCTTAAGCCCAAACATGTCTGGGCCATCAGGGTGCGGCTGGAGCTGGCCGAGAACCACCGCGATCTGGCCCTTTTCAATCTTGCCATCGACAGCAAACTGCGCGGCTGCGATCTGGTGAAGATGAAGGTGATCGATGTCATGGCGTCAGGCCAAATCAAGGAACGTGCGTCAGTTCTGCAGAGCAAGACCCGAAAACCTGTCCGCTTCGAAATCTCTGAAGGCACACGTGCATCGCTCGCAAGGTGGATGCGGGAGCCGCTGATGGTCGGATCCGAATACCTCTGGCCTGGGCGTTTTCACGAACGGCTTCACATCTCGACCCGCCAGTACGCGCGTATTGTCCGTGAGTGGGTGACATCCATCGGTCTGGAGGCCGGCGCCTATGGCACGCACTCGATGCGGCGAACGAAGGTGACACAAATATATAAGAAGACGGGCAACCTTCGGGCAGTCCAGCTATTGTTGGGCCATACCAAGATGGACAGCACTGTCAGATACTTGGGCGTTGAGCTTGAAGATGCGCTGGCTATCGCCGAAGCCATCGAAATCTAAAGGCATGGGCCGTCTTCACGGACGGCCCTCACCGGACACTCGAGGTTCGTCCCGCCAAGGTCAGTAACCAGCCCTTCTTCTTCACATCCCCTTACGCACGAAAAGCGTCTCAGTTGACAAGATAATGCTCGAAGTTCTTTTTGGCAATTATAGCCTTAGCTTCCGCTGCTCGTGACATATTCGGCACAACTATTTCGGCGCCTCCCCGACGAGTAATGCTTATCCACCCTCCCTTCACCATTTCATCTAGTATGCCATTTATAACTATCCTCCGTTCTTCCGGACGACCCCGAAACATAGCGGCCAACTGCCTCCCCTTTTGAGATTGAATGAAAGCCTTGTCGATAATGGAAGTAAGGTCTAGGAACTTTTCGGGAGCGCCCTCATTTCTGAGAACATCGTAACTGAGATCCGCCATCTCAGTGTCATCCACCTTATTTCTCGACTCAATACTTTCCGAAAGGAAAGAGCGCATGGTTGAATTTCCCTTCAGGAGAGCAATATCAGAATTCTGAAATTTTGGCATATTCCGCTCCGCAAACACGTCCACTTCCAGAATCTCAAAGCCACATGTGTCAAAAGTTATCGATGAAAAATCCGCCCCGCCCTCGATACGCAACTTTTGAAAGTACCCATTGGAAACCTCAACATCTCCGGAAAAGCTTACCGAATTCGAAAACACAACACCAATAATGTCAGCGCATAAGTTTCTAGCGGAGTCTGAGCGTATATTCGCAAAGAATCGCAGCGCATCGCCAATAGTCTGGCTTCCATCGTTACCAAATCTTGCGAAAGTCACGCTTCTTCCCAGTTCGCCAAGCTCATGCTGAATGCTTTTGTGTGTATCGACGGGGTACTCGTAGGGGTTTTTGATAGCTGAGATCACATCGGCGGCGCAGAGGCAGTCCGCGAGATCGGCATCAATGAAATAGCGCGACCCTCTTTCAAGCTCCGAGGTCTCGACGCCCGACAAGTTTCCAGACAAGCCTGGCAACCGTAGAATTGCCGTGATACTTCTCTCTTCTGGCTCGACACCGGTTATTTCAACGAAAGCCCTTCTGCTGTCAGAGAAAGTAAGTGGGCCTCGAGAATCTGACCTGCCCCGCGCGAATGTAGCTAATCTTCCATATATCCTACGAAGCTCTTCAGGCTCCAAGGCGACATAGACCTGTCCGACTTCTCGCTCACAAATTTTGTCAATCAAGTAGTCCCATCCAGAAGCGGGATCAGAGATTTGAACTTGCGCATCGCCTTCAGGTGTATCGATCAGCCCACTTTGCTTTACGTAAGAGATCAAGAGCGGCTTCTTGGGGACCCAATCAGGAAGCCCCCCTTCCCAACCATGGTCAGAGATGAAACGGGCGAGGTCCTCGCTGTCTAGGTCATGAAGTTCGAAGATCCGCCAGTCTTTCTTGGCGCCTACAGCACCTCGAAGCTCATCGATTGAATCAAAGTAGTTGTTTCTGCCGGCGAGTAGAATGCTCCCGTTCGCGGGAGTTTCATCCAGCAACCGTCGAACTAGACTAATTGCCGAATTTCGAAGGTCCTGAGCCCTTTTTCGAGATCCTGTCGCGATTCGAGGCGCCAACTCATCAAATCCATCTAGGAGGAGGTACACCAGGCCAGACCTCCAGGCCTTTATCAAGTTCTCAGGATTCTTCATACCAACGCTTGAAGCGTGACGCCGCAAACATTCATCAGGATCATATTGCTCGATATGATCTCTTAAATTAACATAAACCGGAAACTGAGAGTCGGACCCATTCCTGTACTGAAGAGAAAGTTTCTGAAAAATGTCCCGAAGCGACATGCTCTTCCCGGCACCGTATTCACCCAAGAGAAGTGCTCTTACTGGACCTTTTGCAATTTGCTTTGCTATTGCGCCAGTGTGAAGCACCTGACCAGAATCGACGTCTAGGATTTTCGTGGGCGTGTATTTCAGATCCGCATCAAACCTCCCATCCTCTGGTCCACGAATGCTGCCAAAAGGCTTCTTTTCTCGTTCGATAAGATAGTCCTTTGCATCCACAATAGAAGAATAGAATGCCTCATATGTCCTATGGTTCACAATGGTCTTGTGCCTTGAAAGTATCGCCCCCTGCTCTCCAGTTGGTTCAAATCTGGTGATATACCACGCCGTAACACCTTTATCAGGGTGTTTCTCCCGCAAACCCGTCACCAGTTCGCAAAGCTTTTCACAGCTTTCGACGGTGTGCTTTGTCGTTTTTGCCGTGGTTACCTCTAGGCAGTAAATCATGTGACGGGATTCAAGGATGCCATCCCGTTCTTTTCCATCGACCGTTATCGCGCCATTGTACCCAGTTGCATCCCAAAGCTGCGTAGCAAGCTTTCGCACAAAAGCCTCAAATTCATAACTGTCCGAAAAATTGAATTTCATTTTCGCAGTACTTTCTGCCTGATGCTTCCGAGATGCATTTTTGATTGCGTGCTATAAGGCCTAGATCTACTGCGAGAAGTAATGAGCTTCAAGTTCGTTGGGACTGGAGGCCCTCGGACAGGTAGGATCGGATTGCTGGTCGTTCGTGCGATGCGCAGCGAACGTCAGCAATCCGCCCCTCGTGCTTTGCCGAGACGTCTTGCTGCGGCCGGCCCGCAAGGGCTGCTTCTAGCGTGCGTCACCCTGCGGAGCCGCGGCAGCGGGCGGACGAGCCCTGGACAGCTGGGAGGCGCGACGGCCAGCCCATAGCGGCCAGTCGACCGCCGTCGTCGCCGCGATGCCGCACTCTCGAAAGCGGACATACAATCCCACGCGCAGCATAGCTTGGCCGTCAGATGCAGCGGTGTCCCGGGAGCAGACTCTGGCCCCGGCCTGCGGCCAGCGCCTCAACCTGTACGATCGGCCCATAGCGGCCAGTCAGCTTCAGCCGTCGCCGCGAGGCCGCATGCCCGGTAGCTGCCATTCGACCAGCCCCGCAGCATCGTCATCGCTGCTCGCGGCGGGGGAGCCAGGATATCCGAACATTCGGGAACAGAGTGGACGCAATCCGGAGCTGCTTTGGCCACCGGAAGCTTCCCGTTCCGTGGTAGTTTGAAAGGGCCGGCGAGGGGCCGACGACGTGGCGGGCGTGGCGGAGGGGTCCTTTGCCATGGAACATACAAACCTGCCGGCCGTCCGCCCTGCCAATCGTGCCTGGAACCGCGACCGCGTCATCGGACAGAAGCGCCCTTTGCTGCCAAGGCACGTCTTGGCGATCCGTGTTCGGCTCAAGATATCAGGAAGCATCCGGGATCTGGCCCTCTTCAACCTCGCCATCGACAGCAAGCTTCGCGGGTGCGATCTGGCGCGCCCGCAGGCGCGGGATGTGTTTTCATCGGACACGGTGAAGGAACGGGCCTCCGTCATCCAGCAGAAGGCCAACCAGCCGGTGCGCTTCGAGATCACGGAAAGCACGCGCCGTTCGCTGTTGGCTTGGCTCGCCAGCCCGGCGATGGCGGCCAGCGACTACCTCTGGCCGGGACGGCTTCACAATCGGGCGCATATTTCGACGCGGCAATACGAGGGGGCAGTTTTCCATGTCGCCTGACAACCGGCGCATCGCCGATGCGGCTCCCTGTGATTTCCAAGGCCCGAACCTCCGGCCGTCGTCGGGGAAACGGTCCACAGGACCGTTTCCTGATCCTCCTCCACCTTATCAATTCCCAGATGGATCTTGCGCCACACGCGCCGTTTCGTGCCGCCATGCTTGCGGGCGTGCCATCCGCCTTCACCCTCGACCTTGATCCCTTTGCTGTCGACAAGAAGGGGCAATGGCCCCTTGGAGCCGCGATACGGAATGTTCACGGCAAGGGTCTTCTGGCGTCGCGACAGCGTGCTGAAGTCGGGCACCGTCCAGTCGAGGCCAACCAGCTGCAGCAGGCTCTCGACGAATCCGCCTCGCCATGGTCACTCGGACCAGTGGCGTTCCCATGGCTCGATCTGTCGCAGCGCCATACCGAACAACACCTTCATCGAAAAGCATGTCTGTATAGCGGCGTCGCTATAGCTCTGCTGGCGACCGCGCCTGCCGGTCGGCGCGGCCTCCCAGTTCATCTCGGGGTCGAACCAGCTCATCAGCGAGCCACGGCGCTTGAGCGATTCAATGTGGGTTAGCCAGTTCCTGGTCTTGTAGGTCGGGGGCGTCGGTCTGGTCATGGCGGCCAGCTACCACGCTTGATTCACGACATGAATTCCTGCACGGGATTTGTGCAACATGTGTAACCGCCCCTTGCGCAAGAGGCATTTCTGAAGCTGTTCTTGGCGCGTCACCGGGTGCTGACATGTGTCCGGCCTCAGATGCGGCATCGTACATGCCGCGGGCCCGTATGGCGGTCAAAGGTCGGGTCCAGATCAAAGCCGCGTGCTCGAAGGCACTCTGTTGCACGCTGGTTCTCCCGAGCCTGTCTCACGACTGTTGCGCCAAACTGCTCGCTGTCCTCTTCCGCTCCGACGTTCTCGCGACCAACGGCTGCTGCGCCGCCACGGCCGGAGACTGGTAGACGCCGCCTCGGGCCATCAGGGCCCAAACGATCCGCGCCATTTTGGATTGTGCCGTCCGTCTCTCAGCCGCCTATCCGGCGGGGAGGATGACCGCTGACACCCCCACCGGCGGGATGCCTCTCTCAGCCGCCTATCCGGCGGGGAGGGGCACAGGCGACGCCCGAGGCGATGCGGCACATCTCTCAGCCGCCTATCCGGCGGGGAGGCTCGCGCAGCCCGTCGCGCCCGGTGAGGGGGATCTCTCAGCCGCCTATCCGGCGGGGAGGTCACCTGACAACCGCGAACGTCGATCTGTACGTCTCTCAGCCGCCTATCCGGCGGGGAGGCTGTGCGGCATGGGCTTCGGCCTTCTTCTGCTTCTCTCAGCCGCCTATCCGGCGGGGAGGCGGGGCGCCGCCCGGTGTTCCGTACCGATGCCTCTCTCAGCCGCCTATCCGGCGGGGAGGCTGCTGCGCCGGGACGCTGTTCTACGGCGGCGTCTCTCAGCCGCCTATCCGGCGGGGAGGGGCGGCGGGCTCGAGACGCTGCCGCCGCGAACTCTCTCAGCCGCCTATCCGGCGGGGAGGTGGAAATGGTGCAGACCTTCCCGGGTTTCGTCTCTCTCAGCCGCCTATCCGGCGGGGAGGGCCCAGTCGGGCTCGAGGGTGAGAACGTCATATCTCTCAGCCGCCTATCCGGCGGGGAGGGACGATCGGCGAGCCGTCCGGGAGCTTGATCATCTCTCAGCCGCCTATCCGGCGGGGAGGTCATCCGGCGACGCGTAGCTGCCGCCCGAGTTTCTCTCAGCCGCCTATCCGGCGGGGAGGGTTCACTTTCCAGCGATTAATCCAGCGCAAGCAGAGGCTTGCACCTCAACCTTCAGATTGACCATCTTTTCAAAGAGCCCCCCAAATACCTGACGACATTATCGTTTTCCGAAGGCCTTGAAAAGATCCTCCGGTCGCCCGCGTGTGAAACCTGTCTGTTCCGCATAAGTCAGGTCGGGAAGGGGGCCGGTACCGCCGCCGTAATCGGCGATCTCGACGGCGACGAGATCGCGCATGAGGGCGGTGGGCATCGGCTCCGACCCGCCTGACAGTGCATGCCAGGCACGCTCCAGGATGGAGTGGAATACCATCCCTGTCTCGCCCCCGCCGAGGGCTTGGCCCTTGGTTTCTGCGCCTCGCGGCGTGTCCGCTAGACAGACACCTGGCGCGGGCGACCTCAGGATCGGGGCGCCGGAACCGTTCGGCAGCTCGACCTGCCAGATCCCGTCCGAAAGGCTTTCGCCGCCGAGGCTGTAGCGCAGCCTGCGCGAGGTCGCGCGCCGGAACATCCGCGTCCGGGTGAAACGCGTGTTCATCCGGGCGATCCTGCGAGCGAGGTAGCGGCCAAGCGGGGCGTGCTCTCCCTCCAGCGCCAGCATCTTCGCCCGAAGCGCGGCCTCGGCCACCCGCAGCGGGCTTTCCGCGGGCCCAGCCTCCGACAGCAGGATCGATGCATCGACCGTCGAGAAGGACAGCCCCCCGGCCAGGTCGGCGAACGATCTGCCCGGGAAACGCGACAGATCCTCGCGCGGGACGAGCGTTTCCTCGGGCTGTGCGGTTTCCACCCCGGGACGGACCAGCTGCCCGTCCTGCATCGCGATCGGGCTGCGGCCGAGGATCAGGATATTGATGTCGGACCATGCGCCGCGTCGATGCCGACGGACCCGACCCGCGGCCTGGACGATCGCGCGCAACGATGACGGGTCGAGGATGGCATAGTCGAAGTCGAGGTCATTGCCGGTCTCGATCACCGGGGAGGTCACGCAGACGATCTCGATCTCTCGCGCGCCCAGCACGGCCGCGCGCCGGAACAGATCCTCGGCCCGACAGAGCGCGGCGAGGCCCGCTTCGGGCGCGTTCCCTTTCCGCGTCAGCGCCGCCTTCAGCCGGTGTTCGACCCAGGCCCGGTGCAGGCGCGGAAAGTTCGAATGCAGGCAGAGCTTGACCCGCAGCCGGCCCCGCACCGATCCTGCAGGCAACTGCTGGAAAAGCGCCGCGACATGCGCAATGCGGGTCAGCCGGACAAGCCCGACCGACACCGCGACTCCTTCGACATCGACCGCGTTGGACGCATGCATCCGGCTGCAGCCCTGGTCGATCTGGGCAACGAGTTCCCCCCATGAGCCGCAGGGCGGCAGCACCTCACCGCGGCGGATCGCAGGCGATGCGGCCAGCCCGTCGAGGATCCGGTCGCGGCAAAGATTATGGAGGGTCGCGAAGGGCTCGTTCTGCGCATTGGTCACGACAGAGCCCGGCGCATCCCCGGTCAGCAGCAGATGGACATGGTCAGGGGTGCCCGATGCAGCAGCATGCTGCCGCCATCCCGCACGATAGGCCGCGTGCAGCGCCACCGCGATATCGGGCGTCAGTGTCGCCGACATCAGGATCACACGGCGCCCCGCAGCCGCCGCCTGAAAGACGAGGCGCGCCAGTGCCGCGATGTCTTCGGGCCCGTACTGGTCGACCTCGTCAAGAACGAGGTCGGAGGTCATCGTCCGCAATGCTGCAGGCAGGAAGGCCGATCGCGTGGGCGCCGCCACCCCCATCAGGTGATCGACGGTGCCGACGATGACCGGACTCGCTGCCAAGGCGGAAAACGCTTTTGCCCGCGATCCGGAGATCCGCACCAGCACCGACAAGATGGCAGGCAGGCCGCGATCCGTATCGAGGCTCAGGCCTCGCAGCCAGTCAGGCTCTGCCGGATCCCCGATCGCCGGGACCGCTCCCTCCGCACGTTCGATCCGCAGCCACTCCGGCAAGGCTGCAAGACTGGCAGAGCCGGTCGGATCCTCGGCCATGCCATCCGGTCCGGCCCCTGAACCGCCGAAATCGACAGGCGGTACGCCGATCAAGGTCCGGACATCTTCCGCGGCGAGCGCCAGATCCTCGACATATTCCCTCGCGGATTGGCTGGCCAGATTGCGCAGGCCGAGTGCGAGTGTCATCCGGAAATAGCGCCGCTCCGGCCGGGCGTCGGCGAAGGATGCCGCCGAGAGGATTGTCGGCGCGCCCCGGGTCTTGCCGGTTCCGGTCCCGGCAATGAGGCAGGCAAAGAACCCGCCGTCAGAGGTCGCGACCAGATCACGCGTGGCCGCCGCGGCCTCCTGTTGCCACAGGAAGCGCGGGTCGGAGATCCGGGGACGGATGAGGTCGAGCGGCATCTGCGCCTCTGGCAGCGCAGGCAGCCGGTCCCGCAACCGGTGCAGCAGCTCATGCGCCGGGCGGCAGGCAAGATACACGCGCCGCACATGGGTCGCCAGACTGTCCGCCGGACGGGGGCGCCCGTCCTTGTCGCGGCAGGTATTTGCCAGGTGATCCGGGCGATCGTCCGACAGTGCTTTCTCGGACGAACCGACGTGATCCGCGAAGACCAGCGCCGACCGCAAGGCGATGTCCACGCCGACGACACCCGCGGTCGGCGAAAGGGCCGCCGCCTCTTTCGAGAGCCGTCGCAACCACCAGGCTTCCTGCCAGAAGGGGATACCGGGAGCGATGTCGAGGCAACGGCGATCGAGGCATTCCACCGGCGCGGCATGGGCAGCTCCGCGCAGGGCCAAGTGATCGGTTTCCCCCTCTGGCAGGCGATGGTGGGTCAGGATGAGCATGCCGATCGCGAAGGAAAGACAGTGTTCATTCTGCAGGAACCGGAATGCGAGGCTTTGCCCTGCAGGGGACCCGTTGCGCATCAGTTGATCCGACGCCGACACGCAGGCCGCATCCACATCAGCCGGCGTCAGGGCACGAAGGGCCGCGCCGAGGGCCGCGTCCGCCACCTGCCCGAAAAGCACGTCCCAGACGGCAGCGGAATAAAGTTCATGTCTGATCGGTGTCGGTCCCGCGCTGTCACCGGACAGCGCCGCCGAAAGCATCGTCTGGAACAGGCGGGTCGCCTTGCCGAGATCGTGGAACAGCGCGGCGATCCTGACCACGGCCAGACCGTTTCGTTCCGTCGCGGAACCTGTCATGCGATTGCTGCCAGATGCATGGGTCGCGATCGGGGCGAACCCTTCGGCGTAGAACGCGACCCGCGACCCGATGCGGATCAGCGGCATCCGGCTTTCGGCCGTGCTGCGGATCTCCTGAATGGAGACCGCGGTGGCGCGGCTTGCACGGGCGCGCAGTTCGCGTGCCATCCGGTCAAGGCAGGTGTTCGACGCCTTGCCACGCCATGTGCGGTCCCCGACCCGCCAGAGATACCGGTCGAGAACCCGCGCCACGCGGTCACTGGCGGATTTGCGGGATCGGCAGATCGCGATGACCTCACGCATCTTCGCCCCCCTGATCTGCGCTGTCGGGGGGGACGGCAATCATCCGTTCTACCGTGGCGATGGCCTCTGCGAGGACCTTGCGATCATCGAAGGCGGCGATGAGCCGCGCACGGAATGCCTTTTCGGGATCATCCTCAGGCCGGGATCGCACTGACGCGAAGGCGAGCGGCAGAACCAGCGCATCCTTGAAGCTGTCGGCCAGATCGAAGACCAGACCACCCGCCCGCGTCTTGCCATGAAACACCGACATGTGCGGCGGAATGCCGAGCGCCCAGAGCGCTGCGCCAGCCATGCCGTAACATAGGTAGTTTCCATGGTCGATCAGACGGTTGATCAGACGCAACGGGTTTGTCGGACCGCCATGCACCGCCGCGCCCTGTCCTGCCTCCCGGCGGAAATCGCCGGAGTTCGACAGCCCTGAGGCACCGGCGAAATACCCGTAACAGGACTTGCTGAACTGACCCTCGACTCCGAGGAGCTCCGGGACGGAGGCAACGGCAGCAAGACGTTCCTCGAAACTTCTGCACAGCGTTGAAAGGCGGGAGGGGTCCCGCACTCCGAGATGACGCGCCGCCTGCGCGCCGCCGATCTTGCGCATGCGCTCTGCCCGGTCGTGCATGACGACCCGGGCTGCCGCAAGCGAACGTGGCGCTTGAAGATAGACGGGCAGCATTTCGCGGAAATGGCGCGTGGCGGTGTAGGAGGTCAATGCGCCCATATGCAATGGCGATCCGCCGCTGCCTGTGACGGCGAGGTGAACCCCTTCCTCGCCCAGCAGCCGGACGGCATCCTGCGTGATGGAGCTGCCTTGCCCCATGAACAGCACCGCGAGGTTGACATGCGGGATGTTGAAGTGCCGCCCCAGCGCGTCATCCTCTATACGATAGACGACCCGGCCGTCTTCGACCTTGATCCGCGCGTGTTCGAGGTAGAGCGCCCCTTCGCGATCGGTGATCAGCAGCCGTGGGCCGCCCTTAACCTGCATCAAGCAGCACCCGCGCAGAGTCAGGCAACACCGGCAGAATGGCCGGGGCCGCGGGGCTCGAGAAGCCGTAGGTCGTCACCTGCAGCGGCGCTTCGGTCTGCGGCGCGATTACCTCCCTCACGTGAACTACTGCACTGCCGTAAAAGAGTGCGAGCACCGTCTCGTCCGGCCCGTGCGCGCGGTGGTGTTGTCGGCCAAGCGGCTTACCCCGACGTTCGGCCCGCGCGGCGGACCGGCGCACCCAGCCCGGCGTGTATTTCTCGCCCGATCGGTCACGCACATAGGCGGCCCCGGTCTCGCCCGCCATCGCCCATGTCTCGCCGATTTCCAGCGCCTCGATCATCCCACGTCGGCGCAGGATCTGCAGACCCTCGAACGCCTCGAGCCGGGAGAGTGATGCCTCGGATCCGATGAGCTCGATCTCATGGCCCGCGCGCATGATCTCACGGCCCATGTGCATGCCCGGCAGGGCAATGGCGATGAAATCACCCGCGTCGCCCGTCCGGTTTGCGTGGTGGACGCAGTTCAGCGTCGCCGCGAGGACATCGGGCAGCGCGCCGAGTTCGAGCACGGCGCGGACCGGCTTGATCAGCAGTCGCGCACTGGCCGAGCAGAGGCCCTTTCCCTCATTGAGCTCTGCCGTCATCCGTTCGCCTCCGCCGCTTTGCTGGAAGAGCCGAAGACGCCGCCCCGCACGAGGTTCGCCATCAGGAAGTGGACCGATCCTGGAAGGTCCTCTGCCGAATTGGCAGCCTGTACGATGGCGAGAACCTCATCCGCCTTCTTGCGGATATCGTAGAAGCTGTTCTTGGCGCGGCGCAGGACATCCGCGGTTTCCTGAACGCCACCATAGGGGTTCACCGCGATCGGGCCATACCCGTCATCCCCGTGCCAGTCATCGATGTGGCGCAGAGCCGCGCCGATCTTCTGCGAATGCATGGAGGCATGCCCGATCTCGCGCCCGGCATGGAAGCGCGGCAGCTTGGCATAGATCCGGCTGACATCCTTCTCTGCCTTGCTCTCGCGGATGTATTCCTGGGATGGAAAGATCTCCTGACCCGGCGGCATCTCGCCCCGCCAGGTGACCTCGAACCAGAACGGGGCGGTGGTCATGCCGCCGCTGATCCCGCTGATGAACTGCCCGAGCAGGGTGCGATCCCCTTCGAGCAGCGCCGCAGCCAAGGTATCGGCATCTTCGAGCCGGTCCAGCGACAGGCGCGCGGGGTCGAAGACGAGGACCTGCCCGGCAAAGCCAACTGTCACCCGAGACGTGTCGACCTGAAAGCGGTTGCGCCAGGCGAAGCGGGCATTGGCAATGTTCCAGACATACCGAGCGGCCAGCACATCGAACCCGCCCGCGCGGGCATAACTGGTGGCAAGTGTCTCGTAGGCGGTCGCAACCGACGGGCTTCCGCAGGCATGCGGCGACATGGCCATCGGCAGCACCCGGACCGAGAACGCGAGCTCCACCGCGGTGCAGCCCTGGGGCAGCACGGCGAATTCGACGGTCTGCGGGTTGCTGAGGCCCGGGTTCCTCGCCCGATCCTCGGAGGATTGCCCACGCACCCCTTTTTCGAGCACTTCGACAGGGACCCGTTTGTCACCATCGATGCCGAAAAACACACCTTCGGATATCTGCAGGGATCGGGCATAGGCCAGCATTCCGGTTTCGAAGGACTGGGTGCCGGGGGTCTTCGACTTTGCCATCTGACGGCTCCTTGGGGATCAGGGCTTTGGGGAGAGGCTCTCAGGGTGGTAGGCGGGATGACCGAGGATGTGATCGCCCTCGGCATGCCAAGACCAGAGGCGGTCCGTCATCGCATCCTCTGCCAGACCGGAGAGGCGTGGATTGCGGACCGAGATCAGCTCCGCGATGCCGACGCAGGGTTCGACGAACACATGCGGCACCTCTGGCGTCCGCGTCCGGATGCGCTTCGGGACCGAACCCGGATCTTCGAGCAGACGGTGTCCGACAGCGACCGGGACGATCCAGCCCCGACCGGGCTCACGGGTCGCAGGAAAGAGAATCCGTGCGATCCGTTCCATCTGCCGCATGTCACCGGACGAGATCAGCCGCCGCTCCGGCTGGTCCGGACGCACCATCGCATAGCCCCGGGACAGTCCCGGGAGCGCGCTGCCATCCGGCGCAACCGGTTCGACCCGCACATCGCGATTGGCGATCGTCCCGCCTGCGATGCGTCGGCGCAGGATCGCGTCCCGCAGCCGATCGGCATTCTCCATCCCCGGCAGATCAAGCAGAAGCGAAACCTTCACCGTGCCCACCATGTCCTCCACCGTCTCGATCGGGGTGAAGATGCCGGACTTCGGCTGCATCTCCGGCTTGGTGCGCCCGTCGGAGATATGGACAGCATGCAGGATCGGCAGCACCCGGGCCTGCCAGTCCGCCACCCCGAGATCCCTCCCGATCGCCTCTGCCAGACCGAGGAAAGCCAGCGGACTCGGCAGGCCGGCGGTGTAATCGTTCATCAGGAGATTGACGCGGCTGGCGCGCAGCATGTGGACGGCAAAGCGCATCTCACTCCTCCGATCCGGCAAGCGCACGCCGCTCGCGATCGCGGAAATGCTCGGACGTCAGGGCGATCAGAACCGGCTCTGCCTGCGCCCGCCCCCAGCGCCTGCGCAGGATCAGTGCCGAGGGGAGGGGAGGCAGCGGCAGGCGGCCCGTGCCGATGCCGTGCTCGTCGTGCAGCATTCTGGCGTCGCGCTCGACCTCACGGATGAACGCGAGAGCGCCCTCGATCAGATGATCGGCGCGCCGGTCGAGACCGAGGCGCATGTTGCGGTTGGAATAGTCCTGGGCGAGAAGCTGATGATAGGCAATGACCGCAGGCTCGACATCATCGTCGCGCCAGGCTGGAAACGTGCCACCGAGCGCATAGCGCCGAACCGCGGCCTCGTATCCGCGGAGCACGGGCGGCATCTCGGCCAGAAAACGCTGCCGCGCACCGCCGATCGCACCCGAGATGTTCTGCGGCTTCGAACTCACGGCCTGGCGCACCCAGCGGCCGCGCGGAACAGGGGGCGCGTCCTTTTCCTGCGGGCGGAACCAGTCCCCTGCCATATCCTTGAACCCCATGAAGGTCTCGACCGGCGACACGGGCGTGGCCTGCACATCGCCCCCCCCCGGGCGCGGCAGGAAGATGATCGGAAACTCTCCGATCTCGGGAAGACTGGAGATCACCTGCCCGGGTCCGGCGATAGCGGAGCGCAACGCCTCCAGACACTCAGCGCCGAAGACAGCCGCGAAGGCCGCAAGGCATGCGGTCGACTGACCGTCCGGCTCGCGCAGATGGTCTACGACGGATTTCGGCGGATGCCCGATCAGCTCGAGCGGTCGGAACACGACCTTGGCGAGCGGAATATCCGGTGCGTTCAAGGACGGCGCATAGACCGGCAGGCTATTGCGGTCGCGCGGGGCGACCCTCAGCACACATTGATCCTTGTCCGCCCGGGGCGTTGTCAGTTTGACCAGATGGCTGCCGCTTCCCATGGCGACCCTGTGGAAGTCCCCCGGCACCGGATCCTTCGACAGCATGGATCGCATGAGGATGAACTCCGCCTCCAGTTGCCGCAGGGTGAGAGGGCGCCCGCGCACCTTGAAACTCAGCACCTGTGCCTTCTGTGGCGTGATCGCCGCGCCGGTGCCCTCGGCGTCGACCGCCGCCCCTTCATCCGATCGCCCGATCATCTTGACGCTCCATCATTACACTACGTAAGGTAACCGCTTCAGACTTGGCATCAACGATCAGAATTTTTCACCATGAAAATTGTACTGGGCAGATAGTCATGGATGTGCGGTTGAGGCTTGGCTGGATCGCGAGCAGCCTGCGATATGCGGGTCGCTTCGGACCACGAGAGAAAAAGTCTCTCATGGCAGAGTTCGGCATGAGCGACGCTACGATGTCGCGAGATATGTCGCAGTTTCTGCTCCTGCTTCCCGATTGCTCGCCTCTGAAAATCGCCGGGGGCAAGATCACTGTCCTCGATCCTGGCGCGCTTCACCTCCCACCTCAGTTGCCGGGAATCCCGATGGCGTCCTGGCTTCAGGTGATGCTCGGGTCCCGGCATGTCGCGCTTGCCGCACCTGAACGCGCACAGCCGTCGGACGCCACGATCCGTGGCGTTGTCCGGGCCGTTCAGGACCGTCGGTCGCTGGCCATCCTGTATGTCTCGCGACGGTCAGATGACGCGTGCTGGCGGGTGGTTTCACCTCACAGCGTCGTGGATGTGGCAGGACGCATGCACATGCGGGGCTGGGACCATGACAAAGGCCGGTTCGGTGATTTCGTTCTGGCCCGGATCCTGCGCGCAACATTCGACAGGGGCCTGCTCCCAGGTTATGTCGATCATGCCGAGGATGCGGATTGGCACACCATAACGCTTCTTTCGGTCACCGCGGTCAGTGGGTCGCCGAGCGAGGCTGTCAGGGTCGAGTATGCGCTGGGCGAAGACGGCAAGCGCGTGTTCAGGACCCGCAAGGCTCTGGCTCACTATGTCACGGATGATCGCCAGCCGGGCTTCGACACCTTGGTCACTGTGTCTCTGATCGGAGCCGATTCCCGGTTCCGCCAAGCCAGGCGCGCTGACGGCCTATAGCATAATTCGACCTATCAGCCTGAACTCCCAAACTTGGGAGGCGGCTTGCCGAACCTTGCACGAGCGATAGCTTCCGGAGACGCTGCCATGCAGCGCCGGCTCCTCGCGGGTGTCGGCTTTGGGCCGCGGGCGGGGAGGCGAGCAGGCCTCACATCGTCCTAAGCTCGGCGCGAAGGTCGATGTTGGCCTCGAATTCGCCGTGCGGTGGCGCGGCACCGATCTCGACAGGGCGTCCGTCGCCAGGCTGCTATGCGACGGACGAGCGCCAGCCCATAGTTCGCCCTGAACAACCTGTTCAAGCGGCGTCGGGGATCTGATCGCGGCCTTTGCCGCCCCTCATCACCGCGATGACGAGCGCGATCAGGCGCGCCAAAATCGCCCGCAGCCAGGCCAGGATCTTTCGGATATTGTGCCCGCAGCCGCACAGCATCGCGAAGAGCGCGTCGCCGATCGTGCCTTTCAGCGGGCTTCGGGCGAGGCGGCCGTCGGTCTTCATGTGGTCGATTTCGGGCTCGATCGCCGCGCGTCGTCGCAGGTCGGCGGCCAGGGCCCGGGTCAGGCCGCGCCGTGTGCCGCTGATCAGAACCCGGGTCTTGTCGACGCCATGGCCGCGATAGCCACGGTCGACGACCACCAGTTCTGGCGGTCGGTCGGTCAGGATTTCTACCTGTTCGAGCGCAGCGCCCAGCGTGTGACCGTCATAGGAATTGCCCGCAAAGCTGCGCATGCCGACGGCAAACCCCTCGGCGAGCGTCGTGGCGATGCTGACCTTGCAGCTGAATTCAGATCGCACCCCGGCCTTGCCTTTGGAGATGCAATCGACTTCGGGCTCGTGCAGGGCATGGATCTTGGCGAGCCCCTTCGGCTCCTGGCTCAGCAGACGCGAGACCAGGACAAGCCGGTCGAGGATGCGTTCGCGCAAATCCCCTTGTGGGATGTCGTTAAGCCTGCGGCGCAGGTCCCGCAGCACCCGGCCGGTGTAACCTTTCAACGTTCTCAGAGCCTTGCGCACGCGTTTGAACGGCTTGGCATGGGCGTGGCGGCCCACGCGCACCGCCAGCCGCGGCGCGAGGCGTGCGTGGCTCTGGCGCAGTTCCACCACGGCCTCGGCGGCCAGAGCCACCAGCTGCGCTTGCGCCCGCTCGAAAAGGCGGGCGTCGGTCGGGTGGGCGCTCGCCTTCTCCATCACCGTCGTATTGACCGCCACCCGCTTCGGGCTGCCCGCATCGAGCGCCCCGGCCTTCTGCCCGGCCGGGATCGTCTGCGTCAGCATCCATTCGACACCTTCCTCGCCGAGGCGCTTGCGCCAACGGGTCGGCGACGGGGGATCAATCGGCAGGCGGTGTTGGAGAAACGTCTCGCCGGTGGAATGCTGGCAGTAGGGATTTTCGACGCAACGCGCGACGACGGCCTCGTCCGAGAGCCGAGACGCATGCTGCAGATCGAGCAGCCCGGCGACCAGCCGCGGCGGGGTGGCCGGACGGTCGGTGCCCGAGGGGACGAACCCGGACCACTGCTCATCGAACACGTCCCAGTCGATCAGCGCGGCCAGTTTCACCGGTTCGTGGCGCAGATCGATCATGTCGACCAAAAAGCGCTCAGGCTGCCCGCAGGACGTCTTTCGGACGCTGGGACATTCGATCAAGCAGCGCCGTCTCCCGGCCCTCGAGAAAGGCGACCAGCGCACGGACGTCATGCAGCCCAGGCCAGCCATCCAACAAGTGATGCGCACGCGCGGCCTCATCGCGTGTATCCATCCAGTCGACCGCCCGCATCGAGCGCCTCTCTGCCTGTTCCTCGCTGTCGAGAAGGCAACGGTTGGCGAGGCCATTGAACCGCGCCAAGCTGCGGTTGACCTCCATCGGAGACAGGCCCTCCCGCTCGAGCATCTCCCTGCTCAAAGCACCTTCGGGCAGGATCTGCGCGATTTCTCCGCCACGCATGCCCCACTGCGCCGGAGGGTAGGCCATGGCGATCCGCGCGAAATCCGGTCCGGCCTTCTCGGCGCTGTGGAAGATGGCTTCGCGGTCCGCCTCCCGGAATACGATGGGACGGTCCATCTGTGCGAACCCATTCGCGACCAGGTGGTACGGGAAGTCGAGCGAAACCTCGCGCTGCGGCTTGAGGATCGTGATGGCCTGGTCGATCACTGCATCGGCGCGCGTCCCGAAGATCTGCTTGGCCATGCTGCCCATGACGAACCGCTGAAGGAGCAAGGCGTTATCGCGCAACAGCTTATCCGCGCCAGCCGGGTCGGCACGCCGCAGGTGGTAGACGTAATACGCCACCGGGATGAGCGCGTTGGGGGCCGTCAGCCGATCGCTTTTCAAACCGAAACTGTCGAAGAGAGCCGCGGTCAGGAGAAGGCTCTCGCGGAAGTCGTCCCAGGCGTTCTCCATCTCGATCAGCCGGAGCTTGGTGAGCTTGGTGAGCGAGTACCTCGCCCCAAGGTCATGCAGGGTCAGCATCGACTTAATGATCATGTTCTCGAAGTTCAGCGCACGCTTCCTGTCGCCTTTCAGCGCTTTCTTCAGGTCCTCGTTGAGGTCACGGATCGCTTCGCGCGCGTCGAGATGGCGCCAGGATGAGGTCATCAGTGCCTTGCACAGCTCGGAGGTCGTCAGCTTCGTTCCGCCGTTATTGGCACGGATGAAGATTTCGAGAACCCGATCGTAATTCGCGTTGATCTCCAGGTGCCAGGCTAGGTTCGCCTCTACGTGGACTGCCCGGTACAGCCGGGTCAGCACGGTCGAGACGACCTCCTTTTCCGGTACGCCATGGCCGGGCAACTGTTTGAGCTGCTTCGCAATCAGCTGAACGAGGGCGGCGTCGCTGTCCACGGCCATGATGTCTTGGAGGGGCATCCACAGGCAGCCTGCATTCCGGTTCGGCCGTCCCGCCGAGAACGCCAGATGGTGGTGAAGGGACGCCTCTTGCGCGGTGTCCTCATCCTCCTGCAGCTGGCCCTGGTCCAGGTCGGGCGCTTTTAAGAGGTCGATCCAGACCTGCGCGCCGCCGTCATCCTTGACCGCATAACTGCCCTGGAAGGCGATGTTGAGCGAGGTGAGTCGCTGCTGGCCGTCGAGGATCATGGCGCAGGCCTTCGGAGCATCCGGATAGGGCGAGAGCGCCTGGCCCCGGACGAAATGGACATGGAAGGGATAGCGGGAGAGGTCGTCCTCAATGCCGCCCTCGGGCTGCCAGATCATCAGCGTGCCGATGGGGTAGCCCTTTAGCAAGCTATCGACCAGGTTCAGCACCTGTTCGGGTTTCCAGACGAACTCCCGCTGGACGGCAGGGAGGAAGTAATCCGCGTTCAGCCGCGGGAGGATGGAGGCGATGGTGCCGGTGGTGTAAGCCATGGGGAGGGTCGTTCCTGTTGTGAGGTCTTGAAGGGAGGGGCGGACGCAGCGGTCAGAGTATCGCGACCTGGTCGCGCAGGGCGTCCAGGGCTGCGAGCAGGCGCGCGGCATTGGTTTTCGCAGAGGCCTGGGCGGGATCCTTTTCGCCGAGGAAGACCTGGATGCGTTCGTTGTTGGCGGGGCTCGGGTGCGGTAAGCCCGTCAAAACCTGGCGCGGATCGAGGCTGCCGCGCGACACGAGGTGGTCGAGCGCCGCGGCTGGCTGCGGTCCGAGCGGGAGCCAGAGTGCGTCGGGCAGAAGGCCTGCCTCTTCGGCCAGGTGGCGTTCGACCATCCCGCGCAGCATCGGTTGGCGCAGCATGAAGGGCGTGCCGGAGTAGTTCTTTCCATCATGGAAGACGGGATAGCGCAGCGCGGAGGTCAGGTGAATCAGGCCGCTGCCGCTCCGGAATGCCTCGGCCATGCTCTTGACACCCACGAGGCGCGGCAGCCCGATGGTGTCGAGCATTCGCAGAAGGTTGCCACGGATCGGGCCGCTGAAGGCGCCGGTCGCCTTAGCCTCGCGCAGGGCGGTTTCGAGATCAGCCCCGCTGTCCAGTGCCCGCTGAGCTGCGACGGCGGCATTGCGGGCCTGGGTTATGCCGGGTGTAATGCCGACGATGACCAGGCGGGCGCCGGTCTCGACATGATCGAAGGGCGCGTAGCTGACCGAGAAGCGGCCGTCGCGACCAAGAAGCAAGGCGTCCGCATCGGGCAAGGTCGCGATCGTGGAGGCGCCGAGCAGCGGCAGGTACTGGCGGGCGAGGGAAAGGTCTTGGTGGGCCATTGGGGGTAGTCTCCTTAGAGTGGGCGGTCAGTTGAAGAAGCGAAGGGTCTGGTGGCCGACGGTGACGACCTGGTCGTCCGGGCCAGCCACGAGCCACGTGCCGCGATGGCGTTCGAGCCGTGCAGACAGCCGACGGTCCCCCTCGCAGGCCAGGGCGATGGAGTGGCGATCGAGCATGTACCGGGTAGATCCACGGCGCGCCGGTGTCGGGCTGCCATAGGCGCGGATCACCTCGATGAGGGCCGGGGGAATGGCGCGCTGCTGGCTGCGGATCTCGGCATGAGCGGTCAGTCGCATCAAGGCACCTCCTTTTGCGTTGGGCAGGGTTCAGGATGTCGGGAGGCGGCGCATGCCGGGTTCGGCATGCGGGACCTTTGGTGAGATGTGGGTACGAGGGGGCTGTCCGCCGGGAGCGGTCAGTCGCTTGTGCTCAGGTTAGGACGGGTTCAGGCGTTGATGCGCCAAGCCTCGAGGGCGGCACGGGTCATACGCCTGGTGCCCACTTGCGAAACGATACCCCAGTTGCCGGCTGCATTCGGTCGCCGCCAGCGCCCTTTGTCCATCTGTCGCATCCGCGCAAGGGCATCGTCGTAGTCGGGGATCACCTCCTCGGAGCCTTTCGGTCCGATCATGAACCCCGCACGGCGTTTCAGGCATGGCGCGAAGATCGTTCCGTCGGCGGCCTCGGGCACGTCGATCTCGACCTGCGAGGCTTCGTCCGGTTCGTTCATCCAGATGGACGGCCACCACGCGGAACGATCCTCGAGCCAAGCCAGCGCCTGCGGCACTGAGATTGCGCCATCGACCGGCTGGAACAGGGCACCCTGTCCGGTCATCAGGTTGTGCATCCGCCCAAGCGAAATCCCGCCAAGTTCTGCCAGCGCCGCGGGCGCCACCACGCCCGATCCGCTTTCGAGCTGTCGGCGTGCGGAGGCAAGCGCCAGGATCTCCCCCGGCGGTGCGCTTTTTGCATCGGGCAGGAGTTCGACCAAGCGAGACAATGTTTCGATCCCCTCGCAAACTTGGTTTTCAGCTTGGCCAGGGTCCGGCATGCCAACCAGCGCACCGTAATGGCCGTAAAAGGCCATTGTCTCGGCCACGGACAGAAAGGCCTCGCCCCGGATCGGAGCCCCGTGCTTTTCGTTTGCGGAGGTTCCGTTCAACATGGCTACCAGGCTCTCCACCCGCGTGATCGTTGCCGAAGACCACCCTCGCAGCGTCTCCCGGGTCTCGTCGCGGTGAGCCTGCCACGCTTCTACACGGAGGTCATACTGAGGATTTGCGCTTGCCATATCTTCGATCCTCGATCTGCCTCGGTTCCGTGCCTTATGCGAGATCTAATTTGAGGGTGCAACAGGAAAGTTACTCAATACGAATATTTTTTTCAAAACAATTTTGAGGGCGATCTGCGCATAGCTCGGATTGGCTGCGACATTCCGCGAGGGATGGCTCAAAATTCGGCATCGTGTCGAGCTTTCACATGTGGCGTCGGCAGAGCTGCAAGGTTTGTTCCGATCGCATCCGGCACAGCGCTGCCGTTGAGGGGTAGTTCCAGCATCAGTGCCCCCTACGATACGTCCTCGTCCTGCGCCAACGGGCCGGCCGCTGCGCCCGGGTGGGAGCGATTGCTGCGCGACGCGCGAATGTCCGCTTTCTAGGATCTGCTGCGGGTGCCGTGCTGCACTGCCATCCGGCCGCTTCCTGCGCCAACGGGCCGGCCGCTGCGCCCGGGTGGGAGCGATTGCTGCGCGACGCACGAATGTCCGCTTTCCATGATCTGCTGCGGGTGCCGTGCTGCACTGCCATCCGGCCGCTTCCTGCGCTTAGCAGCCGCGGGTGTACTCTTAGGCTGATGTTTCTGAGTGCGCCGAGCGGCGATGGGCATGGAGGCGTGATCCCCATAAGAGGTTTTGCGTGCGCCACGCGCGCAGGCTGGGCTCCATACGCGTCACTCGCCTCGACGTCTTACTGCATGAAGCCTTCCGGCATCTATCCAACGGAGCCGGCTCCTCCTGGCCCGTCGGATGCAGGATGCGACCTACTTCAAACGACGCTCCGGCAGCGCCCCCTGCTCCCGCCCCCCCACACCCTGCCACCATGCCGCGCACCAGCCGCTCTGGCCCTTCCCGCCCCCCTCGGCTAGGCTCCGCCCGAAGCGCGAAGGAGAGCCCATGGCCGAGCAGAAGATCGAGGATCCCGAGCGCGAGGACGAGGATTACGCGCTTGATGCCGAGCTGGTCGGCGAGATCCTCGAGGCCGTCGACGAACGCGACGCGGCCCGGCTCGAGGCGCTGACCGACCCGCTGCATGCCGCCGACATCGCCGACCTTCTCGAGCAGATCGGCCCGAACGAGCGGCGCGATCTGCTGCAGATCTGGCCCAAGGGCATCGACGGCGAGGTGCTGTCCGAGATCGACGAGTCGATCCGCGAGGAGGTGATCGAGCATCTCCCGCGCGAACAGCTGGCCGAGGCGGTGCGCGACCTCGAATCCGACGATGTCGTCGACCTGATCCAGGACCTCGAGGAGCCGCAGCAGGAGATCATCCTCGCCGCGCTCGAGGAAGGCGACCGCGCGGCGATCGAGCAGTCGCTGACCTATCCCGAATATTCCGCCGGCCGCCTGATGCAGCGCGAGGTGGTGACCGCGCCCGAGCACTGGACCGTGGGCGAGGCGATCGACTCGCTGCGCACCGCCGAATGGCTGCCCGAGCAGTTCTACCACGTCGTCCTCGTCGATCCGCGCCAGCATCCCGTGGGCCATGCGACGCTGGGCAAGATCCTCGCCTCGCGGCGCGACATGGCGCTGCGCGACATCCTCGAAGAGGGCTTCCGCACCTTCCACGTGCTGCAGGAGGAAGGCGACGTCGCCTATGCCTTCAACCAGTACCACCTGATCTCGGCCCCGGTGGTGGACGACGACGACCGGCTGGTCGGCGTGATCACCATCGACGACGCGATGAACGTGCTGGACGAGGAACACGAGGAGGACGTGCTGCGCATGGCCGGCGTGGGCGAGGAAAGCTCGATCTCGGACGGCGTGCGCGAGACGATCCGCCAGCGCACGCCCTGGCTGATCATCAACCTCGTCACCGCCAACCTCTCGGCCTTCGTGATCTCGCAGTTCTCGGGCACGATCGAGGCGATCGTGGCGCTGGCCGCGCTGATGCCGATCGTGGCCTCGATGGGCGGCAACGCGGGCACGCAGTCGCTCGCGGTCGCGGTGCGGGCGCTGGCCACGCGCAACCTCACCCGGTCGAACGCGGGGCGGGTCGTGCGGCGCGAGGCGATGGTGGGCGCGGTCAACGGCGCGCTGTTCGCCGTGATCATGGGCGCGGTCGGCTGGCTGGTGTTCGGCATGCCGCTTCTGGGCCTGGTGATCGCGATCGCGATGGTGGTGAACCTGATCGTGGCCGCGCTCGCGGGCGTGCTGATCCCGCTCGCGCTCGACTGGTTCGACCTCGACCCGGCGCTGGCCTCGGGCACGTTCGTGACCACGATGACCGACGTGGTGGGCTTCCTGTCCTTCCTGGGACTGGCGACGGTGATCCTGCTGTGACCGACCTGATCGAGGCCAAGGCCGCCACCCGCCGCGCCGCCTTCGCCGCCCGCAAGGCCGCCCATGCCGCCGCCGCGGGCGAACCGGCCGAACGGGCCTGCGCGCGGCTTTATTCCGTGCTCGCGCCCTGCGCGGGACAGGTCGCGGCGGGCTACATGCCGATCCGCACCGAGATCGACCCCCGCCCCGCCATGGCCGCCCATCTCGCGCGCGGGGCCGGCACCCGGGTCGCGGTGCCGGTGATCGAGGGCGAGGGGCGGCCGTTGCTGTTTCGCGACTGGCGGCCCGAGGTGGCGATGGTGCCCGGCGATTTCGGCGCGCTGATCCCCGAGACCGGCGACTGGCTGCTGCCGACGGTGCTGATCGTGCCGATGCTTGCCTTCGACTGGCGCGGCTACAGGTTGGGCTATGGCGGCGGCTTCTACGACCGCACGCTCGAGGGCCTGCGCGCGCGGATGCCGGTGATCGCCATCGGCTTCGCCTATGCCGCGCAGGAGGTCGAGGAGGTGCCGGTCGAGGCGACCGACCAGCCGCTCGACCTGATCGTGACCGAGGCCGGGGTGATCCGCCCCGGCGGCTGAACGGGGGGATGAAGATGCGCGCGACCGCGATCCTGGAAACGGTGCTGTACGCCGCGGACCTCGACGCGATGGAGCGGTTCTACACCGGCGTCTTCGGGCTCGAGCGGGTGCAGAAGGTGCCGGGGCGGCTGGTGTTCCTGCGCTGCGGCGCGCAGATGCTGCTGATCTTCGACCCCGAGGTCTCGGCCCGGCCCGATCCGCGCATTCAGATCCCCCGCCACGGCGCGACCGGCGCCGGCCACCTGTGCTTCGCCGCCGCGGACGAGGCCGCGATCGAGGCCTGGCGCGCTCACCTGGCCGGCCACGGGGTCGCGATCGAACTCGACCACCGCTGGCCCGGGGGCGCACGGTCGATCTATTGCCGCGACCCGGCCGGGACCTCGGTCGAAGTCGGGATGCCGGCGATGTGGGGGCTCGCGCCCCCACCCGAAGACATCACTTCTTGACGATGCGCCCGTCGGTATAGGGCGTGTAGGGCTGGTTCGCCGCCAGGTACTCGGCGGTGACGTCGGCAAGGTCGGGGCCGAAGTCGTAGGCGTTCATGCCCTCGGCCGCGAAGACCTTGTAGCCGTCGCCGCCGTTGCGGACGTAGTTGTTGGTCACCACGCCATAGGTCGCCTCGGGGTCGATCGGCACCCACTGCCCGTCCTTCTCGACCATGACGTCCGACACCCGCTCGCCCACCGGCTTCGAGATGTCGAAGGCATAGTGCAGCCCCGCGACCTGGGCGAAGCGGCCAGCGGCATCCTCGTACTGGCTCACGCCGTTCTCCAGCGCCGCGACGATGGTCGAGCCCTTGGCCTGGAAGGTCGAGAGCGTGTTCTGGAACGGCAGCACCGTCAGCACGTCGCCCATCGTCACGTCCCCCGCCCCGATCGAGGCGCGCATGCCGCCACCGTTCGCGAACGAGATGGTGATGCCCTGGTCCTTCACCCGCGCCAGCTGCGCGTCGGCGATCAGGTTGCCCATCGAGCATTCGACCGCGCGGCAGCTTTCGCGCGCGCCGTCGATGTCGGCCTCGGTCGCGGCGACGACCTTGGCCTTCAGCGCGTCGATCGGGCCCGCCAGCTCGGCGATGCGCGCGGTCATCGCGGGATCGGGCTCGACCGAGGCGTCCAGCAGGATCGGCTCGCCCTCGGCCTTGATCAGCTTGCCCGCGTCGTCGAAGGTCAGGATCGTGTGGCCGAGATACTTGGAATAGGCATAGGCCGTGCTGATCGGCACCTCGGTGCCCGAGGGTCCGGCGACCATGGTCGGGAACGGACCTGCGGCCTTCTCGTCGGTGTTGGACAGCAGCGTGTGCGAATGCCCGCCGATGATCGCGTCGATGCCTTCGGCCGCGGCCGCGATCGCCTGGTCCTTGGTATAGCCGACATGGGTCAGCGCGATGATCTTGGTCACCCCCTCGGCCTCGAGCGCGGCGGCATCGGCCGCGAGGCTGTCGGCCTCGTTCTGGAACACGACGTCGGGCCCCGGCGACGAGGTCTCGGGCGTGTCGACCGCCAGCGCCGAGATGATGCCGATCTTCTCGCCGCCGACCTCGAGCACGACGTGGTCCTTCACCTTGTCCTTCAGCTGCGCCGACGAGGTCAGGTCGAGGTTGCCCGAGATCACCGGGAAGCTGACGTTGTCGAGCAGCTGCAGCGTGCCCTCGGGGCCGTCGTCGAATTCGTGGTTCCCCAGCGCCATCGCGTCGAAGCCGATGTCGGTCATCAGCTCGGCCACCAGCTCGCCCTTGTAGGTCGAATAGAACAGCGACCCCTGGTACTGGTCGCCCGCGTCCAGCACGATGACGTTCTGCCCCGCCCCGGTCAGCTCGCCGCGCAGCTTGTCGATCTCGGTCTTCACGCGGGCGATGCCGCCGAAGCATTCGCCCTTGGTCTCGCCCTCGGCGTCGCAGGTCGAATCGTACTTGTTGATCGACTGGATCCGGCTGTGCAGATCGTTGATGTGCAGCACGTGCAGCGTGTAGTCGGCATGGGCCGTGCCGGCGCTCAGCGCGAGCGCCGCGGCCGAGGCGAGAAGCCGGGTCTGCATCGGGGGTCCTCCTGTCGGATCAGTGTCATCTGGCCGTTACATTGGCGGGGCGGTCGCCGCCCTGTCAAAGGCCTTGGCCCGCCCATCCTTGCGTCAACCGGTGACGCCGGCATGACACCGCCTGCGATCCGGGCAACGGGCGGTGCGGGCGCCCATTGACGCCGCGGGCGCGTTGCGGGCATGTGTCGCCCATGCTGGTCTTCAAGATCCTTCGCCGGTCCGAATGGGACCAGTTCCGCGCCGACGGCGCGACCGCGGGCGCCCCGGTCGACCTTGCCGACGGCTATATCCACTTCTCGACCGCCGCGCAGGTGACCGAGACGGCGGCGAAGCATTTCGCCACCGAAAGCGACCTCGTGCTGGTCGCGGTCTCGGCCGACATGCTGGGCGACGCGCTGAAGTGGGAAGCCTCGCGCGGCGGACAGCTGTTCCCGCATCTCTACCGGTCGCTGACCATGGCCGACGTGGTCTGGGACAAGTCGCTGCCGCTGGGCGCGACCGGCCACATCTTCCCCGAGGGCCTTCTGTGACCACGCTTTACGAACGCCTCGGCATGGCCGCGCTCCACCGGCTCGACCCCGAGACCGCGCATGACCTCGCGCTGAAGGCGCTGGCCGCGGGGCTCGTGCCGCTGCCCGGCCTCGTGACCTCGGACCGGCTCGCGACCAGCGTCGCGGGCCTGGCGCTTGCCAACCCGGTGGGCCTTGCCGCGGGCTTCGACAAGAACGCCAGGGCGATCCCGCAGCTGGCCCGCGCCGGCTTCGGCTTCGTCGAGGTCGGCGCCGCCACCCCGCGCCCGCAGCCGGGCAACCCCAAGCCGCGGCTGTTCCGCCTGACCGAGGACCGCGGCGTCATCAACCGCTTCGGCTTCAACAACGAGGGGATGGAGGCGATCGCCACCCGCCTGGCCCGCGACGCGGGCCGCGCGCAGGTGCCGGTCGGGCTGAACCTCGGGGCGAACAAGGACTCGGCCGACCGCTCGGGCGATTTCGCCACCGTCCTTGCCCGCGTCGCGCCGCACGTGGCCTTCGCCACCGTCAACGTCTCGTCGCCCAACACCGAGAAGCTGCGCGACCTGCAGGGCCGCGCCGCGCTGAGCGCGCTGCTGAACCGGGTGATGGAGACGCGCGCGGGCCTGGCCCGGCCGCTGCCGGTGTTTCTCAAGATCGCGCCGGACCTGACCGGCGACGAGGTCGAGGAGATCGCCGAGGTCGCCGTCGCGACCGGCGTCGACGCGATCATCGCCACCAACACGACGCTGGCGCGCGACGGTCTGACATCCGCGCACCGGGGCGAGGCCGGCGGGCTTTCCGGGGCGCCGCTGTTCGAAAAGTCCACCCGGCTGCTGGCGCGGCTGTCGGTCGCGCTCGACGGTCGGCTGCCGGTGATCGGCGTCGGCGGCATCGCGACCGCCGACCAGGCCTATGAGAAGCTGCGCGCGGGCGCCTCGGCGGTGCAGATGTATTCGGCGCTGGTCTTCGGCGGGCTCTCGGTCGCGGCAGGGGTGGTGCGCGGCCTCGACGCGCGGCTCGCGCGCGAGGGGCGCACCGTGGCCGAGGTCACCGGCACCGGCCGCGGCGACTGGCTCTAGGCCGCGGCGGCCTCGCCCGAAACCACCGCGCGTTCCAGCCGCGGGTACAGCACCGCGAGCGTCAGGCCGCGCATCAGGTTCATCGCCAGCAGCGCGGCCCAGATCCCGTGGCTGCCGAAGCTGCCCACCAGCAGCGGCATCAGCGCGAAATAGCCTGCGATCGCCACGATCATCGCATTGCGCATCTCGCGCGTGCGCGTGGCGCCGATGTAGATCCCGTCGAGCATCCAGCACGCGAGGCTCAGCACCGGCAGGAGCCCCATCCACCACAGGTGCGCCGCCGCCTCGGCCCGGACCGCGGGCGCGGTGGTCATCAGCGCGATCAGCGCCTCGCCCCAGCCCAGGAACAGCACCGTCAGCCCCAGCGCCCCGGCAAGGCCCCAGAGGCTGGTCACCACCCCCGCCCGGCGCAGCAGCGGACGCGAGCGCGCGCCCACCGCCTGCCCCACCAGCGCCTCGGCCGCGAAGGCGAAGCCGTCCAGCGCATAGGCCGTGATTTCCAGGAACTGCAGCAGCACCTGGTTCGCGGCCAGCGTCACGTCCCCTGCCCGCGCGCCCAGGAACAGGAAGGTCAGGAACCCCAGCTGCAACAGCAGCGAACGGATCATGATGTCGCCGTTGACGCGCAGCACCCGCGCCATCCGCGCCCGGTCGAAGATCCGCGCCCAGCCGGCCGACAGCCCCAGCCGCAGCGCGTCGCGGCACAGCCACAGCCCAAGGCCCAGTCCCGCCCATTCCGCGATCAGCGTCGCCGCCGCCACCCCGGGCACCCCCCAGCCGAAGCCCGGCACGAAGGCGAGGTCCAGCGCGATGTTGACGCCGTTCATCAGCAGCTGCAGCGCCAGCACCCCGCGCGTGCGCTCGGCCGCGATCAGGTAGCCCGTCAGCGCATAGAGCGTGATCGCCGCCGGCGCCCCCCACAGCCGCAGGCCCAGGTACTGCCGGGCCAGCGCCTCGACCTCGTCCGAAGCGGGCGAGAGCGACAGCCCGCCCGCGATCAGCAGCGGCTGCAGCAGCGCGACGGCCGCGCCGGCCGCAAGGCCGATGATCACCGCGCGCGCGAGGTGGCGCGCGGCGGCGCCGGCATCGCCGCGACCCAGCTCCTGCGCGACGAGGCCGGTGGTGCCCATGCGCAGAAAGCTCAGCACCGCATAGAGCGCGGCAAGGATCACCGCGCCCAGCCCCACCGCCCCGATCGGCGCCGCGGTGCCGATGCGACCGACGACGGCGGTGTCGACGGCGCCGAGGATCGGCACCGTGGCGTTCGAGATCACGATCGGCAGCGCGATCGCCAGCACCCGGCGGTGGGTGACGGCGCGCGGCAGGGGGAAGGAGGTCACGCGCGCTCCGGGATCAGCTGTCGGGCATCAGGAAATGGCCGGTGCCCTGCGCGAACAGCCGCGCGCGGTTGTCCTGCCAGGCCTCGACATGCACGCTGGCATAGCGCCGCCCCGAGCGGTTGACCCGCGCCCGCGCATAAGCGTCGCGCGGCAGGCCCGAGCGCAGGTAGTCGACGGTGAAGTCGATCGTCTTGGGCAGCCGCGGCAGGGTCTCGGCCCCGACGCCGCCGGCGGCCTCGATCTCCTCCCACATCAGCGACCAGGCCAGCTCGACGATGGCGGTGCTTTCCAGGAAGGCCGCGGTGACGCCGCCGTGGATCGCGGGCAGCATCGGGTTGCCGATCAGCTTCTCGTCGAAGGGCAGGATCGCCGTCAGCTCGTCGCCGCGGCGATCGAAGCGGATGCCAAGGAACTGCATGTAGGGCACGCCGCCCACCAGCCGCGCCAGCGCCGCGTCGCGCCGCGCCTTGACCACCTGCACCGGTTCGGGGGCCTTGCGGGTCATGCCGTGCCCTCCCCCGTGCCGGCCGTGCCCGCCGGGGCGGCCGCGGCGGTGAAGGCGCCGGTCGCCGCCGCCACGGGTCCCGTGGGGTCGTCGTCGGTGGCGGTCGCGCGGACGAAGGCGACCGAGCGGGTGACGTGGTGGCAGAGCGCCTCGGCCCGGATCCGCTGGCCGGGGCGCGCGCCGCGCATGTACTCGATGCGCAGGTCCAGCGTCGCGGTCACCTGGGTCACCGCCGGATGCGCCATCACCGCCGCCCCGCAGCAGGTGTCCATCAGCGCCGAGACCGCACCGCCGTGGATCACCCCCGTCGCCGGATCGCCCACCAGCTCGGGCGCCCAGGGCATCGACAGCACGGCGCGACCCGCGCCGATCTCGTCGATCCGCATCCCCAGCGCCCGGGCATGCGGGATCGCGGCGATGAACCGCTCTGCCATCGCCAGTCTCTCGGTATCGTCCATCTTCCGACCTTTCGTCGCGGCCCGCGGCCTGGCCGCGCCGGCGCGTGGCGACCTTGTCGCCCGCCGCCGGGCCGTGCGCAAGCCCGTCGCCCCCAAGGTCGCATCCGGGACGCCCCCGGGTCGCGTGCGGACAGACTCGGCCCTGGCAGGGGAACGACGGCGGGGCCGCGCGCGGGCCACGTCCAAAATGCCCCCGAACGGCGCCGCGGCCGCGCGAGACGGTTGGAAATCGCTTTACCCTGCTTTAGCCTCCGCCGCGGGAGGAACGACACGATGGCCGACACACGTCTGAGCTTCAAGGAAATGTGCGCTCGCTTCGAAGTGACGCCGCGGACCTTGAGATACTACGAATACATCGAGCTTCTGCGACCGGACCGCGAGGGACGCGCCCGGTTCTACGGCCCGCGCGAGATCGCGCGCATGACGCTGATCATGCGCGGGCGGCGCTTCGGCTTCCAGCTCGAGGAGCTGCGCAAGTGGCTGCTGCTCTACGATCAGAAGGGCAAGACCGACCAGTATCGGGTCTGGGTCGAGATGGCCGACCGCCAGCTTGACGTGCTGCTCGCGCAGCGCGCCGAGCTTGACCGCTCGATCGCCGACCTGCGCGAGCTGCGCGACCAGACGGCGGCCAGCCTCGGGCTCGAGGCGCCGTCTGCCGAGCCGGGCGCCGATCCCGGCGCAGGGACCGGCACCGCGGGCTAGGCCCGGCCGCGCGACACCCGCGGCGAATCGACTGATTGACCAGCCGGTCAGACTTCTGCGACCAACCGGCGCGGCCCGGGCGATGCCCCAGCCCGTTGCGCGCCGGTTGCCGCGCTTTTCCGGAAATTGCCAGCCGGCCGAGGGCAGCTTTGCGTTGCTTTCGCCGCGCCGAAAGTGACGTCGCGTCAACCTGACCGTAACGTCAACTTTCCTTGCCAGCCTGACGCGAAATCTTCATCCCGCCCGCTTCATGGAGAGAAATGTGTCGGGACCAACCGATATGACCGATAAGATGATGACCATCCGCGAGATGTGCGACACCTACGAGGTGACCCCGCGCACCCTGCGGTTCTACGAGGCCAAGGAGCTTCTGTTCCCGGTGCGCGAGGGGCAGAAACGGCTGTTCACCAAGCAGTGCCGGGCGCGCATGACGCTGATCCAGCGGGGGAAACGCTACGGCATCAGCCTTGAAGACATCCGCCAGCTGCTCGATCTTTACGAAAGCCCGGACGGCGCGCGTCGCCAGCTTGCCCGGTCGATCGAGGTGGCGCGGGACCGGCTTGCCGAGCTGCGCCGCCAGCAGGAGGAGCTGACCACGACCATCGGCGCCCTGATCACCGAGATCGGTTGGGGCGAAGAGGAACTGCAGCGCAGGGCGCCCCAGACCGCCGCCTGACCGCGGCCCGGCCGGGACCTCCGCGCGCCAAGGCGAATGGAGGTCCCGCAATGCCGGGTTACGCAGCACCGCTTTCGACGATCCGCCTGACCCTGCGGGCCGTCACCCCGCCCGGCACCCTGCCCGACGACGCGACGCTCGACGCGATCCTCGACGGCGCCGGGCGCCTCGCGACCGATGTCCTCGCCCCCCTCGACGCGGTCGGTGACCGCCAGGGCTGCCGGCTCGAGAACGGCATCGTGCGCACCCCCGACGGCTTCCGCGACGGCTTCGCCGCGCTGCGCGACGGCGGCTGGTGCGCGCTCGACTGCGCCGAGGCCGATGGCGGCGCGGGCCTGCCCTATGTCGTGCACACCGCGGTCGGCGAGATCTTCGTCTCGGCCAACATGGCGCTGCAGATGTACGCGGGCCTCACCCATGGCGCCTATTCCGCCATCGCCGCCCACGGCACCGCGGCGCAAAAGGCGCTGTACCTGCCCCGGCTCGCCAATTGCGAGTGGACCGGCACGATGAACCTGACCGAGCCGCAGGCCGGCACCGATCTCGGGCTGATCCGCACCCGGGCGGAACCGGCCGGGGACGGCAGCTTCCGCCTGACCGGGCAGAAGATCTTCATCTCGGCCGGCGAACACGATCTGGCCGACAACATCGTCCACCTCGTCCTCGCCCGCGCGCCGGGCGGCGAGGAGGGCACGCGCGGCATCTCGATGTTCCTCGTGCCGAAGCTTCTGCCCGACGCCGAGGGGCGCCCCGGCGCGCGCAACGCCGTGCAGTGCCTGAAGGTCGAAGAGAAGATGGGCATCCACGGCAACGCCACCTGCGTCATGGCCTATGACGGCGCCACCGGCTGGCTGATCGGCGAGATGCACAAGGGCATGAAGGCCATGTTCACGATGATGAACGAGGCGCGGCTCGGCGTCGGCCTGCAGGGCTATGCCGTGGCCGAGGCGGCGCAGCAGAAGGCCGCCGCCTACGCGGCCGAGCGGCTGCAGGGCCGCTCGCCCGGCAGCGCCGGCACCGGCCCGGCCGACGCGATCGTCACCCATCCCGACGTGCGCCGGATGCTGATGGACGGGCGCGCCTTCCTCGACGGCGCGCGGGCGCTGACCTACTGGGGCGCCGGACTGATCGACGCCGCCCGCGCGGGCGATGCCGCGGCCGAGGCGATGGTCTCGCTGCTGACCCCGGTCATCAAGGGCTTCCTCACCGATGGCGGCTTCGCCACCGCCGTCACCGCCCAGCAGGTCTTCGGCGGCCACGGCTACATCGAAGAGACCGGGATCGCGCGCCATGTCCGCGACGCGCGGATCGCGATGATCTACGAGGGGGCGAACGGCATCCAGGCGCTCGACCTCGTCGGGCGCAAGCTCGGCCAGGACGGCGGCCGCGCGATCATGGCCTTCTTCGCCGAGGTGAAGGCCGAGATCGCGGCCGCCACCGACCCCGCGCTCGCCCCGCTCGCGCAGGCGCTCAAGTCCGGCTCCAAGGACCTGCAGGCCGGCGCGATGCATTTCGCCGAGCACGGGCTGAAGGCACCGCACGAGGCGCTGGCCGGCGCGACCGATTTCCTGCACCTCTTCGGCCATGTCGCGCTGGGGCTGATGCACTTGCGGCTGGCGAAGGCCGCGCTCTCCGATCCGGCCGAGCGCGAGACGCGGCTCGTCATCGCCGGGCACTGGGCCGCGCGCCACCTGCCCGCGACGGCGCTGCACCTGGCGCGGATCCGCGCCGGGGCGGCGACGGTGGTGGCACTTCCGCCCGAGGCGCTCTAGGGTCGGGCCAGCCCCAACGCCGGTCCGAACGGAGGTTTCCCGATGCCCAAGCGCCTGCGCCTCACCCGCCGGATCCCGGTCGCCCTGACCGAGGACGCCTGGCGCCGTCTCAAGGCCTTCGCCGCCGAGGCCGAGATCACCACCGACGAGGCGCTGGTCTTCCTGTTCGAGAATTTCGGCTCGGTCACGCGCGAGGACAACCTCGGCCACCGCCTGCGCCTGTTCAAGGCCGAGCTTGAGGCGCGAAAGGCCTGACGGCCAACGAAAAAATCGCTCCGACCCAAAGTCGGCACACACATACACGCGAGGAGCACTGGCAAAAAAAATGCAACATCCTCGGGTCGGAGCAGATCTCCTCTTCAAGGCCGCACTGTGGGGAAAACGACCTTAACCGGAAATTTGCCCGCAAAAGTTAACAAAACATTAACGAAAGATTAAGATCAGCGGGCGAGGGTCACGGGGCCGAAACCCGCCGGCACGACGGGCCCGGACCCGGGGATCCGCGACATCCTGACGCAAGGTCAGGCTGGCGATCGCCGGGCGCCGGGCTTTCCTAGACGGACCCGGCGCCGGCCCCCGTTACCCCCCGGCGCAGGCCCAGATGCGGCCCCGCGGGGCCACCACACCGACCGGAGGCACGATGACCGCAACCCTTCACTGCTTCGGCGAAAGCGGCAATGCCTACAAGGCGGCGCTGACCATGGAACTCGCGGGCTACGACTGGCAGCCGCAATGGGTCGACTTCTTCCACGGCGCCTCGCGCAGCGCCGACTTCCGCGCCCTGAACGAGATGGGCGAGGCGCCGGTGTTCATCGAGGACGGGCTGACCCTCACCCAGTCCTGCGTGATCCAGCTGCACGTGGCCGAAAAGACCGGCCGGTTCCTCGACGGCGACCGCGCCGAGATCCTGCGCTGGATGTTCTGGGATGCGCAGAAGGGCTCGGGCCAGCAGGGCAGCCTGCGCTTCCTGATGAACTTCCTGCCCGCGGACAAGCGCCCGCAAGAGGCGATCGGCTGGCTGTCGGGCCGGGTACAGGCCGCGCTGTCGGTGCTCGAGGCGCATCTGGCGGGCCGCGACTGGATGGTGGGCGAGGCCCCCACCCTCGCCGACCTCGCCTGCTGCGGCTATCTCTACTATCCCGAGCCCTGGGGCTTCGACCGCAAGGCGATGCCCGCGATCGACGCCTGGCTCGACCGCATCGCCGGCCTGCCGGGCTGGAAGCACCCCTATGACCTGATGCCCGGCAACCCCTCGGACCGCGCCTGATACCGCCCCACCCGGAGGCTTCATGACCGACGCCCTGATCTACGACGCCCTGCGCAGCCCGCGCGGCCGCGGCCGCCCCGACGGGGCGCTGCACGAAGTCACCTCGGTCGCGCTCTCGGCGCAGATGCTCGACGCGGTCGCCGACCGCAACGGGCTGTCGGGCCCGGTGATCGAGGACGTGATCTGGGGCAACGCGACCCAGGTCGGCGAACAGGGCGGCTGCCTCGCGCGCTCGGCCGTGCTGATGTCGGGGCTCGACCAGGGCATCCCGGGGCTGTCGGTCAACCGCTTCTGCGCTTCGGGGCTCGAGGCGGTGATGCTGGCCGCGAACCAGGTCCGCGCCGGCTGCGGCGAGGCCTACATCGCCGGCGGGGTCGAGATGATGAGCCGCGTGCCCATGGCCTCGGACGGGGCCGCGATCGCGGTCGACCCGCGGCTGGCGATGAAGGCGGGCTTCGTGCCGCAGGGGATCTCGGCCGACCTGATCGCGACCGAGTTCGGCTTTTCCCGCACCGACTGCGACGCGCTCGCCGTCGAAAGCCAGGCCCGGGCCGCCGCGGCGCAGGCCGCGGGGCGGTTCGACCGCGGGCTGGTCACGGTGCGCGACCGCAACGGCCTGCCGATCCTCGCGCAGGACGAGGCCCTGCGGCCGGGCACCGACATGCAGGCGCTCGGCGCGCTCAAGCCCGCCTTCCGCGAGATGGGCGAGGTGATGCCCGGCTTCGACAAGGTCGCGCTGATGCGCTACCCGCATCTGGAACGGATCGAGCATGTCCACCATGCCGGCAATTCCTCGGGCATCGTCGACGGCGCCGCGGCGGTGCTGGTCGGCTCGCCCGGCTTCGGGGCCGCCCGCGGGCTGACGCCCCGCGCCCGGATCCGCGCCGCCGCCCGGGTCGGGACCGAACCCACGATCATGCTCACCGGCCCCGTGCCCGCGACACGCAAGGTGCTGGCGGCGGCGGGCATGGACATCGCCGACATCGACCTTTTCGAGGTGAACGAGGCGTTCTCGGCGGTGGTCCTGCGCTTCCTGCAGGCCTTCGACGTCGCCCCCGACCGCGTCAACGTCAACGGCGGCGCGATCGCGCTCGGCCATCCGCTGGGGGCGACCGGGGCGATGCTTCTGGGCACGCTGGTCGACGAACTCGAGGCCCGCGGCCTCGGCACCGGGCTCGTGACGCTCTGCGTCGCCTCGGGCATGGGCGTGGCGATGGTGGTGGAGCGGCTCTGATGGCGCGCAGGCTCGATCTCTCCGCCCTGCCCCGCCGCACCGGCTCGGGCTATCCGGCACCGTTCCGCGACCGCGTCGCCGGCCGCTCGTCGCTGCGCCTCGGTGCGGCGGGCGGGCTCACGCAGTTCGGCGTCAACCTGATCCGGCTCGAGCCCGGCGCGCTCTCCTCGGTCCGGCACTGGCACGAGCGCGAGGACGAGTTCCTCTGGGTGACCGAGGGCACGCTGGTGATGATCACCGAGGACGGCGAAGAGACCCTTGGCCCCGGCGATTGCGTGGCCTTCCCCGCCGGCCGCGCCGACGGCCACCACCTGCACAACCGCGGCCCGCTGCCCGCGAGCGTGCTCGTGGTCGGCAGCGCGATCGCGGGCGAGGTCGTGCACTATCCCGACGACGACCTGCTGATGATCAACGCGGACGGCGAGAACCGCTATCACCACCGCGACGGCACGCCCTGGGACCCGGCGCCCTAGGCAGGATTTCGAACCTTCCGGCGGGTGCCGCACGGCAGTTGGCGCCCGGGACTTGCACAAACACGACGATACCAGCGTTTCGGAGGATCTGATGCCCGACTTTCACTGGACCCTCGCCGAGGACGGCATCGCCACCATCACCTGGGACGTTCCCGGCCGCTCGATGAACGTGATGACCTTCGAGGGGCTGGCCGAGCTTGACGCGCTGATCGACCGCGCGCTTGGCGACACGACGGTGCGCGGTTTGATCCTGACCTCGGGCAAGGCCGATTTCGCCGGCGGCATGGACCTGTCGGCGCTGGCGCGGATGCGGGCCGAGGCCGGCGACGACCCGGCGCGCGGCCTGTTCGAGGGGCTGATGCGCGTGCATGGCCTGCTGCGCCGGATCGAGCGGGCGGGGATGGACCCGAAGACGCTGAAGGGCGGCAAGCCGATCGTCGCCGCGCTGCCCGGCACCGGGCTCGGCCTCGGGCTGGAGCTGCCGCTCGCCTGCCACCGCATCATCGCCGCCGACCGCCCGGGGGCGAAGATCGGCCTGCCCGAGATCAAGGTCGGCCTGTTCCCCGGCGCCGGCGGCACCACGCGGCTCGCGCGCAAGCTCGGCCCGATGGCCGCGGCGCCGGTGCTGCTCGAGGGCCGGCTGAGCGACCCGAAGGCCGCCAGGGCGATGGGCCTGATCGACGAGGTCGCCGCCCCCGACGACCTTCTCGCCCGCGCCCGCGACTGGATCCTGTCGGCCTCGCAGGACGACCTGGTCAAGCCCTGGGACCGCAAGGGCTTCAGATATCCCGGCGGCGCCCCCTACAGCGCGCAGGGCTTCATGACCTTCACCGGCGCCGCGGCGATGGTGCAGGGCCGCACCGCCGGGCGCTATCCGGCGGCCGAGGCGATGCTGGCCGCGATCTACGAAGGGGCGCTGGTGCCCTTCGACACCGCGCTGAGGATCGAGGCGCGCCAGTTCACCTCGGTGCTGATCGACCCGACCGCGGGCGCGATGATCCGCAGCCTGTTCATCGACAAGGGCGCGCTCGAGAAGGGCGCGAACCGGCCCGAGGCGCCGCCGCTGCCGGTCGCGCGGCTGGGCGTCGTCGGCGCGGGGATGATGGGCGCGGGCATCGCCCATGTCGCCGCCCGCGCCGGGATCGAGGTCACGCTGCTCGACCGCGACGGCGCCGCCGCCGACAAGGGCCGCGCCCATGCCGAGACCGCGCTCGCCCGCGACGTGGCGCGCGGCAAGCTCACGCCCGCCGAGCGCGACGCGATCCTCGCCCGCATCGCCCCCGCGACCGATCCCGCCGCGCTGGCGGACTGCGACCTGGTGATCGAGGCGGTGTTCGAGGACCCCGCCGTCAAGGCCGAGGTCACTGCCCGCATCGCCGCCGTCCTGCCCGCGGGCGCGCATCTCGCCACCAACACCTCGACCCTGCCGGTCTCCGGGCTGGCTCGCGCCTTCCCCGACCCCGCGCGCTTCCTCGGCATCCACTTCTTCTCGCCGGTCGAGAAGATGGCGCTGGTCGAGATCATCCGCGGCCGCGACACCGGCGATGCCGCCGTCGCCCGCGCGCTGGATTTCGTGCGCCAGATCCGCAAGACCCCGATCGTGGTCAACGACGCGCGGTTCTTCTACGCCAACCGCTGCATCATCCCCTACCTGAACGAAGGCATCCGCATGCTGGCCGAGGGCGTGGCCCCGGCGCTGGTCGAAAACGCCGCCCGCCTCGCCGGGATGCCGGTCGGCCCGCTGCAACTGATCGACGAGGTCTCGCTCGACCTCGGCACCCGCATCGCCGCCGCCACCCGCGCGGCGATGGGACCGGCCTATCCCGACGCGCCGGTCGACGCGGTGATCTTTCCGATGGTCGAGGCCGGCCGCCTTGGCCGCAAGGCCGGCGCGGGCTTCTACGACTATGACGGCGGCAAGCGCCTCGGGCTCTGGCCCGGCCTCGCCACGGCGCATCCGCCCCGCCCCGACCAGCCCGCCCTGCCCGAGGTCCAGTCCCGCCTGCTCTACATCCAGGCGCTCGAGGCCGTGCGCGCGCTGGACGAGGGCGTGCTCACCGACCCGCGCGAGGGCGATGTCGGTGCCATCCTCGGCTGGGGCTTCGCGCCCTGGTCCGGCGGCCCGTTCAGCTGGCTCGACCGCATCGGCGCCCCCGCCGCCCGCGCCGCCGCCGAGGATCTCGCCGCCCGCCACGGCCCCCGCTTCGCCCCGCCCGAGGGGCTTCTGCGCCGCGCCGCCGCCGCCGGCCTGTTCCGCGCCGCCTGACCCTGCCCCTCGACTTTGCCGAAATATCCCGGGGGTGAGGGCGAAGCCCGAGGGGGCAGCGCCCCCTTGGCGCCGCCTAATGCCCCCCGGCGCCCCCCGGATGCCCCCCGGTGCCCCCCGGTGTCTCCTTGCGCCCCCCGGCCGCCGGTGACGTCCCGTCACGCCGCAGGCCATCCCTTTCCCCCGCCCGCCCGGCGCGCCAGATTCCCGCCCAGGGATCACCCCGCGCGCGGGGTCGCAGAGGCGCAGGAGGGATGCGATGGGCTGGCTTTCCGACGAGACGGGCCTGGGCAAATGCGCCGCAAACCACGTGCCGCTGACGCCGCTCAGCCACCTGGCCCGTGCCGCCGACATCCACGCGACCCGCACCGCGCTGGTCTACGGCGACCGGCGCTGGAGCTATGCCGACTACCACGCCCGCGTCTCGCGCCTCGCCTCGGCGCTGGCGGCGCATGGCATCCGCCCCGGCGACGTGGTGGCCACGCTGATCCCCAACCTGCCCGCCCAGTGCGAGGCGCATTTCGGCGTGCCCGCCTGCGGCGCGGTGCTGAACACGATCAACACCCGGCTCGACAGCGACACCGTGGCCTGGATCCTCGGCCATGCTGGCGCGCGGATCCTGCTGGTCGACGCGGGCGCCCTGCCCCTGGCCGAGGCCGCTATCAGGGCGATGCCCGGCCCGGGCCCGAAGATCGTCGAGGTCGCGGACCCGGTCGCGGGCCTGCCCGCCTCGGGCCGGCATCTCGACTACGAGGCGCTGCTGGCCGAGGGCGATCCCGACGCGCCCTGGCAGATGCCCGAAGACGAATGGGAAAGCATCGGGCTGTCTTATACCTCGGGCACGACGGGGCGGCCGAAGGGCGTGGTGATCCACCACCGCGGCGCCTATCTCGCGGGGCTGCAGAACGCGATCGGCTGGCGGATGCAGCTGTACCCGGTCTACCTGACCATCGTGCCGCTGTTTCACTGCAACGGCTGGACCCATCCCTGGATGATCCCGGCCTTCGGCGGCACCGTGGTGTGCTGCCGCGACGTGACCGCCCGCGCGATCTACGACGCGATCGCCGATCACGGCGTCACCCATTTCGGCGGCGCCCCGATCGTGCTGAACGCGCTGATCAACGCGCCCGAGGGCGACCGGCGCCGCTTCGACCACGTGGTCGAAGTCTTCACCGCCGGCGCCCCGCCCCCCGCCGCGACCCTCGCCGCGATCGAGCCGCTGGGCTTCAACGTGACCCAGGTCTACGGCCTGACCGAGGTCTACGGGCCCGCGACGGAATGCCTCTGGCCGCCGGAGTGGGACGGGATCACCGGCGAAGCGCGCGCCGCGCTCAAGGCCCGCACCGGCGTCGCCATGGCGCTGATCGAGAAGGTCGCGGTGCTGGACGAGACCGGCGCCGAGGTGCCCCGCGACGGCCGCCACCTGGGCGAGATCGGGATCCGCGGCAACGGGGTGATGAAGGGCTACTACCGCAACCCCGAGGCCACGGCCGAGGCGTTCCGCAACGGCTATTTCATGACCGGCGACATCGCCTTCCGCCACGAGGACGGCTACGTCAAGATCACCGACCGCGCCAAGGACATCATCATCTCGGGCGGCGAGAACGTCAGCTCGGTCGAGGTCGAGGGCGCGCTGTGCCACCACCCGGCGGTCAACCTCGCCGCGGTCGTGGCCAAGCCCGACGAGCGCTGGGGCGAGGTGCCCTGCGCCTTCGTCGAGCTGAAGCCCGGCGCGACCGCGACCGAGGACGAGCTGATCGCCTTCGCCCGCGCCCGGCTGGCGGGGTTCAAGACCCCGAAGCGGGTGGTGTTCTGCGAGCTGCCCAAGACATCGACCGGCAAGATCCAGAAGTTCGAACTGCGCGCGGTGGCGAAACTGATGGACCAACCGGTGAAATAGGCCGGCAAATGACGCCTTCGCCGGGCCGGGCCGATTGCCCTGCCCCCCCGCCCCCGTTATCGTCGGCCGAAACGTGCCGGCCCGCGGCGCCGCGCCAGGAGAGCCCCGCCGCCGATGACGGCCCTTGCAGAATACCAGCGTCTCGAATGCCCCGCGCTGTGGCGCGAGCGCAGCGGGGACCAGCGCCGCCCGGTCGTCGTCGCGCTTGGCGACGCCACGCTGGTGATCACCGACGACCGCTCGGGCCGGCCGCTGGCGCATTGGTCGCTGCCCGCGATCCGGCGGGTGAACCCCGGCGAGATCCCGGCGCTCTACGCCCCCGGCGAGGGCGAGGACGAGACGCTCGAGATCGACGAGACCGCGATGGTCGCCGCGCTCGACAAGGTGCGCAGCCTGATCCTGGCGCGCCGCCCGCATCCCGGGCGGCTGCGCGGCACGCTGATGGCGGCGGGCGCGGCGCTGGTGGCGGGGCTCGCGGTGTTCTGGCTGCCCGGCGCCATGGTCCGCCACACCGCGCAGGTGCTGCCCTTCTCGACCCGCGAGGAGATCGGCGAGGATCTCGTCGCCGACCTGTCGCGGCTGACCGGCAGCCCCTGCGCGACGCCGCAGGGCACTGCCGCGCTGACGCGCCTGGGGCAACGGCTGGGCCTGCCGGGCGAGCCGCTGCACATCCTGGTGGTGCGCGACGGCGTCTCGGGCGCGCTGCACCTGCCGGGGCGCACCGTCGTCGTCTCGCGCCGGCTTCTAGACCGCTACGAGACGCCCGAGGTGCTGGCCGGCTACATCCTGGCCGAAAGGCTGCGCGCCGAGGCCGACGACCCGGTGCGCGCCGCGCTCGACTGGGCGGGCCTCGGCCCGACGTTCAAGCTGCTGACCACGGGCGAGCTGCCGGTCTCGGCCACCACGGGCTATACCGAGCACCTGCTGACCGAGCCGCCGGTCCCGGTCGACCCCGAGGCGCTCGCCACCCGGTTCAACGTGCTCAAGGTCGTCTCGGGCCCCTATGCCCGCACCATCGACGCGACCGGCGAGTCGGTGCTGCCGCTGATCGAGACCGACCCCGGCGCCGTCGGCCTGTGGGAGCCGGTGCTGACCGACAGCGACTGGGTCTCGCTCCAGCAGATCTGCGACTGACGCGGCCGCGGCACGGCCCCCGGAAAGGGTCGGCCCCGCCTCCTTGCGGAAGCGGGGCCCTTCACTGCCCGATGTTTCCCCCGGTTAACCCCTTGTCGGCGCCTACCTGACGAAGGCGTCGCGATATCCCCTTGCCCGCAGCGCGCCCAGCGCCGCGCCGGCCTGCCCCGGTGCCAGCGGCCCGGCCAGCACCACCTGCACCGGCCGGCCGTTCAGCCGGCCCTCGGCCCGCGCCACCGGCAGGCCCGCCGCGGCGATCCGGTCCGCGGCGCGGTCGGCATTGCTGCCGACGGCGAAGGTGCCGACCTGGACGAAGCGCCCGCGGACCGCCCCGCCCGCAGCCGCGACCGGTTCCGAGATCGGCGCCCTGGCCTGTCCCTTGACCGAGACCCGCGCCCGCGGCTCGACCACGTACAGCAGCGGCGGCGGCGCGCTCGGCTGCGGCTTGCCCCGCATCGGCACGTCGTCGGTCCAGACCCGGCCCATCGCCCGCGCCCCGGCCTCGGTGCCGCGACCGCGCAGCGGGTTCAGCCGCCCGTCGCTCCAGGCCGGCTTGTAGCCCGGCGGCACGATCATCGGCTGCGAGCCGCGCACCCCCTGCTGGTAGGCGCTCGGCAGGGCCGCGCAGCGCAGCTGGGTGTTGCCGTCGCGCAGCGTCACCTCGCGCAGCACCGGCTGGCCCCGCGGGCAGACCACCCGCCCCAGCGCGTCGCGCCGCGCGGGCGAGGTCGCATCGGCCGGCGGCACCGCCGTCGCATGGGCCGCCACGGGTTTGGCCCGGCGGACCCGGGCGGGCGCCGCCGTCACCGCCACCGGCGCCACGACCGCCACCGGAGCAGGCGCGGGAACGGGGGCAGCAGCAGGCCCGGCCTCGGGCATCATGACCACGGGTTCGGGCGCGGCCTGCGACCCGGCCACCACCACCGCGACCGGGGCGGCGGGCGCGGCGACGACCGGCGGCACTTCGGCCTGCACCAGCGGCCGCGCGCACAGCGGCTGCCGGTCCAGGCCCATCACCGGCGCCCAGGTCACCTTCCCCGCCACCGTGGCGCGCTGAAAGGCGCAGCCGGCGCTGTCGACGAAGCGGTTGCCCGCAAAGCCCGGCGGCGGCGTCTCGGCCGGGGCCGCAAGGCCCGCGCCGGGTGGCAGCGCGACCCCTGTGGCCACCAGCAGCGCCAGTGCCGAAGCGATGGTTCTCGTGAACGTCAAAACCTGCCCCCCCGGGTAGATTGCAAGGATCATGCCGGGAATCAGCGGCCCGAGTAAAGGATTATCGCACCTTATTTGGTGCCGAACATCCGGTCACCCGCATCCCCTAGGCCGGGCACAATATATCCATGGTCATTCAGGCATTCATCCACAGCCGCGGTGACGATCGGGACGTCGGGATGGGCCTCGCGCATCCGCGCCACGCCCTCGGGCGCGGCCAGCAGGCACAGGAAGCGGATGTTCTTGGCGCCCTTCTCCTTCATCAGGTCGACCGCCGCGACCGAGGAATTGCCGGTGGCCAGCATCGGGTCGACCAGGATCGTCAGCCGGTCCTCCAACTCTGCGGGGACCTTGCAGTAGTACTGCACCGGCTGCAGCGTCTCGGGGTCGCGGTAGAGGCCGACGAAGCCGACCCGCGCCGCCGGCACCAGCTCCAGCACCCCGTCCAGCAGCCCGTTGCCGGCCCGCAGGATCGAGATCAGCGCCAGCTTCTTGCCGTCCAGCACCGGTGCCTGCATCTTCTGCAGCGGCGTCTCGATCTCGGTCGTGGTCATCTCCAGGCCGCGCGTGACCTCATAGGCGAGCAGCAGGCTGATCTCGCGCAGCAGGCGGCGGAACCCCGCGGTCGAGGTCTCCTTGTCGCGCATCAGCGTCAGCTTGTGCTGCACCAGCGGGTGGGTGACGACGGTCAGATGCTCGAGCATCGGAAAGCTCCCTGCTTGGATGTTTCCCCTTCCCTAGCGCGGCTTGCGCGCCTGCGCAAAGCGCTCAGGCGTCGCCGATGCGTTTGATCAGCGCCGCGCGGGTCTGCGGGTCGCAGAACGCCGCCTCGGCGGCGGTGCGGTTGAGGCTGCGAAACACCCCCTCGTCCCAGTCGAAGGCCTCGGCCAGCCGGTCGTATTCGCGCGCCATCGTCGTGTGGAAGAACGGCGGGTCGTCCGTCGAGACGGTAAGCTTCACGCCGCGGTGGTGCAGCTGCCCGATCGGGTGGCGGCGCCAGCCCGGGTAGATCCCCAGCGCGATGTTCGACCCCGGGCAGACCTCGAGCACGATGCCACGCTCGGCCAGCTCGTCCACCAGCGCCAGATCCTCGATCGCGCGCACGCCGTGGCCGATGCGGCTGACCCCCAGCGTCAGCGCGTCGCGGATCGACTGCGGCCCGCCCCATTCGCCGGCGTGGCAGGTCAGGCCCAGCCCGGCCTCGCGCGCGCAGTCGAAGCCCCAGGCGAAATCCTGCGGCGCCAGCACGTCCTCGGCCCCCGCCAGCCCGAAGCCGGTGACGAAGGCGCCCGCGGTCTCGGCGGCGCAGATCGCGGCCGGCTTCGCGCGGTCGGGGCCGAAGTGGCGGATCGCGGTGACGACGGCGCGCAGGATGGGTCCGCCCTGCGCCTCGACGGCCGCCGCCGCCTCCTGCATCGCCGCGAGATGGTCGCGCCAGGCGCCAAGATCGCCGCCGCCGCAGAAATCGGGCGACAGGAAGGTTTCGGTGTAGATCACGCCACTTGCGGCGCTTTCCTCAAGCACCGCCCGCACCAGCCGGGCATAGTCCGCGGGCGTGGTCAGCACCGAGGTCGCCGCCTCGTAGACCTTCAGGAACTCGGCGAAATCGCGATAGCGATAGGCCCCGCGCTCGTCGAAGATGCCCGAGATGTCGATCTTCTTCTCGGCCGCGAGGCCACGGATGAAGGCGGGCGGCGCCGCCCCCTCGAGATGCAGGTGCAGTTCGAGTTTCGGGATCTCGGTCACAGGAAGCTTTTCCCCTCGCCCATCGGCGGCAGGTCGAGATGCGCGGCGAGGCTTGCCGCGACATCGGTGAAGGCGACGGTGCCGATCGGCCGGGCACCCGCGCCCCAGCCCAGCACCGGCACCCGCTCGCGCGTGTGGTCGGTGCCGGCAAAGCTGGGGTCGTTGCCGTGATCGGCGGTGAACAGGACGAGATCGCCCGGGCCAAGCCGCTCGATCAGCCGCCCCGCGATGGTGTCGAACCATTCCAGCGCCCGGGCATAGCCGGCGATGTCGCGGCGGTGACCCCAGAGGCTGTCAAACTCGACAAAGTTCGCAAAAGTCAAAGACCCGGGCTCGGCCTCGGTGGCCAGCCGCAGCAGATGTTCGGAAAGGTCAAGGTCCGAGCCACCCTTGTGCAGCGCGTCGATCCCGCGCATCGAGAAGATGTCGCCGATCTTGCCCACAGCATGCGTCGCCCGCCCCGCCGCGGCGGCCCGGTCGAGGATCGTCACCCCGGGGCAGTCCAGCGCGTAGTCGCGCCGGTTCGCGGTGCGCACGAAGGCGCCCTCGGCGCCGGTGAAGGGCCGCGCGATCACCCGGCCGACGCGCATCGCGTGCACGCGGGGCGCGATCGCGGCACAAAGCGCCAGCAGCCGGTCGAGCCCGAAGGCCTCCTCGTGCGCGGCGATCTGCAGCACGCTGTCGCTCGAGGTGTAGCAGATCGGGCGGCCGGTGCGCAGGTGCTCGGCCCCCAGCCGGGCGATGACCTCGGTGCCCGAGGCGTGGCAGTCGCCAAGGATGCCGTCGGTGCCCGCCTGCGCGGCGATGGCGGCCGACAGATCGGGCGGAAAGGCCGGTACCGTCTCGGGAAACACCGTCCAGGCCCAGGGCAGCGGCACGCCCGCCAGCTCCCAGTGCCCGGTCGGCGTGTCCTTGCCCGGCGACACCTCGGTCGCCGCGCCCCACAGGCCCCGCGGCGCGGCGCCAAGCCCCGGCATCGCCGCGCCCGAGGCCGCGTGCACCGCCGCCGACAGCCCCAGCCCGTCCAGCACCGGCAGCGCGAGCGGCCCGCTGCGCCCCGCCTCGGCCCGCCCGGCGGCACAGGCCGCGGCGATATGGGCCAGCGTGTTGGCGCCGGTGTCGGGCACCGCGCCGTTGAAGAAGGCCCCGGCATCGGGCGCGCCGCCGCAGCCGACGCTGTCCATCACGATCAGGAAGGCGCGCGGCATCAGCCGACCCGGTCGTGGATCAGCGGCGGCTCCTCGGGCGCGGCATCGCCAAGCCCGTAGGCCGCGCGCACCTCGGCCACGGCGCGCTCGGCCTCGGCCTCGGACGCGGCATGGACGAAGGCCAGCGGCAGGTCGGGCGAGACGCGCTCGCCCACCATCGCCAGCTCGGCCAGCCCCACCGAGGGGTTGATCCGGTCGCCCTCGCGCAGGCGCCCGCCGCCAAGGCGCACCACCGCATGCCCCAGCGCCTCGCCGTCGATCGAGGTGACGAAGCCCTCGCGCCCCGCCCGCACCTCGCGCACGACGCGCGCCGCCGGCAGCCGGTCGGGATAGCGCTCGACGAAATCCGACGGGCCGCCCAGCGCCGCGACCATCTCGCCGAAGATCTCGGCGGCATGGCCGGTCTCGATCGCGTCCTCGATCCGCTCGGCCCCCTCGTCGGCATCCGCGGCCAGCCCCGCCAGCGCCAGCGCCTCGCCCCCGAGCGCCGCCGTGAGGTCGAAGAGCGACTGGTTGACCGCGTCCCCGGTCAGCGTCTCCATCACCTCGATCAGCTCGAGCGCGTTGCCCGCCGCCGACCCGAGCGGCTGGCTCATGTCGGTGACCAGCGCCGCGGTCATGCAGCCCGCGCCCTGCGCCGTCTCGACCAGCGCCCGCGCCAGCGCCATGCCGTCCTCCATCGTCTTCATGAAGGCGCCCGAGCCGACCTTCACGTCCAGCACCAGCGCCTCGAGCCCGGCGGCGAGCTTCTTCGACAGGATCGACGCGGTGATCAGGTCGAGGCTCTCGACCGTGCCGGTGACATCGCGGATCGCGTAGAGGCGGCGGTCGGCCGGCGCGATCTCGGCGCTGGCGCCGACGATGGCGCAGCGGAAGTCGCGCACCAGGCGCTGCAGCTCCTCGGCGGCGACATCGCAGCGATAGCCGGGGATCGCCTCGAGCTTGTCGAGCGTGCCGCCGGTGTGGCCGAGGCCGCGGCCCGAGATCATCGGCACGTAGGCGCCGCAGGCGGCGAGCGCGGGGGCCAGCAGCAGCGACACGGAATCGCCGATGCCGCCGGTCGAATGCTTGTCGACGACCGGCCCCGGCAGGTCCCAGTCCAGCACCGCGCCGGAATCGCGCATCGCCCGCGTCAGCGCCACCCGCCCCGGCGCATCGAGCCCGCGCAGCCGGACCGCCATCGCGAAGGCGCCGGCCTGCGCATCCGTGACCCCGCCCGAGGCCAGGCCGCGCGCGAACCATTGCGCCTCGTCGGCGCGCAGGCCCAGCCCGTCGCGCAGCCGGCCGATGACGCCGCGCGCCTCGATGCCGCGGGCGCCGTCAGCCATCGGCGGGCTCCATGTGCGCCCGGCCGAACGAGCCCGGCAGCAGCGCCCCCACCGTGGTCTCGAACAGCTGGCCCGCGGTGGTGGCGAGCGTCACCTTCGCGTCGGGCCCGGCGAATTCGGCAAGCTTCTGGCGGCAGCCGCCGCAGGGCGGCACCGGGCTGGGGCTGTCGGCGATGACGAAGGCCTCGACAAAGGCGGTCTCGCCGGCCGCGACCATCGCCGCGATGGCGCCGGCCTCGGCGCAGGTGCCCTCGGGATAGGCGACGTTCTCGACGTTGCAGCCGACATGGACCGCGCCCGAGGCGGTCCTCAGCGCCGCGCCGACCTTGAAGTTGGAATAGGGCGCATAGGCGCGCTCCCTGACCGCGGTGGCGGCGTCCTTCAGCATGGGGTCCTCCGGAGGGTGGCTGACGCCCGAGTCTGCGCCGGGGCGCGGGGGGTTGCAAGGTGGGGCGAAGGAGGGGGCGCCGCCCCCTCGGGCCTGCGGCCCTCACCCCCGGGATATTTGAGCAAAGTCGAAGGCAGTTTCGACTTTGTCCAAATATCCCCGCCGGAGGCGCAGCTTTCCGCCCGTGCGCGGCCGGGCCGCCGCGGGACACGGGGCTTTCACTTGCGCCACGGGGTTCAAGGGCGTAATCCGGGGCCAAGCGGCGGGCAGATGGTTGACCATTAAACTATCGTCCGCGACCGCAGCCGCATGGAGGCAGAGATGGACGAGAAGTTGACGGCCGAGGCACGGGCCGAGCAGGCCCGGCTGGACGCGCTGCGCTATCACGAGTTCCCCAAGCCCGGAAAGCTCGAGGTCCGCGCGACCAAGCCGCTTGCCAATGGCCGCGACCTGAGCCTTGCCTACAGCCCCGGCGTCGCCGAGGCCTGCCTCGAGATCAAGGCCGACCCGACCGCCGCCGCGCGCTATACCAGCCGCGGGAACCTTGTGGCCGTGGTGTCGAACGGCACCGCGGTGCTGGGCCTGGGCAACATCGGGCCGCTCGCCTCGAAGCCGGTGATGGAGGGCAAGGCCGTCCTCTTCAAGAAATTCGCCAACATCGACTGCTTCGACATCGAGATCGCCGAGACCGACCCGGTGAAGCTGGCCGAGATCGTCTGCGCGCTCGAGCCCTCGTTCGGGGCGATCAACCTCGAGGACATCAAGGCCCCCGACTGCTTCGTGGTCGAGGAGCTGTGCCGCCAGAAGATGCGCATCCCGGTCTTCCACGACGACCAGCACGGCACCGCCATCGTCGTCGGCGCCGCCGCGACCAACGCGCTGCGGATCGCGGGCAAGCGCTTCGAGGACGTCAAGATCGTCTCGACCGGTGGCGGGGCCGCCGGCATCGCCTGCCTCAACATGCTGCTCAAGCTGGGCGTCAAGCGCGAGAACGTGTGGCTGTGCGACCTGCACGGCCTCGTGCACGAGGGCCGCAACGAGGACATGACGCCGCAGAAGGCGGAGTATGCGCAAGGGACCGAGGCGAAGACGCTCGCCGAGGTGATCGAGGGCGCGGACATGTTCCTGGGCCTGTCGGGCCCGGGCGTGCTGAAGCCCGAGATGGTCGCGAAGATGTCGCGCCAGCCGATCATCTTCGCGCTCGCGAACCCCACGCCCGAGATCCAGCCCGATCTCGCGCGCGAGGTCGCGCCCGACGCGATCATCTGCACCGGCCGGTCGGACTATCCGAACCAGGTCAACAACGTGCTGTGCTTCCCCTTCATCTTCCGCGGCGCGCTCGACGTCGGCGCGATCACGATCAACGACGAGATGAAGATCGCCTGCATCGAGGGGATCGCGGCGCTCGCGCGCACCACGACCTCGGCCGAGGCGGCGGCGGCCTATTCGGGCGAAAAGCTGAGCTTCGGCCCCGACTATCTGATCCCGAAGCCCTTCGACCCCCGCCTGATGGGCGTCGTCGCCAGCGCCGTCGCCAAGGCCGCGATGGAGACCGGCGTCGCCGAGCGCCCGGTCGAGGACATCGCCGCCTACAAGCAGAAGCTTGACGGCTCGGTCTTCCGCTCGGCGCTGTTCATGCGCCCGGTGTTCGAGGCCTCGGCCCAGGCCGAGCGGCGCATCGTCTTCGCCGAGGGCGAGGACGAGCGCGTGCTGCGCGCCGCCAACGCGATGATCGAGGAGACGACCGACAAGCCGATCCTGATCGGCCGCCCGGACGTCATCGCCATGCGCGCCGAGCGCGCCGGCCTCGCGATCCGGCCCGACCGCGACTTCGACATCGTCAACCCCGAGAGCGACGCGCGCTACCGCGACTATTGGGAGACCTACCATGCGCTGCTGGCGCGCCAGGGCGTGACGCCCGACAGCGCGCGCGCGATCATGCGCACCAACACCACCGCCATCGGCGCGGTGATGGTCCACCGCGGCGAGGCCGACAGCCTGATCTGCGGCACCTTCGGGCAGTACCTGTGGCACCTGAACTACGTCCGCCAGATCCTCGCGCGCGACAAGCTGCACCCGGTGGGCGCGCTGAGCATGATGATTCTGGAAGACGGCCCGCTGTTCATCGCCGACACCCACATCCACGCCGAGCCCACGCCCGAGCAGATCGCCGAGACCGCGATCGGCGCCGCGCGCCACGTGCGCCGCTTCGGCATGGCGCCCAAGGTGGCGCTCTGCTCGCATTCGCAGTTCGGCAACCTCGAGATCTCGTCGGGCCTGCGGATGCGCGCCGCGCTCGAGATCCTCGACGCGCGCGAGGCCGATTTCGCCTACGAGGGCGAGATGCATATCGACGCGGCGCTGGACCAGGGCCTGCGCGACCGGATCTTCCCGGGCTCGCGCTTCCAGGGGCCGGCAAACGTGCTGGTCTTCGCCAACAGCGACGCGGCCTCGGGCGTGCGCAACATCCTGAAGATGAAGGCGGGTGGGCTGGAAGTCGGGCCGATCCTGATGGGCATGGGCAACAAGGCCCACATCGTCACCCCGTCGATCACCGCGCGCGGCCTTTTGAACATGTCGGCGATCGCCGGCACCCCGGTCGCCCATTACGGCTGAGCCGCCGCGCCCGTCCCCGGCGCCCGCTGCAAAACATTTGCACGGGCGCCGGGAAAATTTTGCAAATTATTCTGCCGCGTGATCGGTAACATCGTTGCGCCGCCCCTGCCCCGCCGCCTAACCTCGGCACCGGGAGAGAGGGAGGAGCCGCGATGCGCTACGCAGAGCTTTATGCCGGCTGGAAGGCCGACCCCGAGGCGTTCTGGATGCAGGCCGCCGGGGCCATCGACTGGGTCACGCCACCGTCGAAGGCGCTGAGCGACGCGCAGGCGCCGATCTACGAATGGTTCGCCGATGCCGAGGTGAACACCTGCTGGAACTGCGTCGACCGCCATGTCGAAGCCGGCCGCGGCGACCAGGTGGCGATCATCCACGACAGCCCCGTCACCCGCGCGACCAAGGGCATCACCTATGCGGAGCTGCAGGCGCGCGTGGCCTCGCTCGCCGGCGCGCTGCGGGCGAAGGGCGTCGAGAAGGGCGACCGGGTCATCATCTACATGCCGATGATCCCCGAGGCGCTCGAGGCGATGCTGGCCTGCGCGCGGCTGGGCGCGATCCACTCGGTGGTCTTCGGCGGTTTCGCCGCGCACGAGCTGGCGGTGCGGATCGACGACTGCACGCCCAAGGCGATCATCGCCGCCTCCTGCGGGATAGAGCCGGGGCGCATCGTGCCCTACAAGCCGCTGATCGACGCCGCGATCGAGGCCGCGGCCCACAAGCCGGACTTCTGCGTGATCTTCCAGCGCGAACAGCAGGTCGCCCGCCTCGTGCCGGGCCGCGACCACGCCTGGCACAGCTTCCAGTATGGGGTCGCGCCGGCGGACTGCGTGCCGGTCGCGGGCAACCACCCGGCCTACATCCTCTATACCTCTGGCACCACGGGCCAGCCCAAGGGCGTGGTGCGCCACACCGCCGGCCACCTGGTGGCGCTGGCCTGGACCATGCCCAACATCTACCGCATCAACGCCGGCGACGTGTTCTGGGCGGCCTCGGACGTTGGCTGGGTCGTGGGCCACAGCTACATCTGCTATGGCCCGCTGATCGCCGGCGCGACGACGATCGTGTTCGAGGGCAAGCCGGTGGGCACGCCGGACGCCGGCACCTTCTGGCGCGTGATCCAGAATCATAAAGTGAAGTCGTTCTTCACCGCCCCCACAGCGATCCGCGCGATCAAGCGCGAGGACCCGGCCGGGATCCTGTCGCGCGACTACAACCTGCGCTCGCTCACCGCGCTGTATCTCGCGGGCGAACGCGCCGACCCCGACACGATCACCTGGGCCCGGCAGATCCTGGACGTGCCGGTGGTCGACCACTGGTGGCAGACCGAGACCGGCTGGGCGATCGCCGCCAACCCGATGGGGATCGAGCCGCTGCCGGTCAAGCTCGGCTCGCCCACCGTGGCGATGCCCGGCTACGACATCGCGGTGCTGGACGAGGGCGGCCACCCGGTCGCGCGCGGCGAGCTGGGCGCGATCGCGATCCGGCTGCCGCTGCCGCCCGGCACCCTGCCGGGGCTGTGGAACGCCGAGGCGCGCTATCGCAAGTCCTATCTCGAGCGGTTCCCGGGATATTACGAGACCGGCGATGCCGGCTATGTCGACGAGGATGGATACCTCTACATCATGGCGCGCACCGATGACGTGATCAACGTCGCCGGGCACCGGCTGTCGACCGGCGCGATGGAAGAGGTGCTTTCCGGCCATCCCGACGTGGCCGAATGCGCGGTGATCGGGGTGTCGGACGCGCTGAAGGGGCAGCTGCCGCTGGGCTTCCTGTGCCTGAAGAAGGGCATCAACACCCCGCCCGACCAGGTGGTGCGCGACTGCGTCAAGCGGGTGCGCGACCAGATCGGCCCCGTCGCGGCCTTCAAGCTGGCGGTGGTGGTCGACCGGCTGCCGAAGACGCGGTCGGGCAAGATCCTGCGCGCGACGATGGCCAAGATCGCCGACGGCCAGCCCTTCAAGATGCCCGCCACCATCGACGATCCCGCGATCCTCGACGAGATCGCCGCGGCGCTGAAGGGCATGGGCTATCCGGTGGCGGCCTGAGCGCGCCGCCCTTGGCGCGCCCGTGGCCTTCGCCTAATCTTGGCGTCATGAAGCGCAGGTCCGTACCGAGTCGAGGCCAGGATATGCAGGCCGGAGTCGCCCGATGACGGGCCCGATGCGTCATGCGCCCACGCCGCGCGTCGCCGCCGATCCCGGCCGCGGCGCCGGCCCCGGCCGCATCCTGCTGGTCGAGGACATCCCCTCGCTGCGCCAGCTTTACGAGGCGATCCTGCAATCGGGCGGCCACGCGGTGGAAAGCGTCGGCAGCGCGGCCGCGGCGCGCGAGTCGATCCGCCGGCGCACGCCGCTGCTGACGCTGCTCGACCTGTCGCTGCCCGACGCCCGCGGCCTGGGCCTGCTGCGCGAGATGATCGCGGCGATGCCGGCGGTGCCGGTGCTGGTGATCACCGCCGAGACATCGGCCCGGGTCTCGGTCGAGGCGCTGCGCGCGGGCGCGCAGGATTTCCTGGTCAAGCCCTTCGACGACATGCGCCTGCTCGACGCGATCGAGGCCGCGCTGGGCGGACGCCAGGCCGAGGCCAAGCCGCAGCGCACGCCGATGCGCCTGCCCGAGCTGATCGCCGCCTCGCCCGCGATGCAGCCGCTGCTGGACGCGCTGCCGATGCTGGGCCGCGCGCAGCAGCCGGTGCTGATCACCGGCGAAAGCGGCACCGGCAAGACCCTGATCGCGGCCACGATCCACGCCCGTTCGGGCGATGGCCAGCCGATGATCGCGATCGACTGCGCCGATCCCGACGCGCTCGAGATCCTCGCCGCGGCGCTGCCGTCCGACCCGGCGCCGGCCGACGGCCCGCCGCGGACGCTGCTGCTGGAAAACCTCGACGAGGCGCTGCCGGCGCTGCAGACCCGGCTGCTGCAGATCTCGGCCGGCGAGCCGTTCCCGGGCGCGCCCTACGGCGGCGGCGCCCCGTTCCGCATCATCGCCACCGCCGGCCCCGCCCTGCGCGCCGCGCTTGATGACGGGCGCCTGCGCGAGGATCTGTATTACCGGCTGAACGTGCTGCCGCTGTCGCTGCCGCCGCTGCGCGAGCGCGGCGAGGACATCCTGGCGATCGCCGAGGCCTGCCTGGCGCGGGCCCTGCGCGAACGCGGGCGCGGGCCGCGCCGGATCTCGGCCGAAGCGCGCGAGGTGTTCCTGCGCTATCCCTGGCCGGGAAACCTGCGCGAACTGGTGGCGCTGGTGCTGCGCTCGGCCACCTTCCACGACGCGCCCGAGCTGGGCCTGCAGCACCTGCCCGAGGCGATGGTCTCGCCCCCCGCCCCGCCGGTGCCGCCCGCGCCCGAGCCGCCGCCGCTCGAGGCCGCGGTCGCCGCACTGGTCGGCCTGCCGATGACCGAGATCGAGCGCCGGGTGATCGAGGCGACAATCGCCCATGCCAACGGCTCGGTCACCCGCGCGGCGCGGATCCTCGACGTCGCGCCCTCGACGCTCTACCGAAAGATCGAGGCGTGGTCGCGGCCGGAAAAGCCGCAGGCGGCGGCGGCGGACTGACGCCGTCGCCGCACCCCGAGATCCCGCTCTCGACCTGGCGCCTGCGCTAGGGCCGCCCCGGCGATCCCCGGCAGCCCCGGCGATCCTGGCTTCGGGTCAGACGAACTGTTCGCGCGTCAGCCGCTCTTCCAGCCCGTGGCCGGGATCGAACAGGATCCGGTGGCGGATCGCGCGCTCGGTCGTGACCTCGACCCAGGCGACGTCGCGCACAGAGTGGCGGCTGTCGCCATCGGCCATCACCGGGCGCTTGGCCTGCTCGAGCACGTCGAAGCGCACCAGCGCCGCGCGCGGCAGGATCGCGCCGCGCCAGCGCCGCGGCCGGAACGCCGCCATCGCCGTCAGCGCCAGCACGTCCGAGCCGATCGGCAGGATCGGCCCGTGCGCCGAATAGTTGTAGGCGGTGGACCCGGCCGGGGTCGAGACCAGCGCCCCGTCGCAGACCAGCTCCTCCATCCGCACCTTGCCGTCGACGCTGACCCGCAGCTTGGCGGCCTGCGGTCCGGCGCGCAGCAGCGCCACCTCGTTGATCGCCAGCGACTCGTGCAGCCCGCCGGCGGTGTCGCCGACGCGCATCCGCAGCGGATGGATCACTTCCTCCTCGGCCTCGGCCAGCCGGTCGGCAAGGTCATGCTCGAGATACTCGTTCATCAGGAAGCCGATGGTGCCGCAGTTCATGCCGTAGACCGGCCGGTCGAAGGCTTCGGTCGCGTGCAGGGTCTGCAGCATGAAGCCGTCGCCGCCGAGCGCCACGATCACGTCGGCGACCTCGGGCTCGGCCTGGCCATAGCGGGCGGTCAGCCGCGCCAGCGCCTGGCGCGCGACCTCGGCTTCCGAGGCGAGAAAGGCGATGCGCCGGGGTCGGATGTTCACGTCGGTCTGGCTCCGGCAGTCTGGGTCGCGCACCGGGCCCGCACACCGGGCCCCGGGGCGACCTTTCCGCGCGCGGGCGGGAAACTCAAGCCCCCGTCCTGCCCCGTGTCCTGCCTCGTGTCCCGCCCCGTGTCCGATCTCGTGTCCCGCCCCGTGTCCGATCTCGTGTCGGGCCGCTCTCCCGCCCCCGCGATGCGCCGCTGCCGCAGCCTGCGCGGTTAGCGTCGGATTCCGGCCTTCCCGCACCCCCGCCTTTGGGCTATGGACCGGGGCAATTCCTTCGCCATCCAGTCAGGGAGAGCGCCATGAACGCCCCGCAACGCGACGCCGGTTTCTTCACCGAAAGCCTCGCCGACCGCGATCCCGAGATCTTCGGCTCGATCACCGACGAACTCGGCCGCCAGCGCGACGAGATCGAGCTGATCGCGTCCGAGAACATCGTCTCGCTCGCCGTCCTGCAGGCGCAGGGCTCGATCATGACCAACAAGTACGCCGAGGGTTACCCGGGCAAGCGCTACTACGGCGGCTGCCAGTACGTCGACGTGGCCGAGACCCTCGCGATCGAGCGTGCCAAGGAACTCTTCGGCTGCGACTTCGCCAACGTCCAGCCGAACTCGGGCAGCCAGATGAACCAGGCGGTGTTCCTGGCGCTGCTGCAGCCGGGCGACACCTTCATGGGGCTCGATCTGAACTCGGGCGGCCACCTCACCCACGGCTCGCCGGTGAACATGTCGGGCAAGTGGTTCAACGTCGTCTCCTACGGCGTGCGCCAGCAGGACGAACTGCTGGACATGGAGGCGATCCGCGAGAGCGCGCTTCAGCACAAGCCCAAGCTGATCGTCGCCGGCGGCACCGCCTACAGCCGGATCTGGGACTGGGAAGCCTTCCGCAAGATCGCGGACGAGGTCGGCGCCTACCTGATGGTCGACATGGCCCATATCGCGGGCCTCGTGGCCGGCGGCCAGCACCCCTCGCCGCTGCCCCATGCCCATGTCGTGACCACCACCACGCACAAGTCGCTGCGCGGCCCCCGTGGCGGCATGATCCTGACCAACGACGCCGAGATCGCGAAAAAGATCAACTCGGCGGTCTTCCCGGGCCTGCAGGGCGGGCCGCTGATGCACGTGATCGCCGCCAAGGCCGTGGCCTTCGGCGAAGCGCTGAAGCCGGGCTTCAAGGACTACGCCGCGCAGATCGTCAAGAACGCCAAGGCGATGGCGGACGAGCTGATGAAGGGCGGGATCAACATCGTCTCGGGCGGCACCGACAACCACCTGATGCTCGCGGACCTGCGGCCCAAGGGCGTGACCGGCAAGGCGACCGAGGCGGCGCTCGGTCGCGCGCACATCACCTGCAACAAGAACGGCGTGCCCTTCGACCCGGAAAAGCCCTTCGTGACCTCCGGCATCCGCCTCGGCACCCCGGCCGGCACCACCCGCGGCTTCACCGAGGAAGAGTTCCGCCAGATCGCGCGCTGGATCACCGAGGTCGTCGACGGCCTTGCCGCCAACGGTGAGGCCGGCAATGCCGAGGTCGAGGCCAAGGTCGCCTCCGAAGTGAAGGCGCTCTGCGCCCGCTTCCCGATGTACCCGACGCTCTGAAGACAAGGCCGGGGGCGCTGCCCCCGGACCCCCGGGATATTTGGACAAAGTCGAAAGGGCGGAGGCAGGCGCTTCTGCCCTTTCGACTTTGTCCAAATATCCCGGGGGGAGGCCGAAGGCCGCGGGGGGCAGCGCCCCCCGCCCGGTCTCAGAACGTGCCGACGGTCGAGCCGAGCACGATGACCGTGACCAGCGCCAGCACGGGCACCGCCACCGCGACGACGAAGATGTCGCCGTAGGATTGGCGGTGATTGAGGCCGGTGACCGCCAGAAGCGTGATCACCGCGCCGTTGTGCGGCAGGCAGTCGAACCCGCCCGAGCTGAGCGCCGCCACCCGGTGCATCAGCTGCGGGGAGATCCCCGCCGCCTGCGCGAGTTCGGCATAGCGCGCGCCCAGCGTCTCGAGCGCGATCGAGAGCCCGCCCGAGGCCGAGCCGGTGATGCCGGCAAGCGCGTTCACCGCCACCGCCTCGGACACCAGCGGGTTCGAGGGCCAGAACCCCGTCACCGCGCCGGCGATCACCGCGAAGGCCGGCAGGCTCGCGATCACCGAGCCGTAGCCGACCTCGGAGGCGGTGTTGAAGATCGGCAGGAACGAGCCCGCGACGCCGTCGGTCAGCGAGCCCTTGAGATCGCCCCGCAGCCGCCCCCAGTTCAGCGCGATCAGCAGCACGATGGCGGCGAAGAGCGCGACGATGATCGCCCAGATCCCGCGCACCGCGCCCAGCGTCGTCGCGCCGTAGGCTTCGTCGGCCAGGTAGCCGGTGTCGAGCGCGGGCAGCACCCAGCGCGACATCGCGAAATTCATCGCGATCACCAGCACCACCGGCGCGATGGCGATCCAGAACCCCGGCAGGTCGTGCGCCCCGCGGCCGTCCCCGTGCCCCTCCGTGGCCAGGGGGCCGGCGCGGGAATACTGGTCCTCGATCCCGTAGCCCTCGCCGCGGGCATGGGCGGCGGCGATGCGCCGGTTCAGCCACAGGATGCCGCCGCCGAACATGATCAGCGCGGCCAGCAGGCTCAGCACCGGCGCCGCGAAGCCGTCGGTGCCGAAATAGGGCGAGGGGATCGCGTTCTGGATCGCCGGGGTGCCGGGCACCGCCGTCATGGTGAAGGTGAACGACCCCAGCGCCAGCGCCGCGGGGATCAGCCGCTTGGGATGGTCGGCCGCGACGAACAGCGCCGCCGCGATCGGGTAGACCGCGAAGGCGACCACGAACAGCGACACCCCGCCGTAGGTCAGGATCCCGCAGGCCAGCACCACCGCCATCGCGCTGCGCTGCGCTCCGAGCCTGGCGGTGATCCCCGTCGCCAGCGACCGCGCGCTGCCCGAGACCTCCATCAGCTTGCCGAAGACCGCGCCCAGCAGGAACAGCGGGAAGAACTGGCGCACGTAGTTCGCAAGCCCCTCCATGAACACCTGCGTGTAGCTGCCCAGGATCGGCGCCCCGCTGAGCGCCGCGGCCAGCAGCGCCAGCAGCGGCGCGAGGATCAGCACGCTGATGCCGCGATAGGCGAGGTACATCAGCAGCAGGAGTGACAGGACGATTCCGAACACGCGGCAGGCCTTTCCGTTTCAGGACCGCAGCTTGCAGTCCTCCCCACAAGGATCACCCGCGCCGCGGAGCATGGTTCCCGGAAATCGCCCGGACGCGGCGGAATGTCGCACCTGCAGCATCGTGCCGCAGCCGGAAGGCGCATCGCGGGCGGGTCTGCGCAGCCTGCGCGGGACGGCAGGGGTTCGGGCCTCGGGGCTTCGGGCGGCGGGACACGCGCCGGCAGGACCCGGCCCGGCAGGACCCGGCCCGTCAGGCGCAGGGCTGCCGGGGCGCGGAACGGCCGCCGGCGATCAGACGAAGCCGCGCCAGGCCAGCACCGTCACCACCAGCACGGCCGTGACCACCAGCGCCAGCCCGATGCCCGCGGCGGCGTCCAGCAGGTAGCCGCGGATCCGCGCCCCCTGCCCCAGCGGCCCGAGGTAGGACAGGCAGCTGTCATAGGCCCGGGCGATCCGGTCATGGTCCAGCTGCAGCGACAGCTTCGGGATCCGCGACTGCGCCGAGGCCAGCACGAGGATCTCGGCCTCGCGCCGGATCCGGCGCGGCAGCAGCCGGCGGCTGCGCCTCAGCTTGGCCTCGAGCCCGTTGCCGCGGACCCGCAGCCGCTGTTCAAGCAGCTGCGCCACGCGGTCGGCCATCTGCTGCACGCTGGTCGTTCCCATGTCTCGTCCCTCTGCGCGTGCCCCGTGGCGCGATCCTAGCCGCCCGGACCCCGCCGCTCAAGCCGCCGCTCAGGCCTGCGCTCAGGACGCCGCTCGGGCCGCCGCCTCTGGCATCCGTCGCGCGGGCGGGCTAGCGTCCGGCCATGCTCAACACCGTCCTTCATGGCCAGCCCACCGACCGCCCGCCGCTCGTCATCGTGCACGGGCTGTTCGGCAGCGCCCGCAACTGGGGCGCCGTCGCCAAGCGGCTGTCGGCCGACCGGCTGGTCGTCACGCTCGACCAGCGCAACCACGGCGACAGCTTCCGCGCCGAGACCCAGTCCTATGCCGACATGGCCGGCGACGTGGCCGAGGTGATCGCCGCCCATGCCGGTCCCGGCGGGCAGGTCGACCTCGTCGGGCACTCGATGGGCGGCAAGACCGCGATGCAGCTCGCCCTCACCGATCCCGCGCCGATCCGCCGGCTGGTCGTGGCCGACATCGCCCCCGTCGCCTATGACCACACCCAGATGCCGCTGGTCGAGGCGATGCGCGATCTCGACCTCTCCGGCCTCGACAGCCGGGCCGAGGCCGACCGCCGCCTTGCCGGGCGCGTCGCCGATCCCGGCACCCGCGCCTTCCTGCTGCAATCGCTCGACCTGCGGGCCGATCCGCCGCGCTGGAAGCTGAACCTGCCGGTGCTCGGGCGCGAGATGGCCGGGATCGTCGGCTGGCCCGGGACCACCGGCCAGCATGCCGGCCCGACGCTGTTTCTGACCGGCGCGCTGTCCGACTATGTCCGGCCCGAGCATCGCGACACGATCAAGGCGCTGTTCCCGCAGGCGAAATTCGCCAAGATCCCCGGCGCCGGCCACTGGCTGCACGCCGAGCGCCCGCGCGAGTTCGAGGCCGCGGTCGCCACGTTCCTGGCCTGAGGCCCTGCGCAAGCGGGCCCCGGCCGCCTATATCCGACACAACCACAGGAGAGGCGCGATGAGCATTGGCGAGGCGATCCCCGACCGCCGGATCTTCCGCATCACCGGACCCGACCGCGAGGGCTTCCTGCAGGGGCTGGTGTCGAACGACGTGCGCCGGCTGGCGGCGGGGCCGGTCTATGCCGCGCTGCTGACGGCGCAGGGCAAGTTCCTGGCCGACTTCCTTCTGGTGCCCGCGGGCGAGGCGGTGCTGCTCGACTGCCACGCGAGCCTCGCCGAGGGGCTGGTGCGGCGGCTGTCGATGTACCGGCTGCGCGCCGACGTGGCGATCGCCCCGACCGAGCTGCAGGTCGCGCGCGGCCTTGGCCCGGCGCCGGCCGACGCGGTCGCCGACCCGCGCGACCCGCGCCTGGGCTGGCGGCGCTATGCGCCCGAGCCGGGCGGGCCCGCGACCACCGACTGGGACGCGATCCGGGTCGAGGCCTGCGTGCCCGAGACCGGGATCGAGCTGATCCCTGACGAGACCTACATCCTCGAGGCCGGGTTCGAGCGGCTGCAGGGCGTCGACTTCCGCAAGGGCTGCTATGTCGGGCAGGAGGTCACGGCGCGGATGAAGCACAAGACCGAGCTGCGCAAGGGGCTGGTCACCGTCGATGTCACCGGTCCCGCCACCGCCCCCGGCACGCCGATCCTGATGGCCGACGGGCGCGAGGCCGGCACGCTCTACACCCGCTCGGGCGACCGGGCGATCGCGCACCTGCGCTTCGACCGCGCCGGGGGGCCGCTGACCGCCGGCGACGCCACGGTCCGCGCCAGCGCCCCCGCCCCCCTGCCCTCGCCCAACGCGCCATGAGGGCGCGGCTGGCCGAGCGGTTGCGCGCCCTCGGCCACGAGCCGTCGCAGGCGCATGCGCTGCAGGGGGGCGATCTGTCCGAGGTCTGGGCGCTGGCCGAGGTCGTGGTCAAGACCGGCGAGACCGTCGCGACCGAAGGGCGGATGCTGGCGGCTCTCGGCGCCGCGGGGGCGCCGGTCCCGGCGGTGCACCATGTCGAGCCGGGGCTCCTGATCCTCGAGCGGCTGCAGCCGGACCGCCCGACGCCGGCGCATTGGCAGGCCTTCGGCACCGCGCTCGCGCAGCTGCACGCCCACCCCGCCGACAGCTACGGCTGGGAGGAGGACCACGCCTTCGGCCCCGTCGCGCTGGTCAACGCCCCGCTGCCCGCCCAGCCCGGCCTCTGGCCCGCCTTCTGGGCGGAACGGCGGCTGCTGCCCCTCGCGGGAACGCTTCCCGCCGACCGGGCGCGGCGGGTCGAACGGCTGGCCGCCACCCTGCCCGACCGGCTGCCGGCGGACCCCGGCGGGCTGATCCACGGCGACCTGTGGCAGGGCAACCTGGTCTTCACCGCCGGGCGGGCGATGCTGATCGACCCGGCGGTGATCCGCGGCCATGGCGAGGTCGACCTCGGGATGCTGACGCTGTTCGGACAGCCGCCCGAGGCCTTCGTGCAGGGCTACGGCCCGCTGGCGCCGGGCTGGCGCGAGCGGCGCCCGGTCTACCAGCTGCACCCGGCGCTGGTGCACCTGGCGCTGTTCGGCACCGCCTATGCGGGGCTGGTGGACCGCCTGCTGGACGCCTGCGGCGCCTGAGCCGCCCCTAAGGGCGCCCTGCCCAAGAGCCCCAGCGCAGGGGGCCCGGGCCAGGCGCGCCTCACACCTGCAGGATCGGGCGGAAGCCGCCGTGGATCATCCGGCGCGGGCAGAACGGCATCTCGTCGGGCGGCGGCATCACCCCCGCGGCCATCACCTGCGCCCAGCCGGCCTCGCGCGCCGCGGCCGAGGGCCACTCGATCCAGGACCAGACCACCGTCTCGCCCGGCGCCATCGCCACCGCGCGCGGATAGTCGGTGCGCACGCCCTGCAACAGGTCGTCGCCCCAGCAGTCGACCACCCGGCTGGCCCCGGCCGCGACCAGCGCCGCGCCGACCCGCGCGCCCAGCGCGGCAAAGCGCGCCCGCCCGTCCGCCGGCGCCGGCGCGAGCATGCCGTCGATATGACCGATCGGTCCCGCGGTGCCGACCTCGCTGACCACCTCGAAGCCCGACCAGATCATCCGCCCGGCGTCAAAGGGCATCCCCTCCATCATCGCCTCGGCGGCGGGATCGCTGGCCATCCGCGCATTGGCGCGGTCGCGGACCGCCCGGTCGGGATATTCGAACCACGAGAACAGCACCGCCTCGTCAGGCTCGGCCAGCACCGCGCGGCGGAAGTCCGTCACCTTGCCCTCGGGCAGGTCCTCGCCCCAGGCCTCGACGAAGCGGGTCATGCCCCCCGCCGCGATGAAGGGCACCGCACGCTCGGCATGATGGACGTAGGCGTCGCGGTTGCGTACCGGCACCGGGGTCACGAACCCCTCGACATAGCCCATGGCGTATCCTCCCTGCCCGGCTGTGGCCCGCACAGTCTAGCACGGGGCGGTCCGCGGCTCTTCCGGTTCGCAAAACGCCCGGCGAATTCGCGCCAATCGTTGCGATGGCAGCAATTCTTTGGTTGATCGGATTCTGCAGCTGCCTATATGTGGTCCGCTGCTCAGGGCTCACCCGCATAGCTATGCGACAAATGCATATCTGGCCTGTTGAATGCGAAAGCCCGAATCATCGCTTCCCGCGATATTCGGACTGCACGCCAGATACGCAAGAGCAATAAAAAAGGACTAGAAAATGCGCGACTTCGTTGACGGCACCGCATTCAACTATGAGCAGGGACAACGGTCGCGGAAGCTTTTTGCCGCGGTCGTCCTTGCTGCGCTGGACGATGCGATTGCCGATGACAAGAAATACGGGAACGGTCCCGACCAGATTGCCCGCTGGGCGCGCTCGCGCGATGGCCGCGAAGTGCTGTCCTGCGCCGGCATCGATCCGAACGAACGGGTCGTGAAAGGTCTGATGGAATTCGTCTCGAAGGGCATCCGCACCTCGGTCGCGCTGTCGCGCGAAGAGAGCGAACGCCGCCACGCGCTGGAAGAGGCCGAAGCCGCCTGACCCGCGCTGCCGACCCCGTGCCGGCAAGATCCAAGGACGCGCTCTGTCGAGCGCGTCTTTGTTTTTTCGGGGGTCAGGATCTGTCTGCCATGCAGGGCACGCGTGGATACGGTCACCGGCCGCCGCTCGCGGCGACCGATCGGCCACCGCGCCCCCTGCCCGGCAAGCCTGGAGGAGGCCCGCGACGGCGGATCACCGGCGACAGATCGCCATCGATGGAAGATGCGAAGGCCGGCCCGAGGTCCGACCGTCAGTCGAAAGCGCGGCCCTCGAGCGCGCGGGCGATCTCGCGGCGCACCAGCTTGCGCACGGCGGTGGTGATCCGCTCGCCCAGCGCGCCCTGAAGCTCCTCGCGCACGATCTGCGCGACCATGGTCCGCAGCGCCTGCTCGTCCAGCAGCAGATCGTCCTCGGGCGCGGCCTCGGACGCCGTGCGCGGACCGGCCGCACCGGCCATCTCCTCGTCCCAGGCCCGTTCCGCATCCCACTCAGCGCCCCGGTGAGGGTCCCGGTCAGGGCCCCGATCGACCGCGTCCGGCGCGGTCGTGCCCGCGGCGTCGCTCTCGCCGGTCGCGGTTCCCGCGGCGGCCCCGGCCGCAGACGCACCCGCGGGGTCCTGCCAGGCCTCGCCCGCCGCCGAAGGCACCGGCGGCGGCTGCCAGTCCAGCCCACCCGCAAGGTGCAGGCGGCGCACGCGCACCGGCTCGTCCTGCCAGTCCGCGGCCGGCTTCGCAGGCTCGGGCGCGGCGGCGGGCGCCTCGACCGGCTCGCCGGCGGCGGCCCATTCCAGCGACAGGTCGTCCTCGGGCTCGGCCGGCTGCGGCGGCACGCCGCGCCGGCGCACCCGCGCGGCAGCCTCGGCGATGCGCGCGGTCAGGTCGGTCGAGGGGTTCAGCGCCTCGGCCGTCGCCGGCTCGTCCTCGTCGCTGCCGTCATCGGCCAGCGGCAGCGGCCGGCCCAGCGCGGCGGCCAGTTCGGCCTCGAACTGCGCCAGCGCCTCGGTGCCCATGCGCCCGCGGGCGCCCTCGGCACGCTCCTCCCCCGCATCCGCGGGCAGGCGGTCCGCGCGCGGCGCGGCGGCGACCGCGGCCTCAAGCTCGGCGATCGTCTCCTCGAGCGAGGCGCGCAGCGCCCCGCGCGTGGCCATCGCCGGCATCGGCGCGACCCGCTGCGCCGGGGTCAGCACCAGCGGCTGGCCATGGTCGCGGGCCCCGCGCCGTTCATCGGCCACGAGGCGCCGGATCGAGCTGAGGACATCCTCGATCTCGCGCTTGCTCAGGGGGTCGGACATGCGGGCCCTCTCAACCGTTTTTCCGAGGGTATCGTCGCGGCGTTAGCGAAACCGTAATCTCCGGGACCCGCCGCACGACAGCGGCGGCCGGTCCCGGCGGATCCGGTCACTGCTTGCCGATCGCCTTCAGCACGCGGTCGAGGCTGCGGCCCCGCGTCGTGGTGAGGGGCGCGTTCTTCACGGCCTGGTAATAGGCATCCGGGTCATAGACCGGCACGTCGAGGCCCAGGTGCTTGACCGTCAGCAGCCCCATCGAGGACAGCAGCGAATAAAGCGCGATCTGCTCGTTGGCCTGGGCGGTGATCCGCGCGGCGCGGGCATCCAGCAGGTCCTGCTCCGAATCGAGCACGTCGAGCGTGGTGCGCGACCCCAGCGCCGCCTCGTCGCGCACGCCGTCATAGGCGACCTGCGCGGCCTCGATCTGCTCGCCGGTGGCGCGGATCTGCGCGCGGCTCACGTCGATCGCCGACCAGCTTTCGCCGACGCTCTGCGCGACGGTGACGCCGGTCTGCAGCAGCGAGGCGCGCGACTGGTCGCGCCCGGCCACCGCCTGACGGTGCGCCGACGACACCGAGCCGCCGGAATACAGCGTCTGCGACAGGTTCAGCGACACCGCCGAATCCTTGTCGGAATACTCGTCCAGCGTGGTCTGCGCCGAGATGTCGAGCGAGGGGCCGAAGTTCGCGCCCGCCAGCTTGATCTGCAGGTCCGACACCTTCACCTCGCGCTGCGCCTGCAGGATCGAGGGGTGGTTGCGCTGGGCGATGGAGCGGGCCTCGTCCAGCGTGCGCGGCAGCGCCGGCGCGCGCGGCGCGGGGGCGAGCCTGCCCGGATAATGGCCGGTGGCGGCCTTGTAGGCCTCGCGGGCGACGTCGAGGTCGCCCTCGGCCGAGGCGAGGCTCGCGCGGGCCGAGGCCAGCTGCGCCTGCGCCAGGCTGACGTCGGTGCGGGTCACCTCGCCCACGTCGAACCGGTCCGAGGTGGCGCGCAGTTCCTCGTCCAGCACCCGGATCGAGTTCTGGTTGATCGTCACGCTTTCCTCGGCCGAGCGGACCTGGAAATAGGCGCTGACGGCCGACAGCAGCACCTGCTGCTCGACCTGCACCAGCGCCTGGCGGGTCGCCAGCACCGTCTCGCGGGCGATGTCGATGCCCAGGCGGTTGCGGCCGTTGTCGAACAGCACCAGCGAGGCGGTGAGGCCGATCTGGCTGGTCGAGTTCTCGATCAGCAGGGTCTTGGAATACGAGGTCTGCGCGGCGAAGCTGATCACCGGGCGCAGCGTGGCCACCGCCTGGGCGGCATCCTCGTCCGCGGCGCGCAGCACGGCGCGGTTCTGCTCCAGCAGGTGCGAATTGCGATAGGCCGACGCGAGCGCGTCCGCCAGGGTTTCGGCCTTCGCCTGCGCCGACATGGCCATGGCGCCCACGAGCGCGACCGCCGAAAGCCGGAAGATACGATGTCGCCGGAACGGCTTGCGATCAGTCATGCCCGTCACCTGTCTGCCTCTGCGCTTCTGCACGGGAGGCCGGCCGCGGCCTGCCCCCGCCTGTTCACGAGGTTCACGCCCCGCATCGTCCAAACATGCCGTGCCCTGTTGCGGGTCCGGCCGGTCACTCACGCGCGTCAAGCGCATTCCCGTCGCCAGCGTGGCGGCGGGTCACAGAACGAATTCGCGCTCCTTGGCGAAGCCCGGAAGCACCGGCGCCGCCGCGTTGAACGAGAAGTGCCAGCTGAAGCCGGTGCCGGCCTTGACGCCGACACGCACCGTGCCCAGCGCCCCGTCCATGAAGATCGCGGCGATGCGGCCGCCATCCTTCAGCTGGTCGATCAGCGCCTGCGGCACGGTCTCGACCCCGCCTTCCAGCACGATCGCGTCATAGGGGCCGTGCTTGGCCGCGCCCATCGCCAGCGTGCCGCTGATCACGACGGCATTGTCGACGCCCTGCTCGGCCAGCAGGCCCTGCGCCTCGGCGGCCAGCGCCTCGTCTTCCTCGACGGCGACGACGGCCTCGGCCATCCGCGCGATCACCGCGGCCGAGTAGCCGTAGCCGCACCCGAGGTCGAGGACCATCGAGTGAAGGTCGATCTCGAGCGCGTCGAGCATCTTGGCCAGCGTGCGTGCTTCAAGCACGACCCGGCCGCGCGCGAATTCGACATTCTCGCCGACATAGGCGGCCTCGCGCTTGGTCGCCGGCACGAAGACTTCGCGCGGGACGTGCAGCATCGCCTCGATGATGGGGAACTTGGTGACGTCGTTCGGGCGGACCTGAGTGTCCACCATCATCGTCCGCCTCTGAGCGTAGTCGGCCATCGCTGAACTCGTCAGTTTTGTTTTCTCAGATACTTCCTTGCCACAGAAGCGGCGGCTGGGCAACGGCTGGTGCTGCCGGCGCGGGATTCACGGCCGCAGCGTGACCTTGCTGCCGCGCCCTTGGGCAGGCTTGGCCGCGATCGGCGCCAAGACGGGCCGCGCCTGCCTTACCCGGGCCGCAATTGCCTGATGCCATGGAACTTATCGATTGGTGAGACGTAGTGTTTCCATGGGAGATACGATCATGTACGACGCTCCGCCCGTTTCCGCAGCCATTGCCCTGCCCGTGACGTTGCGCCTGAGGCTGCCGGCGCAGCAGGAACGTGCCCTGCGGCGCTGGCTGCAGGTCTACAAGCGGCCGGGCGGCTTCGCTCTGGAACGCGATCCCGAGGGCGGGCGCCAGTGCCACCGCCTGTCGCTGCGCACCCCGCAGGAAGCCGTCGACGTCGTCGAGGTCTGGCAGCTTCAACTCTGGGCCTGATTCATCTCTGGGCCTGAATCAGATCCGGGCCTGACAGCGCGCATCCACCACGCACCCCCCGCCCGCCTCGAATCCGTCACCGCCTCCGTCGCGCCGCTACAGATCGCCGGCGACAGCGGCCCGGGGATTCGGCACCGCCCCACGGCGGGCCCGCCGCTCGCGCGGCTGCGGCCGGGTCGGGATCTCCTTCAGCAGCCCGCCGACCCCCATCGCCGCGATGTCCTCGTCCGTCACCGCGACGCCGCAGGCCAGCCGCTCGATCACCCAGTCGGCCCCGTTCAGCGCCGGCGAGCGGGCACAGCCCGGCAGCCCGATCACCGGCCGGCCGCCGAGATCGCCGTGAAACAGCAGGTTGCCCGGATCGACCGGCATCCCGAAGCGCGCCACCCGGCCGCCGGCATCACGCAGCGCCTGTGGCGCGTCGTCGTGCAGGTCCGACGTGGCCGAGCCGGTGAGGATCAGCACCATCTCTCCCGGCGCGGCCCGCAGCGCGGCGGCGATCGCGGCGGTCTCGTGCGCGACCTCGCTGACCGAGACCATCGGCACGCCCAGCGCCGCAAGCCGGCCGGCCACCGCCGCGGCGCCCGACTCGTTCAGCTTCGGGTCCTGCCCCGGCACCGCGGTCAGGATCAGGCTCGCCCCCGAGACCACGGCCGGCCGCACCCGGATCGCGCCGCGCGCCGCGGCCTCGGCCGCGGCCAGCGCCGCGCCGGCGACAGCGTAGGAGATGATCTTGACCGTGCCGACCAGCGTGCCTTCGGTCACGCGCTGCCACTGCGGCACCGTCGCCAGCGTGATCGCCGGATCGACGAGGTTCAGCCGCAGCACCGCGCCCGCGTCCAGCTCGACGATCCCGGGCCCCGCGGCCTTGAGGTTCACCCGCCCGGTATGCGCCGCGGTGACCGCCAGCCCCGCCGCCGCCGGGTCGGGCACCAGCGCCGCCGCAAGCCGCCCCGCCGCCGCATCCTCCCACAGGTCGCCCGGGTCCAGCCGCGCCACGATCACCGGGTCGATGCCCTCGGCCGCCAGCGCCGCGATCTCGTCCGGCCCCAGCCACGTGCCCTTGGCGATCCTGCGCCCGCCCGCCCGCGCCGAATGCGCCAGCACCGCGCCCGCGGCCGCCGCCAGCGGAACCGGCCCGAACCGCATCAGCCGCGCCTCAGCACTTGCGTGACCTGCGCCATGATCGACACCGCGATCTCGCCCGGGGACTTCGCCCCGATGTCGAGCCCCACCGGCGCGTGGATCCGCGCGATCTCGGCCGGCGCCACCCCCTCGGCCTCAAGCCGCGCCAGCCGCTTGGCATGGGTGCGCGGCGAGCCGAGACAACCGAGGTAGAACGCCTCCGACGCCAGCGTCGCCCGGATCGCCGGGTCGTCCAGCTTGGGGTCGTGCGTCAGCGTGATCACCGCCGTGCGCGCATCGGGCCCGATCGCCGCCAACGCCTCGTCGGGCCAGTCGTCGAGGATCCGCTCGCCCGGGAACCGGGTCTCCGAGCCGAAGGCGCCGCGCGGATCGACCAGCACCGGGTCATAGCCCGCCAGCCGCGCCATCGGCAGCAGCGCCTGCGCGATATGCACCGCGCCCACCACCACCATCCTCAGCGGCGGGTTGTGCAGGCCCACGAACTCGCCCACCCCGCCCTCAACCGCCGCTCCTTCGACCCCGGAGCGGTCGGCACGGAACCGCGCCGCCACCGCCGCCGAGGCCTCGGCCCGCGCCACGAGCCGCGTCGCGAACCCGTCGAGCGCGGTGACCAGCGCCACCGGCGTCCGGTCCGCCCGCGCCGCCACCAGCGCCCCCAGCAGCGCGGGCGTCAGCTGCCCCGGCGTCTCGGTCACCGGCTGCACCAGCACCCGGATCCGCCCGCCGCAGGCCAGCCCGACCGCGAAGGCGTCGTCGTCGGACACCCCGAACTCCAGCAGCCGCGCCTGCCCGTCGGCGATCGCGGCGAGCGATTCCTCGATCACCGCGCCCTCGACGCAACCGCCCGACACCGAGCCCATCATCTCGGCCTCGGACGAGACCGCCAGCTGGCTGCCGGTGCCCCGCGGGGCCGAGCCCCAGGTCTCGACCACGCTCGCCAGCGCCACGCCCTTGCCGGCGCGCAGCCAGTCCAGCGCGATCTCGGGGATGCTCTCGGACCGCGCGCGGTCAAGCGCCGCCGCGTCCGGCGCAGCGGAGCTGCTCGGGGGGATGAGGGTATCGGGCATTGGCCACCTCCTGTCGGCGCAATATGTGTCCCGCCCCCCGGCACGGCAACGGTCACTTCGTCGGGGAGCCCCCGGAAGGCCCCCCCGCAAGGCCCCTCAGCCCCCTCAGGCCGCGCGGACCCGCGCGAGGAAGCAATTGTTGCGGGCCGAGCGGATGTCGACGAAGACCACGTCGCCCCGCGCCAGCAGCGCCCGCGCCCGCCCCGCGATCCCGTCGCGCGCGACGATCCCGCCGGTGCCGTAGACGATGCAGTGATCGGCGCCATAGCCCTTCACCAGGTAATCCGGGCTGGCGGCCAGCACCGGCGGCAGCCCGGCGCCCGCCCAGCGCGCGCAGTCGTCGGCGCACAGGAAGATCGGCCCGGTCTCGGCATAGGGCTGCGGCGCCGGGAACGGCCGGTGCGCCAGGATCAGCATCCCCGCCCCCTCGGGCACCATGTCCAGACAGTGGCGGCAGGGGTTGCTTGCCCCGCTGGCCTGCACCCGCTCGGCCGGCTGGCCATGGGCATCGGGGCCGCCCCGGCGCAGGGCCGTGGCGGTGGCGGTGTCGAGCCCCTCGAATCGCAGCCCCTCGATCCGCAGACCGCCAAGGTCATCGGCAGGCGGGACGGCAGCGGTGCGGTTATCTGTGCCGGGGGCATCTGCACCGGCGGCAGTGGCGGTGGCGGCGGCGGGCGTCAGCACATCGGTCATGGCAGGTCTCCTTGGTGGCGATGACGCAAGACTGTCCGCCCCGGCCCGGCGCCGCGACCCGGATGCTGCGCAAACCGCCCGCACGACCGGACCGCGCCCCGAATAGGAACGACGGGACAGGAACGGCCGGACAGGATCCACCGGGGGGCACACCCGGACGCGACACGGCCCGGGCCACGCACGCGCGCAACCCGGGCATTCTCCCGAAACGGGTCATCGACCGGGGATCATTAGGATTGTTCGCAGAAAGACGCGCAGGTGTTGCGCGTGCCGCAGGCGGCGCGGGGGGGGGTGTACAGGGGGTGCACGGATGTCACCCCCTCTCCACCGCCCGGGTCACGTCGCGGTTTGCGAAACGACCCCGGCGCGGACGGCGGGCGGGGCCAAGCGACCCCGCCCACGCTGTCCGGTCACTTCTGTGCAGGGCTCAACAGGTCGGTGATCCGGCGCACCGCCGCGCGGCGGTTGGCGCGCTCGTCGCCCTGGCTGTCGACGCGCAGGTTCTGCTCGCCATAGCCCTGCACCACCATGTTCTCGGGCGGCACGTCGAAATACTCGGTCAGCGCCAGCGCCACCGACTCGGCGCGCCGGTCCGACAGCGCCAGGTTCGACGCGGCCGAGCCAACCGCATCGGTATGGCCCTCGATCAGGAACATCTCGCGCGGGTTCTCGTCGACATAGCCCTGGATCAGCCGGCCGAGCGAGGCCAGCGCCTTGGCCTGGTCGGGCTTGATCGCGGCCGAGCCGGAGTCGAAGGTGATCGCGTTCACGTCGATCACCGGCACCAGGCTGCGCACCTGATAGATGTCGCGGACCTGCCCCAGCGAGAAGCTGCGGTTGACCTCGGCCTCCTGCGACAGGGCGCGGCGCAGCTCCTCCTCGCTCGCGTCGAGGCTGACATAGCGCGGGTTGACCGGCGGCAGGCTCGAGACGTCGACCGGGTCATAGGCGACCGAGTCGTCGATCAGCATGTAGCGCTGGCCCTGCGGATCGATGAGCGACCGGCGCACCACCCGCATCTCGGGGTCGTAGACGGTGACCACCTGCGAGCCGTCGGCGCGGGTGACATAGGTCCGGCTCGAGCCGTCGCGGAAGGTCTCGGTGCGCAGGTCCGACCCGGGGCGACGCAGCAGCACGCCGTCGTCCTTGATCACCTGATAGCTGCCGTCGGGGCGCTCGACCACGACGCGGTCGCCCGAGTTCAGCTCGACCTGGCGGTTGTTGGACAGCATGGTGCCGACAGCGGCAAGGCCGAGCCCGCCCAGCAGCAGCTTCTCGCGGTTCGACAGCGCGCCCGAGAAGATGCCGTCCTTCTTCTCGTTCGCCTCGTCGCGCTCGCGTTCGAGCTTCTCGAGCCGGTCGGTGACACGGTTCTGGAAATCCTCGTCCGACGACCGGGCCGATTGCTCGGTCACCTGTTCCTCGGTGACCTGAACCTCGCCATCGGCCTCGGCCTCGGCGCTGCCGGCCGCCGCCCCGTCCTCCGACGCGGCCAGCGCCGCGGCCACGGCGGGCGCGCCGCTTTCGGCCTCGGGCTGGGCCGGGCGGTCCTCGGCGGCCACCGTTTCAGGCGCCGTTTCAGGCGCCGTCTCGGGGGCCGTCTCGGCAGCAGCCTCGGAGGCCGCCGGCTCGCCGCCTGCCTCGGCGGTGCCGGCCTCGGGCGCAGGCTCCGGCGCGGTCTCGGCGGCCGTCGCCGGGGCGGTCTCGGCCGTCGCGCCGCCATCGGCCTCGGCCGCCGGCGCGGTCTCGGTCGCGGCATCAGGGGTGGCATCGGTGGTGGCGGCGCCATCCCCCTGCATCTCCTGCTGCATCGCTTCGTCCAGCGACTGGCTGCCCGCCTCGCCCTCGGCCGCAGTCCCGGTTCCCGTATCGGTACCGGTTTCGGCCTGCGTCTCCGCGGGCGCGGTCTGGGTCTCCATCTGGGTTTCAGTCTGGGTTTCGGCTTCGGGCGCGGCAGCCGGCTGCTCGGCGGCATCGGTCTCCGCCGGCGCAGTTTCGGTGGCGCTCTCGGTGGCCGTACCGTCCGGCGCCGCCTCGGGCTCGGCCGTCGCCGCCTCGGGCGCGGGCTCAGCGTCGGGCTCGGCAGCGGGCGCGGGCTCGGCAGCGGGCTCGGCGGGCGCCTCCTCGGCCGCCGGGGCAGCTTCGGGCGTGGGCTGCGCGGTCTCTGCCGCGGCATCGCCGCTCGCCTCGGCCGGGGCCTCGGCAGGCGCCTCGGCCTCCGGCGCGGGCTCAGCCTCGGGGGCGGCCTCGGGCGCGGTTTCGGGGGCGGCCTCGGGGGCCGTGCAGGGGGCGTCGCTGCCATCGGCGCACAGCTGCTGCTCGGTGGTCTGCGACTGTTGCGCCCAGCTCGGCGCGGGCACGGCGAGCGCGGCGCTGGTCATCAGCGCGACCATCGTCGCCGACCGGGACTCGGTGATCTTGCGGGCCATCGTCAGGCTCCTCGACTATCGATATTGACCGAACCAACCTGCATCTGTGCACAGAAGTTCCGCCGCCCGACATTCGTGAACGCAACGACCCGAATTCGCAAAAAGCCGCCGATTGCCGAAACCGGACAGACCGTTTCCGGAACCCTAGCCCCGTGCCCGCCCCGCCAGCGCCGCCATCAGCCGCCCCCGCTCCCCCCCGTCCCGCCCCTGCCCGAGCGCGGCGGCGAGCGCCTCGAGCGAGGCCACGGAATGGCCGGCGCGGAAGCTGTCGACATGGGGCAGCATCGCCCGGATCCCGCCGGCGCGCGGCGCGAATCCCTCCCACCGCAGCAGCGGGTTGACCCAGACCAGCCGGCGCGCCGAGAGATGCAGCCGCTCGATCTCGGTCGCCAGCGCGGCCGGATCGCCGCGGTCGAGCCCGTCGGTGATCAGCAGCACGACCGCGCCGCGCGACAGCACCCGGCGCGACCAGTCGCGGTTGAAGGCGTGCAGGCAGGCCCCGATCCGCGTGCCGCCCTGCCAGTCCTGCGCCTCGGCCCCCGCCGCGGCCAGCGCCGCGTCGACATCCCGCGCGGCCAGGTGGCGGGTGATGTTGGTCAGCCGGGTGCCGAAGGTGAAGGCATGGACCCGCCCCCAGCCGCCCGCGCGCGCGCGGCCGGCGGCACCGGCGGCATTGGCGGCGGCATGCAGGAAGTGCAGCACCATCCGGCTGTAGGACGACATCGACCCCGAGATGTCGCACAGCGCCACGAGGTCCGGCGGGCGCTGGCGCCGGGCGCGGGTGGCGAAGCGCAGCGGCTCGCCGCCGGTGCGCAGGCTTGCGCGCAGCGTCGCGCGCCAGTCGGGCAGCGCGCCCGCCCCGGGCCGGGTCCGGCGCGTGGCGAGCGGCGGCGCCGCCAGTTTCAGCCGCGCCACCATCCGCTTCGCCTCGGCGATCTCGGCCAGCGACATCTGCTCGAAATCCAGCGTGCGCAGCCGCTCCTCGGCCGATTGCGAGGGGCGGGCGTCGATCTCGAGTTCCTCGCCCTCGTCGCGCTCGGGCAGCTCGGGCGGGTCGCGCGGCGCGCCGTCGAGAAGCGCCTCGGCCGCGCGCTTGGCGCCCGCCTGCGCCACGCGCTCCTCGTGCGTGCCGCGCACCGCGGGCAGCATCAGGCTCATCAGCTGTTCGAGATAGCGCGGGTCGCGCCAGAACAGGCGGAAGGTCTCGGCGAAGACCGCCCGTTCCTCGGGGCGCGCGACGAAGACCGCGGCCAGCGTGTGGTAGAAGTCGCGCCGGTCGGTGAACCCCACCGCCTCGACCGCGCGCACCGCGTCGAGCACCTTGCCGGGGCCGGCCTTCAGCCCCGCCTTGCGCAGCGCCCGGCCGAAATGGGCGATGTTCTCGGCGAGACGGCCGGTTTCGGGAAGGGCGAGATCGGTGAGGTCAGCCATGGCAGGGCGGGCCCGGACGGGGGGCGCTGCCCCCCGGTCGCGGCCGGGCCGCGACTCCCCCCGGGATATTTCGGCAAAGTCGAAAGCGCATCAGCCGGCCGGGGCGAGGCCGCGGCGGACCTCGTCGAGGAGCTTCTTGGCCGGCGCGCCCTCGATCCGGGCGATGTCGTCCTGGTATTTCAGCAGCGCGCCGAGCGTGTCCGAGATCACCTCGGGCGAGAGCGAGATCACGTCGAGCGCGAGCAGGCATTTCGCCCAGTCGATGGTTTCGGCGACGCCGGGCTTCTTGAACAGGTCTTCCGTGCGCAGGCGCTGGACGAAGCCCACGATCTCGCGGCTGAGCGCCTGCGTCGCCTCGGGGGCGCGGGCGTGCAGGATCTCGAGTTCCCGGGCGAAGTCGGGGTAGTCGACCCAGTGGTAGAGGCAGCGGCGCTTGAGCGCGTCGTGCACCTCGCGCGTGCGGTTCGAGGTCAGGATGACGATCGGCGGCGCGGGGGCGCGGATGGTGCCGAGTTCCGGGATCGTGACCTGGAAATCCGAAAGCGCCTCGAGCAGGAAGGCCTCGAACGGCTCGTCGGTGCGGTCGACCTCGTCGACGAGGAGGACCGGCGCGCCGCCGGGCTGGGGGCGCATCGCGGCCAGGAGCGGGCGCTCGATCAGGTAGCGCTCGGAGAACAGGTCGGTTTCGATCCCCTCGGCGCGCCCCGCCGCCTCGGCTGCGCGGATCGCCACCATCTGCGCGGCGAAGTTCCATTCCGCCACCGCCTGGGCGGCATCGAGCCCCTCGTAGCATTGCAGGCGGATCAGCCGGCGGCCGAGGGCGGCGGCGAGGGTCTTGGCGATCTCGGTCTTGCCGGTGCCGGCCTCGCCCTCGAGAAACAGCGGCCGGCCGAGGCGCAGCGCGAGGAAGGCCGTCGTCGCCAGCGCCCGGCCGCAGACATAGCCCTGCCCCGCCAGCAGCGCCTGCACCGCGTCGATGTCGGCCGGGATCGTGCCGGCTGCACCCGTTCCGGCTATGCCGTCGTCGGCTGGCTGGGTCATCGGGTCTCCTCCCCCGCTGCGCGCCGCGTTCAGCGCGCATCCTTCCGGGCGGGCGGGCCGGGGTCAAGGGGGCCGGGGTCAGGGAGCGGCGGCGGCGGGGGCGACCAAGGTCGCATCCGGCGCCTCGCGCAGGAAGTCGCGGAAGGCGCGGAAGGCGGGGATCTCCTCGGCGCGGTCGGGCCAGGCCAGCACATAGGGCGTGCCCGTCTCCAGCCGCCGCGGCGCCGCGAGGCGCAGCGCGCCGGTGACGAGGTCGCGCGCCGCCACCGCCTCGGGCACGAGACCGAGGCCGAGGCCCGCGCGGGCGGCGGCGAGCACCATCGAGAACTGCTCGAACCGGGGGCCGCGCAGGATGGTGATCGGGTCCAGCCCGGCGTCGCGGAACCAGTCGAGCCACAGCTCGGGCCGCGTCGCCTGCTGCAGCAGCGGCAGCCGCGCCAGCTCGGCATCGCCGAGCGGCGCATCGACCAGCCCGGGCGCCGCGACGATGACGAGACGCTCGCGCGCCAGCGCCATCGCGTTCTGCCCCGGCCGCGCCGCCAGCGCCCGCGGATCGCCGCGCAGCACCTGGGCGTCGCGACTGTCGCGGTCGAAATCCACCGGCGCCAGGGTCGCGGCGAGGTCGAAGGTGACCGAGGGCGCGCGGGCGCGGAACGCCGCGAGCCGCGGGATCAGCCAGGCCTCGCCGAACGAGGGCAGCACCGCGAGGCGGATCACCTCGGGGTGGCCGCCGAAGGACATCACCGTCAGCGCCGCCGCGTCGAGCCCGGCCAGCAGCCGCTCGGCCTCGGACAGAAGCGCGCGGCCGGCATCGGACAGCACGAGCCGCTGGCGCGCGCGGTGGAACAGCCGCACCCCGAGCCGCGCCTCGAGCGTGCCGAGCGCGCGGCTGATCGCCGATTGCGTCAGCCCCAGGGTGCCCGCGGCACGGGTGGTCGAGCCTTCGCGCGCGGATTGGACGAAGGCCTGAAGCTCGGGCAAGGTGGGGGTATAGGCGCGGCGCATGGCCCGAGCTTATGAGTTTCACTCATCAACTGGGAAGGGGTATTCATTTGAACCGCGCGGCCGCGGGGCCTAGAAAGGGGCAAACGCGCCACGCGGAGGATGAAATGGACCAGCCCGTCACCGATCGCCCGAAACTGAAAGCCAAGGATGCCCCGGATCTGGGACGCTTCGGCTGGGAGGACCCGTTCCGGCTGGCCGACCAGCTGACCGAGGAGGAGCGGATGCTGGCCGAGGGCGCGCGCGCCTTCGCGCAGGACCGGCTCGCCACCCGGGTCGAGGCCGCCTACATGGCCGAGGCCGCCGAGCCCGAGGTCTTCGCCGAGATGGGCGAGGCCGGGCTTCTGGGCGTGACCGTGCCCGAGGAATACGGCGGGATCGGCGCGGGCTACGTGGGCTACGGCCTTGTCGCGCGCGAGGTCGAGCGCGTCGATTCGGGCTATCGCTCGATGATGTCGGTGCAGTCCTCGCTGGTGATGTACCCGATCTACGCCTACGGCACCGAGGCGCAGCGGATGAAATACCTGCCGAAGCTGGCGAGCGGTGCGTGGATCGGCTGCTTCGGCCTGACCGAGCCCGAGGCCGGGTCGGACCCGGCCGGCATGAAGACCGTCGCGCGGAAGGTCGAGGGCGGCTATGTGCTGAACGGCGCGAAGATGTGGATTTCCAACGCGCCCTTCGCCGATGTCTTCGTGATCTGGGCCAAGTCCGAGGCGCATGGCGGCAAGATCCGCGGCTTCGTGCTGGAAAAGGGCATGAAGGGCCTGTCGGCGCCGAAGATCGAGGGCAAGCTGTCCTTGCGCGCCTCGGTCACCGGCGAGGTCGTCATGCAGGATGTCGAGGTCGGCGAAGAGGCGCTTCTGCCCTTCGTCGAGGGGCTGAAGGGCCCGTTCGGCTGCCTCAACCGCGCGCGCTATGGCATCGCCTGGGGCGTGATGGGCGCGGCCGAGGACTGCTGGATGGCCGCGCGCAGCTATGGCCTTGACCGCAAGCAGTTCGGCAAGCCGCTGGCGGGGATGCAGCTTTACCAGAAGAAGCTTGCCGACATGCAGACCGAGATCGCGCTGGGCACGCAGGCCGCGCTGCAGGTGGGCCGGCTGATGGACGCGGCGCAGGCCGCGCCCGAGATGATCTCGATCATCAAGCGCAACAACTGCGGCAAGGCGCTCGACATCGCGCGGATGGCGCGGGACATGCACGGCGGCAACGGCATCCAGATCGGCTACAAGGTCATGCGCCATGCCGCCAACCTCGAGACCGTCAACACCTACGAGGGCGCGCATGACGTGCACGCACTGATCCTCGGGCGCGCGCAGACCGGCCTGCAGGCCTTCTTCTGATGCGGCTCGCGCTCACTCCGGGGGTCGCGCTGCGGCTTCTGGAGGAGCGCGGGCGCCCCTCGGCGCGGCTGGTCGCGCCGGGGCGGCTGCGGTCGGACCTGCTGGCGGCGCTGCGGGCCGAGGTGCGGGCCGGCCGGCTGGCGCGGGCCGAGGCCTTCGCGCAGATGGACCACCTGCGGGCGCTGGCGCCGCGGCTGCTGACCGACCGGGTCTCGATGCGCCGGGCCTGGGACATCGCCGATGCGCTTGGCTGCGACATGGCGGCGGCGGAATACATCGCCGTCGCGGCGCTGCAGGGCGATGCGCTGGTGGTGGCGGACGATGCCTTCCCCGCGGCCGGCACGATCGTCGCCGTCAGGGGCTATGACGCGCTTCTTGCCTGAGGCGCCCGCACGGCAGGACGGTGGCGAAAGCCCCGGCGCAAGGGCCGGGGCTTTGCGGTGTCAGACCGCTTCCAGCGCGATGGCGATGCCCTGCCCCACGCCAATGCACATGGTGCTGAGCGACCTCTCGCCCGGCTTCAGCTCCAGCGCCGCGGTGCCGGTGATGCGCGCGCCGGACATGCCCAGCGGGTGACCGAGCGCGATCGCGCCGCCGTTCGGGTTCACCCGCGCGTCGTCATCCGCGATGCCAAGGTCGCGCAGCGTGGCAAGCCCCTGCGAGGCGAAGGCCTCGTTCAGTTCGATCACCGCGAAGTCCTCCTGCCGCAGGCCGAGCCGCGCCATGAGCTTCTTCGAGGCCGGCGCCGGGCCGAAGCCCATGATCCGCGGCGCGACGCCGGCGGTCGCCCCGCCCAGCACCCGCGCGATCGGCGTCAGCCCGTGGCGCCTGGCGGCCTCGGCCGAGGCGAGGATCAGCGCCGCCGCCCCGTCGTTGACGCCCGAAGCGTTCCCGGCCGTGATCGTGCCGCCGGGCTTCACGAAACCCTTCAGCTTCTGCAGCGCCTCGATCGTCGTCGCGCGGGGATGCTCGTCGGCCGAGATCACCACCGGGTCGCCCTTGCGCTGCGGGATCTCGACCGGCGTGATCTCGCGCGCCAGCCGGCCGTTGGCCTGCGCGGCGGCGGCCTTGAGCTGGGACAGGAGCGCGAAGGCGTCCTGATCCTCGCGGCTGATCGAAAAGTCCTCGGCCACGTTCTCGGCGGTCTCGGGCATGGAATCGACGCCGTATTGCGCCTTCATCAGCCGGTTGACGAAGCGCCAGCCGATGGTGGTGTCATGCACCTCGTTCGCGCGCGAGAAGGCGCTTTCGGCCTTGGGCATCACGAAGGGGGCGCGCGACATCGACTCGACCCCGCCGGCGATGGCGAAGTCGATCTCGCCGGCCTTGATCGCGCGGGCGGCGGTGATGATCGCGTCCATGCCCGAGCCGCAGAGCCGGTTCATCGTCGTGCCCGGCACCGTCTCTGGCAGGCCCGCAAGCAAAAGCGACATCCGCGCGACGTTGCGGTTGTCCTCGCCCGCCTGGTTGGCGCAGCCGAAGATCACCTCGTCGAGGTCGGCCCAGTCGAGGTCGTGGCGCGCCATCAGCGCCTTCAGCGGCACCGCGCCCAGATCGTCGGTGCGCACCGGCGACAGCCCACCGGCATAGCGCCCGATCGGCGTGCGGATGTAGTCGCAGATGTAGACTTCGGTCATTTCAGCTCCTCCGGGCAGATCAGGTCACCCACCGGACCGTCGGTCCCGAGCGGCGCACCGGTCACGGCCTGCAGCGCCTCGAGCGTGATCGCGGGGATCTTCTCGCGCAGCACGAAACGCCCATCGACCACGTCGACCACGGCGAGCGAGGTGTAGATGCGGGTCACGCAGCCGACGCCGGTCAGCGGCATGGTGCAGGCGGCCAGCAGCTTCGGCTCACCCTTCTTGGTGCAGTGGTCGGTCAGCACCGCGACGCGCTTGGCGCCGTGCACAAGATCCATCGCGCCGCCCACGGCCGGGACGCCGCCCTTGCCGGTCGACCAGTTCGCCAGGTCGCCGGTCTGCGCGACCTGGTAGGCGCCCAGGATCGCCACGTCGAGATGGCCGCCGCGCACCATGGCGAAGCTGTCGGCATGGTGGAAGAACGCGGTGCCGGGCTTGATCGTGATCGCCTTCTTGCCGGCGTTGATGCAGTCCCAGTCCTCTTCGCCCTTTGCCGGGGCCTCGCCGAAGTCCAGCACGCCGTTTTCCGTGTGGAAGATCGCCTGCTTGCCCTTGGGCTGGAACTTGGCGACCATTTCCGGGAAGCCGATCCCGAGGTTGACGTAGGCGCCGTCCTCGATGTCCTGCGCCGCGCGCCAGGCGATCTGGGCGTTCGAAAGCTTGATGGTCTCGATGTCGATCACGTCGCTCATGGGTAGACGGCCCCCGCCCGGTTGAGTTCCTCTTCCTGCGCCGCGTTCGCGACCTCGACCACGTGGTCGACGAAGATGCCCGGCGTCACGACCCGCTCGGGGTCGATCGCGCCCAGCGCGACCAGTTTCGTGGCCTGCACGATGGTGGTCGTGGCGGCCATCGCCATGATCGGGTTGAAGTTCCGCGCCGCCATCCGATAGGTCAGGTTGCCGTGCGGATCGGCCTCTTCGGCCTTCAGCAGCGCGTAGTCGGCCTTGAGCCAGCGTTCCTGCACGTAGGAACGCCCCTCGAAGACCTCGACCGGCTTGCCCTTGGCAAGATCCGTGCCGAAGGAGGTCGGCGTGTAGAAGGCCGGGATGCCGGCGCCGCCGGCGCGGATGCGTTCGGCCAGCGTGCCCTGCGGCACCAGCTCCAGCTCGATCTCGCCGGCCAGATAGGCCTCGGTGAAGACCACCGGGTCGGCCGAGCGCGGGAACGAGCAGATCATCTTGGCGACCCGCTTCTGTTCGATCAGCGCGGCGATGCCGACGTGGCCGTTGCCGGCGTTGTTGTTGATGACGGTCAGGTCCTTGGCGCCCTGGTCGATCAGCGCGTGGATCAGCTCGATCGGCGCGCCCGAGCCGCCGAAGCCGCCGATCATCACCACCGCCCCGTCCGGGATTCCCGCGACCGCTTCGGCCGGGGAGGTCAGTCTCTTGTCCATGTGGCAGTCCTCCTGAGCCTCGCGATTACGCCCGGGCACGGAGTTGCGCCAGTGGTTCGTGCGCATGTTGATCTTTGTTCGGATGTCGCGCAAATTCGTGCGCATGTTGAACAAGACCGACATCATCGCCTCGCTGGCGAAGGGGCTGCGGGTGATCGAGGCCTTCGGAAGCGACCACCCCCGGCTGTCGATCGCGGAAGCCGCCGAGCGCACGGGGCTGGACCGTGCCACCGCGCGGCGCTGCCTGCTGACGCTGCATTACGAAGGCTATGCCGACTATGACGGCAAGTTCTTCACGCTGACGCCGCGGGTGCTGCGGCTGGGGATGGGGGCGCTGGCGGCGCTGCCCTTGGCGCAGATGGTGCAGCCCTGGCTTGACCAGCTGTCCGAGACGATCGGGCAAAGCTGCTCGGTCTCGATCCTCGACACCGGCACCAACGGGGGCGAGATCGTGTACCTCGCGCGGGCGGCGCAGCGGCGGGTGATGTCGATCGGCCTGCTGCCGGGCTCGCGGCTGCCGGCGCATTGCACCTCGATGGGGCGGGTGCTGCTGGCCGCCCTGCCCCGGCCCGAGGCGGTGGCGGTGATCGAGGCGTCGAACCTCGCGCCCCGCACCCCGCGCTCGCTGACCGCGCCCGAGGAGATCCTGGCCGAGATCGACCGGGTGCGCGCGCAGGGCTACGCGGTGATCGACCAGGAGGTCGAGATCGGCCTGCGCTCGATCGCGGTGCCGCTGCTGGACGCGCGGGGCCGCGTGGTGGCGGCGCTGAACTCGGGCATGGCCGCGACGCAGGAGGGCGCCGCGCAGCTGGTCGAGACCTACCTGCCCGAGCTTGTGAAGGTGCAGGCGGGGCTGCGCCGGGTGCTTTAGCCCGGGTCGCCCAGCCGGGTGATCCGCCCCAGCATGTCCTGCGCCACCGCCAGCGCCCGGCCGGTGGCCAGCGCCATCTGCGGCAGCACCATCCACTCCAGCGCCCAGGCGGTGCCCGAGCGTTCCTGTTCGTGCACCAGCGCCTGGTGCATGGCCGAGACCTGCACCGCGTTGAACCGCGCCAGCGTCACCAGCAGTTCCGCCGCGACCGGGTTTTGCTTGTGCGGCATCGCCGACGACCCGCCGCCGCCCGACATCGCCACCTCGCCGATCCCCTGCTGCGCCATCAGCGCGACGTCCTGGCCGATCTTGCCAAGGCTGCCAGACACCAGCGACAGCCAGCCCGCGTAGTCGACGATGCCCTCGCGCATCGCGTGCCAGGCCTTGGGCGTGGCCCCCAGGCCCAGCTCGGCCGCGACATGGGCCACGATCGCCCCGGCATCGGCGCCCAGCGCCCGCCGGTCGCCCGCCGCGCCGCCTATCTGCACCCGCTCGACCTGCGGGCGCAGCGCCGCGAGCCGCGCGCGGTGCCCCTCGAGCGGCAGCCGCCAGGCCAGCAGCCGGTCGCGCACCGCCATCGGCTCGGCCGCCTGCATCCGGGTGCGCCCCATCAGGGGGGCGTCGCCGAATCGCGTCTCAAGCTGCGCGAGCGCGGCGACCAGCGCGGCCAGCCGCGCGTCGAACAGGTCCGACAGCGCGCGCAGCGCCAGCACCGCCGCGGTGTCGACCACGTCCTGCGAGGTCGCGCCCCTGTGCAGCGCCGCGGCGCCACCCTCGGGCAGCAGCGCCTTCAGCTGCGCGACAAGGCGCGGGATCGGCACGCCGTCGGTCGCCATGCCGGCGGCGATGTCGTCCATGTCGATGCGCGCGGTGGCGATGATCCCCGCCACGTCCTCGGCCAGGGCCGCGGGCACCCGGCCCGTCGCGCCCAGCGCCCGCGACCAGGCGGCCTCGAACACCAGCATGTGGCCCATCTGCCGGCCCGGCGACAGGATCGCGGCGGTCTCGGCATCGGTGAACAGGCCCGAGAGCCAGGGATGGTCGAAGACGGTCACGCCCATGTAAGCCTCCTGCAGGACGAGGGGGGCGGCGCGGACGCCACCCCCCGGGTTCCGATGTCGGCCGCCCCTCAGATATCGAGGAAGACGGTCTCGCCCTCGCCCTGCAGGCGCACGTCGAAGCGGTACTGGCCGGGGCCGGTCTTCTTGGCGATCAGGGTCTGCACGCGGGGGCGCTGTTCGATCCGCGCCAGCAGCGGGTCCTTCGAGTTGTCCTCGTCCTCGAAGTAGATCCGGGTCTGCAGGCCGATGTTGATGCCGCGCGCCACGATCCACAGGCTGATGTGCGGCGCCTGCATCGCGCCGCCGCGCGCGGCCACCCGGCCGGGCTTGACGGTGCGCAGGGTGAAGCGTCCGGTCTCGGCATCGGCGGCGAAGCGGCACAGGCCGGTGACCTTCGGGTCGGCGCCGGGCTGGCCGGGGAAGATCCCCGCCGCGTCGGGCTGCCAGCTTTCCAGCATCGCGTCGCGCAGGGTCCAGCCGGTGCCGTCGATCACCTCGCCGGTGATCTCAATCACCTCGCCGGCGCAGCCGTCCTCGATCGGGCTCTCGCCGATCTCGTGGTCGTAATAGCCGGCATTGCCGGCATAGGTCGGCATCAGCCCGATGTGGACGTAGGGACCCGCGGTCTGCGAGGCGCTCTCGGGGTAGTGCTCAAGCTTCTGGACCATGTCTCACATCCCTTCGAGCTTGTTCTCGAACATCGTCTGGCGGCGGCCGCGCAGCACGATGTCGAACTTGTAGGCGAGAAAGTCGAGCGGGCGCGACATCGCCATGTCCAGCGGCGCGACCAGCGCATCGAGCTGCGCGCGGTTCTTCACCGTCGCCGCGATCGGGCAGCGGTCGATCAGGGGATCGCCCTCGAAATACATCTGGGTGATCAGGCGCTGGCCGAAGCTTGCCCCGAAGACCGAGACGTGGATGTGCATCGGGCGCCAGTCGTTGCCGCGGTTCGGCCAAGGATAGGCGCCCGGGCGCACGGTCAGGAACTGGTAGCGGCCCTGGTCATCGGTCAGCGTGCGGCCGCAGCCGCCGAAGTTCGGGTCGAGCGGCGCGAGATAGCCGTCCTTCTTGTGGCGATAGCGCCCGCCCGCGTTCGCCTGCCAGATCTCGACCAGCGTGTTCGGCACCGCGCGGCCCAGCTCGTCGATGACGCGGCCGTGCATCAGGATGCGCTCGCCCACCGCCGGGGCGGCGCCCTTGGACCAGTTCAGGATCAGGTTGTTGTCGAGCGCGCCAAAGCGGTTGTGGCCGAAGGTCGGGCCGGTTTCCTCGGACGGGCCCGATTCCAGCGACAGCAGCGCCAGGTTCGGCGAGCGGGTGACGCTGGTCTTGTAGCCCGGATCGTAGGCGTCGGGGTGCAGCTCGCGGTTGCGCGGGATCAGCGGGCCCAGATCGGTGATGACCTCAGCCATTCTTCGTCTCCTCCATCTCGGCATAGGTCGCCTTGGCAAGCTTCAGCGCGTGGTTCGCCTTCGGCACGCCGGCGTAGATCGCGACGTGCTGGAACGCCTCCAGCACGTCCTGCTTGCTGGCCCCGGTGCGCGCGGTGGCGCGGATGTGCATCGGGATCTCGTCGAAATTGCCGGTCGCGGCCAGAAGCGCCAGCGTGATCATCGAGCGTTCGCGCTTGCTGATCGCGTCCGAGGCCCAGACCGTGCCCCAGGCGCTTTCGGTGATCAGCGACTGGAACGGCAGGTCGAGATCGGTCTTCGCGGCCTCGGCGCGGTCGACATGGGCGTCGCCCAGAACCGAGCGGCGCACCTCCATGCCGGTGTCGTAGCGGGATTTGGTCATCGGGCCGTCCTCTCGAGGAAGGGGGTGATCAGGGCCGCGACCGCCGCGGGCTGCTCGACGCAGGGCAGGTGGCCGGCGGTCGCGACAAGGTGGAAATCGGCGCCGCACAGCGCGGCGGTGGCCCGCACCAGGTCGGGCGGGGTCGAGCCGTCGGCATCGCCCGCCATCGCCAGCACCGGCAGCGCAAGGCCGCGCGTGCTTTCGGTCAGGTCGGCGCCCGCGATCGCCTCGCAGGCGGCGGCATAGCCCTCGGCGGGCGTGCGGACCAGCATGTTGCGCCAGAGCGCGAAGTCGTCCGGGCGGCCCTCGCGGAAGGCGGGGGCGAACCAGCGCTCGAGGATCGCGGCGGCGATCGGCGCGATGCCGCCGGCGCGCACGGCGTCGATCCGGGTCTGCCACATCTCGGGCGTGCCGATCTTCGCGGCGGTGTCCATCAGCACCAGCGCCCGCACGAGGTCGGGGCGGCGCGCGGCCAGCCCCTGCCCGATCAGCCCGCCGATCGACAGGCCGACGAAGGTGACATCCGACAGCGCCAGCGCCGCGCAGATCTCTTCGGCATCCGAGACCAGCCGCTCCATCGTGCCGGGGCCCGCGCCCGCGTCGCTCAGGCCGTGGCCGCGCTTGTCGTAGCGGATGATCCGCAGCCCCGCCGGCAGGTGCGGCAGCAGCGCGTCCCAGACCCGAAGGTCGGTGCCCAGAGAATTGGCGAAGATCACGACGCGCCCGTCCCGCGGCCCGGTGTCGGACAGGTTCAGGACAAGGCCGTCAGTGGTGACAATATGCATCATGCTCCTCCTCGGCCCCTGAATGGCATGGTTCACCGCGGCTGAAAATTATAAGTTTCGGAAAAATTCATCACCTGACGGTTATGAATGGGGGATTTCCGATGTTCGACCCGCGGCTGCGCCTGCGCCACCTGCACTGTTTCCTGGAAACCGCGCGGCTGGGTTCGGTCTCGGCCGCGGCCGCGGCGCTGCACGTCTCGCAGCCCGCGGTGTCGAAGACGCTGCGCGAGCTGGAGGAGATCCTGGGCGTGACCCTGCTGGAACGGCAGGGCCGGCGGCTGGGGCTGACGAAGCCGGGGCAGATCTTCCAGCAGCATTGCGGCGCGGCGCTGGTGACGCTGGGCCGGGCGCAGGACCTCGCACGCGAGGCGCCGCGGGCCGAGCGGCGGCTTCTGGTCGGCGCGCTGCCCACCGCCGCCACCGGGCTGGTGCCGCGCGCGGCGCTGGCCTTCCGCGCCGCGCGGCCCGACTGCCTGCTGCGGGTCTCGACCGGGCCGAACTGGCTGCTGATCTCGCAACTGCGCGAGGGCTCGCTCGACATGGTCGTCGGGCGGATGCCCGGCACGCTCGAGGGGCTGTCGTTCCGCCAGCTCTATTCGGAACAGATCGTGCCGGTGCTGCGCCCCGGCCACCCGCTGCTGGCCGAGCCCGAGCCGCTGGCGGCGCTGGCGGGCTATCCGCTGATCCTGCCGCCGCCGGGCGCGCTGATCGCGCAGACCGTGCGCGCCTTCCTGCACGGGCTGGGGATCACCGCGCCGAGCGTGGCATGGGAGACGGTCTCGCTCGCCTTCGGGCGCGCGGTCACGCGCGACAGCGACGCGGTGTGGATGATCTCGGAAGGGGTCGTGGCCGACGAGCTGGCCTCGGGCGCGCTGGCGCGGCTGCCGATGCGCGACCCGCTGCTGGGCCCGCCCGTCGGCGTGTCGATGCGCGACCAGACCGGGATCAGCCCCGAGCAGTCGGCCTTCCTCGTCGCGCTGACCGAGGCCGCGCGGGGCTAGGCGCCCGGGACCGGGTGCGCGCCCCCGCCGCCCCCCCTCAGGCGGCGGCCGAGGCGCGCTCGACCAGCGCCCGCGTCGCCGCGACCAGCGCCGTCAGCGCGGGCACCGGGTCGGCGGCGCGATAGCCCGGCAGGCCGGGGATCTCGAGCCCCAGCGGCAGGCCCGCGGGCAGCGCGCGCAGGAAGGCGGACAGGTCGATCTGCCCCTGCCCCGGGATCATCCGGCCCTCGCGCGCGGTGAACAGCAGCTGCTCGGTCGTGTAGGGCGGGTGGCGCGGCGCGTCGCACAGATGCGCGAAGGGCAGCCGCGCCGGGTCGACCGCCGCCAGCGCCGCGAGCGACGAGCCCGAGCGGTCGAAATGCAGCGAATCGACCAGCATGCCGACGCCCGGCCCCGCCTGGCCGACGACGCGCAGGCAGGTGGCCAGGTCGGGCACCGACGTCCAGGGGAAGAACTCCATCACCGTGCCCAGCCCGCGCGCCGCCGCCGCCTCGGCAAAGGCGCCCAGCGTGTCGGCCAGCCGCGACAGGTCGGGGTCGTAGGGCGCGGTGATCGCCTGGGCCGCGCCCAGCTCGGCGCCCGCGTCGAGGAAGGGCAGCAGCGCGTCGATCCCGGTCTCGGGGGTGAGCTTGACGAATTCGATGTCCGACACCGCCAGCCCGGTCGCGGCCAGCGCGGCCCGGGTCGCGCGCATCGCGGCCGGGTCGTCCATCAGCGGATAGCCGGGGCTGTCGGGCGTGACCTTGATCAGCCGCAGCCCGACCGCGTCGAAGCCCGCGGCGGCGGCGGCCTCGACCAGCGCCGGCGGCGGCAGGTCGACGGCGGTGAGATGGGCGAGCGAAAGCCTTGTCATGGCGTCGGTCCTTGCGAAAGCGCGCGGCCCGCGACGAAGCCGAAGGTCATCGCCGGGCCAAGGTTGATGCCGCCCGCGGGATAGAACCCGCGGAACGGGCTGGCGGAATCCGACCCGACGGCGAACAGCCCCGGCACCGGGCGCCCGGCGGCGTCAAGCGCGCGCGCCTGCCCGTCGACCGAGATGCCGGCGAAGGTGCCGAAGCTGCCGGGCACCACCTGCACCGCGTGGAACGGCGGTTTCAGCAGCGGCGCCATCGTCGGGTTCGGCGCCTGCTCGGGGTCGCCCTGCAGGCGCATGTAAGGGCTGGTGCCGCGGTGGAAGGCGGTGTCGTCGCCGGTCGCGGCATCGGCGTTCCAGCGCCGCACCGTCGCCTCGAGCCCCGCGGGATCGATGCCGCAGGCGCGCGCCAGCGCCGGGATCGTGCGCGCCGTCACCAGGTAGCCGCGCCGACGCCAGCCCTGCCAGGGCACCGGCGCCGGCCGCACCACCCCCAGGCCGAAGCGTCGCAGGAAGCGGTGGTCGCAGACCAGCCACGACACCGCCGGCTGCCCCTCGGGGATCGCGCGCAGCATCGCCTCGACATAGTCGTGATAGCCCAGCCCCTCGTTGCAGAAGCGCGCGCCCGAGGCCAGCACGCCGATCACCCCGGGCTTGCCGCGGTCGATGATGTGCGGGAACGGCGCCACCCGCCCGTCGGCCCAGCGCACGATCGAGACCGGGCAGAAGGCCGCGGGCTGGGCAAGGTCGGTGTCGATCGCCGCGCCCGCGCCCTCGGCCAGCCGCAGCCCGTCGCCGCGCGCGGTCTCGACCGCCAGCGTGCGGTTCTCGGCGTCGCGCGGAAAGCTGCCCGCCCGGCGCGCGGCGTCGCGCGGGTAGCCGCCGCAGGCCAGCACCACCCCGCGCGCGGCCGCGATCACCGTGCCGTCGGCAAGCCGCACGCCGGTGACGCGGTCGCCCGCGCGTTCAAGCGCCGCCGCCTCGACCCCGGTGCGGATCGTCACGCCCGCGTCCAGCGCGCTGCGCAGCAGCCGCGCGACCAGCGCGTTGCCGTTGCGCAGCTCCATCCCGCGGCCGTGCAGCGCCAGGTCGCGCAGGTGGCGCAGCACCCGGCGCGTCGCATGGGCGAAGGACCTGGCCGAACGGGTCATGGTCATGAACGCCTTCAGATCCTCGCCCGCCTGGATCGTCATCCCCCAGAAGGTCGTCTCGCGCACCGGCAGCCGCAGCAGGCGCAGGTCCGCACCCAGTCCGCGCGCGTCGTAGGGCTGCGCGATGACCGAGCGCCCGCCGGTCCCCGCCCCCGGCTGGTGGCCGTAGGTGTCGGGGATCTTCAGCCCGCCGTCGAAAGTCAGCGCGGTGTTGGCCTCGAAGAAGGCCACCATCTCGGGCGCGGCGTCCAGGAAGGCCTCGGCGCGCTCGGGCAGGTAGCGGTTGCCCAGCACCCCGCGCAGGTAGTCGCGCGGCGCCTGCGGATCCTCGTGGATGCCGGCGCGCTGCGCGACCGGGTTGCGCGGCGCCCAGATCCAGCCGCCCGACCAGGCGGTGGTCCCGCCCACGACCTCGGCGCGCTCCAGCAGCGCGACCCGCGCGCCGCCCGCCGCCGCCGTCACCGCCGCCGCCAGCCCGCCCGCCCCGGCGCCCAGCACCACGACATCGAAGCTTTCACCATCCGCGCTGCGCATACCCGCCGCCTCCTCGTCAGGGGCGGACCCTCCTGCGGCGCAGGATTAACGTCAATTACATAATTGTCAGCCGCGATAACATCAGGTTAATTCAGCGACAGGGAGGACGATCATGCGGGAAGTGACGTTTCGTCAGATCGAGGTCATTCGCGCGGTCATGCTGCGCGGGACCATCAACGGGGCTGCCGAACAGCTGGGCGTCTCGGCGCCCGGGGTGAGTCGGCTGATCAAGCATACCGAGGAATCGCTGGGCATACGCCTGTTCGAACGCCGGGGCGGCCTGTTCGTGCCCGCGGTCGAGGCCAGCGCCGTCTTCGAGCAGCTGCGCGAGGTCTACAAGGGCGTCGAGAACCTGCAGCGGGCGCTGACCTCGCTCAACGAGGGGCGCGACGTGAACCTGGCCTTCGCCTCGGCGCCCTCGGTGGCGCAGTTCATCGCGGCACGGGTGATGCGCAAGGTGCGCGACCGCTATCCCGATCTGTATCTCGACCTCAACATCCTGAAGATCGAGGAGACGCTCGATTACCTGATGCTGGAACGCGGCGAGTTCGTGATCATGAGCTCGCGCGTCGACAATCCCGGCATCGAGAACGAGGAGCTGGCGCGCGGCCGCATCGTCGCGATCCTGCCCGAGGGGCACCCGTTGGCCGGCAAGGAGGTGATCTCGGTCCACGACCTCGCGGCCGAGCAGCTGATCGGCATCGACCCGAACGATCCCTACGGGCGGCAGGTGACACGCGCCTTCCACGAGGCCGGCATCACCCCGCAGCACTCGATGCGCGGGCGCTTCGCGCAGACGGTGGTCAGCCTCGTGCGGCACGGGCTTGGCGTCGCGCTGATCGACGAATTTTCGGTGGCCGAGGTCTACATGCCCGGCCTCGTGCGCCGCCGCATCGCCGAAGAGGCCTTCGTCACCATCTACGTCGTGACCAAGAAGGGCCGGGTGCTGTCCAACTTCGCCGAGTTCACCATCCGCCACTTCCGCCGCGAACTGGCCGAGGCGGGGCAGCTCTGGCATCACGCGCTGGCCGCGCCCGACCCTGCCGCGCCAGCCGGAAAAACGGGCGCGAAACCGGGGGCTCCGGCTGGGACGCCGGGGTCGCCGGCGGGGCCACCGTCACCGCAAAATTAACACGATGTTACGTATTGAGATAAATTTATATTTGACGTTATTTCAAGGATCGCCGATCAAGTCAGGCAGCGGAGGCGTTGTCCCGACAGCGCATCCGGAGGAGGAATCGGGAGTGGAGGACTCATGAAACACGTCATGTTCGGCGCCGTCTCGGCGCTTGTGCTCGGCCTGTCGGCTGCCCATGCGCAGGACTTTCCGACCAAGGAGATCCAGGGGATCATCCAGTGGGGCGCCGGCGGCTCGACCGACACGGTGATGCGCTCGGTCACGCCGCATGCGGAAGAGTCGCTTGGCGGCACGGTCGTGATGCAGAACGTCACCGGCGGCGTCGGCGCGATCGCGCTGAACCAGGTCGCGAACGGCAAGGCCGACGGCTACACCCTGCTGATGGGCGCGGAAAACCCGCTGCTCTACAAGGTGATGGGCCTTGGCAACAAGGATTACAGCGACTTCACCCCGATCAACATCCTGGCGCGCGGCACCGCGATCCTGGTCGCCAACAAGGACGCGCCCTTCGACGACTACGCGGGGATGGTCAAGTACATCCACGACAACCCGGGCGAGCTGCGCCTGGGCGCGACCGGTCCGGGCGGCCTGCCCTCGGTCATCACCGCGATGATGAACACGGTCGAGGGCAAGCTCGACGTGATCTCGGTGCCCTATGACGGCGACGGCCCGGCGCTGACCGCGCTGCAGGGTGGCGCGATCGACGTGATGCCGGCCGTGCTCGGCGCCTCGATCGAGGGGATCCGCGCCGGCACCATGAAGCCGCTCGCGATCTTCGCGACCGAGGCCAGCGACAAGCTGCCCGACGTGCCGACCGTGGTCTCGTTCAACGAGGGCTATTCGAAGTACCTGCCCTGGGGCCCGTTCTTCGGCGTCTTCGTCAAGAAGGGCACGCCGGACGACGTGGTCGCCAAGCTGACCGCGGCCTATTCGGAAGGCGCCGCCAATGCCGACTTCGTGCAGCTGATGGACACCCGCGGCTTCACGATGATGGACATCTCGGGCGACGAGGCGCAGGAGTTCCTGGCCGGCTGGCAGTCCTCGACCGCCTGGCTGCTGCAGGACGCGGGCCTGACCAAGGCCTCGCCCGAGGACTTCTCGATCCCCCGTCCCTGAACGAGGGTCCGCGACAAGGTCCGCCCGCCCCCGCCCGGGGGGCGCGGGCGGACGCCCGGGCGCCGCGGGTCTCTTGCGAGAGGCGGCGCCCTTTTCTTTGGCCCCGGCCGTGATCGCGGCGCCCGCAGGACGGGCCGCCACTCCGGCCCGCTACGGAGACGAGCCATGCCCCCCCCGATCGAGAACCCGCATCACGACGGCCTGTCCGATGCGACGCCCGGCGGCTACGAAGACCAGCGCCGCCCCGGCGAGATCGTCTTCACCCTGGTCCTGACGGTCTTTTCCGCGGTGATGCTCTGGGAGGCCTACGGCATCTCGGGCTTCAGCTCGCTGTCGGGATCGGGCGTGGTGCCGATGGCGACGGCCTTCGCGATGCTGGTCTCGGTGCTGCTGGTGCTGGCGCGCACGGTGCGGCTGACGCGGGTCGCCAACGAGACGGTGCTGCGCGACATCACCCCCCCGATCGTGATGGCGGTGGTGGTGCTGCTGGTGGCCTATGCGATCCTGCTGCAGCCGCTGGGCTTCCTGCCGACCTCGGCGCTGTTCCTGATCGCGTCGATCCGGCTGCTGTGCAAGCGCAGCTGGGCCTGGGTCGTGGGCGTGTCGCTGCTGACGCTGTTCATCATCTGGTTCGTGTTCCGGATCATCTTCACGGTGCTGATGCCCGCGGGCATCGTGCCGGAGGCCGAACTGATCCAGTTCTTCCGCAACCTCTTCCACGGAGCCTGAGATGGAAGCTGTCTCGGCCTTCTTCACGGTCATCACCCACTGGGACCTGCTGCTGCTGACCGCCGTCGGCACCTTCGCGGGGATCTATGTCGGCGCCATCCCCGGCCTGTCGGTCACGATGGCGGTGTCGATCCTGATCTCGTTCACCTTCTCCTGGGATGTCGACCCGGCGCTGGCGCTGATGATCGGCATCTACATGGGCGGGGTCTACGGCGGCTCGCGCACCGCGATCCTGCTCAACATCCCCGGCGCGCCCTCGGCCATCGCCACCGCGCTCGACGGCTACCCGATGGCCCAGCGCGGCGAGGCCGGCGCCGCGATCGGCGTCACCACGGTGATGAGCTTCATCGGCGGCTTCATCGGCATCGCGGTGCTGGCGCTGGCCGCGCCCTGGGTGTCGGACTTCGCGCTGACCTTCCAGCCGCGCGACTACATGCTGCTTGCGCTGCTGGGCATCCTGCTGGTGGGCTCGCTCTCGTCGGGATCGCTGGTCAAGGGCATCTTCGCCGGCGCGCTCGGCATCGCCATCGGCGCCGTCGGCCGCGACCCGCTGACCTTCGACAGCCGCTTCACCTTCGATCTGCCGCAGCTCGACAGCGGCATCTCCTTCATCGCGGTGATGATCGGCATGTTCGGCGTGTCCGAGGCGCTGCTGCAGCTGCACGACATCGACAAGACCGCCGTGCGCCAGAGCCTGAGCCGCATCGTCCCCTCGCTCGGGGCGGTGAAGAAGCACCTGCCGCTGTCGCTGCAGACTTCGACCATCGGCGTGATCATCGGCGCCCTGCCCGGCACCGGCGGCGACATCGCCGCGCTGATGGCCTACGACCACGCCAAGCGCGTGACCAAGACCCCCGAGGTGCCCTTCGGCAAGGGCGCGATGGAAGGCCTCGTGGCGCCCGAAAGCGCCAACAACGCGGCCGTCGGCGGCGCCTTCATCCCGATGATGACGCTGGGCATCCCCGGCGACGCGGTGACCGCGATCATGATCGGCGCGCTCTACATCCACGGCCTGAACCCGGGCCCGATGCTGATGGTCGACCAGCCCGACATGTTCTGGTTCATCGTCGGCGCGCTGGTGGTGGCGAACGTGTTCATGCTGATCTTCGGCCTGACCGGCGTGAAGATCTTCACCAAGATCGTGGAACTGCCGCGCCCGGTGCTGATCCCCGGCATCCTGCTTCTGTCCATCGTCGGCGCCTACGCGGTCAACAACGCGCTGTCGGACGTCTACTGGATGATCGGCTTCGGCGTCTTCGGCTACTTCATGCGCCACTACGGCTACCCGCTGGGCCCGGTGATCCTGGGCGTGATCCTGTCGCGGCTTCTCGACGACAACTGGCGCCGCGCCATCATCTCGGAACGCGAGGATCTGGGCCGGTTCTTCTGGGGCATCGCCACCAGCCCGCTCTCGGCCACGCTGGCCGTCGCCGTGATCCTCGTCTTCGTCTCGCAGACCCCGCTGTGGACGCGGGCCAAGCAACGCCTACTCGGAGCCTCGGCATGACACCGACACTGAAACTCGGCCTGATCGGCGACAACATCGCCGCCTCGCGCTCGCCCCGGCTGCACCAGCTGCTGGGCCAGCAGAACGGCATCGATGTCACCTACGACCGGCTGGTGCCGCGGCAGATGGGCAAGACCTGGGACGAGATCCTGGCGGCGCTGCCCGCCGACGGCTACCGCGGCACCAACGTCACCTATCCCTACAAGGAGAAGGCGGCGGCGGTGGTGCGCATCGACGATCCGCTGGTCGCGGGCATGGGCGCGGTCAACACCGTGATCTTCGAGGCCGACGGCCCGCGCGGCTTCAACACCGACCACTCGGGCTTCATGGCCGCCTACCGCACCCTGCGCCCGACGACCGCCCCGGGCGTGGTGGCGATGATCGGCACCGGCGGCGTCGGCCGCGCGGTGGCCTTCGGGCTTGCCGGGCTCGAGGCCGCCGAGCTGCGGCTGGTCGACAAGGACCCGGCCCGGGCCGAGGCGCTGGCCGAGGCGCTGCGCGCCGCCGCCCCCGGCATGGCCGTGACCTGCTTCGCCGACGCGGCCGCGGCCGCGGCCGGCGCGCAGGGCGTGATCAACTGCACCCCCGTCGGCATGGTCGGATACGAGGGCACGCCGGTGCCGCGCGCGGCGCTGGCGGGGGCCGAATGGGCCTTCGACGCCGTCTATACCCCGGAACATACGCAGTTTCTGGCCGATGCCCGGGCCGCGGGGCTTGCGGTCCTCTCCGGTTGGGAGTTGTTTTTCTGGCAAGGTGTCCATGCCTGGGCCCTGTTCTCGGGCAAGCCCGTCGACGAGGACGCCCTGCGCAAGACCCTGCGGGCCGAGGAGGCCGCCGCCTGATGAAGACCTCGATCGCCACCGTCTCGATTTCCGGAACGCTGCCCGAGAAGCTCGAGGCCATCGCCGCCGCCGGGTTCGATGGGATCGAGATCTTCGAGGCCGACTTCATCGCCGACGAGGGCAGCCCGCGCGACGTCGGCCGGCGCATCCGCGACCGCGGGCTGGACATCACCCTGTTCCAGCCCTTCCGCGACTTCGAGGGGCTGACCGGCCCGCTGCGCGCCAAGGCCTTCGACCGGGCCGAGCGCAAGTTCGACCTGATGAACGAACTGGGCACCGACCTCGTGCTGTTCTGCTCGTCGTGCCATCCCGCGGCACTGGGCGGCATCGACCGCGCCGCCGACGACTTCCGCGAACTGGGCGAGCGCGCCGCCGCCAAGGGCATCCGCGTCGGCTACGAGGCGCTGGCCTGGGGCCGGCACGTCAACGACCACCGCGACGCCTGGGAGATCGTGCGCCGCGCCGACCATCCGAACATCGGCCTGATCCTCGACAGCTTCCACACGCTGGCGCGCGGCATCGACCCCGAGACGATCCGGCGCATCCCCGGCGACAAGATCTTCTTCGTCCAGCTCGCCGACGCGCCGAAGATCGAGATGGACCTGCTGTACCTGTCGCGCCACTTCCGCAACATGCCCGGCGAGGGCGACCTCGACGTGCTGGCCTTCACCCGCGCGGTGGCGGCGGCGGGCTACAAGGGGCCGGTCAGCCTCGAGATCTTCAACGACCAGTTCCGCGGCCGCGACGCGCGCTCCACCGCCAAGGACGGCCACCGCTCGCTGATCTCGCTGATGGACGACGTGCGCCGGTCCGAGCCCGACGTCACCGTCGATCTGCCGCCGATGCCCGCCCCCGCCCCGGTGCAGGGCACCGAGTTCGTCGAATTCGCCACCCGCGGCGAGGAATCGCAGGCGCTGCGCGGCCTTCTGGGCGCGATGGGCTTCACCGAGACCGGGCGCCACATCGGCAAGGAGGTCTCGCTCTGGCAGCAGGGCGGCATCCGCATCGTGCTGAACGAGCAGGCCGGCGATTTCGCCGCCTCGGCCTACAACATGCACGGCACCTCGATCTGCGACGTGGGCCTGTCGGTCGCCTCGGCCGACGCGACGCGCGACCGCGCCGTCGCGCTGGGCTCGCAGGCCTTCGGCCAGCCGCTGGTGCCGGGCCAGGTCGAGATCCCGGCGATCCGCGGCCTCGGCGGCTCGGTGCTGCATTTCCTCGACCGCGAGGCCGGGCGCGAGAAGGTCTGGAGCCAGGAATTCGGCGCGCCCGAGACCGGGCCCGAGGGCACCGGCCTCACCCGCATCGACCACCTGGCGCAGACGATGTCCTACGAGGCGATGCTGAGCTGGTCGCTGTTCTACACCACGCTCTTCGACATGGGCCGCACGCCGATGGTCGACGTGATCGACCCCGACGGGCTGGTGCGCAGCCAGGCGCTGCGCACCCCCGACGGGCAGTTCCGCATCACCCTGAACGGGGCCGAGACCCACCGCACGCTCGCGGGCGCCTTCCTGGGCGAAAGCTTCGGCGCGCCGGTGCAGCACGTGGCCTTCGCCACCGCCGACATCTTCGCCACCGCGCAGGCGATGGCGGACCGGGGCTTCGCCTCGCTGCCGATCCCCGGCAACTACTACGACGACCTCGCCGCGCGCTTCGACCTGCCCGAGGGCGATCTCGAGCGGATGCGCGCCGCCAACATCCTGTATGACGAGGATGCCAACGGCGCCTTCCTGCAGATCTACTCGCGCCCCTTCGGCTCGGGCTTCTTCTTCGAGATCGTCGAGCGGCGCGCCGCCTACGACGGCTACGGCGCCGCGAACGCGCCGTTCCGCATCGCCGCGCAGAAGCGCTTCATGCGCCCCAAGGGCATGCCGCGCAGCTGACGCCCCCTGCCCCGCGGCGCCCCCGCCCCGGTGCAGGCCGGTGAGCGCGGATGCAGGCCGCGGCCCCGAACGGCCCTCCCCGGCCGCCCGGCCCCGCCGGCCCGCCCATCCCTGGCGGCGCCGGCGGGGCCAGCACCGAAAGGCCGCACCGGCCAGCCCCTCTCAGTCCCCGGCGGCGGTCAGCGCCTGCATCTGGGCCCCGGTCAGGCGAAGCTCGGCCGCGCGGGCGAAGCTTTCGACCTGCGCCACCGAGGTCGCCGAGGCGATCGGCGCCGTCACGCCCGGCCGCGCCATCACCCAAGCCAGCGCGATCTCGGACGGCGCCGCGCCGGTCTCCTCGGCGACGCGGTCGAGCGCCGCGAGGATCCGCTCGCCCTTCGCGTCGAAATAGCCTGCCACCCGGCCGCCGCGGCTGCCCTTCGCGGCATCGGCGGCGCTGCGGTACTTGCCGGTGAGAAACCCCGAGGCGAGGCTGAAGTAGGTCACCACCCCCAGCCCCTCGGCCATGTCCTGCAGCGCGCCCTCGAAGCCCGCACGGTCATAGAGGTTGTATTCGGGCTGGATCACCGAATAGCCCGGCAGCCCGGTCTTCACCGCCGCCTCGCGCGCGCCGCCCAGCAGACCCGCGTCATAGTTCGATGCCCCGATTGCCCGGACCTTGCCCGCCGCGATCAGCGCCTCGTAGGCGCGCAGCGTCTCCTCGTGGGTCACGGTCTCGTCGGGCCAGTGCGAGAAATAGAGGTCGATCGTCCCGGTGCCGAGCCGGCGCAGGCTGTCCTCGGCCGCCTCGGCTATCCAGGCGCGCGACAGCCCCTTGCGCTCGGGCGCGCCCATCTCGGACCCGACCTTGGTGAAGATCGTCACCCGCTCGCGCATCCCCGGCCGGGCGGCGAGCCAGCGGCCGAGGATCGCCTCGCTCTCGCCGCCGGAATTGCCCGGGGCCCAGGCGGAATAGACGTCGGCCGTGTCGATCGCGGTGAAGCCATGGTCGACGAAGGCGTCGAGCACGCGGAAGCCCTGCGCCTCGTCGATCGTCCAGCCCAGCACGTTGCCGCCGAAGACGACGGGGGCCGTCGAGAGACCGCTGGGGCCAAGGGGGCGCATCTGCATCGGGCCGATCCTTTCGTGGTGATGTCGGGCCGCCAGCTTCGGGCAGGGCGCGGCGCGCCGACAGGGCCGAGGCGCACAGGCGGCGGGCCGGCGGCGCACAGGCGGCGGGCCTCGCGGGTCCGCGGACAAGGGGGGGGGGGGTGCCCCCACCCC
>NZ_JBAWKE010000002.1:96211-136558 GCF_037095655.1 Frigidibacter sp. MR17.24
GGGGGCGCTGCCCCCGCACCCCCGGGATATTTGGGCCAATGCGAAAGACCGGGGGCGCAGCAGCCGCCTTGCGGGAGCGGTCAGGCTGGGGTGGTCGGGCGGGGGCGGTCAGGCGGGGGTGGTCAGGCGGCGGAGCCGAAGCGGGCGGACTGGTCGCGGAAGAAGCTGTCCATCACGAAGGCGACGCCCTCGGGGCGGACCTGGCGCAGGTTTTCGGCGTAGAAGCGGCCGGCGAAGGGCGGGCCGGTGATGATCTCGTAGCTGGGGAAATAGTCGACGCCCGCATCCTCGGCCGCGATCTCGCCCGCCACCGCGCGCAGCACCGCCTTCGACCAGCCGGTCGCCACCAGCACGTGATCGCCGCTCGCCGTCGCGGTCAGCGGCACCGGCGACACCGTCAGCAGCACCCGGATCGCCGGGTTGACGCTGCGCAGAAGGCCGATCGCATCGCCCAGCCGCAGCAGGGTATCGTCGAAATCGTGGTTCACGAAGTGATGGCGCTCGGGGTCGAACCGCCCCGCGACCGTGCCCGGGCAGATCGCATATTCAAGCCCGGTCTCGCGCTCCTGCCAGCTTTCGGTCAGGCCCAGGGTGAAGACGAAGACCGTCGCCTCGCGCACCGCCTCGCGGATCGCGGCGAGCGTGCGGGCCCGCGACGCGGCCAGCGCGGCGAGGCTGTCGAAACCCTGCGGCTCGATCGCCGGGCGGAACGGGTCGTAGACGCGGCCGTCGCGCTCCCAGTGCCGCTCGGGCATCTGGCCCTTGTCCAGCGCCCAGTCGAGCCACTGCGCCAGCATGTTGGCGGTGTAGATGTTGCCGGTGCGGAAGCTGAAGGTGCCGTAGTGGCGCGCCAGCCGCGCCTCGGGCGCCAGCCCCGCGGGCGCCGGCTCGGCATCGACCCAGCCATAGCCCCGCGCCGACAGCGCCCGGCCGATGTGCTGGGCAAAGCACGAGCCCGCGGTGACGATCCGGTCCTGCGGGCCGATCGGGAATTTCGGCGACCACAGCCCCGCGATCCGCTCGGGCGCGCCCCGGGTCAGCGGCTCGGCCACGGCCGAGCGCCAGAACGCCTCGCTGGGCAGGCCGCTGTAGGGATTGGTCTGGGCGTCGCTCACGTCGGTCCGCTTTCGGTCTGGGGCGTGTCCTGCAGCGCCACGCTTGGGGGGTGGCGTCATCCTGCCCATGGCCCGCGGCCAGCGTCAACGGGCCCGCGGTCAGGGCCGCGGACCCCGCCGCGCAGGCCCGGCGGCAATGCGGCAGCACCATGCAGCCGCGATGCCGCAATTGGCGGCGGAAGCGGCCGGATCGGAAACAGTCGGGCGTGATCTGCGCATTGTTGCACCCAGCCGCCGGAATTGCGGCGAAGCATTGAAAATCCTGCGCAGTTGCGGCTTGCCTAGGGGCAGGATCGAAAACCAGACTGTTTCCCGGCCCGTCCCGGTCTGGACCCTCCGCGCCGGCCTCCCCGACCGGCCCGGATCGTTGCCCTCCCCGGGCAGGACGCCGCGCCCGAGGTAGCGAGATGTTGATGAGCAGCGACGCCCGACCCCTTGCCGATCGCCAGGCCGAGAAGCAGGCCGCCCGCCAGGCCGAGGTTCTGGCCGCGCTCGAGGCGCATGGCGACGAGGCAGGCTATTTCGAGCCGCTGGGCGCCGATCACGCGGCGCTGTTCACCGACGAGGGCACGACCCTGCTGGTCACCTTCGAGACCTTCGATGCCTGCCGCCGCGATGGCGACGGGATGCCGATGGGCCAGAAGCTGGCCGCGGCGCAGGGCTGGTCCAGCCTGTGCCTGCTGGCCGAGGGTTCGACCTGGTTCCGCGACCGCGCCGTCTTCGGCTTCTTCGACCGCCAGGTCGACGACGCCTTCTTCGAGGATTTCGACCGGGTGATCTTCTGGGGCGCCAACATGTGCGGCTATGCCGCCGCCGCCTTCTCGGTCACCGCGCCCGGGGCCACGGTGATCCTGGCCGCGCCGCAGGCGACGCTGGACCCGGTCGTCACCGGCTGGGACAACCGCTTCACCGACCGCCGGCGGATGGATTTCACCAGCCGCTACGGCTATGGCCCCGACATGATCGAGGGCGCGGGCCCGGTCTACCTGATCTACGACCCGCGTTCGGCCCCCGACGCGATGCATGCCGCGCTGTTCACCAAGCCCTTCGTGCACAAGCTCGCCTGCCCGTTCCTCGGGCCGATGCCGGCGCGGATCCTGTCCGAGATGAGCATCCTCGAGCCGCTGATCGTGGCCGCGGGGCGCGAGGATTTCACCCCGGGCGTGTTCTGGAAACTGTACCGGGCCCGGCACCGCTGCCGGCCCTGGCTGCGCCGGATGACCCAGTGGCTGGACCAGCGCAACCGCGTCTTCCTTGCGGCCCTCGCCACCCGTGCCGCGGCCGAGCGGGTCGAGGACGGGCAGTTCGTCGACCGGCTGGCCGAGCTTGAGGCGATGCTGGAGGAAGCCGGGGGCAGCCTGCCGCCGGCCCTGCCGACGCCGAAACCGCCGCCCGCGCTCTGACCCGCCCGCCGCCCAGCCGCGGCGCGGTCCGCTGACCGGGCCGGGCCGCCGTCAGGGCGGCCCGGATCACCGGCGACCGGCCGGCCAGCGATCGTCCGGTGCCCGGCCAGTGCCCGCTCAGTGCTCGGTGTCGAGCAGCAGGATGCTGGGCTGCCAGGGGCCGAGGTACAGCTGGAAATCCGGCGTCGGCCGGGTCGAGCCGATCTCGCCGCCGATCGCCACCCAGTTGCCCGGCGGCACCGTCACCGTCGCCGGCTCCTCGGAGAGGTTGAAGAAGCACAGGATCGTCTCGCGGCCCTCGGTGCGGCGGAAACTGAGCACCTCTCCCTCGACCGTGACATCCGTGATCTCGCCCACCCGCAGCGCCGCGTGGCCGCGCCGGAACGACAGCGCCCGGCGGTAGTGGTGCAGGAGCGCCGCCGGATCGCCCTCGGCCGAGGTCACCGCGAGCGGGTAGTGCGGCGAGGGCACCGGCAGCCAGGGCCGCGCCGGCGAGAAGCCGGCGTTGACCTGGGTCTGGTCCCAGGGCATCGGGGTGCGGCAGCCGTCGCGGCCCTTGAACTCGGGCCAGAACTCGACGCCATAGGGGTCCTGCAGGTCCTCGAAGGCGATGTCGGCCTCGGGCAGGCCCAGCTCCTCGCCCTGATAGAGGCACAGCGACCCGCGCAGGCAGATCATCAGCGAGACATAGGTCCGCGCCGCCGCCGGCGTCAGGCCCCAGCGGGTGATGTGGCGCTCGACGTCATGGTTGGAATAGGCCCAGCAGACCCAGCCGTCGGCGGCGACCTTCGCCACCTCGCCGAAGACCTCGGCTACGGTGGCCGCCGGCATCGAGCTGCCCGACAGGAAGTCGAAGGCATAGGACATCTGCATCCGCTCGGTGCCGCGGGTATATTCCCCGAGGATCTCGAGCCCGCGGTGGCTGTCGCCGACCTCGCCCACCGCCGCCGCGCCGTAGACATCCATCAGGGACCGGAATTTCTTCAGGAATTCAAGATTTTCCGGGCGGTTCTTGTCATAGACGTGCAGCTGGTGGTTGTAGGGATTGACCGAGGGCGCGGTCTTGTCGTTGCGCTCGGCCTTGGGCAGGGCAGGATTGTCGCGCAACTCCTTGTCGTGGAAGTAGTAATTGATCGTGTCCAGCCGGAAGCCGTCCACCCCCCGCTCCAGCCAGAACCGCGCCACGTCCAGCAGCGCGTCCTGCACCGCGGGATTGTGGAAATTCAGGTCGGGCTGCGACGTCAGGAAGTTGTGCAGGTAGTACTGCTCGCGCCGGGCGTCCCAGTGCCACGAGGTGCCGCCGAACTGCGACTGCCAGTTGGTCGGAACGGTGCCGTCGGGCTTGGGCTCGGCCCAGACGTACCAGTCGGCGCGCGGGTTGTCGCGGCTGGCGCGGCTTTCCTTGAACCAGGGATGCTGGTCCGAGGTGTGCGACAGCACGAGGTCGATCATCACCTTCAGCCCGTAGGCATGGGCGGTGGCGATCACCTGGTCGAAATCGGCGAGGCTGCCGAACATCGGGTCGACGTTGTAATAGTCCGACACGTCGTAGCCGTAGTCCTTCATCGGCGAGGTGAAGAACGGCGAGATCCAGATCGCGTCCACGCCCAGCGAGGCGACATAGGGCAGCCGGTGCACGATGCCCAGCAGGTCGCCGATGCCGTCGCCGCTCGCGTCCTGGAAGCTGCGCGGGTAGATCTGGTAGATCACCGCCCCCTTCCACCAGCCCGCCTCTTTCTGAAAGACCGTCGGGGCCATCGGCGTCTCCTCTGTCGCTGCGAAACTCTTTGCGAACCTGTGGCGCACCCCCCTCGGGTTCAACCCGAAAAAGTGCATCGCTCTCGCCGAATTGCGCAACCGGGGCGGCATGGGCGGCGTTCTGCCAGCAGGCACTGGCGGTTAGCGCAAACGGCGGATAGCTATAGCCAGACGCCCCCGTCGATCGCGGCGCCCGAGCCCCAGCCGTCGCCGCCCCGGGAGGACACCAGGAGGACCCATGGCCGATCACGATCCCAGAAGGCCGGCCACCGGCGCGGCGCTGACACTTGTCGCCGACGTGGGCGGCACCAACACCCGGGTCGCCTTCGCCACCGGCGGCCAGGTCGACACCGCCGCCGCGCGCAAGTTCCGCAATGCCGATGCGGCCGGGCTGGCCGAGGTGCTCGGCCGCTTCCACGCCGAGGCCGGCGCGCCGCCGCTCACGGGTGCTTCGGTCGCGGTGGCGGGGCCGGTGCACGGCGGCACCGGGCAGCTGACCAACCTCGACTGGCATTTCGACGCGGCGAGCCTCGGGGCCGCGCTCGGCCTCGCGCCCGCGCGGGTCGGGATCCTGAACGACCTGCAGGCGCAGGGCCATGCGCTGGGCTTTCTCAAGCCCGGCAGCGCGACCGAGGTGATCGCGGCCACGCGCGACCCGGCCGGCACCCAGCTGGTGATCGGCATCGGCACCGGCTTCAACGCGGCGCCCGTGCACCCGCTGCCCGGCGGCCACCGGCTGGTCGCGCCGTCGGAATGCGGCCATGTCACCCTGCCCGCCCGCACCGCCGAGGAGATCGAGCTGTCGCGCTTCCTGGCGCGCGACAACGGTTTCCCCGGCGGCTTCCCCGGTGTCGAGGAGGCGCTGTCGGGGCGCGGGCTCGGCCATGTCGACGCGTTCCTGGCCGCGACCGGGCCCGGCGGCCTGCCCGCACGCGATTCGACCCAGATCATCGCCGCCCTCGCCGAGGGCGAGCCGCGCGCCCATCGCGCGGCCGCGCTGTTCGTCACGCTGCTGGGCCGCGTCGCGGGCGATCTCGCGCTGACGCACCTGCCCTTCGGCGGCATCGCCCTGATCGGCGGCATGGCCCGCGCGCTCGCCCCGCATTTCGCGGCCGGCGGCTTCACCGCGGCCTTCCGCGACAAGGGCCGGTTCTCGGGCTTCATGGAAAGTTTCGCCGTCGACCTGGTCGAGGACGACCTCGCGGCGCTGATCGGCTGCGCACATCATCAGCTTGGCCTGTCAGGTCACGAAAGCGACAAACTCTCATAAGCCAATTTTAACGCCGCGCGCCTAACCCTGCCCTGTACCCGAGAGGAACGGAGGCAGAGGTGACCCGCTTGAGCCAGACGCATCAGTCGTCCCGGACGGAGGCCCGCGCATGAGCGCGGTCTTCGCCCTTCCCGCACGGCTGGATTTCAACGCCGCCGTGCCGTTGGCGCATGCGCTGCGCGACCATGCCGGCGACGATCTCGCGCTGGATGTCACGGCGGTGTCGCACCTGGGCGGGCTGTGCCTGCAGGTGCTGCTGGCGGCAGCGCAAAGCTGGCGCGGCGCCGGCCACAGCCTGTCGCTGACCGGCTGTTCGCCCGCCGTGGACGAGGCGCTGACGCTGTTCGGCATCGACGCCGGACGCCTGGCCGCGCGCAACGAGCTTGAGGTCGCCGCATGACGCTCACGGTCCTTGCCGTCGACGACAGCCGGACGATCCGCGACATGCTGAGGCTGGCGCTCACCGATGCCGGCTTCACCCTGCACCTGGCCGAGGACGGGGTGCACGGGCTCGAGGTGCTGGCGGGGATCGAGCCCGACGCGATCATCTCGGACATCAACATGCCGCGGCTGGACGGGTTCGGCTTCATCGAGGCGGTGCGGGGCCAGGAGCGCCACCGCGCCACGCCGATTCTGGTGCTGACCACGGAAAGCGCGCCCGAGCTGAAGGCGCGGGCCCGCACCGCGGGCGCGACAGGCTGGATCGTCAAGCCGTTCGATCCGCCGAAACTGGTGAAGGCCCTGCACATGGTCGCGGGCTGAGGAGGGCGCGATGGCGCAGCCGAATGACCCGATGGCCGAGATCCGCGCCTCGTTCTTCGTGGAATGCGAGGAACTGCTCGAGGCGCTGCAGGACGCGATGGCCGCGATCTCGGACAGTCTCGACCAGGGCGGGCAGCCCGACGGCGAGACGATCAACGTCGCCTTCCGGGCGGTGCATTCGATCAAGGGCGGCGCGGGGGCCTTCGGGCTGAAGGCGCTGGTCGCCTATGCCCACCGGTTCGAGACCGTGCTGGACGAGCTGCGCGCGGGACGGATGACGCTCGACCCCGAGGGGATGAAGCTGATCTTCGCCGCGGCCGACATCCTGGCCGACCAGGTGCGGCTGGCCAATGCCGATCCCGCCGCCAGCCCGCCCGGCGCCGAGGAGGCGCTGCTGGCGCTGGAAGGGCTGACCGGCGGCGGCGGCCACGCGCCCGAGCCCGAGCCCGAGGTCGACGATTTCGTGCCGCTGGGGCTGAGCTTCGATTTCGGCGGGATCGACGCGGGCCCGTCCAGCACCCGCTGGCGGCTGCGCTTCGTGCCCTCGGCCGGGCTCTACCGTTCGGGCAACGAGCCGCTGCTGCTGCTGCGCGCGCTCGCCACGCTGGGCGAGGCCGAGATCCGCTGCGACCTGTCGCGCCTGCCCGACTTCGCGGCGATGGACCCCGAGGCCTCGTACCTGGGCTGGGACATCCTGCTGGACACGACCGCCGGGCGCGACGAGATCCTCGAGGTGTTCGACTTCGTCGAGGACCTCGCCGAGATCGAGCTGACCGAGGAGGGGCCGGCCGGCGACGCGCCGCCGCCCGATCCCGCCGGCGATCCCCTGCCCGACCCGGCCCCGGCCGCCGAAAGCGACGCGACCGCCCCGCCCGGGCCCGGCGCCGCCGCGGTCCCGGACCGGGCCCCGGCCCCGGCCGCCCCGCCGGCGGCGGCGGCGCGCGCCGAAGGTGGCGGCGCCCATCCGGCCGAGACCGCCGGCGCGACGGTGCGGGTCGATCTCGAGCGGATCGACCGGCTGGTGAACCTGGTGGGCGAGCTGGTGATCAACCAGGCGATGCTGGCGCAGAGCGTCTCCGAGGCGGGGCTGGGCGCGAATTCGGCGGTGATGAGCGGGCTCGAGGCCTTCATGATGCTGACCCGCGACATCCAGGATTCGGTGATGATGATCCGCGCGCAGCCGGTGAAGCCGCTGTTCCAGCGCATGGCGCGGATCGTGCGCGAAGCCTCGGGCGCGGTCGGCAAGGAGGTGCGGCTGCGCACCGAGGGCGAGGGCACCGAGGTCGACAAGACCGTGATCGAGCGGCTCGCCGATCCGCTGACCCACATGATCCGCAACGCCGTCGACCACGGGCTGGAAAAGCCCGAGACCCGGGTCGAACGCGGCAAGACCCGCGAGGGGATCATCACGCTCTCGGCCCAGCACCGCTCGGGCCGGGTGGTGATCGAGGTTTCGGACGACGGCGGCGGCATCAACCGGCCGCGGGTGCGCGAGATCGCCGAGCAGAAGGGGCTGATCCCGCCAGAGGCGCAGCTGTCGGATTCCGAGATCGACAACCTGCTGTTCCTGCCCGGCTTCTCGACCGCCAGCGAGGTTTCGGCGCTGTCGGGTCGCGGCGTCGGCATGGACGTGGTGAAGCAGGCGATTCAGGCGCTCGGCGGGCGCATCACCATCCTGTCGGAGCCCGGCAAGGGCACCCGCTTCTCGATCTCGCTGCCGCTGACGCTGGCGGTGCTGGACGGGATGGTGGTGAAGGTCGCGGGCGAGACGCTGGTGATCCCGCTCTCCTCGATCGTCGAGACCGCGACGCTGGCCGCGGGCGACATCCGCATGCTCGGCCCCGAAAGCAGCGTGATCCACATCCGCGGCGGCTTCGTGCCGCTCTATGACCTGGGGGCCGAGCTCGGCTATCGCGAGCCGCGGGCCTCGTATGTCGGCTGCATCGTGCTGCTGACCGCGCAGGATGACGGCAGCCGGGCGGCGCTGGTGGTCGAAGAGATCATGGAACAGCGCCAGGTGGTGATCAAAGGCCTGCAGCAGGGCTATGGCAACATCCCCGGCGTCGCCGCCGCGACCATCCTCGGCGATGGCAAGATCGCGCTGATCCTCGACCCCGGGGACCTGGTCGCGAACGCCACCGGCCGCACCCGCCTTCCCGATTTCGCTCTGACAGGTTGACCCCATGACCGAGGACCGTCTGAATTCCGAACTCGAACTGCTGTCCTTCCGGCTCGCCGAGCAGGAATACAGCGTCGACATCATGTCCGTCCGCGAGATCCGCGGCTGGACCCGCGCGACGCCGCTGCCGCACAGCCCGCATTACATGCGCGGCGTGATCAACCTGCGCGGCACGGTGCTGCCGGTGATCGACCTCGCCTCGCGGCTGGGCATGCCGCCGGTCGAGGGCGACGCGCGCAACGTCATCATCGTCGTGCAATCCGAAGGACAAAGCGTGGGCCTTCTGGTCGATGCGGTCTCCGACATCCTGGCGCTGCCGCGCGGCGCGCTGCAACCGCCGCCCGAGATCTCGGCGGATGCCGCCGCCGGCTTCATCTCGGCCCTGACCATCGTCGAGGGGCGGATGATCCGCGTGCTGGACCTCAGCTCGGTCCTGCCCGGCTACCGGGCGGATGCCGCGTGACGGCCATGAGCGCGATGACCCATCCCTCGCTGTCGCCCAGCGCCCCCAGCGCCGCCGAGATGGCGGCGGTGGCGAAGATCCTGCACGACGAAGCGGGCATCGTGCTGAACCAGACCAAGACCAGCATGGTGCAGTCGCGGCTGGCCAAGCGGCTGCGCAGCCTCGGGCTCAGCAGCTATGGCGACTACCTTGCGCTGGTCGCGGGCAGCGACGGCCAGGACGAGCGGCGCCGGATGATCTCGGCCCTGACCACCAACGTCTCGCATTTCTTCCGCGAGATGCACCATTTCGACCTGCTGCGCAGCACGGTGCTGCCACCGCTGCTGGCGCGCGCGCGCACCGGCGGCCGGGTGCGACTGTGGTCCGCCGGCTGCTCGAACGGACAGGAGCCGTGGTCGATGGCGATGGTCGTGCTCGAGCTGATGCCCGAGGCGCCGCGCCACGACATCCGCATCCTCGCGACCGACATCGACCCCGAGGTGATCGCGCGGGCCGAGGCCGCGACCTACCCCGCGAGCCTGCTCGAGGGGATGGCCCCGGCGATGGTCGCGCGCCATTTCCAGGCCGAGGGCGACGACTACCGGATCAACGATGCCGCCCGCGCGCTGCTGCGCTTCCGCGAGCTGAACCTGCACGGCCCCTGGCCGATGCGGCACGGCTTCGATGTCATCTTCTGCCGCAACGTGGTGATCTATTTCGACCTCGATGCCCAGGCCAAGCTCTGGCGGCGCTTCGCGGCGATGCTGTCGCCCGGCGGCATCCTGTGTGCCGGGCACTCCGAACGGGTGCCGGTTGCCCCTGCCCTGCCGTTCGAGACGGCCGGCATCACGAGTTACCGCCGCCTTGCCGGCGCCATCCCAGGAAGGGACGCTGCCTGATGTCATTGCGCGAACAGCTCAAGATCATGGTCGTGGACGACATGTCGACCAGCCGCGGCCTGATCACCCAGGCGCTCGACGCCATGGGCCTGCGCCAGGTCGCCTTCGCCAGCGACGGACCCGGCGCGCTCGAAGCGCTGGAGAAGGCGCCGGCGCACCTGGTGATCTCGGATTACAACATGCCCGGCATGGATGGCTTGCAGCTGCTGAAGGCGCTGCGCACCGGCGGCAAGACCAAGGGCGTCGGTTTCATCCTGATCACCGGCCGCGCGGACAAGGAGATCGTCGACAACGGAAAGAAGCTGGGCATGAACAACTTCCTGAAAAAGCCCTTCACTCCGCAGGAGTTGCGCAGCTGCATCGAAGCCGTGGTCGGTCGGCTGTGACCGCCATGACCGTGAGCGTCGATCACCGCGACCTGCCGCTCGACGCGCTGGCCCAGCGCATCGCGGACGAGTTGGCCTCGCTCGCGGCGCTCTCGGCCGGGGTGCAGGCCGCGCTGTCGCTGTGCGAATTCGCCGAGCATACCGATCCGGCCGCGATCCGCGGCCTGCAGGGCATCGACCGGATCACGCAATGCCTCGAGGACCTGGGGCGGCTGATGGAATCGGTCTCGGGCGAGCTGACGGGCGACATCCGGCTGCACGCCGTCCCGATCCTGTCGCGGCTGCGGCTGCACGAGCTTGTCGCGGCGCTGGACCCCGACGAAGGGCCGGTTGCCCCCCATCCGGATGATGGCGAGGTGACCTGGTTCTGACCGGGCACTGCCGGCATCGCGCCGGCACCTCCGCACGGGCTGGCCCGGGGCGCCGGAGTGGCCGGCCCCGCCGGACCGCACCGCGCCCGATCGTGCCCGGGCCCGGGCCGGCGCTCAGAACAGCTCGACACCATTGCCCGCGGCGGGCTTGGGCACGGGTTTCTCGTTCAGGTCGGTCCGGCCAACCAGCTTCTGGCGCGCCCGGCCATCGCCCGGCCAGAATTGCACGCGCCGCGCCTCGTTGCCGCCAAGGCTCTGGCCGACACAGTCGAGGCCCTCGCGCTGCAGGAAGTCGATCACGAAATGCGCGTTCCGGGCGCCGATGTCGGACAGGCCGGCGACCATGCGGGCGCCGCCGAAGACCTTGGCCTGCATCCGGTTGCGGCTGGCCCCGGCCTTGATCATCGCATTGATCAGAAGCTCCATCGCGTTGGCCCCGAAGCTGGCTGCGGCGACGCCGGTCCCGGTGCCCTCGGGCAGCAGGAAGTGGTTCATGCCGCCGATCCCGGCGATCGGATCATGCAGGCAGGTCGCCACGCAGGAGCCGAGAATGGTGCTGATCGTCGCCTGCGACCTGCCGACGGCGAACTCGCCCTGCGAGATGTGGAAAGATCCTTCCGTGGGCAGCCTGGTATCGACCCCGATCATCCGCGCACCCCCGAGCGGGCGCTTTGACGCCCGGTCAGGGCCAGCAGCTCGGCCGACATCCGGGCCAGCGGAACCGCGCGTTCCGCCCCCCCCATCTCCAGCGCGGCGCGGGGCATGCCCCAGACCACCGAGCTTGCCTGGTCCTGCGCGAGGCAGCGCGCCCCGGCCGCGCGCAGCGCAGCCATCCCCTCGGCGCCGTCGCGGCCCATCCCGGTCAGCACCGTCGCGACCACCTTCGGCGCAAGGCTGACCGCGCTTTCGAACAGGATGTCGACCGAGGGGCGGTGGCCGCTGCGCTTCTCGCCCTCGAGCAGGCGACAGGTCGGGCCCGGCGCCAGCGCGAGGTGGCGCGTGCCGCCGGGGGCGATGCGCACCTCGCCCTGCCGGATCGGCGCCCCCTCCTCGGCCAGCGCCACCCGGGGCGCGACGAGGCCGTCGAGCCGGCGCGCGAAACTGGCGAGGAAAGCGGGCGGCATGTGCTGGGTGATCAGGGTCGGCGGACAGTCGGCGGGGAAGCCGCGCAGCAGGCATTCCAGCGCATCCACCCCGCCGGTCGACGACCCGACCAGCACCATCTTGCCGTTCCACAGGAAATCGCGCGGCGTCACCCCGGCACGATGCGGCACGCGCCCCTGCAGCCGGGCCCCCGCGGCCGAGACGAGGATGTCGGCCAGTTCGCGAAAGCCGTAGGGCAGCCGGTCGGCGGCGGGCTTGCCGATGCAATCGACCGCGCCCAGCGCCAAAGCCTCGATCGCGGAGCGAGAATTCTCGTGGGTCTCGGTCGAGATCATCACCACCGGCATCGGCCGCAGGCGCATCAGCCGCTCGAGGAATTCGAGCCCGTTCATCCGCGGCATCTCGACATCCAGCGTCAGCACGTCGGGCGAGAGGTTGCGGATCATCTCGCGCGCGACCAGCGGATCCTCGGCCTCGCCGACCACGACCAGCCGCGGATCGCCCTGCAGGCGATGGCGGATCAGCTGCCGGATCGTGCGACTGTCGTCGACGATCAGCACCCGTACCGGGCCGCGCCCCGGCCCCTGGTCAACCCGCATGCCGCCACTCGACCGAGGCGCCGCGCGCCGGGGTCCCGTCCGTGATCTGGAATTTCGCGACGGCGCGCGCGAGGCTGGCGGCATCGTCGCTGATGCTGCGGCTGGCCGCGGCGGTCTGCTCGAACATGCCCGCGTTCTGCTGGGTGACCTGGTCGAGCTGGTTGATCGCGATGTTGATCTCGGCCAGCCCCGCGGATTGCTCCGAGGCCGAGCCCGCGATCTCGGAGACGCGGGTGGTGATGTCGGTGACGCCGGTCAGGATCTCGCGCAGCGCGCCGCCGGCCTTGCCGACCAGTTCGACCCCGGTGCGGACATGGCCGCCCGACCGGGCGATCAGCCCGTCGATCTCGCGCGCCGCCTCGGACGAGCGTTGCGCCAGCGCCCGCACCTCGGAGGCGACGACGGCGAAGCCGCGCCCGGCCTCGCCCGCGCGCGCCGCCTCGACGCCGGCGTTCAGCGCCAAGAGGTTGGTCTGGAAGGCGATGTCGTCGATCACGCCGATGATGCGCGAGATCTCCTGCGACGAGGCCTCGATCTGCTCCATCGCCAGCACCGCGTCGTCGACGATCTTGCCGGACCGCTCGGCCGCGCCGCGCGCGACCTCGACCGCGCTCTGGGCCTCGGCGGCGCCGCTCGCCGCCGACTTGACCGAGGCGGTCAGCTGGTCGAGCGCCGCCGCCGTCTGTTCGAGCGTCGCCGCCTGCCGCTCGGCCCGGCGCGAGAGATCCTCGGCCGAGGTGGAGATCTCGGTCGAGCCCGAGCTGAGCGAGTCGGTGCGCTCGGCGACCTCGCCGATGGTCTCGGACAGCTGGGCCATCGCGCGGTTGAAATCGCCGCGCACCCCTTCGTAATCGGCCGAGAACCGCTCGTCGATCCGCACCATCAGATCGCCCCCCGCCAGCCGCCCGAGGCCCGAGGCCAGGGCCGAGACGGCATGGCGCTGCGCCTCGGCCAGGGCGACGCGCTCGCGCTCGGCCGCGGCGGCGCGCGTCTGCACCTCGGTCACGTCGCTTGCGATCAGCACGATCCGCATCACCCGGCCCGACCGGTCCAGCACCGCCGCCAGCAGGCCGTCGGCGAGCGAGGTGCCGAAGGCCAGCCGGCCCTGCCACACCTCGCCGGAGGTCAGGCCGCGCCAGGCGGGTTCGAGATCCTTGGCGCCCTCGGGGCGGAACATCATCGCGGCGGCCTGCCCGACCAGCGCCTCGGGCGCCTGCCCCGCCAGGCCGGCGAAGAGCGCGTTGCAGACCACGAGTTGCCCGTCGGGCTGGAACTGCGCCATCGCCTGGCTGCGGTCGAGCGCGCCGAGGATGGCGCTCGTCAGCCGCTCTGCGGTGACGTCGCGCCATTCGACGACATAGCCGATGCGGCCGCGCCCCTCCATCTGCACCTCGCTGACGTTGAGCTGGAACCGCGCGCTGCCGACACCGATCTCGGCCTGGTGCGGCAGGTTGCGGCTGTCCGACAGCAGCGCCCGGGCCTTCGACGGGATCACGTGGAACACGTCCATCGTCTTGCCGATCACGGTCTTCGGGTCGAACTGCGGCACCTGGATGGCGAAGTCGTCGCGCCGGACGTCGAACAGCGCGTAAAGCGCCGGGTTCACGAACTTCACCTCGAAATTCTCGTCGACCATCATCAGCGGCGCCGAGGTGCCGTCGAAGGCGGCGCCGCGGAAGGCCGCGGCCTCGGCATGCTGCTTGCCCTCGGCAAGGCTGCCCCGGAAGGCCTCGAGGCCGCGGGCGATGTCGCCGATCTCGTCCCGGCGGGTCAGGGCCGGGATCGTCGCGTCATAGCGGCCCTGGGCGACCTCGGCCATGGCGGCGCAGGTCCGGCCGAGCGGCCGCGCGATCCCGCGCCCCAGCCACCAGGCAAGCCCCGCCACCGCCAGCATCAGCAGCGCCCCCCAGCCCGCGACCTCGCGCGCCAGGCGGTGCACCGGGGCGAGGATCTCGCTGCGGTCCTGTTCGACCACCAGCGCCTGCGGCAAGCCGAGCATCGAGACCGGGCCATAGGCGATGACCGCATCGACGCCGTCGATCCCGACACCTTCCTGCGCGCCCTGCCCGCCGGCCAGCGCCAGCGCGACCTCGGGCAGCGCGGTCTGGCGCTGCTCGAGCGTGTCGGGGGCGCCGCCGTCGACATTGGTGCGCAGCCGGTTGTCCGGCCCGACCAGGTAGGCGCGCCCGCTGTCGCCAAGGCCGGTGCGATCCACGGTGATCGCGTTGATCTGGTTGAAGGGAAGCTGGAAGGCCAGCGCGCCCAGCCGCTGCCCGCCGCGGTCGAAGACCGGCTGGGCGACGAAGGCGGCCGCGGCGCCGGCCGAGGGCGCATAGGGGCGGAAGTCCGAGGCCGAGGGCGGCGCGCCGGGGCCTGCCGACAGCGCCGCGCGCGCGACCTGGGCCAGGCCGGTGTCGCGCAGCGGGCCCGCCATCAGGTCGGCGGTGAAATCCTCTTCCTTGAACAGCGAGTAGACGACCCGCCCGGCCGCATCGATCAGGAAGATGTCGTAATAGCCGGTCTGCTGCCAATGCGCGGCCATCTCGGGATGGACGCGGCGATGCACGACGGAATAGTCGTCAAGCCCGCCCGCCGTCTCCAGCAGGTGCCGGCGCCCGGCGGGATTGGGATTGTCGGTGATGTATTCGCGCTGTAGCTCGGCCGCGGCGCCGGGACCGCGCCGGTCGAAGGCCCGCGTGAGATCCGCCAGCGCCTTCTGCACCGAGGCGGTCCCCGCCATCGTCGCCAGGTCGGAGGTGATGCGCGCGCTCCACAGATCGAGGTTCTCGCGGCGCATCTCGGCGGTGACCGCCAGCCGCTCCTGGCCGGCGGCGCTGAGCGCGCGCCCCGCCTCGCGCAGCGCGAAGCTGCCCATCACGACGAGGCTGGCAAGGCTGACCAGGACGATCAGCAGCGGCAATCTGAGGCTGAGTCGAAGGGAAAATGGCATCTGCGATCCGCGGTCCGGCCGACAGGCGCGTCGGCCCGGGCAAGGTCGCCCCGCCCGCTGAAGATTCGCTTAAACGCTTTTGCCGAAATGCCGGATTCGTTTCTGCACACCCGAAAACACCTTGATCCGGACTGATTTTCACGCGACCGGCGCCTTAATCTCGCCGGATTCCGCACCGAGTGTTAACGAGAAATGAAGAGGTGCCCGCGGGAAGAATTCCCAGAGCAGGCGCGGCACCATCACCAGAAGGGCTGAAGATGCGCATCCTTGCGGTCGATGACGACGAGATGATCCTGGAGCTTTTGTCGGCGAGCCTTGGCGCCAACGGTTTCAGCGATCTGACGACGGCCTCCTCGGCGCGGGAGGCGGCACAGATCCTGACGGCCAGCCCCGAGCTGTTCGACTGTTTCCTCCTGGACATCCAGATGCCCGAGATCGACGGCATCGAGCTGGCCCGCGCGATCCGGCGGAGCCCGAACTACCAGACCGCGCCGATCATCATGATCACCGCGATGAGCCAGAAATCCTACATCGACCGCGCCTTCGCGGCCGGTGCGACCGACTACGTCACCAAGCCCTTCGATCCGGTCGAGCTCGGGACCCGGATCCGGCTGGCGGCGCGGATGGTCGACCAGAACAACGCGATCCGCCAGAACGCCAACCAGCTTGACGGGCTGCGCCAGCAGCTGGAGCGCGAGCGCTTCATCGACCTCGCCGACCCGATCTCGATCAAGGAGGTCGACGGCGTGATCGAGCTGCAGGCGCTTGAGAACTACCTGCTGCAGCTGACCCGCTCGGGCCTGTTCGCGACCTCGATCTTCGCCTTCAAGGTCGAGGGGGTCGAGCAGATCTACGCCGCCTCGTCGCCGACCGATTTCCGCTATCTGCTGACCGACGTGGCCGAGGCGATCGCGACCTCGCTGCGCACGGTCGAGCGCTTCGTGGCCTATGCCGGCAACGGCGTCTTCGTCTGCGTCGCCCACGGCCGCACGCCGCTGGACCTCGACACGGTGACGGCCACGGCGAACCTGATCGTCGACGAGATGGGGCTGACCAACAGCCGCGGCATGCCGATCCGCTGCACGCTGCGCGTGGGCTCGCCCGTGCGCGTGGGCCTGGTGCGGGCCGGTCGCGGCGCGGTCGACGCGCTGTACGTGGCGATCGACAATGCCGAGCACGAGCCGGGCCCCGCCGAGGCCGACGGCTGGGGCGTGTCCAGCCAGTTCCGCATGGCCTGACCAGGACCTGACACGATGATCGACCTCGCCATGACCCAGGCCCGCGGCCAGGCCGTCTCGGCCCGTGTCGCAGAAATCCGCGGCCGCTTCCTCGACGTGCTCGAGGGCCGCCTCGTCGAGCTTGAGGCCGCGCGCAGCGATCTCGAGGAGGACGACGGGCTCGACCTCGCCTACCGGGCGCGGCTTCTGGACCTGATCCGCTTCGGCGCGCACAAGACCACGGGCATCGCCGCCACCGTCGGCTTCCCGGAACTGGGCCGGCTCTCGCAGATCGCCGAGCTGGCCACCGACGGCCACGACCCCGCATCGGCCAGCACGAGCGACCGCCAGCGCCTGCTGGACGCCGTCGACGACATGCTGGGCGAGATGGCCCTGATCCTGATCGACAACGATCGCTGCTGAGATCGCGGTGAGATAGCCGCCGGGACCGCCGGCGCGCCTAGCGCCGGCGCCAGCGGTGATGCAGCGCCCAGGCCACGGCGAACCCCGCCGCGACCACGCCCGCGGCCAGCACGAGATGCCCCTCGAGACGGATGCCGCCGATCAGCCGGTGCAGCGTCGCCCCCAGCCCGAAGCCGAGCCCGGTGACGACATGGGCCCAGACCAGCACGGCGAGCGCGTTCAGCGCCACGAACTTCGGCACCGGCACCCCCGCCGCGCCCAGGCTGAGCGCCCCCACCGTGCGCGCGCCGTAGAGGAAGCGGAACCCCAGGATCAGCGCCGTCGGCCGCTCGACCACCAGCCGGCGGACCTTCGCGACCGCGCCGTGGTTCAGCATCCGCCGCGCGAAGCCGAAGCGCGAGGTGTGCCGGCCGAGGAAGAACAGCACCTCGTCGCCGACGAAGGCCCCCGCCGCCACGACCAGCGCCACCATCTCGAACGGGAACATCCCGCGATGGGCAAGCACGCCGGCGAGAAAGCCGGTGGCATCGCCCTCGACCGCGGAGCCGACGAAGATCGCGGGCAGGCCCCAATGCGCGATCAGGGCCTCGAACGCCATGACCTCAGCGCACCTTCAGCGTGGCAAGGCCGATCAGCGCCAGGATGAGCGAGATGATCCAGAACCGGATCACGATCTGCGCCTCGCCCCAGCCCTTCTTCTCGAAATGGTGGTGGATCGGGGCCATCAGGAACACCCGCCGGCCGGTGCGCTTGAAATAGGCGACCTGGATGATCACCGACATCGCCTCGACCACGAAGAGGCCGCCGACGATCGCCAGCACGATCTCGTGCTTGGTGCAGACCGCGATCGCGCCCAGCGCGCCGCCCAGCGCCAGCGAGCCGGTATCGCCCATGAACACCGCCGCGGGCGGGGCGTTGTACCACAGGAAGCCCAGGCCCCCGCCGATCAGCGCCGCGGTGAAGACCAGGATCTCGCCGGTGCCGGGCACGTAGTGGACGCCGAGATATTCGGTGAAGGTGACGTTGCCGACGACATAGGCGATGGCGCCGAGCGTGCCCGAGGCGATCATCACCGGCATGATCGCCAGCCCGTCGAGCCCGTCGGTCAGGTTCACCGCGTTGGCGGCGCCGACGATCACCAGCATGCCGAAGGGCACGAAGAAGATGCCCAGGTGGATCAGCAGGTCCTTGAAGAACGGCAGCGCCAGCTCTCCGGACAGGCCGGCGGGATGCGCCCAGGCGGCCGCGCCGGAGGCCAGCGCCGCGACGACAAGGCCGATGCCCATCCGCACCCGGCCCGAGACGCCCTTGGTGTTCTGCTTCGTCACCTTCGCGTAGTCGTCGGCGAAGCCGATCAGCGCGAAGCTGTAGGTGACCAGCAGCACGATCCAGACATAGATGCTGTCGAGCCGCGCCCAGAGCAGCGTCGAGACCCCGAGCGCCGAGAGGATCAGCAGCCCCCCCATCGTCGGCGTGCCCGCCTTGACGAAATGGGTGGCGGGGCCGTCGTCACGGATCGGCTGGCCCTTCTTCTGCACCTTGCGCAGGTAGTCGATCAGCGGCCGCCCGAAGATGAAGCCGAAGATCAGCGCCGTGAAGAAGGCCGCGCCTGCCCGGAAGGTGATGTAGCGGAACAGGTTGAACACCCCGCCCCCATCCGACAGCTCGGCCAGCCAGTAGAGCATTCACTCGGTCCCTCGATTGTGGTGCGCGACCGCTTGCCCCAGCTTGCGGATCGCGTCAACCAGCAGCGCCACCTTGATGCCCTTCGAGCCCTTGACCAGCAGGACATCGCCGGCATCGGCAAGATGGCGCAGCTCGGGGACCATCTCCTCGGCCGTTTCCAGCCACAGGCCGCGGCGCGCGCGCGGCAGCGCCTCCCACAGCGCCTTCATCCGCGGGCCGACGCAGTGCACCGTGGTCACCCGCGCCATCGCCGGGTGGTCGGCCAGCGCCGCATGCATCGCGATCTCGTCCGCGCCCAGCTCGAGCATGTCGCCCAGGATCGCGATCCGGCGGCCCGCGGCCTTGCGCCCGATCCCGTCGCGGGGCTCGGCCGCGGCCAGCATCTCGAGCGAGGCGCCGACCGAGGTCGGGTTGGCGTTGTAGGCGTCGTCGATCAGGTCGAAGCTGAGATGGTCGTCGACCAGGTCGAGCACGATGCGCTCGCGCATCCCGCGCCCGCCCGCGGGCAGCCACTGCCCGAGGTCGAGCGCGGCGACGGCGGTGTCGGCGCCCGCGGCCGCGGCCACGGCCAGCACCGCCAGCGCGTTCTGGGCGAAATGGACCCCTTGCGTGCGCAGCTTGAACAGCAGCGGGTGCACCCCGCCGTCGGCGCCGCGGTGGCTGGCCTCGACCACGGTCGCATCGGCCACGACCCGCGCGTGGATCAGCCGCCAGTCGGCCTCGGGGTCGGCGCCGAAGGTCAGGATGTGGTGGCCATGGCCCCGCCCCGCCGCCTCGAGCAGGCCCGAGACCGGCAGGCCCAGCGGCACGACGGCGGTGCCGCCGGGCTCGACCCCCTCGAAGATCGCGGCCTTCTCGCGCGCGATGCCGTCGAGGCTGCCGAAGGCCGCGAGATGGGCGGGGGCGACGGTGGTGATCACCGCGACATGCGGCCGCGCGAGACGCGCGAGCGGCGCGATCTCGCCCGGGTTCGACATGCCGATCTCGATCACCGCGAAATCGGTGTCGGCGGGCATCCGCGCCAGGGTCAGCGGCACGCCCCAGTGGTTGTTGAAGCTGGCCTCGGCGGCATGGACGCGGCCCTGTGCGGCCAGGACCTTGCGCAGCATCTCCTTGGTCGAGGTCTTGCCGACCGAACCGGTGATGCCGACGACGCGGGCCCGGGTGCGGGCCCGGCCCGCGCGCCCCAGCGCCACCAGCGCGTCCAGCACGTCGGGCACCACCAGCAGCGGGTCGTCCGGCGTGCAGCCCTCGGGGATGCGCGACACGAGCGCCGCGGCCGCGCCGCGGTCGAGTGCGGCGCGCACGAAGTCGTGGCCGTCGCGCGCGTCCTTCAGCGCGACGAACAGGTCGCCCCGCCCCAGGCTGCGGGTGTCGATCGACACGCCGGTCACGGCGAAGGCTTGGGTGGCACGGCCGCCGGTGGCGGCCTCGGCCTCGGCCGAGGTCCAGAGCGTATCGGTCATATCCGGCCCTCCAGCGCGGCGACGGCGACGCTTGCCTGTTCGGCATCGTCGAAGGGGAAGACGGTGTCGCCGACGATCTGGCCGGTCTCGTGGCCCTTGCCGGCGATGATCAGCGCGTCGCCGGGTTCCAGCGCGTCGACCGCGCGCAGGATCGCCTCGGCCCGGTCGGCGACCTCGGTCGCCTCGGGGCAGCCGGCCATCACCTCGGCCCGGATCGTCGCGGGGTCTTCCGACCGCGGGTTGTCATCGGTGACGAACACGAGGTCGGCATGGCGCGCGGCGGCCTCGCCCATCAGCGGGCGCTTGAGCTTGTCGCGGTCGCCGCCGGCGCCGAAGACGCACAGGATGCGGCCCATGACATGCGGGCGCAGGCTGACCAGCGCCGAGGCGAGCGCGCCGGGCTTGTGCGAATAGTCGACGAAGACGGTGGCGCCGTTGCGGCGCACCGCCGCCAGCTCCATCCGGCCGCGCACGGTCTTGACCTGGCTCACCGCGTCGAAGACCACGTCGGGCTCGGCGCCCGAGGCGATGACGAGCCCCGCCGCGACCAGCACGTTCTCGGCCTGGAAGCCGCCGATCAGGTCGAGCCGGATCTGGCGCGGCGAGCCGAACCAGTCGACGCGCACGTCCTGCCCCGTCGCGTCGAAGCGCTGCGACAGGATCTTCATGTCGGCCGGCGTCTCGCGGCCGACGGTGATGACCTCGAGCCCGCGCGCCTTGGCCCGCGCCCGCATCTCGGACGAGCGGTCGTCGTCCATGTACAGCACCGCGGTGCCGTCCTCGGGCAGGACCCGGTCGAAAAGGCCGGCCTTGGCGTTGAAATAGCTGTCGAAATCGTGGTGGTAGTCCAGGTGGTCCTGGCTGAAGTTGGTGAAGGCGCCGGCCTTCAGCCGCACCCCGTCGAGCCGCTTCTGGTCAAGCCCGTGGCTCGAGGCCTCCATCGCCGCGTGATCGATGCCGGCGGCCTTCATCTGCGACAGGATCCGGTGCAGGGTCAGCGGCTCGGGCGTGGTGTGGGGCACGGGGGCGGTGAAGTCGCCCAGGACCCCCATCGTGCCGATGTTCGCCGAAGCCAGCCCCATCGCCTGCCAGATCTGGCGGGTGAAGGTCGCGACCGAGGTCTTGCCCGAGGTGCCGGTCACCGCGACCACGGTCTCGGGCTGGGCGCCGAACCACAGCGCGGCGGCGAAGGCCAGCGCCTGGCGCGGGTCCTCGGCCACGATCAGCGCGGCCTCGGCCCCGGCCATCTGGTCACGCGCGATCCGCGCGCCCTCGCGGTCGGTCAGGATGGCGCCCGCGCCCATGCGCAGCGCGTAGGGAATGAACTCGGCGCCGTGGACCTTCGATCCGGGCAGCGCCGCGAACAGGTGCCCCGGCTTCACCTGGCGGCTGTCCACCGACAGCCCCGTCACCCGCCACTCGGCGCCACCGCGCGCGGTCAGCCCCAGCTCGGCGAGCGTCGCGGTTCTCGGACCCGATTCCTGGTCGCTCATCGCTCTCTCCTAGACCCTCGCGGCGGCGACCCGCCCCCGCCCTTCAGTTGCGCACGAGTGTTAGCGCAGCGTCCGCGGAAGGTCCAACCTGGGGACGGAGCCCCAGGAGCGGCGCGATGCGGCGGATGATCTCGGCCCCGACCGGCACCGTGGTCCAGCCGGCGGTGCGCCGCGGCTCGGACCCCGAATTCTCGGAGGCCTCGTCGAGCGAGGTCACCAGCACGTATTTCGGATCGTTCATCGGGAAGGCCGAGGCGAAGGTGCCCATGACCTTGTCCTTGTAGTAGCCGCCCGCCGGGTTGACCTTGTCGGCCGAGCCGGTCTTGCCGCCGACGAGGTAGCCCGGCACGTCGCCGAAGCTGGCGGTGCCGCGCGCCACGACCTGGCGCATCAGCGAGCGGATGATCGCCGAGGTCTTCTCGGAGATGATCTGCGGGCCGCGCGGGACGTGATCGGCCTTGAGGATCGTCGGGGTGACCTTGTAGCCGCCGTTGACCATGGTGCTGTAGGCCGCGGCCAGGTGCAGCGGGCTGGCCGACAGGCCGTGGCCGTAGGAGACGGTCATCGCGGTGATCTCGGGCCAGCGCGAGGGCACGATCGGGCGGCCCGTCGGCGCCTCGGCCAGTTCCACCGGCGTGGGCTCGGTCAGGCCGAGCGAGGCGAGGAAGGCCTTCTGCCGCTCGGCGCCGATCATCAGCGCGATGCGCGCGGTGCCGATGTTGGACGATTTCACGATGATCTCGGTCACCGAGAGATGGTCGCCGTAATTGTGGAAGTCCTTGATCCGGAACCGGCCCCAGACCAGCGGCGACTTGGTCTGGATCACGGTGCCCGGATTCACGAGGCCAAGCTCGATCGCCTGGGCCACGGCGAAGATCTTGAAGGTCGAGCCAAGCTCGTAGACGCCCTGCACCGCGCGGTTGAACAGCGGGCTGTCCGAGGGATCGCGCGAGGGCACCGGCGCGGGCCGGGTGTTCGGGTCGAAGTCGGGCAGGCTTGCCATCGCGAGGATCTCGCCGGTGTGCACGTCCATCAGGATCGAGGTCGCGCCCTTGGCGTTCATCAGCTTCATGCCGCCCGCCAGCACCTCCTCCATCGCCGCCTGCACGGCGAGGTCGATCGACAGCTCGAGCGGCTTGCCGCCGTTCGCGGGGTCGCGCAGCCAGCCGTCGAAGGCGCGCTCGACGCCGGCGGTGCCGATCACCTCGGCCGAATGCACGCCCTCGCGGCCGAAGCCGGCGCCGCCCAGGATGTGCGAGGCCAGCGCGCCGTTGGGGTAGATGCGCATCTCGCGCGGGCCGAACAGCAGGCCCGGGTCGCCGATGTCATGCACCTGCTGCATCTGCTCGGGGCTGATCTTGCGCTTGATCCACAAAAACTTGCGCGTGCCCGTCAGGTCGCGCACCAGCCGTTCCCGGTTCAGGTCGGGGAAGATCTTCATCAGCTCTTCGGCCGAGTGGCGCGGATCGATCATCTGCTGCGGCTGGGCATAGAGCGAATGCGTCACCAGGTTGGTGGCAAGGATGTGGCCATCGCGGTCGGTGATGTCGGCGCGCTGGGCGAGGATCGCCGCGCCGGCGGTGCCGGAATGCGGCTCGGTCGGCTCGGAGGCCGCGAGCAGCCCCATCTGCGCCCCGATCACCCCGAAGGCCGAGAAGAACAGAAGCCCCATCACCAGAAGCCGGGTCTCGGCCCGGCCCCGCGCCTTCTCGCGCATCTGCTCGTGGCGGATCGCGAGGTTCTCGCGCTCGATCGCGTCCGGGTTCTCGCCCTTCTGGCGGGCGCCGAGGATTCGGGCGAGCGGTCGCAGGGGCACGCGGATCATGGGATCACTCCTGGTCGGCGCCGGCGGCCGCGTCGACCTTCGCGCCCGCAAGCGCGGCCGAGGTCTCGACCGGGTCGGTGACGGGGCCGCGGGCGGGCATCGCGTTCGGCAGGGACTCGGGCACCACCACCTCGGGCGGATAGTCCACCTGGTCGACAGCCGCGAACTGGTCGGACTGCATCGGCAGCAGCGGCAGGCGGGCGAAGTTGATCGCCACCAGGTCGCGCAGCCGGTCGGGGCGGTTGAGATAGGCCCATTCCGCCTTCAGAACGCCCAGCGATTCGGTCAGCTGCGCGATCTCGGAGCGCAGGGCGTCGATCTCGGTAATCTTGGCTTGGGTGGCGTAGTTCTCGCGGTAGGCCCAGAAGGCCAGGCCCATCACCGACAGCGCCGTCAGGACGAAAAGAATGCTGCGCATCGGCTCAGTGTCCTTTCCGGCGCGGGGCGCTGGTGCCCAGCGCGGGCTGCGGGATCGCCATCGCGGCACGGTCCACCGGCTGGCTGGGCGCGTCGGTGCGCCGCGCGACGCGCAGCTTGGCGGACCGCGCGCGCGGGTTCTCGGCCAGTTCGCGGTCGTCGGGGCCGATGGCGCGGCGGCTGATCATCTGGAAGGCCGGCGGCACCGTCTCACGCGCGGGGGCGTAGCGGCTGCCCTGCCCTTCCGAGCCGGAGCGGATCTGGAAGAAGCGTTTCACGACCCGGTCCTCGAGCGAGTGGAAGGTGACCACCGCCAGCCGGCCGCCGGGCTTCAGGGCGCGTTCGGCGGCGGCGAGTCCCTCGGCCAGCTGGCCGAACTCGTCGTTCACCGCGATGCGGATGCCCTGGAAGGCGCGGGTGGCCGGATGGCTCTGGCCGGGCTTCTGGCGCGGCAGGACCGATTCCACAACGGCGGCGAGGCCGAGCGTCGTCACGATCGGCTGATCGTTGCGCGCCCGCACGATCGCGCGGGCGATCCGCCGCGCGGCGCGGTCCTCGCCGTAGTGGAAGATGATGTCGGCCAGCTCCTCCTCCGAGGCCTCGTTGACGAGGTCGGCGGCCGAGGGGCCGTCGGAGGACATGCGCATGTCGAGCGGGCCGTCCTTCTGGAACGAGAAGCCGCGCTCGGCCAGGTCGATCTGCATCGACGAGATCCCGAGGTCGAGCACCACGCCGTCGACCGGCTGGCCGGCAAGCTGGTCGAGATCCGAGAAGGTGCCCCGCTCGAGCCGAAGCCGGTCGCCGTAGTCGCCGGCCCAGGCCTGCGCCATGTCGAAGACCATCGGGTCGCGGTCGATGCCGATCACCAGCCCCGCCCCGGCAGCCAGAAGGCCGCGCGAATAGCCCCCCGCCCCGAAGGTGCCGTCGACCCAGGTGCCCGAAACGGGTGCGACCGCTTCGAGGAGCGGCCGCAGCAGGACGGGGATATGCGGGGCGTCGGCCATGTCTCAGCCCCCGGCCAGCGGGGACTTGGCCGCGCCCAGCAGCGAGTAGACGTCGAAATCGGCGGGCATCTGGTCCAGCCAGCCGTCGATCTGCGACTGGTCCTCGGCGGCGAAGGTCTCGGGGTTCCAGATCGTGAAGGTCTCGCCCTGGCCGAGGAACAGCGCCTCGGACGACAGGCCGATCTTCTCGCGCAGCTTCTGGGGCAGCACGAGGCGGCCGTCCGGTTCGACCTCGACGATGGTGGTGGCGCCCAGCACCATCCGCTCGAGGATGCGCCGCTGCATCGAGCCGCGCTCCATGTTCGCGATGTCGGCGGCCATGCGACGGTAGTCGTCGTAGCTGTGGCACTCGAGATGCGATTTGTTGGGGGTGGCGACGACGGCGAGGCGGGGACGGTTCTCGTTCGGGCGCTGCAGGTCGCAGGCCTCGAGTTCGCGGCGATAGTCGGCGGGGATCGACATGCGCCCCTTGCCGTCCACCTTGAAGGTGTATTCGCCTACGAACATCCCGGCCATGTGGCCCGTGGCTCCTATTCCTGTCCCGGCCGCCGGGCCCTCTTCGGGGCCTCGGAAGCGAAACGGCGGACCGGGCTGCTGCCACTGCCCGATCCGCCGCCCTCGTTCCCATCACTGGGTGTCCGGCTGCACGCGCCACCTGGGGGGATGTCTGCTCGCCCGCGCGCCGGATCTCTTCGTTTCGATGAAGGGGCTGCCTGTATGAAGCCTGCTTTTTTTATCGTGTCCGGGGCCTGAGACCCCGAATGCCCGTGTTCATCGTGTGATCAGTGATGCCACGGGAATTCACGGGAGTAAACCTCGAAATGCGGGAACGGACGGGAGCCACAGGGTGCAGATTGCCGCAGCTCTGACGGAAAATGTTCCACCCTTACCCACCTTGGCACAACATCATGTTGGATAACCCCGCAAGGCATCCATATCAAGCAGGCCGCCATTCGCCAATTTTTTTCCCGTCATTTCCCGGACCCTGCGGAACCCAGCATCAAGCGGGCCAAAGCGTGGCCGTGCGGGCACAGAGTCGGGGGCCGACTCACGAAAATCCGCCCAGACCTCACGGCGGATCGCGTTCCCGTGAGCGTGGGAACCCGAATCTCCAGCGCAGCAAGGCGAGAATCGCGGCAGGTCCCCGATGCGGGGCGCCGAAACGCAGGAAGGCGGCGCCGCCCGGCACCGCCTTCCCGTGAATTCCCAGCGATCGCTCCCGCGAAATCCCGTGCCAGCCCGTGCCGGCCAGTGCCAGCCGGTGCCGGCGCCCGTGTCAGCCCATGCCGCCGGCGACCAGACGCTGCGCGAGCCGGCGGTAGGCCTCGGCCTCCGGCCCCTCGCCCGCGGCGACGGGGGTGCCCGCGTCCCCGGCCAGCCGGATGTCGAGGCTGAGGGGGATCTCGCCCAGGAACGGCAGGCCCAGCCGCTCGGCCTCGGCGCCGACACCGCCATGGCCGAAGAGATGCGCCTCGTGGCCGCAGTTCGGGCAGACATAGGTCGACATGTTCTCGATCAGGCCCAGCACCGGGGTCTTCAGCTTGCCGAACATGTCGATCGCCCGGCGCGCATCCAGAAGCGCCACGTCCTGCGGGGTCGAGACCACCAGCGCCCCGGTCAGCGCCGTGCGCTGGCACAGCGTCAGCTGCACATCGCCCGTCCCCGGCGGCAGGTCGACGATCAGCACGTCAAGCGCGCCCCACTGCACCTGCGTCAGCAGCTGCTGCAGCGCCCCCATCAGCATCGGGCCGCGCCAGACCACGGCCTCTTCCTCCTTCAGCATGAAGCCGATCGACATCAGCGTCACGCCATGCGCGTGCAGGGGTTCGATGCTCTTGCCGTCGGGCGAGGCCGGGCGGCGGTTCACGCCCATCATCCGCGGCTGCGACGGCCCGTAGATATCGGCATCGAGCAGCCCGACGCGCCGCCCCTCGCGCGCGAGCGCGACCGCGAGATTGGACGAGACCGTCGACTTGCCGACCCCGCCCTTGCCGGAGGCGACCGCGAGGATCCGGTCGATCCCGGCCAGGCGCTGCGGGCCGGTGCGGCCGGGCTCCTGCGGTGTCGGGTGGCCGCCGATCTTGAGGCTGGGCGCCGCGCCGGCGGAGGGTTTGGAGGCGCCGGGAGCGGTGCCGGGAGCGGCATCGCCGCCGCGTTGCGGCGTTAGCGCTGCCACCGCGGTGGCGACCCGGACGCTCGCGACGCCCTCCAGCCCGGCCACCGCCGCTTCGGCTGCCGCGCGCAGCGGCTCGGCGGCGGGGGCCGACGCTTCGGGCAGTTCCAGCACGAAGCCGACGGCGACTCCGCCCCCGGACGGTGCATCGGCAACAGTTAGTGCCCTGACCATGTCGCGCCCCACGATATCGCCCCCTCCGGGAACCGCGACTCGGGCAAGGGCGTTCAGAACGGTGGTTTTATCGGGCCTCATACTTTGGTCTCCCACTCCGATTTCCTGCGAGATGTGGCAGCTTCGCCATGCTTCGCAAGCCCTTTCGGGGTCGTTTGTCCACAAACTGCCTGCGGCTTGCGCATTTACCCTGTTAGCGCCTGTCAAAAGCGGCATCCGACGTTATGCATTCACGTCATGCCGGGCTTGAGACCGGGAGGGATTGTGCAAACGCAGCATAGGGGCCAGATTGGCTTCAACAGCGACGGAGACGGCAACGAACGATGCCAAGACCCGCCGCAGACCCGCAGACGAAAGCAACGCTCATGGCACTCGCACAGAACGTCCAGACCACCGACCGCGGCTTTGCCGACCGTGTCGCCACCCTCTTCCGCTCGATGAGCGAAGCGCGCCAGCGCCGCAAGGTCTTCAACCAGACGCTTGGCGAACTGCGCTCGCTCACCTCGCGCGAACTCGCCGATCTCGGCATGAGCCGCTCGATGATCACCCGGGTGGCCGCCGAGGCTGCCTACGGTAAGTCGGCCTGAACGGAATACAAGGTTTCCTGAGGCTCCTCCTCCTCCCTGAGCCTGGGAAATAAGCGGCGGCCCCCTCCTCCTCCCTGGGGTCGCCGCACCAGATACCGGGTCCGGCCCAGATGGCCATGACCCAGTCGGCAGACGCGGACCCCCTCCTCCTCCCTGGGGTCTCGTACAGGCGGCGGCCCCCTCCTCCTCCCTGGGGCCGCCGCATCCTCCTCCCGGTCGGTCCGGGATGCGGGCCGGCGACGACGGAACACGAAGGGCCCCTCCTCCTCCCTGGGCCCGACGTTGCGAAGGCCGGTGGCACCCCCCTCCTCCTCCCTGGGGGTGCCACCGCCGCCTTCCACCAAGGACTGCGACGGCCCCCTCCTCCTCCCTGGGGCCGGCGTTGCGAAGAGCGGCGGCGCTCCCTCCTCCTCCCTGGAGTGCCGCCCGCCTTCGTGCAGAGAATGCGCACGGTGTCCTCCCTCCTCCCTGGACCCCGGCGTAGGTGAAGGTCGGTCGCGTCTCCTCCTCCTCCCTGAGGCGCGCCCTTGACCCGCACCGGACACGCGACGGGCCCCTCCTCCTCCCTGGGCCCAGCGTTCAGACGGCGGCACCCCTCCTCCTCCCTGGGGTGCCGCCGTTTTCCGTTTCGGGGGATCGTCTCACGATCAGCGCGTCGCGGCCTCAGCCGCCCAGCGTCGCCAGCAGCGCGGCCATCGCGGCATCGTCGCGGCCCGCCGCGGCGGCGACCGCCGACAGGCTGAGCCCGGGCTCGGGCGCATAGCCGGCCGCGACCAGCGCCGCGACCAGCGCATCGGCGTTCAGCCCCAGCACCGGCGCGACATCCTGGACCGGCGCCGCCAGCACCCGGCGTGCCAGCGCGACTTGCGGCGGCCCGCCGCGGCCACTGCCGCCGCCCTGCGCGGGCAGGAAGAACGGCACCATCGCCAGCAGCGTCACCGCCGCCGTGACCGCAAGCCGCGGCCCCCGCAGGTAGCCAAACATCGCCCGCCAGTTGCGCCAGACATGCGCCAGGAACGGCACCACCAGCACGAGGCTCAGCCATTCGTGGCTGCCGCGAAAGCCGCTGGGGCCGATGTGGAAGAAAAGACCGATGCCCGTGACCAGCGAGACCAGGAAGAAGGTCAGCGTCGCGGGGGTCGCGTAGCGGAACAGGAATGTGCGCATCTGGGGGCCTGAAAGCTGCCGGGGCCGGTCCGCGACCCCGTTCCTGCCCTGCTACGCGCGACCCGCCCCGCTCCGTCGCGTCAGAACGGCACGTCGTCGGCATCCTCGGCCGCGACCAGGAAGCCGCCCAGCAGCCGCTTCGGGCCGGCCTTGTCGAACTCGACCGCCAGCTTGTCGCCCTCGACCCCGATCACGGTGCCATAGCCGAATTTCTTGTGGAACACCCGGTCGCCCTCGTCGAAGGGCGAGACCGCCTCGGCGTCGATGACGACATGGCGGGTCTCGCGCGGCTGCGCCATCGGGCGCTCGGAGGCGCGGCCCTGCATCCGGCGCCAGCCGGGCGAGTTGTAGACATCGGCGCGGGTCGCGCGCTCCTCGACCGCCGAGGTGCCGAAGGCGGGCGCGGTATGCCCGTAGAGGCCCGGCGGGGTCAGCACCTCGACATGGGTCTCGGGCAGCTCGTCGATGAAGCGCGAGGGCAGCTGGCTTTGCCACTGGCCATAGACGCGCCGGTTGCCGGCGAAGCTGATGGTGCAGATCCGCTCGGCCCGGGTGATGCCGACATAGGCCAGCCGGCGCTCCTCCTCGAGGCCCTTGAGCCCCTGCTCGTCGAGCGAGCGCTGGCTGGGGAACAGCCCGTCCTCCCATCCCGGCAGGAACACCGCCGGGAATTCCAGGCCCTTGGCGGCGTGCAGGGTCATGATCGTGACCTTGTCGGCCGCCTCGTCGTTGTCGTTGTCGAGGATCAGCGACACGTGCTCGAGGAAGCCCTGCAGGTTGTCGAACTGCTCGAGCGCCTTGACGAGTTCCTTGAGGTTCTCGAGCCGGCCCGGCGCCTCGGGCGTCTTGTCGTTCTGCCACATCGCGATGTAGCCCGAATCCTCGAGGATCTCCTCGGCGAGCCGGATGTGGGAATGGTCGTGCGCGGGCGGCACGTCGTCGACGTCCAGCTCGATCAGCGCATCCGAATCGTCGCCGCGGACCGGCGGCGTCGCCGTGGCGACCGAGGCGCCCAGCACGCGCTCGTGCCACTGGTCGAGCAGCGTCACCAGGCTGCGCAGCGCCGCCCCGCCCTTGCCGCCGATCCGCCCGGTGGCGACGGCGGTGCGCGCGCCCTCGAGAAGGCTGGTCCCCTCGGCCCGCGCCACCATCTGGATCGTCTGCTGCGCCTTGTCGCCCAGGCCGCGCTTGGGGGTGTTGACGATCCGCTCGAACGCGAGGTCGTCCTCGGGCGAGACCGCGAGACGGAAATAGGCCATCGCGTCGCGGATCTCGAGCCGTTCGTAGAACCGCGGCCCGCCGATGACGCGGTAGGGAAGGCCGATGGTCAGGAACCGGTCCTCGAAGGCGCGCATCTGATGCGAGGCGCGGACCAGAATCGCCTGGTCGTTCAGCGCCACCGGCGCAAGGTGGCGGGTGCCGCGCTGAAGCGCCTCGATCTCTTCGCCGATCCAGCGCGCCTCTTCCTCGCCGTCCCAGTGGCCGATCAGGCGCACCTTCTCGCCCTGGTCGAGATCGGTCCAGAGCGTCTTGCCAAGCCGGCCGGAGTTCTGCGCGATCACGCCCGAGGCGGCGGCCAGGATATGCGGGGTCGAGCGGTAGTTCTGTTCCAGCCGGATCACGGTCGCGCCGGGAAAATCCTTTTCGAACCGCAGGATGTTGCCGACCTCGGCGCCGCGCCAGCCATAGATCGACTGGTCGTCGTCGCCGACGCAGCAGATGTTCTTCTTCGCCTGCGCCAGCAGCCGCAGCCAGAGGTACTGGCAGACGTTGGTGTCCTGGTACTCGTCCACCAGGATGTAGGGCAGGAAGCGCTGATACATGCCCAGCACGTCCGGGTAGGCCTGGAAGATCGTGACGACATGCAGAAGCAGGTCGCCGAAATCGACGGCGTTCAGCGACCGCAGGCGGTCCTGATAGGCCTCGTAAAGCTCGGTCCCGCGGTTGTTGAAGGCCGAGGCCTCGGAGGACGGCACCTTCGAAGGCGTCAGCGCGCGGTTCTTCCAGCCATCGATCAGCCCGGCAAGCTGGCGCGCGGGCCAGCGCTTCTCGTCCATCTCGGCGGCGGCGATCACCTGCTTCAGCAGCCGGATCTGGTCGTCGGTGTCGAGGATGGTGAAGTTCGACTTCAGCCCCGCAAGCTCGGCATGCCGGCGCAGGATCTTGACCGAGATCGAGTGGAAGGTGCCCATCCAGGGCATCCCCTCGGCCGCGTGGCCCAGAAGGCGCCCCACCCGTTCCTTCATCTCGCGCGCGGCCTTGTTGGTGAAGGTCACCGACAGGATCTCGTTCGGGCGGGCGCGCCCCGTCGTCAGCAGGTGCGCGATGCGCGTGGTCAGCGCCTTGGTCTTGCCGGTCCCCGCCCCCGCCAGCATCAGCACGGGGCCGTCGAGCGTTTCGACCGCCTGGCGCTGCGCGGGGTTCAGGTCGTCCAGATAGGGCTGCGCCTGCCCGCGCGCGGCCATCGCCCGCTGGGACAGGGACACGGCCTGGGCCGCGCTTTCGAATGCGTCGTCGTCGTCGAACCTGCTCATGGCCGCAATCTAGCGGTTCGGCGCGGGTGAGGGAAGCCGAAGTTCCCGGTCCGTTCACCCCAAAAGCGAGATCGGAAGGATTCGAACACGCGCCCCGCCGCCCGCGTGACCCAGCGTCATTGGCGGGCAAAGGCCCCCGGGGCCGCCGATCTTTGCGCAGATACCCCTGCGCCACCGGAACGACGGCGGGTGGCTTTGCGAAACTGTCGGTGACAGGCGGTGAGCGGTCGCACCGCGCCTTGCGCTGCGGCGCGGCATCACGGAAGCTTCATGATTAGTGCCGCCCACGCGTCATCGCGGCACGGAGGATAAGATGACCGAATTCAAGAAGATCCTGATCGCCAACCGTGGCGAGATCGCGATCCGCGTGATGCGGGCCGCCAACGAGATGGGCAAGAAGACCGTCGCGGTCTACGCCGAGGAGGACAAGCTTTCGCTGCACCGGTTCAAGGCCGACGAGGCCTACCGGATCGGCGAGGGGCTGGGTCCCGTCGCCGCCTACCTGTCGATCCCCGAGATCATCCGCGTCGCGAAAGAGGCGGGCGCCGATGCGATCCACCCGGGCTACGGCCTGCTGTCGGAAAACCCCGAATTCGTCGAGGCCTGCTTCCAGGCCGGCATCACCTTCATCGGCCCGAAGGCCGAGACGATGCGCGCGCTGGGCGACAAGGCCAGCGCGCGGCGGGTGGCGATCGAGGCCGGCGTGCCGGTGATCCCGGCGACCGAGGTGCTGGGCGACGATTTCGACGCGATCAAGGCCGAGGCGGCCGAGATCGGCTATCCGCTGATGCTCAAGGCCAGCTGGGGCGGCGGCGGCCGCGGCATGCGCCCGATCACCGGCCCCGAGGAGCTGGTCGAGAAGGTCCGCGAGGGCCGGCGCGAGGCCGAGGCCGCCTTCGGCAACGGCGAGGGTTATCTGGAGAAGATGATCCTGCGCGCCCGCCACGTCGAGGTGCAGATCCTCGGCGACAAGTTCGGCGAGATCTACCACCTCTTTGAGCGCGACTGCACCGTGCAGCGGCGCAACCAGAAGGTTGTCGAGCGCGCCCCCGCCCCCTACCTGACGCCCGAGCAGCGCGACGAGATCTGCGCGCTGGGCAAGAAGATCTGCCAGCACGTGAACTACGAATGCGCCGGCACCGTCGAGTTCCTGATGGATATGGACGACGGCAGGTTCTACTTCATCGAGGTGAACCCCCGCGTCCAGGTCGAGCACACCGTGACCGAGGAGGTCACCGGCATCGACATCGTGCAGGCGCAGATCAAGATCGCCGAGGGCAAGACGCTGGCCGAGGCGACGGGCGTTCCGAGCCAGGCCGAGGTGAAGCTTCTGGGCCACGCGCTGCAGTGCCGGGTCACGACGGAAGACCCGCAGAACAACTTCATCCCCGACTACGGCCGCATCACCGCCTATCGCTCGGCCACCGGCGCGGGGATCCGGCTGGACGGCGGCACCGCCTATGCCGGCGGGGTGATCACGCGCTACTACGACTCGCTTCTCGTGAAGGTCACCGCGCGGGCGCAGACGCCCGAGGCCGCGATCGCGCGGATGGACCGGGCGCTGCGCGAATTCCGGGTGCGCGGGGTCAGCACGAACATCGACTTCGTGATCAACCTGCTCAAGCACCCGACCTTCCTCGACGACACCTACACGACCAAGTTCATCGACACGACGGCGGACCTGTTCGACTTCCGCCAGCGGCAGGACCGGGCGACCAAGATCCTGACCTACATCGCCGACATCACCGTGAACGGTCACCCCGAGACCGCCGGGCGCCCCAAACCCGCGGCCGAGGCGAGGAAGCCGGTGCCGCCGAGGAAGATGGCCGAGCCCGCGCTGGGCACCCGCCAGATTCTGGAACAGAAGGGTCCGCAGGCGGTTGCCGACTGGATGGCCAGCCAGACCAAGCTTCTGCTGACCGACACGACGATGCGCGACGGCCACCAGTCGCTGCTGGCGACCCGGATGCGGTCGATCGACATGATCCGCGCGGCCCCCGCCTATGCCGCGAACCTGCCGCAGCTGTTCTCGGTCGAATGCTGGGGCGGCGCCACCTTCGACGTGGCCTACCGCTTCCTGCAGGAATGCCCCTGGCAGCGCCTGCGCGACCTGCGCGAGCGGATGCCGAACCTGATGACGCAGATGCTGCTCAGGGCCTCGAACGGGGTCGGCTACACCAACTATCCCGACAACGTCGTGATCAGCTTCGTCCGCCAGGCGGCCGAGACCGGGATCGACGTGTTCCGCGTCTTCGATTCGCTGAACTGGGTCGAGAACATGCGCGTGGCGATGGATGCGGTGATCGAGGCCGACAAGGTCTGCGAGGCGGCGATCTGCTACACCGGCGACCTCCTGGATCCCGATCGCGCGAAGTACGACCTGAAATACTACGTCGCGATGGGCAAGGAGCTGCGCGCCGCGGGCGCGCACGTGCTGGGGCTGAAGGACATGGCGGGGCTTCTGAAGCCCGCCTCGGCCCGCACCCTGATCCGCACCCTGAAGCAGGAGGTGGGCCTGCCGATCCACTTCCACACCCACGACACCTCGGGCATCTCGGGCGCGACGGTGCTGGCCGCGGCCGACGCCGGCGTCGACGCCGTCGACGCGGCGATGGACGCCTTCTCGGGCGGCACCTCGCAGCCCTGCCTGGGCTCGATCGTCGAGGCGCTGCGCCACACCGAGCGCGACACCGGGCTCGACATCGGCGCGATCCGGGCGATGTCGAACTACTGGGAGGCGGTGCGCGACCAGTACGCGGCCTTCGAGAGCGGGCTCGAGGCGCCGGCCTCCGAGGTCTACCTGCACGAGATGCCGGGCGGGCAGTTCACCAACCTCAAGGCGCAGGCGCGCTCGCTGGGGCTGGAGGAGCGCTGGCACGAGGTCGCCAAGACCTATGCCGACGTGAACATGATGTTCGGCGACATCGTGAAGGTGACGCCCTCGTCCAAGGTCGTGGGCGACATGGCGCTGATGATGGTGGCGCAGGGGCTGACGCGCGCGCAGGTCGAGGATCCGAAGACCGATGTCGCCTTCCCCGACTCGGTCGTCGACATGATGAAGGGCAACCTCGGCCAGCCCCCGGGCGGCTTCCCGGCGGGGATCGTCGCCAAAGTGCTGAAGGGCGAGGCGCCCTCGACCGAGCGTCCGGGCGCGAGCCTGCCGCCGGTCGACCTCGACGCGACGCGCGCCATGCTCGAGAAGGATCTCGACCGCAGCGTCGATGACGAGGATCTCAACGGCTACCTGATGTATCCCAAGGTCTTCACCGACTACGTCAAGCGCCACGAGACCTACGGGCCGGTGCGCGTGCTGCCGACGCCGGTGTTCTTCTACGGCATGCAACCCGGCGAGGAGGCCTCGGTCGAGCTCGACCCGGGCAAGACGCTGGAGATCCGGCTGCAGACCGTGGGCGAGACCACCGACGAGGGCGACGTGCGGGTGTTCTTCGAGCTGAACGGCCAGCCCCGGGTGATCCGGGTCGCGAACCGGATGGTCAAGGCCAAGACGGCGGCCAAGCCCAAGGCGGCCGAGGGCAATCCCAATCACATCGGCGCGCCGATGCCGGGCTCGATCGCCTCGGTCGCGGTCACGCCGGGCCAGAAGGTCAACGCGGGCGACCTGCTGCTGACCATCGAGGCGATGAAGATGGAGACCGGCATCCACGCCGACCGCGCCGCGACCGTCAAGGCCCTCCACGTCGCCGCAGGAACGCAGATCGACGCGAAGGACCTCCTCGTCGAGCTGGACTGAACCTGCCCCTACGACGCTTTGCGGGCGGGCGCATTTTTCCTCTTGCGCCCGCCCGTCCGACGCCCTAATCAGCCCCCCACCGGAACCGGTTGCGGGCGTAGCTCAGGGGTAGAGCATAACCTTGCCAAGGTTAGGGTCGTGAGTTCGAATCTCATCGCCCGCTCCAGTTCGGTGGTGGTCCCCGCCTCAAGGGGAAACGGAGCGCGGGCGTAGCTCAGGGGTAGAGCATAACCTTGCCAAGGTTAGGGTCGTGAGTTCGAATCTCATCGCCCGCTCCAATACACGAACCGGCCGGTCCCTCGGGGCCGGCCGTTCGCGTTTGCCCCTTCCCTGCCCGCGACAGCCCGGCGATCGTACGCCTGTCAGGCTTGCCCGGTGTCCGGGGGCGAAGGCATGGCCGGTGTCCGGGTGCTGTCCTCGGCCCAGGTGCCCAGGAGCATGTCGAGAAAGCGGGCCGCGGCCGGCGAGAGGCGGGCATTGCGCCGTTTCACCACGCCGATCGGGCGCGAGATCTCCGGCGCGGCCAGCCGGCGCGTCACGAGGAACGGGTGGTCGCCGCCCGGCGTCGCAAGCCGCGGCAGGACCGAGATGCCAAGCCCCTGCTCCACCAGGCCAAGCGAGGTCGACAGGTGCGTCACTTCGTAGGTCCAGTGCAGCTTCAGGTCGTGCCGGGCCAGCGCCGTGTCCAGCAGCGTCCTGTTGCCGCTCGAGCGGTGCACGGTGATCAGCGGATACTCCCCGAGGTCGCGCCAGTCGACGACAGGCTTCGCGGCCAGCGGGTGTTCCTTGCGCACCGCGAGGACGAAGGGGTCGTCGGCCAGGTGCATGAACTCCAGGTCCGGGTCCGAGCTTCCCATGATGTTGATGCCGAATTCGACCTCGCCGCGCGCGACCGCCTGCAGGCCGTCGACCGCCGTCAGGTCGAGGATGCGGAAGCGGATGTTGGGATAGACCCGGGCGAACTCGCGGATCACGGTCGGCAGGAAGTAGAACGCGGCCGTCGGGATGCAGGCGATGGTGACGAGCGCGCCGCTGTGGCGCCCGACCTCGCTCACCCTGAACAGCGAGGTGTCGAATTCCTCGATCATCCGCCGCACCAGCGGGATCAGCTCGCTGCCGATCGCCGTCAGCGAGACGTGGCGCGTCGTGCGCTCCAGCAGCGGCGCGCCCACCGCCTGCTCCAGCTTCTGGATCCGCCGGCTCAGCGCCGATTGCGACAGGTTCAGAGCCTCGGCCGCGCGGTGGAAACCCTGCAGATCGACGACGGACAGGAAGGCGCGAAGGTCGAGGATCTCGCAATTGATGCTCATGGCGCAATAAATCCAGCGATATTGGCATTTAAAAGATCGGCGATTTCCTGACACAAGCAAGGAACGCGCAATTTGATCTGCCTTGTGCATCAATACTGGGAGGGCGCGCAACATGAACGATCTTCAATCGATCCCTTGCGTCCTGATGCGCGGCGGCACGTCGAAGGGGCCGTTCTTCCTGGCCCGCGACCTGCCGGCCGACGTCGCGGCCCGCGACCGCATCCTGCTGTCGGTGATGGGCTCCGGCCATCCGCTGCAGATCGACGGCATCGGCGGCGGCAATCCGGTCACCAGCAAGGTGGCGATCGTCGGCCCGCCGACCGATCCGCGCGCCGATGTCGACTATCTCTTCGCCCAGGTCCGGGTCGACCAGCAGATCGTCGACACGTCGCCGAACTGCGGCAACATGCTGGCCGCGGTCGCCCCCTTCGCGATCGAGGCCGGCCTGGTCCCGGCGCGGCAGGACCAGACGATGGTGCGCATCCACAATGTGAACACCGGCAAGATCATCGAGGCGCGACTGGCCACGCCCGGGGGCGCGGTGACCTATCTCGGCGACGCCTCGATCGACGGCGTGCCGGGGCTGGCCGCGCCGATCTCGCTGACCTTCCTCGACGCGGCCGGGGCCCGCACGGGGCGGCTGTTCCCGACGGGCCAGCGGCGCGACGTCATCGACGGTGTCGAGGTGACCTGCATCGACTGCGCGATGCCCATGGTGCTGCTGGCCGCCGCCAGCCTTGGCGCGACCGGCTACGAGAGCGCGGCCGCGCTCAGCGCCGATACGGCACTTCTGGCGCGGCTCGAGGCGATCCGCCGCGCGGCCGGCCGGCGCATGGGGATGGGCGACGTCGCGGCGCAGGTCACGCCGAAGCCGGTGCTGCTGGCCCCGCCGCGCGACGGCGGCACGCTGTGCGTTCGCTATTTCATGCCCGCCGACTGCCACCCCTCGCTGGCGACCACGGGCGCCGTCGGCATCGCCACCGCCGCGATCTCGCCAGGGACGCTGGCGGCCGAGATCGCCGGGCCGCGGACCCTGCCCGCGACCCTGCAGCTCGAACATCCGGGCGGCCGGCTGGACATCGTTCTGGACGACCGCGACGGCACGACCACGGCGGGCGTCCTGCGCACGGCCCGCCGCCTGTTCGACGGCGTGGTCTATGCCAAGCCCAAGACGGCCGCCACCATCGCGGCATGACGTTCCGGCACCGGGAGGGTGCCCCTCAGGAGGAGATGACGATGAAACACCTAGCGATCGCCCTGGCGACCTCGACCCTGCTGGCGCTGCCTGCCGCCGCGCAGGATGTCCGGATCAGCGTCGGGTCCTACAACCTCAACAACCTGCCGTTCCCGGTGGCCCAGGGCCTGGGCTTCTACGCGGACGAGGGGCTGGACGTCACGGTCGACAACTTCGCCTCGGGCGGCTCGAAGACGCTGCAGGCGCTGGTCGCGGGATCGACCGACATCGCGGTGGGCTTCTACGACCACACGATCCAGATGCAGGCCCAGAACAAGCATGTCGTAGGCTTCGTTCAGCTTGCCCGGAACTCGGGGCTGGTGCTGGCCGGCGGCCCGGACACCACGTTCGACCCCGCCCGGCCCGACACGATCAAGGGCGCCAAGGTCGGCATCACCTCGCCCGGGTCGTCCTCGGACTTCTTCATCCGCTACTACCTCAAGCAGCACGGCATGACGGCCGACGACATCGCGATCATCGGCGTCGGCTCGGGCTCGGCCGCCGTCGCGGCGCTGGAACAGGGCAAGATCGACCTGCTGGTGAACTACGACCCGGCGGCGACCTTCGTGCAGGAGAAGGGCGTGGGCAGGATCCTGATCGACGCGCGCAGCGACGAGGGCGCGAAGGCGGTCTATGGCGGGATCTACCCGACCTCGGTGCTCTACGCGACGCAGGACTTCATCGACGACAATCCCGAGACCGTGCAGAAGGTCACCAATGCCACCGTCCGCGCCCTGCACTGGATGCGGACGCACAGCCCCGAAGAGATCGTCGCGACCCTGCCGCCGGAATTCATCTCGGGCGATGCCGCCACCTATACCAAGGCGGTGGCCAACGCGAAGGCGATCTTCTCGCAGGACGGGCTGTTCGTGGCCGGGGATGTCGAGACGCCGCTGGCGGTGCTGAAGACCTTCAACGACTCGGTCGCGCGCGCCGAGATCGACCTGGGCCAGACCTACACCAACCGCTTCGTCGAGGCCGTCCCGGCCGAGACCTCGAACTGAGGAGGGCAGAAAAGATGGCACTGGCTGCCCTGAAACCGCTGCACCAGCCGCAGCTTGCCCCGGCCCGGCCGATGGTCGAGCTGCGGGGCGTGCGAATGGCCTTCGGCGAGTTCGTCGCCGTGGACGACGTGAACCTGACGGTGGCGGATGGCGAGTTTCTCGCCATCGTCGGCCCCACCGGCTGCGGCAAGAGCACGATCCTGAACGCGATCGCCGGCCTTCTGAAACCCGCCATGGGCACGGTGTCGATCGACGGCGCCCCGGTGTCGGGTGTCGGCGGCGACATCGGTTACCTGTTCCAGCAGGACGCGCTGCTGCCCTGGAAGACCGCGATCGAGAATGTCGAGCTTGGCCCGATGTTCAAGGGCGTCGGCCGTACCGAGCGGCGAGCCGATGCGATGGCCTGGCTGGCCAAGGTCGGGCTGAAGGGGTTCGAGGACCGCTTCCCCCACCAGCTGTCCGGCGGCCAGCGCAAGCGGGTGCAGATGGCGCAGGCGCTGATCACCGGGCCGAAGGTGATCCTGATGGACGAGCCGTTCTCGGCGCTGGACATCCACACCCGCCACCTGATGCAGAACGAGCTGCTGCGCCTGTGGCAGGAGGATCGCCGCGCGGTGGTGATGATCACCCACGACCTCGAGGAGGCCATCGCGCTGGGCGACCGCGTCGTGGTCCTGGCCTCGGGCCCGCGCAGCCGGGTGATCGACAGCTTCCCCGTCGATCTCGAGCGGCCGCGCGACGTGGCCGAGATCAAGCTCGATGCGCGCTTCCTCGAGCTTTACCGCAACATCTGGGCGTCGCTGCGCGGCGAAGTGGAGAAAAGCTATGAACGCCGCGCATGAACGCCTGATCCAGCTGGTCATCCTTGTCGTGATCGTCGGCGGCTGGCAGGCCGGCGTCAGCGCCGGGGTCATCGACCGCTTCTTCTTCCCCCCGCCCTTCGAGATCGCGGGCCAGATCGTGGCCTGGGTCACCGACACCGGCTTCTACCGCCATGTCGGCATCACCCTGTCCGAAACCGTGCTGGGCTATGTCATCGGCACCGGGCTTGGCGTGACGGCGGGCGTCTGGCTGGGTCTCAGCCGCAGCGCCGCGCGGATCCTCGATCCGTTCATCAAGGGGCTGAACGCGATCCCGCGCGTCGTTCTCGCGCCGATCTTCGTGCTCTGGCTCGGCCTCGGGCTCTGGTCGAAGGTGGCGCTGGCGGTGACGCTGGTCTTCTTCGTGACCTTCTTCAACGCGATGCAGGGCGTGCGCGAGGTGAACCCGGTGGTGCTGGCGAATGCCCGCGTCCTTGGCGCCCGCCGGTCCGAGCTGCTGCGCCATGTCTATTTCCCGGCGGCCGCCAGCTGGATCCTGTCGTCGCTGCGCACCTCCGTGGGCTTTGCGGTGGTCGGCGCGATCATCGGCGAATACCTCGGTTCTTCGGCCGGGCTGGGCTATCTGATCGCCCAGGCCGAGGGCAATTTCGATGCGGTCGGGGTCTTTGCCGGCATCATCATCCTGGCGATCTTCGTGCTGATCATCGACCAGATGCTCGACTTGGCCGAGCGCCGGCTTATCACCTGGCGGCCGAACGCGAACGAACGCCCCGCCTGACCGCGAAGACCATCCGACACTGCCGCGGGGGACCCCCGGGGGGCC
>NZ_JBAWKE010000002.1:136641-371253 GCF_037095655.1 Frigidibacter sp. MR17.24
GCGGCGGCCCCCCGGGGGGCCGCCGCTTCGTGCCAACCGCGGCCCCGCATCGGCGCGCACCGGGCGGACCGGGTGAGACGGACCCCAGCGTCCTCCGCGGCCGCCCGCTTGACGAAAGCGGCCGCGGCCACCGGAACGGGTGGCCGCGGCGCGGTTGTCCTTTCAGGCGGTCTCAGGCCGCGCGGCGGCGCGCCAGCAGGAACGGCAGCACGATGACCGTCGCGGTCAGCGCATAAAGCAGCAGGCTCTGCCAGCTTTGCACCAGGATCGACCAGTCCCCGCCCGAGATCGACAGCGCGCGGCGCAGGTTGTTCTCGAACAGCCCGCCCAGCACGAAGCCCAGGATCACCGGCGCCAGCGAGAAGTCGAGCTTGCGCAGCACCCAGCCGAAGATGCCCAGCGCGATGATCAGGAACAGGTCGAACGGGTTGCCGACGATCGAGTAGATGCCGATGAACGACAGGATCGCGATCAGCGGCGTCAGGTACTGCTGCGGCAGCGTCAGCATCCGCGCGAACAGCCCGACCAGCGGCAGGTTGATCACCAGAAGCGCGATGTTGCCGATGTACATCGAGGCGATCAGGCCCCAGGCGATCTCGGGGTGCTGGGTGAACAGCAGCGGGCCGGGCGTGATGTTGAACATCAAGAGCGCGCCCAGCAGGATCGCCGTGGTGCCCGAGCCGGGAATGCCCATGGTCAGCATCGGCACCATCGCGCCACCGGCCGCGGCATTGTTGGCCGCCTCGGGCGCCATCAGGCCGCGCGGATCGCCGTTGCCGAAGGTGCCCTTCCCGCCGTTGATCCGCTTCTCGGTGCCATAGGCCACGGCCGAGGCGACCGAGGCACCGGTGCCGGGCAGCACGCCGATGACGAAACCGATCACCGACGAGCGCAGCAGCGTCCAGCCGTTGCCGGTGATGTCCGCGAGCCGCACGAAGCTGTTGTCGACGGGCAGGCTTTTCAGCTTGCCGACGGCCTGCTGCTCGACCAGGTGGAACAGCTCGGCCATGCCGAAGAGGCCGATCACCACGATCAGGAAGTCGATCCCCGCCAGGAGGTCCGGCAGGCCCATCGTGTAGCGGTTGACCCCGGTGTTGGCATCGACCCCGATCGTGGCCAGCATCAGCCCCATCATCGCGCCCGCCAGCGTCTTGACCGGGCTCGACCCCACCAGCGAGGTCAGCGAGGCGAAGGCGAAGACCATCAGCGCCACGTAGTCGGCCGGCGCGAAGGCCACGGCGAATTTCGACAGGATCGGCCCGAACAGCGTCATCAGGATGACCGCGAAGGTGCCACCGATGAAGCTTGCCACCGCCGAAAGCGACAGCGCGCGCCCGGCCTCGCCGCGCCGCGCCATCGGGTTGCCGTCGAGCGTGGTCATCACCGCGCCTGAGTCGCCCGGCACGTTGAGCAGGATCGACGAGATCCGCCCGCCGTATTCCGCCCCGTAGTAGATGCCCGCCAGCAGGATCAGCGCGCTTTCCGGCGGAAAGCCCAGGCCGTATGCGATGGGCAGCAGGATGGCGACGCCGTTGATCGGGCCGATGCCCGGAAGCGCGCCGATCAGGGTGCCCGCGATGCAGCCCAGCGACACCAGCATCAGGTTGAAGGGATCCAGCGCGACGCCGAAGCCGGTCGCGAGGCCCGAGAGAACTTCATTCATCTGAGGTTTCCGATCAGAATTGCGGCAGCGGCCCGGCGGGCAGGTTCAGCCCCAGCAGGCCCGCGCAGACGACGTAGCCCACCACCCCGGCAACCGCGCCGAAGGCCAGCGAACGGGTCCAGGCCGCGCCCAGCAGCCGGCCTGCGAGCGCGCCGAAGCCCAGCGTCGCCAGCACGAAGCCCAGCGGCTCGAGCAGCTCGGCATAGCCCAGCAGCAGCACCGCCATGATGCCAAGCTTGATCCAGGTCGGGCGGCCGGTGCCCATGCTGGCCACGCCCGGCCGCAGCAGGATCGCGGCGAAGCAGAGCGCGGCGACCAGGCTCAGCAGCCGCGGCCAGCTTTCGGGCCCCAGCGGATCGTACTGGAACGGCGCCCTGATGCCGAAGACGGCATACCAGCCATAAAGTGCGGTGACGCCAAGCATGACGCTGGCGAAGATGCGGTCAGCCATGCTGATCTCCTGGAGATGGGAGGCGGGGCCGGCGCCGGGCGCGGGCCCCGGCCATCGTCACTGGATGAGGCCCGAGTCCTTGGCCAGCGCGTGCAGGGTCTGGCTCTGCTCCTTGACCAATGCCGTCAGCTCGTCGCCCGCGACGTCGAGCGGCATCAGGCCCTTCTCGTGCTGAAGCGTCGCGAACTCCTCGGTGGCATAGGCGGCGCGGAAGGCCTCGACCCACGCGTTGTAGTCCTCGTCGGACACGTCCTTGCCGACGTAGAAGCCGCGCATGATCGTCCAGGTCGCGTCATAGCCCTGTTCCTTGGCGGTCGGGATCTGGTCGAAGGGCGGATCGAGCCGCTCGTCCGACATCGCGGCCAGCACGCGCAGGTCGCCCGCTTCCAGGTGCGACACCATTTCGCCGACATCGCCGGTGTAGACGGCGATCGAGCCGCCGAGCAGGCCCGCGATCGCGTCGCCGCCGCCATCGAAGGCGACATAGCGCATCTTGCGCGCGTCGATCTCGACCGACTTCATCAGCAGCGCCGCCTTCATCCAGTCCTGCGACCCGACCGAGCCGCCGGCGCCGATCACCACGTTCGACGGGTCGGCCTTCACCGCGTCCATCACGTCGGAAAGCGTCTTGTAGGGGCTGTCGGCGCGCACGACGACGGCGCCGTAATCCGCGCCGGCCGTGCCGACCCAGCGGGCGTCGTCGATGGTCCAGTTGCCGTACTTGCCGACCGCGAGGTTCAGCAGCGACCCGGTCGAGAAGGCGACGATCGCGTCCGCGTCATCGGCGCGGGTGGTGTTGAAGGCGTTGAAGGCCACGGCGCCGATGCCGCCGGGCATGAAGGTGACCTCGATCGGGCGGTCGAACTGCTTCTCAAGGCCGGCCTGCGCGACGCGGCAGGTCAGGTCGAAGCCGCCCCCCGGCTGGGCCGGCGCCACGCATTCGGGGCGACGGATCTCGGCGCTGGCGGGAACGGCCAGCAGGACGGCTGCCGCGGCGGCGGCGGAAAGGCTGCGAAGGGTCATGGTGTCCTCCCGACACGGATTTGTCGTTGTCGCGCGATGGCGCGCCCGGGCCCCTCCTCGGGCCCCGATCCCGGCGGACGGCCCTGCCGCCACCGGTCGCGCGACACTAGGCCAGCGCGCTGTCGCCTTTCTGAGCCGAAGCTGTCGTGACGCTGACCTGGGCGCGGCCCCTGCCCGCGCCATCTTCCGCGGGTCCGCGGGCGCGTGTAGGTTCGCGCCATGCGCATCCTGCTGATCGAGGACAACGACGAGCTGGCCGACACCATCCTCGACCGGCTGCGGTCCGAGGGGCATGCCGTCGACCGCGAGGCCGACGGCGCAGAGGCCGACGCGCTGCTGCACCACGCGCAGTTCGACCTCGTGCTGCTGGACGTGAACCTGCCGGGGCGCAACGGCTACGAGATCCTGCGCGCCCTGCGCTCGCGCGGGGACACGACGCCGGTCCTGATGCTGACCGCGCGCAGCGAGATCGACGACCGCGTCGTAGGCCTTGATGCGGGGGCCGACGACTACATGGTCAAGCCCTTCGATTTCCGCGAGCTTTCGGCGCGCTGCCGGATGCTGGCGCGCCGCCGCTCGGGGCTGGCCAGCAACGTGTTCGAGGCGGGGCCGCTGCGCTTCGACCGCGCGGCGCGTCACGCGACGCTGGCGGGGCGCGATCTCGACCTGCGCGCGCGCGAGGTGCAGCTGCTCGAAATCCTGATCGACAACCTCGGCCGGGTGCTGACCAAGGAAGAGGTCGCCGACAAGCTTTACACCTTCGACCAGGCGCCCAGCCTGAACGCGGTCGAACAGATCCTCGCCCGGCTCAGGCGCAAGATCGAGGGCTCGACGCTGCTCGTGCGCACGGCCCGCGGGCTGGGCTATCTGCCCTATCTGGCCGATGACGACTGAGCCGCGCGGCCGGTCGATCCGGCGCCGGATGATGACGCTGATCGCGCTGGGGTTTCTGGGGCTTCTCGCGGTGAACTCGGCGCTGTTGTGGACCTATGCCGGGCGCGCGGCCAACGGCAGCTTCGACCTGCTGCTGGGCGGGGCGGCGCAGGCGATGCTGGAACGGACCCGGCCCACGCCCGAGGGCCCGACCGTCGATCTGCCGCCGACCGCGCTGCAGATCATGGCGCTCGCGCCGCGCGAACGGGTGGTCTACCGCGTGTTCTCGCCCGGCGAGGGCGAGATCACCGGCACCCCCGGCCTGCCGCTGCCCCGCGGTTTCGCCGCCTCGGACAGCGCGGTCTTCTACGACGCGCCCTTCGGCGGCGAGGTGATGCGCTTCGTGGTGCAGGGGCGGATGCTGACCTCGCCCGCCGGCCGCACCTGGGTCGAGGTCCAGATCGGCCAGACCCGCGAGGCGCGGATCGAACGGCGCCGGTCGCTGTTCCTGATCGGCATGGCCGGCGTCGCGCTGGTCTCGGCGATCGGGCTGGCCTGCGTCTGGTTCGCGATCGGCGCGGCGCTGCGCCCGCTGCTGCAGATCGAGACCGAGCTGCAGGCCCGCCCGCCCAGCGACCTGTCGGAACTGCGCCTCGCCCCGCCGCGCGAGATCGTGAACCTGATCGGGGCGATCAACGGCTTCATCGCGCGGCTGCGCGCGAACCGGGCGCTGACGGAAACCTTCATCGCCGATGTCGCGCACCAGACCCGCACGTCGCTTTCGGCGCTCCAGGGGCAGATCAGCCTCGCGGCGGATGCGACCGACATCGCCGCGATGCGCGGGCGCGTCGCGCGCGCCGAACAGCAGTCCGCCCGGCTCGTGCGCCTGACCAACCAGCTTCTCGCGCAGGCCATGGTCATCCACCGCACCGAGGCCGGCAATCTCTCGGCCGTGGCGCTCGTCCCGCTGCTGCGCGACTTCCTGGGAGAGGCGCTGCGCGACCCGCGATATCGAAAAATCGTCTTCTCGCTCGATGTCGCGCCGGGAATCGACGCGGACGGTCTTGTCCGGGGCGATCCGGTCGCGCTGCGCGAGGCTTTGCGCAACCTGGTCGACAATGCCTTCCGCTACGGCCCCGAGGACAACCTCATCGACATCGCGCTGGACCCTGCGGGCGATGACGCGCTGCTCCTCAGCGTGTCCGACGCAGGCCCCGGCATCGCGCCCGGCGACCGCGACCGGGCCCAGCAGCGCTTCACCTCGCTGTCGGGCGCGCCCGGCGGCTCGGGTCTCGGGCTGTCGATCGTGCGGGCGGTCGCCGAGGGGCATGGTGGGCAACTGCGGCTGGAACGGTCGCGCCACGGCGGGCTGCGCGCGGGCCTGCTGCTGCAGCGCGTCGCCGCCGTGCTGGCGGCGCTGTGGCTGGTCGCGGCGCCGCGCCCGGCGCTGGCCGACCTCAGCATCCTGCACATGGCCAGCGCCACCGACTATGCCGCGATCGGCGGCCTGATCCGCGCCTTCGAGACCGCGAACCCGGACGTCCGCGTCGCCTACCAGGAGATCCAGACCGTGCCGCTGCACGACGCGGTGCTGGCCGGCCGCGTGCGCGCGGATCTGGTCGTCAGCCCGGCGATGGACCTGCAGGTCGACCTGGTCAACCGCGGCCTCGCGCGGCCGCTCGACGTGCCGGGGGCCGAGCGGCTGCCGGCCTGGGCCAGCTGGCGCCAGGAGCTGTTCGGCTTCACCTTCGAACCCGCGGTGATCCTCTACCGGCGCGACCGTTTCGCCGCGACCGACCTGCCGCGGACGCACCAGGAACTCGCGACCTTCATCCGCCTGCACGAGAACGAGCTGCGCGGCCGGCTCGGCACCTATGACCTGGGCTATTCCGGCATCGGCTATCTCTATGCCACGCAGGATGCCGAACTGGGCATCGACGCCTCGCGGCTGAACGAGACCATGGGCCGGGCGGCGGCGCGGGTCTATTGCTGTTCGTCCGAGATGATCGGCGCGGCGGTGGCCGACGATCTGTCGATGGCGCTCAACGTCATCGGCTCCTACGCGATGACCGCGACCGATCCGCGGACGGCGGTGCACCTGCTGGACGACTACAACCTGGTGATGACCCGCACCGCCTTCGTGCCCCGGACCGCCGAGAACCCCGAGCTTGGCCTGCGGTTCCTGCAATTCGTCCTGTCCGAGGCCGGGCAGCGCAGCCTGGTCACCGACACGCGGCTCTTGCCGATCCTGCCGCCGGCCGATGTCAGCAGCCCGGCGCTCGAGCAGCTGCGCGCGCACGAGGGCACGTTCCTGCCGATCCGGCTGGACCCGGGCCTGCTGACCTACCTCGACCGGCTCAAGCACGAACAGTTCATGGCCGGGTGGAAGGCGGCGCTGCGGTCGGAAGGCAGCCCCTAGCGCGCCCGACGACGGCCGGCCCGGAATCGTCGGGCCCCGGGCAAGCGTTCGCCAGCCCGCTCGAGTCGGCCCGGCGCGCGTCCGCGCCACGATGCCGACGCCGGCACCGGGTCGGGGCGCCGCTTGGCCTCGTGTCACGAAAGGCACGCCAGCCGCGGCCTCGGGCGCCGCGCGGCGGCGGATATCGCGACGGACAGGGCAGCGGACAGGGCGGCGGTCCGACGCCTGCCGGCACCTCGCGATGCGGCGCCGGCCGGGACGCCCGAGCTTGCGGAAGCCCCGCGCCCCTGCGGGGCGGAACGCAGGGCAAGGCCGCAGCCGCACCCAATCATTTGCCCAAGCCCCGCGCCGGCCCTATAAGGCACCCGTCCTCAAGGGAAAGAAGCCGATGCGCAGCGCCACCATCACCCGCAAGACCGCCGAGACCTCGGTCTCGGTCATGCTCGAACTCGACGGCACCGGCAGCTATCGCAACGAGACCGGGGTGGGCTTCTTCGACCACATGCTCGACCAGCTGTCGCGCCACTCGCTGATCGACCTGAACATCCAGACCCAGGGCGACACCCATATCGACGACCACCACACGGTCGAGGATACCGGCATCGCCATCGGCCAGGCCCTGGCCCGCGCGCTTGGCGACAAGCGCGGCATCCGCCGCTATGGCCATTTCAACCTGGCGATGGACGACGCCCAGGTCGCCTGCGCGCTCGACCTGTCGGGCCGGCCCTTCCTGGTCTGGAACCTCGACTTCCCGACCGAGAAGATCGGCAGCTTCGACACCGAGCTGGTGCGCGAGTTCTTCCAGGCGCTCGCCACCCACGGCGGCATCACGCTGCATGTCGACAAGCTTCACGGCCTCAACAGCCACCACATCGCCGAGGCCGCCTTCAAGGCCGTCGCCCGCGCCCTGCGCATGGCGGTCGAGACCGACCCGCGGCTGGAGGGCCAGCTGCCCTCGACCAAGGGCGCGCTCTGATGCTGACGGCACTGGTCGATTACGACAGCGGCAACCTGCATTCGGCGGAAAAGGCGTTCCAGCGCATGGCGGCCGAGACCGGCGCCGGCACCGTCACCGTCACTTCGGACCCCGAGGTGGTGGCGAAGGCCGACCGCATCGTGCTGCCCGGCGACGGCGCCTTCCCGGCCTGCCGCCGCGCGCTCTATGACCGCTCCGACCTGCACCAGGCGATCGACGAGGCGGTGACGGTCAAGGGCCGGCCCTTCCTGGGGATCTGCATCGGGATGCAGATGCTGGCGACGCGCGGGCTGGAACACGAACCCACGCCGGGCTTCGGCTGGATCGGCGGCGAGGTCACCCGGATCACCCCGGCCGACCGGGCGCTGAAGGTGCCGCACATGGGCTGGAACGACTTGGTGATCGACCGCGCGCACCCGGTGCTCGACGGGATCGCGACCGGCGATCACGCCTATTTCGTGCATTCCTACCACATGCAGGTCGCCGATTCCGCCGACCTGCTGGCCCATGTCGACTACGCCGGCCCCGTCACCGCGATCGTCGGGCGCGGCACCGTCATCGGCACCCAGTTCCACCCCGAGAAAAGCCAGGCCACCGGCCTGCGGCTGATCGCCAACTTCCTCGCCTGGGCCCCCTGATGCCGCTGCGGCCGCTCCCCGAGATCCTCGACCGCATCGTGCACACGCTGGCGGTCAGCGAGGATCGCGGCCAGGTCGCAAGCTACATCCCCGAGCTGGCGGCGGTCGACCCGCGCCGCTTCGGCATCGCCGTCGCCCTGCCCGACGGCACCGTCCATGCCGCGGGCGATGCCGACACGCCGTTCTCGATCCAGTCGATCTCGAAGGTGTTCACGCTGGCACTCGCGCTCGGCCGGCTCGGCGACAGCCTCTGGAGCCGGGTCGGCCGCGAACCCTCGGGCCAGCCCTTCAACTCGATCCTGCAGCTCGAACTCGAGCACGGCCGCCCGCGCAACCCGTTCATCAATGCCGGCGCGATCGTGGTCACCGACGCGATCCTTGCCGGCCATGCCCCGCGCGAGCTTCTGGGCGAGATCCTGCGCTTCGTGCGCACCGCCGCCGGCCAGGACCCCGCCACCGGCCCGATCCGGATCAACGAGGCGGTGGCGCGGTCGGAATCCGACACCGGCCACCGCAACCGGGCGCTCGCGCATTTCATCGCCGCCCATGGCAACCTCACCAATGCCGTGGAATGCACGCTCGGCTGCTACTTCCACCAGTGCGCGATCGAGATGACCTGCACCGAGCTTGCCCGGGCGGGCCTGTTCCTGACCAACGCGCCCGGCACGCCGCGCCTCGTTTCGCCCGACCGCGTGCGCCGGATCGGGGCGATCATGATGAGCTGCGGCCATTACGACGCCTCGGGCGATTTCGCCTACCGCGTCGGCCTGCCCGCGAAATCGGGCGTCGGCGGCGGCATTCTCGCGGTCGCGCCCGGCCGCGCCGCGATCGCGGTCTGGTCGCCCGGCCTCAATGCCCGCGGCAATTCGAAGCTGGGCACCGAGGCGATGGAGATGCTGGCCCGCGCCACCGGCTGGTCGGTCTTCGGCTGACGGGCGCCCGCCCCCTCCCCGACCCTTGAGCCCCGCGCCCCCGCGTGGCATGAGGCGCCCCGACGGAAAGTGGGCAAGGAGTCCCCGAGCATGATCCTCTATCCCGCGATCGACCTGAAGGACGGCAACTGCGTGCGGCTGTTCAAGGGCGACATGGACCAGGCCACCGTGTTCTCGGACGACCCGGCCGCGCAGGCGGCAGCCTTCGAGGCGGCGGGCTGCGGCTGGATCCACCTCGTCGATCTCAACGGCGCCTTCGCCGGCGCGCCGGTGAACGCCGCCGCCGTCGAGGCGATCCTCGCCCGCGTCAAGGTGCCCTGCCAGCTCGGCGGCGGCATCCGCGACATGGCGACGATCGAGCGCTGGCTGGAAAAGGGCCTCGCCCGGGTGATCCTCGGCACCGTGGCGGTCGACAACCCGGCGCTGGTGCGCGAGGCCGCGACCGTCTTCCCCGGCAAGATCGCCGTCGGCATCGACGCCCGCAACGGCCGGGTCGCGACCAAGGGCTGGGCGACCGAGACGGACGTGATGGTCACCGATCTTGCCCGCAGCTTCGAGGACGCGGGCGTCGCCGCGATCATCTACACCGACATCGACCGCGACGGCGCGATGGGCGGCCCGAATGTCGAGGCGACCGCGGCGCTGGCCAAGGCCGTCAACATCCCGGTGATCGCCTCGGGCGGGGTCTCCTCGCTCGCCGACCTGACCGCGCTGCGCGACGCGGCGCCGATGCTGAACGGCGCGATCTCGGGCCGGGCCCTCTACGACGGCGCCATCGACCTTGCCGAGGCGCTGGCGGCGCTGAGGCCGAAGCGGCGCTGACCCCGGCCGGACCGGCGTGGCGACAGGCTGCGCCTCCGGCGGGGATATTTAAGCCAATGCGAAAGCGTGTTTCGCGTTGGTCCAAATATCCCGGGGGTGAATTGGCCGCAGGCCAAGAGGGGGCAGCGCCCCCTCCCCTCGCCACAGCCCCTGCATCGCCCTTCCCCTCGGGCCGTGCGCGCGCTAGAGCATCCGCGAAAGGGGACCGCCCATGCTCAAGACCCGGATCATTCCCTGCCTCGACGTGGCCGACGGCCGCGTCGTCAAGGGCGTCAACTTCGTCGACCTGCGCGACGCGGGCGACCCGGTCGAGGCCGCCAAGGCCTATGACGCCGCCGGCGCCGACGAGCTGTGCTTCCTCGACATCCACGCCACGCATGAAAACCGCGGCACGATGTTCGACCTTGTGACCCGCACGGCCGAGCAGTGCTTCATGCCGCTGACCGTCGGCGGCGGGGTGCGCACGCCCGAGGACGTGCGCGCGCTGCTGCTGGCCGGGGCCGACAAGGTCAGCTTCAACTCCGCCGCCGTCGCCGATCCGGACGTCGTCGCCCGCGCCGCCGACCGCTTCGGCAGCCAGTGCATCGTCGTCGCCATCGACGCCAAGACCGTGGCGCCCGGCCGGTGGGAGATCTTCACCCATGGCGGCCGCAAGCCCACCGGCATCGACGCGGTCGACTTCGCCCGCACCGTCGCCGCGAAGGGCGCGGGCGAGATCCTGCTGACCTCGATGGACCGCGACGGCACGCGCGCGGGCTTCAACCTGCCGCTGACCCGCGCCATCTCGGACGCGGTCGCGCTGCCGGTGATCGCGTCAGGCGGCGTCGGCACGCTCGACCACCTGGTCGAGGGCGTGACCAAGGGCGGCGCCTCGGCCGTGCTCGCGGCCTCGATCTTCCATTTCGGCGACTTCACCATCGCCGAGGCCAAGGCACACATGGCCGCCGCCGGCATCCCGATGAGGCTTGCATGACCCACGCGCTCGACCGTCTCGCCGCCACCGTCGCCGCCCGCAGGGGCGCCGACCCCGAAAGCTCGTGGACCGCGAAGCTGCTGGCGCGCGGCCCCGAGAAATGCGCCGAGAAATTCGGCGAGGAAGCCGTCGAGGCGATCATCGAGGCGGTGAAGGGCGACCGCGACAAGCTGACCTACGAGGCGGCGGACGTGCTCTATCACCTCGTGGTCATGCTCGCCGCCCGCGACGTCGCCCTGGCCGACGTGCTGGCCGAGCTCGACCGCCGCCACGGCACCTCGGGCCTTGCCGAGAAGGCCGCCCGCGGCTGATCCCGAAAGGACCGCCATGACCCTGACCGATGCCGCCGCCGCGCTGTTCGATTCGGGCGACTTCACCGCGCTTCTGGCCCGTGCCGTCGCGATCCCGAGCGAAAGCCAGGACCCCGCGGCCGCGCCGCACCTGCGCGCCTATCTCGACGACGTGCTGCTGCCGCTGCTCGCGCCGATGGGCTTTGACGGCAGGGTGCACGACAATCCCGTCGCCGGCGCGCCGCCGATCCTGCTGGCCACGCGGATCGAGGATCCGGCGCTGCCGACGGTGCTGATCTACGGCCATGGCGACGTGATCCGCGCGCAATCCGCGGACTGGCGCGCGGGCCTGTCGCCGTTCCGGCTGACGGCCGAGGGCGACCGGCTCTATGGCCGGGGCGCGGCCGACAACAAGGGCCAGCACCTCGTCAACATCGCCGCGCTGGGCCTGCTGATCGCAGAGCGCGGGCGGCTCGGGTTCAATGCGAAGCTGCTGATCGAGATGGGCGAGGAGACCGGCTCGCCGGGGCTCGACGCCTTCTGCGCGGCCGAGCGGCAGGCGCTGGCGGCCGACGTTCTGATCGCCTCGGACGGGCCGCGGCTGGCGCCCGACCGGCCGACGATCTTCACCGGCGCGCGCGGGGCCAAGACCTTCGAGCTGGTCGTGAACCTGCGCGCGGGCGCCCATCACTCGGGCAATTTCGGCGGGCTGCTCGCCGATCCGGCGATGATCCTCGCGCAGGCGCTGGCGGTGATCACCGACGCGCGCGGCGCGATCCGGGTGCCCGAATGGCGGCCCGACAGCCTCACCCCCCGCCTGCGCGAGATCCTGGCCGCCCTGCCCCCGGTCGAGGCCGGCTTCGCGCTGTCCGAGCAGTGGGGCGAACCCGGCCTCAGCCCGGCCGAGCGGGTGTTCGGCTGGAACAGCTTCGCCATCCTCGCCCTGCACGCGGGCCGCCCCGAAGCGCCGGTGAACGCGATCGCGGGCTCGGCGCGCGCGACCTGCCAGCTGCGCTTCGTCACCGGCACCGACCCGCGCGCGATCCTGCCCGCGCTGCGCCGCCACCTCGACGCCGCGGGCTTCGGCATGGTCGAGATCCGCGACCCGGGCGACAGCGACTTCGGCGCCACCCGGCTTGATCCCGACCACCCCTGGGTCACCGCCGTCGCCGCCGCGCTCGAGCGCGCCACGGGCCTGCGGCCGCACCTGCTGCCGAACCTCGGCGGTTCGCTGCCGAACGGCTGCTTTGCCGAGACGCTGGGCCTGCCCACGGTCTGGATCCCGCACAGCTATGCCGGCTGCAACCAGCACGCGCCCGACGAGCACGCGCTGGCGCCGCTGCTGCGCCAGGCGCTGATCGCGATGACGGGGCTGTTTGGCGAAATCGGTGACGGCCGCACTGATGGGCGCACCAATGAGACCGGCCGCACCCGGCCAGAAGACGGGCGCTGAGGCGCGCCGCTCACCGGCAGGCGCCAGGGCGCCCGGGCCTTATCGCATCCACAGACCGGCGCCCTTGATCCGGGCGCGGATCGCCTGTTCGCGCCGGGGCAGATCGTCGCGGTCGAACAGCGCGCGCACCTTCGCCCCCCGGCCCTGGTAGACGATGCGCTTCATCGGCTCCCAGTCCTTCAGCAGCTTCTTGATCGGGTTCGGCGCCATCACCGACTCAAGCGTCGCGACCACCGCGTCGCTCTCGCGCGCATAAAGCAGCGGCAGCGTGCGGTAGTGGCAGGTGACATCGCCGTCGAGCCCGGCCAGCTCCGGCCCCGGGCGCCCGCCGCCGAAGCTGTGGATCACCAGCGGCAGCACCACCTGGTCAAGCCAGGGGTCGAGCGACTGGCACGCGAGCGCCTCGGGCGGATCGTCGCGCACCGACAGCGCCCAGTCGAGGAACCGCTGCCCGAAGGCTGCCGGATCGGCGCCGAAGAACCAGCCCGCGTTGAAATAGAGGTAGCGCGCCCAGTATTCGTCGGGCTGGGTCAGGTCCAGCGTCGTCTCGAACTCCAGCCCGAAGCGGTCGTAGAGCGATTTCCAGATCGCGCCATAGCCGGGGCCGTAAAGCGGCGGCTCGGGCCAGGTGCCCTCGCGCCGCATCGAGGCCGCGGGCCGCGCGAAATCGAAGGGCACCGCGGCCAGATCGCCCAGCACCAGCGTGTCGGTGTCGAGAAACAGGAACGGCTCGCCCGCAGGCAGGACCCCGAGCGCCTCGATCTTGTTGCCATAGGGATAGGTCGCGCCGAACTGGCGGTTCTCGAGCGGCACGATCCGCGCGCCCAGCTTTTCCAGCTGCGCCCGCACCGGGGCCGAGATCCGGGGATCGGCGGGCCAGTGCGGGCCCGGCTGCGGCTCGGCCAGCCACAAGCGACCCGCCAGCGCGGGGCTGTTCTGCGCCAGGCTTGCCGCCAGCACCAGCGCCTCGTATTCCAGCCGCCCCGCCTGCACCACGGCCAGGATGTTGAATGCCGTCATCGTCGCCCCGCCGCCTGTCAGCCGCCCCTTGCCCGGGGCGACTATAGCGGATGGTCCGGGCGGGAAAAGGGTGCGAAGGCGGCAGCTTGCGCACCGCGGACGCCGGGCGCGAGCATCGCGAAGTGGTCGGCCCCCTCGGCATGGACCAGCGTCACGGGAAGCCCCGCCGCCCGCAGGCCGCGCGCGAAGGCGGCGGTGGTGTCCAGCATCGCGCGCCGCGCGAGATGGGCACGGCGCTCGGGCGCGGTGCTGGGCGGCGGATGCTGTTCATGGCAGCCGGCGGTGATCGTCACCTCTGGCCGTGCCGCCCCCGGCGTCTGCAGCGCCGTGCCGCCCGCCGCGAGCCGGCGCAGCAGCTGGCGGTCGCTGAACCACAGCGACGGGCTCGCCGCCCAGATCCGCGCGAAGCTGCCCGGCGCCGCCAGCAGCGTGTCGCAGGCGAAAAGCCCGCCGTAGGAGAACCCGAACAGCACCGTCGCGCCCGGATCGAGCGGCCAGCGCGCGGCGACCAGCGGCCGCAGGACCTGCAGCAGGAACTGGCGGAATCGCGCGGCGCCGCCGTGCACCGGGCCCGAGCGCGGCGCGCCGGTCTCGGCGTCGGGCGGCGGGGTGAAGGCCTCGGACCGGCGCGGGGTGTCGAAGCGCTCGCCCGAGGGGAAGGCGATCGCCACGACAAGGCCCGCGCCCGGCGCGGTCAGCGGGAAGGTCGCGTCGCCGTCGAGCAGCCACAGCGACGGCCAGCCGGCCGCGGGCGCAGGGCCCTGCGGCGGCCGGATCCTGACGACCACGCCCTGCCCCGCTGCGCGCGCGGCAAGCGTCAGCCGCAGCTCGCCCGGCGCGGGCAGGGACCAGACGGGATCGGGATCGGGATCGGGATCGGACAGCATGGGCGGGCTCGCGCGGATGCGGCGCTGGGAAGGCGACCGATGCGCCATGCCTGGCTGTTCAGAAGAAGGAGAGTGGTGCGGTCGAGAAGACTCGAACTTCCACGGGGGTTAGCCCACAGCGACCTCAACGCTGCGCGTCTACCAATTCCGCCACGACCGCACTCTGTTTTGCGAGGCGCCAGCCCCGCTGAGGTGTGGGCCTTCTAGCCGAGGAAAACGGGGTACTCAAGAGGGAATTTTCACCCCGTCGATCGGCCTGCAAGGCCCAGCGGCGGCGCCCGTCGCGCGGGGCCGCCGCCGGCCCGCCCCCTCAGTTCCCGAAGGTCGTCAGCGGCAGCGGCGCGGCCTCGGGCAGCGTCCCGGCGCCCCCTGCCCCCCCCGTGATGCCGTCCGTGGCGCCGACCGCCATCGCCGGCACCGCGGCGCCTGCGGGCGCGGCGCCGAGGGCCGGCGGCGCGACGAAGGACTGCTGCGCCGGCGCGCCGAAGCTGGGCAGCGCGGCCGGAACGGGGGCCGCCATCGGATCGGCGCGCCCGCCCGCCCGGTAGGCGGCACTGCGCACGAGCGCGGTCCGCTCGGGCTGGCCCGGCGCGAAGACCGGCGTCACCCCCATGCCAAGCGCGTCGAAGGCCGTGTCATACCACGACAGCGCCAGGTCGGGCCGCTGCGAGGTGCCGAATCCCTGCGACAGGTGATGGCCGATCAGCTCGGCATAGGGCGCCTCGCCCAGCGAGGCGAGCAGCAGGCCCGAGCTGATCGCCACCGCCATGTCGTCGGTGCGGTAGCCGACCGAGAGGCAGATCTTCGCGGTCGAGATCAGCTGCTGCGGGGTCATGCCGCTGCTGGCGGCGAAGCCCTGCACCTCGGACATCACCACGTTGGCCGGCTGCATCGCCACCGCCGCGACCTGCGCCGCCATCGCCGGCGCGAAGCCCTGGCACTGCTGCGCGATCTGCGCGGGCGTGAAGCCCTGGATCCGGCCCGCCATCTCCTCGCCCTGCGCGATCGCGTAGGTCCGCGCGAGGCAGAACTGCTCGGCCAGCGCCTGATTCGGATCGCTCAGGCTGGCGGCGGTGACGAAGCCGCCGTTGGTCGAGGTCATCAGGCTGACCTTGTTGCACTGCGAGGCCAGCGAGGCCTGCGCGATGTCGCCCCCCATGAACGACGGCAGGCCGGCGGCCGGCGCGGCCCCGGGCACCACGGGCAGCGCGGCCATCACCGCGGGCGCGGCCTGCGAGGGCATCGCCGGGGCCGGCATCGCGGGGGCGGGCATCGCCTGGGCGGGCATCACCGGCATCGCGGGCTGGGCGGCGATCCCCATCTGCTCGTCGCGCCAGGCGACCAGCAGGCCGCGCATCCCCATCGGCTGGCCGGCCGCCAGCTGCATCGTCTGCGGCGAGGCGACGCCGCGGTGGTACGACCCGACCAGCAGCGTGCGCTGGTATTCGGTCAGCTCGCCGGTCGGCGGATAGCCCAGCACCGCCTGCATCTCCGAGATGCCGCTGCGGGTGCGCGGGCCGAAGGCGCCGTCGGGCGTGCCGACCGGGAAGCCGAAGTAGTTCAGCGCCGTCTGCACCTCGCGGTTCTGCTCGCGCTGGGCGGCGCGCGCGGCGGAACTGGCGGCGTTGCGGCGGTACTGCTGCTGGGCGACCGCTTCGCGCTGGCGGGCCTTGTTGTTCTCGTTGACGATGGCACCGCCAAGGATGCCGCCCACGATCAGGCCAAGCGCTGCATCCTTGCCATCGGCCGCGACGCGGCCCGCGGGGGCAAGGACCAGGGAACCTGCCAGGCAGGCCGTTGCAATTCGCTTCACGATCATCGATCTACTCCGAAATAGAACTGGCACTTCTGAAATTGCGGTCAGGCTATCACGACCGCGCGAGGAAATCCGCTTTTTCACCCGGGCCCGCCCCCACACGCGCGCGCCCGGGCTCAGCCGCAGCGAACGGAGCGCGCGATGGTCGAATGGATCCACAGCCAGGCCCCGGTGCCCTACCCCGTGGCGCTGAAGGCGATGGAGGAGCGGGTGGCCGCGATCGCGGCAGGCGAGGCCGGCGAGGCGATCTGGCTGCTCGAGCATCCGCCGCTCTACACCGCCGGCACCTCGGCCGATCCCGCCGATCTGGTCGCCCCCGACCGCTTCCCGGTGTTCGAGGCCGGCCGCGGCGGGCAGTACACCTATCACGGCCCCGGCCAGCGCGTGGCCTACGTGATGCTCGACCTCAACAAGCGCGGGCGCGACGTGCGCTGCTTCGTCTCGCGGCTCGAGGACTGGGTGATCGAGACGCTGGCCGAGTTCAACATCCGCGGCGAGAAGCGCGACGGCCGCGTCGGGGTCTGGGTCAGCCGCCCCGACAAGCCGCCGCTCTTCGACGGCTCCGCGCGCGAGGACAAGATCGCCGCGATCGGCGTGAAGCTGCGCCGCTGGGTCAGCTTCCACGGCATCTCGATCAACGTCGAGCCCGACCTGTCGCATTTCGACGGCATCGTCCCCTGCGGCATCCGCGGCCACGGGGTCACCAGCCTCGTCGATCTCGGGCTGCCGGTGACGCTCGACGATCTCGACGCGGTGCTGCAGGCGAAGTTCGACGAGGTGTTCGGCCGCGCGCCCGGCGCCGCGCGGGCCTGCGCCGCCGGTTGACCGCGCGCCCGGCGGCCGCGATCCTCCTACGACCAATGGAGGACGCGACGGCGGCGCCGCGGGGCGGCATTCTGGCGGACGGGACGCGCGCCCGCGACAGCGTGCCGCTTAGGCGCACCTGCCGGCAGGGCCTAGCAAGGGCGCCGCGACGGCGCGCGAGGAATGCCAAGGAGGATACCCATGCTGACCAAACTGATCGCCACGACCGGGGCGCTCGTCGTCCTGGCCGGTGCCGCGTCCGCGCAGGACGCCGCGAAAGGCGAGAGCGAGTTCAAGAAGTGCCGCGCCTGCCACGCGATCACCTCGGCCGACGGCACCGACATCGTGAAGGGCGGCAAGACCGGCCCGAACCTGTTCGGCGTGATCGGCCGCCCCGCCGCCGCGGAAGAGGGCTTCTCCTATTCCGACGCGCTCAAGGAGCTGGGCGAGGCCGGCGAGGTCTGGACCGAGGAGGATCTCGCGGCCTATGTCACCGACCCCAACAAGTTCGTGCAGGAGAAGACCGGCGACAAGGGCGCGAAGACCAAGATGACCTTCAAGCTCAACAAGGCGCAGGCCGACGTCGCGGCCTACCTGGCCAGCGTCGGGCAGTGAGGCCCGCGACCGGCGACGGCGGCCGGCCACCGGCGCCGTCACCGGTTTTTGCGCGACGTCAGCCACGCCGCGATTGCCCGCAAGCGCCATTCGGCTTATGACTTTTTCGTGTGCGGCGCAGGAGGCCCGGAGGCGTCGCGAGGGATTGGGAGAGATCTATGGCCGACGCAGCCGTTCATGGCCACGCAGAGCATGATCCGCGCGGGTTCTTCACCCGCTGGTTCATGTCGACGAACCACAAGGACATCGGTGTCCTGTACCTGTTCACCGCCGGCGCGGTCGGCCTGCTGTCGGTGCTGTTCACCGTCTACATGCGCATGGAGCTGATGCATCCGGGCGTGCAGTTCATGTGCCTCGAAGGCGCGCGTCTGTTCCCCAGTGCCGAGGCCTGCACCCCGAACGGCCACCTGTGGAACGTGATGATCACGTATCACGGCGTGCTGATGATGTTCTTCGTCGTCATCCCGGCGCTGTTCGGCGGCTTTGGCAACTACTTCATGCCGCTGCAGATCGGCGCGCCGGACATGGCCTTCCCGCGGCTGAACAACCTCAGCTACTGGCTCTACGTCACCGGCGTCTGCCTGGGCGTCGCCTCGATGCTGGCGCCGGGCGGCGACAGCCAGGCGGGCGCGGGCGTGGGCTGGGTGCTCTATCCGCCGCTCTCGACGCAGAACGCCGACACCTCGTCGATGGATCTCGCGATCTTCGCGGTCCACGTCTCGGGCGCCTCGTCGATCCTGGGCGCGATCAACATGATCACCACCTTCCTGAACATGCGCGCGCCGGGCATGACCCTGCACAAGGTGCCGCTCTTCGGCTGGTCGATCTTCGTCACCTCGTGGCTGATCCTGCTGTCGCTGCCGGTGCTCGCCGGCGCGATCACCATGCTGCTGATGGACCGCAACTTCGGCACCGCCTTCTTCGATCCGGCCGGCGGCGGCGATCCGATCCTCTACCAGCACATCCTGTGGTTCTTCGGCCACCCCGAGGTCTACATCATCATCCTGCCGGGCTTCGGCATCATCAGCCACGTGATCGCGACCTTCTCGCGCAAGCCGATCTTCGGCTACCTGCCGATGGTCTACGCGATGGTGGCGATCGGGGTGCTGGGCTTCGTCGTCTGGGCGCACCACATGTACACCGTGGGCATGTCGCTCACGCAGCAGAGCTACTTCATGCTGGCCACCATGGTCATCGCGGTGCCGACCGGCGTGAAGGTCTTCAGCTGGATCGCGACGATGTGGGGCGGCTCGATCGAGTTCAAGACGCCGATGCTCTGGGCCTTCGGCTTCCTGTTCCTGTTCACCGTCGGCGGCGTGACCGGCGTGGTCCTGTCGCAGGCGCCGGTCGACCGGGTCTATCACGACACCTACTATGTCGTGGCGCACTTCCACTACGTGATGAGCCTTGGTGCGGTCTTCGGGATCTTCGCCGGCGTCTACTACTGGATCGGCAAGATGTCGGGCCGGCAGTACCCGGAATGGGCGGGCAAGCTGCACTTCTGGATGATGTTCATCGGTGCGAACCTGACCTTCTTCCCGCAGCACTTCCTGGGCCGCCAGGGCATGCCGCGGCGCTACATCGACTATCCGGAAGCCTATGCGACCTGGAACTTCGTGTCGTCGATGGGGGCCTTCCTCAGCTTCGCGTCCTTCGTCTTCTTCATCGGCATCGTGTTCTACACGCTGACCCGCGGCGCCCGGGTGACCGAGGCGAACTACTGGAACGAATACGCCGACACGCTGGAATGGACCCTGCCCTCGCCGCCGCCCGAGCACACGTTCGAGCAGCTGCCCAAGCGCGAGGACTGGGACCGGACCCACGCGCACTGAGGCGCCGGCCCCGGCCCGCCCTGGACCCCGCCCCGGACCCCGGCCGCCGCGCGCGCCCCGCGCGACGGTCCGCCACCGAAAACGACGCGGCCCCGGGCATCCCGCCCGGGGCCGCTGTCGTCTGGCGCAGGCCCGATCCGGCCGGGCCGGACCTGAACCCGCCCGATCGCCGGGTCCGCGCTTGCGGGCCGCCGGCGCGGCCCGGGCGGCGGTCAGCCGCCGGCAAGCTCGATTTCGCCCGCGGGCCCCGGCGTCACGGGTCCGCGCACCTGGTACTTCCCGCCCGCGTCGCCGCGCGGACCGAAGCCACCCATGCCCTCGGCGCCGGGCGCCATCGACCGGTCGTACCGGCCCGCGCTGCCCGAGCGCGTGACCATCGCGGCATCGGCCTGCTCGATCGGGGCGATGGTGCGATAGCGGCCAAGGTTCGCCGAAGCCGCGGCATCGGTCGTCCCGACGACCGGCGGCACCAGCGACTCGGCCAGCGCCGCCCCGCCGGCGACGGCAAGCGCGATCGTCAGCACGGCGGCGGCGGGCGGTACGAGCACCCGGTATGGTTGTTTCATGGCGTGAACTCCCCACAGACTGAACGGAAACGGAAATGGTACCGCCGGCCCGGGACCCCCCTCGAACCCGGCGGCCTTTCGACTATCCGATCCCGCGGGCGCTGCCGCGACGCCGAAACTTGGAAGCCACTGGAAGTTGTATCCTCTTCCATTTTCCGGCAGCAATCTTCTGCTATTCTGGTCGGGCGCCACGTGGCGACTAATGGAATGAGTCTAAGCTGTTACTGAAATGTCCTTCGCCCGAAAACTCAGCCTGACGGCAGCGGTCCTCGCCTGTGGAACCCGCAAAGAGCTTTGCGCGCGGTTCCGAAGCGTCAATCCCGCGACGGAGTTCGAGCTCGAGCGCAGTTTCAAATGGCTGCAGGGCCGCGCCCAGCCGCGCTCCCTGCAGGTCTACGAGGATTGGGCCAGGCTCGTCGGCTCCGCGCGCTCGGGCGCGTGGTTCGCCGGCTGCTCGACCGAGGCCTTCCTGACCGAGCTGTGCATGCTCTATTCCGCCGATGCCGCCGATCTCGAACTGCGGGCCCAGGCCTTCGCCGGCGATGCCTGGCTGGGCTCGGACCGGACCGAGGAGACCGGCGACCATCTCTGCGGCACCTATGTCGCCTATTCCTGGGCCTGGTCGCCGTCGCAGCGCGACCGGCTGGTCCGCGGCCTGTTCACCATCGAGGAGGGCAAGCGCCACAAGCTGGTCGCGCGCTATGCCGAGGCGCTGCCCGACGGGCTGCTGAGCTGCGAGGGCGAGGCCTTCCGCGACGGCTCGGTGCTGCATACCTCTGTCGTCGCCTCCGGCCGGCAGCAGCACGAGCGGCTGTTCTTCTCGCTCCTGGCGCCGGGGCGGCCGGCGCGCGTGTTGATCGGGCAGATGCAGGGGGTGATCATCTCGGGTCCCGAGCCGCGCCCCTCGAGCGGGCGGGTGCTGATGCTGCGCATCCCCCAGACCGAATCGCTGCCGGGCGCGTGCTACCTGCGCGCCGCGCGCGGCGATCTCGCACAGGACCTGGCGGGGTTCGACCTGCCGCCGATCCGGCCCGAGACGCTGGCCGCAACGGTGCTTGGCTTCCTCAACCGCGACAGCCTCTACCCCGTCGACCAGGTCACCTTCGCCGAGCTGACGGCGCTGACGATCATGCTCGACAGCGCGCGCGAGCCGCCGGGCTGAGGTGCGATCTGACGTGCGGGAGCGCTTGATGCGCGGCGCGGGACGGGGCTAGCTGGGCGCCTGCCCCGCTCCGAAGACGAGGCGCCGCCGATGCCCTACGAATGGATGCCCGCCCCCGCGGCGGCCGAGGCCGAGCTGCACCTGTGGCCCTACCGCTCGCTGCCGCGGCGCGGCTTCGTCGGGTTCATCGCCGCGACGGCGCTGCTGCTGGCGGTGCCGCTGATGGCGGTGCTGGGCACGCCGGTGCTCTGGGCGCTGCTGCCGTTCCTGCTGGCCGCGATCGGAGCGGTCTGGTGGGCGCTCGCGCGCAGCTACCGCGACGGCGAGGTGCTCGAGATCCTGCGGCTGACCCGCGACGAGGTCACGCTCAGCCACCGCCCGGCCCGCGGCCCGGCGCGGCACTGGGCCGCCAATCCCTACTGGGTCGAGATCCGGCACTACGACGCCGGCGGGCCGGTTCCGTTCTACCTGACCCTGCGCGGTGCCGGCCGCGAGGTCGAGATCGGCGCCTTCCTGAGCGAGGACGAGCGCGCGCGGCTGAAGCCCGAGCTTGCCCGCGCCTTCGCCGCCGTCACCGCGCCGGGCTGAGCCCCGGAAGAACCCAAAAGAAGCCCCCCGCGCGGCCGGGTCGCCTCAGGCTTGCGAGCGCCGCCCGGTCAGGCCCTGGCGTGGCGTCGCCGCGGCCATCCCGCGGGCCGCGCCGCGCCTGGCCGACAGCACGGCGCAGGCACCGCTGCCGGGCCTTGGATCGCGCGCCCGAACCGGGCGCGGATGTCTGGTGTGGGGAACCGGGTCGGGCGGGCACCCATAGCAGGCTGCGCAGGGAACGCCGGGCGCGCCCGCGCGGTTCGTCGCTCAGCCGAGCCGCGCCTTCAAGAGCCCGCCGACCGCGCCGAAATCCATCTGCCCGGCATAGCGCGCCTTCAGTGCGCCCATGACCTTGCCCATGTCGCGCAGCGACGCGGCCCCGGTCTCGGCCACCGCGCCGTCGATCGCCGCGGCGATCTCGTCGCCGGTCAGCTGCCGCGGCAGGTATTCCTCGATCACCTTGATCTCGGCCAGTTCCTTCTCGGCCAGCTCCAGCCGGCCGCCCTCTTCGTAGGCGCGGGCGCTTTCCTGGCGCTGCTTGACCATCTTGGCCAGGATCGCCAGCACCTCTGCGTCGCCGACCCCGCCCTCGCCGCCGCCCTCGCCGCGCGCCGCGATCTCGCGGTCCTTGATCGCGGCATTGATCAGCCGAAGCGTCGACAGACGGTCGGCGTCCTTGGCCTTCATCGCCTCCTTCAGGGCAGAGGCGATGCGGTCTTTCATGGTCATGGGGAGGTCCGTGAGACGTTGCAAAGGCGGCCAATATAGCGGTTTCCGCGGCTTCTGCCAATGCGCGCCCGGGCCGTGACCAGCGCCCGGCCAGCGCCCCGCCGGGGCCCGACGGCGGCGGGCCGAACCCGCCTTGACCGCGCCGCGCGCCTTACATAGGTTGCCGCGAATTTGACCGCCCCGTGGAGTCGCGCCATGACCAGCCAACCGCAGCCGAAACCCACAGCCTGCATCGCCCTCGCCGATGGCACGCTGTTCTACGGCACCGGCTTCGGCGCCGTGGGCGAGACGGTGGCCGAACTGGTCTTCAACACCGCGATGACCGGCTACCAGGAGATCATGACTGATCCCTCCTACGCGGGCCAGGTCGTGACCTTCACCTTCCCCCATGTCGGCAACGTCGGCACCAACCCCGAGGATGACGAGACCGGCGATCCCGTGGCCGCCGGCATGGTGGTCAAGTGGGACCCGACCGAGCCGTCGAACTGGCGCGCCGCCGGGCACCTTGTGCCCTGGCTGGAAAAGCGCGGCCGGATCGGCGTCGGTGGCATCGACACCCGCCGCCTGACCCGCGCCATCCGCCAGCAGGGCGCGCCGCATGTCGCCCTCGCCCATGATCCCGAGGGCAATTTCGACATCGACGCGCTGGTGAAGAAGGCCCGCGCCTGGTCCGGCCTCGTCGGGCTCGACCTTGCCAAGGACGTGACCTGCGCGCAGAGCTACCGCTGGAACGAGATGCGCTGGGCCTGGCCCGAGGGCTTCTCCGAGCGCACCGGCGACGGCATGAAGGTGGTGGCGATCGACTACGGCGCCAAGCGCAACATCCTGCGCTGCCTCGCCTCGGCCGGCTGCGACGTGACGGTGCTGCCCGCGACCGCCACCGCGGAAGAGGTGCTGGCGCTGAACCCCGAGGGCGTGTTCCTGTCGAACGGCCCCGGCGACCCGGCCGCGACCGGCACCTATGCCGTGCCGATGATCCAGGGCGTGCTCGCGCGCGACGTGCCGGTCTTCGGCATCTGCCTTGGCCACCAGATGCTGGCGCTGGCGCTTGGCGCCAAGACCATCAAGATGAACCACGGCCACCACGGCGCGAACCACCCGGTCAAGGACCTGACCACCGGCAAGGTCGAAATCACCTCGATGAACCACGGCTTCACCGTCGACAGCCAGTCGCTGCCGGTGGGCGTGAGCGAGACCCACGTGTCGCTCTTCGACGGCTCGAACTGCGGCATCGCCGTCGACGGCAAGCCGGTGTTCTCGGTGCAGTACCACCCCGAGGCCAGCCCCGGCCCGCAGGACAGCTACTACCTGTTCGAGCGCTTCGCCGAGGCGATGAAGGCCCGCCGCGCCGCCTGATCCTGCGCGGCCTGATCCTGCGCCGGCCGACGTGCGGGGCGTTGCGCCCGGACGGGTGTCACCGTCGGTAAGCTTAACGGCGTTTTAACCCTCGCGGGCGAGCCTCCGGGCATCACCTGCGAGGAGCTGCCCCCGTGCCCGAACCAGATGTGGTCAGGCTGCCCGTCCGACGGGCAGGCCCTGGCATCGCGCGTCCGCACCGGACCCTGTCCCGACCGCCGCTTGGCCAAGTGCTGCTTGAACGCGGCGCGGTCGAGCCGCAGAACCTGATGCGGGCCGTGGCGCTCGGCGCGCGGCTGGACCTGCCGCTGGCCGAGATCCTGCTGGCCCACGCCTGGGTCGACGAGGGCGCGCTGCTCGCCGCCCAGGCGCAGCAGTGGCGGGTCGAGGCGCTCAATCTCGCCGCCCGCCCGCCCGATCCGCGGCTTCTCGACATCGCCGGCACCCGCGACTGCCTGCGCCACGGGGTGATCCCCTGGCGCCGGGTCGGCGGGCGGGTGGTGCTGGTGACCGCGCATCCCGACGGCTTCGCCGCCGCGGCCCAGACGCTGCAGGCCCGGCTCGGGCCCTGCCTGATGGCGCTGGCGACCGACCGCCAGATCCGCGCGGCGCTGCTGTCGCTGCGCCAGACCCGGCTTGCGCGGCGCGCGGAATGGCAGGTGCCGGCCGAGATGTCGGCGCGCACGCTCTCGCCGCTGCGCAACGCCCGCGTCGCGATCGCGGTCACCACGACGCTGGCGCTCGGCTTCCTGCTGGCGCCGCGGGCGGTGTTCCTGGGGCTGTTCGCGCTGGCGCTGGGGCTTCTGGTCGCCTCGCAGCTGCTCAAGCTCTCGGCGCTCGCCGCCACCTGCTTCCGCCGCAACCTGCCGGCAGACCGCGACGCGCAGGTCGGCCGGCTGCCGGTGGTCTCGGTCATGGTGCCGATGTTCCACGAGCCCGAGGTCGCCAGCAAGCTCTTGCCCCGGATCGCGCGGCTCGACTACCCGCGCGAGCTTCTGGACGTCCTGCTGGTGATCGAGGAGGACGACGCGGTGACGCGCCAGGCGATCGAGGCGGCGGGCCTGCCGGGCTGGATCCGGCCGATCGTGGTGCCGCGCGGGCCGATCCGCACCAAGCCGCGGGCGATGAACTTCGCGCTGAACTTCTGCCGCGGCTCGATCGTCGGCGTCTACGACGCCGAGGACGCGCCCGCCCCCGACCACATCCACCGCATCGTGCGCCGCTTCGCCGAACTGCCCGAGACGACGGTCTGCCTGCAGGGCGTGCTCGATTTCTACAACCCGCGCACCAACTGGATCGCCCGCGCCTTCACCATGGAATACGCGGCCTGGTTCCGGGTGCTGCTGCCCGGGCTCGCGCGCATGGGGATGGTGGTGCCGCTCGGGGGCACGACGCTCTATTTCCGCCGCGCCGCGCTCGAGGAGCTGGGCGGCTGGGACGCGCACAACGTGACCGAGGATGCCGACCTCGGGCTGCGGCTGCACCGGCGCGGGCTGCGCACCGAGCTGATCGGCATCGTCACGCTCGAGGAGGCGAACGCGCGGGTGATTCCCTGGATCAAGCAGCGCTCGCGCTGGCAGAAGGGATTTCTCGTGACCTGGTCGGTGCACATGCGCGCGCCGCTGCGGCTCTGGCGCGAGATCGGGGCCCTGCCGTTCCTCGGCATCCAGGTGCTGCTGCTGGGATCGGTGCTGCAGGCGCTGCTGGCACCGGTGCTCTGGAGCTTCTGGCTGCTGTCGCTCGCCCTGCCCCACCCGGTGACCGCGAGCCTGCCGCCGGGCGCGATCCATGCCGCGGTCGCGCTGTTCATCGGCGCCGAGGTGGTGACGATGCTGGCCGCGGCCTGGGCCACGCGCGGCCGGGCGCACCGCCATCTCTGGCGCTGGCTGCCGGTGCTGCATGTCTACAACATGCTTGCCACCTTCTCGGCCTGGAAGGCGCTGCACGAGATCATCGCAAGGCCGTTCTACTGGGACAAGACCCAGCACGGCGTCTTCGACCAGGCGCTGGTCGACATCGCCGCCGGGCGCGCGCCCGGGCTCGACACCGCGCCCGAGGCGCTGGCGGGCCTGCCCGACGCGCTGATGGCCGACCTGGCCGAGGCCGAGCGCGAGGATCGACGGGTGCATCCGCTGCGCCCGTCCTGAGCCGCTGGCGGCGCCGGGATCAGCCGCGGATCTCGCCCGCGTCCAGCTTCAGCCGGGTCTCGAAGGCCTTGCTGATATGGGTGCGCAGCGCGGCCTGGGCGGCATCGGGGTCGCGCCGCGCGATCGCCTCGACGATGGCGCCGTGTTCGGCCAGCGTCGCCTCGCTGCGGCCCTCGGCCGCCAGCGAGGTCGTGGCCAACAGCGCCATCGAGCGGTGCACGAGGTCGAGCTGCTGCACCAGGTAGCGGTTGTGCGACGCAAGGTGGATCAGCCGGTGAAAGCGGCGGTTCGCGCGGCTCAGCGCGTTCGGATCGCCCGCCAGCAGCCGGTCGGCCGCGACCATGTCGTTCAGCACCCGGCACTCCTCCTCGGTCGCGTGCAGCGCCGCGAGCCGCGCCGCCAGCCCCTCCAGCTCGGCGCGCACCACGTAAAGCTCGGCCAGCTGGTTGTGGTCGAGCGAGGCCACGACCAGGCTGCGGCCGTCGCGCGCCGCCATCGACTGCGTCTCGAGCCGCTGCAGCGCCTCGCGGATCGGGGTGCGCGAGACGCCGAAGCGTTCGGCAAGCTCGCTTTCCACAAGACGGTCGCCGGGGCGGTAGATGCCCTGGTCGATGGCGTCGAGGATCAGGCTGTAGGCGTCTTTCTGCATCGGCTTCGGCGGTCCGGTTCGGGCTGCGGGATCAGGCGCGCACCCTAGGCCCGCCGGGCCCCGCTCGGCAAGCGCGCATCTCGGCGCAGGCGCTGCGCGGCCGGCTTGCGCGCGCCCGCGCCCCGGCCTAGCGTCGCGCCATGGCCACGCTCCCCCTCCCCGCCCCGATCGCCGGCTTCGACGGCGTCACCGACTGGGTCTTCGACCTCGACAACACGCTCTATCCGCCCTCGGCGCGGCTCTTCGACCAGATCGAGGTCCGGATGACCGCCTGGGTGATGTCGAGCCTCGGCGTCGGGCGCGACGAGGCCGACGGGCTGCGCCGGCGCTACTGGCAGCTGCACGGCACCACCCTCGCCGGGCTGATGCGCGAACACGGGATCGACCCGGTGCCCTATCTCGACGACGTGCACGACATCTCGCTGGCCCAGCTCGCGCCCGCCCCCGACCTCGCCGCGGCGATCGCGCGGCTGCCGGGGCGGCGCATCGTCTACACCAACGGCTCGCGCCCCTATGCCGAGCGGGTGCTGGCCGCGCGCGGGCTCGACGGGCTGTTCGACGGCATCTACGGCGTCGAGCACGCGGGCTTCCGCCCCAAGCCCGAGCGCGCCGCCTTCGAGACGGTGTTCGCGCTGGCCGGGATCACGCCCGCGCGCGGCGCGATGTTCGAGGACGACCTGCGCAACCTCGCCGCGCCGCATGCGATGGGCATGCGCACGGTGCACGTGGCCGAGACCGCCGCCCCCGCGCCGCACATCCACCACCACACCGACGACCTCGCGGGCTTCCTTGCCCGGATCGCGCTCTGACACCCCTTCAAACCGCCCCGCCGCGGCGCTACCTAGGGACCAGACCCGGAGGCGCGCGATGACCGAGACCACCGACATCCTGATTTCCGGCGGCGGCATCGCCGGGCTGATCGCCGCGGCGGCCTTCGGTGCGGCGGGCTTCGCGACGCTGGTCGTCGACCCGGCCCCGCCCGCCAGCTCGGATGCCGATCCCGACGCCGACCTGCGCTCGACCGCCTTCCTGCAGCCCTCGGTGCGGCTTCTGGACGAGATCGGCCTCTGGCCGCGCCTCGCGCCGCATGCGACGCCGCTGCAGGTGATGCGCATCGTCGACGCGGGCGGCCCCGCGCCCGAGCCGCGCGCGATCCGCGACTTCGACGCGGCCGAGATCTCGGACCAGCCCTTCGGCTGGAACCTCCCCAACTGGCTGCTGCGGCGCGAGATCGCGGCCCATCTCGAGACGCTGACCGGCACCCGCTTCCGCCCCGGCTGCGGTCTTGCGGGTCTTCTCGCGCGCGAGACCGAGGCGCGGGCGCGGCTCAGCGACGGCACCACGGTCTCGGCCCGGCTCCTCGTCGGCGCCGACGGCCGCGACAGCGCGGTGCGCACCGCGCTCGGGATCGGGGCCCGCACCTGCCGCTACGGCCAGAAGGCGCTGGTCTTCGCCGTCACCCACCCGATCCCGCACGGCAACGTCTCGACCGAGATCCACCGCTCGGGCGGCCCCTTCACCCTCGTGCCGCTGCCCGACCGCGACGGCCTGCCCTGCTCGGCCGTGGTCTGGATGGAGACCGGCCCCGAGGCGATGCGCCTCGCGGCCCTGCCCGCCCCCGCCTTCGAGGCCGAGCTCGCCCGGCGCAGCTGCGGCCTCCTCGGGCCCCTGACGCTCATCACCCGCCGCCCGGTCTGGCCGATCATCGCCCGCCACGCCGACCGCCTGACCGGCCCGCGCAGCGCGCTGGTGGCCGAGGCCGCCCATGTCGTGCCGCCGATCGGCGCGCAGGGCCTGAACATGAGCCTTGCCGACATCCGCACCCTGCGCGACCTCGCCGTCGCCGATCCCGACGCGCTGGGCAGCGCCGGGATGCTGGCCGCCTATGCCCGCGCCCGCGCGCCCGAGATCCGCGCCCGCCTCGCCGGGATCGACCTTCTCAACCGCGCCTCGATGCTGGCGCCGCAGCCGCTGCGCGACCTGCGCGCCGCCGGCCTCTCGGCGATCCACGGCATCGCGCCGCTGCGCCGGCTGGCGATGAAGGCGGGCCTCGGCATCGGCTGACCGCACCCGCCGACCGCTGCAGCCCACCGACTCAGCCGACCGCCTCAGCCGACCGACTCAGCCGATCGGCCCCGGCCGGCGCTCCTCGCTCAGCAGCACGTTGGCCTCGACATTGCCGACGCCCGGCAGGGTCATGATCCGCCGCCGCAGCACCCGCTCGAAATCGGCGATGTCGCGCGCCACCACCCGCAGGCGGTAGTCGAACAGCCCCAGCACGTGCTGCACCAGCTGCACCTCCGGGATCGCCGTCACCGCCCGCTCGAAATCCTCGAGGCTGACGCGCCCCTTGGTCTGCAGCTTCACGCCCAGGAACACCGTCACCCCGAAGCCCAGCGCCTCGCGGTCCAGCACCACCCGCCGCCCGGCGATCACCCCCGCCTCCTCCAGCCGCCGCACCCGGCGCCAGCAGGCGGGCTGGCTCAGCCCCAGCCGCCGCCCCAGCGCCCCGGCACTGACCGTCGCATCCGCCACCAGCGCCCGCAGGATCTGCCGGTCCATGTCATCCAGATCGATCATTCGACTTTGTCCAAATATCCCCGGGGAGGTCCGGAGGGGCCGGCAGCCCCTCCGGCGCCCGCCACCCGCGCCCCCGCCCGGGCGCCGTCACACTGGGCCGTCACACCGGCAGGGTTTCCGAATGCTTCACCGTCGCCACCAGCATCAGCGCCTCGATGTCGGCGATGTGCGGCAGCGTCAGGATCCGCGCGCGATAGATCTCCTGATAATGGCGCATGTCGCGCGCGATCACGGTCAGCCGCAGGTCGACCCGGCCCAGGAAGGTCTCGATCCCGATCACCTCCGGCACCCGGCGCGCGGCCTCGGTGAACTCGTCGAAGGCGCGCGGCTCGGTCTTGTCGAGGATGAAGCGCAGGCTGACCTCGACCTCGTATCCCAGCGCCCGCCAGTCCACGACCGCCTCCTGCCCCTTCAGGATCCCCGCCTCGGCCAGCCGCTCCAGCCGGCGCCAGCAGGTGGCCGTGGTCACCCCCGCGCGCGCGGCAAGCTCCGCCGTCGGCAGCCCCGGCTCGGCCATCAGCTGGCGCAGCAGCCGCCGGTCGGTATCGTCAACCTGAATGGACATCTCGCACAACCCGCATCCGGCGAATGATCTTTCCGCAGATGCGCGAAATTCCCACCGCTTTGCAAGAAGCCAATCCCGCCTTCGCCTATGATGCACGCATCCAGAGGGAAAAGGAGACCCCGATGCGCGTCTATTACGATCGCGATTGCGACATCAACCTGATCAAGGACAAGAAGGTCGCGATCCTCGGCTACGGTTCGCAGGGCCACGCCCATGCGCTGAACCTGCGCGATTCGGGCGCGAAGAACATCGTCGTCGCCCTGCGCGAAGGCAGCCCCTCGGCCAAGAAGGCCGAAGGCGAGGGCCTCAAGGTCATGGGCATCGCCGAGGCCGCGGCCTGGTGCGACGTGATCATGTTCACCATGCCCGACGAGCTGCAGGCCGAGACCTACAAGAAATACGTGCATGACAACCTGCGCGAAGGCTCGGCGATCGCCTTCGCCCACGGCCTGAACGTGCATTTCGGCCTGATCGAGCCGAAGCCGGGCGTCGACGTGATCATGATGGCGCCGAAGGGCCCGGGCCACACCGTGCGCGGCGAATACGTCAAGGGCGGCGGCGTGCCCTGCCTGGTCGCGGTCCACAACGACGCGACCGGCAAGGCCATGGAAATCGGCCTGAGCTACTGCTCGGCCATCGGCGGCGGCCGCTCGGGCATCATCGAGACCAACTTCCGCCAGGAATGCGAGACCGACCTGTTCGGCGAGCAGGCCGTGCTCTGCGGCGGCCTGGTCGAGCTGATCCGCATGGGCTTCGAAACCCTGGTCGAAGCCGGCTACGAACCCGAGATGGCCTATTTCGAGTGCCTGCACGAGGTGAAGCTGATCGTGGACCTGATCTACGAAGGCGGCATCGCGAACATGAACTACTCGATCTCGAACACCGCCGAATACGGCGAATACGTCTCGGGCCCGCGGATCCTGCCCTACGACGAGACCAAGGCCCGGATGAAGGCGGTTCTGACCGACATCCAGAACGGCAAGTTCGTGCGTGACTTCATGCAGGAAAACGCCGTCGGCCAGCCCTCGTTCAAGGCGACCCGCCGCATCAACGACGAACACCAGATCGAGCAGGTCGGCGAGAAGCTGCGCGCGATGATGCCGTGGATCTCGAAAGGCAAGATGGTCGACAAGGCCCGCAACTGAGCCTGCCGGCCAGATGACACCGGACCGCGCATCCCCGGGATGCGCGGTCTTTTCCTGCCCGCTCAGCGCCCCAGCATCCGGATCAGGCTGACGCCTGCGTCGGTCGCGTCCCAGACCCGCGCCAGATAGTGCTCGCCGGCCGCGAACCGGCCCGAGCCCGCGTCCCGCGCCTCGGCCTCGAGCGCGTCGATCAGCCGGTGCAGGCGCCGCTGGTGGATACCCAGGCGCAGCTGCACCGGGTCGGCCACCAGCCCCGCGAAGCTTGCGCACAGCGACAGCACCAGCATCATCGCCGCCGCCACCCCCAGCGTCAGCCCCGTCGAGGGCGCAGCCGGAAAGGCGCCGTACCACAGCGCGCCGATGCCACCCCCCAGCGGGAAGGCCGCGATCGCCGCGCCCTGCGCCACGCTGAGCGCGAAGGCCGGCGCCAGGCTCAGCACGCCCGGCGTCACCGTCTTGAACAGCGCCGCCCCCGCCCCCAGCGGCACCAGCGAGGTCGTGAACTCGGCCACCGCCCCGCGCGTGTCGCCATAGGCGCCCAGGTGCAGCGCATCCGCGGCGATCGGCGGGCCCAGCAGCTCGTCGCGCACCAGCCGCTCGATCGCGCGGGCGGTGTCGGTGCGCAGGATCAGCGGCCGCGCCGCGATCCGGCGCGCAAGACCCCGCGCCCGCGCCGCGTAAAGCGCCATCGCCAGCAGCCGCAGCAGCAGGTTCACCGGCGCAAGCGCGGTGTTGGCCGGCGCGCGCAGCAGGTCCCAACCCAGCGCCGCCCGGTGCAGCCGCAGCGTGCCCCGCACCGAGAAATGCCGCCGCGCAAAGCCGGACACGCGGGCGCGCGCCGCATCGAAGGCGGCGGCGGGCATGTCGGCCGGGGGCGGCGGGGGCATGGTCATCGGCTGAAGATGGCGCCGGACGGGGCCCGCGCAAGGGGCGCCGTCGGCCAGCGGCCGCCGACGGCCCGCGGGCGGGCGGAACCGGACCGCGCCGTCGCGACTTGTTGCCACAACCATCCGGACAAACGGCCGTCCCGCCGACGCGGCGTTCCGCCGGCACCGGCCGCCCCCCGCGGCCCGGCGCCCGGCCCCGTCGCCGCGTTCCGGAGCCCCTCATCCGCGCGGGAGGATCCCATGCGCCTCAACATACTGGACGGCTTCCGGGGATTTTTCCTCGTCTTCATGATGGTGGCGCATGCCAACGCCTATCTCGATGCGCCGCTCGGCCACATCAACCACCACTATTTCGGCTGGGTCGAGGATGCGCAGGGCTTCGTCTTCATCTCGGGCCTCGTGGTCGGGCTGGTCTATGCCAAGCGGCTGGTGCGCAAGGGCGCCGGCGCGATGCGGGCGGGGATCTTCGCGCGGGTGCGCACGATCTACAGCTACCATGCCGGCCTGATCCTGCTGTTCCTTGCCGCCGCGCTCCTGCTGCCGCTCGCGGGGGTCGAGGCGCAGATCCTGCGCCAGCCCGCCGAAGAGCCGCTGGTCTTCACCCTCGCCCAGGCGCTGCTGCTGACCGGCACGCTGCACATGGGCATTCTGCCGATGTACATCATCTTCATGCTGGCGACGCCCGCGGTGCTGGTGATGTTCTCGCGCGGCCAGGGCGTCGTCGTGCTGGCGGCCTCGATCTGCCTGTGGCTGGTCGCGCAGACCGGCTGGCCCGACCTCGCCCAGCTTCCGGTCGAAGGCGCGCTGTCGGCGGCCGGGCACGGGATCAACCTCGGGATCTACTTCAACGTCTTCGCCTGGCAGGCGCTGTTCGTGGGCGGGCTCTGGCTCGGCTGGCTGATGGCCGAGGGGCGGCTCGATCTCGACCGGCTGAAGCGGCCCGAGATGCGGGCGGTGTTCTGGATCGCGCTCGCGGCCTTCCTCGTCCTCGGCACCCTCGACGTGATGGCCTGGAGCGGCGCGGGCGACGAGGGCTGGCGACGGATGATCTTCGCCAACATCGACCGCGGCAACCTCGCGCCGATCTACGTGGTGGCCTTCGCGGTCAACCTCTACCTCGTGACCTGGCTGGTCGTCGCAGGGCCGACCAGCGGCAACCGGGGCCTGGCCTGGGCGGGCGAGGCGTTCCGCTGGCTTTTCACCCGCGAGGCGCTGGTGATGCTGGGCCGCCACTCGCTGCAGATCTTCGCGGCGCACGTGGTGCTGGTCTACCTGCTGTCGATCGCGATGGCGGAGCGGACGCTGGCGCCGATGGCGGCCAATGGCGCACTGCTGGCGATGCTGGTGCCGCTGTGGCTGGTCGCCTTGGGCCGCGAATGGCTGCAGGGCGGCGCGCCGGTCGCGGCAAAGCCGGTGCCGGTCGCCGTCGCCGCCGCGCGGCGCAAGTGACGCTTGCCTGAATCGAACATCGGGCGGCCATCGCGGCCGCCCGTCTCGCGTCAGGCTGCCGCTTTTTCGACCGCGGCGACGATCTCGTCGACGACCTCGCCCAAAAGGCCCGCATCCTCGCATTCCGCCATGACCCGGATCAGCGGCTCGGTCCCCGACTTGCGGATCAGAAGCCGCCCCTGCCCCGCCAGCCGCGCCTCCGAGGCCCGGATGATCGCCTGCACCGCCTCGGCCTCCAGCGGGGCCTGGCCGGCGGCATAGCGCACGTTCTTGAGAAGCTGCGGCACCGTCTCGAACTGGCGCACCAGCTCCGACGCCGGGCGCCCGGTCTCGGCCATCGCGGCCAGGAACTGCAGGCCGGCGATCAGCCCGTCGCCGGTGGTGGCATAGTCGGTCATCACGATGTGGCCCGACTGCTCGCCGCCAAGGTTCATCCCCTTCTCGCGCATCCGCTCGACCACGTAGCGGTCGCCGACCGCCGTGCGCTCCAGCCGCAGGCCGCGACCGTCGAGGTAGCGCTCTAGCCCGAGGTTCGACATCACCGTCGCCACCAGCGCGCCGCCCCGCAGCCGCCCCTCCTCGGCCCAGCGGCCGGCGATCAGCGCCATGATCTGGTCGCCGTCGGCCACCGCCCCGGTCTCGTCGAGGATCATCACCCGGTCGGCATCGCCGTCGAGCGAGATGCCGACATCGGCGCCATGCGCGACCACGGCCTTCGCCGCGGCCTCGGGATGGGTCGACCCCACGCCCGCGTTGATGTTGCGCCCGTCCGGCGCGGTGCCGATGGCGATCACCTCGGCGCCCAGCTCCCACAGCACCTCGGGCGCGGCGCGATAGGCGGCGCCGTTGGCGCAGTCGACCACGATCTTCAGGCCCCGCAGCGTGTCGCCGCGCGGGAAGGTGGTCTTGGCATATTCGACATAGCGGCCAAGCCCGGTGTCGATACGCTTGGCACGCCCGATGTTGTGCGGCTGCGCCAGCCGGATCTCGCCTTCCAGCATCGCCTCGATCTCGGCCTCGGCCTCGTCCGACAGCTTGAAGCCGTCGGGGCCGAAGAACTTGATCCCGTTGTCGTCGGCCGGGTTGTGGCTGGCCGAGATCATGATCCCCAGGTCCGCCCGCATCGAGCGGGTGAGGAACCCGACCGCCGGCGTCGGCACCGGCCCCAGCAGCAGCACGTTCATCCCCGTCGAGGTCAGCCCGGCGGTCAGCGCGGTCTCCAGCATGTAGCCCGACAGCCGGGTGTCCTTGCCGATCACCGCGCGATGCACGGTCGAGCCGTCGCGGCGGAACCAGCGGCCGGCGGCCGCGCCAAGGCGCAGCGCCATCTCGGCGGTCATCGGGTGGGAATTGGCGCGGCCCCTGACGCCATCGGTTCCGAACAGCTTGCGGCTCATGCCTGCTCCCCTCCTTGAAGTTCCTGCCACAGGCGCAGCGCCTGCGTCACCTCGGCCACGTCATGCACCCGGTGCATCTGCGCGCCCTGGCGCAGCCCCTCGATCGTGATCGCCACGGTGCCGGGCATCCGCCCCGCAGCCGTGCCGCCGTCGCCGCCGCCGATCCGGCCGATGAAGCGCTTGCGCGACACCCCCAGCAGCACCGGGCAGCCCAGGCCATGGAACAGCGACAGGCCGCGGATCAGCGCGATGTTGTGCGCCTCGGTCTTGCCAAAGCCGATGCCCGGATCGACCGAGATCCGCGCGGGGTGGATGCCCGCCATCTCGGCCCGCGCCACCCGCTCGGCCAGCGCGTCGTAGACGTCCAGCAGCACGTCGTCGTAGGCCGGGTTGTCCTGCATCGTCTCGGGGATGCCCTGCGCATGCATCAGGCAGACCGCGACGCCGCTGCGGGCCACGACCTCGGCCATCCGGGGATCGAAGTCGAAGCCCGAGACGTCGTTCACCAGGTCGGCCCCGGCCGCGATCGCGGCCTCGGCCACCGCGGCCTTGCGGGTGTCGATCGAGATCGGCCCCTCGTGCCCGGCGCGGCGCAGCGCGGCGATCACCGGGGCGGTGCGGGCGATCTCCTCGTCCACGGGCACCTCGGGGGCGCCGGGACGGGTGCTTTCGCCGCCGATGTCGAGAATGTGCTGGCCAGCCACGGTCAGTTCGCGGGCGCGGGCGATGGCGATGTCGGGATTGTCGAAGCGGCCGCCGTCGGAAAAGCTGTCGGGCGTGGTGTTCAGGATGCCCATGATCCGCGGCCGGTCCATCGCCATCCCGGCATGGGCCGCGCGCGGCAGGGTCAGCGCCTGCAGCGCGCTTTGCGGCAGGTCGCCGACCGGGATCACCCGCGGCGCGATGCCGCGTTCCAGAACCTCGACATGGTCGAACCACGACCAGCCCCCGGCCAGGCGGCGGGCGGTCAGGGTCATCGGCAGGCCGGTCTGGCACAGCGGGCGATAGTAGCGCATCATCCGCCCCATTCACCGCAAGCGCCCGGCCTTGGCAAGGCCCCGGGGCTCAGCGGGCGATCACGGGAACGCGGCTTCCCGCCGGCGCCGACATATTGGCGTGAACGCCGTCCCGCAATCCGGGCCCGTGCAGCTCGAGCCGCGTCGCGGCCAGGCTCTCGGCCAGCCACAGCGCCAGCGCGACGCCGTCGCCCGCCGCGCCCTTGGGCCCGTCCACCGCGTCCAGCACGATCTTCGACGGCGCCCAGACCACCATCTGGTCGTGCTTCATCGCCCAGTCGATCTCGGTGCGCGAGGCGACGACGACGCAGCGGCGGTCGCGCGCGGCCAGCCGCCAGGCGTTCTGCTCGATCGCCAGCAGGTCGATGCGCCGCTGGGTGACCGGCTGGCCGCTTTCGGGCACCGCGCCGGGCGGCAGGCCCACCGCCAGGATCACCGGCACGCCCTCGGCCTGCAGCGCGTCCAGCCGCGCCGCCAGCCCCGGCCCCTCGATCGTCGCGTTGTCGAGATAGGCCACCACCGGGTGCAGCGCCGCGTCCGAGCCATCCTCGGCCCGTGCCCGCACCGGGGCGGCGGCGCGCGAGCGCACGATCTCGACCCCCAGCGCGCCGGGGCCGCGGTCGAGCTTCTCGATCCGCACGAAGACCCGCATCGCCTGCGGCTCGTCCAGGATGCGCTCGCCGACCTTCTCGGCCAGCGTCTCGAGCAGGTTCAGCCGGCTTGCGCCCAGCTCGGCCGCGATCGCCTCGGTGATCCGGTCGTAGCTCAGGATCCGGTCGACGTCGTCCTCAAGCGCGGCGGGATGCGGGCGCACCTCGACCACGACGTTGAAGCGCAGCCGCTGGCTTTGCCCGCGCTCCTGCTGGAAGGCGCCGATATCGGCCGCGACGACATGGTCGCGCAGCGAGATGCGGTCGCGGGGATCGGCCCCGGCCGAGGCTTCGGCCCGCTCCTCGGGATGGGCGAAGGCCAGGCTGATATCGGTGCTCATGACGAGGCTCCCGCGGGAAAAGACGCGCGATATATATCGCCGCGGGCCGGTCTGGGAAGGCGCAATCCGCCCCCTTTTCGGGCCGGGGCGACCTCAGCGGCGCAGCGTGCCCGAGGCGTCGGCCACGACCTCTTCGCCCGAGGCGACGGCGGCGCCGGGCTTGCGGTAGAAGATGTGGTCACCGATCGTGGCGGTCTTCACGAAGCGCCGGGCCCAGCCCGGATTGACGCGCGGCGTGTGGAAATGGGTCGCGCCCGCGGTCAGCAGGCGCGGCGCGCCGTCCATCATCGCGCGGGCGACGCGCCCGGCCCGGTCCCAGGCGGAGCGGTCGCCGATCGTCTCGGGGCGGCCGTCGCAGGTGTACGAGAACTGGCAGCTGCCGCCGCCCGATTGGTTGACCACGCCGCAGATGGTGTTGGGATAGTCGCGCGCCTCGACCCGGTTCAGGATCACCTCGGCCACCGCGGCCTGGCCGTCCAGCCCCTCGCCGCGGGCCTCGAAATACAGCGCCTGCGCCAGGCACTGGTACTGGTCGTCACCCTTGGGGATCGGCTGCCTGGCAAGCCAGGCGGGATCGGTGACCTTCGCCTCGGTCGCCCGGCCCTCGACCGCGCCGCTGCGCCCGAACCGGGCGAAGGCGCCGAACAGGCCGCGCTGGGTCTGCGGCCCGGGGCCGACCATCGCCGCGACCGCCGTGGGCGCGACGCCCGACAGCGCCGCGTGTTCCTGCCCCAGAAGCCGGGCCGCGTCGCCTTCGATCGCGGCGGCGGGGGCGTTCGACTGGCTCATCGTGACGTCCGCCGCGGCGGGTCCCGCCAGGGCGATCAGGCTCGCGGCCAGGGTCGAACGGAGAAGACGGGTCATGCGGCTTCCGGCATTGTTTCAACGGCGCGCGGAATCTCCGCGACCGGGGGCAATTAAAGACCGGTTTGAACATTGCCCACCAAGGGACTGATTTGTCGGCGGATTTCCGCCACCCGGTCGCAAAACGCGACCGTTCCCGCGCAAGGCGCGGCACCCCCAGATCCTGTTTTGGGCGGAAGATCTAGCGGGTGGACGGCGGCGCCATTGGCGCATCTTGTGGCGTTTTGCGATCGACCAGCGCGAAATGGGCGGCGGCGAGGCGCGCAACCGGAACGCGAAACGGCGAGCAGCTGACGTAATCGAATCCCGCCGCGCGGCAGAAGGCGATGGATTCGGGGTTGCCGCCATGCTCGCCGCAGATCGACAGCGTCAGGTCCGGACGGGTCTCGCGGCCGCGGCGCGCGCCGATCAGCAGCAGCTCCCCCACCCCGTCGTTGTCGAGCGTGTGGAACGGGTCCTCGGCATAGACGCCCTGCTGCACGTAGCTGCCCATGAACCGCCCGGCATCGTCGCGCGACAGGCCGTAGGTCATCTGGGTCAGGTCGTTGGTGCCGAAGGACAGGAAGGCCGAATGCTGCGCGATCTCGCCCGCGCGCAGCGCCGCGCGCGGCGTCTCGACCATCACCCCGAGCCGATAGTCGAAGGTGCCGCCGGTCTCGTTGCGCACCGCGGCCGCGACGGCGTCGATGCGGGTCTTGACCAGCTCGACCTCGCGCCGGGCCGAGACCAGCGGGATCATGATCTCGGGCACGATCATCGCGCCGCGGCGGCGGGCCGCGATCGTGGCCTCGAAGATCGCCCTTGCCTGCATTTCGTAGATTTCCGGCATGGTGATGCCCAGCCGGACCCCTCGCATACCCAGCATCGGGTTGAATTCCGTCAAGGCCTCGACCCGGCGGCTGACCTCGGACAGCGGCCGCGCCAGCGCCTCGGCCAGCTCGCGCAGGCCCTCGCGGTCATGGGGCAGGAACTCGTGCAGCGGCGGATCGAACAGGCGGATGCAGACCGGCAGCCCCGCCATGATGTCGAACAGCGCGATGAAGTCGGCGCGCTGCATCGGCAGCAGCCGGTCCAGCGCCGAGCGGCGGTCGCCGGCGGTGTCGGCGAAGATCATCTCGCGCATCACCGTCAGACGGTCCTCGTCGAAGAACATGTGCTCGGTGCGGCACAGCCCGATGCCCTCGGCCTCGAACATCCGGGCGGTGCGGGCATCGTCGGGGGTGTCGGCATTGGCGCGGATGCCGATGTCGCGCACCGCGTCGGCCCAGCGCAGCAGCGTGCGGAACCCGTCGTCGAGCGCCGGTTCGAGCATCGCCGGCGCCCCGGCCAGCACGTCGCCGCTGGTGCCGTCGATGGTGATCTCGTCGCCCTCGCGCAGCACCCGGCCGTCGGGCCCGGTCAGCGTGCGGTCGCGCGACGACAGCCGGATCTCGGAGGCGCCGACGATGCAGGGCAGCCCGAGGCCGCGCGCGATCACCGCCGCATGGCTGGTCATGCCGCCGCGCTCGGTCAGCACTGCGACGGCGGCGTGCATGCCGCGGATGTCCTCGGGCGCGGTCTCGCGCCGCACGAGGATGCAGGGCTCGCCCCGCGCGGCCGAGGCCTGGGCCGCGGTGGCGGTGAAGACGATCCGCCCGGTGGCCGCGCCCGGCGAGGCCGCGATCCCGCGCGCCACCCGGTCGCGCGGCACCCGCGGATCGACCTGGAAATGCAGCAGTTCCGACAGCGCCCGCGGCTCGATGCGCAGCAGCGCATCCTCGCGCGTGATCACCGCGTCATCGGCCAGCGCCACGGCGATGCGCACCGCCGCCCGCGACGACCGCGGCACCCGCACCGCGTCGATGACCCGCAACTGGCTGTCCTCGATCGCGAATTCGATCTGCATCTCTTCGCGCAGGCGCTTGCGGCAGATCGCGCCCATCGCCACCAGATCGGCGAAAAGCCCGGGCGCCGCATCCTGCAACGCCGGGCCGCGCGGATCGGTCGTCAGGTACAGCGTCTCGCGCGCGGGGCGGTCGGCGCCGGGATGCGGGGCGCGGCCCTGATGCTGGCCGCGGAAGCGCCCCGTCACCTGCGGCTGGCCGGTCACGCCCTCGACGAACTGGATCGTGCCCGAGCCCGACAGGCCCGGCCCGACGCCCAGCGCCATGCCCTGCACGATCAGCCCCAGGCTCGCTTCGGCCGGGGCGCCCTTGGCCTGGCGCAGCAGCCGCGCCGTCGGCCCCTCCCAGCTGCGCGCCATCGAGCGCATGACCTCGGACAGCTGCTGCGCCGGGTCCTGCGGGAAGGGTTCGTCGGTCTCGTCGGCATAGGCCTCGAGCGCGGCCTCGAGCGCGCCGGGGCCGAGCGGATCGCTGAACCGGTCGGGGTCCAGCCGCGCGACATGGATCGCGAAGGCCTGCACGAAATGCAGGTAAAGCGCATCCGCGGCCTCGGCGCCGTGGCTGTCCGACAGCCGCGCGTGCAGCGCGTCGTTCATGCCGACGTTCAGCACCGTCGAGGGCCCGCCCCATTCCGGGTTCTCGGGCGAGGGCCGGACCGAGACCAGCGGCCCGGGCCCGAATTCGGCGATGATGCGGGCGGCGTTGGGCAGCGCGCCCGAGGCCATGGCGCGCACGGTGTCGAAGGGCAGCGCCACGGTCACCGGCACCGGCAGCGCGAGCCGGACCAGCCGCTGCAGGCATTTCGCACGCCAGCCATGGCGCGCGACCGCGATCGGCGCGGTCGGCGCGATCACCGTGTACTCGGTGAGATCCAGCGTTTTCTGCACCGCAGCATCCTCCTGTCGGCGCCAGCATACGCTGGTTGCGATTCTCCGCAAGCGCTGCCGGGCCGCCCCCTCCCCGCCCCGAGACTCCCCCGTCCCGGGCCCGGTTTCAATTGGCCTTTCCGCTCCCCCTCAGCCGTCGACCCGGCCGAGATCGGCGACGGCGAGGCAGATGGTGCGGATGCGGCTGAGCAGGTTCAGCCGGTTGCGGCGCACGACCTGGTTGTCGGCATTGACCTGCACCGCCTCGAAGAAGGCGTCGATCGGGGCGCGCAGGGCGGCCATCGCCGCCATGGCGGCGGCGAAATCCTCGGCCTTCATCGCCGGCGCGATCAGCGCCTCGGCGGTGTCGAGCGCCGAGAACAGCGTCTTTTCCGTCTCGTGCTCGGCGAACTTCACGTCGGCGCCGAAGCTGTATTCGACGCCGTCCTTGGCCTCGGCCTGGGTCAGGATGTTGTTGGCGCGCTTGAAGCCCTGGATCAGGTTGGCCCCGTCCTCGGTCGCCAGCACCGTGGCCAGCGCCTGGGCGCGTTTCACCAGCAGCGTCAGGTCGTCGGCCCCGGGCATCGCGAGGCAGGCGTCGATGACGTCGTGGCGGATGCCCTGATCGCGCAGATACACCTTGAGCCGGTCGTGGAAGAACGACAGCAGGTCCGCCGCATCCGCGCCCGGGTTGGCCTTTTCGAACATTTCCGCCAGCGACAGCCGCAGATCGTTGGTCAGGATCAGACGAATGCAACCAAGTGCCGCCCGACGCAGCGCGAACGGATCCTTCGAGCCCGTGGGCTTCTCGTCGATCGCCCAGAAGCCGGTCAGCGTGTCGAGCTTGTCCGCGAGCGCCACCGCGACCGAGACCGGCGCCTGCGGCACCGCGTCCGAGGGGCCGAGCGGGGCGTAATGCGCCTCGCAGGCGGCGGCGACGGCGGCGGGCAGGCCCGCGGCCTCGGCATAATAGCGGCCCATCAGGCCCTGAAGCTCCGGGAACTCGCCGACCATGGCCGATTGCAGGTCGGCCTTGGCGACCTCGGCCGCCAGCCGCGCCTGCGCGGGATCGGCGCCGACGGCCGGGGCCAGCGTCTCGGCCAGCGTGGCGATGCGGGCCACCCGCGCGGCCTGCGAGCCAAGCTTGTTGTGGAAGGTGACATTCGCGAGGCCGGCGCCGAGGATCTTCATCCCCTCGGGCTGGGACACCACGCGCAGGTCGTTCTCCCAGAAGAATTTCGCATCCGACAGCCGCGCCCGCAGCACCTTGCCGTTGCCGTGCAGGATCGTCGCGCCGTCATCCGCCGTCTCGCGGTTGGCGACGGTCACGTAGCGCTCGATCCGGCCCGTCTTCGGGTTGCGGACCGAGAAGAACTTCTGGTGCTCCTTCATCGAGGTCTGCAGCACCTCGGGCGGCAGGCCCAGGAACTCTTCCCCGATCGCGCCCATCAGCACCACCGGCCATTCCACGAGGCCCGAGATCTCCTCGAGCAGCCCCGCGTCCTCGACGATCTCGAGCCCGGCGGCAAAGGCGCCATTGGTGGCGTCGGCCTTGATGTGCTCGGCCCGGTCCGCGGCGTTCAGCACCACGCGGGCGCGCTTGAGCTTCGCCGCGTAATCCTCGAACGAGGAGACCGAAAACCGCGCCGGCGCCATGAAGCGGTGGCCCTCGGTCGTATCGCCCGCGACGATGCCGTCGATGTCGAGCGGCACCACCGTCGCGCCGGCCTCGTCGGTCAGGATGCACAGGATCGACTGCAGCGGGCGCACCCAGCGCAGGGAACCCTCGCCCCAGCGCATCGATTTCGGCCAGGGGAAGGTGCGGATCGTGCGCTCGAGCACCTCGGCCACGATGCCGGCGGCGTCGCGGCCCGGCTTCTCGATCACCGCGAAGTAGACCTGGCCCTTCTTCTCGTCGCGCGTCTCAAGCTCGGCCAGCGTCAGCCCGGTCGAGCGCAGGAACCCCTCGATCGCCTTCTCGGGCGCGTCGGTGCGCGGGCCCTTGCGCTCTTCGCGCACCGCCATCGACTGCGCCGACAGCCCCTCGACCGTCAGCGCCAGGCGCCGGGGCGTCGAGAAGGCGGCGGCCGCGGCATAGGTGAGGCCGGCATCGACCAGACCCTGCGTCACCAGCGCCTTCAGATCCTCGCGCGCACGCGGCTGCATCCGCGCGGGGATTTCCTCGGAGAAGAGTTCGATCAGAAGGTCGGGCATCGGGTCACCGCTGGCTTGTCCGCTGGCGGGAATACCGGCCCTGCCCCGCGGCGTAAAGCCCGCTGATCCCTGCGGCGATCCGGCTAGTCGCCGCAGACCCAGACCGCGCCGCCGACGACGACCACGCTGGCGGCCGCCCCGGCCAGCGCCAGCGGCGCCGCCATCAGCGCCGTCGCCGCGCTGCCGATCCCGGCCATGGCCGAGCTGAGCCCGGCGGTCGAGCCCGACAGGATCATCGCCCCCGACTGGTGCTTGACCGCCTGCACCCCCGCCGAGGCCCCGGCCGAGGCCATCTCGCGCGCCTCGCGGCCCGAGGCGTTGACGAAGCGGCAGACCTTGCCAGGCCCCTCGCACAGGCCCATCGCATCGCGATCGCCCATCGCAAGGCCCGAATAGCCCATCATCGGATCGCTTTGCAGGCAGAACACGTCGCGTTCGCGCGGCGACAGGTCCGGCGCCATGTCGGCGATCACCACCTTGGCCGGGCAGCGCCCCGCGCCAAGGTTGCGCTTCTCGCGCTTCGACGACCATGTGTTCTCGTCGGTCGCGTCATAGCCCAGCGTCTTGGCCACCCCGCCGATCACCGCGGTGCAGGCGGTGACCTCGGTCACCTCGACGGCATCGCTCACCGGCGGGACCGGCGGCGCGCCGGCCGGCGTGTCGGGGCCCGGCGTGGTCGCGGGCTGCGACGAGGGCGTGTCGCCGGCCTGCCCCGCCGTCGCGGCGGCGGGTGCCTCTGCCGCGGGCTCGGCCGGTGCCGCGTCGGCCGTCTCGCCGCCGGCCGCGGTCGCCGGGTCGGAGGGCGCCGGGTCGGAGGGCGCCGCGGCCTCTGCTTCGGTGCCGGCCTTTGCCTCGGTGCCGGCCCCGGCGTCGGCAGTGGTTCCGGCGCTGGCGGCAGGCAGCTGCTGGGCCGCGAGCGGCGCGGCAAGGGGCGGGGCCGCCACGAACGCGGCAAGGGCCGCGGCCAGCAGGGGGTGACGCATGATGATATGGCTCCGGGGCTCGATCCGCGGGCGGTCTTCCGCCGCCCTCGGGCGCGCAATCTAGCCGATCGGCCGCGCCACGGCGAGAGCGGCCGGCGCATGGCTGCCATCACATCCGCATCACGTCGCGCCCGCCCCCCAACGACCCCGGCGAAGACCCTGCCGGGCGCGCGAGGCTTGACTTCCGGCCCCGCCTGCCCCATCTGCCGGAAACCCGAGGCCCGCTGCCGCGTGAGCAGCCGCGCCCGCCGACCACCCCGATCCGACGCCGATGGGCGCGGGGGTGGCCGGGCGACAGGCATCGGGGACCGGCTCCCATCACGCCAGGGGTCATGCGGGCCGTGCCCGCGACCCGCCCCCGATGCGCCCGGTCTCTCCCCCGGGTGCCCTCCCCCCTGCGCAGCCGCCGTCCCAGGCGGGCCGCGCCATCCGAAAGAGACAGCCTTGAGCAATTTCGAGAGCCTGGGCCTTGCCCCGGACGTCCTGAAGAACATCGCCAAGATCGGCCTGACCACCCCGACGCCGATCCAGGCCGAGGCGATCCCCGAGATCGTCAAGGGCCGCGACCTGCTGGGCCTGGCGCAGACCGGCACCGGCAAGACCGCCGCCTTCGGCCTGCCGATGATCACCCGCCTGCTCAAGCACGGCGGCAAGCCGGGGCCGAAGCAGGTCCGCGCGCTGATCCTCGCCCCCACCCGGGAACTGGCGACCCAGATCTCGGACAACATCACCGCCTATGCCGACGGCACGCCGATCCGCGTGTTCCGCATCGTCGGCGGCGCCTCGGTCAATGCCCAGATCGAGCGGCTGAAGCGCGGCGTCGACGTGCTGATCGCGACGCCGGGCCGGCTGATCGACATCCTCGACCGCAATTCGGTCGACCTGACCAAGGCCGAGTACCTGGTGCTGGACGAAGCCGACCAGATGCTGGACATCGGCTTCATCCACGCGCTGCGCCGGATCGCGCGCTACCTGCCGCGCACGCGCCAGACGCTGCTGTTCTCGGCCACGATGCCGAAGCTGATGGAAGAGCTGGCCGACACCTACCTGACCGAGCCGGTGCGCGTCGCGGTGAACCCGCCCGGCAAGGCCGCCGACAAGATCGAGCAGGGCGTGCACTACGTGAACCAGGGCGACAAGGCCAAGCTTCTGGCCGAGTACGTGGGCAAGCACCCGGGCGAGCTGGCGGTGGTCTTCGGCCGCACCAAGCACGGGTCGGAAAAGCTGTCGCGCCTGATGGAAAGCTGGGGCTTCTCGGTCGCCGCGATCCACGGCAACAAAAGCCAGAACCAGCGCGAGCGCGCGCTGGCCGCGTTCCGCGCCGGCGAGATCGAGGTGCTGATCGCGACCGATGTCGCGGCGCGCGGGCTCGACATTCCGGATGTGAAGCACGTCTACAACTTCGACCTGCCGAACGTGCCCGAGAACTATGTCCACCGCATCGGCCGCACCGCGCGGGCGGGCAAGGACGGCCGGGCGGTGGCGTTCTGCGCCCCGGCGGAACTTGGCGAGCTGCGCGCGATCGAGAAGGCGATGAAGGCCGAGATCCCGGTGATCGGCGGCGAGGTGCCCGAGGGTGCGGCCCCGACGCCGAAGGGCCGCGGCCAGCGCGGCGGCGGCCGCCCGGGCCCGAGCCGGTCGCAGGGCGGCGGCACCGGGCGCCCGCAGGGCAACGGCGGCGGCCAGCGCGGCCCGAAACCGGCGGCGGCCAAGCCCGCCGGCGGCGAGGCCAGCCCCAGCCGCAAGCGCCCCGCCCGGCGCCCCTCGCGCCGGCCCAAGAGCCAGCAGCCCGCCTGAGCGGGACCCGACTGGCGCCCGACCGGGGCCAGATCGGCGATTGATTTGCGGCGCGCGGGGGCCTAACCCTCGCGCGCATGGCCAAGCTGTACTTCCACTATTCGACGATGAACGCCGGCAAGTCGACGATCCTGCTGCAGGCGTCGCACAACTACCGCGAACGCGGGATGGCGACGGTGATCCTGACCGCCGCGATCGACGACCGCGCCGGCGCGGGCCGGGTCGAGAGCCGCATCGGCATCGGCGAGCCCGCCGCCACCTTCGACGCAACCACCGACATGTTCGATTTCGTCAAGCAGGCGGTCGCCGACTGCGATCCGCACTGCGTTTTCGTCGACGAAGCGCAATTCCTCAGCCAGGAGCAGGTCTGGGACCTGGCCCGGGTCGTCGACGATCTGGGGCTGCCGGTGATGTGCTACGGGCTGCGCGTCGACTTCCGCGGCGCGCTGTTCCCGGGCTCGGCCGCGCTGCTGGCGCTGGCCGACGAGCTGCGCGAGGTGCGCACGATCTGCCACTGCGGGCGCAAGGCGACGATGGTGCTGCGCATGGGCGCCGACGGGCGCCCGGTCTTCGACGGCGACCAGGTGCAGATCGGCGGCAACGAAAGCTATGTCTCGGTCTGCCGCCGGCACTGGCGCGCCTCGGATGCCGGTCAGCCCGCGCGCCAGATCCCGTAGGCGCGCTGCAGGTGCGCGACGCAGGCGCGGTTCGCCGCGTCGCGGTCGGCCGCCTCGATCACCTGGCGGTGCAGCGCCTCGGGGCCGCGCTGGCTGGGCAGGTCGATGCTGAAGCGTGACCGCGTCGCGTGCAGCCAGACCGGGTGGCCCGCGCGCATCATCTGCCCCGACAGCCAGACGTCGTCGACCGCCCAGAGCACGGGCGGGATGTCGAAGGCGGCATCGTCGAGGAAATCGGGCCGGATCGCCACGCCCGACAGCCCCTCGGCGATGTCGGCGAAGCCCGAGCGAGCGAAGCTGCGCGGGCGGGCGCGCAGCGCGGGCGGCACCCGCCCGGCCCCGCCCCAGCGCAGCGCCTGCCAGGCGCGCTGCAGCCGGTAGGCCGGGTCGCGCCGGCCGCGGCCGCGGCGCATCCGCGGCGCGGGCTGGGTGACCGCGGGCAGGCCGATGTGGCGCAGGTGGAACCCCTGCAAGCACAGCGCCGCCCCCGGATGCGCGGCGCGATCGGCCAGCAGCAGCCCGGCCCAGCCCGGGGTATAGATCCGGTCGTCGTCGCAATAGAGCAGGTCGACCGCCTGCCCGCGCAGGTCCCGCGCGGCATAGAGCGCCTTGGTCGCGGGCCCGAGGTCGTCGGGCACGCGGATGACCTCGACACCTTTCGGAACATCTGGCAAGGCGCCGTCATAGTCGGGAAAGCGGCGGTAGCGGCGCGGCAGATAGAGGCGGACCTCGGCCGGCGGGCGGTGCTGCGCCAGAAGCGCGGCCAGCACCCGCGGCAGGTCGGCGAAGCGCGAGGGGATCGAGCTGAGCGAGATGATGTACAGGACCGGCCCCCTCCAGAAGGCGCGGCTTCCTCTTGCCCCCGGGCCGGTGCGGGGGTCAAGGCGGTGATCTGGCTGATGCGGCACGGGCAGACCGCGTTCAACCTGCAGGGACGCTATCAGGGGCGGCTGGATTCGCCGCTGACCGCGCGGGGCCGGGCGCAGGCCGCCGCGGTCGGGCGGCTGCTGGCGCAGCGCCTCGACGCGCCGCCGACGGTCCTGTGCAGCCCGCTCGGCCGGGCGCGGGCGACGGCGGCGCTGGTCGCCGGCGCCTTCGCGCCGCCGCCCGCGATCACCGACGAGCCGCGGCTGTCCGAGGTGGCGCTGGGCGACTGGGACGGGCTGACCCGGGCAGAGATCACGGCGCTGGCGCCCGGCCACCGGCGCGCGGCGCCGCGGCGGCAGTGGATGTTCCACGCCCCCGGCGGCGAGCGGCTGGCGCCGGTGCTGGCGCGGCTGGAGGCGGTGCTGGACGAGGCCGGGCGCCTGCCGGGCGAGGTGCTGCTGGTCAGCCACGCGATCACCGGGCGGCTCTTGCGCGGGCTGCACGAAGGGCTGCCGCTGGCCGAGGCGCTGCAGCTGGACGCGCCGCAGAACGCGGTCTTCGCGCTGGCCCCCGGCGGCAGGATCGAGCGGGTCGAGGCCGCGGGCCTCTAGCCGCCCCCGCCCCCGCCCCCGCCCCAGCTTTTCCAGGCGTAAAGGGCCCCGCCCTGCCGCGCGACATTGGCGGCGACGGCGGCCTCGACCTCGGGCAGCGGGGTCGCGTCGGGCAGCTGGCCCGCGACGGTGGCCGCGGGCAGCAGCCGCACCATCGCGCCGCGCGCCGCCAGCGTGAAGGGCAAGGGCCCCGTCACCCACCAGGCCGGCTGGCCCGGCAGCAGCGCCGCCACCTGCGGCAGGCGGTCGACCAGCAGCCGCAGCACCGGGTGGCCCGGCGGCGCGGCGATCAGCGCGTTGCCCAGCAGCAGCGTGCCGGTATGGGTGAGCCGCGGCGTCGCCTCGGCCAGCGCCGAGAGGCCGGTCGCGGGCACCATCGACCCGGGCCCGAGATCGGGCCGCGCCGGCATCCAGTCGCAGTCGAGATAGACCCCGCCGTGGCGCGCGAGGATCGCGTAGCGCGCGACGTCGACCGCCCCCGGCAGGTCGCCCCGCGCCCGCATCGCGACGAAGAGCGGGTCGCCCGCGATGCCCTCGGCCGCCAGCGCGGCCTCGTCCCACAGCCGGTGGTGCCAGCCGTGGCGCGCGGCATGGGCGGCCCAGGCGGCCACCGTGACCGGCGCCGGCCCGCCGATCCAGACCTGGTGCAGCACCGGGGGCACCGCGGTCTCGTCCTGCGGGCAGGCGCCGAGCGGCGGAAACAGCGGCGCGAGCAGCTCGGGCGGCGGGACCGCCAGCGCCTGCAGCCCGAGCCGCGCGACCGCGTCGCCCTCGGCCTTGGCAAGCCGCAGCCAGGTCGACTGCAGCCGCCGCGGCAGGCCCAGCGCCGTGCGGGCGGCCGGATCGGCCGCGTCGTCGGGCACCCGGGTCGCCTGCAGCCGGGCCCGCGCCCCCGCCAGATCCCCGGCCGCGATCTGCTGCCGGACCAGGGCGATCGCCGCGCCAAGAAGCGATTTATTCGTCATCCGACCGTCCCGGGCTGACATTCCTTCTGGACGCGGGTAGCCCTTCCGTGAAGGGTCGGCAATGGGGGGGCGATCTTCAGGTCGCCTGAGACTGCTGGACACCGATGCCGACTGACCTTGCACATGATCCCGTGCCACCCGCCGCCGGACGCGACCTGCTGCGCGTCGAGGACCTGGCCGTGACCTTCCCGCTGCTGCGCGGCCAGATCGCCGCGGTGCGCGGCACCAGCCTGCGCGTGGCCCCCGGCAAGGTGACGGCGCTGGTGGGCGAGAGCGGATCGGGCAAGACCGTGGTCAGCCAGACGGTTCTGGGCCTGCAGCCGCGCGCCGCCCGCGTCTCGGGGCGGATCCTGTTCGACGACGGCACCGGGCCGGACGGTCCGATCGACCTGCTGGCCCTGCCCCATGACGGCCGGCGCATCCGCCAGATCCGCGGCGCCCGGATCGGGATGATCTTCCAGGAGCCGATGACCTCGTTCTCGCCGCTGCACACGATCGGCGACCAGGTGTCCGAGGCGCTGAAGATCCACAGCCTGATCAGCCCCGCCGAGCGGCGCGAGCGCACCGAGCACATGCTGGCACGCGTCGGCTTCCCGCATCCGGGCCGGGTCTTCGACATGTATCCGTTCGAGCTGTCGGGGGGGATGCGGCAGCGGGCGATGATCGCGATGGCGCTGATCTGCGGCCCGTCGCTGCTGATCGCGGACGAGCCGACGACGGCGCTTGATGTCACGATCCAAGCGCAGATCCTGGCGCTGATCAAGGACCTGCAGGCCGAGACCGGGCTTGCGGTGCTGCTGATCACCCACGACCTGGGCGTCGTGGCCAACACCGCCGACGAGGTGGTGGTGATGCACGAGGGCCGGGTGATGGAGGCCGGGCCGGTCGAGGACATCTTCCGCCGTCCCGCCCATCCCTACCTGCGCGGGCTGATGGCGGCGCTGCCCAACCTCGAGCCGGGGCCGCCCGAGCGGCTGAAGCCGCTGCGCGAGATCGCCCCGGGCAAGCTGGCCGCGATCGGGCGGATCGCGGCGCGGGCCGAGGCGCCGGCGCTGCCGGGGCACCGCGCGCCAGGCCAGCCGCTGGTGCGGGTGCGCGACGTGTGGAAATCCTTCCTGCCCCGCGGCGAGAGCTGGCGGCTGTTCGGCAGCCGCACCGCGCCGGTGCCGGCGGTGCGCGACGTCAGCTTCGACATCCTGCGCGGCGAATGCCTGGGGCTGGTGGGCGAGAGCGGATCGGGCAAGACGACGCTGGGCAAGATGCTGGTGCACGCGATGCGGCCCGACAGCGGGTCGATCACCTACGAGGCGGGCGAGCGCACCATCGACCTGGCCGAGGCGACGGGGGCGGACCTGACGCTGCTGCGCACCCGGGCGCAGCTGATCTTCCAGGACCCGGTCTCGTCGCTGTCGCCGCGGATGTCGGTGGGCCGGATCCTGTCCGAGCCGCTGGACATCCACCGCCGCGGCACCCCGGCCGAGCGGCGCGAGACGGTGGCGGCGCTGCTGCAGGCGATCGGCCTGCCGCCGGGCGCCGCGCAGCGCTATCCGCACAGCTTCTCGGGCGGGCAGCGCCAGCGCATCGGCATCGCCCGCGCGCTGGCGCTCGGCCCCGACTTCGTCGTCTGCGACGAGCCGGTCTCGGCGCTCGATGCCTCGGTGCAGGCGCAGATCCTCAACATGCTCAAGGACCTGCAGAAGGACCTGCACCTGACCTACCTGTTCGTGTCGCACAACCTCGCGGTGGTGAACTACATGGCCGACCGGATCGCGGTGATGTGGCAGGGCCGCCTGGTCGAGATCGCGCCGCGCGACCGGCTGATGACCGGCGCGCGCCATCCCTACACCCAGGCGCTGCTGGCGGCGGTGCCGCTGCCCGACCTGAACCACCCGCTGGACGTGGCCGCGGTCGGCCGGGCCGCGGGCAAGCCCGGCGACTGGCCCGCCGCCTTCCGCGAGGAGCCGGGGGCCGAGATGCAGATGGCCGACATCGGCGACGGCCACCTGGTGCGGATGCGCGCCGAGGCCGACGCGCGGGAGCTGGTGGCATGAGCGGCGCGTGGGTCCCGCCGATCACGCTGTCGCGGCGCCGGGCGCTGGGGCTTCTGGCCGCGGGCGCGGGCCTGCCGGCCACGGCCGCGCGCGCGCTGGGGCCCGGGCGGTTCACCGGGCCGCCGGTCCTCGAGGACGCGGTGCAGATCGGGCAGATGCCGCCGGTCGAGGGCCGGCTGCCGCGGGTGCCGCGGGTGGTCGACCTGTCGGGCGAAGGGCTGGCGCCGGGCCGGCACGGCGGCACGATCCGCATGCTGATCGGCGGGCAGCGCGACGTGCGCTACATGGCGATGAACGGCTATGCGCGGCTGGTGGGCTATGACCGCGATCTGCGGCTGGTGGCCGACATCCTCGAGCGCTACGAGGTGCAGGAGGGCCGGATCTTCACCTTCCGGCTGCGCCCCGGCCACCGCTGGTCGGATGGCGAGCCCTTCACCTCGGAGGACTTCCGCTACTGCTGGCAGGACGTGATCGAGCATCCCGAGCTGGGCGGGCTGCCGCGCGACCTGCTTGCCGACGGCGCGCCGCCGTGGTTCGAGCAGCTTGACGAGCATACCGTGCGCTATTCCTGGGATGCGCACATGCCCGACCTGCTGCCGGGGCTGGCGGCGCCGGTGCCGGTGCGGCTGTTCCTGCCCGCGCATTACATGAAGCAGTTCCACGCCGACTATCAGACCCCCGAGCGGCTGGCCGAGCTGGTGCAGGCGCAGCGGGTCGACGACTGGTCGGCGCTGCACACGAAGATGTCGCGCTATTCGCGCCCCGAGAACCCCGACCTGCCGACGCTGGAACCCTGGCGGCCGCGCACCGCCCCGCCCGCGCAGCAGTTCGTCTTCGAGCGCAATCCCTATTTCCACCGCGTCGACACCGAGGGGCGCCAGCTGCCCTATGTCGACCGGGTGCTGCTGAACGTCAGCTCCTACGAGATCATCCCCGCCAAGGTCGCGACCGGCGAGAGCGACCTGCAGCCGATGGGCCTCGATTTCGCGGATTATACCCTGCTGAAAGAGGCCGAGAGCCGCTATCCGGTCAAGGTCTCGCTCTGGACGCGGGCGCAGGGCTCGCGCGTGGCGCTGCTGCCGAACCTGACCTGCGGCGACGCGGTCTGGCGGCCGTTCCTGCGCGACGTGCGGGTGCGCCGGGCGATGTCGCTGGCGATCGACCGCACCGAGATCAACAAGGTGCTGTTCTTCGGGCTGGCGCGGGAAAGCGCCAACACCGTGCTGCCGCAAAGCCCGCTGTACCGCGAGGAATACCGCACCGCCTGGACCGAGCATGACCCCGAGCAGGCCAACGCGCTGCTGGACGCGGCCGGGATGGGCAAGGCCCGGCTTGACGGCTATCGCCGCCTGCCCGACGGGCGGGTGGCGGGGATCATGGTCGAGACGGCCGGGGAAAGCACGGTCGAGACCGACGTGCTGGAACTGGTCGCGGACCATTTCCGCGAGATCGGCCTCGCGCTGTGGACGCGGGTGTCGCAGCGCGACCTGTTCCGCAGCCGGATCATGGCCGGGCAGGTGACGATGTCGGTGTGGTACGGGCTGGACAACGCGCTGCCCACGGCGGCGATGCCGCCCTACCAGCTGGCCCCCACCGCCGACGACCAGTACCAGTGGCCGGTCTGGGGGGTGCACTACCTGTCGCAGGGCGCGCAGGGCCAGCCGCCCGAGCTGCCCGAGGTGCAGCAGCTTCTGCGCCTGGTCCACGACTGGCGCGCCACCGACGACGACGACCGCCGGGCCGAGATCTGGCACCGGATGCTGGCGATCCATGCCGACCAGGTCTTCACCATCGGCACCGTCAACAGCGCGCCGCAGCCGCTGCTGCACCGCGCCGACCTGCGCAACATTCCCGAAAAGGGGCTGATGGGCTACCTGCCGACCTCGCTTCTGGGCGTGTACATGCCCGACACCTTCTGGTTCGACGCGGAGAGCTGAGCATGCTGGGCTACATCCTGCGCCGGATCCTGATGATGATCCCCACGCTGATCATCATCTCGATGCTGGTCTTCACCATCGTCGAGCTGCCGCCGGGCGACTATTTCGAAAGCTACGTGCAGGAGCTGCGCGCGCTGGGCGAGACCGCCGACCTGCAGGAGATCGAGCAGCTGAAGGCGCGCTACGGCTTCGACCAGCCCGCGCCGGTGCGCTACGTGCACTGGGTGCTGGGGATGCTGCACGGCGATTTCGGCTACAGCTTCGAATACCGGATGCCGGTGAACGAGGTGGTGGGCGACCGGCTGTGGCTGACCATGGTCGTCAGCTTCGTGACGATCCTGTTCACCTGGGCGCTGGCCTTCCCGATCGGGCTCTACTCCGCCACCCGCCAGTACAGCTGGGGCGACTACGGGCTGACCTTCCTGGGGCTGATGGGCATCGCGGTGCCGCATTTCATGATGGCGATCATCATGATGTACTTCGCCAACATCTGGTTCGGCACCTCGATCGGCCACCTGATGGACCTGCAGTACCTCAACCAGCCGATGAGCTGGGACAAGTTCCGCTCGATCCTGGCGCACCTGTGGATCCCGGTGATCATCATCGGCACCGCCGGCACCGCCGGCATGGCGCGGCGGCTGCGCGCCAACCTCTTGGACGAGCTGAACAAGCCCTATGTCACCACCGCCCGCGCCAAGGGCCTGTCGCCCACCCGCACCACGCTGAAATACCCGCTGCGGATGGCGCTGAACTTCTTCATCTCCGACATCGGCTCGATCCTGCCCTCGATCATCTCGGGGGCCGAGGTGACGGCGATCATCCTGTCGCTGGAGACCACCGGCCCGATGCTGATCAAGGCGCTGCAAAGCCAGGACATGTACCTTGCGGGCTCGTTCCTGATGTACCTCGCCTTCCTGACCGTGATCGGGGTGCTGGTGTCGGACATCGCGCTGACGCTTCTCGACCCGCGCATCCGCCTGCAGGGGAGGAAGTCGCGGTGACGCTGAAACTCGGCCCCCCCGGCGCGCCGCTGCCGCATTACGTCTCCGACATCGTCTTCGACCCGGCGGTCGAGCCCGGCAGCCAGCAGGCCACCGGCACCGCCGAGGCGTCGCAGCTGCGGATGATGTGGCTGAAGTTCCGCCGCCACCGGCTGGCGGTGGTCTCGGCGGTGTTCCTTGCGGTGATGTATGCCTCGCTGCTGATCACCGAGTTCCTCGCGCCCTACGCGCTCGACAGCCGCGACATCGACGCGATCTATGCCCCGCCGCAGCGGGTGCACCTGTTCGACCAGGGCCGGTTCGTCGGCCCCTTCGTCTACGGCCAGACGATGGAGCTGGACATGGTGCGGCTGCAGCGGATCTACACCGACGATCCCGCCGACGTGCAGCGGCTGCGGTTCTTCTGCCGCGGCGACGGCTACGACTTCTGGGGCCTCGTGCCGGCCGACCTGCACCTGGTCTGCCCGGCCGAGGGCGGGCGGCTGTCGCTGCTGGGCACCGACCGGCTGGGGCGCGACGTCTTCTCGCGCATCCTCTACGGCGCGCGGATCTCGCTGACGATCGGGCTTCTGGGCACGCTGATCAGCTTCGGGCTGGGCATCGTCATCGGCGGCATCGCCGGCTATCGCGGCGGCTGGTTCGACACCGGCATGCAGCGGATGATCGAGGTGCTGCAGTCGATCCCGTCGATCCCGCTGTGGATGACGCTGGCCGCGATCATCCCGGTGTCGTGGTCGCCGATCCTGGTCTATGTCGGCATCACCGTGATCCTGGGGATGCTCGACTGGACCGGGCAGGCCCGCGCCGTGCGCTCGAAGCTGTTCGCGCTGCGCGAGGAGGACTACGTGCTGGCGGCCGAGCTGATGGGCGCGCGCGCGCCGCGCATCATCGGGCGCCACCTCGTGCCGGGGTTCATGTCGCACCTGATCGCCTCGGCCAGCCTCAGCGTGCCGGGGATGATCCTGGGCGAGACGGCGCTGACCTTCCTGGGGCTCGGGCTGCGGCCGCCGGTGACCAGCTGGGGCATCCTGCTGACCGAGGCGCGCGGGATCAACATCATCGCCGTCTACCCGTGGCTGCTGTGGCCGATGCTGCCGGTGGTGCTGGTGATCCTTGCCTTCAACTTCATGGGAGACGGCCTGCGCGACGCGGCCGACCCCTACAGATAGCCCTTTCCCCGCCCTTCCCCCGCGGCGCCCGCAGGGTGCTCGGGCCCGTCGCTTGAACCGGCGACGGGATCCTGTAAATGGAGCCCGCCATGGATACTCCCAGCTTCGAGAACGCCAGGATCATGATGTACAGCCACGACACGTTCGGGCTGGGACATCTGCGCCGCTGCCGCGAGATCGCGCATGCGCTGGTCGAGGCCTATCGCGGCCTGCAGGTGCTGATCATCTCGGGCGCGGCGGTGGCGGGGGCCTTCGACTACCGCGTGCGGGTCGACTTCCTGAAGATCCCCAGCGTCATCAAGCTGCGCAACGGCGAATACACGTCATTGGCCGAGCACATGCGGCTCGAGGACACGCTGGCGATGCGGCGCGCGATCATCCGCCAGACCGCCGAGACCTTCCGCCCCGACATCTTCATCACCGACAAGGAGCCGATGGGCCTGCAGGGCGAGATCGAGGAGACGCTCGAAGACCTCAAGGCGCGGGGCACCGGGCTGGTGCTGGGCCTGCGCGAGGTGATGGATGCCCCGCACCTGCTGCGCGCCGAATGGGCCCGCGCCGACATGATGCGCAAGATCGACCGCTTCTACGACCGGATCTGGGTCTATGGCCCCGAGGGGTTCCACGACCCGCTCGTCGGGCTCGAGGTGCCGGGGCCGGTGCGCGAGCGGATGCGCTATACCGGCTTCCTGCAGCGCAGCGTGCACCGGCACGAGGACGTGCCGGCGCGCGACCTTGGCGATTACACGCTGGTGACCACCGGCGGCGGCGGCGACGGGGCCGAGCTGATCCGCGCGGTCTTCGCCGCCTATCGCGCCGACCCGGGGCTGACCCGGCGCGCGGTGGTGGTGCTGGGCCCCTACCTGCCGGGCAAGGAGCGGACCGAGCTGCAGGCCGCGGCGCAGGGCCTGCCGATCGAGGTCATCCCCTTCGACAACCGGATGGAGGACCTGATCGCGGGGGCCAGCGCCGTGGTCGGGATGGGCGGCTACAACACCTATTGCGAGATCCTGTCCTTCGACCGCCCGGCGCTGATCGTGCCGCGCAGCCAGCCGCGCGAGGAGCAGCTGATCCGCGCCAGCCGCGCGGCCGAGCTGGGCATCGTGCGGATGATGAGCGCCGAGGAGGCCGCGGCCGATCCGTTGCGGCTGGCGGCGGTGCTGCACGATCTGCCGGGCGCGCACCGCCCGTCCGAGGCCTGCGGCGACAGCGGCCTGTGCGACCTTGACGGGTTGCCGCGGATCGCGGGCGAGGTCGGGCGCTGGCTGACCGAGCGGCGCCGGCCGCGGCTGACGGCCGCGCATGGCTGATCCCGCCCCCGCCGCGCCGCGGCTGGTGGTGGTGCTGAAGGGCTACCCCCGCCTGTCCGAGACCTTCATCGCGCAGGAGCTGCTGGGCCTGGAACGCGCCGGCCTGCGGCTGGAGCTGGTGTCGCTGCGCCACCCCACCGACAAGAAGCGCCACCCGGTGCATGACGAGATCCGCGCCCCGGTGCGCTACCTGCCCGAATACCTGCACGACGCGCCGGGCCGGGTGGCGCGCGCGCTGCTGGCCGCCCTGCCCCGGCCCGGGTTCTGGCGCGCGCTGCCGGGCCTGGCCGCCGATCTGGCGCGCGATCCGACGCGCAACCGGCTGCGCCGCTTCGGCCAGGCGCTGGTGATGGCGGCCGAGATGCCGCCGGGCCCGGCGCTGATCCACGCCCATTTCGCCCATACCCCCGCCTCGGTCGCGCGCTACGCCGCCGCGATCCTCGGGCGCGGCTACTCGATCTCGGCCCATGCCAAGGACATCTGGACCACGCCCGACCGCGAGCTTGCCGACAAGCTGCGGGGCGCGCGCTGGACGGTGACCTGCACCCGCTCTGGCGCCGAACACCTGGCCGCGCTTGCGCCCGGGGCGCGGGTGACGCTGGCCTATCACGGGCTGGACCTGTCGCGCTTCCCGCCCGCCGACCGCCCGCCCGCGCGGCGCGACGGCGGCGATGCGGCCGACCCGGTGCGGCTGCTGACGGTGGGGCGGGCGGTGCCGAAGAAGGGCTTCGACGTGCTGCTCGCGGCGCTGGCGCGGCTGCCCGAGGGGTTGGCCTGGCGGCTGGTGCACGTGGGCGGCGGCGGCGAGCTTGCGGCGCTGAAGGCCGAAGCGGCGCGGCTGGGCATCGACGGGCGGATCGACTGGAAGGGCGCGCTGTCGCAGGTCGAAGTGCTGGCGGAATACCGGGCTGCCGATGCGTTCGTCCTGGCAAGCCGGCAGACCGGCGACGGCGACCGCGACGGGCTGCCCAACGTGATCGTCGAGGCGGCGAGCCAGGGGCTGGCCTGCATCGGCACCGAGCTGTCGGGCATCCCCGAGTTCATCCGCGACGACGTCACCGGCCTTCTGGTCGCGCCCGAGGACGCGGGCGCTCTGGCGGCGGCGCTGGCGAAGGTGATATGCGACCCCGGCGCCCGCGACCGGCTGGGCGCCGCCGCGAGCGCGCGGGTGCGGGCCGAGTTCGACATGGCCCCCGGCATCCGCCAGCTGACCGAGATGTTCACCAGGGACTGGGTGTCGCCATGACCAGCAGACCGCGCATCATGTTCTACGTCCAGCACCTGCTGGGCATGGGCCATGTCGCCCGCGCAAGCCGCATCTGCGCCGCGCTGGCCGATGCCGGGGCCGAGGTGACGGTGGTCACCGGCGGCCTGCCGCTGCCGAATTTCCCGCCCGCCGGGCTAGACCATGTCGCCCTGCCGCCGGTCACCAGCGCGAACGAGGGCTTCGTCGGCCTCGTCGATGCCGAGGGCCGCCCGGTCACCGAGGCCTTCAAGGCCGAGCGCGCGCGCCGCCTGGTCGAGACCTTCCACCGCCTGCGCCCCGATGCGGTGGTGACCGAGGCCTTCCCCTTCGGCCGCCGCCAGCTGCGCTTCGAGCTGATCCCGCTGATCGAGGCGATCGCGGCGGCGCGGCCGCGGCCGCTGCTGGTGTCGTCGGTGCGCGACATCCTGCAGACGCAGCTGAAGCCCGGCCGGGTCGAGGAGATGGCGGCGCTGGCGCGCGACCATTTCGACGCGGTGCTGGTGCATGGCGACCCCGCCTTCGTGCGGTTCGAGGACACCTTCCCGCTGCACGACCAGATCGCGGGCAAGCTGCGCTATACCGGGCTGGTGGCGCCGCCGCCGGTCGAGCCGGCCGCCGACGGGCGCGACGTCGTCGTCTCGGCCGGGGGCGGCGCGGTCGGCGCGGCGCTGTCGATGGCCGCGATCGAGGCCGCGGCCGAACTGCCGGACCTGCGCCGCTGGGCGGTGATCACCGGGCCGAACCTGCCGGCCCCGCAGGCCGAGGCGCTGCGCGCCGCGGCGGCGCGGCGGGCGCCCGGGCAGGTCGAGATCATCGGCTTCCGCCCCGATTTCGCCAGCCTGCTCGCGGCCTCGCGGCTGTCGGTCTCGCAGGCGGGCTACAACACCGCCTGCGACCTGCTGCAGGCGCGGGTGCGCGCGGTGCTGGTGCCCTATGCCGCCGGCGGCGAGACCGAGCAGGCCTTCCGCGCCGAGCGGATGGCGGCGGCGGGCCGCGCCGCGGTGGTGACCGAGGACGCGCTGTCGGGCCCGGTTCTCGCCGCCGCGATCCGTGCCGCACTGGCGATGCCGGACCCGGCCGCAAGCCCGCTCGACCTCCGGGGTGCACAGACCACTGCGCAGCTGCTGTGCGATCTGATAGTATCGCACCAGGGCCAGACCGCGTAGAAGCAGCGATCACGGCAGGGACGGAGACCGGGCGCGCCCAGCGGGGCGCGGCCTGGCGCGTGGCGCAGAAGCGCCGGCGGAAGGCACAGGGATACTGGCGATGGAACCGAGCATCTTCCGCTACATCTGGGCGAACACGCGGCGCGAGCAGGTGGTGATCCTGCTCATCGTGCTTGTCTCGATGATCCCCTACTATCTCGCCTTCGACCTGCCCAAGCAGATCGTGAACGGCCCGATCCAGGGCTCCGGCTTCGAGGGCCCGTCCGCCACGCAGCCGTTCCTGCGCATCGCCCCCGAGATCCCCTGGATCGGCGAGGTGGTGATCAGCCCGGGCATCCCGCTCGAGCGGCTGCCGCTGCTGATGGCGCTGAGCCTGGCGTTCCTGTCGCTGGTCATCATCAACGGCGCCTTCAAGTTCGTGATCAACACCTACAAGGGCCGGATGGGCGAGCGGCTGCTGCGCCGGATCCGGTTCGAGCTTGTCGACCGCATCCTGCGCTTCCCGCCGCAGCGCTTCCGCCAGCTGAAGGCCGGCGAGGTGTCGAGCATGGTCAAGGACGAGGTCGAGCCGATCGGCGGCTTCTCGGGCGATGCCTTCGTGCAGCCGGCGCTGCTGGGCGGGCAGGCGCTGACGGCGCTGGTGTTCATCTTCATGCAGCATTTCTGGCTGGGCTGCGTCGCCTGCGGTATGGCCATGGTGCAGGTGGCGATCATCCCGCGCATGCGCCGCCGGCTGATCGTGCTGGGCCGCGAGCGCCAGCTGACCGCGCGCGAGCTGGCGGGCCGGGTCGCCGACATCGTCGAGGGCATCTCGACCATCCATGCCAACGACACCACGAACTGGGAACGCGCCGACATCTCGCACCGGCTGGGGCGGATCTTCCGGATCCGCTACGACATCTACCAGTGGAAGTTCTTCGTCAAATGGCTGAACAACTTCCTGGCCCAGCTGACGCCGTTCCTGTTCTACTCGATCGGCGGGTATCTCACGATCCGCGGCTCGCTCGACGTGGGCCAGCTGGTGGCGGTGATCAACGCCTACAAGGAGCTGCCGGGCCCCCTGAAGGAGCTGATCGACTGGGATCTCGCCCGGCAGGACATGCAGGTGAAATACGAGCAGGTCGTCGAGCAGTTCGAGGCCGAGGAGATGATCGACCCCGCCCGTCACGCGCCCGATGCGCCGGCGGTCGAGGGCGCGCTCGCCCCGCTCGCGGTGCGCGGGCTGACGGTGACGACCGATGTCGGCACCGCGCTGATCGAGGACGTGAGCTTCGAGATCGCGCCGGGCGAGACCGCGGCCCTGGTCGGCGGCACCGCCGACGGCGCCCCGGTGCTGGGCGAGGTGCTGGGCGGCATGCAGCGCATCGCCCATGGCCACGTCCAGCTTGGCGGCCATGACATCGAGATGCTGCCCGAGGCCGTGACCGGGCGGATGCTGTCCTATGTCACCGCGTCGGGCTACCTGTTCTCGGGCACGCTGCTGGACAACATCACCTATGGCCTGCGCCACCGCCCCGGCCCGGACGACGGCGCCGACGAGCGGTCGCGCCGCGACCCGGCGCGTCGCAGCCGCGCCTGGGAACGGCGCGAGGCGCTGCGCGCGGGCAATCCCGATTTCGACATCGAGACCGACTGGATCGACCCCGCGTCGGTGCAGCCGCCGCCTGGCGACGAGGGGCTGATCGGCTCGGTGGCCGAGGTTCTGCGCGTGACCGGGCTGGACAGCGACGTCTTCGACTTCGCGATGCGCAGCGTGATCCCGGCCGACAGGATCCCGGGCATCGACGCCCATGCGCTGACCCTGCGCCGGGCCTTCTACGAGCGGCTGACCGATCGCGGGCTTGGCCATCTCGTGCTGCGCTTCGACCCCGAGCACTACAACTCCGAGGCCACGATCGGCGAGAACCTGTTCTTCGGCGTGCCGGACGGCGGGCTGGCGGCGATCCGCACCGTGGTGCAGCACCCGTTCTTCCGCGAGATCATCGCGATCAACGGGCTGGCAGAGGAGCTGTTCGCGCTGGGCTGGCAGTTCGCGAGCCTCACCGTCGACATGTTCCGCGGGCTTGAGGACAATCCCGACCTGCTGCAGTGGCTGACCTACATGTCGCCCGAGGAGCTGCCGATGTACGAGCAGCTGCTGGCGCGGGTCGACCGCGGATCGTTCATCGTGGCGCAGAACGACGACCGGCGGACGCTGATCAAGCTTGCCTTCAGCTATGTCGAGCCGCGCTATCGCTTCGGCCTGCTGACCGAGGAGCTGCGCGGCAAGATCATCGCCGCCCGCCACCGGCTGCACCGCAAGATGCCGCCCGAGCTGCAGCCGCTGATCCAGCCCTACGAGCCCGACACCTATCTCGTCTCGGCCTCGCTGCAGGAGAACATCCTGTTCGGCAAGGTGAACCAGCGCGTCGGCAATGCCGATGCCAAGCTGCGCGAGATCGGCCGCGAGCTGCTGCGCGAGAATCGCGACCTGCACCTGAGCGTGCTCGAGGTCGGGCTGATGCACCAGATCGGCCCCGGCGGTCGGCGACTCGGCAGTTTGCAAAGGCAGCGGGTCGGCCTGGCGCGCGCGCTCGTGCGCCGATCGAAATATTATGTGATGAACGAGCCGCTGGCCGGGGCCGATGCGGCGCTACAGGACCGTCTCATCGAGAAAATCCTGGCCTTCCTGGGGGACCAGCCAGAGCCCCCCGCCGTTCTCTGGGTGCTTGCAAACGCACAACTCGCACACCATTTCGGCAGAAGGATCGAATTTTCACAGGGCCGTGTGCGTTCATCGGCCGGTGATCACGTTGACGACGGCCATTCGCCTTTACGCACATTCGATGCCGCGTCATGATGGCTTCATAAGGGACTGCTATCCGACGCGTAGCGAGGTTCGACTATGCTGCACCAGGACGAAGTGAGACTGCTCCAGAAGCTCGACCTGTTCTCGGACATCGATCCGGGACGCCTCAAGATTCTGGCCTTTGCCTCGGAACGTTGCCACTACGCCCCCGGCGAGGTGCTCGTGCACGAGGGCGACGAGAGCGACGGCGCCCTCATCCTGATGTCGGGCACCGTCGAGGTGCAGAAAAGCTGCTTCGGCATCACCAAGAAGATGACCGGCTCGGACAGCGGCGTGGCCATCATCGGCCAGTCGTCGATGCTGTCGGGCAAGAAATGCGGCGCGACCGTCACCGCCGAGACCGAGGTCGAGGTGATGCGCATCAACCGCGAGTGCTTCGTCAAGCTGATGGCAAGCTGCCCGAAGTGCAGCGTCGGCATCATGCATTCGCTGGGCCGCCAGCTGGACGAGGACCGCGCCGAGCGCGCCGACACCCACCACTGATCCCCGGATCCCGGATCCGGTCAGGCCCCGGCCACCTCTGCGCCTGACAGCCACGCGCATCCCCGGTGATGCGCGGTCACCGCGATCAGATCGTCGAGAAACGCCCAGGCCGCGTCGTCATGCACGAGGTGATGGGTCAGCACGCCCAGCGGCGCCGTCCGCCCCGCCTCGAGATCGCAAAGCTCGTGCCAGAGCGTCTCGGCCCCGCGGCCGCCGCGGCTTCCGCGCCAGTCGATGATGTCGAGATGCGTGTTGACCTCGTGCAGGCCCGCGACGTCGTGATGGCGCGCGGCGAAGGTCGACAGCGCGGTGATCCCCTGCCCCGGCAGGCCCGCCGCCACCGCCCCGTCGATCCGGTTCCACGGCGGCACCAGCAGCGGCAAGGCCCGCGCGCCGTGCAGCGCCCCGAGCCGCGCCCTGCCCCGCGCCAGTTCCGCCAGCACCACCCGCGCCGGGCGATGGGCGCCGAGCTCCTGCGATTTCTCGCCCGCCGGCGCATGGTTGTGGTGCGACCAGCCGTGCAGCGCGACGCTGGCCCACGGCGCCCCGTCCAGCCGCGCGGCCAGCGCCGGGCCCGTCGGTTCGGGGATCACCGCCAGCACCAGCGGCACCCCGGCGCCGCCGGTAAGCGCCAGCAGCCGGTCCAGCGCCGGCGTCGGCGCCACCGCGTCATCATCGCGCAGCCACAGCCGCAGCGGATCGCCCGCCGCCGCCCGCGCGTCAAGCCGCGCCAGGAACCTGTCGCGCGCCGCACCGCTCATGCCACCGCCCCCGCCACCGCCTGACGCAAGAGCGCATCCAGCCGGGCCGCCGCCGCGGGCAGCGCATGGTGCGCGCGCACCCGCGCCTGCGCCGCGGCGCCCATCCGCTCGCGCAGGTCCGCATCGCCCAGCAGCCGCGCCACCGCCTGCGCAAGCCCGTCGTGATCGCCCTCGGCCGTCAGGATCCCGGTCTCGCCCGCCGCGACCACCTCGGGCACGCCCGCCGTCGCCCAGGCCACCACCGGCAGCCCGGCCGCCTGCGCCTCGAGATAGGCCAGACCGTAGGCCTCGCCGCAGCCGGGCCACAGGTAGACCGCCCCCTCTTGCAGCAGCCGCGCGACCGCGGCGGCGTCAAGCTCTCCGCGCCAGTCGATGCGCGCGGGCGGCAGGTCGGCGAAGAGCGCCCGCACCGCGTCGCGCGCCGGGCCGTCCCCCGCGACCGACAGCTGCCAGTCGCAGCCCGCGGGCAGCCGGCGCAGCGTCTCGGCCAGCGCGCGGTAGCTGTCGAGCTTGTCGCCCGCGCGCATCATCGCCACGGTGACGATCCGGGTCGCGGCCCGGGCGCCGGTCACCGCGGGCGGCACCGGCAGCGCGATGAACGGGGCCAGCGGCGCGAGCCGCGCATCGGGCAGCGCCGCGCGCAGCCCCGCAAGGTCGCGCCGGGTCAGGCACAAGTTCACCGCCGCGCCCGCCAGCGCCGCGCGCATCGCGTCCTGCGTGCCCTGCCACAGCCCGCGGTCGCGCCGGGCCGAGACCGAGGCCTCGGCGCTGATCCAGGGAATGCCGGCCGCGCGGGCAAGCGGCGGGCCGATCAGGTCGGGGGACTTGTAGTAGGGATGATAGCAGAAGAAGGCGTCCGGCGCGCCCGCGCGCGCCCAGAGCGCCGCGATCCGCGCCCGCTCGGCCGCGGCATCGGCGATCAGCGCGTCATGCGCGGCGCGGTCGCCGGGATCGCGCAGGAAGGCGCGCAGCTCGGAGACCAGCGTGACCTCGTGCCCGGCCCGCTCGAGCGCGGCAAACAGCAGCCGCGCCATCAGCCGATCGCCCGAGGGCACCGGGTGGCGCGGCGATTTCAGCGGCGCGTAAAAGGCGATGCGCAGGGGCGCAGGGGGGCAGTCGGTCGTCATCTCTCCCCGCTGGATCGCGCCTCGGGCGGCGGCGAGAGTCGCAGGACCCGCGCCCGGGCGCAAGCCCGCCGCACTGGCCCCCCGCCGGGCGGATCTGCTAGGACGGGGCCAGCACCGGAGGCAAGCCCTTGAGCAGACTGGACAGCGTCATTCGCAGGCTGAGCGCGCAGCGCGACATCCTCGACCACCTTCTGGCCGACGGGCGGCTGCCCGAGGGGCCGATCCTCGAGCTGGGCCTTGGCAACGGGCGCACCTATCACCACCTGCGCGAGGGGGCGCCGGGCCGCCGGATCATCGCCTTCGACCGCGCGCTGGGCGCCCATGCCTCGTCGGTGCCGCCCGCGGGCGACCTCGTGCTGGGCGAGATCGCCGAGACCGCGCAGCCGTTCCGCGGCATCGGCGCGGCGCTGGTCCATGCAGACATCGGCACCGGCTATGACGAGCGCGACGCGGTGACGCTGACCTGGCTGCCGGACCTTGCCGCCGGGCTGCTCGCCCCGGGCGGGATCGCCGTCAGCGGCCTGCCGCTCGACCACCCCGATCTCGGGCCGCTGCCCCTGCCCGCGACGGTGCCGAAGGATCGCTATTTCCTTTACCGCCGGCGCTGAGGCGCAGCAGAAAGGCCGCCCCCCGTGGGACGGCCTTTCCGGAAAAATTCAGCAGAGATCAGTGCTTGCGCTGGGCGAAGTAGTCGTCGACCTCGCGCTCGGCCACGTCCTTCGACTTGCCGTACTTCTCCTGGATCAGCCCGGCGAGCTTGTCGCGCTTGCCCGCGGCCACGTCCAGATCATCGTCGGTCAGCTTGCCCCACTGCTCTTTCACCGAGCCTTTGAGCTGCTTCCAGTTGCCTTCAACGGTATCCCAGTTCATGTCCGGTCTCCTTTCGGATCAAATCTGCCCAACAAACGCGCAGATCCGGAGCCGGGTTCCCGCCTAGAACAGCCGCCCGCCGACCGGAACCTCCTTGTCGGGGGTCAGCAGCACCACCTCGCCATCGGCGTCGGGCACGCCCAGCGTCAGCACCTCGGAGCGCATCGGCCCGATCTGGCGCGGCGGGAAGTTCACCACCGCCATCACCAGCCGGCCCACCAGCGTCTCGGGCGTATAGTGCCGCGTGATCTGGGCCGAGGATTTCTTCTCGCCGATCGCGGGGCCGAAATCGATGCGCAGCTTGATCGCGGGCTTGCGCGCCTCGGGGAAGGGTTCGGCCTGCACGATCCGGCCGACTCGGATGTCGACCTTCATGAAATCGTCGAACGCGATCTCGGGCGCGGTCCCGGCTGCCTTGTCCAGATCATTCATTTCCCAAGCTCCCGCCCGCGGTTCGCAGCCGCTTTCACGGCCTTTTTCAACAAGGCGGGGAAACCGCCGGTGTCATCCATCAGCACCGCCAGCGCGGCCGCGGTGGTGCCGCCGGGCGAGGTGACGTTGACCCGCAGCTGGCCCGGATCCTCGGTCGCGGCCTCGGCCAGCGCGCCCGCGCCGCCGACCGTCGCCTTGGCAAGCCGCATCGCAAGTTCGGGTGACAGCCCCTCGGCCACCCCGGCGGCGGCCAGCGTCTCGATCAGGTGGAAGACATAGGCCGGGCCCGAGCCCGAGACGGCGGTCACCGCATCCATCTGATGCTCGCCCTCGAGCCGGACCACCTGCCCGACGGCGGCCAGCAGCGCCTCGGCCAGCGCCAGCTGCGCGGGGGTGACGGCGGCGTTGCCGCAGATCGCGGTGATGCCGCGGCCGATCGCGGCGGGGGTGTTGGGCATCGCCCGCACGATCGGGGTGCCGGGGCCGAACACGGCCTCGTAGCTGGCGATGGTGGTGCCGGCGGCGACGGTGACGACAAGGGTGCGCCCGCCCCCGAAGGCCGCGATCCCGGGCAGCGCCGCGCCCATCATCTGCGGCTTGACCGCGATCAGCACCAGCGCCGGATCCGCGGGCAGCGCGCCGTTGATCGACACGCCCGTCGCCTGCAGCCAGTCCGAGGGCGCGGGCTCGATCACATGGACCGAGGACGCCGGCAGCCCGCCGTCCAGCCAGCCCGCCAGCATCGCCGATCCCATCTTCCCGCAGCCCAGAAGCACCAGCCCCCGCGCCGCGACCACCTGCATGTCCATCGCCGTTCTCCGTGTCCTTTCAGGGTCGAAACCCTGTCGGGATCGGACCTTAGGCGCGGCCGTAGGCCTCGGCAATGGCGACCTTCATCGCCTGTTCGGGCGTCTTCTCGCCCCAGCCGACCAGCTGGAAGGCCGGGTAGAACCGTTCCGAGGCGCCGACCGCCGACGAGATCATGCGGTCGATCTGCTCGGGGCTCGCGCCCTGCCCGCCCGACAGCACGAGGCCATAGCGCCAGACCATCAGCCGCTGCTCGGCCCAGAAGCTGAAGGCGCCGGTCCAGACCTGATCGTTGATCCGGTTCAGCGCCTCGTACAGCTCGGCCATCCGCGCCTCGGGCGGCTCCATCTCGAAGGTGCAGATCAGGCGCAGCGTCTCGTCCTGCGGCGTCCAGGCGAGGGTGAGCGAATAGGTGCGCCACTGCCCTTCGACCGCCATCGCGATCTGGTCGTCGGCGACGCGGTCGAACTCCCAGTCATGGGACTCGGCGAGGCTTTCGACGATGTCGATCGGGTGGATGTCTTCGTGGAGCAGGAAATCCTCGGAGAGTGACATGCTCGGCCTCATGGTCATTGGCAAACTAGCGGACAGGCCCGCTACTGCTGGGTAGCGTCACAAGGGTCGGGGATGATCCTGCGCCGCCCTTACCACATATGGTGTGCGCTGGGGCTGACTCTGTAAAGCAGAAACTTGGGGACAACTCCGCCTGGCGGGGAATTTCGACACCGCCGCCGGCGGTCGCCGGGACGCGGGCGGTTCGGACCGTTCCGGCGATGCTCGCCACCGCGTCGCAAGAGGATCCGTCAGCGCGTATTCTCTCTTCTTCATGACTTTTAACAGATACTTAAGATTTCGCGTTTCGTGGTCTGCGGCCTTGCCTTCGGCGCCTTCGTCGTCGGCACCAGCGCGGCCGAGGCCGTCACGCTCGCCACCTTCGGCATGACCGAAAGCTTCATCGAGGACAGCATGGGAGAGAGCCTGCTTGGCGCGGTCGCCATCGGATCGGGGGCCGTGTTCATGGGCACGATGACCACGACCAACTACCATTTCATGGCCGATGCGGACCTGCTGCGCTCGAACATCCTGCAATACGCCGCCGCAGGCGCGGTCACCCCGGCGCCCGTCCCGCTGCCGGCGGGCGCGCCGCTGCTGATCACGGCGCTTGCGGGCCTTGCCGCGATGCGCCGCCGCCACCGGACCTGATCCCCCGAAACAGGGCGAGGGCGGCGCGCCAGCCGCCGCCCTCGCCTGCGGCCTGCCGCATCGGCAGGATCGGCCACCCGCCATTGCCGCCGTTTCGGGCAGTTCACGCAATCACGACAGACCACGTCCGACATGTGATCGCGCCGTCCGCCGCGGCGCTTGCAACCGGCCCCCTCAGGTCCGAGGCTCCGACCTCGGTTAACAATCCCTGAAGGATGCCCCGATGACCCCGCCCCGCCTGCTCGCGCTCGCCGCCCTGCTTGCGGCCGTCGCCGCGACCGCCGCGGCCGCGGCCGACCTGCGGCTGGAGCGTGACGGCGCCGGCCAGCCGCCGCTGATCGTCGGCATCGGCTCAAGCTCGATGAACCGGGCGGCGCCGGCGATGCAGAAGATCGCGGCCGAGATCGGCGCCGATTACCTCAACCGCGGCGACGAGGGATCGACCCAGCGCGACATCGGCCAGCGGATCGGGTCGTATTTCACCCCGTTCCGGGTGCGCGGCGGCACGATCCCGGCCGAGGGCGCGGTCGAGCTGGTGCTGGACGGCGATTTCCCGACGCTGAGCTTCGCGATCAAGCCGACCGAGGTGACGATCCTGGGCGTGCGCGGCACGCTGACCCGCAACGGGCCCGCGAACCGCTACCAGTTCGACCGGACCGTGCCCGGCCAGGCGGTCGTCGCGCGCGAGCGGGTGCGCGCGATCCCGACCAATCCCGACATCGCGGCGCTGCGCCCCGCCGATCCCGGCCTGTCGGACAAGGTCGTCATGCTGAACGCGGGCAAGAACGGCATCCTGCAGGGCCATCCGACCGCGGTGATGGTCCGCGACCTCGACCAGATGATCGCCTATTTCGACGACCCCGCGCACCAGCTGCTGATCTGGGGCTTCTTCGAGAATGCAAGCTGGGAGCCGACGAACGAGAAGGCCCGCCAGGTGGTGGCGCTGAACGACCACCTGAAGGCGGCCTGGCCGGGCAACTTCCTGGATTTCCGGGGCTGGCTGCTGTCGCCCCGCCCCTGGGAGGCCGCGCGGATCACGCCGACACCCGAGGATCTCGCGCGCCAGCGCGCCGGGCGGATGCCCGCCTCGCTGTTCGTCGACGACGCGCATCTGAAGCCCGAGGTCTATGCCGCCGTGGTCAACGACCTCGTGCGGCCCGAACTGGTGCGCCACGCGCTTCAGGCCGCGAACTGACGCATGAAAAAGGGCGCCCGCGACGGGGCGCCCCGAAATCACCGCGCGGCGCGGCTCACTTCGCGAGCTTTTCCTCGAGCGTGGCGAGACGGGCCGACAGCGCCTCGTTCTCTTCGCGGGCCTTCTGGGCCATGGCGCGGACCGCGTCGAACTCCTCGCGCGTCACGAAGTCGCGATCGGCGAGCCAGCGGTCCATCCAGCCCTTCATCGCCGTCTCGGCCTCGGTCCGGGCGCCCTGGGCCACGCCCATCGCATTGGTCATCAGCTTCGAGATGTCGTCGAAGAACTTGTTGTTTCCGGTGCCCTGCATGGCGAGGTCACTCCTTGATGGCGGTGGCGTGCTTGCGTCTTATATGGCCACCCGCGCGGCCCCGCGCAACCCGCCGCCGCACCGCGCCCCTGCCGCCCCGCTGCCGCCCCGGGCCGCGCGGCGGTTGACACCGCCGCCCCGAGCGGGCTTCTGGCGCCCGAGCGACGCGGCAGGAAGACAGCATCAGCCATGACCGGCATTCCCTTTCCCGACATCTCCCCGGTGCTGTTCACCATCGATGCGGGGCCGATCCACTTCTCGCTGCACTGGTATGCGCTGGCCTATATCGCCGGGCTGCTGATCGGCTGGCGCATCGTGGTGACGCTGATGCGCCGCCCTGCGCTCTGGCCGCTGGACCGCGCGCCGACCGCGCCCGAGCGGATCGAGGACCTGATGACGGCGGTGATCCTGGGCGTGATCCTGGGCGGGCGGCTGGGCTTCGTGCTGTTCTACCAGCCGGGCTATTTCCTGCAAAATCCGCTGGACATTCCCAAGGTCTGGCAGGGCGGCATGTCGTTCCACGGCGGGTTCCTGGGGGTGATCGCGGGCACGGCCTGGTTCTGCCGCCGCCACGGCGTGCCGCTGCTGTCGCTGGGCGATGCGCTGGCGGTCGCGACGCCGCCGGGGCTGCTGCTGGGCCGGGTCGCGAACTTCATCAACGCCGAGCTGTGGGGGCGCCCGACCGACCTGCCCTGGGGGGTGATCTTCCCCGGCGAGGCGGCGCAGGACTGCCCCGGCATCGTGGCGGGCCTCTGCGCGCGCCACCCCAGCCAGCTTTACGAGGCGGGGCTGGAGGGGATCGTGCTGATGCTCGTGCTGCTGCTGGCGATCGGCATGGGCGCGCTGAAGCGACCGGGCCGGGTGATGGGGCTGTTCTTCGCGGGCTACGGCCTTGCGCGCTTCACCGTCGAATTCGCCCGCCAGGCCGATCCGCAGTTCATCACCCCCGACAACCCGATGGGCAACGTGATCAGCTTCGGCGCGCTCGGCGGGCTGTCGATGGGGCAGCTTCTGTCGCTGCCGATGATCGCGCTCGGGCTGTGGTTCGTGCTGCGCGCCCGGCGCGCCCCCGCGCCATGAGCGCGCTGGCCCGGCGCATCGCCGCGCGCATCGCCGCCACCGGGCCGATCCCGCTGTCGGACTACATGGCCGACTGCCTGACCGACCCCGAGCACGGCTATTACGTCACCCGCGACCCGCTGGGCCGCGCCGGCGACTTCACCACCGCGCCCGAGATCAGCCAGATGTTCGGCGAGATGCTGGGCCTGTGCCTCGCGCAGGCCTGGGCCGACCAGGGCGGGCCGGGGTCCTTCGTCCTGGCCGAGCTTGGCCCCGGGCGCGGCACGCTGATGGCCGACGTGCTGCGCGTCGTGGCGCGGATGCCGGGCATGGCCGAGGCCGCGCAGGTGCACATGGTCGAGGCCTCGCCCGCGCTGCGCGCCCGCCAGCGCGCGGCGCTCGGGGACCGCGCGGTGCAGTGGCACGACCGGGTCGAGGCGCTGCCCGACGACCGGCCGCTGTTCCTGCTGGCCAACGAATTCTTCGACGCCCTGCCGATCCGCCAGTTCGAGCGCGCGGGCGCGGGCTGGCGCGAGCGGCTCGTGGGCCTGTCCGACGACGGCAGCGCGCTGCGCCCGGGGCTCGGGCCCGTCGCGGGCTTCCCGTCGCTGGACCACCGCCTGGGCACCGCGGCGGGCCGCATCGTCGAGACCTGCCCCGCCCTGCCCGCGATCACCGCGGCGCTGGCCGGCCGCATCGCGCGCCACGGGGGCCTCGCGCTGATTCTGGATTACGGCGACTGGGACGGCACTGGCGACACGCTGCAGGCGGTCAGGGACCATGCCTTCGCCGATCCCTTCGCCGCCCCGGGCGAGGCCGACCTGACGGCGCATGTCGATTTCGCCGCGCTCGCCGCCGCGGCCGAGGCCGCCGGCGCCGCCGCCAGCGCGATGACGCCGCAGGGCCTGCTGCTGGAGCGGCTGGGCATCACCGCCCGCGCCCGCCAGCTGGCGCAGGGGCTTGCCGGCGCCGCGCTCGACACCCATGTCGCCGCGCATCGGCGCTTGACCCACCCCGGTGAAATGGGAAGGGTGTTCAAGGGCCTTGCGATCACGCCGCGAGAGGCCCCCCCGCCGGCAGGGTTCGACAGGTGAGAGCCCCGGGCACACGATCCGCAGACGCGCGGGCCCCGATCGCGCGGCCCCCAGACGCGCGCAGGCAGGCCCGGCTTCGGGCCTGGGCTTCGCGCAGCACACGACCGAGACCAAGACCGTGACGGCGACCCGGAATACCGATCCCATGCCCCCTGCCGCCCTCAGCCTCGACATCCTGACCTCGCGCAGCCTCGCGCCGCTCAGGCACGGCTTCTTCACCCGCCGCGGCGGTGCCTCGTCGGGGATCTTCGCCGGGCTGAACTGCGGCCAGGGCTCCTCGGACCTGTCCGAGGCGGTGGCGGTGAACCGCGCCCGCGCCGCCGAGGCGCTGGGGCTGTCGCCCGAGGCGCTGGTGGGCGTGCACCAGGTCCACAGCGCCGATGTCGCGCTGATCGAGCGCCCGCTCGCCGCCCCGGTGCGCGCCGACGCGATGGTGACGAAGGTCCCGGGGCTCGGGCTCGGCATTCTCACCGCCGACTGCCAGCCGGTGCTGTTCGCCGATGCCGCCGCCGGCGTGATCGGCGCGGCCCATGCCGGCTGGAAGGGCGCGCTGGGCGGCGTGCTCGAGGCCGTGGTCGACACGATGGAGGCGCAGGGCGCGCTGCGCGAACGGATCACCGCCGTCATCGGCCCGACGATCAGCCAGCGCGCCTACGAGGTCGGCCCCGAATTCCTCGACACCTTCCTGGCCGAGGACGAGGGCGCCGAGAGGTTCTTTGCCGGCGGCCAGGGCGACCGGATGCAGTTCGATCTCGTGGGCTTCTCACTCGCGCGGCTGCGCGCGGCCGGCATCGGCTCGGCCGAATGGACGGGGCACTGCACCTATTCGGACCCGGCGCGATTCTACTCCTACCGCCGCTCGGTCCACCTGTCAGAGGCGGATTACGGCCGGCTGATCTCGATCATCCGGCTCTGACGCCCGGCTAGTCGCCGTCGCCTCGCGACCTCACCTCCCACCACTCGCGGCCGTCGCCTCGCCTCGTCAGCCCGGGGCGCGCGCCGACGCGTAGGGGATGCCCCCTGCCCGCAGGGTCTGCCCTGCCTGACGGGCCGCGCGCGGGATCCCGCGCAGGCTCGGCGTGACCCGGCCCAGCCCGGTCGGCCGCCCGGAACCCCTTCCGCCACGGGCCGTTGGCCCTGACACCGGCCGGCCGCCGCACCGCGCGGCCGTCGCCGAGTTTCCCGACAAGCGCCGCGCCGCGGCCATCGCGTCGCCATCTTCCGACGCCAGCATCGGGATCAGGGACAGTCCGGGACAGGGCTGCCGAGAGGTCACCGCGCAGGAGTAACCCGATGTCGAAGCACCGCCGCTGGCTGCAATCCGCGATCGCAGCCGCCCGCCAAGAGTCGCTGCCGCCGATGCCCTGGCAACGGGCCCGGGCGGTTCGGAAGATCGTGCCGGACGCGCGCGCGCCAAGCCGCGCCGCATCGACCGCGGCCCTGTCGACCGCGATCGCGGCGGCCCGGGCCCGCGCCGGCCGGAGCCTTGCCGCCCGCTAGGGCAAGGGCGGACCCGCCCCGCCCGCAGCCGTGCCGACCGCCGACGAGACCGACACCGCCCCGCGCACCGGCCAGCCAGGACGCCGATGGGGACAACACAAAATCGAAGGCCGGGGGGCCGTAGCCATGAGACAACCGCACCGAGATTTCAGCCGGACCGCCCCGGTCCCCGTGCCCCGTGCCGCCGTCGTCGCCAAGCCCGAGCGGCGGCCGCTGCGGGCGATGCCGCTCGCGCGGCGCTACGAGGCCACCTATCTGATGCAGAACGGCGACATCGGCACGGTGTCGCGGCTTGCGCCGGCGATGCCGATGTTCGAGCAGGCCTTCGCCGCGATCGCCCGCGGCACGCTGGTCGCGACCGCGACAGGCCCGGTCGCCGTGCAGGACCTGCTGCCGGGCGACATCCTGCAGACCGCCGAGGGCGAGGCGCAGGCGCTGCTGTGGACCGGCCAGATCACCCTCTATCCCGCCGGCAGCGCCGAGACCGAGCGCACCGCCCAGCAGGGGTCGGAACCCGCCCGGCTGACCCGGATCATGGCCGAAAGCTTCGGCCTTGGCCGCCCGCTGGCCGACGTGGTGCTGGGGCCGCATGCCCGGCTGCTGCGCCGCGACACCCGCCTGACGCCGATCGTCGGCAGCGACGAGGCCTATGTGCCGGTGCGCAGCCTGCAGGACGGCGAGCGGATCTTCGAGGTCACCCCCGCGACCCCGGTCACCGTCCACCACCTGGTGCTGGCCAACCAGGCAACGCTCTCGGCCGGCGGCATCGGCATCGAAAGCTTCCATCCCGGCGAAAGCCTGCCCTCGATGATGGATTCGCAGCTTCTGTCGCTGTTCCTGTCGCTGTTCCCGCATCTCGAACATCACGGCGGCGGGATCGGCGGCTTCGGGGTCGAGGCGCATCCGCGCCTGACCCGGTTCGAGGCCGAGGACATGCTGGTCGCCTGACCCCCTGGCCTGCCCCCTCGCGGATGCGCGCGGCACCGTTCGGGGGCCGCGGGCCTGCACGGGCCGGGCAGTGTCAGCGGGACGTCTTCAGCGGGCCCTCTTCAGCCGAGCGTCTTCAGCCGAGCTTCTTCAGGCGATCCTCGAGCACGTCGAAGGGCACGCCGGGCTCGTCCTTGGCGCAGCGGATCACCAGGCTGGTCTTCACGCTCGCCACGTTGTCGGCGGCGGTCAGCTGGCCGGTGAGGAAGCTCTGGAACGTCGACAGATCGGGCGAGACGCATTTCAGGATGAAGTCGATCTCGCCGTTCAGCATGTGGCACTCGCGCACCAGCGGCCAGGACCGGCAGCGCGCCTCGAAGGCCGACAGGTCGACCTCGGCCTGGCTGTGCAGCCGCACCATCGCGAAGACCGCGACCTCGAAGCCCAGCTCGCGCGGGTTCACGTCGGCATGGTAGCCGCGGATGAAGCCGGCCTCTTCCAGGGTGCGCACCCGGCGAAGGCAGGGCGGCGCCGAGATTCCGACCCGCTTGGCCAGCTCGACGTTGGTCATCCGCCCGTCGGCCTGCAACTCGGCCAGGATCTTGCGGTCGATCTCGTCGAGTCGGGTGGCGGCCATGTCCTGCTCCTTCGGAAGTCTTGCCGTTACTTACCCGCGGGTTTCTGCACGCGCAATATTGTTTCACGAAACTGACAGATCATTGCGCGGCCGGGCGGCGCAAAGCTGCCTTCTGCCTGTGCGGCCCCCGGGCCGCCGCGCGCCGCACCCCGGCCGCGGTGCCATCGCCCCCGGCGCCCCGCGCATGGCAGGCGGTCACGACAGGGGGTTTTCGCCGGCCGCCGCGCTCTCTATATCGTCCCGGCTGCCACAGGAAGGACCCGGGGGATCACGATGGCCGAGACGAAGCACAGCAAGGTACTGATCATCGGCTCCGGCCCGGCGGGCTACACCGCCGCCGTCTATTCGGCGCGCGCGATGCTCAAGCCCGTCCTCGTCCAGGGCATCCAGCCCGGCGGCCAGCTGACCATCACCACCGATGTCGAGAACTGGCCCGGCCAGACCTCGATCATGGGCCCCGACCTCATGGTGAAGATGGAAGAGCATGCCCGCGAGATGGGCACCGAGATCATCGGCGACATCATCACCGCGCTCGACCTCTCGAAGCGGCCGTTCACCGCCACGGGCGATTCCGGCACCACCTATACCGCCGACGCGGTGATCCTCGCGACCGGGGCGCAGGCGAAATGGCTGGGCCTGCCGTCCGAGGAGAAGTTCAAGGGCTTCGGCGTGTCGGCCTGCGCCACCTGTGACGGCTTCTTCTACCGCGGCAAGGAAGTCGTGGTGATCGGCGGCGGCAACACCGCGGTCGAAGAGGCGCTGTTCCTGACGAACTTCGCCTCGAAGGTGACGCTGATCCACCGCCGCGACAGCCTGCGCGCCGAGCGGATCATGCAGGAACGGCTGTTCAAGCACCCGAAGATCGAGATGGTCTGGAATTCGGAAGTGACCGAGGTGCTGGGCACCGAGGCGCCGCTGGGCGTCGAGGCGGTGCGCGCGCGCAACATCCAGACCGGCGAGACCACGGACATCCCCTGCGCGGGCTTCTTCGTGGCGATCGGCCATGCGCCGGCCTCCGAGCTGGTGAAGGATCAGCTCGAGCTGCATTCGGGCGGCTACGTGTCGGTCGAACCGGGCACCACCCGCACCTCGATCCCCGGCGTCTTCGCCGCCGGCGACCTGACCGACCATGTCTACCGCCAGGCCGTGACCTCGGCCGGCATGGGCTGCATGGCCGCGCTTGATGCCGAGCGCTTCCTCGCCGCCGAGGGCCTGGCCGAGTAACGACCGGCCGGGCGCAGATCCGGGCACCTGCCGCCGCCGCGGTCCGCGGCGCGGCAGGCCGCACGGCGTCGGGCACCGAATCCCGTCTCGCGCGTTGGGGGGACAACCGCCGCATCCGACCCCAGCAGACCGTGCCCTTCGACATCCCTCCCCCGCACCGATGGCCGCGCCCCGCCCTGCCCCGCCACCCCGCCGTGGCGAGCTTCGCGCTCGTGCTGCTGCTGGCGGCGCTGTTCCTGGCCGGCGGGCTCGCGCTGTCGCGCGGCTACCGGGCCGAGGACACCGCCCGGACCGAGGTGCAGCAGACCCGGACCTTCCTGCGCGAGCTGTCGGACCTGACGCTTCTGCTGCTGGATGCCGAGACCTCGCAACAGGCCTACCTGCTGACCGGGGCCGCCGCCGCGCGCCGCGCCTTCGAGGCCGCGCGCGACGCGCTGCCGCCGCGGCTGATCGCGCTTGAGGGCGCGATCGCGAAGTCCCATGCCGGGGCGCCGGACGGCATCACGACGCTCAAGGCCCTCGCCCGCGACCGGATGGCGGCGCTGGACGCCGGCGCCTCGGCCGAGACGGTCGCGCCCGGGCAGGCCGACGCGGGCGCGGTCGAGGCCGGGCAGGCCGCGACCGGTGCCCTGCGCCGCGAGATCGACCGGCTGCGGGGGGCCGAGCTGGCGCGGCTCGACCGGGCCTTTGCCGATGCCGACCTTCAGCGCAACCGGGTCCGGCTGGCGCTGGGGCTGATCGGGGCCACGACCTCGGCGCTTGCGGTGTTGGCCGCGGGCCTTGCCTTCCGCACCGCGCGCGACCAGGCGCGGCTGGGCTTCGTCGACCGGCTGGCGGCCGAGCGGGACCGCGCCGACCTCGTCTCGCGCGAGCTGAGCCACCGGGTGAAGAACCTGTTCGCCGTGATCCTGTCGATCATTTCCGTCACCGCCCGGGCCGAGCGCGATCCCCGCGTCGCCGCCCAGAAATCGCGCCTGCGGATCCAGGCGTTGGCCCGCGCCTACGAACTGTCGTCAAGCCACAGCGCGCTTGGCACGGCCGAGCTGTCGGACCTGCTGCAGGCCGTGGTCGGGGCCTATGCGCCCGCCGCCGACCGGTTCCGCCGCCACGGGCCGCCTGTGGTGCTGCCGGCGCGGCTGATGACGCCGATCGGCCTCATCGTCAACGAATTGGCAACAAATGCCCTGAAGCATGGAGCTTGGTCCGGGCCGGAGGGAACCCTTTCGCTGTCATGGGCGTTCGGCCAGCACTGTCGTTTGCACCTGACATGGGCAGAGCAGGGAGCGTTGCCGCCACAGGCGGAGGCGCCCGGCGCGGGTCCCGGGACGGACGGCGGCTCTGGCTTCGGTAGCCGGATGATCGATCTGTCGCTGCAACAGGCGGCGGGCCGGATGACCCGGCACTGGGACGACACGGGCCTGACGGTCGAGATGAGCTTCGACCTGACGGAAGACGAAGTGGTGGCAGCCCGCGTTCACGGGGCGTGAGAGGCAAGAGCAGGTCGTGGGTATGTTTTCGGGAAAAACCATCATGGTGGTCGAGGACGAGGCGCTTCTGGCGCTCGACCTCGCGATGACCATGGAAGACATGGGGGCCGAGATCGCCGGCCCCTGCTATCGGCTGGCCCCGGCGCTTGAGCTGGTGCGCCGCCGGGCGGTGGATGCCGCGATCCTCGACGTCGACCTGAACGGCGAGACGGTGCTGCCGCTGGCCGAGTGGCTGACCGAGCATGGCGTGCCCTTCGTGTTCCACACCGGGCGCGCCGACCCCGGCACGCTGCTTGCCGCCTTCGGCCATGCCCGCGTCTGCACCAAGCCGTCGACGCCCGAGCATCTCGCCTCGTGCCTCAGCGCGGCGATGGCCGACGCCTGATCCACGGCATAGGGTGTGACGTGATCCCGCGGGAACCGGTGCGGATCACCGTCCGTGGCACCCAAACCCGATCCGACGACGAATCAAAAGGGGCGGTCGCTGCGACCGCCCCAAGTCATGTCCGGCCCCCGCCGCGCGTCAGTGCACGCTGACCGGCGCGAGGTCGTTCTGCCGCGCGAGCATGAAGGCAAGCTTGCGGTCGCGCACCAGCGCGAGCCGCTCGCCGTCCGTGTCGTGCAGCGCATAGATCTGGTCCAGCCCGCCGGCCTGCTCCTGCACCTCTTCGGGCAGGTCCGAGACCAGCACCGGACGGACGTAGACGATGCGGTCGGTGACCGCTTCTTCCGCAATCTCGTGACGCGTGTTCATGTCTTGCCCTTTCCTCAGGTGTTGCGGCCGATGCGGATCGTCTGCACCACCGCTTCGGGAACCGACCGTTTCAGGTCGACGTGAAGAAGCCCGTTCTCGAGCGTCGCGCCGGACACCTCGACCCCGTCGGCCAGCACGAAGCTGCGCTGGAACGCCCGGGCCGCGATGCCGCGGTGCAGGAAGATCCGGGTCTCCGCCTCCTCGGCCTGCCGGCCGCGGATCACGAGCTGACGATCCTCGACCGTGATCGAGAGGTCGTCTTCGCGGAAGCCCGCGACGGCCAGGGTGATGCGGAAGGCATGGTCCCCGGACTGTTCGATGTTGAAGGGGGGATAGCCACCCTCGGCCCCCGCCTTCACGGTGCGCTCCACCAGACGTTCGAGCTGGTCGAACCCCAGAAGGTAGGGATGCGCGCCGAAACTCACCTTGGTCATCTCTGTCCTCGTTCAAGCGACATAGCCGGGGCCCCGGTCGCGGCGACCCCGTCCCTTGAATATGGGGGCGCCGACCCGACCGGGCAAGTCACAAGGGCAAAGCGCCGCCGACCGGCGGCTCTGCGTCGACGGACTGCTCACAAGCTTTGCAGGACGCGAGGACTGTCGCTATTCTGCCTGCATGGCCGACACCTGCCGGGACTCGCCCCGGCCAGGCGCGGACGGCCCGGAAGGCCGGCCCCGATCCCCGGGTCCGGTGAGGTTTGCAGGGACGATGAACGCGCCGATGACCCCCCGCGGGCAGATGGAACAGGAAGACGTGCTGCGCGTGAAGCTCGAGGTGCTGCGGCGCGAGCACCGCGACCTCGACCAGGCGATCCACGCGCTGGAAGAGACCGGCCGGTCCGACCCGCTGCGCCTGCGCCGCCTGAAGAAGCAAAAGCTGCTGCTGAAGGACCAGATCGCCCGGATCGAGGACCAGCTGACCCCCGACATCATCGCCTGACGGCCCGCGCCACCGCCGCCGCGACGGGTCGCGGCCTCAGGCAAGCCGGCCCCGCGCCTCCTGCGCGGCCTGCGCGCAGCGGCGGCGCATCGCCATGACGTGGCCGCGCTGCGGGTTGCGCCAGCCGGTCAGGTTGAGCGGTGGCCGGATCAGGCGGATCAGGGCCGCCTCGATCTCGGGCAGGTTGCCGTCGCAGGGAAATTGCGCGCCCAGCAGGTGATCCTGCATCCAGCCGCTCAGCCGCCGCTCTCCGTCGTCACGGAAACGGTACTGTGCCGGGGTGTCGCCAGCGCTGTCGCGCGGCACCGGCGCCAGTGCCAGCGCATCCACGAGCAGCGCGCCAAGCGAGCGGCGCAGCGTCGAGCCGCCAGAGTGTCGGTACCGCAGGTGGTGCCGCGCCGCGAGGCTCTTGCGGCTCATCCCGACATAGAGGATCTCGCCCGGCCGGGCGCAAAGCCCGGGGATGTCCGCACCGGGTGCCAGCGCGACGACATAGATGCCGGGGTCGGCCAGCGGTGCAAGCCGTGGCAGCGTCACGAGATGCGGCCCCAGCACCGCCCGGAACGCCGCCTCGGGCGGGATCACCTCAAGCGGACCCACAAGGTGTTTCACGCGCGCCTCCCCACACACATGTCCCACGGCCCAGTCTTCGCGAGAGATGGATAACAAAAGGTAAATATCCGCCCGCCTCCCCCCTGCGCCCCCCTCTGTGCCCCGCTCTGTGCCTCGGGGGCGACGCGGGTGCGCGCCCGGGCGGCCGGGCGGCCCCGGCCCATTGCGCCCGGACCTGCGCTGCGTATAGTGCCCGCTCTGTTTTCCGGGCACGCAAGGGACATCGGCATGGGCGTGAAGGTCGGCATCATCATGGGCAGCCAGTCGGACTGGCCCACGATGAAGGAAGCGGCGACGATCCTCGACGAGCTGGGGATCGCCTACGAGACGAAGATCGTCTCGGCGCACCGGACCCCCGACCGGCTGTGGGCCTATGGCAAGACCGCGGTGGATCGCGGGCTGCACGTGATCATCGCCGGGGCCGGCGGCGCGGCGCACCTGCCCGGGATGATGGCGTCGAAGACCCGGGTGCCGGTGATCGGCGTGCCGGTGCAGACGCGCGCGCTTTCGGGCGTCGACAGCCTGTACTCCATCCTGCAGATGCCCAAGGGCTTCCCCGTCGCCACCATGGCGATCGGCGCCGCCGGTGCCGCCAATGCCGGCCTGATGGCCGCGGGGATCCTTGCCATCGCCGATCCCGCCATCGCCGCTCGCCTCGACGCCTGGCGCGAGGCCCTCTCCGCCTCCATTCCCGACGAGCCCTCCGATGTCTGACACCGCCCCCCTCGCCCCCGGCGCCACCATCGGCATCCTCGGCGGCGGCCAGCTTGGCCGGATGCTGGCGGTGGCCGCGAGCCGCCTCGGCCTCAAGGTCCATGTCTACGAGCCCGGCGCCAACCCGCCCGCGGCCGAGGTCGCACACGACCTGACGACCGCGGGCTATGACGACGAGCCGGCGCTGCGCGCCTTCGCCGCCTCGGTCGACGTGATCACCTACGAATTCGAGAACGTGCCGACCTCGGCGCTGGACATCCTGGAAAGCCTGCGCCCGATCCGCCCCGGCCGCCGCGCGCTCGCCGTCAGCCAGGACCGGATCCTGGAGAAGACCTTCCTCAACGGCGCCGGCCTCGCCACCGCGCCCTGGGCCTCGGTCGAGTTTGCCGACGATCTTGCCGCGGCGATCGAGCGCATCGGCGCGCCGTCGATCCTGAAGACCACCCGCATGGGCTATGACGGCAAGGGCCAGGCGCGGATCATGACCGCGGACGAGGCCGAGGCGGCGCTGGCGACGCTCGAGGGTGCGCCGGCGATCCTCGAGGGCTTCGTCGACTTCAGCCGCGAGATCTCGGTCATCGCGGCGCGGTCGCTGGACGGGGCGGTCTGCGCCTACGACCCGGGCGAGAACGTGCATCGCGACGGCATCCTGCACACCACGACGATCCCGGCCCACATCACCCCCGCGCAGCGGTCGGACGCGGTGCTGATCGCGGCCAAGATCCTGACGCAGCTGGATTACGTCGGCGTCATGGGGGTCGAGCTGTTCGTGACGCCGAAGGGCCTTCTGGTGAACGAGATCGCGCCGCGGGTGCACAATTCCGGCCACTGGACCCAGAACGGCTGCGCCATCGACCAGTTCGAACAGCACATCCGCGCCGTCGCGGGCTGGCCGCTGGGCGACGGCTCGCGCCATACCGACGTGGTGATGACCAACCTGATCGGCGACGACGTGCTGAAGGTGCCGGACTATGCCCGCGACCCCGACGTGGCGATCCACCTTTACGGCAAGGCGCAGGCGCGCCCGGGCCGCAAGATGGGGCACGTGAACCGGATCGTCCGGCGCTGATCAGCGCCGGCGGCGCAGCGACAGCAGCACCCCCGCGATCACCAGCGCCGCCGCGGTCCAGAACCGCAGGCCCGGCGCCTCGGCCAGCAGCGCGGCACCGCCAAGCGCGGCGATGACCGGCACGGTCAGCTGCGCCACGGCGGCCTGGCTTGCGGCAAGCCGCGGCAGGCAGGCGTACCACAGCGCGTAGCCCAAGCCCGAGGTCACCGCGCCCGAGATCACCGCGAGCGTGGCACCGAATGGGCTGACCGCGTCGGGCAGCAGCGCCACCGCCAGCAGGCCCGCGGGCAGCGCGACCAGAAAATTCGCCGCCGTCTCGCCCAGCGGATCGGCGGCGCCGCGCCCGGCCAGCGAATAGATCCCCCAGCCAATGCCCGCCGCCGCCATCAGCGCGACACCGGTCCCCGGCAGCGCCGTGGCGCCCGATGGCCAGGCCAGCAGGCACAGCCCGCCGAAGGCCAGCACCGCCCCGGCGGCGCGCTGGCGCGGCACCGCCTCGCCCCCGGCGAGCGCGCCGGCGAACATCGTCAGCTGCACCGCGCCGAACAGGATCAGCGCCCCGACCCCGGCGTCGAGCGCGAGATAGGCGAAGGAAAAGCCCAGCGCGTAGACGGCAAGGCAGGCCGCGCCCAGCCAGCGCCGGGATCCGAAGCCGGGGCGGAACCCGTCCCGCCGCACCGCGGCCAGCGCGACGAGCATCGCCGCCCCCGCGGCAAGCCGGATCGCCGCGAAGCTGGCCGGGCCGATGCCGCCGCCCGCCAGCGCCATCCGGTTCAGCACCGAATTCGCCGCGAAGGCCAGCATCGCCAGCGCCACCATCAGCCCGAGGCGCACCGCTCAGCCCCGCCCCGGGCCGGCCGCCGCCGCCCCGCCGCGGCGACGCGACCGGTGCCGGCGCCTTGGCACTGGCGCCGTCCAGACCGGCCTCCTGACATGAACCACGCAAACCTCCCCTGCGCCCCCGTCGATGCCGCAAGCCTCGCGCGCGGGGTGGCCGGCGGCAAGTCCGACGAAAGCACGGCTGCAGGCTGGACATCGCCCGACGCAGGCGCGAGGGTCGGGGCATGACCGCACCCTCCCCCCGCCTCGCCGTGCGCGCCCTGATCCTGCACGAGGACCGTCTGCTGATGGTCAACGCCTTCCCCGACAGCCATGGCAGCGACCTGTGGTGCGCGCCCGGCGGCGGGGTCGAGCGCGGCAGCTCGCTGCCCGAGAACCTCGCCCGCGAGATCCGCGAGGAGACCGGGCTGGAGATCGAGGTCGGCGACCCGGTGCTGGTGAACGAATTCAACGACCCCGAGGGCATCTTCCACCAGGTCGACCTGTATTTCCGCGCCACCATCGTCGGCGGCGAGATCGACGGCGACTGGACCGACCCCGAGGGCGTCGTCACCCGCCGCCGCTTCGTCACCCGAGACGAGCTGGCCGAGATCCGGCACAAGCCCGACAGCCTGTCCGCCGCGGCCTGGCCGCTGCCCGGGGATGCCCCCGTGCTTTACGATCCGCTCGAGCCGATCCAGCACTGAGCCTGCCGCACGGCTGCGCGCGGGTCTCAGACCATGACGAAGCTTTCGGGATAGATCAGCGCGCCCTCGTGGCCGGCGCTGCCGGGCTTGATCGGATAGACCAGCACGTAGTCGCGGGGATAGGCCGTGCTCAACCGGTCCGCCGCCTCGCGCGAGAAGCCGAAGCGCTTGTAGAAGCTGGGCGGGCCCACCGCCGCCACCGCGCGCGAGCCGGCCTGCCGGGCAAGGTCGAGCCCGTAGCGCAGGATCTCGGAGCCGATGCCCTGGTTCTGCCGCGACCGGATCACCGACAGCGGCGCCAGCGCCCACCAGCCCTGCGGCTCGACCAGGCGGGCGAAGGCGAGGTGCCCGATGACCTTGCCCGCATCCTCGGCCACCAGCTCCAGCGCCATGTCGCCCGAGGCGCGCATCGCCTCGACCAGCTGCGACTCGGTCGGCCGCTCGTAGGCGGTCGTGAGCAGCACCGAGATCATGGTGCGATCCTGGTCGCGGAACGGGCGAAGGTTCATGGCATTTCCCGTGCTGGCGGTGTCACAGGGGCATTTTCATGCCGTTCTGCCAGAAATCGCCCCGCGGCCGGCCGGGTCAAGCGCAGCACGGGCCGCAACGGGCCGCGGCGGGGAAGCCCCCCGCCGCGGCGTGCAAAATCGCATAAAAAACAGACACATTGCCGATTGCAGAGGCTCGCCGCGACAGCCCGCCCGCGCGCTCAGCGCAGGGCGGGTTCCGCGTCGCGGGCCTGATCGCCCGGCGCCGGGCGACCCTGCCCGGACTGCGCCCCGGCCAGATCGCCATCCACATCGGGCGCGCCGCCGGTCCCCTGCCCCGGGCGCGCCGCGGACACGAGGTCATGCACGAACCCGAGCTTTTGCAGCACCGGCTCGGGCAGCACGAACGGATAGAGGTCGTTCTGCCCCATCGAGCGGTTCATCGCGTTCAGCGCCACCGTGAGCGGCATCCAGGCCGAGACCAGCCGCCGGATGCGGCGCACGCGGTAGGGATCGAAATCCAGCTCGGTCGACAGGTCGCCCTCGTCGTCCAGCTCGGGCTCGACCGACATGCCGAAGGCCGCGGCGGTCTCGATCGTGTCGACCATGTGCAGGTAGTGCGCCCAGGTCTCGGCCCAGTCCTCCCACGGATGCATCGTCGCATAGGCCGAGACATGCGCCGTCTCCCAGCCTGCCGGGGCGCCGTTCTGGTAATGCGCCTGCAGCGCCGCGCCGTAATCGAAGCTCTCGTCGCCGAAAAGGTCGCGGAACTCCTCGACCCGGCCGCCGTCGCGCACCAGCAGGTCCCAGTAGTAGTGCCCGATCTCGTGCCGGAAGTGGCCCAGCAGCGTGCGATAGCCCTCGTTCATGTCCTGGCGCAGCTTCTCGCGGTGGGCGTCGTCGGCCTCGGTCAGCGCGATGGTCACCACCCCGTCGGCATGGCCGGTCATCACCCGGTTCGACTGGTCGGGGCTGTCGGCGAGGAAGTCGAAGACCATCGGCTCGGGGTGTCCGTCGCCGGCCTGCGGCATCGGCAGGTCGAGCCGTTCGAGCGTGTAGATCAGCCGCCGTTTCGCCGCCTCGATCTTCTGCCAGCGGGAATGGTTCAGCGGGTCCGACAGGTCGGGCACCGTGCGGTTGTGGCGGCAGGCCCGGCAGAAGGTCTCGCCCCTGTCGGCGCGCAGCATCCAGTTGCAGCCCGACAGCTCCCAGTTCGCGCAGAACCTGTATTCCTGATCGGGATCGGGCAGCGCTGTCTCGCCCGCGGCCAACCGCCAGACCGGCCCCTCGGCCTCGACCGCCGCCATCGTGGCGCGATCGGGAAGATAGCCCACCTGCCGATTGCAGCGCAGGCAGACGGTATTCTCGAAGTGCAGCAGCTGACCGCAGCACTGGCATTGGAAAAGTTGCATCACCGCTCCTTGGGCGCCACCTCGCGCCGCAACAGACCCGGGATGCCCCCCCCGTTCCGGGGGATCGTGCCAGCGTCAGGCGCCCAGCATCCCGCCCTGCTGAACCACGGCGACCGCCACGCGGTTCCGTCCGGCGTCTTTCGCGGTGTAAAGCCCGCGGTCGGCCTCGCGCAGCAGCGAGGCGAGGTCGAGCTCGGGGCGGTACATCGCCAGGCCGATCGACACCGTCACCGGCCGGTCGCCCGCGCGCACCTGCATCTCGACCACCCGCACCAGGCGCTCGGCCACGTCGCGCGCATCGGCCGACGACACCCGCGGCAGGAACAGCGCGAACTCTTCGCCCCCGACCCGGGCCAGCACGTCGCCCATGCGGATGTTCATGCCCAGGATCCGGCCGATGTCGGCCAGCACCCGGTCGCCCGCGGCATGGCCGAGGCTGTCGTTGACCGCCTTGAAGTTGTCGGCATCGATCATCAGCATCGCGCCGGTCGGCGCCGGCTGCGCGGCAAAGCGCGCCTCGAAGCCGCGCCGGTTCAGCAACCCGGTGAGCGGGTCGGTCTCGGACTCGCGCCGGCTCGCGCCCAGCCGCTCGTCCACGCTCAGAACGAAGCGGTTGACCGTGTCCATCAGCCGGCCGACCTGGTCGCGATAGCCGAACGGCAGGGGCAGGATCTGCCCCTCGCGCCGGAAGGCGGTCAGCGACCGGTCGATGCGGTTCAGCGGCGCCATCACCGCGTTCAGCAGCATCAGCGTCCCGGCCGTCGAGAACAGCGTGGCCATCAGCATCACCCAGAACACCCGCCAGGGCGTCAGCCATGCGCCGCCGAACGACAGCAGGCAGATGATCGTGACCACCAGCGGCACATGGGTGCCGAGGAAGGCGATGACGAAGACCTTGGCCATGTAGCTGGTCGGGAACAGGCGCGAGAGGCCAGCATATAGGCGCATCGGGGACGCTCCGGCTAGGTGGATCCAGACCTGCTCAACTTTAACGAAATATCCGGCAAACAGAAAGGGAGCCCGAAGGCCCCCTCCCTTTTGTCACATCTGCAGGGCAGGATTACATCATGCCGCCCATGCCGCCCATGTCGGGCATGCCACCGCCGGCCGGAGCGTCCTTCGCCGGCTTGTCGGCGATCATGGCTTCGGTGGTGATCAGCAGCGAGGCGACCGAGGCCGCGTCTTCCAGAGCGGTGCGAACCACCTTGGCCGGGTCGATGACGCCGAACTTGAACATGTCGCCATATTCTTCGGTCTGGGCGTTGAAGCCGAACTTCAGGTCGTCCGATTCGCGGATCTTGCCGGCCACGACGGCGCCGTCGACGCCGGCGTTGGTCGCGATCTGGCGCAGCGGGGCTTCCAGCGCGCGGCGGATGAGGGCGATGCCCGCGTCCTGGTCCGAGTTGACGCCGGTCAGGCCGTCGAGCGACTTCGCACCCTGCACGAGGGCGACGCCGCCGCCGACCACGATGCCTTCCTGAACGGCCGCACGGGTCGCGTTCAGGGCGTCATCGACGCGGTCCTTGCGCTCTTTGACTTCGACTTCGGTCATGCCGCCGACGCGGATGACGGCAACGCCGCCGGCCAGCTTGGCAACACGCTCCTGCAGCTTCTCGCGGTCGTAGTCCGAGGTGGTTTCCTCGATCTGCGCGCGGATCTGGGCGACGCGGGCTTCGATCTCGGCCTTGTCACCGGCGCCGTCGACGACGGTGGTGTTGTCCTTCGAGATCGAGACCTTCTTGGCCGAGCCGAGCATGTCGATGGTGACATTCTCAAGCTTCATGCCGAGGTCTTCCGAGATCACCTGGCCGCCGGTCAGGATCGCGATGTCCTGCAGCATGGCCTTGCGGCGGTCGCCGAAGCCCGGGGCTTTGACCGCAGCGATCTTCAGGCCGCCGCGCAGCTTGTTGACCACGAGGGTCGCGAGCGCTTCGCCTTCGACGTCTTCCGCGATGATCAGCAGCGGCTTTTGCGACTGGATGACCGATTCCAGCAGCGGCACCATCGGCTGCAGCGACGAGAGCTTCTTCTCGTGCAGCAGGATGACGGCGTCGTCGAGATCGGCGATCATCTTCTCGGGGTTGGTCACGAAGTAGGGCGAGAGATAGCCGCGGTCGAACTGCATGCCCTCGACGACTTCGACTTCCGTCTCCATCCCCTTGTTCTCTTCGACGGTGATCACACCCTCGTTGCCCACGCGCTGCATCGCGTCGGCGATCTGCTTGCCGATCGAGGCTTCGCCGTTGGCCGAGATGGTGCCGACCTGGGCGACTTCCTCGGTGCCCGAGACCGGACGCGCCGCGCCCTTGATCGCTTCGACGACCTTGGCGGTCGCGAGGTCGATGCCGCGCTTGAGGTCCATCGGGTTCATGCCGGCGGCGACGGCCTTGAGGCCTTCGCGGATGATCGCCTGCGCCAGAACGGTCGCGGTGGTGGTGCCGTCACCGGCCTCGTCGTTGGTGCGGGAAGCGACTTCCTTCACCATCTGGGCGCCCATGTTCTCGAACTTGTCTTCCAGTTCGATCTCTTTGGCGACCGAGACACCGTCCTTGGTGATGCGCGGGGCACCGAACGATTTCTCGATGACGACGTTGCGGCCTTTCGGGCCCAGGGTCACCTTCACCGCATCGGCGAGGATGTTGACGCCCTTGAGCATGCGGTTGCGGGCATCGGTGTCGAACTTGACGTCCTTGGCAGCCATGTGACTGTCTCCTGATGTCTATGGTTTGGTGTCAGAAAAGCGCGGGGCCGCCCGGGCGGGCGGCCGCCCCCGTCCTCAGGCGATGATGCCGAGGATGTCGCTTTCCTTCATGATCAGCAGCTCTTCGCCGTCGACGGTCACCTCGGTGCCCGACCACTTGCCGAAGAGGACGCGGTCGCCGGCCTTAACCGACATCGCGATCAGCTCGCCCGAATCCTTGCGGGCGCCTTCGCCCACCGAGACGATCTCGCCTTCCGCCGGCTTTTCTTTCGCGTTGTCGGGGATGATCAGACCGCCCTTGGTCTTCTCTTCGCTCTGCACACGCTTGACCAGGACGCGGTCATGAAGCGGTTTGAAAGCCATCTGGATACTCTCCCTTGGGGTCCAGGTTTAAACTTAGTTATCACTCACCCGGGGCGAGTGCTAACGCGCAGCAGAGTTAGGCAGGGGTCACGGAGCTGTCAACACCCCGGGCCGCGCATTTTTCCCCGCGCCCTTCCCGGCGCCGTCCCCAGCCGCCGGCCCCGGGCCGGCCGGGACGCGCAGGCCGACAAGGTCGATCTGCCCGACCGCGCCCGCCGCGATCCGCGCCCGCAACGCCGGCACGTCGACCGCGGCCCCTGCCCCGTCGGTCAGCCGCGGGAACAGGCCCGCGATCAGGTCCAGCACCTCGAGCGCGGGGCCCGGCCCGGAATGCAGCGGGCTCAGCTCGACGCAGATCGCCGCGCAGTGCCGCGCCAGCAACTCGGGCCCGGCGCCGGCCAGAACCTCGGCCTCGAAGCCCTCGGTGTCCATCCACAGCACGAAGGGCTCGGCAAGATCCAGCGCATCCAGCCGCCCGACCGCCACCCGCTCGGTGCCCTGCGCCCCGGGCAGCGCGTGGAACGAATGCCCTCCGGCGTTGCGCGGGTCGAGGTTGATCTCGAGCGTGCCCGCCGCCCGGCCCAGCGCCATGCGGTGCAGCCGCGCGTCGATGCCGTTGCGCGCCATGTTGCCTTCCAGCAGCGCGAAATTGCGCGCCACCGGCTCGATCCCGACCAGCCGGGCGAATCCCCGGCGGTGCGCGTTCAGCAGCGTGGTGCCGATGTTCGCCCCGACATTGACGAACAGCGGCCGCCGGTCGCCCAGGGCCGCCGCGAGCACCTCCATCACCTCGGGCTGAAAGGCGCCGGTCTTCAGTACCGCGACGGCGATGTGCCCGGCACGGGTGTCGATCTCGATCTCGTAGGCCTGCGCGTAGCGGCACACGAGGCTGGTGATCCCGAGCCCGGCGCAGCTTTTCAGCAGCGCGCTCGGCTTGCGGGCCGCCACCGCCGGCATCCGCGCGGCCACATACAGCCTGCGCCGCCGCGCGCTCAGCGCCGCGCCGATGAAGTCCAGCCACCCGCCTGCCATCGTCCGCCCCCGCCGCTGCACTGCCCACCGGGCTAGCGCCTCGGACCGGCGGGCGCCAGCCCGGGGCCGCGCGCCCCGGTGACAATCCTCGCCCCGCGGGCTAGAAACCTGTCGGATTTCATGCGCCTCCGGGTCGTTCCGGCAGGCCGACAAAGGGTTGCGTCACATGATCAAGGTCTTCGGCCACAAGTCTCCCGACACCGATTCCACCGGCTCGCCGATCGTCTGGGCCTGGTACCTGACCGAGGTGAAGGGCACGCCCGCGACCCCGGTCCTGCTGGGCGAGCCCAACACCGAGGCCGCCTTCGTGCTGGCCCACTGGGACCTGCCGAAGCCCGAGATCATCGCGGATCTGGCCGAGGGCGACGAGGTCGTGATCGTCGACACCAACAATCCCGCCGAGCTGCCGGGATCGATCGACGGCGCGAAGATCGTGCAGATCATCGACCACCACATGCTGGTCGGCGGGCTGAAGACCAAGACCCCGATCGACATCACGATCCGGCCGCTGGCCTGCACCGCGACGATCATGCACGACCTGATGGGCGCCGATGCCGCCCGGGCGCCGAAGGGCATCAAGGGCGCGATGCTGTCGTGCATCCTGTCCGACACGCTCGAATTCCGCTCGCCGACCACCACCGATCACGACCGCGCGGTGGCCGAGGCGCTGGCGGCCGATCTGGGCGTCTCGATCCCCGACTTCGCGGCCGAGATGTTCGCGGCCAAGTCCGATGTCTCGGCCTTCTCGGATGCCGAGCTGCTGCGGATGGACAGCAAGGAATACTCGGTCGGCGGCAAGGAGCTGCGGGTCTCGGTGCTCGAGACCACGGCGCCGAAGGTGCTGATCGACCGCAAGGATGCGCTGATGGCCGCGATGCCGGGCGTTGCGGCCGAGGATGGCGCGGACGAGGTCCTGCTGTTCGTGATCGACATCCTGCGCGAAGAGGCGACGCTGCTGGTGCCGAACGACTTCGTCAAGACCGTGGCCGAGGCCTCGTTCGGCGCGAGCGTCTCGGGCGACACCGTGGTTCTGCCGGGGATCATGAGCCGCAAGAAGCAGATCATCCCTTCGCTGAAGGTCTGATCCCGGCCCATCTCCCCCCGGGGGCGGCCGCGCCGCCCCCGCCAAACCGGGGATCGCCGCCGCGCGGAGTTTCTTCCGGCGACAGCCGCCTCCGTGCGGTAGCAGGTCTGTCGCCCGACGGGGACGGCACAGCAGCTGGCCCTCCGACCAGCGCCCAACCCGCGCCCGGCCCGCGCGCCGGCCGGGGGTCAGGCGCTTTCCGCCAGGGGCCCGGCCATGCCCTCCAGCCCGGCCAGCACCGCGCGCTCCAGCGCCTCGGCGATCTCGGCATGGACGGCGGGCGGCGCCACGCGGCGCGCGATCGGCTCGTCGAGCGGCGCATAGCCCATGCCGGCGATGCCGCTGGTCCGCGCCGCCAGCGTCGGCGCGACATGCACCAGGTCGAGCCCGAGCGGCATCAGGTCGGCCATCATCGCCGAGGTGATCAGGTGCGGCATCGGGCCCAGCGGATGCGGCGGCGCATCCGGCGGCAGCGGATTGTCCAGGCTCAGCAGCACCTTGGGCCCGGGGATCCGCGCGAGCAACGTCTTCATCCGCGCGCCCCAGGCCGTGCGCAGCTCTGTCTCGACCTGCGCGAAGCGGTCCGGGTCGGCGGCCTGCAGCGCCCCCAGCAGGTGGCCGGTGAAGTGGAAATCGGCGAAATCCACCTCGCGGAACAGCGAGCGCAGCAAGGGCGAGGCCCGCAGGAACCGGTCGTTGCGGCGCGGATGCACCGTGTAGAACCGGTTCGACATGTTTTCCGGCGGCAGCACCTGGATCACCGTCACCGCCGCCTGCGCCGCCGCCTGCACCAGCACCTGGTCGGTGACGAAGACGTCGATGCCCGCATTCATGCAGCCGAAATTCACCACCGGCAGCCCGATCGCGACCTCGAGCAGCCGCGGCCAGGGCTGCGGAACGAACTTGCCATAGGTCTCGGACCCGCCCAGCGCCGCGACATAGCAGCCGTCGAGCCGCCGTCGCGGTCCGCGAAAGACCAGTTTCGAATCGCCATACCGGCACGGTTGATAGTCGAGCGCCGAAGCGCCCTGATGTTCGAAGGCCATGTGTCACCCCGCACGTCTCACCCCGCAGACACATGACCACGCGCGACCTTACCGTGGGCTTAACAGATCTCGCCCGCGGTGAAGATGACGCCACGATGGCGCCGAAATCCTGCCGCCGTCCCGACCAAAGGCGGCCGACCGATGACGCGCGGGCCAAGGGGCCGACGCGACGGCGGGCCGCCCGGCCGTGGCGGCCGCCTGCCGATCGGCGGCCGCGGGGCATTCAGCTTTCCGGCGCGCTGCGCTAGAGCCTCGGCACCCCGCCCCGGCCCCCGGCCACCGCTTCCCGGGGCGCAGACGGAGACCGGAATGAAGCTGTCGTTCAGCGAACGCATCCACGAGCGCATCGCCGCCCTGTTCCCCGCCCCGGCGGCGCTCGACCCTCTCGCGCCCGTTGCGCCCGCCAAAGCCGCCGAAGCCGCCGAAGTCCCCGGGGCCGCCTCCACCGGGCCCGGGACAGCCGGGGACGACGGGGCGACGGCCGGCCCCGACGCGCCCGGCCCGCTCGCCGCCCGGGTCGAGACGCCGCTCGGCACCTATGACTTCGACCGGGCCGACGACGACGGTGGCTGGCACCTGCGCCGCGACGGCGTCGAGATCATGGGCGGCGCCGCGGCCGGCGCGGTGGCCCTTGCCTATCATCAGGACCTTGCCGAGAGGCTGCAGGCGCTGATGGCGACCCATGCCGCCGTCGCGGCACTGTCGGGCACGATCTCGGGCCGCGAGCCGGGCGGGCGGCGCTGGTCGCTGGACGTCACCGGCGACGGATTGCTGCGGATGATCGCGCTGGGGTTGCGCGAACCGGGCCTCTGACCCGCACGGCGCCGCCCGCGCCACGGCCCGATCACGCATTCGTTGCCCCGGACGGGCGAAAATCGGCTCGCACAGCGGCGGAAGCGCGTGCCTTCTGCCTAGCACGCCAGATGGCCGCCTCCCCGGCCTTTCCCCGTGACCAGAGCCGAGTACACATTTCTCCCATGCCATTGTCCGCCCCCCTCCGTTCCGCCGCGCTCTGCGCAGCCCTTGCCCTTGCGGCGGCCACGCCGCTGGTGCTGGCCCCGGCCGCGCCGGCCCGCGCCCAGGCGGCCGCCGATCCGGCGGCGCCGGTGCGCGCCGGCGTGATCACGCTGAAGCGCCAGCAGGTCCCGGTGACCGACACCGCCCCCGGACGCGCCGCCGCGCGCGACAGCGCCGAGATCCGGCCGCTGGTCGACGGCGTGCTGACCGAGGTGCTGTACGACCCGGGCACGACGGTGACCAAGGGCACGCCGCTGTTCCGCATCGACAGCGCCAGCTACGACGCCGAGCTTCTGGCCGAGAAGGCCAACCTGGAAAGCGCCCGCGCCGCGCTGCCCGCGGCGCAATCCGCGGCCGACCGCGCCAAGGCGCTGGTCGGACGCGGCGTGACGCAGGCCGATCTCGATCAGGCCGAGGTGACGCTGCTGCAGGCGCGGGCCGCGATCTCGACCGCCGAGGCCTCGGTCGCCTCGGCCCAGATCAACGTCGACCGCACGACGATCACCGCGCCGCTCGACGGCGTCGCGGGCATTCCCGACGTCTCGGTCGGCGACCTCGTGACCTCGGGGCAGTCCGACGCGCTGACGACGATCATCGCGCTCGACCCGATCTACGTCGACGTGAGCCAGGCCTCGTCGCGGATGCTCGACTACCGGCGGCGGTTCCAGAACGGCGACATCCAGCCCGGCGAGCGGCTGGGCGTGACGCTGGTGCTGGAGAACGGCGAGGAATATTCGGGCACAGGCACGGTGCAGGCGGTGTCCTCGTCGGTCTCGACCACCACCGGCACGATCAACGCGCGGCTGCGCTTCGACAATCCCGACGGCCAGATCTTGCCCGGCATGTTCCTGCGCGCGCAGCTGACGCTGGGCACGACCTCGGCCTTCCTCGTGCCGCAGCTTGCCGCCAAGCCGCAGGCCGACGGCACCGTCCAGATCTGGACCATCGGCGACGACGGCACGTCGCGGTCGCTGAAGGTCACCCCGATCGGCTCGACGCGCACCGCCTGGATCGTGGCCGAGGGGATCGAGGACGGCACCCGGCTGCTGGTCGACAACATCGACACGATGCGCGCGGGCCGGACCATCACCCCGGTCGAGGTCGCCATCGCCGACGACGGCACCCTGTCCGACCAGCCGGCCGCCAGCACGCCCGCCCCGGCACCGATGCAGACCCCCGGCACCTCGGGCGGCAACTGACCCATGGCCCGTTTCTTCATCCACCGCCCGGTCTTCGCCTGGGTGCTTGCCATCGTGACCATGCTGGCCGGCATTCTGGGCATCTACACGCTGCCGATCTCGCAATACCCCGAGGTCGCGCCGCCGACGATCCGCATCACCGCCACCTATTCCGGCGCCTCGGCCGAGACGGTGCAGAACTCGGTCACCACCACGATCGAGGACGCGATGACCGGCCTCGACGGCATGCTCTACATGACCTCGTCTTCGGGGCGGGGCCGCTCGTCGATCTCGATCGTCTTCGACGAGGGCACAGATCCCGACGACGCGCAGGTGCAGGTCCAGAACAAGCTGCAGCTGGTGCAGAACCAGCTGCCCGACCGGGTCCAGGACGCCGGCATCCGCGTCAACCGCTCGACCAGCTCGATCCTGATGGTCGGCGCGCTCGTCTCCGAGGACAACAGCTACACCAGCCTTCAGCTCGCCGACATGCTCGAGACCACGGTCGAGGGCCCGGTGCAGCGCACGCAGGGCGTGGGCTCGATCAACGTCTTCGGCTCGGGCTACGCGATGCGCATCTGGCTCGATCCCGACAAGCTGGTGCAGTACCAGCTGACCCCGGCAGACATCACCTCGGCGGTCTCGGCGCAGAACACCAACGTCACCGTGGGCTCGCTCGGCGACCAGCCGGCGGCGGCGGGCCAGCAGTTCACCGCCGAGCTGACCGCCCAGACCCAGCTCAACAGCGTCGACGAATTCCGCAACATCCTGCTCAAGACCGGTGACGACGGCGCGGCGGTGTTCCTGGGCGATGTCGCCCGGGTCGAGATCGGCCAGGAGACCTACGGCAGCTACAACCGCTTCTCGCGCGCCAGTGCCGCGGGCTTCGGCGTCAACCTTCAGACCGGCGCCAACGCGGTCGAGACCGCGGCCGCGGTGCGCGAGGTCCTCGACGGGCTGAAGGGCGCCTTCCCCGAGGGCGTCGAGATCCAGTATGCCTACGACACCTCGCCCTTCGTCGAGCTGTCGATCGAGAAGGTCGAGCACACGCTGCTGGAAGCCATCGTGCTGGTCTTCGTGGTGATGTTCGTCTTCCTGCAGAACTGGCGCGCGACGCTGATCCCGACGCTGGCGGTGCCGGTGGTGCTGCTGGGCACCTTCGGCGTGCTCGCGGCCTTCGGCTATTCGATCAACACGCTGACGATGTTCGCCATGGTGCTGGCGATCGGCCTTCTGGTCGACGATGCCATCGTCGTGGTCGAGAACGTCGAGCGGGTGATGGAAGAGGACGGGCTCGGCCCGGTCGAGGCGACCGAGAAGTCGATGGGCCAGATCACCTCGGCGCTGGTCGGCATCGGCCTCGTGCTGTCGGCGGTGTTCCTGCCGATGGCCTTCTTCTCGGGCTCGACCGGGATCATCTACCGCCAGTTCTCGGTGACGATCATCTCGGCGATGACGCTCTCGGTGCTGGTGGCGCTGATCCTGACGCCGGCGCTCTGCGCCACGCTGCTCAAGCCCCGTCACGGGCCGGGCCCAGCCCCCGCACGCTGGTTCAACCGCAACTTCGACCGCTTCACCCGCGGCTATGTCGGCGCGAACCGCCGGATCCTGCGCCGCCCGGTGCTTGGCCTCGTGGCGCTCGCCGCGATCGTCGGCATCGTCGTGGTCAGCTTCGGGCGCATCCCCTCGTCCTTCCTGCCGCAAGAGGATCAGGGCGTGCTGATGGTGCAGATCCAGCTGCCCGAGGGCGCGACCACCACCCAGACCGACAGCGTGGTGAAGAAGGTCGAGGACTACCTGCTCGACAAGGAAGGCGACGCCGTGCAGTCGACCTTCGCCGCGCTGGGATTCGGCTTCGGCGGCACCTCGCAGTCGAACGCCATGGTCTTCGCCAAGCTCAAGGACTTCGACCTGCGCGCCGGCGACGACAGCCTCTCGGCCTCGGCCGTCGCCGCGCGCGCCAATGCCGCCTTCCGCTCGAACCGGCTGGGGCGGGTGTTCTTCCTGCAGCCGCCGGCGATCTCGGGGATGGGCAACTCCTCGGGCTTCACCATGTACCTGCTCGACCAGTCCGGCCGCGGGGACGCCGCCCTGCGCGAGGCGGCGAACACGCTGGTCTCGCAGGCCCAGCAGGAGGGCAGCGCCACCGGCATCCGCGGCAACGAGTCGAACGACAAGGCCGCGATGAAGATCATCATCGACCAGCAGAAAGCGCAGAACTTCGGGCTGAGCATCAGCGAGGTGAACGCGGTGCTGACCACGGTGTTCTCGGGCACCGACGTCAACGACTTCACCATGGGGACCGAGCTGCGTCCGGTCTATGTCCAGGGCGACGCGCCGTTCCGGATGCAGCCCGACGACGTGTTCCGCTGGTACGCGCGCAATTCCGACGACGAGATGGTGCCGTTCTCGGCCTTCTCGACCCTGGGATGGGAGACGGTGCCGGCCACGCTCGCCCGCTATGGCGGCACCACGGCGCTCGAGCTTCAGGGCTCGCCCGGCGCCGGCACGTCCACCGGCGCGGCGATGGACGCGATGGAGCGGCTGGCGGCCGACCTGCCCGGCGGCGGCTACGGCGTGGCCTGGACCGGCCTCAGCTATCAGGAGCGTCTGTCGGGGTCGCAGGCGCCGATGCTTTATGCCGTCTCGGTGCTGGTGGTGTTCCTGTGCCTTGCCGCGCTTTACGAAAGCTGGACGATCCCGCTGTCGGTGATGCTGGCGGTGCCGGTGGGGGTGCTTGGCGCGCTTGGCGCGGCGCTGCTCGCGGGGCAGTCGAACGACGTCTACTTCAAGGTGGGCCTGCTCACGACCATCGGCCTCGCGGCGAAGAACGCGATCCTGATCGTGGAATTCGCGGTCGAACAGATGCGCGAGGGCAAGGCGCTGGTCGAGGCCACGCTCGAGGCCGCGCGCCAGCGCCTGCGGCCGATCCTGATGACCTCCTTCGCCTTCATCCTGGGCGTGGTGCCGCTGGCGACCGCAACCGGCGCCGGCGCCGGGGCGCAGAACGCGATCGGCATCGGCGTGCTGGGCGGCATGGTGGCCGCGACCGGACTGGGGATCTTCCTTGTCCCCGCCTTCTTCGTCTGCGTCCGCCGCCTGTTCTCGCGCCGCGCCAAGCAGGCCTGATCCGCGCCGCCCCCCTCCCCCGCCCGCGAGGGTTTGGGGGGGCGGCCGCTCACAGCTGCCGGATCGAGGCGCGCACCAGCTCCAGCAGCCGCTCCGCCGCGCGGCTGAGGAACCGTCCCCGCGCCCGCAGGATCAGGTAGGGCTCGACCGTGACCAGCCGGTTCAGCTCGATCCGGCCGAAATCGGCGGCGACCGGCGGCGCGAGCAGCAGGTCCAGCACCTCCTGCGACATCGGCGCCACCGCGTTGCTGTCCTTAAGCAGCGCGATGATCGCCAGCAGCGACGAGGTCGTGATCACGTCGGCGGGCGAGGAATGCCCCTCGTCGTGAAACGCGGTCTCGATCGCGCGGCGGATCGGCGCCTCGCGGTCCTGCAGGATCCAGGGCAGCCCGTGCAGCGCCCCGATCGGCAGCGGCCCCCGCCCCAGCATCGGGTGGCCCGCCCGCACCAGCACCTGCACGTTCTCGTCCCGCGCCGGTTCGAATTCGAAGTCGCGCTGATCGAACCGCGCGGGCAGCCGCGCCAGCGCGAAATCCAGATCGCCGCGCTCGAGCATCTGCACCAGCGCGACCGAGGGCGCGACCTCGATCGAGATGTCGACCTGCGGCGCCTCGGCCTTGAGCGCCTGCACCGCCGGCACCAGCTGGCCCAGCGCCGGCCCGGTCACCGCCCCCACCCGCACCGCCCCCCCGAGCCCCGCGCGCAGGTCGGCGAATTCCTCGGCCAGCTGCCCGAGGTCGTTCAAGAGCCGCCGGGCATGGCGCGCCAGCAGCGCGCCCGCCGGCGTCGGCGCCATCCCCTTCGGCAGCCGCTGGAACAGCTTCGTGCCCAGCAGCCGCTCGAGATCGGCGAGCATCCGGCTCGCCGCGGGCTGCGTCACCGCGCAGGCCGTGGCCGCCGCCTGAAGCTGCCCGGTCTCGGCGATCGCCGCCACCAGCCGCGCCTGCCGCGGCGCCAGGTTCGCCAGGTGATCGGCCATGCCACGCCCCCCTCGCGCATAACGCGCATACCGCGAATGGTATGCACATTCCTCATATTGGCATTTGTTCGGTATGTCATCCCGGGGTACGGCTGGTGCCATCCCCTTCGCGGGGAGGTCCGGGGGCCGAGGAGGGTCCCCGTCATGGGAGGACATCGATGAAGATCAGGAAACTCGCGGGTGCGCTCGCGGTGAGCCTTGTCGCGCTTTCGTCCGCGGCATTCGCGCAGGACAAGGGCATGGTCGGGATCTCGATGCCGACGAAATCGTCGGCGCGCTGGATCGACGACGGCAACAACATGGTCAAGCAGTTCCAGGACGCCGGCTACGAGACCGACCTGCAATATGCCGAGGATGACATCCCCAACCAGCTCGCCCAGATCGAGAACATGGTCACCAAGGGCGTCGACGTGCTGGTGATCGCCGCGATCGACGGCACCACCCTGTCGAACGCGCTTGCCAATGCCGCCGCCTCGGGCGTGAAGATCGTGGCCTACGACCGGCTGATCCGCGATTCCGGCGATGTCGACTATTACGCCACCTTCGACAACTTCCAGGTCGGCGTGCTGCAGGCCACGAGTCTGGTCGAGGGCCTGAAAGAGCGCTTCCCCGACGTGAAGCCCTGGAACGTCGAGCTGTTCGGCGGCAGCCCCGACGACAACAACGCCTATTTCTTCTACGACGGCGCGATGTCGGTGCTGCAGCCGATGATCGACTCGGGCGAGATCACCATCCCCTCGGGCCAGATGGGCATGGACAAGGTCGGCACGCTGCGCTGGGACCCGGCCACCGCCCAGGCGCGCATGGACAACATCCTGTCCGCCAACTACACGACCCAGGACGTCAACGGGGTGCTCTCGCCCTATGACGGGCTGTCGATCGGGATCCTGTCCTCGCTCAAGGGCGTCGGCTACGGCTCGGGCGACATGAAGCTGCCGATCGTCACCGGCCAGGACGCCGAGGTGCAGTCGGTCAAGTCGATGATCGCGGGCGAGCAGTATTCCTCGATCTTCAAGGACACCCGCGAACTGGCCAAGGTCACCGTCGGCATGGTCAACGCCATGCTCGAAGGCACCGAGCCCGAGGTCAACGACACCGAGACCTATGACAACGGCGTCAAGGTCGTGCCCTCGTACCTGCTGACCCCGATGCCGGTGAATGCCGCGAACTACGAGGATGTCCTCGTGAAATCGGGCTATTACACCGAAGACCAGCTCAAGTGAGCCCTCCCTGCCCGGGGGCGCGCAGCCCCCGGGCGCTTCCCGAGGCCGAGAGCGAGGGGCAGATGTCCACCATCCTTGAAATGCGCGAGATCACCAAGGAATTCCCCGGTGTGAAGGCGCTCGACCGCGTGAACCTGCGCGTCGCGAAGGGCGAGATCCACGCGATCTGCGGCGAGAACGGCGCGGGCAAGTCGACGCTGATGAAGGTGCTGTCGGGGGTCTACCCGGCCGGCAGCTACGACGGCGAGATCCATTACGACGGCGCGCTGGCCGAGTTCAGGACCCTCACCGACAGCGAGGCGAAAGGCATCGTCATCATCCACCAGGAACTGGCGCTGGTGCCGCAGCTGTCGATCGCCGAGAACATCTTCCTTGGCAACGAATGTGCGACGAACGGCGTCATGCACTGGCAGGAGACCTTCCGCCGGACCGAGGGGCTGCTGGCCAAGGTGGGCCTGCGCGACGCGCCCGCGACGCTGGTCGACTCGATCGGCGTCGGCAAGCAGCAGCTGGTCGAGATCGCGAAGGCGCTGTCCAAGGACGTGAAGCTGCTGATCCTCGACGAGCCGACCGCGGCCCTGCAGGAGACCGACAGCCGCAAGCTTCTGGACCTGATGCTCGAGCTGAAGGCGCAGGGCGTGACCTCGATCATCATCAGCCACAAGCTGAACGAGGTGCGCTATGTCGCCGACACCGTCACCGTGATCCGCGACGGCGCGACCGTCGCGCGCCTCGACGCCCGCGACGGGCTCGAGGAGGACGAGATCGTGCGCCACATGGTCGGGCGCGACATGTCCAACCGCTATCCCGACCGCACCCGCCGCGCGGGCGAGCTGCTGATGGAGGTGCAGGACTGGAACGTCTGGCACCCCGAACATGCCGAGCGCCAGGTGATCGAGGACATCTCGATGACCGTGCGCGCGGGCGAGGTGGTGGGGATCGCCGGCCTCATGGGCTCGGGGCGCACGGAACTGGCCATGTCGATCTTCGGCCGCAGCTGGGGGCGCGACATCTCGGGCCAGGTGCGGCTGAAGGGCCAGCCGATCGACGTCTCGACCGTCGACCGCGCGATCGACGCGGGCCTGGCCTACGTGACCGAGGACCGCAAGTCGCTGGGGCTGATCCTCGACGAGACGATCCGCTTCAACACCACGCTGTCGAACCTGCCGGGCGTGTCGCGCAACGGCGTGCTGGACGGCGACGAGGAGACCGCGGTCGCCGAGCGCTACCGCCGGGCGCTGGCCACGCGCACGCCCTCGGTGATGCAGAAGGTCGGCAACCTGTCGGGGGGCAACCAGCAGAAGGTGGTGCTGTCGAAATGGCTGTTCACCGATCCGCAGGTGCTGATCCTGGACGAGCCCACGCGCGGCATCGACGTCGGCGCGAAATACGAGATCTACGGGATCATCAACGACCTGTCCGCCCAGGGGAAGGGCGTCGTGATGATCTCGTCGGAAATGCCGGAACTCCTGGGCATGTGCGACCGCATCTACGTGATGAACGAGGGCGCCTTCGTGGGCGAACTCTCGGCGGCCGAGGCCAGCCAGGAGCGGATCATGTCGCTCATCGTCAGCGACTGAGGGGGGTAGAATGTCCATCCAATCGACCGAGACCACGCAAGGGGACGGCGGCCACGCGGGGGGCCCGAGCGGGGTGCATCCCCAGGGCCTGGCCACCTACCTGCGCAACCACATGCGGGAATTCGGCCTGCTGTTCGCGCTGATCGCGATCATGGCCTTCTTCCAGGTCGTCACCGGCGGCACGCTGATGCGGCCGGTCAACATCACCAACCTGTTCCTGCAGAACAGTTACGTGATCATCATGGCGCTTGGCATGCTGATCGTGATCGTCTCGGGCAACATCGACCTGTCGGTGGGCTCGGTGCTGGGCTTCATCGGCGCCTTCGCCGCGGTGATGATCGTGGAATGGGACGTGCCGGTGCCGGTGACGATCCTCGCCTCGCTGGTGCTGGGCGCGCTGATCGGCGCGGCGCAGGGCTATTGGGTCGCCTACTGGTCGATCCCGTCCTTCATCGTCACGCTGGCCGGGATGCTGGTGTTCCGCGGCGCCTCGCTCTGGCTGCTGGAGGGCCAGTCGGTGGGCCCCTTCCCGCAAAGCTTCCAGCTGCTGTCCACCGGCTTCGTGCCCGACATCCTGCCCACCTCGGTCACGCAGGGGCTGGCGGCGCTGGCGGGGTCGCGCAATTTCAACGTGCTGTGCATGGGGCTTGGCCTTGCCTGCGGGCTGGCCATCGTCTGGACCGGCCTGCGCGACCGGGCCCGCAAGGCGGCCTACGGCATGGTGAGCGAGCCGGTGAACCTGTTCTGGGCCCGCAACGCCATCGTCGTCGGCGCGCTGCTGTTCCTGGCCTTCAAGCTCTCGACCTTCCGCGGCCTGCCCAACGTGCTGGTCACGATGGGCGTGCTGATCCTGCTCTATGCCTTCGTCACCCAGAACACGGTGATCGGGCGGCGGATCTACGCGCTGGGCGGCAACCGCAAGGCGGCGAAGCTGTCGGGCATCAAGACCGAGCGGCTGACCTTCCTCGCCTTCGTCAACATGGGGGTGCTGGCGGCGCTGGCGGGCCTCGTGTTCGCCGCGCGGCTCAACACCGCGACCCCCAAGGCCGGCTTCGGGATGGAGCTTGACGTGATCGCCGCGGTGTTCATCGGCGGCGCCTCGATGTCGGGCGGCGCGGGCAAGATCGTGGGGGCCGTCGTCGGCGCCTTCATCATGGGCGTGATGAACAACGGCATGTCGATCATGGGGATCGGCATCGACTACCAGCAGATGATCAAGGGGCTGGTGCTGCTGGCCGCGGTGATCTTCGACGTCTACAACAAGCAGAAGCAAGGCTGAGACCCATGCACCTGAGCCAACTGAAGACCGGGGGCGTCATCGTCCGCGAGGGGTCCCTCGCACGCCTGATCCCCGGCGCCACCACCTTCGCCCTCGCCTCCGAGGCCGTCGCGAAGGCCGCCCCCCTCGCCAGCGTGATCCCCGCCGGCGGCGAGACGGTCGACCTGCCCGCGCTGGCCGCCGACGGCAGGCTCGACATCCCGGTCCGCCACCCGGAACCGGCGCGGATGTACCTGTGCGGCACCGGCCTGACCCATCTCGGCTCGGCCTCGACCCGCAACGCGATGCACGCCAAGACCACCGAGCATGTCTCGGATTCCATGAAGATGTTCCAGATGGGGATCGAGGGCGGCAAGCCCGCCGCCGGCCAGGCCGGCGTGCAGCCCGAATGGTTCTACAAGGGCCCCGGCACCGAGGCGGTGGCCCCCGGCGATCCCCTCACCTCGCCCGGCTTCGCGCTCGACGGCGGCGAGGAGCCCGAGATCGCGGGCTTCTACCTGATCGGCCCCGACGGCACGCCCGCACGGATCGGCTTCTCGCTGGCCAACGAATTCTCGGACCACGTGACCGAGCGGATCAACTACCTGTACCTCGCGCATTCCAAGCTGCGGCCGGCGGCTTTCGGCCCCGAGCTGCTGGTGGGTGCCCTGCCCGCCCATGTCGAGGGGCGCTCGCGGCTGATCCGCGGCACCGAGACGATCTTCGACCAGCCGTTCCTGTCGGGCGAGGACAACATGTCCCACACGATCGCGAACCTCGAGCATCACCACTTCAAGTACGCGCCGTTCCGCCGCCCGGGCGACCTGCACGTGCACATGTTCGGCACCGCGACGCTCAGCTTCGGCGCCGGCATCACCGCGCAGGCCGGCGACGTGTTCGAGATCGAGTCCCCGGCCTTCGGCCTTGCGCTGCGCAACCCCCTCGCCATCGCCGCCGACACCGGCGCGGCGGTGGTCCGTCAACTCTGATCCAAGGGATCGTCCGATGCCCGCGAAGACCTTCACCCCCGCCGAATGGCCCCGCCCGCTGCGCTCGACGCACTGGTATTCGGGCAGCTCGCGCGACACGATCTACCATCGCGGCTGGATGAAGAACCAGGGCTATCCCCACGACCTGTTCGACGGGCGCCCGATCATCGGCATCCTCAACACCTGGTCGGACCTGACGCCCTGCAACGGCCACCTGCGCGAGCTGGCCGAGAAGGTGAAGGCCGGCGTGTGGGAGGCCGGCGGCTTCCCGGTCGAGGTGCCGGTGTTCTCGGCCTCGGAAAACACCTTCCGCCCGACGGCGATGATGTTCAGAAACCTCGCCGCGCTCGCGATCGAGGAGACGATCCGCGGCCAGCCCATCGACGGCGCGGTGCTGCTGGTGGGCTGCGACAAGACCACGCCGTCGCTGATGATGGCCGCGGCCTCCTGCGACATCCCCTCGATCGTCGTGACCGGCGGGCCGATGCTGAACGGCTATTTCCGCGGCGATCGCGTCGGCTCGGGCACGCATCTGTGGAAGTTCTCGGAGGCGGTGAAGGCCGGCGAGATGAGCCAGGAGGACTTCCTCGAGGCGGAGCAGTCGATGTCGCGCTCCTCGGGCACCTGCAACACGATGGGCACGGCCTCGACCATGGCCTCGATGGCCGAGGCGCTCGGGATGGCGCTGTCGGGCAATGCCGCGATCCCGGCCGTGGATTCGCGCCGCCGGGTCATGGCGCAGCTGACCGGGCGGCGCATCGTGCAGATGGTGAAGGACGACCTCAAACCCTCTGACATCCTGACGAAAGAGGCGTTCGAGAACGCGATCCGCACCAATGGCGCGATCGGCGGGTCCACCAATGCGGTGATCCACATCCTCGCGCTGGCGGGCCGGGTCGGCGTGGACCTCACGCTTGACGACTGGGACCGCTGCGGGCGCGATGTGGCTACGATCGTGAACCTGATGCCGTCGGGCAAGTACCTGATGGAGGAGTTCTTCTATGCCGGCGGCCTGCCGGTGGTGCTCAGGCGCTTGGGCGAAGGCGGGCAGCTGCACCGCGATGCGCTCACCGTCTCTGGCCGGACGATCTGGGACGAGGTCAAGGACGTCGCCAACCACAACGACGACGTGATCCTGCCGCTCGACCAGGCGCTGACCCGGCAGGGCGGCATCGCGGTGGTGAAGGGCAACCTCGCGCCGAACGGCGCGGTGCTCAAGCCCTCGGCCGCGAGCCCGCATCTTCTGACCCATCGCGGCCGGGCGGTCGTGTTCGAGGATATCGACGACTACAAGGCCCGCATCGCCGACGAGGATCTCGACATCGACGAGACCTGCGTGATGGTGCTGAAGATGTGCGGGCCCAAGGGCTATCCCGGCATGGCCGAGGTCGGCAACATGGGCCTGCCGCCGAAGGTGCTGCGCAAGGGCGTGACCGACATGGTGCGGATCTCGGACGCGCGGATGTCGGGCACCGCCTATGGCACGGTGGTGCTGCACACCTCGCCCGAGGCGGCGGCGGGCGGCCCGCTCGCCGTGGTGCGCGACGGCGACATGATCGAGCTGGACGTGCCGAACCGGCGGCTGCACCTCGACATTCCCGAGGACGAGCTGCAGCGCCGCCTCGCGGCCTGGGCACCGGCGCAGGACCGCGCGCCCTCGGGCTATGCCTGGCTGCACCAGACGCACGTGCAGGGGGCCGACACCGGCGCCGATCTCGATTTTCTCAAGGGCTGCCGGGGCAACCCGGTGGGCAAGGACAGCCACTGATGACAGACCACCCCGACTGGATCGCCGTCGACTGGGGCACCACCCACCTGCGCGTCTTCGCGATGCGCGGCACCACGGTGATCGACCAGGCCGACAGCCCCGACGGCATGGGCACCCTGTCGCGCGCCGGGTTCGAGCCGGCGCTGCTGCGCCTGATCGGGCGCTGGCTGGATCCCCGGCCGGACGCGCGGCCGATGCGGGTGGTGGCCTGCGGCATGGTCGGGGCCCGGCAGGGCTGGGCCGAGGCGCCCTATCGCGCGGTCCCCTGCGCCCCGGTCGCGCCGGGCGAGCTGCTGATCGCCCCCACCACCGACCCGCGCCTCAGGGTCGCGATCGTGCCGGGCCTGTCGCAGGACGATCCCGCCGACGTCATGCGCGGCGAGGAGACGCAGCTTGCCGGCCTGCTCGAGCTGCAGCCGGGGTTCGAGGGCTGCGCGATCCTGCCCGGCACCCATTCCAAGCATGTCCAGATCCGCGCCGGCCGCGTCACCCGGTTCCACACCGCGATGACGGGCGAGCTGTTCGCGCTGTTGGCGCAGCAGTCGGTGCTGCGCCATTCCACCGCCGACGACACCCCCGACCCCGAGGCCTTCGCGATCGGCCTCGACCAGGGGCGCGCCGGGCAAAGCTTCCACGCGCTGTTCGCGCTGCGGGCCGAAAGCCTGCTGGCCGGGCTCGCGCCCTCGGCGGCGCGGGCGCGGCTCTCGGGGCTGCTGATCGGCGCCGAGCTTGCGGGCCTGCCCGACGGACCGCTGGCGCTGATCGGCAGCGGCCCGCTGGTCGGGCTGTACCGCGCGGCGCTGGCCCACCTGGGGCGCGAGGTCGCGGCCCATGACGGCGGCACGCTCGCCCGCGCCGGGCTGGCGCTTGCGGCGGAAGGAGCCCCGGCATGAGCCGCACCCTGATCGCCATCCTGCGCGGCCTGACCCCGCCCGAGGCGCTGCCGGCGATGGAGACGCTGATCGCCGCCGGCATCACCACGATCGAGGTGCCGCTGAACTCGCCCGATCCCTTCGCCTCGATCGCGGCGATGGCCGCGGGTGCGCGGGGCCGCGCGGTGATCGGTGCGGGCACGGTGCTGACGCCCGACGACGTCGCCCGCGTGGCCGAGTCGGGCGGCACGCTCGTCGTCTCGCCCAATGCCGATCCGGCGGTGATCGCCGCCACCCGGGCGCGCGGCATGGCCTCGTGGCCGGGCGTCTTCACCCCGACCGAGTGCTTCGTGGCGCTGGCGGCGGGCGCGACGGGGCTGAAGCTGTTCCCCGGCTCGATCGCCGGCACCGGCGGGCTGCGGGCGATCCGCGCGGTCCTGCCGGCGGGCACGCAGGTCTATGCCGTCGGCGGCGCGGGGCCCGCGACCTTCGGCGAGTGGATGGCGGCCGGGGCCGACGGCTTCGGCATCGGCACCGCGCTTTACACGCCCGGCCTGCCGGTGCCCGAACTGGCCGCGCGAGCCACAGCCATCGTCGCGGCCTACGATGCCGCCCGGACGGAGGCGGGCGCATGATCTTCGACGCGCGGATCTGCGCCCTGGGCGAGGGGCCGCTGTGGCATCCGGGCCGGGGCGAGCTGTTCTGGTTCGACATCACCGGCCGGCGGATGCTGTCGCGCCGCCCCGACGGCGCCACGACCGAACGCGCGCTGCCCGAGATGACCTCGGCCGCGGCGGTGATCGACGACGCGACGCTGATGGTGGCGACCGAGACCGGGATCGCGCGGCTCGGGATCGAGAGCGGCGCGATGACGCGGCTGGTCGCGCTCGAGGCCGACAACGCTGTGACGCGGTCGAACGACGGCCGCGCCGACCCGGCGGGCGGGTTCTGGGTCGGCACGATGGGCCGCGAGGCCGAGCCGGGCGCCGGCGCGATCTACCGCTTCCACCGCGGAGAGCTGCGCCGGATCATGGCCGGGGTGTCGATCCCGAACGCCACCTGCTTCTCGCCCGACGGTCGCCGCGCCTATGTCGCCGACAGCGCCCGCGGCCAGATCTGGGCCCTGGCGCTGGATGCCGAGGGCTGGCCCGTCTCGGCCCCCGAGGTCTTCGCCGATCTGAGCGCCGAAAGCTTCGCGCCCGATGGCGCCGTCACCGACGCGGCCGGCGCGCTGCACGTGGCATGCTGGGGCAAGGGGCAGGTGCTGAGCATCGATCCCGCCGGCCATCCCGTCGCCCGCACCCCCCTGCCCGCGCCGCACCTGACCTGCCCGGCCTTCGGCGGCCCGGCCCTCGACACGCTCTATGTCACCTCGGCGACGCAGGGCCTGTCGCCCGACGAGATCGCCCGCGCCCCCGCCTCGGGCGCGACCTTCGCGCTGCCGGGCTTCGGCCGCGGCCGGCCCGAACCCATCATCCGCATCGACGAGCCCGCATCATGACCGCGCTTCCCCTCGGCCTCGTGGGCCTTGGCACCATCGCCCGCAACCAGCACCTGCCCGCGCTGGCGGCGACGCCCGGGCTGCGGCTGGCCGCCATCGCCTCGCGCAATGCGGCCGAGCCCGGCCTGCCGTCCTATCCCGACATCGGAGCGATGCTGGCGGCCGAGCCCGCGCTGCGCGCCGTGTCGCTGTGCACGCCGCCGCAGGGGCGGTTCGACCAGGCCTTCGCCGCGCTGGAGGCCGGCCGCCACGTCATGCTGGAAAAGCCCCCCGGCGCCACGGTGTCCGAGGTGCAGGCGCTGGCGCGGCTGGCCGCGGCGCGCGGCCTGACGCTGTTCGCCACCTGGCATTCGCGCGAGGCGGCGGCGGTCGAGGAGGCGCGCCGGCTGCTGGCCGGTGCGACGATCCGCCGGGTCGAGATCGACTGGATGGAGGACGTGCGGCACTGGCACCCGGGGCAGGAGTGGATCTGGCAGCCCGGGGGGCTTGGCGTCTTCGACCCCGGCATCAACGCGCTGTCGATCCTGACCCGGATCCTGCCAGAGCCGGTGCACGCGCTCTCGGCCCGGCTCGAGGTGCCCGAGAACCGCCAGGCGCCGATCGCGGCCGCGGTGGCGATGACGACCGCCTCGGGCGCGCCGGTGGCGGCGCGGTTCGACTGGCGCCAGACCGGGCCACAGACCTGGGACATCCGCGTCGCGACCGACGGGCCCGAGATCGTGCTGCGCGACGGCGGCGCGACGCTGGTCGTGGACGGCGCGCCGCGGATCACCGCCGAGGATCACGAGTACCGTCGCCTTTACGCCCGGTTCGCCGCGCTGATCGCGGCGGGCGAGAGCGAGGTCGACCTTGCCCCGCTGCAGCTGGTGGCCGATGCCTTCCTGATGGCCGAGCGCGTCGCGACCGACGCGTTCCACGACCCGGGCTGAGGCGATGAAGGACGACCGCCCGCCCCCGGCCGAGATCTTCGGCCACCTGCCCGACGGCCAGGCGATCCGGCGGGTGACGCTGACCGCGGGGCCGGTCAGCGCGCGGATCATCACCTTCGGCGCGGCGCTGCAGGCGCTGGTCACCCCCGACCGCGACGGCACGCCCGACGACATCGTGCTGGGTCATGACGACCTGCAGGGCTATCTCGATCACCGCGGCTGCTTCGGCGCCACCATCGGCCGGGTCGCCAACCGCATCGCCGGGGCGGGCTTCACGCTGGACGGACGGCGCTATGACCTGCCCGCCAACGACGGCCCCAACACGCTGCACGGCGGCCCCGAGGGCTTCGACCGCCGCCCCTGGCAGATCGAGGCGCTGGCCCCCGACGCGGTCACGCTGTCGCTGGTCAGCCCCGACGGCGACCAGGGCTTTCCGGGCCGGCTGCGCGCCACCGCGCGCTACACGCTCGAACCCGCGGCGGGCGGCGCGGTGCTGACGATCGCGCTGGCGGCCGAAACCGATGCGCCGACGCCGGTCTCGCTCACCCACCACAGCTTCTTCGCCCTGCCCGGCGCGCGCGCCCTGCCCGGGCGGCCGCATTCCGCGCTGGACTGCCGGCTGACGATCCCGGCCGCGCGCTACCTGCCGGTCGATGCCGACGCGATCCCGCGCGCGCCCGCCCCGGTCGGCGCCACGCCCTTCGACTTCCGCGACGGCCGCCAGCCCGCGACCGCCATGCGCTCGCGCAGCCTGGCGGGCTATGACCACTGCCTGTGCCTCGATCCCGGGACCATCACCGCCGAGGACCCGGTCTCGGGCCGCCGTATCGCGATGACCACCGACGCGCCGGGGCTGCAGCTTTACACCGGCAACTTCCTCGACGGGCGGGTCACCGGCAAGAACGGCCATGCCTACCGCGCCCATGACGCCCTCTGCCTCGAGCCGCAGCTTTGGCCCGACGCGGTCAACCGGCCCGAGGGCTGGTGCGGCCGGCCCGCGATCCTGCGCCCGGGCGGGCGGCACGCGGTGACGATCCGCATCGCGCTTTCCGCGGGCTGAGGCGCGGCGGGGGCGTGGACAAGGCCGGCGCCCGGGTGCATAGCCGCAGGGGATCCCCCAGCGACAGGCGCCCCCTCCCCGTGTCCGAAGCCCCCGCCTCCCCCGCCGAGCCGAATGCCGCCCCGAACATGGCCACCCCGGATCCTGCCGGCTCCCCCGCCGCGGAAGACCGCAACCAGCCGCTGACCGGCATCGGGCTGAAGGTCGCGTCGGTGATGCTGTTCGTGGTGATGCAGGGCATCGTCAAATACGCCTCGTCCGAGGTGCCGACGGGCGAGATCCTGTTCTTCCGCTCGGTCTTCGCGATCCCGGTGATCGTCGTGTGGATGGCGATGACCGGGCACCTGGCGGATGGCTGGCGCACCGCCGACCCGCTCGGCCACTTCTGGCGCGGCTTCGCCGGCGGCGCCTCCGCGGGCATGAGCTTCGCCGCGCTGGGGCTGCTGAGCTTTCCCGAGGTGACGGCGATCTATTACGCGGCGCCGCTGTTCGTGGTGATCCTTGCCGCGATGTTCCTGGGCGAGCGGGTGCGGGCGTTCCGGCTGTTCACCGTGGCGCTGGGGCTGGCGGGGGTGCTGATCGTGCTGGCGCCGCGGCTCGAGAGCCTTGGCACGGGCCAGGTCGCGGGGCCGCAGGCGCTGGGGGCGATGCTGACGCTGATGGCGGCGCTGTGCGGGGCGCTGGCGCAGGTGTTCATCCGCAAGATGGTCGCGGTCGAGACGACCTCGTCGATCGTGTTCTGGTTCTCGGTCACCTGCACGGTGCTGTCGCTGACCACGCTGCCATGGGGCTGGGTGATGCCGGGCCCGGTGACCTTCGCGGCGCTGGTGGTGGCCGGCATCATCGGCGGCATCGCGCAGGTGCTGCTGACCTCGTCCTACCGCTATGCCGACGCCTCGATCATCGCGCCGTTCGAATATGCCTCGATGATCTTCGCGCTGGGCGCGGGCTGGCTGATCTGGTCCGAGGTGCCGAGCCTGCAGACGCTGGGCGGCGCGGCGCTGATCATGTCCGCCGGCATCCTGATCATCCTGCGCGAGCGGCGGCTGGGACTGGAGCGGGCGCGGGCACGCCGGTCGATGACGGCGGGGACCTGAGGTCCGAGGATGAAGGCCGGGCCACGACGCCGGGCCACGACGCCGGGGGCGCTGCCCCCGGACCCCCGGGATATTTCCGCAAAGTCGAGGCGGGATCAGCCCTTGACCGGGCGGTCGTCGGTGTCGAGCCAGATCGTCACCGGACCGTCGTTCAGGAGCGAGACCTTCATGTCGGCGCCGAATGCACCGGTGGCGACGGTGATGCCGAGCGCGCGCAGCTCGTCCGCGAACAGCTCGTAGAGGCGGCGGCCCTCGTCGGGCGGGGCGGCGGCCGAGAAGCCGGGGCGGTTGCCGCGCGCGGTGTCGGCGGCGAGGGTGAACTGGCTGACCACCAGCGCGGCATTGCCGGCCGCGGCCAGCGCGAGGTTCATCTTGCCCGCCTCGTCCTTGAAGATCCGCAGCTTGGCGATGCGCGCGGCAAGCGCGCGCGCCTCGGGCGCGCCGTCGCCGGCCATCGCGCAGACGAGGACAAGGAGCCCGCCGGCGATCTCGCCGATCACCGCGCCGTCGACCGCGACCCGCGCCTCGGAGACGCGCTGGACCAGCGCCCTCATGCCGGCAGTTCCCCGGCCCAGGGCGGGTTGGCGCCGGGGCGCGAGACGGTGACCGAGGCGGCGCGGTTGCCAAGGTCGATCGCGGCGCGCAGGTCGTCGGGCGTCAGGGCGGCGACGGCGGCCGGGCTCAGCCGGCCGGCCTGCGCCAGCGCCGCGAGCACGCCCGCGTTGAACGTGTCGCCCGCCCCCACCGTGTCGGCCACCGTCACCCGGCGGCCGGGCACGAAGACCGCGCCCGCGGCGGTGAAGCCATGCGCGCCGGCCGCGCCCTCGGTCACGAAGACGGCCTTCGGCCCGCGCGCGAGCAGCGTGCCCGCCAGCGCCTCGATCGTGCCCTCGCCCAGCAGCCAGCGCAGGTCCTCGTCCGACAGCTTCACGATGTCGGCCGCCGCGATCATCCGGTCGATGCGGCCGCGGTAGGCGGGTTCGTCGGTGATGAAGCCCGGGCGGATGTTGGGGTCGAGCATGGTCACGCGGGCGCCGGATTCGCGCAGGAACAGGGCCTCGTAGGCCGCGCCGCAGGGCTCGGCCACCAGGCTGATGCCGCCGCAGAACAGCGCCCGGGCGGTTTCGGGCAGGGCCGGCATCGCCGCGGCGTCCAGCATCCGGCCGGCCGTGCCCTCGTCGTAGAAGGCATAGCGCGCCTGGCCGTCGACCAGGGTCACGAAGGCCAGCGTCGTCGGCCGGTCCGACCGCAGCGCCGGGCCCGCGTCGACCTGCGACGCCTCGAGCGCCGCCACCAGCTGCGCCCCGAACAGATCGGTCGAGATCCCGCTGAGGAACCCGGTCGCCACCCCGAGCCGCCCGAGCGCGATCGCGGTGTTGAACACGGCCCCGCCCGGATAGGGCGCGAAGGCGGGTTCGCCCGCCCGGCTCTCGCGCGGCAGCATGTCGATCAGCGCCTCGCCTGCGCAAAGGATCATGTCGGAAGGCCTCCCAAACCGGTTTGCAGACGTGTTAGCGCAACCGCCCGGCTGCGTCCATCAGCGAGCCTGCAGCCAGGCGACCAGGGCCAGCGCGATGAGCGCCAGCGCGACGGCGCCCGCGATCTTCCACGGCGAATACGGCCGCTCGCCCGCGACGCGGCCGGTCTGGCCGTTGATCACGCAGGCATAGCTGCGACCGCGGAAGCGGTAGGCCGCGGTCCAGACCGGCAGCAGGACATGCTTGAAGGTCTCGGCGGAATGGCGGGTGTCGATCCGCTCGACCCGCTGCTCGTCGCCGCCGATCGCGGCGCGCACGTCCCCCGCGATCACCCCGGCCATGATCTCGCGCGCGCGGTCGTGACCGTCGGCCAGCGCGACGGTGTAGCCCTCGGCGAGGAACCCCGCGAGCCAGTCGGGCCGGTAGGGCTGCAGCGCGCCCAGCCCCCAGGGTTCGAGCGCGCGCATCCGGCCCGCGTCGTGGCTGCGCCCGGCGGGCACCAGCACGTCGTCGAAGACCCGCGCGACCCGGCCCCGCACCGGGCTCCAGCGGACGCGCCGCTCCTGCTCGGTCCGGCGCTGGCCGTTCACGGTGACGGTGCGGGCGACATAGTAGGCATCGCCGCGCTGGCCGGCATAGGCGCTTTCGGTGGCGGCATCGAAGGTCCAGAACGGGGTGTAGACGCCCGTCAGCCTGCGGCCGCGCCGGGCATAGTCCGACAGGCCGTTCGGCGCGAACCAGCGCGACTTCAGCCATCGGCCCAGCGCCTCGCGCGCGGCCTGCTCGGGGATCTCGAACGGCACCAGCGCCTGCGGCTTGATCAGGCGCACCTGCCCGGTGCCGATCACCACGGGCGTGGCGCAGAACGGGCATTCGGCGGCATGCTCGGCGCCCGGGAACTCGACCACGGCGCCGCAGTTCGGGCAGCTGGTGGTGCGGTGCTGCTCGAGGCTGGCGGCGGGCAGGTCGTCGGCAAGGCCGCGGGCAAGGTCCATCTCCTCGATCCCGGTGCGGGCCTGCTTCCAGGGTCCGGGGAACCGGGCGGTGATCTCCTGGCGGTTGCCGCAATGGTCGCAGACCAGCACCGTCTGGCCCGGCGCGAAGCGCAGGTCGGCCCCGCAGGCGGTGCAGGGGGCGTGGAAATCGGCATCGGGGGCCGGCAGGGGCGGCACGGCAGTCATCGCGTGCGGCTCATGCCCCCGGCGGCGGCGGCGGCGGCGGCATCTGGGCGAAGACGGTGGCCAGGGCCGGCAGGTCGCCCGCCGCCATCCAGCCGATCATGCCCGCGCACCACACGAGGCTCGCCCGCGTCAGCTGTCCCTGCGCCGCCATGCCCGCAAGCTGGCTTTGCGCGAAGGGCCCGCGGGTCGCGCCGTTCTCGGCGATGTGCCACTGCGGCTCGACCGGGGGCGGCGGCGGCGGGGGCGGCGCGGCGGCACGCGCGGGCGCGGCCCCCCAGGGCCCGGCGGCCGCCTGCGCGGCGGCCGTCGCCTGCCCCATCGCCATTCCCATTCCGGCGCCCAGTCCGGCCGCCATCGCCGAGCCCGCGCCCGAGGCCGGGTTTCCCAGCGCCTCGGCCGCCTGGAACTGGGTATAGCGGCTGAGGTCGCCGACGATCCCCATCGAGGTGCGCCGGTCCATCGCCTTTTCGACCTCTTCGGGCAGGCTGATGTTCTCGATGTAGAATTCCGGGATCGACAGGCCGTAGGCGGCGATCGTGGGCGCGATCGCGGTGGTCACCAGCTTGCCGAGATCGGCGGTGTTCGCCGCCATGTCGAGCACCGGGATGCCCGAGCCTGCGATGACGCGGCTGAACTCCTGCACGATGACGTTGCGGATCTGGAAGCTGATCTCGTCGGCGGTGAATTCGCCGTCGGTGCCGACGATCTCGCGCAGGAACTCGGCCGGGTCGGTGACGCGCATCGAATAGGTGCCGAAGGCGCGCAGACGCACCGGGCCGAATTCGGGGTCGCGCGCCATCACCGGGTTCTTCGTGCCCCATTTCAGGTCGTTGAACCGCGTGGTGTTGACGAAATAGACCTCGGACTTGAAGGGCGAGCGGAAGCCGTGGTCCCAGTGCTGCAGCGTGGTCAGGATCGGCAGGTTGTTGGTCTCGAGCTGGTAGAGACCGGGGCCGAAGACATCGGCAAGCTGGCCCTCGTGCACGAAGACCGCCGCCTGCCCTTCGCGCACGGTCAGCTTCGCGCCCATCTTGATCGCGTGACCCTCGCGCTCGAAGCGCCAGACCATCGTGTCGCGGGTGTCGTCGGTCCAGTGGATGACGTCGATGAACTCGCCGCTCAGGAAATCGAGGATGCCCATGGTCATGGCCCTTTGCAGAACGTCGCCGCGGCGCAGTGAACCCGATCGCGGGGCCAAGGTCCAGCCGTCGGCCGGACACGATCCGGGTGACAGCGCGCGCGGGCCGTGCGAGAACCGGGCCACCAAGGGGAGCCCCGCCGCAGGGGGCTGAGAGTCCGCAGGTCCTGTCACGGGAGGCGCGGTGACCCTTCGAACCTGATCCGGGTCATGCCGGCGAAGGGATGGGTCCGGCCGCGCGCCGTCATCGCCCCCGTCCGCCGTCCGGCCCGGCCCCCTGCCCCACCCGCGGCGGGCCCGGTGCCCGTCGCCCGACCGGAAAGGCCCTGCCATGACCACCACCGCGCCCGCGCCCGAGCGTTTCACCGACACCCTGCGCCGCGCCAGCGCCGCCGGCTGGGAGGCGGCGGCGGGCCACCGCTTCGTGACCGAGCTGCTGGCCGGGACCGTGCCGGACCGGGTGATGACCACCTATCTCGTGCAGGACCACCGCTTCCTCGACAGTTTCCTGACGCTTCTGGGCGCGGCGATCGCGGGGTCCGACGACTTCGGCGCGCGGCTCAGGCTGGGGCGGTTCGCGGGCATGATCTCGGGCGAGGAGAACACCTATTTCCTGCGCGCCTTCGAGGCTTTGGGCGTGGACGAGGCCGCGCGCGCCGCCGTGCCCGACAGTGCCCCCACCGCGGGCTTCCAAGGACTGATGCGCGAGGCGGCCGCCACCCGGTCCTATGCCGGGGCGCTGAGCGTGCTGTGCGTGGCCGAATGGCTGTATCTCGACTGGGCGGGCCGCGCGACCGCGCCGCTGCCCGCGAACTTCGTGCATGCCGAGTGGATCATGCTGCACGACAATCCGTTCTTCCGCGACTTCGTGGCCTTCCTGCGCGCGGAACTGGACCGGGTGGGCCCGGCCGAGGCCGCGCTGTGCCACGACCTTTTCGCCCGGGCCGTCGCGCTCGAACAGGCGTTCTTCGACGCCGCCTACGACTGAGGCGGCGGGGCTAGAGCCCGCCCTCGGCGATCAGGAAGTCCACGACCTCGGCCACGCCGCGGCCGAGCTTGAGATCGGCCATGACATAGGGCCGGGTGCCGCGGGCGGCGCGGGTGTCGGCCTCGAGCTGGCCGGCATCGACGCCGACATGCGGCGCGAGACTGACCTTGTTGACGATCAGCAGGTCGGAGCGCGTGACCCCCGGCCCCTTCTTGCGCGGGATGTCCTGGCCCGCGCAGGTGTCGATCAGGTAGATCGTCAGGTCCGCGAGTTCCGGCGAGAAGGTCGCGGCAAGGTTGTCGCCGCCCGATTCGACCAGCACGATGTCGAGATCGGGGATCTTCGCGGTCAGGTCGGCGATGGCCGCGAGGTTGATCGAGGCATCCTCGCGGATCGCCGTGTGCGGGCAGCCGCCGGTCTCGACGCCGCGGATCCGCTCGAGCGGCAGCGCCTGGGCGCGCATCAGGTACTCGGCATCCTCGCTGGTGTAGATGTCGTTGGTGACGACCGCGACCGAGAAGCGGTCGCGCAGCGCCAGGCACAGCTGCTCGGTCAGCGTGGTCTTGCCGGCGCCGACCGGGCCGCCGATGCCGATCCGAAGCGGGCCGTTGGGGCTTGCCATGATGCGTTCGTCCTTTGCTCGGGGCGGGTCAGCTGCGAAACAGCCGCACCTCCATCCCCTCGTGTCCCATTGCCGCCATCTCGGCGCCGAAGCCCGAGGTGGCGAAATCCTCTTCGCCCGCCCCCGCCGCCCAGGCGGCGGTGCGCGCGATCGCCGGGTGCAGCGCCGCCAGCACCTGCTGGCCCTCGGTCTGGCCAAGCGGCACGAAGCGCACCGCCGCCTGCACCAGCGTCGAGGCGAAGGCATGCAGCGACAGGCCCACGACCTCGGGCACCGGCAGGCCAAGCCCCTGCGCGGCCCGGCCCAGCGCCACCGGCAGCGGCGCGGGCGGATGGTCGGTGCCCTGCAGCGCGTTCAGCGTGCGGGTCAGCGCCGCGCCCTGCGCCTCGGTCTCGGCCAGGCGCTCGGCCGAATTCGACAGCGCGCGCGCCAGGGCGACCAGCGCCGCGTGATCGGCCGCCGGCCGCAGCGCCAGCGCCGTCAGCAGCGCCTCGGTCCGGCCCGAGCCATGCTCGATCAGGTCCGACAGCCAGGTCAGCAGCGCCGGGGCCGAGCCGACCTCGCCTGTGGAAATCGCGCGCTCAAGCCCGTGCGACCAGGCGAAGCCGCCGGTCGGGAACGCGGGCGACAGCCATTGCACGAGGCTCATCCGCGCCGCAGCCGGGTCGGGCCGCGGGTCAGTCGCCGCGGTCATGACGCTCGGGGTCGTCGCCGGCCTCGCGCACGACGTGGTGATGCACGTGCTTGCGCGGCCCGTGCCCGCCATGGTCGTGGTGGTGATGGTCGTGATCGTGATGATGGTCGTGGCCGTGGTCGTGGCCGTGGTCGTCTGGCCCGTGCGCATGGCCCATGGTGCGGCCATGGCCATAGGCCCCCCCCTCGGGGCGGAACGGCCCGGTGACCTCGGTCACCGTCGCGCCGAGACCGCGCAGCATCGCGGCCAGCACGTGGTCTTCGGCGATCACCAGCCGGTCGGGCTCGATCTGGCAGGGGGTGTGGCGGTTGCCGATGTGCCAGGCGAAGCGCGCGAGATCGCCGCCGGTCACCGCGAGCAGCCGCTCGGGCGCGGCCGCGACCTGCACGAAGCGGCCGTCGGACAGCCGGAACGCGTCGCCGTCGTCGATGCCGGTGGTTTCGGCCAGGTCGACGAGGAATTCCTCGCCGGCGTCGGTCACCAGGCGGCGGCGGCGCAGCAGGCGCGCGTCATAGCCGAGGCTGACCGTCTCGGCCGCTCCGCTCCAGCTGCCGCGGCGGTGGATGTGGTGGCTGTGAAGCGGCATCTGTCCCTCCGGTCGGATCGCGGGAAGTGATGCCATGCCCGGGGGCCGAGGGGAAGAGCCCCCGCCCTGCCCTCCGAACGCGATCGAGCCGAACGCGATGGGCCCCAAAACGGAACGGCCGGGCGGGGTTGCCCCCGGACCGGCCGCGTCACATGGTCCTGCCCTGGCAGGCTCAGACGTAGAAGAGGTCGCGGAAGACGTAATGCGCGATCCGGTCGCGGGTCACGCCCATCTGCGACAGCTCGTCATCGGTCATCGCGTTCAGGCGCGCGATCTCTTGCGAGCGCGACTTGCGTTCCATGTACGAGACGAAGCCGCGGCGAAGCGCCGCCATGAAGCCGTCATTGTGCGCGGCGGTGGTGCCGGCCTGCGCGGTGTTCGAAAAAGCCATCGGAAACCTCCGGTTTGCGCTGAAAGGTTTCCCCCCTGACAGCGAAGATAGGCCCCGCGTCCGGCCGCCACAATCGACGCTTCGGCAATGCCGCCATGCAGCAATCGCGTATGTGGCGTTCACCTGATGCTAAGGGGTCCTATGTGCCGGATCAGCAGCGATAGGCCTTGGCATGGACCAGGTAGACCTGGGTGCCCGGGGTGACCTGGTCGAAGACGATCGTGTTCGCCCCGGCCGCGACGGCATCGCTGCGCACCTTGGTGCGCGCCCGTGTCAGGCCCTGCTGCAGCAGCGGGCCGTAGACGCCGGGCGTCATCTGGATGTCGGTCAGGTAGGTGCAGGCGCCGACCTCGGCCGGGCCGGCTTCGCGCAGGCCGGCGGCGGCGTAGGCGTTCGGATTCTGGGCGCAGGCCGACAGGCCGAGTGCTGCGGCCAGCGCGGCCGCGGTGATCTTGCGGGTCATCGTCTGCTCTCCTCGCGATGCTCCGGCCTCGATGTCGCGGGCGGGCGGGCCGGTTCGGGCGCGATCATGCCGCCCCGGGCGCGCCGCGGCAAGGCGGCACGGCGGCAGTGGCAGGGGGGCGCCGGCGCGCCCGCCGCAGGTCCGGGCTCAGCCCCGCCGGGCGCGGGCGTCGAAGACGAAGCCCAGCAGGTTCAGCAGCAGCTGCGCCGCGAGGATCGAGGTCGAGCCGGTGGGATCGTAGTCGGGCGCGACCTCGACAAGGTCGATGCCGACGATCTCGTGCGCCCGCGCGGCGCCCTGCAGGATCTCGAGCACCTCGTAGTACAGGAACCCGCCGTGCGAGGGCGTGCCGGTCCCGGGCGCGATCGAGGGGCAGAAGCCGTCGATGTCGATCGTCACGTAAAGCCGCGCGTCCTTCGGAATCCGCGCGAGCACGCCCTCGGCCCCGAGCCTGCGCACCTGGCGCACCGACAGGATGTCCGACCCCATGGCGCGCGCGGCCTCGTAGCCTTCCTGCGCGGTCGACGAGACGTTGCGGATCCCGATCTGGGTCAGGCCGGTGACATGGTCCTGCTCGGCCGCGCGCCGCATCGGGCTGCCGTGGCCGTGGCGCACGCCATGGCGCACGTCGACGAAGTCGAGATGCGCGTCGATCTGCAGGATGTGGATCGGCCCCTGCCCCTCGAAGGCGCGGATGCAGGGGATGTTGACCGAATGGTCGCCGCCGATCACCACCGGCAGCGCGCCCGCCTTCAGGATCGCGCGCACGCCGGTCTCGATGTTGTCGTGGCTTTTTTCCGTGTCGGTATGGACGATGTCGGCGTCGCCGATGTCGACGATGCGGACATCGGGGCCAAGATAGGTCACGTCGTCCTCGTGGTCGTAGGCACCGGCATGCCCGAAGGAGAACAGCGTCGAGGCCTCGCGCACGCCGCGCGGCCCGAAGCGGGCGCCGGCCCGGAACTGGGTGCCCATGTCGAGCGGCGCGCCGAGGATCGCGGCGTCGGCCTCGATCGCCGACCAGTCCTGCACATAGGGCCGCTTGCCGAAGGTCGCGATCCCCACGAACGGCAGGTCGAGCCTGCCGCCCTCGTAGCCATGTGCCATGCCGTCATTCCCCTTGCGGTGCGGGCCCGACCGCCGTCCCGATCCGCGGCGGAGCGGAGCCGAAGCCCGCGCCGCCGTCAAGGGTCTGGTCGCACCTCCGGGCGCGGCGGCTCAGCCCGAGGTCGGCGGCGTCGCCGAGCCGGGATTGTCGGGATCGCGCCGGATGGTGCGCGCCTGGCCGGTGCGGAACGGGATCGGCTGGTCGAGCAGGTGGCCGGGGCCAAGCACCTGCGGCTCTTGCGCATAGTCGAGATCGGCCAGCCGCTGGCGCGCCATCTCGACGAGCTGGCGGAAGGTGATGCCGGGCACGGTGCGCAGCAGGCTCGCCACGATGAAGGTGAAGGCGCCGTAGCTGGTCACGCCATGGCGGTATTCGTACGAGAATTCGGCCTCCTTGCAGGCCTCGATGATGATCGGCAGGAACGGCCCGATCGGGGCGTCGGCCGCCTTCTGGGCCTTGTCGTAGACGGTGTAGCTGTCGTTGCGCAGCGGCGTCGCGCGAAACAGCCGCTCGGTCGCGCCGTCGCGGCCGAAGAAGGCGGCGGCATCGCGGGTCGACCGGCTGAAGCTGCTGTTCATCCGCTGGAAGTCCCGCGGCACCCACATCTCGGTCTCGCCATCCCATTTCAGCGCGCGGTGCCGGATGTCGTCCGGCGGCTCGATGCCGCGGGCGCGCTGGCTGCCCTGGCGGTGCAGCCCGCCCGAATGGCAGCAGTCGAGCATGATCAGCGCCTGGGTGTCATAGGGCAGCTGGCTGTAAAGCCCGTGGATCTGCTCGTCGCTGACGATGGTCTCGGGCGTCCAGGCGCAGTCCCAGGGCACCAGCATCTCGGTCATCCGCTCGGGCTGGCCGCTGGCGCCATAGCGCGGCATCCGCGCGCCGTGGCCGCTGTAGTAGAACACCAGCCGGTCGCCCGCCCGCGCCCCGTCGAACAGCCACCCCATCCGCTCGAGAATGCCCGCCGCCGTCGCGCGGTCGTTCAGGCACAGCCGGATCTCCTCGGGCTGGAACCCGCAGTCCTGCAGCGCCGCGCTGATCGTGTAGACGTCGTTGACGCAGCCCTCCAGCCGGTCGGCCTCGCGCGGGTAGTCGTTGATCCCGACCAGCAGCGCCCGGCGCTTGGGCGCCCGCGCCTCGGCCGGAACCTCGAGCGCGCGCAGCATCGGCACCGCCTCCGGCGTCTCGGGCTGCCCGGTCGCGGCCCGCATCGCCTCGGGGCGCCACAGCGCCTCGGCCGTCGCCTCGCGGCTGAGATACAGCGCGGCGGAATGGCCGTTGCCCTGGGTGAAGGGCGTGGCGACCTGCAGGAACTGCGGCGCGTCGGGGATCTGCAGCGTGGTGCCCAGGACCTGGTCATGCTCGTTGTAGAGATGGGTCCAGCGCCGCACCGGCAGCCACTGCGTGCGCCCGTGGGTCAGGTTGCCGCGCACGAAGGGATTGCCCAGCTGCGAACCCAGCGTGACGTAATGCGCCCGCGCCAGCGCCGCCGCCGCCGCGGGCTCGGCCGCGTCGCGATGCGCGAAGGCGTCGTAGGTCAGCAGCGACCCCAGGCTGTGGGCGAGGATCACGTCGGGCTGGGTCTCGCGCAGCCGGTCGAGCAGCAGCCTGCGGATCTCGCGCCGGAACTGGTCGTTGGCGACCCAGGCGACGACATAGCCCGCCGTCAGCCGCAGCTGCGCCGGCGCCAGCGCCGACAGCACGTCGACACCGAAGGCGCGCCGCCGCGGCAGCAGCGCGCTCGCCCCGCTCCAGCCCAGCTTCAGCAGGGCCTCGATCGTGTCGATCGGCCCCAGGTCGATCGTCGCGAACAGCGGATCGTAGCCGGCATAGTGGAACTCGGTCGGCGTCCCGGGCGGCAGCAGCGGCGTCACCGCCGCGCGCCATTCCTCGCCCCAGCCGATGCCCTCGTGCCCGCCGAGGCCGTGCACGCACAACACTTTCAATGACTTGACCATGAAACACCTGACATCAAAACGACAGAACCCGAAACAGGACTGCGGGAATCGAAATGGATCCGCGCATCTCAAGATTGCATCCGGTGCCACCGTCCGATCAAGCCCGGCCCCGCGATCGGGCCGGACGGGCACTTTTGCCCTTGCGCTTCGCGAATCGCCGTGAAACAGGGAAGCGCCAACCGACACTCCCCCGACGAGGTATCCCGATGGAGATTCGCGAGGCGCTCACCTTCGATGACGTCCTTCTTGTTCCGGCAGCATCCTCGGTGCTGCCTTCGGAGGCCGACACTTCGACCTTCGTCACCCCCTCGATCCGGATGAACATCCCGCTGCTCAGCTCGGCGATGGACACGGTGACCGAGGCGCGGATGGCGATCGCGATGGCGCAGGCCGGCGGCATCGGCGTGGTTCACCGCAACCTGTCGATCGACCAGCAGGCCGACGAGGTCCGCCGCGTGAAGCGCTTCGAAAGCGGCATCGTCTACAAGCCGATCACGCTCAGCGCCGACCAGACCGTGGCCGATGCCAAGGCCCTGCAGGAGCGCTACAGCGTCACCGGCTTCCCGGTCGTCGACGGCCGCGGGCTGGTGGTCGGGATCATGACCAACCGCGACATGCGCTTCGCCACCGACGACCGCACGCCGGTGTCGCAGCTGATGACCTCGGACAACCTCGCGATGCTGACCGAGCCGGCGGATCTCGAGGAAGCCAAGAAGCTGATGAAGGCGCGCCGGATCGAGAAGCTGCTGGTGACCGACGGCAAGGGCAAGCTCACCGGCCTGCTGACGCTGAAGGACACCGAGAAGGCGGTGCTGAACCCCAACGCCTGCAAGGACGACCTCGGCCGGCTGCGCGTCGCCGCGGCCTCGACCGTGGGCAACGAGGGCTTCGAGCGGTCGAAGGCGCTGATCGACGCGGGCGTGGACATCGTGGTGATCGACACCGCGCATGGCCACAGCGAAGGCGTCGCGATGGCGGTCGAGCGGATCAAGAACTTCTCGAACCAGGTGCAGGTGATCGCGGGCAACGTGGCCACCGCCGAGGCCACCCGCGCGCTGATCGGCGCGGGCGCGGATGCGGTCAAGGTCGGCATCGGCCCGGGCTCGATCTGCACCACCCGCATCGTCGCCGGCGTCGGCGTGCCGCAGCTGACCGCGGTGATGGATGCCGCGGGCGCCGCGGGCGACATCCCGGTGATCGCCGATGGCGGCATCAAGTTCTCGGGCGATTTCGCCAAGGCGATCGCGGCGGGCGCCAGCTGCGCGATGGTCGGCTCGGCGATCGCGGGCACCGACGAGAGCCCCGGCGAGGTGATCCTGTACCAGGGCCGCTCGTTCAAGAGCTATCGCGGCATGGGCTCGCTCGGTGCGATGGCGCGCGGCTCGGCCGACCGCTACTTCCAGAAGGACGCGGCCTCGGACAAGCTGGTGCCGGAAGGGATCGAGGGCCAGGTCCCCTACAAGGGCCCGGTGGCGACGGTCGTGCACCAGATGGTCGGCGGCCTGCGCGCGGCGATGGGCTATACCGGCAACCGCACCGTCTCGGAGATGCGCGGCGGCTGCAACTTCGTGAAGATCACCGGCGCCGGGCTGAAGGAAAGCCACGTGCACGACGTGCAGATCACGCGCGAGGCGCCGAACTACCGGCTGGGCTGACCCGCCCGACCACCCGCAAAGCGCGTGGGGCCGCGCCGGGCGACCGGCGCGGCCCCCGTCGCTTCAGCGCCCGGGCCGTCGGGTCTTCCCGACCACCGTCCGCCCCGCGCGGGCCGCCCTTCGCCGCCGCTCCCCGCGGCGCCCGGCGCTTGACAGCGCCCCCGCCGGAGCGGCATTGGCCGGGCTGCCCCGCCCTGCCCCGACCCCTTGCTGCGGACCCGCGATGACCAAGCGCGCCTCTCCCCACGCCTCCCCCTACGAGGCGCCCGGCTTCTACGACGCGGCGATCGCCGCCGGAAAGCACCGCGACATCGTCGGGGGCCGCTGGGACGAGACCGGGCGCGTGCAGATGGCCGCGCTGCGCGAGGCGGGGCTGCGACCCGACCACCACCTGCTGGACATCGGCGCGGGATCGCTGCGGCTGGGATGCAAGGCGGTGCCCTATCTCGCGCCCGGGCATTACTGGGCCACGGACGCCTCGCGCGACATCCTGCTGGCCGGGCACCGCGCCGAGCTTGAGGACCCCGCGCGGCTCGATCCGCGGCAGCTGATCGGCGATGCGGCCTTCGCCTTCCCCGGCGTTCCGGACACGATCACCCATGCCATCGCCTTCGCGGTCTTCCCGCACCTGCCGATGGCGCACCTGCGGCGGGCGCTGGTGAACCTGCGCCGCTTCCCACGGCTGGAGCAGGTGCTGTTCACCGTGTTCCTTGCCCCGGACGCGGCCGCGGCCGCCCTGCCCTGCCGCCAGCCCGACGGCGTCGTCACCCACGACCTGCGCGCACCCTACCACCTGCTGGAGGACGACGTGCACCACATCGCGCGCGGCGCGGGCTGGCAGGTCGCGCGCTCGGCCCGGATGCTGCCGCGCGGGCAGGTGCTGTTCACCGCCACCCGCTGAGCGAGGGCACCCGCTGAGCGAGGGCACCCGGTGTGCCGGATGCCCCCCGTCGCAGCCGCTCAGGCGGCGAGCCCGCCATGCGGGTCCAGCACGAACTTGCGCGCCACGCCCTGGTCGAAGCTCTCGTAGCCCTCGACGGCCTGGTCGAGCGGGATGATCGTCGCGTTGACGATGTCGGCGATCGGCAGGCGGTCGTGCAGGATCGCCTGCATCAGCTGGCGGTTGTACTGCAGGACCGGGGTCTGGCCGGTGTGGAAGCTTTGCGCCTTGGCCCAGCCGAGGCCGAAGCGCATCGACAGGCTGCCCTGCTTGGCCGCCGCGTCGACGGCGCCCGGATCCTCGGTCACGTAGAGGCCGGGGATGCCGATGGACCCGGCGGCGCGGGTGATCTCCATCATCTGGTTCAGCACGATCGCGGGCTGCTCGCCGCCCGAATGGCCGCGCGCCTCGAAGCCCACGGCGTCGATCGCGGCGTCGACTTCCGGCGTGCCGGTGATCTGCGCGATCATGTCGCCCAGCCGGTCGCTCGCGGACAGGTCCACCGGTTCGAACCCGACCTTGGCGGCATGGGCGAGGCGTTCCTTGTTGAAATCGCCCACCATCACCACCGCGGCGCCGAGGATGCGGGCCGAGGCGGCGGCCGCCAGCCCCACCGGGCCCGCGCCCGCGACATAGACGACCGAGCCCACGCCGACGCCCGCCTTGACCGCGCCGTGGAAGCCCGTGGGCAGGATGTCCGACAGCATCGTCAGGTCGCGGATCTTCGACATGGCGCGGTCGCGGTCGGGGAATTTCAGCAGGTTGAAATCGGCATAGGGCACGGTGACATAGCGCGCCTGACCACCGATCCATCCGCCCATGTCGACATAGCCGTAGGCACCGCCCGCCCGCGCCGGGTTCACCGTCAGGCACACGCCCGTGTCGCCCTCGCGGCAGCAGCGGCAGCGCCCGCAGGCGACGTTGAACGGCACCGAGACGATGTCGCCCAGCTGCAGCATCTCGACGTCGCAGCCCTTCTCGATCACCTCGCCGGTGATCTCGTGGCCAAGGACAAGCCCCGGTTCGGCCGTGGTGCGGCCGCGCACCATGTGCTGGTCCGACCCGCAGATGTTGGTCGAGATGACCTTGAGGATGACGCCATGCTCGATCCGGCGGCCATCGGGCGCCTCGAGCTTCGCGTCGGGAATGTCGCGCACCTCGACCTTGCCGGGTCCGGTGTAGACCACGCCTCTGTTGCTGCTCATGTACCAGTTCTCCTCCGGGTTCGGCGGGGCGGCGCGCTGCGCGGCCTCGCCAGGCCGGTCCTCCCGACCGCCTTCGGGGCGAAGGTGGCAGGGCGCGCGCGCCGGGCGTGGTCGCCGGGCGACGCTTTCGCGCGCCGGTGCGACGCGCATCGACGGGCCCGCGGCCGGAGGCGAGCGATGGCGCGCGGCCCCGCGCAGCCTCAGGCGGCGGCGCCCCGCGGCGCGCGGTCTGGCAGGTGATGTCTGGTGGAAGGCGGACTGGCAGGGGCAGGGGGACTCGAACCCACGACCCTCGGTTTTGGAGACCGATGCTCTACCAACTGAGCTATACCCCTAGTCCGTGAGGGGGGAGTTACGGCAGCCGCGCGGGGAAATCAAGCGGCTTCTCCTTTCCGTTGCGATAGCGCAGGATCGCGCCGCGATGACTGACCCGATGACAGACCCTGCGGCCGACCCGGCCACGCTTTTCGCCCGCCGCCCCTGGCGCGACTCCCCTGCCCCGCCCGCGGCCGCGCTGGCCGTCCCGACCATGCTGACCGACGAGGAAGGCCGCTTCTACCGCTGGCTGACCGAGCACTGGCTGGCCCGCCGGTTCCCCGAGGGCGGCGAGGTCGTCGACCTAGGCTGCTTCGTCGGCGGCTCGACCGCGCGGCTGGCCGCGGGGCATGCCGCAGCGGGGCGGCCGGGGCTGATCCATGCCTACGACTTCTTCACCGTCTCCGAGGGGCTGAAGCGGCAGATGCTGTATCCCCGCGGAATCGCCCGGTTCAAGGGCGAGGACATGCTGTCGCTGTCGCGCCGCCTGCTCGCCCCTTGGGAAGACCGGGTGACCTTCCACCGCGGCGATCTGATGCGGCGGCGCTGGCCGGCGGACGAGCCGGTGGCGGCGCTGGTGATCGACGCGGCGAAAAGCGTGGCGCTGGCCGACCACATCGCGGCGCAGTTCTTCCCCGCGCTGCAGCCGGGACGGTCGATCGTGGTGCAGCAGGACTTCCTGCACCGCGCCCAGCCCTGGCTGCCGGCACAGATGGAGCTGTTGGCCGACCACTTCCAGCCGCTGGTGTTCCTGCCGGATGCCTCGGTGAGCTACCTGTGCCTGTCGGTGCCCGGGCCCGCGGCGCTGGCCGCCGCGCGGCTCGAAGGACGCGACGATGCCGCGCTGATCGCGCTGGTGCGTGCCGCCGCGCGCCGGCTGGACGGGCTCTGCCCGGCCGAACGCTTCGAGCGGCAGGTCGAGAGCCTTGTCTCCGCGCCCGGCACCCGGGTTGCCTGGCAGTTCCCGCAGGCGCCGCGCGACGGCTGATCCACTGCGCGCGGCCGTCTTTTAGCCGTCCTGCAGCCGCCCCCGGCGCCACGTCCAATCTGGCGCGCGGGGGGCGGCAGCGGCCGCTCAGTTCAGCGCGCTACGGATATGCGCGGCCTTCTGGCCGGTGCCGTAGAGCGCGTTCTGGATCTCGACCACCTGTTCGGTCGAGAGGTTCGACAGGTCGGCACTGCCGATCAGCACGTGCACCTCCTGCTCCTCGATCGGCGAGAGGGTCGGCGCGACCGGCTGCGCCACGGCGGCAGAGCCGAGACCGGCGAGAAGGGCGCTGGCGAGAACGATGCGGTTCATGACTGGATCCTTTCCACGTGCTGCAGGGCCGGCCCGATGTCGGCGGTGCATCCCGGAAGCGTCGATGCTTCGGTGCAAGAGAGGTAGGGATCGCGGTCGGGGGCGCAAAGGCGGCCATGGGCACGCCCCGGTCGCGCCGGCGTGCGCTTGACGTGTGTCGTCGCCCGACAGGGTCGCGGGCCGCCCGCGCAGGGCCGGCCGGCGGGTCCGCGCCGCGTCGCGCCGGCGTGATCCGGCGCGAGATCGGGCCCTTCCGTCCGATCCGCAGAGGTGGCGGGTCCCGGGCGCACAGCCGGCCGGTTCAGGCCCGCGGCACGAAAAAGGGCCGCCCCGAGGGGCGGCCCGATCCATCGCAGATCCGAAGCGGATCTTACTTGATGATTTTCGAGACGACGCCGGCGCCGACGGTGCGGCCGCCTTCACGGATGGCGAAGCGCAGCTTCTCTTCCATCGCGATCGGGGNTGCCTATGGATCTCATCAGACCCGAGCGGATCGTCACAAGCGATCAGACGCGTCAACTGGCCGGGTCCACAACCGAAAGGACCTCGGTCCGAAACGGACAGGGGCCCCGACCGGCGGTCGGGGCCCCTGCCCTGTTCAGCGACGTGCGACCGGGATTACCAGTCTTCGCGCGCCACGATGCGGGTGGTCACCGGCAGCTTGTTCGCGCCGAGGCGCAGGGCCTCGCGCGCGATCGGCTCGGCGACGCCGTCGATCTCGAACATGATCCGGCCCGGCTTCACCTTGGCCGCCCAGAAGTCCACGGAGCCTTTACCTTTACCCATCCGGACTTCGGTCGGCTTCGAGGTGACCGGAACGTCCGGGAAGATCCGGATCCAGACCCGGCCCTGACGCTTCATGTGGCGGGTGATCGCGCGGCGGGCCGCTTCGATCTGGCGGGCGGTCACACGCTCCGGCTCGGTCGCCTTGAGGGCGAAGGAGCCGAAGTTCAGCAGGAAGCCGCCCTTGGCCTCGCCGTGGATCCGGCCCTTGTGCTGTTTGCGGAACTTCGTCCGTTTCGGTTGCAGCATGGTCCTTTACTCCTCAGCGGTCGCGGTCGCGGCGCGGACCACGGGGGGCAGCACCCTCCTGGGCCTCGGCCTGACGGCGGTCACGGGCCTGCGGGTCGTGTTCCATGATCTCGCCTTTGAAGATCCAGACCTTGACGCCGATGATCCCGTAGGGGGTCGAAGCTTCCGACAGCGCATAGTCGATGTCGGCACGCAGCGTGTGCAGCGGGACGCGGCCCTCGCGGTACCATTCGATCCGCGCGATCTCGGCGCCGCCGAGACGGCCCGACACGTTGACGCGGATGCCGAGGGCACCCATGCGCATCGCGTTCTGCACGGCGCGCTTCATGGCGCGACGGAAGGACACGCGGCGCTCGAGCTGCTGGGCGATCGACTCGGCCACCAGCTGCGAGTCGAGCTCGGGCTTGCGGACTTCGACGATGTTCAGGTGCAGTTCCGAGGCGGTGAAGTTCGCGAGCTTCTTGCGAAGCGTCTCGATGTCCGCACCCTTCTTGCCGATGATGACGCCCGGACGCGCGGTGTGAATGGTCACACGGCACTTCTTGTGGGGGCGTTCGATCACGACGCGGCTGACGCCGGCCTGCTTGCACTCTTCATGGATGAAGTCGCGCATCTTCAGGTCTTCGAGCAGCAGGTTGCCGTAGTCTTTCGAGTCGGCGTACCAGCGGCTGTCCCAGGTGCGGTTGACCTGGAGGCGCATCCCGATCGGGTTGACCTTCTGTCCCATTACGCTTGCTCCCCGACGGCTTCGACCTGACGCACCTTGATCGTCAGTTCCGAGAACGGCTTCATGATCTTGCCATAGCGGCCACGGGCACGCGGGCGACCGCGCTTCATGACCAGGTTCTTGCCGACCCAGGCCTCGGCGACGACCAGCGTGTCGACGTCCAGGTTGTGGTTGTTCTCGGCATTGGCGATCGCCGACTGCAGGCACTTCTTCACGTCACCGGCGATGCGGCGCTTCGAGAAGGTGAGGTCGGCCAGGGCCTTCTCGACCTTCTTGCCGCGGATCATCGCCGCAACGAGGTTCAGCTTCTGCGGCGAGGTGCGAAGCATGCGGGCGATCGCCTGCGCTTCGTTGTCCGCCACGCGGCGCGGATTCTTTTCCTTACCCATGGCTTACTTCCTCTTGGCTTTCTTGTCGGCCGCATGCCCGTAGTAGGTGCGGGTGGGCGAGTACTCGCCGAACTTCTGACCGATCATCTCTTCGGTGACCGCGACCGGGATGTGCTTCTGGCCGTTGTAGACGGCGAAGGTCAGCCCGACGAACTGCGGCAGGATGGTGGACCGGCGCGACCAGATCTTGATCACGTCGCTCTTGCCCGACTCGCGGGCCTTCTCGGCCTTCTTGAGGACGTAGGCGTCGACGAAGGGGCCTTTCCAGACAGAACGTGCCATTATCAGCGACCCTTCTTGCGAGCGTGACGCGAGCGGACGATGTACTTGTCCGTCGCCTTGTTGGTGCGGGTGCGCTTGCCCTTGGTGTCCTTGCCCCACGGGGTAACCGGGGTACGGCCACCCGAGGTGCGGCCTTCACCACCGCCGTGCGGGTGGTCGATCGGGTTCATCGCGACACCGCGGACCGCCGGGCGCTTGCCCAGGTGACGGGTCCGGCCTGCCTTGCCGAGGTTCTGGTTCGAGTGGTCGGCGTTCGACACCGCACCGATCGTCGCCATGCATTCCTGGCGGACCATGCGCAGTTCGCCCGACGACAGGCGGACCTGGGCGTAGCCACCGTCACGGCCGACGAACTGGGCGTAGGTGCCGGCGGCACGGGCCAGCTGGCCGCCCTTGCCGGGCTTCAGCTCGACGTTGTGCACGATCGTGCCGATCGGCATGCCCGAGAAGGGCATCGCGTTGCCGGGCTTCACGTCGGTCTTCGCGCCGGCGATGACCTTGTCACCGATGGCGAGACGCTGGGGCGCGAGGATGTAGGCGAGCTCGCCGTCCTCGTACTTGATCAGCGCGATGAACGCGGTGCGGTTCGGGTCATATTCGATCCGCTCCACGGTCGCGGCGACGTCGAACTTGCGACGCTTGAAATCCACGATCCGGTAGAGACGCTTCGCGCCGCCGCCAATGCGGAACGCGGTGATCCGTCCGGTGTTGTTCCGGCCGCCGTTCTTCGTCAGACCCTCGGTGAGGGCTTTGACGGGGCGTCCTTTCCAAAGCTCCGAACGGTCGATCAGAACCAGCCCACGCTGGCCAGGCGTCGTCGGTTTATACGACTTGAGTGCCATGCTCTCTGTCTTCCGTCTGCTTCATGAGCCCTTTCGGGCCCGGTTGCCAGTAGCTGCGGACCAGGCGAAACCCCCTGCCCCGCAAATGATCGGCGGCCCCGGAATGACCGGGGCCGCACGAGTCGGCGCTTCCTATCAGAGGCCGGTGGCCACGTCGATAGTGTTCCCCTCCTCGAGGGTCACATAGGCCTTCTTCACGTCGGAACGGACGCCGGGCTGACCGCGGAACCGCTTGGTCTTGCCCTTGGTGATGGTGGTGTTGACCGCCTTCACCTTGACGCCGAACAGCGCCTCGACCGCTTCCTTGATCGCCGGCTTCGCAGCGTCCTTGCGGACCTGGAAGACCACCGCGTTCGCCTCGGAGGCCATGGTGGCCTTCTCGGTGATGATCGGCTTGACGATCACGTCGTAATGTTCGGGTTTCACGCTCATTTCAGGCGAGCCTCCAGAGCTTCGACACCCGCCTTGGTGATCACGAGAAGATCACGCTTGAGGATGTCATAGACGTTGGCGCCCATCGTCGGCAGCAGGTCGATGCCTTCGATGTTGCGGGCGGCCTTGGCGAAGTTCTCGTTCACCTCGGCGCCGTCGATGATCAGGACGCGCTTCCAGCCCAGCTCCTTGGCGGTCTTCGCCAGCAGCTTGGTCTTGGCCTCGGCCATCACCGCCTCGTCGAGGATGACGAGGTTGCCGGCACCGGCCTTGGCGGACAGCGCGTGGCGCAGGCCGAGGGCACGGAACTTCTTGGGCAGGTCATGGGCGTGCGACCGCGGGGTCGGGCCCTTGTAGACGCCGCCCTTGCGGAAGATCGGGGCCTTGCGGGAACCGTGGCGGGCGCCGCCGGTGCCTTTCTGGCGATAGATCTTCTTGGTCGAGTAGGACACGTCCGACTTGCCGAGCACCGAGTGGGTGCCGGCCTGGGCCTTCGCACGCTGCCAGCGGACAACGCGGTGAAGGATGTCGGCGCGCGGTTCCAGACCGAAGATCTCGTCCGCGAGATCGATGGTGCCGGCCTTGCCGGCATCGAGCTTGATCACGTCGAGTTTCATTTGTCTTCCCCTTCCGGAGCTGCATCGTCGGCCTTGTCGGCGGCGATCGAGGCTTCGGCTTCCGCGAGAGCGGCGGCCTCGGCGGCAGCCTGGGCCTCCGCGGCGGCGGCGGCGGCGGCTTCAGCCTCGGCGGCGGCAGCGGCAGCGGCTTCCTCGGCGACGCGCTTGGCTTCGTCGGCGGCCGAACGCAGCGCGCCCGGCAGGATGACGTTGTCGGGCGTCGGCTTCTTCACCGCGTCCTTGATCGTGACCCAGCCACCCTTCGAACCCGGGACCGAACCCTTGACCATGATCAGGCCACGGTCGCTGTCGGTCTTGACGACCTGGATGTTCTGGGTGGTGACGCGCACGGCACCGAGGTGGCCGGCCATCTTCTTGCCCTTGAACACCTTGCCGGGGTCCTGGCACTGGCCGGTCGAACCGTGCGAACGGTGCGAGATCGACACACCGTGCGATGCACGCAGACCGCCGAAGTTGTGACGCTTCATCGCACCGGCGAAGCCCTTACCGATCGAGGTACCGGCGACGTCGACGAACTGGCCCGCGAAGTAGTGGTCGGCGATGATTTCCTCGCCCACTTCGATCAGGTTCTCGGCCGAGACGCGGAATTCCGCGATCTTGCGCTTCGGCGCCACGTTCGCCTTGGCGAAGTGGCCGCGCATGGCGGCGGTGGTGCGCTTGGCCTTGGCGGTGCCGGCGCCGAGCTGAACGGCGGTGTAGCCGTCACGCTCGGCCGTGCGCTGCGCCACGACCTGCAGGTTTTCGAGTTGCAGCACGGTCACCGGGACCTGCTTGCCATCCTCGAGGAACAGCCGGGTCATGCCCAGCTTCTTGGCGATAACACCAGAACGCATGATGTGTGCCTCCTCAGACCTTGATCTCGACGTCGACGCCGGCGGCGAGGTCGAGCTTCATCAGCGCGTCCACGGTCTGCGGGGTCGGATCGACGATGTCCAGGAGACGCTTGTGCGTCCGGATCTCCCACTGGTCGCGCGACTTCTTGTCGATGTGCGGACCACGGAGAACCGTGAATTTCTCGATCTTGTTCGGAAGCGGGATCGGACCACGGACGGTCGCGCCGGTACGCTTCGCGGTGTTGACGATTTCCTGGGTGCTGGCATCGAGCACGCGGTAATCGAAGGCCTTCAGCCGGATGCGGATGTTGGTGCCTTGCATCAGATTGCCTCTGCAGGAGGGCCCGGTTGAGAGGCGGGCCGGACCTCATGTCCGGTCTGCGTCGAACCGTCGTTCGATAGGGAACGCGCGCGTCTACGACGCATCCCCCGACTAATCAAGCGGGAATCATCGGCGCACCGAAAATTCCCCGCATTTGAAGAAAGGCGCCCGGGGTTTCCCCCTGGCGCCGCATCGATTCAGAGCTGACGCTCTTACTTGATGATTTTCGAGACGACGCCGGCGCCGACGGTGCGGCCGCCTTCACGGATGGCGAAGCGCAGCTTCTCTTCCATCGCGATCGGGGCGATCAGCTCGACCTCGAACTTCAGGTTGTCGCCCGGCATCACCATCTCGGTGCCTTCCGGCAGCTTCACGGTGCCGGTGACGTCGGTGGTGCGGAAGTAGAACTGCGGGCGGTAGTTCGCGAAGAACGGCGTGTGACGGCCGCCTTCTTCCTTGGTCAGGATGTAGGCCTCGGCCTCGAACTGGGTGTGCGGGTTGACCGACTTCGGCTTGCACAGCACCTGACCACGCTCCACGCCGTCACGGTCGATGCCGCGCAGCAGGATGCCGACGTTGTCGCCCGCTTCCCCGCGATCCAGCAGCTTGCGGAACATCTCGACGCCGGTGCAGGTCGACTTCTGCGTCGCCTTGATGCCCACGATCTCGACTTCGTCGCCGACGTTGATCACGCCACGCTCGACGCGGCCGGTCACAACGGTGCCGCGGCCCGAGATCGAGAACACGTCTTCGATCGGCATCAGGAACGGCTGGTCGACGGCGCGCTCGGGGGTCGGGATGTAGTCGTCGACCGCGGCCAGCAGCGCGCGGATCGACTTCTCGCCGATTTCCTCGTCACGGCCTTCCAGAGCGGCCAGAGCCGAGCCCTTCACGATCGGGATGTCGTCGCCGGGGTAGTCGTAGGACGACAGAAGCTCGCGCACTTCCATCTCGACCAGCTCCAGCAGCTCTTCGTCATCCACCTGGTCGACCTTGTTGAGGTACACGACCATGTAGGGGATGCCCACCTGACGGCCGAGCAGGATGTGCTCGCGCGTCTGCGGCATCGGGCCGTCGGCCGCGTTCACCACCAGGATCGCGCCGTCCATCTGCGCCGCACCCGTGATCATGTTCTTCACGTAGTCGGCGTGGCCGGGGCAGTCGACGTGCGCGTAGTGGCGCGTCTCGGTCTCGTATTCCACGTGCGCGGTCGAGATCGTGATCCCGCGAGCCTTCTCTTCCGGCGCCGCGTCGATCTGGTCGTAGGCCTTGAAATCGCCGAAGAACTTCGTGATCGCCGCCGTCAGCGTCGTCTTGCCGTGGTCGACGTGGCCGATCGTCCCGATGTTGACGTGCGGTTTCGTCCGTTCAAACTTTGCCTTTGCCATTCCGGCCTCCTGTATCTGTCGCGGGCCGCCCTGCCCTGCTGGGGGGCGGCCCGAATGCGGCAAGTGCGCCCCTTTCGGGGCGCACAACGCTTAGGCGTATTTCTTCTGGATCTCGTCCGAGATGTTCTGCGGGACCGGATCGTAGTGGTCGAAGAGCATCGTGAACACGGCCCGGCCCGAGGACATCGAGCGCAGGTTGTTGATGTAGCCGAACATGTTGGCCAGCGGCACCATCGCGTTGATCGCGTTGGCGTTGCCGCGGGCTTCCTGGCCGGTCACCATGCCGCGCCGCGAGGTCAGGTCACCGATGATCGAACCGGTGTATTCCTCGGGGGTGACGACTTCCACCTTCATGATCGGCTCGAGCAGCTTCGCGCCGGCCTTGCGCAGGCCCTCGCGCATCGCGGCCCGCGAGGCGATCTCGAACGCCAGCACCGACGAGTCGACGTCGTGGAAGGCGCCGTCGATCAGCGCGACCTTGAAGTCGATCACCGGGAAGCCGGCGAGCGGACCCGAGTCCATGACCGACTTGATGCCCTTCTCGACGCCGGGGATGTATTCCTTCGGCACCGAGCCGCCGACGACCTTGGATTCGAACGAGTAGCCCTCGCCCGGTTCGGTCGGGTCGATCATCAGCTTCACGCGCGCGAACTGGCCGGTACCACCGGTCTGCTTCTTGTGCGTGTAGTCGATTTCCGCGGCGCGCGAGATGGTCTCGCGGTAGGCCACCTGCGGGGCACCGATGTTCGCCTCGACCTTGAACTCGCGACGCATGCGGTCGACGAGGATGTCGAGGTGAAGTTCGCCCATGCCCTTCATGATGGTCTGGCCCGATTCCAGGTCGGTCTCGACGCGGAACGACGGGTCTTCGGCAGCCAGGCGAGCGAGGGCGAGGCCCATCTTCTCCTGGTCGGCCTTCGACTTCGGTTCCACGGCGATCTCGATCACCGGCTCCGGGAAGGTCATGGTTTCGAGAACCACGGCGTTCGACGGATCGCAGAGCGTGTCACCGGTGGTGGTCTCTTTCAGACCGGCCAGCGCGATGATGTCGCCCGCGAAGGCTTCCTCGATCTCTTCCCGGTTGATGGCGTGCATCATCATCATCCGGCCGACGCGCTCTTTCCGACCCTTGGTCGAGTTCGAGAGCTGGTCGCCCTTCTTGAGGACGCCCGAGTAGATCCGGGTGAAGGTGAGCGAGCCCACGAAGGGGTCGTTCATGATCTTGAACGCCAGGCCCGCGAAGGGCTGCGCGTCATCGGCCGAACGGGCGATGTTGCGCTCTTCCGACTCGTCGCCCGGGGCGAAGCCCATGTAGGCGGGCACGTCGAGCGGCGACGGCAGGTAGTCGATGACCGCGTTCAGCAGCGGCTGGACGCCCTTGTTCTTGAACGCCGAGCCGGCCAGGACCGGAACGAAGCTCATCGACAGGGTGCCCTTGCGCAGCAGCTTGCGCAGCGTCGCCTCGTCGGGCTCGTTGCCCTCGAGGTACTGCTCCATCGCGTCGTCGTCCATCTCGACGGCGATCTCGATCATGTTCGCGCGCCACTCGTCAGCTTCCGCCTTGAGTTCTTCGCGGATCGGCTGGCGCTTCCAGGAGGCGCCCAGGTCTTCACCCAGGTACACCCACTCTTCCATCTTCACGAGGTCGATGATGCCTTCCAGCTTGTCCTCGGCACCGATCGGCAGGGCGATCGGGCACGGGGTCGCGCCGGTGCGGTCCTTGATCATCTTCACGCATTTGAAGAAGTCGGCGCCGATCTTGTCCATCTTGTTGACGAACACGATCCGCGGAACCTTGTAGCGGTCGGCCTGGCGCCAGACGGTTTCCGTCTGCGGCTCGACGCCGGCGTTGGCGTCGAGAAGGCAGACAGCACCATCGAGCACCGCCAGCGAACGCTCGACTTCGATGGTGAAGTCCACGTGTCCGGGGGTGTCGATGATGTTGAAGCGGAACTTCGTGTCCGAAGTGCCTTCAGCCGTCGGATCCTCCTGACGCTGCCAGAAGGTGGTGGTGGCAGCGGAGGTGATCGTGATGCCACGCTCCTGCTCCTGCTCCATCCAGTCCATCGTCGCGGCGCCGTCGTGGACTTCGCCGATCTTGTGGGACTTGCCGGTGTAATACAGGATCCGCTCGGTCGTCGTGGTCTTGCCCGCGTCGATGTGGGCCATGATCCCGAAGTTGCGGTAACGCTGCAGGGGGTAGTCGCGTGCCATTGGGAGGGTCCTCAGGCTGAAAGGTTACCAGCGGTAATGGCTGAACGCTTTGTTCGCGTCGGCCATCTTGTGGGTGTCTTCGCGCTTCTTCACCGCGGAGCCACGCGAGTTCACGGCGTCGAGCAGCTCGCCCGCGAGGCGCTCTTCCATCGTGTTCTCGTTGCGGTTCTTGGCGGCGGTGATCAGCCAGCGGATCGCGAGCGCTTCACGGCGCTCCATGCGAACCTCGACCGGCACCTGGTAGGTGGCGCCGCCCACACGACGCGAGCGCACTTCGACCGAAGGCTTCACGTTGTCGAGGGCTTCGTGGAACACCTCGATCGGCTCGCGCTTGAGGCGCGACTGAACGCGGTCGAAGGCCGAGTACACGATGGTCTCGGCGACGGACTTCTTGCCGTCGACCATGAGGTTGTTCATGAATTTGGTGACGACGCGGTCGCCGAACTTTGCATCCGGCAGGACTTCGCGTTTTTCTGCTGCGTGACGACGCGACATATCTCAGTTCCTCACTTCGGACGCTTGGCGCCGTATTTCGAACGACGCTGACGACGGTCTTTGACGCCCTGGGTATCCAGCACACCGCGCAGGATGTGGTAACGGACACCCGGAAGGTCTTTCACCCGGCCGCCACGGATCAGGACCACCGAGTGCTCCTGAAGGTTGTGCTTTTCGCCGGGGATGTAGCTGATCACCTCGAAGCCGTTGGTCAGGCGGACCTTGGCGACCTTCCGCATAGCGGAGTTCGGCTTCTTCGGGGTGGTGGTGTACACGCGGGTGCACACGCCGCGTTTCTGCGGGCAGGATTGGAGGTGCTGCGATTTGGAGCGCTGCACCTTGGGCTGCCGCGGTTTGCGGATCAGCTGCTGGATCGTCGGCATAAAGCTCGCCTTCTCGTTGCGGCCCGTTCATCCGCGTGCGTCCGCGCGGCTTCCGGGGGCAGGTAATGTCGATGCGCCTTGCGCGTCCGCAAAACACCAAAACCGCATTCGTCCCCTTCGCGGGGGCGACGCGGTGGAATTCCAGAGGATCGGGGCGGGTAAGGCCCGGATCTTGACCACTTCAAGTCTGAAAACCGCGGACGAAAGCCCGCAGCGATTCCCGCGGGCAGAGTACCCCCTGCCCCACGAGTGCGCGCCGTATAGGTGGAGTCGCGGGGGTTGTCAACAGCACCCCCCTGCCCGCCCCGGGCGCCCGGGCCCGGGGACGCTGCCGGCTTGCCCGCCCCGGCTTGCCCGCCCCAGCTTGCCCGGGGCCGGGGACGCCGCTAGGCTCCGCGCCAGCCCCGCCGCAGCCCGAGAAGTCCGCCCGCGTGAAAACCCTCGTCCTGGCCTCGATGATGAACGAGGGGGCCTTCATCGTCGAATGGGTGACCTGGTACCGGATGCTGGGCTTCACCGACATCCTGATCGTCACCAACGACTGCACCGACCACTCGCCGCAGCTTCTCGACGCGCTTCAGGCCGCGGGCTGGGTCACGCACCTGCCCCATGTCCTGCCACCCGACGCGATGCCCCTGCGCGCGAAGCTTCGCCGGGCCGCGCGCCATCCGCTGGTGCGCCGCGCGGACTGGATCCTCGTGTGCGACTGCGACGAGTTCCTGGTGATCCACGAGGGTGCGGGACACATCACCGACCTGTTGCGCCCCGACCCGCCCTATCTGGGCATGGCCGTGAACTGGCGGGTCTTCGGCACCTCGGGTCGCGCCCGGCACGAGAGCGGGCTCGTCCATCGCCAGTTCACCCGCTGCGCCTGGAAGTCCCACCCGGCCTCGGCTTGGGTGAAATCGATCTTCCGCCGGCCAGAGCTGTTCGCCGCGCTCGATGCCCATGGCCCCAAGGGCTATCAGGGCCCCGCGGTGCCGCCCGACCGGTTCTGGGTCAACACCGACGAGGTGGCGCTGCCGAACTTCACGCCACAGGGACCGTACCAGCGCCATTCGGCCCAGGGCTTGCACAGCTTCCGCCGCGCACAGCTGAACCACTACATGATCCGCGCCGACGAGAACTTCGACCTCAAGCGCGGCACGCTGTCCCCCGCGGCACGCAAGGATCGCTACACCGACGCCTTCTACGACCGCTACAACCGCAACGAGGGCCAGGACCTGTCGGCCGCGCGCTACGCCGCGGCCTTCGACAGCCTGCATGCCGAGGCGATGGCCCTGCCCTTCGTCCGGCGCCTGCACCACCTGTGCTGCGCCGACTACATCGCCCGACTGGCCGCCCGGAGCGGCGCGCCCGCCGAAGCGGATCCGCGTTGGCAGGCCGAGATCGCCGCCGCTTCGGCCGACGGAACTGCCGGCGCGCCGCGTTGAACCCTGCAAGACCCGGCCGAACCGGGTTGCCACAGGAGTTTACACAATGCCCTCCCACACCTCCCTCCCCCGCCGTGCCCTTGCCGGGGCCCTTGCCGTCGGCCTCTCGCTCGGCGTCGCGCTGATCGCGGGCTCGCCCGTGCTGGCGGCCGGCAAGCAGGCGCCCTGCGCCCCGGACGACCGCAGCGCCGCCTGCCAGCAGCACGCGCCGCAGGGCCAGGCCAAGGGCCAGCAGAAGGGCGACGCCAAGGGCCAGGCGCACGACACGCACGCCCAGGCCGCCCCCAAGCAGCGCCCGGGCGGGCACGAGCCGAAGATCGGCGACAGCGGCCGCGGCGGGCGCGAGGTGCAGCAGGCCCGCAACAGCCGCCTGCCCAAGCCGCCGGCGCACCAGCACTACCGCGTCATCGACGACCGCGTGGTGCGGGTCGACGACCAGACCATGAAGATCGTCGCCGTCGTCGGGCTGGCCAGCGCCCTGCTGAACAACTGATCCGGCCCCACCCGGCAAGAAAGAAGGCCCCGCGCACTGCGCGGGGCCTTTCGTTTTTCAAAGGACCTGTCCGGTCGGCCGCGTCAGTCGCGGCTTTCCGGGGTGTCGACAAGGCCGAAGGCGTCTTCGTCCATCGCGTAATCCTCAACCGGGGCGGCGAGGGCCGCGGCGGCTTCCGCCTCGGCACGACGCTGGTCGATGACCTTCTGGTCGCGATCGGTCGCGATCTTGCGAACGCGGCTGGTCGCGCCACCGGTCCCGGCCGGGATCAGCCGGCCGACGATGACGTTCTCCTTCAGGCCGACCAGACGGTCGCGCTTGCCCTGGACCGAAGCCTCGGTCAGCACGCGGGTCGTCTCCTGGAACGAGGCGGCCGAGATGAACGAGCGCGTCTGCAGCGAGGCCTTGGTGATCCCGAGCAGCACCGGCTCGCCCGTCGCGGGGCGGCCGCCGCGGGCTTCGACCTTCGCATTCTCCTCGTCGAATTCCGACTTGTCGATATGCTCGCCCTTCAGGAGCGTGGTCTCGCCCGAGTCGAGGATCTCGATCTTCTGCAGCATCTGCCGCACGATCACCTCGATGTGCTTGTCGTTGATCTTCACGCCCTGCAGCCGGTACACGTCCTGCACTTCGTCGATCAGGTAGTCGGCCAGCGCCTCGATCCCCATGATCCGCAGGATGTCGTGCGGAGCCGGGTTGCCGTCCATGATGTAGTCACCCTTCTGCACGAAGTCGCCTTCCTGCACCGGGATGTGCTTGCCTTTCGGCACCATGTACTCGACGGGCTCGAGGCCCTCCTGCGTCGGTTCGATCGCGATCCGGCGCTTGTTCTTGTAGTCCTTGCCGAAGCGCACGTAGCCGTCCAGCTCGGCGATGATCGCGTGGTCCTTCGGACGACGGGCCTCGAACAGTTCCGCCACGCGGGGAAGACCCCCGGTGATGTCCTTGGTCCGGGCGCCTTCGCGCGGGATACGCGCCACCACGTCGCCGGCCTTCACGTCCTGACCGTCTTCGACCGACAGGATGGCGTCGACCGACATCGGGTACGAGATCGGGTTGCCCTGGTCGTTGCGCAGCGGCTCGCCCGATTCCGGATCCATCAGGATGATTTCCGGCTTCAGGTCGTTGCCCTTCGGCGCGGTCCGCCAGTCGACGACGATCTTCTGGGTCATGCCCGTGGCTTCGTCGGTCTCGTCGCGCACGGCGATGCCCGAGATCAGGTCCACGAACTTCGCCACGCCCGCCTTCTCGGCGATGATCGGCAGGGTGTAGGGGTCCCATTCGAACAGCTTGGCGCCGCGCTTGACCGTCTGGCCTTCCTTGACGAAGACCTTGGTGCCGTAGCCGACCTTGTGGCTCGCGCGTTCCTGGCCGACCTCGTCCACGATCACGACCTGCATGTTCCGGCCCATGACGATCTGGTCGCCGTTGGCGGCTTCCAGAAGGTTCGGGTTGCGGAACTCGATCTTGCCCTCTTGGCTCGCTTCAAGGAACGACTGCTGGCCGCCCTGGGCGATGCCGCCGATGTGGAAGGTCCGCATCGTCAGCTGGGTGCCCGGCTCGCCGATCGACTGCGCCGCGATGATGCCCACCGCTTCGCCCTGGTTGACCAGCGTGCCGCGTGCAAGGTCGCGGCCATAGCACATGGCGCAGACGCCCTCTTCGGCTTCGCAGGTCAGCGCCGAGCGGATGCGCACGGACGCGACGCCGGCGGCTTCCACCGCATCGGCCTTGCGCTCGTCGATCAGCTCGTTCTTGCGCACCAGCACCTCGTCGGTGCCCGGAACCATGACGTCATCGGCCGAGACGCGGCCGAGGATGCGTTCCGACAGCGGCGAGACGACTTCACCGTCGTTGACCGCGGCCGAGGCCGTGATCGCCCGCTCGGTGCCGCAGTCGTGCATGCGGATGATGCAGTCCTGCGCCACGTCGACGAGACGACGGGTGAGGTAGCCCGAGTTCGCGGTCTTCAGCGCGGTATCCGCGAGGCCCTTCCGGGCGCCGTGGGTCGAGTTGAAGTATTCGAGAACGGTCAGGCCTTCCTTGAAGTTCGAGATGATCGGCGTCTCGATGATCTCGCCCGACGGCTTGGCCATGAGGCCGCGCATGCCGCCCAGCTGCTTCATCTGCGCCGGCGAACCCCGCGCCCCCGAGTGGGACATCATGTAGACCGAGTTGGGTTCCATCTCGGCCCCGGCATCGTCCTTACGGACCGCCGAGATCTCCTTCATCATCTCGGCCGCGACCGCGTCCGAGCATTTCGACCAGGCGTCGACGACCTTGTTGTACTTTTCGCCCTGGGTGATCAGGCCGTCCATGTACTGCTGTTCGAATTCCTTCACCTGGTCGCGGACGTCGTTGACGATCGTCCACTTGGTGTCCGGAATGACCATGTCGTCCTTGCCGAACGAGATGCCGGCGCGGAACGCCTCGCGGAAGCCGAGCGCCATGATCTGGTCGCAGAAGATGACCGACTCCTTCTGGCCGCAGTAGCGGTAGACGGTGTCGATGACGTTCTGCACGTCCTTCTTCCGAAGAAGGCGGTTCACCAGTTCGAACGGGGCTTTCGCGTTCAGCGGCAGCAGCGCGCCAAGGCGCACCCGGCCCGGGGTGGTCTCGAAGCGCATGACCACTTCGTTGCCTTCCGAGTCGATCTGCTTCACCCGCGCGGTGATCTTCGTGTGAAGATGCACGACACCGGCGTTGAGCGCGTGTTCCACTTCCTCGACCGAGCCGAAGAACATCCCCTCGCCGGGCATGCCGTCACGCGCCATCGAGGTGTAGTAGAGACCCAGCACCATGTCCTGCGACGGAACGATGATCGGCGCGCCGTTGGCGGGCGACAGAACGTTGTTCGTCGACATCATCAGCACGCGCGCTTCCAGCTGCGCTTCCAGCGACAGCGGAACGTGCACGGCCATCTGGTCGCCGTCGAAGTCGGCGTTGAAGGCCGAGCAGACCAGCGGGTGCAGCTGGATCGCCTTGCCTTCGATCAGCGTCGGTTCGAAGGCCTGGATGCCCAGACGGTGCAGCGTCGGCGCACGGTTCAGCAGGACCGGGTGTTCGCGGATGACCTCATCCAGGATGTCCCAGACCTCGGGGCGCTCTTTCTCGACCAGCTTCTTCGCCTGCTTCACGGTGCTCGAAAGCCCTTTGGCCTCGAGACGCGAGTAGATGAACGGCTTGAACAGCTCGAGCGCCATCTTCTTCGGCAGGCCGCACTGGTGCAGCTTCAGTTCGGGACCGGTCACGATCACCGAACGGCCCGAGAAGTCGACCCGCTTGCCCAGAAGGTTCTGACGGAAGCGGCCCTGCTTGCCCTTGAGCATGTCCGACAGCGACTTCAGCGGACGCTTGTTGGCGCCGGTGATGACGCGGCCGCGACGGCCGTTGTCGAACAGCGCGTCGACCGATTCCTGCAGCATCCGCTTTTCGTTGCGGACGATGATGTCCGGCGCGCGAAGCTCGATCAGGCGCTTCAGGCGGTTGTTGCGGTTGATCACCCGGCGGTACAGGTCGTTCAGGTCGGACGTGGCGAACCGGCCGCCATCCAGCGGGACCAGCGGGCGCAGTTCCGGCGGGATGACCGGAATGACGGTCAGCACCATCCACTCGGGCCGGTTGCCCGACTCGAGGAACGACTCGACGATCTTCAGACGCTTGATGATCTTCTTCGGCTTCAGCTCGCCCGTGGCCTCCTTGAGGTCCTCGCGCAGCTGCTCGGCGGTGGCTTCCAGATCGATGGCGGCCAGCATCTCGCGGATCGCTTCCGCACCGATGTTGGCGGTGAAGGCGTCGGCGCCGTACTGGTCCTGCGCGTCGAGGTAGTCTTCCTCGGTCAGCAGCTGCCCATAGCTCAGGTCGGTCAGACCCGGCTCGATGACGACATAGTTCTCGAAGTACAGGATCCGCTCGAGATCACGCAGCGTCATGTCGAGCATGAGGCCGATGCGGCTCGGCAGCGACTTCAGGAACCAGATGTGCGCGACGGGCGCGGCCAGTTCGATATGGCCCATGCGCTCGCGGCGCACCTTCTGCAGCGTGACTTCCACGCCGCATTTCTCGCAGACGACGCCGCGATACTTCATGCGCTTGTACTTGCCGCAGAGGCACTCGTAGTCCTTGATCGGCCCGAAGATCCGGGCGCAGAACAGGCCGTCGCGCTCGGGCTTGAACGTCCGGTAGTTGATCGTCTCGGGCTTTTTGATCTCGCCGTAGGACCACGACAGGATCCGCTCGGGCGAAGCGAGCGAGATCTTGATCTCGTCGAACTGCTTCGGCGCCGCCAGCGGGTTGAACGGGTTGGTGGTGAGTTCCTGGTTCATAGGATCATCCCAAAAGGAGGTTGGCAGGGGGCAAGGAAGCACGCGCGGTCACGCCGGGACCGGTGAGGGCCCCGGCGGCGGGCGCGTGCCTTATTCCTCGCCCTCCGCATCCAGGAGTTCCATGTTGAGGCCGAGGCCCCGGACTTCCTTGACGAGAACGTTGAACGATTCCGGCACGCCGGCCTCGAAGTTGTCCTCGCCCTTCACGATCGACTCGTAGACCTTGGTCCGGCCCGCCACGTCGTCCGACTTCACCGTCAGCATCTCCTGCAGGGTGTAGGCGGCGCCGTAGGCTTCCAGCGCCCAGACCTCCATCTCCCCGAAGCGCTGACCGCCGAACTGCGCCTTGCCGCCCAGCGGCTGCTGGGTGACGAGCGAGTACGGGCCCGTCGACCGCGCGTGGATCTTGTCGTCGACAAGGTGGTGCAGCTTCAGCAGGTACTTCATCCCCACCGTCACCTTCCGCGCGAACTGCTCGCCGGTGCGGCCGTCGAACAGAACGGACTGGCCGCTCTCGTCGAAGCCGGCGCGGCGCAGCGCGTCGTTCACGTCGGGTTCCTTGGCGCCGTCGAAGACCGGGGTCGCGATCGGCACGCCCTTGCGCACGGCAGCCGCGCGCTCGAGCATGTCGTCGTCGCCCATCTCGGCGAAGGCTTCCTCGTAGACGTCGTCACCATAGCCGTGGCGCAGCGCATCGCGGACCGGGGTCAGGTCGCCGTTGCGCTTGTAGCCTTCCAGCGCCTCGTCGATCCGGATGCCGAGGCCGCGCGCGGCCCAGCCCATGTGGGTCTCAAGGATCTGGCCGACGTTCATCCGCGACGGCACGCCCAGCGGGTTGAGGCACATGTCGACCGTGGTGCCGTCCGCAAGGAACGGCATGTCTTCCACCGGCACCACGCGCGAGACGACGCCCTTGTTGCCGTGACGGCCGGCCATCTTGTCGCCCGGCTGCAGCTTGCGCTTCACCGCGACGAACACCTTGACCGACTTCATCACGCCCGGAGGCAGATCGTCGCCGCGGCGGACCTTCTCGACCTTGTCCTCGAACCGGTGATCGAGGGCGCGTTTCTGCACCTCGAACTGGCCGTTCAGGGCCTCGACCTGCTGCGCGTCGAGCTCTTCGCCCAGCGCGAGCTGCCACCACTGGCCACGCGACAGCGTCTCCAGCAGCTCTTCGGTGATCTCGGTGCCGGCCTTGATGCCCTTCGGACCCTTCACCGCGGTCTTGCCGAGGATCATGCCCTTCAGACGCGCGTAGATGTTGCGCTCGAGGATCGTCAGCTCGTCGTCCCGGTCACGGGCCAGACGTTCGACTTCCTCGCGCTCGATCTGCAGCGCACGCTCGTCCTTGTCGACGCCGTGACGGTTGAAGACCCGCACTTCCACGACGGTGCCGTAGTCGCCCGGGGGCAGACGCAGCGAGGTGTCGCGCACGTCCGAGGCCTTTTCGCCGAAGATGGCGCGCAGAAGCTTTTCTTCCGGCGTCATCGGGCTTTCGCCCTTCGGGGTGATCTTGCCGACGAGGATGTCGCCCGGACCCACTTCCGCACCGATGTAGACGATGCCGGCCTCGTCGAGGTTGCGCAGGGCTTCCTCGCCGACGTTCGGGATGTCGCGGGTGATCTCTTCCGGACCGAGCTTGGTGTCGCGGGCCGAGACCTCGTATTCCTCGATGTGGATCGAGGTGAACACGTCGTCCTTGACGATGCGTTCCGAGATCAGGATCGAGTCCTCGTAGTTGTAGCCGTTCCACGGCATGAAGGCGACGCAGACGTTCTTGCCGAGCGCCAGTTCCCCCATGTCGGTCGACGGACCGTCGGCGATCACCTCGCCCTTGCCGATCTTGTCACCCACCTTCACCAGAGGCTTCTGGTTGATGCAGGTGTTCTGGTTCGAGCGCTGGAACTTGCGCAGACGGTAGATGTCCACGCCGGCATCGCCGATCTCCAGGTCTTCGGTCGCGCGGATAACGATCCGGGTGGCATCCACCTGGTCGATGATGCCGCCACGGCGCGCCATGATCGCGGCGCCCGAGTCGCGGGCGACGATCGCCTCGATCCCGGTGCCGACATACGGCGCATCGGCCTGCAGCAGCGGAACCGCCTGACGCTGCATGTTCGAGCCCATCAGCGCGCGGTTGGCGTCGTCGTTTTCCAGGAACGGAATGAGCGAGGCCGCGACCGACACCAGCTGCTTCGGCGAGACGTCGATCAGGTCGACGGCTTCCGGCGGGTTGAGCATGAATTCGCCGCCCTGGCGGGTCGAGATCAGGTCCGAAACGAACTTGCCCTCGGCGTCAAGCTGCGCGTTGGCCTGCGCCACGGTGTGACGCATCTCTTCGGTCGCCGACATGTACTGCACGTCATCGGTGACCTGGCTGTCCACCACGCGGCGGTAGGGGGTCTCGATGAAGCCGTACTTGTTGACGCGCGCGAAGGTGGCGAGCGAGTTGATCAGGCCGATGTTCGGGCCTTCCGGCGTCTCGATCGGGCACATCCGGCCGTAGTGGGTCGGGTGGACGTCGCGGACCTCGAAGCCGGCGCGCTCGCGGGTCAGACCGCCCGGGCCAAGCGCCGAAAGGCGACGCTTGTGCGTGACTTCCGACAGCGGGTTCGTCTGGTCCATGAACTGCGACAGCTGCGACGAGCCGAAGAATTCACGCACCGCGGCGGCGGCCGGTTTCGCGTTGATCAGGTCCTGCGGCATCACCGTGTCGATCTCGACCGAGGACATGCGTTCCTTGATCGCGCGCTCCATCCGCAGCAGCCCGACGCGGTACTGGTTCTCCATCAGCTCGCCGACCGAGCGCACCCGGCGGTTGCCGAGGTGGTCGATGTCGTCGATCTCGCCCTTGCCGTCGCGCAGCTCGACCAGCGCCTTGATGCAGCTGATGATGTCGGCCTTGCGCAGCGTGCGCTGGGTGTCCGGCGCATCGAGGTCGAGGCGCATGTTCATCTTCACCCGGCCCACGGCCGACAGGTCGTAGCGCTCGCTGTCGAAGAACAGGCTGTCGAACAGGGTCGAGGCGGCCTCGATGGTCGGCGGCTCGCCGGGGCGCATGACGCGGTAGATGTCCATGAGCGCGCCGTCGCGGCCCATGTTCTTGTCCGCGGCCATGGTGTTGCGGATGTAGGGACCGACGTTGACGTTGTCGATGTCCAGCACCGGGATGTCGGTGACGCCGTTGTCCAGCAGCACCTTGACCGTGCCCCCGGTCATCTCGCCGTCGCGGTCGTAGGTCGCGGTCAGCTCGTCGCCGGCCTCGACATAGATCGCGCCGGTGTCCTCGTTGATGATGTCCTTGGCGACGTAGCGGCCCATGATGTGGTCGAAGGGCACCAGCAGCTCGGTGACCTTGGCCTCGTCGATCAGCTTCTTGACCATGCGCGGCGTCATCTTGTCGCCGGCCTTGCAGATGATCTCGCCGGTGGCGGCATCGACAAGGTCATAGGCCGGGCGGGTGCCGCGCACGCGCTCGGGGAAGAACTTGGTCACCCAGCCGCGGTTCTTCATGTGCTTGAAGGACACGGTCTTGTAGTAGGCATCCATGATGCCTTCCTGGTCCAGGCCCAGGGCATAGAGCAGCGTCGTCACCGGCAGCTTCCGGCGGCGGTCGATGCGCGCGAAGACGATGTCCTTGGCGTCGAACTCGAAGTCCAGCCACGAGCCGCGGTAGGGAATGATGCGGCAGGCGAACAGCAGCTTGCCCGACGAGTGGGTCTTGCCCTTGTCGTGGTCGAAGAACACGCCCGGCGAGCGGTGCATCTGCGACACGATCACGCGCTCGGTGCCGTTCACGATGAACGTGCCGTTCTGCGTCATCAGGGGCATGTCGCCCATGTAGACGTCTTGTTCCTTGATGTCCTTGACCGACTTGGCCCCGGTGTCCTCGTCGACATCGAACACGATCAGGCGCAGCGTGACCTTCAGCGGCGCGCTGTAGGTCATGTCGCGGGCCTGGCACTCCTCCACGTCGTACTTCGGCTTCTCCAGCTCGTACTTCACGAACTCGAGGATCGCGTTCTCGTTGAAGTCCTTGATCGGGAACACCGACTGGAACACGCCCTTGATGCCTTCGCCGTCGGCCGCGATCGGGCCGTCACCGGACTTCAGGAACAGGTCGTAGGACGATTTCTGGACCTCGATGAGGTTCGGCATTTCCAGGACTTCCCGGATCTTGCCGAAATACCTGCGGATGCGCTTCTGGCCAACGTAGCTCTGAGCCATGCTCGTCGTCACCTTTCGTCATTCTCTGTCGCGCCAGTCCGTCGGGGCCACGGATCTGTCGCCGAATGAAGGGGGGGAGGGTCCAATTCCCGCGATCCGTCCCACCGGACCGCACCCGAACCCTGCGCCGCACCTTGGGAAAGACCCGTGCCAGGTCCTTGCCAAGGGGCGTCCCGTCGTCCCGTCTCACCATCCCGGGGACCCCGGAACGGACGTGGCCGGGCCCGGGAAACCCCGGACCCAGCCCTGTCTTCAGAAGATCGGATGCGGACGCATCCGGCCCGATTACTTGAGCTCGACCTTGGCGCCGGCTTCTTCGAGCTTCTTCTTGATCTCTTCGGCTTCGGTCTTCGGAGCAGCTTCCTTGACCTTGCCGCCGGCTTCGACCAGGTCCTTGGCTTCTTTCAGGCCCAGACCGGTGATGCCGCGAACTTCCTTGATCACGTTGATCTTGTTCGCACCGGCTTCGACGAGGACGACGTCGAATTCGGTTTTCTCTTCCTCGGCAGCAGCCGGGCCAGCAGCCGGGCCGGCCATCATGACGGCGCCGCCGGCGGCGGGCTCGATGCCGTACTCGTCCTTGAGGATGGTTTTCAGTTCTTGCGCCTGGAGCAGGGTCAGGTTGACGATTTGCTCGGCGAGGGCTTTCAGATCGGCCATTTTCATTTTCCGTTCGTTAAGATGGGGTCTGACGTCCGGGGATCAACCCGGTACAGACAATCGGTTGCTCACGCGGCTTCCCGTTCCTCGAGGGTCGAGAGAATGCCGGCGATGTTCGAAGCAGGCGCGCCGATCGCACCGGCGATGTTCGATGCCGGGGCACCGATGCAGCCAACGATCGAAGCGATGAGCTCCTCACGCGACGGCATCTGCGCCACAGCCTTCACACCGGCCGGGTCAAGCGCCGTGCCACCCATGGTGCCGCCGAGAATGACGAACTTGTCGTTCTTCTTGGCATAGGCATCCGAGACCTTCGCCGCAGCGACGGGGTCTTCGGAATAGGCGAACACGGTCATGCCCTTCAGGAGGTCACCCATGCTTGCGCCGGGCTTTCCTTCAAGGGCGATCTTGGCGAGCTTGTTCTTGGCGACGCGTACGGACCCGCCAATGGCACGCATCTCTGCGCGAAGGTCCTGCATCTGAGCAACTGTCATGCCTTCGTAGTGGGCAACCACCACGACGCCAGAGCTTTCGAAGATCTGGCCGAGTTCCTCGACCACTTTCTCTTTCTGGGCTCTATCCACAGTTTTCTCCAAGGTTGGGGGTTTCCCCCCGGCTCAATTGCACCGCCGATATTCTGGCGGCGTTCGGGTCCGTGAGGGTCCCGAGGCCAGATCACCCGAGGAAAGTCCCCGGTCAGATTGTCTCGTTCCCCATCTCAGGAAGGCGATTATTAAGGGCGCGTTAACGCCCACCCTCCGTCTCGGACAGGACAGGGCGGTCACCTTGCGGGCCGCCCCGCCATTCGCCGGGCGAACCCGGCAAATTCGTCACTCTCAGGCGGTCGCCGTCGAGGTCAGGTCGAGCGACACGCCCGGGCCCATGGTCGAGGAGACCGACACCTTCTTGACGTAGGTGCCCTTGGCCCCGGCCGGCTTGGCGCGGGTCACGGCTTCCACGAAGGCGCGGATGTTCTCGGCCAGCTTGGCGTCGTCGAACGACACCTTGCCGACGCCGCCGTGGATCACGCCGGCTTTCTCGACCTTGAACTGGACTTCGCCGCCCTTGGCGTTGGACACGGCCTGGGCCACGTCCATCGTCACGGTGCCGACCTTGGGGTTCGGCATCAGGTTGCGCGGGCCCAGGATCTTGCCCAGACGGCCGACCAGCGGCATCATGTCCGGCGTCGCGATGCAGCGATCGAATTCGATCTTGCCCGACTGGATCGTCTCCATCAGGTCTTCCGCACCGACGATGTCGGCACCGGCGGCGGTGGCTTCGTCAGCCTTGGCGCCGCGGGCGAAGACGGCGACGCGGACGGTCTTGCCCGTGCCGTTCGGCAGGGTGACGACGCCGCGGACCATCTGGTCGGCGTGACGCGGATCGACGCCGAGGTTCATCGCGATTTCGACGGTCTCGTCGAACTTCGCGGTGGCGGCACCCTTGATCAGCTTGACGGCGTCTTCGACGGTCAGGTTCGCCTTGCCCTCGAACTGGGCGCGGGCGGCCGTGGTACGTTTACCGAGCTTGGCCATGATTACCCCTTCACCTCGATACCGATCGACTTCGCCGAGCCGAGGATGATCTTCATCGCGGCCTCGATGTCGTTCGCGCTGAGGTCCTTCATCTTGGCCTCGGCGATCTGGCGCACCTGCGCGACGGTCACGGTGCCCGCGACTTCGCGGCCCGGCTTGACCGACCCCTTCGGGCGGTTGCGCTTGCCGACCGGCTTCAGGCCCGCGGCCTTCTTCAGGAAGTACGAGGCCGGCGAGGTCTTCATCTCGAAGGTGAAGGACTTGTCGGCATAGTAGGTGATCACGGTCGGAACCGGCGAACCCTGTTCCATCTCCTGCGTGCGAGCGTTGAACTCTTTGCAGAAGGCCATGATGTTGATGCCGCGCTGACCCAGCGCGGGACCGATCGGCGGGGACGGGTTGGCTTGACCCGCCTTCACCTGCAGCTTCAGCTGCCCAACGACTTTCTTGGCCATGTGGCCTCTCCTTTTTCACCCGCCCGCGCCCGTCTCCGGGGCAGAGCTTGGTTTAGCGGTCCGGTCCGGGGCCGATGACCCCTCGCCTCCCGCGGCTCACACCTCAGGCGCCCTTGGACACCTGGGTGAATTCCAGCTCGACCGGCGTCGGCCGGCCGAAGATCGACACCGTCACCTTCAGGCGGTTCGAGGATTCGTCGACCTCTTCCACCATGCCGGTGAAGCCCTCGAACGGGCCGTCGGCAACCTTGACCTGCTCGCCGATCTCGAAGCGGATCAGGCTGCGCGGCTGCGCCTCGCCCTCTTCGACCCGGTTCAGGATCGCGTTCACCTCGGCGTCGCGCATCGGCATCGGCTTGCCCTGGGGACCCAGGAAGCCGGTGACGCGGTTGATCGAGACGATCGCGTGATAGGCACGGTCCGTCATTTCCATCCGCACGAGCACGTAGCCCGGCATGAAGCGACGCTCCGAGGTGACCTTCTTGCCGCGGCGGATCTCGATGACCTCTTCCGTCGGCACGAGGACTTCCTCGATCTCGTCGCCAAGCTCCTTCTCGGCGACGGCGGACCGGATCGCCTCGGCAACCTTCTTCTCGAAGTTCGAGAGGACGCTCACCGAATACCAACGCTTCGCCATTCCGCCTTACCCCGTCTTTCCGACCCTGTTCCGGTCGGTCCCTTTCCGCGCCGGGCACATCCCGGCCTTCCCTTCCGCGATCGCCTCCGGCCCTGCGGGTCCGCTGACCCGCCCGACCTCAAAGCAAAACGGCACGCATCTCGCGAATCGATGCGCGCCGGACCGCTGGTTGGGTTGGCGCGTCATACAGGCACCCGCCGGGGCACGCAAGCCCGCCCTGCCCCGCCACCCGCCAACCGGGGAGCGGGCCGAAGATCAGTTGAAGAGGCTGAGAACCTGGGTCAGCCCGGTGCGGATCGCGAGATCGACCAGGAAGAAGAAGACCGAGGCCAGCGTCGCCATGACCAGCACCATGACCGTGGTCAGACCGACCTCGCGGCGCGTCGGCCAGGCGATCTTGCCGACCTCGGTGCGCACCTGCTGGATGAACTGGAACGGGTTAGCCATCTTGATCCTCACGCTGCGCGGCTTGCGGCCTGCCGGCCCCTCGCGTTTCGGCTGCGGATACGCGGTCGGGCGGCGGAATTCAAGCGCGATGGCGGTGCGACACCGGGGCCGAGCGGCGGATCCGTTCGGCCAGGATGCGGTCGAACGGGTCGGGAAGGTCGTCGGGCTCCACCTTCCCGGCATAAAGCCCGCGGGTCAGCGCCCCGGCGATCCGGGCCCGCAGCGCGGGCAGCGCGAGCGGCAGAACGCCCAGCGCGGCGAAGACCGCGACGAAGGCGACGCTCTCGGGCACCAGCAGCCAGCAACCCGCGACCGCGACCAGCGCCGCGCACAGCGCGACGACCGGCAGCGCGCGCTCGATCCGCAGCTCCTGCCCCGCCAGACCGTCGGCGGTCTCGCGCCGGGCGATCGCGGCGGCGCGGCTTTCCGGCAGCATGGTCACCGCCGCCATCTCGGCATCGTGCTTCTTCACGTCGAAGCCGCGGCCGGGCAGGCTGAGCCGCCCGAAGATCCCCAGCCCCGCCACCGCCAGGAAGACGATCCCCAGCCCGGCGAAGACGAGCGAATGCTGCGCGGCCAGCACCTCGCGCACGGTGTCGAACCAGTTGCCGACATCGTCCTTCACCCGCGCTCCGGGCGTGGCGCCCTGCCAGGAGACGGCGCCCCCCATCTGCGTGCCGCCGGTCAGGGCGAACACCAGCCAGGCCCCGCCGAAGATGGCGAGCAGGCGGGCCCAGAGCGGGCCGGCGAAAAGGAATTCAAGCGTGCGCATACGACGTCTCCACACAGATCGGGACAGCCGCATGAATCACCTCAATTGGGACAAGGTGTTGGCGAATGTGAGAAAATCTGGGGAAATAAGGCACAGCCAAGGCGCAACGACAAAGGCGGCCCCATGGGCCGTCCGTCAGGTCGCATTGTCTGGCAGGGGAAGGTCAAGTGGCAGCCCGTAGGGGAGTCGAACCCCTCTTTTCAGGTTGAAAACCTGACGTCCTAACCGATAGACGAACGGGCCACTTTCACTGTCTCGCCGGCGTTTCGCTTGCCGCGTCGCTGGCGTGGGGCGGTGTTTAGGCGAGGCTGCGGTGACTCGCAAGAGCAATTTTCATCCCCGGCGACAAAAACTGCATCTTTCCAGAAAGTGACGTAAAGTCAGGCTCTTGCCGCGTCCTCCAGGCGCAGCTGCACGCGCGATCGCCCCTGCCAGCGGTTGATCTCGAGCCGGCCGGCCAGGTGAAAGCGCAGCCCGCCGTGATCGCCCAGCAGCGGGCCCAGCGGCCCCTCGAAGGCGCCGAAGCACACGGCCTCGAGCGCGGGGCCCGTCGCCTCGCCGAAGCCCAGGCGCAGGTGGCTTTCCCCCATGCGGCGGACCGACCGGATCGCCATCGACGAGAAGGCGAACCGGGGCGACGGCGCGCCCTGGCCGAAGGGCCCGGCCTTTTCCAGCTCGGTCAGCAGCTCGATCGTGCAGGCGCCGGGCATCAGCAGACCGTCGAGCCGCAGGTCGGCCGGACCCGCCTGCCCCGCGCCCTGCTTCGCCAGCAGCTCGGCCAGCCGCTCCATCGCCGGCTCGAGCCGGTCGCGCGCCACCGTCAGCCCCGCGGCCATCTTGTGGCCGCCGCCGCGGATCAGCAGCCCCTCGGCGGCGACCCGGTGGATCGAGGCGCCAAGGTCGACGCCCGAGACCGAGCGCCCCGACCCCTTGCCCTCGGCCCCGTCTAGCCCGATCACCACGGCGGGGCGGTTGGTGGCCTCCTTCAGCCGGGCGGCGACGATGCCGACGACGCCCGGGTGCCAGCCCTCGCCCGCCGCCCAGACCAGCGGCGCGTCAAGCCCGCGCGCCTCGGCCTGCGCCAGCGCCGCCTCGCGCACCCGCATCTCGATCTCGCGCCGCTCGGTGTTCAGCCGGTCGAGCCGCTCGGCCAGGGCCGCGGCCTCGTGCGGGTCCTGCGTCGCCAGAAGCCGCGCGCCGAGGTCGGCCATGCCGATGCGGCCGCCCGCGTTGATCCGCGGCCCCAGCAGGAAGCCCAGGTGATAGGCCGTGGGCTCGCTGTCCATCCGCGCGATGTCCGACAGCGCCGTGATGCCGGGGCGTTCGCGGCGGGCCATGACCTTGAGCCCCTGGCGCACCAGCGCGCGGTTGACGCCGGTCAGCGGCGCGACATCGGCCACCGTCGCCAGCGCCACCAGGTCGAGCAGCGCCATGAGGTCGGGCCCGGCGATGCCCTCGGTGCGCAGCTGCCGGTTCGCCTCGACCAGCATCAGGAAAACGACCGAGGCGGCGCAGAGATGCGCAAGATCGCCGGTCTCGTCCTGCCGGTTGGGGTTCACCACCGCGACCGCCCCGGGCAGCGTCTCGCCGCCGAGGTGGTGATCGAGCACGATGACATCGGCGCCCGTCGCCGCCGCGATCGGCTCGTGGCTGAGGGTGCCGCAGTCGACGCAGACGATCAGGCCATGGCTCGCGGCAAGCTTCTGCATCGCGGGCACGTTCGGGCCATAGCCCTCGTCGATCCGGTCGGGGATGTAGAGCGTGGCGTCGTGGCCCATCGCGCGCAGCCACACCAGCAGCAGCGCCGCCGAGGACCCGCCGTCGACGTCGTAATCGGCGAAGACGGCGATGCGTTCGCGCCCGCGCAGCGCGGCAAGAAAGCGCGCGACGGCGGGCCCCATGTCCTTCAGCCCCATCGGATCGGGCAGCAGGTCCTTCAGCCGCGGCTCGAGGAACACCGGCACGTCGATCGCGGCGATGCCGCGGCCGGCGAGGATCCGCGCGAGCGGCAGCGGCACGCGGGTGTCCTGCGCCAGCGCCTCGGCCTGGCGCTCGATCTCGGGGCTGGGGCCGACCCAGCGGCGGCCGGTGGCGGAGGCGGAGACATTGAGGAAATCGGGCATGGCGATCCTCTGCCCTGCGCCGCGGCGTTACGCAAGCGTCACGCGGGGCAAGAGGGGGCGCTGCCCCCGCCCCTGCGGGGCGCCCCCGGGATATTTGGCCCAAGGCGAAAGCCGGGCGCGCGGCCGGTCACTTCAGCGGGTTGCGGTAGATCATGCGCCGGATCGATCCGGTCTTCGAGCGCATCAGGATCGTCTCGGTGGTCAGATAGCCGGGTTCGCGCCGCACGCCCTGGACGAACGAGCCGCTGGTGACGCCGGTCGCGGCGAAGATCACGTCCGAGGTCACCAGCTCGTCCCGGGCACGGATGCGGTCGGGCTCGGCGATGCCGGCGGCGCGGGCGCGGGCGCGCTCGGCGTCGGTGCGCAGCAGAAGCCGCCCCCAGAACTGCCCGCCCATGCACTTCAGCGCCGAGGCGGCAAGCACGCCCTCGGGCGCGCCGCCGGACCCCATGTACATGTCGATGCCGGTGGTCCCGGGCTCGGCGCAGTGGATCACGCCCGCGACGTCGCCGTCGCTGATCAGCCGGATCGCGGCGCCGGTCCCGCGCAGCTCGGCGATCATGGCCTCGTGGCGCGGACGTTCGAGCACGCAGATCGTGATGTCGGCGGGGCTGCAGCCCTTCGCCGCGGCAAGCGCGGCCACGCGCCCCGCCGGCGGCATTTCCAGGCTGACGATGCCGGGCGCATAGCCGGGACCGATCGCCAGCTTGTCCATGTACACCTCGGGCGCCTGCAGCAGGGTGCCGCGCGGCGCCATCGCGATCACGCTGAGCGCGTTCGGCATGTCCTTGGCCGTCAGCGTCGTGCCCTCGAGCGGGTCGAGCGCGATGTCGACCTCGGGGCCGTCGCCGGTCCCGACCTCTTCGCCGATGCACAGCATCGCGCCGCCGTCGCGCTCGCCCTCGCCGATGACCACGACGCCGCGGATGTCGAGCAGGTTCAGCTGCGCGCGCATCGCCTCGGCGGCGGCGAGGTCGGCGGCACGCTCGTCGCCGCGACCGATGTGCTGCGCCGAGGCCTGGGCCGCGGCCTCGGACACGCGGGCAAGCCCCAGCGACAGCATGCGGTCGTTGAAATCGATGCTCGGCGCCATGGTTCCTCCTCCGCGGCCGTCCCTGACGGCACCTAACCGCGGCCGGGCAACGGGAACAAGGCCGCAGGCGCCGGCGCGACGGCGATCAGGCGGGCGCGTGGCACACGATGCAGAGCTTGTTGCCGTCCGGGTCGCGCAGATAGGCGCCGTAATAATCCGCATGGTACTGCGGGCGCAGGCCCGGCGCGCCCTCGTCGGACCCGCCATGCGCCAGCGCCGCGGCATGGGCGCGGTCGACCGTGGCGCGGTCGGGCGCGAGGAAGGCCACCATCGCGCCGTTGCCCGCGCTTGCCGGGCCGCCGTCGAAGGGACGCATCACCACCAGAAGCGGGCGGGCATCGGCCCCCTCCCAGATCAGCCAGCGGTCGTCGGCGCGGCGCGGGCGCAGGCCCAGGATCGCCGCGACCGGCCCCCAGAAGGCCCGGGCGCGGTCGATGTCGCCGGTGCCGAGGGTGACATGGCTGAACATGCCGGGGTCACACCTGCTCGATGCGCAGCGCCACGGGACGGCCGGTGACGACGCCGGTGCCCATCACGCCCTCGCAGGCGATGGCGATCGCGTCGGGCGTCGTCTTGTGGGTCACGATCAGCACCGGGGCGGTCGTGTCCTCGTGACCATACTGGCGCATCCGGCTGATCGACACGCCGGCCTCGCCCAGCACCGCGGCGATCTTCGCCAGCGCGCCGGGCTTGTCCAGCAGCTCGAGCCGCAGGTAGTAGGCCGCGGCGCCGCCGACATTGGCCGCCACCGCCTCGACAAGGCTGGTCGCGGGCTGGCCGAAGGTCGACAGCCGCGAGCCGCGCGCGATCTCGATCACGTCGGCCATCACCGCCGAGGCCGTCGGCCCCTCGCCCGCGCCGGGGCCGCGCAGCACCACCTGGCCGACGCTGTCGCCTTCCAGCACGACCATGTTGGTGCCGCCCTGCAGCTGCCCGAGCGGGCTGTCGGCCGGCACGAGGCAGGGCGACATCCGCTGTTCCAGCCCGCGGCCGGTCTGCTGCGCCACGCCCAGAAGCTTGATGCGGTAGCCCATGTCGCCCGCGCGGCGGATGTCGTCAATCGAGATGCGGTCGATGCCTTCCAGCTGCACCTTGTCGAAGGCGACCTTGGTGCCGAAGGCGATCGCGGCCAACAGGCTCAGCTTGTGGCCGGCGTCGATGCCGCCGATGTCGAGCGTCGGGTCGGCCTCGAGATAGCCCAGCGCCCGGGCTTCCTCGAACACGGTCTCATAGGGCAGGCCCGCGCTTTCCATCCGGGTCAGAATGTAGTTGCAGGTGCCGTTCATCACGCCCATCACCCGGGTGATGCGGTTGGCGGCAAGCCCCTCGGTCAGGGCCTTGATCACCGGGATGCCACCGGCGACCGCGGCTTCGAACCGGATCACCGCGCCCGCGGCCTCGGCCGCCTCGGCAAGCGCCTGGCCGCTGTGGGCGAGCAGCGCCTTGTTGGCGCTGACCACGTCGTGGCCGGCGGCGAGCGCGGCCTCGGTCGCGGCCTTGGCGGGGCCATCATGGCCGCCCATCACCTCGACGAAGACGTCGATGTCGGGGCGGCGGGCCAGCGCGACCGGATCGGTCTCCCAGGCATAGGCCGACAGGTCGGCGCCGCGGTCCTTGCCCGCGTCGCGCGCCGAGACGGCGGTGATCTGCACGGGGCGGCCGGCCCGCTTGGCGATCATCTCGGCATGGCGCTGGACGATCTTGACCACGCCGATGCCCACGGTGCCGAGACCGGCGATGCCGAGGCGCAGGGGTTCGGTCATGGAATGCTCCTGAAATTCTACGGACGGTGCCGCGGGACGTTGGCCGGTCTGTTAGCCTGTCGCCGGGCTTCGCGCAACGCGCGAGCCGGTGCGGCGCGCCGGCTGTGCCTAAAGTCCTTCGGACGGGTCGATGGCGCGCACCTCGTCGGCGCGGCGGCGCAGCGCCTCGGCGCGGGCAAGCTCGTCCGGGGTCGGGTTCTCGGCGGCCTTCAGCGTCTCGGTGTCGCGCAGGATCGGGCCCAGCGGCGCCAGCTCGGGCCAGGGCGCCTCGGCGACCGTCGGCAGCTTCTCGCGCGAGGTCTCGGGCCGGAAGCTGAGGCAGCCCGGCAGCAGCAGCACGAGCCCCAGCGCCGCGGCGAGGGCCGCGGAAGGACGGGAGACGGAAAGGCGCGCAGTCATGGATAAACCCGGTGGATCGGCCCGTTCGGGGCCCGGGCACCTTACGGGGCCGCCCGCGCAGCGGCAAGACGGCGGTGGGCGCAACCGGGCCGATCCGCCGACCCGGGCGTTGGCCGCCCTCCCCCGCGCGTCAGCTCGAGGCGCTGTAGGCCACCTGGGCTGCGAAGCGCGGCGCGGTGGTGATGAAATAGTCGTAGTCGATGTCGTTGATGCCGATGTTGAACACCGGGTCGTAGCCCATGTGGGTCTCGACCAGGATCAGCGTCTCGCCGGACTTGAGGTTCGGGATCCGGGCCTTCTGCGCCTGGATCGTGGTGTCGGTCTGCGTCGTGCCGCCCTTGGTATAGGACCAGTTGACGCGGTATTTCTGCGTCGTCGTGTCGTAGTAGATCGAGCTTACCGTCATCGTCGTCGCCTGCGGCGACCGGGCGACATAGTCGAAGACGTTCTTGAGCGAAGTGAGGTAGGTCGGCCCGACCGCGTTGGTCTGGCGCGAGACCATGTCGGCGACCGTGTAGGTCGCGCGCAGGTTCACCGTGTGGGTGCGGAACGCGTCGAAGAAGGTGAAGGTCATGATGTAGACGAAGATCCACGCCGGCAGGATGATCACCGCCTCGGCGGTCATCGATCCGCGCTCGGACCGGCGGAACCGGACCAGGGGACGCAGCAGGCGCAGGGCAAGGGAAGGACGCATCCTGATCGGTCTCCTATCGCGGCTCGACCACGAAGGCCGAGGTCGACACCAGCGCATAGTCCCCCTGCGCGTCCTTGCTCAGATCGAGCCCGAGACCGATCGTCGGCAGCACCGGATCGAACTTGGCGCAGGCGCGTATCAGCATCAGATCGTTCTCGCCCCCCTGGCTGAAGGAGACGGTCGGCGTGACGGTGGCGCCGCGCTCGACGCAGGTGGCGTTGCTGCTGGGCAGGGTGCCGCCGGCGGGGATGCGCGTCATCTCGATCAGGACCGAGCCGGTGCAGTTCGGGATCGCCAGGACCGAGTCGCACAGCATGGTGCGCACGTTGTCCTGGGTCACCTGGGTCCAGGTGTTCAGCCGCAGCGCCCGCACGGTGATGTCGAGGCCCCGGTCGAGCATCACCTGCCGCACCATCAGCGTGCCGGATTCGGCCGCCGAACACAGCAGCGTCAGGAACACCGGGAAGACGATGATGAATTCGATGGTCGAGTTGCCCTGCTCGTCGCGCCACTTGGCGCGGGCGCGGGCGCCCAGTCGGGTCAGCCAGCCGGTCATTGCGTGAGCCTCAGAAGACGGATCGAGTTGGCGATGCCCGCGAAGGCCGCGCCGATTTCGGAGCCCTGCGGCGCGTAGTAGTTGGATGCCGCGCTCACGCAGTCCTTCAGCGCGGCCTCGCCGTTGGCATCGGCGCCATAGGCGATCGCGAAGATCTTGGTGCCCGCGGCCTTGGCCGCATCGCAGACCTTCTTCAGCCGCGCGTCCTTCTCGACGTTGCCGACATGGTCGACGATGCTGCTGAAGAACCCGTCCGCGGTCGTGTTCGGCAGCTTGGCCGCGAAGTTGTCGGCGAAATAGGCGACGCTCCAGGTCTCCCAGACCTGCTGCCAGGTCATCGAGGTGGTTCCCGAGACGGAGGTCCAGCTTTTGGTGCTGAAGTTGTAGTACTTGTTGGACGAACGGGAGGAGTCGTACCAGTAGTAGGTGGTCGTCGTCCCCTGCCAGTTGGACGTGGTCTTGTAGACAATGTTCGACGTGCCGCTGCGGTAGTTCTTCAGCCGGAAGGTGTTGGTGTTCGAGCCGTCCGTCATCAGCACCATGATCTTCAGCGTGTTGGTGTCAGTATAGGCGATCGGGTGGTCCTTGAGCGTGGACGAGACGGTGCCGGCCGTGACCATCTTGTTCAGCGTCGGGCGGATCGCCGGATCCAGCAGCGCCAGGCCCCACTTCGCACCGATGTCGATGGCGGTGTCGCCCTCGGCGACCAGGGCGTTGATCTTGTCGATGATCGTCTGCTTGTTCTGCGAGAAGGCCAGCACCGACGCCGTCTGCGTCGTGTCATAGCCCCAGCATTCGCGGAAGTAGGGCGCGGCGTAGCCGCTGGGGTGATAGTCGCGGGTCCGCACGTCGGCATAGGCGGTGCGCGCCAGCGTCTGCGTGCCGGTGATCTGGATCGTGTTGAAGTCAGAGGCGGTGAAGTCGACGCAGGTGCCCTTCGTGTGCTCCGAGGTCAGCGTCATCTGGTTGGCCAGCGAGGTGCCGATGTTGACCTGCTCGGCGTAGGGCACGACCGAGATCATCAGCGTGCCGTCCGAGCCGCCGGCGTTCGAGACGTTCGTGAACATCGTCTTGACGAAATCGACCGCGGCCGGCTTCAGCAGCGTCAGCTTGTAGACGTACTGCCCGCTCGCGGAATCCCAGACCTTCATGGCGTCGTTGGCCATCGAGCCGGAGACGTCCAGCACCATCGAGATCTCGACCTTGCCGATCGCTTCCTGCGCCGTGGCCAGCGACGGGCCGTCCAGCGTCTCGATCCCGAAGTTGCGCATGAACCAGGTCGAGGTCGAGACGTCGACGGTGCCCACGACCTTCTTCCACTCGTTCATGCTGCCGCTGGTCTGGGTGACCTTGGGCGAGAAGCGGCTGACGCCGGCCTTCTGGAAATAGTCGTCGACGACGTCCTGCGCCGGGGTCGTGTTGCTGAGGTCCGCAGCCGCGAGCACCGCGCGGTCCAGCGTCGCCTGCGCCGTGGTGCGCTCGGCCTCGAAGTGGATCACGTCAAGCGCGATGCCGCACAGCAGGATGACGGTCGTCAGCATGATGATGCCGAAGATCAGGATGGACCCCGATTCGTCGCGCCGGAAGCCCGAGAGCCTGGCCCCGAGCCCGCGCCCACCGATTTCCTGCCCGCTTTGCATCTCGCCGTCCGGTCCTTGGCCCATGATCCGCCCCAGAAACGGCCCGATGCCGTCTTTGCCATGGAAAGCTTAAAGCGCAGTGCTGAGGCGGATTTGTGGCGGATGCGCGGCCAAACACGAACCATCCCCGGGCGCGCCGCGCACCTTTGCGAGACGGAAACCGCCGGTGGAACCGCGGGTGGGGGTGCGGGGATTGAACCCCTGCGGGGGCGCGCTTAAACCCGGCGGGGCGCGGCCCCGTCGGATCGCGCACCCGGGCCCGGGCGCTGGCCCGGCGCCGGAACGTCGATCCAAAGGGACCTCATGGCCGTCCGCCTCTATCACTTCCCGCTGTCGCCCTTCTGCCGGAAGGTCCGCCTCACGCTTGCCGAGAAGCGCATCGAGGTCGAGCTGATCGAGGAGCGCTACTGGGAGCCCTCGAACGATTTCCTGCGCCGCAACCCGGCCGGCAAGGTGCCGGTGCTGCGCTGGGACAGCCGGGTGCTGTCCGAAAGCCAGGCGATCTGCGAATGGCTGGAGGAGACCCAGCCCCAGACGCCGCTGATGCCGCGCGACAGCGACGGCCGGTTCGAGGTGCGCCGCCTCTGCGCCTGGTTCGACGACAAGTTCCAGGCCGACGTCACGTCCAAGCTGCTTTACGAGCGGGTGAACAAGAAGGTGATGGGGCTGGGCTACCCGGATTCGAAGAACGTCAAGTTCGGCGCCACCCGGATCAAGTACCATCTCGACTACATGGCCTGGCTGCTGGAGACCCGCCGCTGGCTTGCCGGCAACGAGATGACGCTCGCCGATTTCGCCGCCGCCGCGCATCTGAGCTGCCTCGACTACATCTCGGACGTGGACTGGAACCGCCAGCCGACGGTCAAGGACTGGTACGCCAAGATCAAGTCGCGGCCCTCGTTCCGGTCGATCCTGGCCGACCAGGTGCCGGGCTTCCCGCCGCCGGGGCATTATGCCGATCTCGACTTCTGAGCTGCGCGGGCGCCTCGCGGCGCGCGCGCAGGACGAGGGCTTCACCGCGATGGGCATCTGCGCGCCGGACGCGATCCCGGGCGCGGCCGAGCGGCTCGCGGCCTTCGTGGCCGAGGGACGGCACGGCCAGATGGCATGGATGGCCGAGCGCATGGCCTGGCGCGGCGACCCGGCGGCGCTCTGGCCCGAGGCGCGTTCGGTGATCATGCTGGCCGAGAGCTACGCCCCCGACCACGATCCGCGCGGGGTGCTCGCCCGCCCGGATCGCGGTGCGGTCAGCGTCTACGCGCAGGGCAAAGACTACCACGACCTGGTCAAGAAGCGGCTGAAGCGGCTGGGGCGCTGGCTGATCGACGCCGCCGGCGCGGGGACGCAGATCAAGGTCTTCGTCGATACCGCGCCGGTGATGGAAAAGCCGCTCGCCGCCGCCGCCGGGCTTGGCTGGCAGGGCAAGCACACCAATTTGCTGGGCCGCGGCTTCGGCAACTGGGTCTTTCTCGGCGCGATCTTCACCACGCTCGACCTGCCGAAGGACACCCCCGCGCGCGAGGCCTGCGGCAGCTGCACCGCCTGCCTCGACGCCTGCCCCACCGCGGCCTTCCCCGCGCCGTTCCAGCTCGATGCCCGGCGCTGCATCTCGTACCTGACGATCGAGCATCGCGGCCCGGTCGAGCCCGAGCTGCGGGCGCTGATGGGCAACCGGATCTATGGCTGCGACGATTGTCTCGCCGCCTGTCCGTGGAACAAGTTCGCCGCCGCCGCGCACGAGATCGGCTATGCCCCGCGCGAGGCCGAGCCGCCGCTTCTGGCCGAGCTTGCGGCGCTGGATGACGCGGCCTTCCGCGCCCGCTTCGCCGGCTCGCCGATCAAGCGCATCGGGCGCGACCGGATGGTGCGCAACGTGGCCTACGCGATCGGCAATTCCGGCCTGCCAGAGCTGGCCCCCGCCGTCGCCGCGCTGACCGGCGATCCCGACCCCACCGTGGCCGAGGCCGCGGCCTGGGCGCTGGCCCGGCTGACCTAGCCCCGGCGCAGCACCGCCTCGAACGCCGCGACCTGCGCGCGCAGGCCCGCCAGCGCCTCGGCATCGAGCCCGCTGCGCTCCATCAGGCAGCGCGCCGGGTCGCCCGCCCGCGCCGCAAGCGCCCTGCCCCGCTCGCTCAGGGTGATGCGCACCTGCCGCTCGTCCTGCGGATCGCGGGCGCGGCTCACCAGCCCCGCCGCCTCCATCCGCTTCAGCAGCGGCGTCAGCGTGTTCGATTCCAGCCGCAGCGCCTGCCCCAGCGACGAGACGGTCCGCCCGTCGCGCTCCCACAGCGCGGTCATCACCAGGAACTGCGGATAGGTCAGACCCATCTCGTCCAGCACCGGCTTGTAAAGCTGCTGCACCGCGTGGGCCGCGGAGTAGAGCGCGAAGCACAGCATGCCATCCAGCGGCAGCGGGGGATCGGGGTCGATCTGCATGAAACTAAAATAAATCGTGCGCGATACGATCGCAAGAGATTGACTCGCAGCTCGCGACAGCCCTATCAATCGCACACGATCAAATCGCTTGCGATAGGAAAGGCGACCCAGATGTCCTTCACGCCCCTCTACACCACCCGCGCCCATGTCACCGGCGGCCGCGACGGCCGCGGCGAGACCGCCGACGGCAAGCTGTCGGTCAAGCTGAACCCGCCGAAGGAACTGGGCGGCGCGGGCGAAGGCACCAATCCCGAGCAGCTTTTCGCGGTGGGCTACGCGGCGTGCTTCCTCAGCGCGCTGAAGCTGGTCGCCGGCCAGCAGAAGATCGCCCTTCCCGCCGAAACCGCGATCGACCCCGAGGTCTCGATCGGCAAGCGTGACGACGGCGGCTTCCAGCTGTCGATCGACCTGGCCGTGTCGCTGCCCGGCATCGCGGCGGCCGAGGCCGAAGACCTGTTCACCCGCACCCACGCGATCTGCCCCTACAGCCATGCGGTGAAGGGCAACATCGCGGTCACGACGCGTCTGGCCTGACGCCGGACCCGGTCCGACCTGGCCGGATGCCGCGCGCGCAATGCCGCGGCGCAGGGCGACCCGGTGGGAATCGGGGCGCCCTGCCCCTATGCTGGGGTGGCCCGTGGAGGAGCGGGCGCAACCCGGAAGGAGGCCCGACATGAGCCGACATCTCGCCGACAAACGCCGCCCCAGCGACGGCGGCCGCACCCGACGCTTCGCCGACAGCGAGCGGCGCGCGGGTGCCGAAGGCGACCACCCGGCGGTCAAGGCCAAGCTGCGCGAGCCGAAGCTGCTTGCCGGCGGCAGCCGCCGCCTGAAGGAATTCCTGCGCATCGAGCGCGGCCAGACCGTCTGATCCGCCCCGGCTCTGTCCAGAGCGCGGCGGAAAGACGCGACAGGCCGAAGGGGCGGCCCCCGCCCCTTCGCATCCCCGCCTATCACACGGCCAGGCGACCGTTCGGCTCTTTCTCGTCGCCGGTCTCGCGCATGCCGTCGTGGCCGCGCACCTCGTCGCCCTCGGGTCCCAGCGGCGCCGGCCTCTCGCCGCCAAGGAAGTTGCCCAGACGCTCGAGCCCCGGGATGTGGTCGCACAGCACCCGCATCACCACCAGCATCGGCACCGCGACGATCATCCCCGCGACCGACCACAGCCAGGCCCAGAGCGCGATGGTGATGAAGACCACGACCGTGTTCATCTCGAGCCGGCGCGACACGAAATAGGGCGTGATCAGCTGGCCCTCGATCGACGAGAGCAGCACGTAGCTTCCCCCCACCATCAACGGCGTGACGAACCCCGGCATCGACACCAGCGCGATCGCGGTCGCGACCAGCGCACCCAGACCGAGGCCGATATAGGGAATGTAGTTGAGCAGGAAGGCCGCGATGCCGATCACCACCGGCGCCGGCATCCCCCAGGCCCACATCGCCGCGCCGATGGCGACACCGAGACAGGCGTTGATGATCGTGATCGTGCCGAGGTAGCTGCCAAGGCTGGCCTCGATCTCGCGCAGGGCGCTGTAGGCGCGGCGTTTCTCGCCCATCATATCAAAGCTCTGCACGATCTTGAGATACAGCAGGTCGCCAGATGCCAGCATGAAGAACAGCAGCAACAGCACGAACATCAGCTGTCCCGCCACCGCCGGGGTCGATCCCAGCACGGTGAACAGGACGTTGGTGCTGTCCATCGGCACGAGGTCGTTGAGCTGCTGCTGCGCCCGGTCGGCGCGGCGCTCGCGCACAGAGCGGTTGTCCTCTTCGGGCTGGGTACCGGCCGCCTGGTCCGGCGGCGGCGCCGCCTTGGCATCCTCGGGCAGCGAGGCCGCGACATCGGGCGGCGGCGGCTCTTCACCCGAGGTGGCCTGGTCGATCTTGTCCTGGATGTCGCGCCACTTCTCGAGCTGTTCCGACAGGCCCTTGAACTTGACCTCGAGCCGCTCGGCGATCTGCGGGGCGCCGCTCGCCATGTTGCTGGCCGGGCCCGACAGGGCGACCCCGATCAAGGCCAGGATCGCCACCAGCCCCGTCAGCACCAGCGTCGCCGTGGCGACCGACGGGATCCCCAGCCGCTCGGCCCGCCGCCGCATCGGCGCGAAGACGAAGAACAGCAGAACCGCCATCGACAGCGGCATCAGAAAGTCGCGGGCATGGGCAACCGTCGCCACGGCGGCGAGCACGAACAGCCCGATCACCGCCCATCGCGGCCCAAGGCGCACCGGCGGTTTCTGCAGAGGATCCTCGATATCGGTCTTCGCGTCGGCAGGCATGGGTCGGGCTCCTCAACCGCTCAAGCGCCAACACCCCGCGCCCCGAATGGTTTCGCCTCCGCCCCTCCTTGACGCGAATAAACCGTCACAGCATCCGGATCGCCGCCTTTTCGACCGACAGCACATAGCCCTTGCGGGCGATGTTGCGCACCAGAAGCTCGGACACCAGCTGGTTGCCCAGCGCGTCGCGCAGCCGCTTGATCCGCGTGGCCCCCGCCGCCTCGTCGCAATCGGCCGGGTCGCGGCCCGAGATCACCGCCTCGATCTGCGCGCCCGACAGCACCTCGCCGTCCATCCGCGCCTCGGCCAGCACCGACAGCGTCTCGATCGCCGCCGGGGTCAGCTTGAAGCTGAAGTCGTTCAGCGCCACCGCGTTCTCGGCCCGGCTGATCACCAGCGAGACGACCTCGATGCCCTGGCGCTGGATCGTGCCCATGCGCCGGTTCAGGCCCAGGATCACCACCAGGAACACCAGCGCCGCGATCAGAAGCGCGGTCGAGAAGGCCAGCAGCACGAAGATGATCATCCGGTAGCTGGCCAGCACCTCGGAAAACGCGGTGCCCGACTGCGCCAGCACCTCGAGCAGCCGGATCTCGGCCGGGGCGATCAGGGCGTCGTTGTCGACGAAGATCCGTTCGACCCGGGTGTTGAAGGCATTGGCGTCGGGAAGGTTGGCGAACAGCAGCGCCGCCGTGACCGCAAGGATCGCGACGATCGCGGCGATGCCGACCAGAAGCACGCGGTTCGACTGGCGCAGCTGCTCAGTAGCGGAGGAAATATCGTCCTGCACTGGCCTTCCTCGCATCGAGCCCCTCTGGCCCGAAGATCGACATGATGTTTAGCAGAACCCACCCGTCCCGCGCCAGACGGGGGGCGAGCGCGCGCGCCGCCTCGGCGCCCGAGCCGCAGGCGCCCTGCGGGATCTGCGCGACCCCGTAGTGCAACTGCAACGCGCCGCCCTCGCGCTTGGCCTTGTAGTCGGCATAGCAGTCGGCCCGCGCGGGGGCGGCAACCAGCAGGGCGAGTACAGTCAGGGCAAGCAGCGCTTTCATGCGGTCGATCCTGCGCGGGGAACCGCCGTTATTCAATGTCGCCGGCGCGCATTCGCCGCTGTTATGCGATAGCAATGCCGCGATATTGCCTGTCTGGGGCACGAGGGTCACATCGGTCCTCATCCACGGCGCAGCCTTGCGTCCGGCGCCGTGCTGCCCCTTCGAGGAGGAAACCCGATGGCACTCCGCATTCCCCGCCTGCGCACCGTCGCGGGCGTCGTCACCGCCGCCGCCTTGGCCGCCGCCAGCCTTGCCGCCCCCGCCCGGGCCGAGATGTCCAACGGCCAGATGCTGGGCGTGCTGGGCGGCATCGCCGCCGCCGGCATCGTGCTGAGCCAGATGGACCAGCGCCGCGACCGCCGCGACGGCAACGTCTATGTCTACCGCCCGCACGACCGTTTCGACGACCGCCGCCAGCCGATGTTCCGCGGGCCCGACCCGCGCTGGAACGACCAGCGCGGCTGGCGCGACGGCGGCCGTGGCCGCGATTGGCACGACGACCGGCGCGACCGGCGCCGCAGCGACAACGGCCGCGCGCTGATCCCGCAGCGCTGCATCGGCGGCGCCCGCGGCGGCGCGCTGGTCAACGAGGAGTGCTATCGCGGCGTCAATGGCCGCGGCTTCCCCGACAGCTGCGCCGTCGACGTCCGCACCCGCCACGGCCGGCGCGAGGCCTATGACCTTCGCTGCCTGTCGCGCGAGGGCTACGACGTCTCGCGTCGCTGAGCGCGGCCGTGACCGGGCGGGCTTGACGTGACGGGGCGGGGCCGGTTTCTGGGCGCATGTCCGATCCGACCCCGCCCCTTGCCCCCCGCCGCCGCCGCGCACCCACGGTGCCTGCCCCCCAGCAGCGCCCCGACTACCGCCACGAGTCCGAGGCCTTCGCCTTCGGCGCCCGCCTTGTCGCGGGCTGCGACGAGGTCGGGCGCGGCCCGCTGTGCGGCCCGGTGGTGGCGGCGGCGGTGATCCTCGACCCGGCGCGCATCCCCGAGGGGCTGAACGACAGCAAGAAGCTCTCGGCCCTGCAGCGTGCCCGGATCGAGGCACAGATCCTCGAGTCCGCGCGCTGCGGCATCGGCGAGGCCAGCGTCGCCGAGATCGACGAGGTCAACATCCTGCGCGCGGCCCACCTGGCGATGTGCCGCGCCGTGGCGAGCCTTGAGATCGCGCCCGACCTCGTGCTGATCGACGGCAACATGGTCCCGCGCGGCTTTCCGGTGCGCGGCCAGCCGCTGGTCAAGGGCGACCAGCGCTCGGTCTCGATCGCGGCGGCCTCGATCGTGGCGAAGCAGCACCGCGACCGCATCATGGTGGAACTTGCGCAACAGCATCCCGGCTACGGCTGGGATCACAACGCAGGTTACCCGACCAGGGAGCATCTGAAGGCGCTCCTAGATCTGGGGGCGACCCCTCACCATAGAAGGTCGTTCCGGCCCGTACACAATATCTTGTATCAAGATGTTTCTATAACCCGTTGATTCAAAAAAGAATTTGACGGCGAATCGGCGCTGACTCATCCTGTGGACATCTAACCGGCACCCAAAAAACAAGCCGGACCCAGGAGCAGACATGGCGAAGACGATGACCGCGGCGGCCCCCAAGGCCTTGCCGTTGAACACGATTATTGACGGCGACTGCATCGAGGTGATGCGCGGCCTGCCCGAGTCCTCGGTCGACCTGATCTTCGCCGATCCGCCCTACAACCTGCAGCTGCGGGGCGATCTGCACCGCCCCGACAACAGCCGCGTCGACGCCGTCGACGACGCCTGGGACCAGTTCTCGAGCTTCGAGGCCTACGACCGCTTCACCCGCGACTGGCTCGCGGCCGCGCGCCGGATTCTGAAGCCCAACGGGGCGCTGTGGGTGATCGGGTCGTATCACAACGTCTTCCGCATGGGCGCCGAGCTGCAGAACCAGGGGTTCTGGATCCTCAACGACGTCGTGTGGCGCAAGTCGAACCCGATGCCGAACTTCCGCGGCAAGCGCTTCACCAACGCGCACGAGACCCTGATCTGGGCCTCGAAATCCGAGGCCGGCAAGTACACCTTCAACTACGAGGCGCTGAAGGCGCTGAACGAAGGCGTGCAGATGCGCTCGGACTGGATGATCCCGCTCTGCACCGGGTCGGAACGGCTGAAGGACGCGAACGGCGACAAGGCCCACCCGACCCAGAAGCCCGAGGCGCTGCTGCACCGCGTGCTCGTGGGCACCACCAATCCCGGCGACGTGGTGCTTGACCCGTTCTTCGGCACCGGCACCACCGGCGCCGTCGCCAAGATGCTGGGCCGCGACTTCATCGGCATCGAGCGCGAGGCCGACTATCGCCGCGTCGCCGAAGAGCGCATCTCGCGCATCCGCAAGTTCGACAAGGCGGCGCTGGAAACCACGACCTCGAAGCGCGCCGAGCCGCGCGTGCCCTTCGGCACCGTGGTCGAGCGCGGCATGCTGCGCCCGGGCGAGGAACTGTTCAGCCCCCGCGGCGGCGTGGCCAAGGTGCGTGCCGACGGCACGCTGATCGGGCTGGACGTCAAGGGCTCGATCCACCAGGTCGGCGCGCATCTGGAAGGCGCGCCCAGCTGCAACGGCTGGACCTACTGGCACTTCAAGCGCGACGGCAAGCTGATCCCGATCGACATCCTGCGCCAGCAGATCCGGGCCGAGATCGAGGCCGACGGCCGCGCCGCGCACTGACGCCCCCCACGCATTTCACGGCATTCCCCGGGCCCGCGCCCGGGGCCGTTCCGCCGGTGTCTGCGATCCCTTCGGCCTTCGGGCCGGGACCGCGACACTCACTGACCCCGCCGTGTCGCACGCGGCGGGGCTTTTTCATGCCCCGGCAAGTGCGGATGGCCAGCGCGGATGGACTGCGCGGATCGCCTGCGCAAACGGGCTTGGCCGCAGCGCGGCGGTGACGATACTCTGGTGCCCATGGATCATCCCTATGCCTCGCTGCCCCCGACGGCCTTCTGGAGCACCGGCACCGCCGGGGCCGATCCGGGCGCGATGCATGCCATTCACCGCCCCGCGGTCCGGATCGGGCCGGCGACGCGGGTGGCGACGGCGGGATCTTGCTTTGCCCAGCACATCGGGCGTGCGCTGCGCGCCTCCGGGGTCGCGGTGCTGGATGCCGAACCCGCGCCGGCCTTCGCCGTGCCCCTGTCCGAGGAACGTCTGCGCGCCTTCGGCTACGGGCTCTATTCCGGGCGCTACGGCAACATCTACACCGCACGGCAGATGCTGCAGCTGTTGCAGGAGATCGCCGGGGGCGAGCCGCGGACCGAGGTCTGGATGCGCGGCAGCCGCGCCCATGACGCCCTGCGCCCGAATGTCGAACCCTGGGGCCTGAGCCATGCGCGCGAGGTGATGGCCCTGCGCCGTGCGCACCTGCACGCGCTTGCCGCGATGCTGGCCGAGTGCGAGGTGTTCGTCTTCACGCTCGGGCTGACCGAGGCCTGGGAGAACCGCGAGACCGGCCTTGTCTATCCCGTCGCGCCCGGGGTGATCGCCGGCAGCTACGATCCCGACCTGCACGGCTTTCGCAACTTCCGCCAGGCCGAGGTCCGCGCCGATCTCGAGGCGATCCTCGCGCTTTTGCAAGGCTTCCGCCCGGGGATGGCGATGATCGTCACCGTCTCGCCGGTCTCGCTGTCGGCGACGGCCAGCGGCGAGCACGTGCTGACGGCGACCACCCGCTCGAAGGCGGTGCTGCGCGCGGCGGCGGGCGGCTTCGCCGCGGCCCATCCCGGCGCGGTCGACTATTTCCCCAGCTTCGAGATCGTCACCAACCCGGCCGCGCGCGGCGCCTTCTTTGCCCCCGGCGCCCGCGAGGTCCGCCCCGAGGGCGTGGCGGCGGTGATGTCGGTGTTCCTTGCGGCCCAGGGGCTGACCGAGGCCCCGCCCGCTGCCAGCCCCGCCGCCGCGCCCGGCAGCCACGACGGCGACGAGGAGGACGGCGGCGAGGACCGGGTGGTCTGTGAAGAGATGCTGCTGGACGCCTTCCGCAGATGAGCCGGCTGCTGATCCTTGGCAATTCCCATGTCGCCGCGCTGAAATCGGCGCATGGCGCCGAGCCGGGGCGCTGGCCGGGCCTCGACATCGCCTTCGCCGGCGCGGCCGGCGGCGCGCTCGACGGGCTGCGCAGGCGCGGCGGCGTGCTCGAGGCGACCGATCCCGAAGCGGTGGAGCAGCTGACGGCGCTGAACGGCAGCGCCCGCTTTGCGCTCGACGGGGTCGATGCGGTGGTGATCACGGGGTGCGAGCTGTCGATGTTCCGCGCGGTATCGGTGCTGCGGCGCGTGATCTGGCCCGATTGCGTGGACAGCCCCGGGCCCGGCCAAGTCCTGACCAGCCGCGCCTTCGTGCGCGAGGCGCTGGTGACCGCGCTGCAAAGCACGCTCGCGGCACGGCTCGCGCGCGAGATCGGCGGCGACGGCGCGGTGCCGGTGATCGTGGCGGCGCAGCCCAACCCGTGCTGGCTGGGCGAGGACGCGGTGCAGCTTGCCGCGTTCCTGCGCGCGCGGCGGCTGGGCTATGCCACCCGCCTGGCCCGGATCTTCACCGAAGCCGCGGCGGCCGCGCTCGCCCCCGCCGCGGCCTTCCTGCCCCAGCCCGACGAGACGCTGCGCGGCCCGCTCTTCACCCGGCCGAAATATTCCCAGGGCTCGCTTCGGCTGACGCGCGACATGGCGAAGCCGCACGAGGGCGACGACTACCTGCACGCCAATGCCGCCTACGGCGCGCTGGTGCTCGACCAGCTGGCCACGCTCGCCGGAACGGCGCCGCGGCGCTAGTCAGACCGACCCGCGCGGCATCGGCGTCTCGCCTCGGTTGTAGGGTTTCCAGTCCTCGACCTCGGGATAGTACTTCCGCCGCCAGGCGCGCACCCGCGGGTTCATCCGCCGGCGCCAGACCGGCGGCACCATCGCCATCGCCGTCATCGCCGGATAGCCGCGCGGCAGCTGCGGCGCCTCGTCGGCATCGTAGGTCTGCAACAGCGGAAAGCGGCGGTCGGGCTTGTAGTGGTGATCGGAATGGCGCTGCAGGTTGATCAGCAGCCAGTTCGACGCCGTCTCGGCCGAATTCCAGGAATGGCGCGGCAGGACATGTTCATAACGGCCCTCGCCCAGGTGCTTGCGGGTCAGGCCGTAGTGCTCGACATAGTTGGTCAGCTCCAGCTGCCAGACCGCGACGAAGGCCTGCCACAGGAACAGCGCCAGCCCCTGCCAGCCGCCCAGCGCAAGCGCCAGTGCCAGCATCAGTGCCTGCAGCGCCGCAAAGCGCCAGAACGGGTTGCGCCGGTCGAACGCCCCCTTGCCCGCGCGCGCCAGCAGCCGGGTCTCGGCCGCCCAGGCCGAGCGGGGACAATGGCGCAGCACCCGGACGAAATAGCGGTGGAACCCCTCGTTGTAGCGCGCGGTGACCGCGTCGCGCGGGGTGCCGACATAGAGGTGATGCACCAAGAGGTGCTCCGATCGGAAATGCGAATACAGCACCGAGGCCAGCAGCAGGTCCGCCATCCACCGTTCCATCCGGTTGCGCTGGTGCAGCAGCTCGTGCGCGTAGACGATGCCGATCGTGCCCGAAATCACGCCCATGCCGAAGAACAGCGCGATCTTCTCGCCGGTGCCGAGCCGCGCCGAATGCGTGACCCACCAGATCATCGCGAACAGCGTCGCCGCCTGCACCGGGAACCAGATCACCGTGATCGCGCGATGCCAGAACAGCCGCGCCTCGGGCGTCTGCGGATCGGGATTGCCGTCGTTGTCGCCCAGCGCCGCATCCAGCACCGAGATCATCACCCAGCCGTAAAGCGGCAGCAGCGCCGTGGCCCAGCCGCCCCACCACCCGCCCGCGACCGCAAGCGGGATCATCCCCAGCGACAGCCAGAACGGCAGCGCGGAGCCTAGCGGGGCGGGATGGGGCGCGGTCATCGTCGGGTCCGGAGCGGTCGGCATCGGCCCGAGACTATGCGCCAGCGCGCGGATCGGAAAGGGTCAGCGGCCGGCCTCCCAGACCTTGCGCATCAGCGTCGGCAGCGCCCCCGGGTCGAAGGCGGCGACGAAGCTGCCACGCTCGGGATTGGCGCCCGCGGGGGCGGTGGCCCGCATCACCGTCAGCTCGAGGTGGAAATGGGTAAAGGTGTGGCGCACCGGGTCCGCGGCGGGCTGCCAGTCGGCGGCGAAGGGCGGGGCCGGCGGCGGCGGCACCACGGCCCAGTCGGTGCCGGGAAAGCCGAGCATGCCGCCCAGCAGCCCGCGCTCCGGCCGCGTCTCCAGCAGCACCGCCCCCGCCGCGTCGGTCGCGACATAGGCGGTGCCGCGGCGAACGGGCTTTTCGGGCTTCGGCGTGCGGCGCGGCAGCTCGGCGGCGATGCCGGCGGCGCGGGCGCCGCAGGGGCCGGTCAGCGGGCAGATCGCGCAGGCGGGCCTGCGCGGGGTGCAGATCGTCGCGCCAAGGTCCATCATCGCCTGCGCGAAATCGCCCGGACGCGCCTCGGGTGTCAGCGTCACCGCCAGGGCGGCAAGCCAGGGCTTGGCCCCCGGCAGCGGCAGCTCGACCGCGAACAGCCGCGACGCCACCCGCTCGACATTGCCGTCGACGACGGCGACGGGCTCGTCATGGGCGATCGCGGCGACGGCGGCGGCGGTGTAGGGGCCGATCCCGGGCAGCGCCAGCAGCGCGTCGCGCCGGTCGGGAAAGCCGCCAAGCGCGGCGACGGCGCGGGCGCATTTCAGCAGGTTGCGGGCGCGGGCGTAATAGCCAAGGCCCGCCCATTCGGCCATCACCTCGGCATCCTCGGCCGCGGCCAGCGCCTGCACCGTCGGCCAGCGCGCCGTGAACCGCTCGAAATAGCCGCGCACGGCGGCGACCGTGGTCTGCTGCAGCATCACCTCGGACAGCCAGACCCGGTAGGGATCGGGCCGCGCCCCGGCCGCGCGCGCGGCGGGCGTGACGCGCCAGGGCATCTCGCGGTGATGGCGGTCGTACCAGGCCAGCAGCGCCGGGGCGATCGCGGCGGGGTCCAGGGGCTCGTCTGTCGCAGGCGTCATCGCGGCGTGCCGGTCCTTTCCATCGCGCGCCCGCCCGGCCCGGCCGGCGGTCCGGGCTGGTCCTCGCGTCACGCATTCTTTATGCCTCGCACAGGCCCCGTGCGCGCATTTGGCTGGCGCGGGGCGGCGGCTACCCTAAAGATAGCAGCCGGAATTGACGAGGCCAGAGACCCCGCGAGCGTGATGCCGGACAAGAGCGACCGCCCGACCAAAACCCGCAGCGCCGCCCCGAAGGGGCCGGGCGCCCGACGCATGCGCGGGTTCGAGGCCGCCTCGGGCCTGCTGGCCGACAAGATCCGCACCGCCGGCGAGGCCCGCGGCTTCGCCGTCGCCCGGCTGCTCACCGACTGGTCCGAGATCGTGGGAGACGAGACCGCGCGCCTCGCCCGCCCGGTCAAGATCGGCTATGCCGCCAAGGACGGCTTCGGCGCCACGCTGACGCTGCTGGTCACCGGCCCCGCCGCGCCGCGGGTGCAGATGGAGCTGCCGCGGATCCGCGACCGGGTGAACGCCTGCTATGGCTACAACGCCATCGCCCGGGTGCGGCTGACCCAGACCGCCCCCGAGGGCTTCGGCGAGATGCCCGCGCCCCCGAAACCCCGCCCCGCGCCCACGCCCGAGACCTGCGCCCGCGCGCGCGAGGTGGCCGAGGGCGTGACCGACCCCACGCTCCATGCCGCGCTCGAGCGGCTGGCGCAGAACGTGCTCTCCCGCGGGCCGAAGGCCTGACGGGATCCATGATGAAAGGCCTATTCCAGATGCAGCGTCGCACCTTCACCCTCGCGCTTCTCTCCGCAGCCCTCGTCGGCGGCGGCTCGTGGCTGGCCCGCGGCCTCGAGCGGGGGCTGGGCCTGGGCCAGAGCGCGATCCCGGCCGGCGCCGCGCTGGCGCAGGACGCCCCCGCCGATGCCGCGATCCGACCCGACATGGTCATCGGCCAGCCCGATGCGCCGGTGACGGTGGTGGAATACGCCAGCTTCACCTGCCCGCACTGCCAGCACTGGCACGAGACGGTCTGGCCCGAGTTCAAGAAGAACTACATCGACACCGGCAAGGTGAAGTTCACCCTGCGCGAGGTCTATTTCGACAAGTTCGGGCTCTGGGCGGGCATGGTCGCGCAATGCGGCGGCGAGATGCGGTATTACGGCATCGTCGACATGCTCTACGATCAGCAGAAGGAATGGATCGGCTCGGGCCAGCCGACCGAGATCGCCGACAACCTGCGCAAGATCGGCGCCAAGGCCGGCCTGTCGCGCGAGCAGATCGACGCCTGCCTGAACGACAGCGCGATGGCGCAGTCGATGGTCGCCACCTACCAGAAGAACGCCGAGGCCGACGGCGTGAACGCGACGCCCACCTTCTTCATCAACGGCACCAAGCATTCGAACATGGACTACGACGAGTTCTCGAAGCTGCTCGACGCCGAGCTCGGCTGATCCGATGAAGCCGCTGGAAGGGCTGCGCGTCGTCGAGCTGGCGCGGATTCTCGCGGGTCCCTGGTGTGGCCAGCTTCTGGCCGACCTGGGCGCCGAGGTGATCAAGGTCGAGGCGCCCGAGGGCGACGACACCCGCCGCTGGGGCCCGCCGTTCCTGGAACACGGGGGCGAGCGCGCGGCGGCCTATTTCCACGGCACCAACCGCGGCAAGGCCTCGGTCACCGCCGACTTCCGCGACCCGGGCGACCTCGCCCGCGTCAAGGCGCTGATCGCGACGGCGGACGTGGTGATCGAGAACTTCAAGGTCGGCGGCCTGGCAAAATTCGGCCTCGACGGCGAAAGCCTCGCGGCGGCGCATCCCGACCTGGTCTACTGCTCGGTCACCGGCTTCGGCCAGGACGGGCCCTATGCGCATCGCGCGGGCTACGACTACATCATCCAGGGCATGTCCGGGCTGATGAGCGTGACCGGTGAACCGGGGGCCCAGCCGCAGAAGGTGGGCGTGGCGGTGATCGACCTCTTCACCGGGATCTACGCCGCCACCGCCGTGCTCGCGGCGCTGGTCGCGCGCGGCCGCACCGGGCGTGGCGACCGCATCGACATGTCGCTGATGGACGTGGCGACGGCGGTGATGGCGAACCAGGCGATGAACTACCTTGCCACCGGCACCGCGCCCACGCGCCTTGGCAATGCCCATCCCAATCTCGTGCCCTACCAGGTCTTCGACTGCGCCGACGGCTTCCTGATCATCGCCACCGGCAACGACGGGCAGTACCGCAGGCTGTGCGCCCTGCTCGGCCTGCCCGGCCTGGCCGAGGCGCCCGACTACCTGACCAACGCCGACCGCATCGCCAACCGCGCCGCGCTGGTCGCCACGATCGGCGCGGCGACGAAGGGCTGGGCCAAGGCCGATCTGCTGGCCGCCTGCGAGGGCGCGGGCGTGCCCGCCGGCCCGATCAACGACATGGCCGAGGTCTTCGCCGATCCGCAGGTCATCGCGCGCGGCCTGCGCATCGCGCCCGAGGGCGTGCCGGGCGTGCGCAGCCCGATCCGCTTCGCCGAGGCCGAGCTGGCGCTTGCCGCGGCCTCGCCCCGCCTCGGCGCCGACAACGATCGCATCTGGGACGAAATCGCGGCCAAGGTCGCGGACTGACCCGGCGCGCCCCGGCGCCGCGCCCCGGCGCTTCGGCGCCGGGTCAGAGCCCCAGCCGCGCCAGCGCCTCGTCGAGCGCGCTCCAGTCCCCGACCTCCAGCCGCACCGGCAGCGTCAGCACCTGCGGCCGGAACCGCGCCGGCATCCGCGCGGCGTCTTTCTCGGTGGTGACGATCTGCGCGCCCAGCAGCTTGGCCTCGGCCGCCAGCCGGGTCAGCAACTGCGGCGTGTAGGGTTGGTGATCCTCCAGCGGCTCGGCGCGCAGGATCTCGGCCCCCTCGGCGGCGAGCGTGTCGAAGAATTTCTGCGGATGGCCGATCCCCGCAACCGCGAGCACCTTCAGCCCGCGCCAGTCCATACCGGTGGGCAGCGGCCGCAGCGCGCCGCGCAGCCGCGGCAGGGCGATGTCGCAGCGGAACCGGTCCTGCGCCGCATCGGCGCCGATCGTCAGCAGCAGGTCGGCCCGTGCCAGCCCCGCCGCGACCGGCTCGCGCAGCGGCCCCGCGGGCAGGCAGTACCCGTTGCCGAAGCCGCGCGCGGCATCGATCACCAGGATCGACAGGTCCTTGGCAAGGTCCGGGTTCTGGAAACCGTCGTCCATCACGATCACGTCCGCCCCCGCCGCGACCATCGCCCGGGCCCCCGCCGCACGATCGCGCGACACCCAGGTCGGCGCGAAGGCCGACAGCAGCAGCGGCTCGTCGCCGACCTCGTCGGCCGTGTGGCGCCGTTCGTCGACCCGCACCGGCGCCGCGCGCCCGAGGCTGCCGCCGTGACCGCGGCTGAGCACGTGCGCCGCCGCCCCGCGGGCCGCGAGCCGCTGCACCAGCGCGGTGACGGTGGGCGTCTTGCCGGTGCCGCCGGCGGTCAGATTGCCGACGCAGATCACCGGCACGCCCGGCGCCAGCCCGGGCTTCGACGCGATCCGGCGCGCGGTGCCCGCGGCATAAAGCGCCCCCAGCGGCGCCAGCAGCCGCGCCTGCCAGCCGGCCGGGCGGTTCCAGAAATCCGGCGTGCGCATCAGGCCGCGCCCTTCAGGCCCTGCGCCTGCGACGCGCCGGGCAGCCGCTGCAGGATCTGGCGCGCGACCTCCTCGGCCGCGCTCGCCCCGCCGGACGAGACCCCCCAGGCGGCATGGGCCAGCGCCGCGGCACGGTCGGCGGCGATCAGGTCGACCAGCGCCTCGGCCAGCGCCTCCTCGGCGGCGACCTGGCGCGCCGCGCCCGCCGCCGCGAGCCGGGCGTAGATCGGCGCGTAGCCGCCATGCGCCGGCCCGTGCAGGATCGCCGAGCCGAGCCCGGCAGGCTCCATCGGGCTGCGCGCGCCCGACGTGCCCGCGCCGAAGGTGCCGGCCATGAAGGTGACGGGGGCGAGGCGGTACCACAGCCCGTGTTCCGGCTCGCCGTCGGCGACGAAGACCTGGACCTCGGCCTCGGGCTCCTCGTCGCGCGAGCGCAGCGCGACCTCGATCCCCTGCCCTGCAAGCCGGTCCGCGATCTCGCCCCCGCGCGACGGGTCCGCGGGCGCAAGGATCAGCAGCATCCGGTGCGCGTACTGGCTGGCGCGCAGATGCGCCGCCAGGATCGCCTCCTCGTCGGCGGGGGTCGTGCCGGGGGCGAACCAGACCGGGCGGGCGCGCAGCATCAGCGCCAGCGCCTCGCGCTCGGCCTCGTTCGCCGGCGGCGGCTCGCTGCTGCCCTCGATGGTGCCGGTCAGCTCGATCGGCAGCGCGTGGCCGGCCAAGCGCCGCAGCCGACGCAGGCTGTCGCCATCCTGCGCGAGGATCACGTCGCACCGGTCGAGCAGCGCCGAGGCGAGGCTCGAGTGCCACCGCCAGCCGCGCCAGTCCTCGATCGTCATCAGCGCGTCGGCATAGACCACCGGCAGCCCGCGGTCATGCGCCGCCGCGAGCGTGACGGTCGGCAGGCCCGCGCCCGTCGGCACGATCAGCGCGGGGCGGAAGCGATCGAGAAAGCCCGCGACCGGGCCGGTGCGCTCCTCGGGGGCACCGCAGATCGCGGTGCCGGCCGGGAAATGCGCGGCCTCGGTCTCGGCCTCGGTGGTGCCGGCCACCGGGGTGACCAACAGCCTCAGGTCGGGACGCGCGCGCCGCAGCCGCTGCGCCAGCAGGCCCAGCCCGGCAAGGCCCGAACCCGGCCCCTGCCGCAGCCAGACCAGCGGGCCCGCGCCCTCGGGGATGGGCGGGGTGCCGGACGCGGCCGGGTCCGCGCCGCCGCGGGCCCGGTAGAGCGCAAGCCAGAGCGCAAGCGACTTCGCCATCACACCGCCGTCTCACCGCGTGGTTGCGAGGATCAGACCCCGAGTTCCTCGGTGGCGCCGGCCGGCGCCTCCTCGTCGCGCAGGCGGTGCAGATGCGCGATGAAATAGCGGGTGTGGGCGTCGTCGACGGTGCGCTGGGCCTCGGCCTTCCAGGCGGAATGGGCCGAGGCATAGTCGGGGTAGATCCCCACGACATGGATCTTGCTCACGTCCTTGAAGACGTTCTTGCCGGGCGAGACGAGCTCGCCGCCGAAGACCAGGTGAAGGCGCTGGGCCATGGGACTCTCCTGCTGCCGGGGATGGCTGCACCCTACATGACAGGCGTCGAAAGCTCAATCAAGGGAGGGTGTTCCGGCGAATGGACGGTGGCGGTTCGGGGCGGTAACCCCTTGCGGTTGCGGGATCGGGGCTGCACGGGCGACGCCGGCGCCCGGTGGCGCGCGGCTTTTCTTGACCCGGGCGGCACGGACGTGACAATCAGCGCGCATGGCAGGCAGGCAAGGCGACAGACAGGCGGGACGCACCACCGACGCGCGCGGCAGCGGCGGGCGGCGGGCGAAGCGCGATGGTGGCAAGACCGGCGGCAAATCCGGCGGCAAGGGCGGTGCGGCGCCCGCCGTCGCCGCGCCGGCGCTGCGGCCGAAGGGCGGCTGGAAGCGCTGGTTCCGGCGCTGGCTGCTGCGGGTCGTGGTGGTGCTGGCGCTGGTCCTCCTGGCGCTGCGCTTCGTCAACCCGGTCTGGACCCCCTACATGTTCGCCGAGCGGCTGCGGCTGGGACAGCTGCAGCACGACTGGGTGGCGATGGACCGGATCGCGCCGGTGATGGCGCGCTCTGTCGTCGCGGCGGAGGATGCGAATTTCTGCCTGCACTGGGGCTTCGACATGGCCGCGATCCGCGACGCGCTGGACCGCGGCGCGCAGCGCGGCGCCTCGACCCTCAGCCAGCAGGTGGCCAAGAACGTCTTCCTGTGGCAGGGCCGCAGCTGGCCGCGCAAGGCGCTCGAGGCGGTGCTGACCCCGGCGGTGGAAACCTTCTGGTCCAAGCGGCGCATTCTCGAGATCTACCTGAACGTGGCCGAGATGGGCGATGGCGTCTTCGGCGTCGAGGCGGCAGCGCGGCACTATTTCGGCGTCTCGGCGGCAGAGCTGACGCCGCGCCAGGCCGCGCGCCTGGCCGCGGTTCTGCCCGCCCCCAAGGAGCGCGACGCGGCGCGCCCGTCGAACTGGCTGGAGCGGCGTGCGCGCGGGATCGAGGACGGCGCGGCGACGATCCGCGCCGACGGCCGCGCCGCCTGCTTCGAACCCGAGCCGCTCTGACCGCCGGCTCATCCGCCGCGCTCCGACAGCTGGCGCAGCACGTCCGCCCGCCCCACCGCCGGCGCGGCCCGGGTGAGCGCGGCCTCGCATCCGGCGCGCGCGCCCGCCAGCCTGATCATCAGGTCGCGGCGGCGCGCGGTGATCCAGTCCTCGTGCCGCGCGAGCGCCCGCGGATCGCCGGTGCCCGCCGCGGCCGCGGCGCGGGTCGCCGCCGCGCTGGCGTCGAGCGCCGCGATCTCGCGCTCGACCGCGTCCAGGGTGCCCCGGGCGGCGGCAAGATCGGCCAGCCGGTGGTCGCGCACCATCGCCGACAGCGCCGCCAGTTCCGCCAGGCGCGGATCGCCGGGCCCGGCGCGCCGGCTCATCGCGCGATCCCGCCGCGCTGGCGGGCCTTGCGCCGCATCGCCTCGGCGAAGCGGATCGCGGCGGCGACGGCCCGGTACTGATCGGGGGTGATCTGGCGCCCGATCTCGACCGTGGCATAGAGCGCGCGGGCGGTGGGCGGATCGCGATGGATCGGCACGCCGGCCTCGGCCGCGCGGGCCCGGATCCGCGTCGCGATCTCGTCCACGCCCTTGGCGACGCATTCCGGCGCGCGCCCGGTGCCGCGGCGCCAGCGCAGCGCGACGGCATAATGCTCGGGGTTGACGATGACGACATCGGCCTTGGGCACATCGGCCAGCATCCGGTTGGTCGCGATCTCGCGCCCCCGGGCCTGGCGGCGCGCCTTGACGTGGGGATCGCCCTCGTTCTCCTTCATCTCGTCCATGACCTCCTGCCGGGTCATCGACAGCTTGCGGCGGCGGTCGAAGACCTGCCAGCCAAGGTCGGCGACCCCGATCGCCAGCGCGAGGATCGCGGCATAGATCAGCAGGTCGCGCAGCGTGACCGCCAGAAGCGCGACCACCTGCCCCGGCCCGGTCGCCGTCGCGGCGATGATCCGCTCGAGATCGCGCGAGATCACCCACCAGGCCAGCGCCCCGGTGACCGCCATCTTCACCAGGCTCTTGAGGAACTCGACGATGCCGCTCAGCCCGAACTTGTGCCCCGCATTCGCCAGCGGCGAGATCCGCGACAGCTTCGGCGCGATCCGCGGCGGCGCGAAGGTCAGCCCGCCGGTCACGATCGCGGCGATGAGCCCGAGCGCGAGCGTCGCCAGCAACACCGGCAGGACCGCGCCCAGCGCGGCCAGCACCGCGCCCGCGATCCCGGCGCCCCCAAGGTGCAGCGGGTCGGGTCCGACGATGCCCGGCATCGCCAGCAGCCCCATCAGCGCGGTCCCGGCGCGGCGCGCGATCTCGGCCCCGCCCAGCGCCATCGCCAGCGCGGTCCCCAGAAGCGCGAGCGCCGCCGAGAAATCGGGCGCGCGCAGCGTGTCGCCGCGCGCCCGCGCATCGGCGAGCCGCTTCTCGGTCGGCGGCAGGTTGCGTTCCGCATCCTCGCTCATGGCGGCAGCCCGAACGGATCGACAAGCGCGCCGGCCAGCGCGCCCTGCCAGACCTGCAGCAGATAGGGCGCCGACAGCGCCAGCAGCACCAGCCCCAGCCCCGCCAGCGCCGGCGCGCCGATCAGCATCACCATCAGCTGCGGCATCGCGCGGTTCACCAGGCCCAGCGCGATGTTCACCACCATGCCGGCGATCAGGAACGGCGCCGCGAGCGAGAAGCCAAGGCTCATCGCGCGCGCGACCTGCGCGGTGCCCCAGGCCAGCGCGTCGGGCGCCGCGGGCAGGCCACCCGCCGGAAACACCCGGTAGGACAGCAGGAACAGCTCGACCATGTGCCGCGCGAAGCCCGCCTGCATCAGCAGCGCCAGCGTCGCCGCCAGAAGCAGCTGGCCCGCCGCCGGCAACGGCTCGGGCGCGGCAGCGGGAAACAGCTGCGCGAGCGAGATCGCCTGCGCCATGATCGCGCTCGCGATGTCCAGCGCCGCCACCATCAGCCGCAGGCACAGCCCGATCATCAGGCCGATCACCGGCTCGGTCAGGACGACCGTCGCGGGGGGCGCGGCACTCGGCACCAGCGGGAACAGGATCGCGGTCAGCGCCCCGGCCAACCCCAGCCGCACCCGCGCCGGCACCCTGAGATCCCCAAGCCCCGGCAGCACCGCCAGCGCCGCGCCGGTCCGCAGGAAGATCACCCCCGCCTCGCGCAGCGGCTGCTGCCAGAGCTGGGCGAGCTCCTCTCCGGTCATGCCGGCACCACGCCCAGCAGCGCCGGCCGCGCGTCGAGCCCGATCTCGTCGAAGCACAGCACCGGCGCCGAGACCCCGCGCGCCCCGAGCACGGTGCGCAGGAAGCGCCGGCGCCGGGCCGAGGTGACGACGGCGGGGAAATTGCCCTGCTCGCCCGCCCGCGCCAGCCGGTCGGCGATGTTGCCGGCCAGCCGGTTGAACAGCTCGGGCGGCAGCGCGATGTCCTGCTGTCCACGGTCGCCGTCGATCTGGTAGCGCAGGAAGGTCTCCTCCCATTCCGGGGCCAGCTGCAGCAGGGGCAGCGTGCCGTCGGGGCGGCGCAGCTCCGCCACCAGCTGGAAGCCGATGCGGCGGCGGACATGCTCGCAGACCGCCTCGGGCGTGCCCAGCGACCGCCCCTCGGCAATGGCCTCGAGGATCATCGGCAGGTTGCGGATCGACACCCCTTCCTCGAGCAGCAGCCGCAGCACGCCCAGCAGCAGGTCGATCGGCACCCGGTCGGGGATCAGCTCGTCGAACAGCCGCCGGTTCGCTTCGGCCCGCACCGGGTCCGAGACGCGCGTCAGCTCGTCCAGCAGCCGGCGCAGCGACTTCAGCGTCATCAGCCGGCCGAGGTTGCGCCGGATCGTCTCCAGCAGATGCGTCGCCAGCACCTCGATCGGCGTGACCACGGTCGAGCCGACCAGCACCGCATCCTCCTGCTGGTCCGAAGCGATCCAGCGCGCCGGGGCGCCGAAGACCGGCTCGCGGATGTCCTCGCCCGGCGGCAGAAGCTCGGCATTGCCGGCCACGAGCGCCAGCACCCGGTCGGGGTCAAGCCGGTCCTGCGCCTGCTCCACCCCCTGCACCCGGATCCGGTACTGGCCCGGATCGAGCAGCGCGTCGTCGGTCAGCCGCATTTCCGGCAGCAGCAGGCCATAGGTCCGCGCGACATGGTTGCGCATGTTGGCGACGCGGATGTCGAGACCCGTCGCCGGCTCGAGGATCATCGGGATCAGGCTGCGCGAGAATTCGACATGGATCTCGTCGAGTTCCAGCAGGTCGCCAAGCGGCGCGGGCCGCGCCTCGGGCGCCGGCGGCACCGCGCGCACCGCCGCCGCGCGCGCCTGCGCACGCCGGGTCAGCATCGCGGTCGCGCCCAGCACCGCGGCGGCCAGGACGAAGGGCAGGAACGGCAGCCCCGGCAGAAGCGCGAAGCCGCCAAGCAGCGCCGCAACCGTGCCGAGCGCCCCGGGATAGGCCCCGAGCTGGCGGAAGAATTCCACGTCCGCGGCGCCCTTGGTGCCGCCGCGCGACAGCAGGATCGCCGCGGCGATCGAGATGATCACCGCCGGGATCTGGCTGACGAGCCCGTCGCCGACGGTGAGGATCGCGTAGGTCTGAAGGGCGCGGCCAAGCTCCATCCCGTGCACGAGCGTGCCGACCGTCAGCCCCATCAGCAGGTTGATCGCGGTGATCAGCAGACCCGCCACCGCATCGCCCTTGACGAATTTCGACGCGCCGTCGAGCGAGCCGAAAAAGGTCGTCTCGGCCTGTTCGCGTTCGCGCCGGGCCTTCGCCTCGGCATGGTCGATGGCGCCGGCCGCGAGATCGGCGTCGATCGCCAGCTGCTTGCCGGGCATCGCGTCCAGCGCGAAGCGCGCGCCGACCTCGGCCATCCGGCCCGCACCCTTGGTGATCACGACGAAGTTCACGATCATGATCACGCAGAACACCACGAGGCCAATCGTCAGGGATCCGCCCATGATGAAGTCGGCGAAGGCCTGGATCACGTGGCCGGCGGCGGCGGTGCCGGTGTGGCCGTCGCCGACGATCAGCTTCGTCGACGAGACGTTGAGCGAGAGCCGCAGCATCAGCGAGGCGAGCAGCGCGGTCGGGAACGCCGAGAAGTCCAGCGGCCGCTCGATGAACAGCGTGACGGTGAACATCAGGATCGCGAGCGCGAAGGACAGCGTCAGCCCGATGTCCAGCACCACCGCCGGCACCGGCAGGATCATCATGACGATCACCGCCATCATCGCCAGCGCGAGGAGCACCGTCGGGCGGAAGAGAAGCTGCAGCAGGCCCGTGTTCATGTCCGAGGCTCGCCTTCCAGCCGGATGAAGCGCGGCCCGTCGCCCGGGCCCAGCGGAACCAGCGACGCGGCCCCGGGCTGCCGCTCCGGGCCCGACCCCGCACCGTCGCCGTTGCCGGCGCCGGGACCCGCGTCACGCGCCACCACAGGCGCGGCCGCGGCGCGCAGCAGCACGCCGCGCAGCGCCGCCGTCGCGGGGTCGACGAGCGGCCGCGCGGGCCCGATGCCCCGCCTCGGCGGCTCGGGCGCGGGCAGTGCGGCCAGTTCGACCGGCGCCGGCGCACCGGCAAGCGTGGCCCGCAGGCGATCGAACCGCGCGGCATAGCGACCGGCCAGCGCCGGTGTCCGCGAGTGGTAGGCCCCGGCGGCGCGCGACCAGCTGCCGCTCTCGGCATGCAGGCCGGCCAGGAAATCGGCCGCATAGCGCGCGCCGGCGATCGGGTCGAACATCTGCTCGACCGAGGCGAAGGCCTTGCCGTGCCACAAGTGGTTGATCTGGAAGCAGCCGATATCGAAGCTGCGGGCGCCCCGTGCCCGTTCGCGCGCGACATAGGCCAGCGCGCTCTCACGATCCGGGAACCAGTGGCCGGCGCCCTCCATGTTGACCGTCCAGGGCCAGGCCCGGAAGCTGCCGTCGCTCTTCCGACCGGTTTCGGTCAGGGCGATGGCCCTCAGCACGTCCAGCGGGACACCCGTCTCGCGCGCGGCGGTCGCCGCCGCGCGGTCACACAGGGCTGAGGTCGCCGCCGGATCTGCCGCGGTGGCCGGCGCCGCGGTCGGGGCAAGCACGGCCAGCGCGGCAAGCGCGCGGCCTGCCGGGCGCAGGCGGGATCGCCGCGTGATGATCGCGTGGAAGATGCGCCAAAGCACGGCCATGGCCGTCGCGATCGTCATGGCGCCCCCTCGCCGCCCTCGGTCGCGCCGGTCCGGCGCAGGGCCTCGAGGATCGCATCACGGGTCGCCTGGCTGGCCGCAAGCGTCTCCCGGCTCGCAGCAAGCGTGGGCGCAGGGGGCGGTACCGGCGCCGCCTCAGTCGGGCCGATCCCGGCCTCCGGCGGCTCCTCGATCTGCGGCGCGACGGCGTCATATGGGCCCGCGGGCGCATTTGCCACGCCCGCTTCCCCTTCCGTGCCAGTGCCAAGCGCGCTCATCCCGGCTGCGGGTTGCGCGGCCCGCAACATCTCTGCCCTGTCAGTGAAACCGGCACTCTCGATCCGCGCAGCCACCGTCTCGCGCAGCGGATCCCCGGGACCGAGCGCCTCGACCTCCGGCATTGCCCGGAACGCCGCTTCGAGGAAGGGAACCTCCGAGGCCGTCACGGCGACGGCGGCGACGAGCGCCCGGTCCGCCTCGGGCCGCCGCGCCTCCGGAAGCTCGGCAAGGGCTTGATCATGTTCGGCAAACAGCTCCTCGATCCGGTCCTGCACCGCCAGCGCGCGCATCGCGACCCGCCTCAGCGACAGCCCGAGGTCGGAGCCGCGGTTGGTGAAGGCCTGCGATTGCGCGAGCAAGATGTCGCGCGGATCGATCGGCTGACCGGCGTCCAGCCGCGCCGTCAGCATCTGCAGCTGCGCCTCGGGCGCCATCGGCGTGTCGGTCCGCCCGATCGGGGCGAGACGACGGGCCGCCGCGGCGGCGTTGCCATCCCCGAGGTCGATCCGCGCGGCCAGCATCTCCGCGGCCTGGCCCGGGTCGCCCGGTGCGCGCGCGATCGAGTCGCGGATGACCTGCACCGCATCGGTGTCACCGATCGCGAGGAAGCGCTCGGCCAGCAGCGGGCCGAACTGGCGCCGCAACGCCAGCGGCATGGCGGCGATGCCGCGCAGGACCGCCGCGCGCGGCGCAGCATCGCGCGGATCCCCGGCCGCGGCCAGCGCGATCCACGCGGCCCCGCTGCCGTCGCAGCCGGTCTGCTCGTCCAGCGGACCGGGTCCCGCGGGCAACCCGTCCACCAGGCGGGCCATCTGCCGCAGCACCGCCGCGCGTTCGGTTTCGCGCGGTGCGGCCGGCGGGAACGCCCGCATCAGCTCGAGCGCCTCGGCACCGAAGCCCTGCGCGACGTAAAACCGCGCCAGGTCCAGAACCGCCCCAGGATCGGGGCGGTCGGCATCGCTGACCACCTTTGCGCGCAAGGCGCCCAGCTGCTCCGCGAAGGGTCGGTCGTCGGACCAGGCGGCGACGTCGAAGGTGCTGTCGGGCAGGCAGACCCGCGCCGCGGGCGAGATCTTGCGCGACACCAGGGTGCCCAGCGCGCGATCGACGCTGGTCTCGGCTTCGACCGGCGCGGACCGCTCCGCCTCAGGCGCGCCACGGTCCGGGAGGGCTTCGGGCAAGGCGTCCAGCCCCGGCGGCGGCTCGTTGCTTGGCGGACCGGCCAACTGATTGGGATCGACGGCGATCAGACCCTGCGCGGCCGCGCGGGCCAGCTGGTCGAGGAGGTCGCGTTCGACCCCCATCGCCCGCTCCGCGATGCTGGCCATGGGCGGCGCATCGCCGGCGCGCGCGTCGGGCACCGCAGCGGGCGCCGGCTCGGCGGCGGTTGCGCCCGCCGCTGGCACGGGACCGCGCGGCGAGGGGACAAGGCCGCGCCAGAACACGCCGACATCCGGCAGCGGCGGCAGCTCGGGCCGATACCTCCCGGTGGTCGAGGTGCGCGGCGCCGCGGCGGTTTCGCTCGCCTCCGTCACGCCCGTGGCATCCGACAGGTCGATCACGATCGAGCGGCGATCGTCGGCCAGGAAGCTCTCGGCCGGCGTTCCCGGCGGGGTTCGCAGGTGCAGGCTGCCATCGGGATCCTGCTGCAGGCCGATCAGGCGTTGGCGCGGGATGCGGTCGAAGACACCGTCCGCATCGAACTCCGCCGGCCGGTCGAGCCGCAGCCGGTAGCCGCCCGTCTCGGGCTCGAGTTGCCAGCCGATCGCGCGCGACGGGGTCAGCACCAGGCGCGAAAACCCCGCATGCTCTCCGGACAGGACGCGCACCCGGTCCTGGGCCAGCGCGGGCGCGGCCACCAGCACGCCGATCATCAGCAGCAGCGCCCGGATCATGCCGCGTCCTTCACCGACTTCAGCGCTTCCTCCAGCGCCGAGAAGCTGGGCCGGATGTGGTGCGGCGTGTTCTGGCGTCCGACCTCGATGCAGATATTGGTGGCGTGGCTGTGCAGGTTCGCGACCAGCACCTCGCGGATCAGCTGGTAGAAATGGCCGTCCTCTTCGACCACCGCCTTCACCTTCCCGGCCATCGGGCCGACGAAGCCATAGGCGATGAAGACGCCAAGGAAGGTACCGACCAGCGCGCCGCCGATCATGCCGCCCAGCACCTCCGGCGGCTGGTCGATCGAGCCCATGGTCTTGATCACGCCCAGCACCGCCGCCACGATCCCGAGCGCCGGAAGCCCGTCGGCCATCGACTGCAGCGCATGGCTCGAATGCAGCGCGTGGTGCAGGTTCGCCTCCATGCGCTTGTCCAGCACCTCCTCGACCTGATGCGGATCGTCGTAGTTCATCGAGGCCGAGCGCATCGTGTCGCAGATCAGGTCGACGGCCTCGTGGTCGTGCAGGATCTTCGGGTACTTTCCGAAGATCGACGAGCCATGCGGCGCCTCGATGTGCTCCTCGATCCCGACCGGGTTCTGCCGCGCGAGGCGCAGCAGCTCGAACAGCAGGCACAGCAGGTCGCGGTAGTCCTGCGGCTTCCAGTGCGCGCCCTTGAACACCTTGCCGATGTCCCGGCAGACCTGCTTCACCCCGGCCATGTCGTTCGACAGGATGAAGGCGCCGACGGCCGCCCCGAGGATGGTGAGAAGCTCGTGCGGCGCGGCGTGGATGATCGGTGCCATCGTGCCGCCGGCGATCAGGTAGCCCCCGAACACGGTCACGAAGATCACCACGATGCCGATGATGCCGATCATTCTGAACGCTCCTGGTGAGAGGTAACGGGGGTCATTGCCGCGGCGCGGCCGCGTTGCGTCCCGCGAGGACGACGCTCACGCTGTAGGCCTGCTTGGGGTCCATGGCCGCGAGCACGGCGCCGGCACTTCCCGGGTCCATGCGCCCGAGGAAGCCGGCGGCGAAATCCGGCGTCATCTCCTGGAACAGGAGCGCGGCGTCCTTGGGCTTCATCGCCTGGTACATCGCAGTCAGCCGGCCGACGTCGCTCTCGGCGCCCGAATCCGCCTGCGCGATCGTCTTCGACAGCCGTTCCTCCGCTGCGGCGAGCTCGGCCAGGCGCGCATCGATCTGGCGCCCGGCATCGTCGAGCACCTGCTGCCGCGCCGCCTGCTCGGCCTCGCGCGCGGCGACGCGCGCCTCGCGCTCGCGAAGTTCTGACAGCAGCGCGGTGGCCCCGGCCTGTCCGGCCGCGGCGCCGGCCGCGGCCGGCTGTGCCTCCGCCGGCACCGTCGCCGCCGCGCCACCCGCGGCCCCGGCGGCGCGCGCCAGCATCAGCCCGCCATCCGCAAGCCGCCACAGACCCGAAAGCAGCAGGAGCGAGGCGATCGTCGCCAGGATCACCGGCCGGCGACGACGCTCGCCCGGCTGGCCGCGCCCGCGCTTGTGCCCCGGGACCTGCGCGGCCCGCCGGCCGGTCGGGGGCTTCGCCGGCGCCGCGCCGGCGGTGGTTGTCGGACCCCTCATGCCTCCACCTCCTCCTCCGATCGCTGTCGTGGCTGGCGGCGCAGCCGGCGCCGCACGGGCCCCGGTTCCGGCAGGTCGTGCATCGTGGCGAGGATCAGGTCGAGCCGCTCGGCCACCTCCTCGGCGCGCCGCGTCCGCCCCTCGAGCGCAGAGGCCGAATCGGAGGCCGTCCCGCGGGCCCGCTCGAGCGCGCGGGTCATCTCGTCGACCTGGACCGACAGCACGGCGATGGCGCCCCCCATCCCGCTTTCGAGGCGCGCGAAGCTGGCAAGCCGGCGCGACAGGACGAGACAGTAGATTCCGGCCGACAAAGCCCCGGCGGCCAACAGGAAATCGGCGATCAGCTGCAATGGCACCTCCTATGTCAGGACGAATTCGGTGATCAGAAGGTCCTGCACCCGGCCCTCGCCGGTCACGACCTGCACCCGGCGCAGCATCTGCGCCCTCAGCCGCACCAGCGCGGACGGATCCTCGAGATCATGGGCGTCCACCGCGCGCAGATAGCCGTTCAGCACGTCGAGGATCCGTGGCATCAGGTGCTCGACCTCTTCGCGGTAGGCGGCGCCGACCTCGACCTGCGCGGTGAAACGCAGATGGCGCCGGCTTTCGGGCCCCACCGACACGATCAGCTGGGTCAGCGGCACGAAATCCGTGCCCGGCATCGCCTCGACCGTCGGCTCCTCGGCCGCGTGCTCCTCGCCCGCGGGGGCAAGGATCATCCCGGAGAACACCGCGAAGAACCCGCCGCCCCCGAGAACGACCGCCAGCACCGCGCCGAGGATCAGCGGCAGCTTGGATTTCTTCTTGGGCGTCTCATCCGCCTCCTCGGCGGCCTTGGCATCCGACATCACCAGACTCCGTCATCGCTGAGGCTGGTCTACCGGGTTGTCACTAACCGATTCTTAAGCGCGATCCGCGAGTCATCGGGAAGGCAGCGGGCAGAAGCCCCGGGGGAATCGCGTCTTGCAGAACATCGTGGCGGCTTGGGAAGACATGGACGGCAGGCGTCGCGGGATGCTGGCCGGCGTGGCATTGACAGTGATCATAGCGCTCGCGCTGCTGACGCGGCTGGCGATGGCGCCACCGGCGCTCGGCCTGCTCTATGCAGGGCTGGACGGCCAGGCGGCGGCGGGGCTGCTCGCCGCGCTCGACCAGCGCGGCGTGACCTACGACGTGCGCGGCGACGCGATCTGGGTCCCGCAGGACCGCCGTGACGCGCTGCGGCTCGAACTGGCCGGAGAGGGGCTGCCCGCGACCGGCGGCAGCGGGTACGAGCTGCTCGACGGCCTGTCGGGGTTCGGGACCACCGCGCAGATGTTCGATGCCGCCTACTGGCGCGCCAAGGAGGGCGAACTGGCGCGCACGATCGTGGCCGGTCGCACCTTCACGGTCGCGCGGGTGCACATCGCCGTACCGCCGGCGCAGCCCTTCCGAACGCCCGACCGCCCGACCGCGGCGGTGACGGTGACGCCCTCGGGCGGCGCGCTGACGGCCGAGCAGGCCCGCGCCCTGCGCCACCTCATCGCCGCGGCCGTCACCGGCATGAGCCCGCGCGACGTCTCCGTGATCGACGCCGCCACAGGGGCCGTGCTCGAGGAGACCGACGAGGGTTCGCCCCGCGCCGTGGCCGATCGCGAGGGGGAACTGCGCCAGTCCGTGCTGCGTCTGCTCGAGGCGCGGGTCGGCACCGGCCGCGCGCGGGTCGAGATCGCGATCGAGGCACAGACCGAGCGCGAGGCGATCACCGAGCGCCGGCTTGATCCGCAGGGGCGCGTCGCGATCTCGAGCGAAACCCAGGACCGGAGCGAGAATTCCAACGACACCGCGCCCGCGGCGACCACCGTGGCGTCGAACCTGCCCGCAGGCCAGGCCCAGAACGGCGGCACCTCGCAGAGCACGACCAGCGAGACGCGCGAACGCACGAATTTCGACGTGTCGGAAACCAAGCGCGAACTGCTGCGTCAGCCCGGCGCGATCCGGCGGATGACCGTGGCCGTGCTGGTCGACGGCGTGACCAGCATCGCGGCCGACGGGACGCGTAGCTGGCAGGCCCGCACCGATCCCGAGCTGCAGCAGCTGCGCGATCTCGTTGCCTCGGCCGTCGGCTTCGACGAGAGCCGCGGCGACGTGATCACCCTGCAGTCGCTGGCCTTCGAACCGGTGGCGGAGGGCGGCAGCCTGGCCGAGAGCGGCGGGCTGCTCTCGGGCCTCGATCCGACCCAGGTGATCGTCGCGGGCCTGCTCTCGGCGGTGGTGCTGGTGCTGGCGCTGTTCGTGCTGCGTCCGATGCTGGTCAGCGGGGCGGCGGGCGGACAGGCGGCTCTGGCCGGCGGACGCACCGAGGGCGGCCTGATCGGCGAGATCGCCGAGGGCGAGCTCGGGTCGCAGGACATGACCCTTGTCCGTGACGCGGGCGACGACGGCTTCGCCCTCGGCTTCGGCGGCTTTGCTGGCGACGGGCCCGAGGGCGAGGAGCCGGTGGCACGGCTGCGCCGCCTGATCGGCGAGCGGAAGGTCGAGGCGGCGCAGATCCTGCGCGGCTGGATGGAAGAGCGTGACGAGGAGAAGGCGTGATGAGCCGCAGGCTGGAGCTGCAATCCTTCGAAGCCGCCGAGACGGCCCCTCCCGACTTCGATGCGCGTTTCGCGCTCGAGATCGAGGAGGCGCGGCTGGCGGGATATGAACAGGGCTACACGGCCGGTTGGGAGGACGCGGTGGCCGCCCAGGACCGGGAGCTGGAGTCGCTGCGCGGCGACCTCGGGCGCAACCTGCGCGAGCTGTCGTTCAGCTACCAGCAGGCGCGCAGCCACGTGCTGCAATCGCTGGAGCCGCTGCTGGTGGACATGGTGGCCAAGGTGCTGCCGACACTCGCGCGCGAGGCGCTCGGCCCGATGGTCATCGAGACGCTGCGCCCGATGGCCGAGGCGATGGCGGCCGGACCGGTCGAGATCACGCTGAACCCGGCATCGCGCGCGACGGTCGAGACGCTGCTCGACCGCGAGGAGGCGCCGCCGTTCCGGATCAGGGAGGAGCCGACGCTGGGCGAGGGGCAGGCCTACCTTCGGCTTGGCACCAACGAGCGGCAGATCGACCTTGATGGCACCGTGGCCGCGATCGGCGCGGCGGTCAGCGCCTTCTTCCGCCCTGAGCGCCGGGAGGATGGCACATGAGCGACGTGACCGGCGTGGCCGGAAGCCCCCTCACCCAGATCCCGATCGAGATCGTGATCTCCGTCGGCCATGCCCGGCCGCTCTTGCGCGACCTGCTGCGCCTGCAACCCGATGCGGTGCTGCCCCTCGACCGCCGCATCGACGACCCGGTCGAGCTGTTCGTCGGCGACCGGCTGATCGCCCGCGGCGAGCTGACCGAGCTGGAGGGTGACCGGGCCGGCCAGCTCGCGGTGCGGCTGACCGAAGTGGTCGACCTGCAGGACGGGATCTGACCCATGCCCCCTCGCCTGGCGATGCGGCGCGGGCGCGCGACCCCTGTCCCGGACGCCACGCGGTCGAGGGCCTGGCACGAGGAGGATCGCGCGCGCACCACGGCCGCCGACGCGATCCGCGATGGCAGGGAGGCTGAGCGAACCCTGCCACGCGCGGCGCGCGCCGGCGGGACAGCGCCGCAAGCCGCGGCAGGGCTGCACTCCGCCGCGGGGCCGAACCCGGACAGCCCGCGGTCGCCGTCCCTCGCGGCACGGGCCCGGCGCCGCCGCCCCGTGAGCGGGGATCGGCAGCCCGCCCGCGACACGGCGCGATCGGCGCGGGCCACGATCGCCGGCCTGGCCTGCCTCGCCGTCGCGCTGACCTGCGCCGCGCCGGTCTTCGGGCAGCAGGCCGATCCAGGCTTCACCCTGCCGGCGGATGTCGGCGGGCTGCTGTCGGACCGGGTGACGCTGACGGTGGTGCTGTTCGGCCTGCTGGGGATCGCGCCCGGCCTGCTGATCATGCTGACCTGCTTCCCGCTGGTCGTCACCGTGCTCAGCATCCTGCGCCAGGGGATCGGCCTGCCGCAGTCGCCGCCCAACATGCTGATCATCTCGCTCGCGCTGTTCCTGACCTGGTTCGTGATGGACCCGGTCTTCACCGAGGCCTGGACCCGCGCGGGCGCGCCGCTGCTGTCCGGGGATATCTCGCCGGCGGAGGCGCTTGCCCGCGGGATCGAGCCGTTCCGCGGCTTCATGGAACACCGGGTGCCACCAGACGAGATCGCGGCCCTCGCGGCGCTGCGCCCAGTGCCGCCGGGCGCCGCCCCGATCGCACCCGGGGCCGATCCGCCGCTCTCGGTGCTGATCCCGGCCTTCATGCTGTCCGAGGTGCAGCGCGCCTTCCAGATCGGCTTCCTGATGCTGCTGCCGTTCCTGATCATCGACCTCGTGGTCTCGGCCATCCTGATGTCGATGGGTATGATGATGGTGCCGCCCGCGGTCGTCTCGCTGCCCTTCAAGCTTGCGTTCTTCGTGGTCGCCGACGGCTGGACGCTGGTCGCGGGCGCGCTGGTGCGCAGCTACGGATGACCGCGCGCCGGGCGCGGCCGCGCGGCCGGATGCCCGGGCAAGGCGAAAGGTCAGGCGACAGCGCATCCGCGGCCCGGGCCCGACATCGCGTCTTGACGCCGCGCCCGAAGCTGCGAGGCTTCCCGACCGCAACAGGGGGGACGCCGATGAGCGAGATCTATGCCATGCGCGCCGAGGAGCCGGGCGGCCCCGAGGTGCTTCGCCGCGTCGCCATCGACCGGCCGGTGCCGGGCCCGGGCGAGCTGCTGATCCGCCACACCGCGATCGGCCTGAACTTCATCGACGTCTATTTCCGCACCGGGACCTACCCCTGGCCGCCCGGACCGGGGCTGGTGACCGGATCGGAAGGCGCGGGCGTGGTCGAAGCGATCGGCCCCGGCGTCACCGGGATCGAACCCGGCCAGCGCATCGCCTACACCGTGCCGAACGGCGCCTATGCGACGCACCGGATCCTACCCGCGGCGATGGCCGTGCCGCTGCCCGACGACATTCCCGACCGGATCGCGGCCGCGGTGATGCTCAAGGGGCTGACCGCGCATTACCTGATCCACCACTCCTATCCGGCGCAGCCCGGCGAGACGGTGCTGGTGCACGCCGCGGCCGGCGGCGTCGGTCTGATCGCCGGGCAATGGCTGGCCCTGCGCGGCGTCCGGGCGATCGGCACCGCCGGCGGGCCGGAGAAATGCGCGCTCGCCGCCGCGCACGGCTATGCCGAGACGATCGACTACAAGGCCACGGATTTCGCGGCCGAGGTCACGCGCCTGACCGGCGGCACCGGTGTCGCGGCGGTCTACGACAGCATCGGCGCCGACACGGTGCTGCGCTCGCTCGACTGCCTCGCCACCTTCGGCACGCTGGTGATGTTCGGCCAGTCCTCGGGCGCGCCCGATCAGTTCCGGATCTCGCACCTGGCGCGCGGCTCGCTGCGGCTGACCCGCCCGACGCTGTTCCACCACGCCGCCCGCCGGGATTGGCTGCTCGAGGCCAGCGCCGAGATGTTCGCGCTGATCCGCTCCGGCGGCCTGAAGATCCGCATCGACCGCGACCTGCCGCTCGCCGAGGTCGCGCAGGCGCACCGGCTGCTGGAAAGCCGGCAGACCACCGGGTCGAGCGTGCTGATTCCCTGACGATCGCGCCAGGCCCGCCGCCCTGCCCCCGCGCCGGCCCCGGCCCGGGACCCGCCGTTAGGGATTGCGGCGGTCCCGCCGCTTTCTGCCGCATCAGGTGGCGGTCGCCCGCCCGAACCATGACCGAAACATGGCCTTTCCCGAGGGCCCCGGTTTGATAACGGCTCGCTAAGCACGCTCCCGTACCCCCGTTCGCAGAGGCACAAGGGGGCACCAGATGTCAGCGACCAACGCACTGCAGCCGATCATCATCAAGCGCAAGAAGGTCTCGGGCGGGGGCGGCCACCACGGCGGCGCCTGGAAGGTCGCCTATGCCGATTTCGTCACGGCGATGATGGCCTTCTTCCTGCTGATGTGGCTGCTCAACGCCACGACCGAGCAGCAGCGCAAGGGACTTGCCGACTTCTTCAACCCCTCGATCCCGATGAACCGCATCTCGGCCGGCGGCGACGGTCCGGTCGGCGGCGACAGCGTCTTCACCGAGGACACGCTGTCGAAATCGGGCACCGGGGCGGTACAGATCTACGCGGCCCAGGCCGACAAGGCCGCCGGCGACACCGCGATGGCCCGGGACACCGGCCCCGAGGCGAAAAGCTTCGCCGCCCTTGCCGAGAAGCTCACCGCCCGCGGCGGCGAGTCGATGGTCAGCGAACAGCTCGCCCGGCACATCATCACCCGCGTCACCGACGAGGGGCTGATCGTGGAATTCTTCGACACGCCCGGCGAGCCGCTGTTCGACGAGGCCTCGGAGCCGACGCAGATCACCAGGGCGCTGGCCGGCGTCGCGGCCCGGGTCTTCGGCCTTGTCGGCAACCCGGTCGCGGTCCAGGGCTTCACCGCCGCCGCCCCCGAGGTGCTGCGCCGCGATCCGAGCTGGGACGTCTCGACCGGACGGGCGCAGGTGATGCGCAAGATCGTCTCCGAGGCGGGGCTGGACGCGCGCCGCTTCCAGCGGGTCACCGGCTTCGCCGACCGCCAGCCGGTGGCCAACCAGAACCCGATGTCGCCGCGCAACAACCGGATCGAGCTGATCCTGCTGCGCTCGGGCCAGGCCTGACCGCCCCGCGCCCGGTCTTCCGCAATTCGCGCGGTTTGCCGGGGGCGGATTAGGGCTTCGCTAACTTCGCCCCCGCAATGTGGTCGCGTTCCAACCAGAGGCCCAACCGATGTCGATCTCCTCTTCGCTGAATGCCGCCGTATCGGGATTGAACGCGAATGCCACCAAGCTCGCGACGATCTCCGACAACATCGCGAACAGCAGCACCTTCGGCTACAAGCGCGCCGAGGCCGAGTTCAACAGCCTCGTCCTCAGCGGCCTGTCCGGTGCGGGCGCCTATTTCGCAGGCGGCGTGCGCCCGATGTCGGCCCGCTCGATCGAGACGCAGGGCGCGCTCGTCGCCACCTCGAACGCGCTGGACATCGCGATCGCGGGCCGTGGCATGCTGCCGGTGACCACCTACAGCGCGCTGTCGAACACGACGAGCGAGCCGATGATGATGACCACGACCGGGTCGTTCCACACCGATGCGCAGGGGATCCTGCGCACCGATTCCGGCCTCGTGCTGCTCGGCTGGGCCGCGAATGCCGACGGCACGATCCCGAACTACCCGCGCGGGACCCAGACCGGGCTGGTGCCGATCGTCATCAACACCAACCAGACGGCGGGCGATCCGACCACGCAGATGACGCTCGCGGTCAACCTGCCCGCGACCGAGACCGAGGCGGGGTCGAGCGGCGACACGCTGCCGATGTCGACCGAGTATTTCGGCAACCTCGGAACCTCGGAAACGATCGAGATCGAGTTCACGCCGACCGTTCCCGCCACGGGATCGAGCAACGAGTGGACGATGCGGATGTACGATTCGGCCGCGGGCGGCGCGCTGATGGGCGAATATGTGCTGACCTTCGACTCCACCCGCGCGTCGGGCGGGACCTTGGCCTCCGTGACGGTGATCTCGGGCGGGGCCTACGACCCGGCGACCGGCCAGCTGGACATGACCGTGGCCGGCGGCCCGCTGACCGTGACGATCGGCCGGATCGGCGACACCAACGGGCTGACCCAGCTTTCCGACAGCTTCTCGCCGACGCAGATCACCAAGGACGGGTCTCCGGTCGGCAACCTCACCGATGTCGAGATCGACGAGAACGGCTTCCTGACCGCGACCTACGACACGGGCTTCACGCGGCGGATCTACCAGGTGCCGCTGGTCGACGTCCCGAACCCGAACGGCCTGCGGGCACTCAACAACCAGACCTTCCAGGTCTCGCCGGATTCGGGTTCGTTCACGCTGTGGGATGCCGGTGACGGCCCCACCGGCGAGGTGGTCGGCTATGCCCGCGAGGGTTCGACCACCGATGTCGCGGCAGAGCTGACATCGCTGATCCAGACCCAGCGCGCCTACTCGTCGAATGCCAAGGTCATCCAGACCGTCGACGAGATGCTGCAAGAAACCACCAACATCAAACGTTGATCGGAGCTGATAGATGAGCCTCGGCGCAGCCCTTGCCAATGCGGTCACCGGCCTGACGGCGAATTCGCGCGCCGCCGAGGTCATCTCGAACAACGTCTCGAACGCGCTGACGCCGGGCTATGCCCGGCGCGAGCTGCAGATCTCCACCCGCAGCGTCGGCGGCGCGACCGCCGGCGTGAAGATCGACGGCATCGAGCGGCTTCAGAACAAGCTGACGCTGGCCGCGCTGCGCAGTTCGACCGCCGCCGCCGCGGGCGCCGAGGTGATCTCGACCTTCTACGAAAAGATGGAGAGCGCCTTCGGCCTGCCGGGCGATGCCAATTCGCTCTCGGGCCGGTACGATGCCTTCGACGCGGCCCTCGTCGCGGCGATGAACGATCCGGCGAGCGAGGCCTACATGCGCACGCTGGCCGACGCGGCCGGTGATCTCGCGCTTGGCTTCAAGACCCTGGCGGACGGCATTCAGGCGGAACGCCTGGCCGCCGATCGCCAGATCGCCACGCAGGTCGGCCAGCTGAACGAGGCGCTGGTCAACATCGCCGACCTGAACAAGCAGATCCAGGAGATGCGCCTGCGCAGCGACGACATCAGCGCCCTGCTCGACCAGCGCCAGCTGCAGATCGACCGGGTCGCGTCGATCGTCCCGATCCGCGAGATCGAACGCCAGAACGGCATGGTCGCGCTCTACACCACCGCAGGCGGCGTGCTGCTGGACGGAACCCCGGTCGAGATCGAATTCTCCCCGGTCGGGGTGATGGTCGCCGACACCACCCTCGCCTCCGGCGCGCTGTCGGGTCTCAGCATCGACGGGCGCTCGATCTCGGTGACGGGTCGCGGTCTCTACCGCGGCGGATCGCTGGAAAAGCTGTTCCAGCTGCGCGACCAGGACGCCCCGGCGCTGCAGTCGCAACTCGACGCGCTCGCCCGGGACCTTGTCGAGCGCTTCCAGGATCCGACCCTCGACACCACGCTGACGGCCGGCCAGGCGGGCCTGTTCACGGACGGGACCGGGGCCTTCAGCGCGACCGACGAGATCGGCCTGTCGTCGCGGCTGCGCCTGAACAGCCTTGTCGATCCCTCCGCCGGGGGCGAGCTCTGGCGCCTGCGCGACGGGCTCGGCGCGACCGCGGCGGGGGCGCCGGGCAACAGCACCCTGCTCGAGGCGCTGACCGACCGGCTGCGCGAAGTGCGCCTGCCCGCCTCGGGCGATTTCCTCACCGCCCAGAAATCCGCCGCGGAGCTTGCGGCGGAGCTGCTGTCGCAGGTGTCGCAGGAGCGGCTGAGCGCCGAGGACCGGACCGCGGCAAGCAATGTGCGGCAATCGATCGCCGAGCAGGCCCTTGCCCGCGATGGCGTCGATACCGACCAGGAAATGCAGACCCTGCTGACCGTGCAGCAGGCCTATGCCGCCAATGCAAGGGTCATCCAGGCTCTCGAAGAGCTGTTCGACCGACTGATGGAGATCTGACATGGCCTTTGCCTCGATCGGCGACCTCGCCCGCAACCTGCAGTTCCGCATGAACAATACCGAGCTGCGAGAGCGGCTCGCCGCCGCCTCGACCGAGATGACGACGGGTCGGCGCAGCGACGTTGCCGCAGCACTTGGCGGCGACTTCGTGCTGCTCGCCGGGATCGAACGCAGCGAGAGGCTGAGCGCGGTCTACCTCCGCTCGGCCGTTGTCGTTGCCGCCGATGCCACGACCGTGCAGTCGAGCCTCGAGGTCCTGACGACCTTCGCCACGCCCTTCGGCAGCACGCTCGCCGCGACCGCCGAGCTTGGCATGCCGAGCGACGTGCGCACCCAGACCGGCATCGCTCGCGAAAATCTCGAAGCGGCATTCTCGGCCCTCAACGTGCGCGGCAGCGGGGGCTACCTTCTGTCGGGACAGAACAGCGACGTGCCGCCAATGACCGACCCCGAGCTGATGCTCGACCAGCTGCGCGCGGCGACCGCCGGGCTGACCTCGGCCAGCGATATCGCCGCCGCGGTCGACGACTGGTTCGCCGCGCCTGCCGGCGCCGGCGGTTTCGTCGATTTCTACCAAGGCGACGCCGGCCCCGTGGCACGTCATCGCATCGGCGAGGTCGAGACGGTTTCGCTGGACATCACCGCGATCGATCCCGCGATCCGGACGATCCTCGGCGGCCTCGCCATCGCCAGCCTCGCCGGCGACATGTTCGGCACCGATGCGATCAAGTCCGCCGCCCTGCTGGGCGAGGGGGCTGACCGCCTGGTCGGATCCTCCGATGCGATCGAAGCCGTCCGCAGCCGGCTCGGCCGGACCGAACAGATCATCGAGGATGTGACGGTGCGCACCCACGCCTCTCTGACGACGTCCTCGCTGCTGCGTGAAAAGCTGATCGGCATCGACACGGCCGATGCCGCCACGGACGTGCTGGCCGTTCAGAACCAGCTCGAGGCACTTTACACGCTGACCGCGCGCGTGCAGCAGATGAAGCTCGTGAACTTCCTGTGACCCGTCGCCTCGGCCCATTGCTTGCGCTTGTCGCGCTCCTGCTGACGGTCCTGCAGCCGGCCCCGCTGGCCGCGGCGCCGATCCGCATCAAGGACCTTGTCGAAATCGACGGTGTCCGCGGCAACGACCTTGTCGGCTACGGGCTGATCGTCGGGCTGAACGGCACGGGGGACGGCCTGCGCAATGCGCCGTTCACGGAAGAGATCATGGCCAGCATCCTCGAGCGCCTCGGGGTCAACGTGGCCGGCGAACAGTTCCGCCCCCGCAACGTGGCGGCGGTCATGGTCACCGCGGCACTGCCGGCCTTCGCCCGGGCGGGCGGCCGCATCGACGTGACTGTCTCGGCGATCGGCGATGCGACCAGCCTTCTGGGCGGGACCCTGGTCATGACCCCGCTGAACGCGGCCGACGGGCAGATCTATGCCGTCGCCCAAGGCACGGTGCTGGCGGGGGGCGCCTCGGCCCAGGGCGCTGCGGCCTCGGTCGTCCAGGGCGTGCCCACCTCGGGCACGATCCCGGCCGGGGCGCGCGTCGAACGCGAGGTGGATTTCGAACTGTCGCAATTGTCGCGCGTCCGGCTCGCGCTACGCGATCCCGACTTCACCACCGCCGACCGTATCGCCGACGAGATCAACCGCGAATTCGGGCGGGGCGTCGCCGAGATGACGGATCCGGGGACGGTCGCGATGAACATTTCGGCCGCGGGTTCCGGCAGCCCCGCACAGGTGCTGTCCCGCGTCGAGGGCCTGACGATCGAGCCGGAAACCCGCGCCCGCGTCGTCATCGACCAGCGTTCGGGCACGATCGTGATGGGTGCCGACGTTCGCGTCAGCCGTGTCGCCGTCAGCCAGGGGAACCTGACGCTGCGGGTCGAAGAAGCGCCGATCGTCGTCCAGCCGAATCCCTTCGCAGAGGGGGAGACCGTCGTGGTCCCGCGCAGCGCCGCCGACGTGACCGAAGAGCCCGGCATCCGCATGGCCGAGATCTCGGACAGCAATTCCCTGACCGATGTCGTCGCCGGGCTAAACGCCCTCGGGGTCAGTCCCCGCGACATGATCGATATCCTCAAGACCATCCACGCGGCCGGGGCGCTTCATGCGGAGTTCATCGTGAACTGATCCGACGCCCCCCAAGACCCTGCGGACAAAAGGCCGCTGCACACGCGCCCGGGATGAGCGCCGCCGCTGCGATTTGGGTCGAGGCGACGAGGTGGGTCGAGGCCGGGGAGCGAACGGGGGCGTGGATCTGAGCCCTTCCGGCCGGCCATGGGGCGGGGCGATCTACCATCGGTCGACATCGTCGGTCGCAACTCGTGGCGAAGAGTTATCGGTGCGTCAACCCGAGGACGAACTCGGACATGCGCCACCGGAGGGTGCTCGCCGGAGATATGCTCCGCAGGTGATGCGCCACGCCCGGGGCACTCATCGGCAACAGACTCGCGTGACGGGCGCCGGCCTGCGCCGTCCAGGCCCCACGGGCCCTCCATTTTCACCGGGCTTCAGCACCGGTCGTGAGGGGAGGACGGCATTCCCGCACGCAGAGCGCGACGCCGATTGCAGCAGGATCGCGGGCACCGGCCCCAAGAGACGGCCGTGTCGGGTGGGCGTTGTTGCACTTATCGGTGATATGGATTCATGTCGTGGATCCCGAACGTTAACTTCGAGCCATGCCAACGTCTTCTTCTCCCCGCTACGGCACGAAGAACTGGTCTGACGATCGAGCCATCGCGGCGCCATCGGTCCGAGCCCGATGGCGAGGGCAGCGCTGCGACGCCGCGGTCTCTCTCGATCTGATTCGACCCCGAGATGGCCTGGCTCGCAGCGAAAGCTGGCATGCGAGGTCATCCTAAAACCTTTTCCGACGGCGAGATCGAGACCTGCCTCAAGCTGCAGTTATTGCTCGGCCTACCGCTACGGCAGACGGTTGGGCTGGTGGCCAGCCTGATCGAGATGGCGGGGCTGGACTGGCCCGTGCCGGATTATTCCCCCCTTTGCCGACGTCAGGCACGGATTGCGGTGCGGATCCCCTACCGCCGCTCGGACGGCCCCGTGACTCTGCTGGTAGACAGCATTGGTATCATGTCCGCGGTGATGGCGAGTGGCAGGCTCACAAGCATGATGCGTCGCGCCGCAGGGCGCGCCCTGTTTTGCCACTGGTTCGAGAAACCATGGCGTGCGGCGCAAGGTCCATATCGCCATGGACGCTCAGACCGGCGATGTTCGGACCGTCGAATTCACGTCCAGCCGACAAGGCGACAGCCCGCTGCGGCCCAATCTTCCGGCGCAACTTCCCGAGGATGAAGAGACCGGCTCGGTCACGGCCCACGGCGCCCATGACACCAGACGATGTCATGGCGCGATCGTTGGACGGGGAGCCAACGCGTTCGGGCATGTCGTCGGAGGACCCATGGCGGTCATGCCCGCACTCCCGATCCGCAAGAACGGCCTGCCCGGGGACAAGAGGACTGCCCGGCCGCCCGTGCCTGAGCCGGCATCCTGCACGAAACACGACGCTTGGGACGAGCCAATTGGAAGCGGTCGGTCGGCTACCACGTCCGAAGTCGGGTCGAGGCGCGGATGAATTGCCTTGAGTCCTTCGGCGAGCGCATCGCCTCGCGCGCCCCGGATCGGCAGACCGCAGAGATCCAGATCCGCAGCGCAATCATGAACAGATACAACACCCTCGGCACCGTCGAGATCATCGCCGTGGGCTGAACACAGAGCCGGAAAGGGACCTATCGGGCGTCAGCCCATTAGCGCAACAACGCCCTTCCCGTCCAACAACGACGACCTCGCCGCCGGCGCGGTGACGGAGGGGCTGCGACACACCCTGTCGGTCCCCGACGCGCTAGGCCGGTCAGCGTCGACGACGTCGGGATCGCGCGCAGCATCACCCCCGCGCTGACCGCCATCGCCCCCCCGGCACGGGATCGGCCGCCGCGCGATGCGGATGCTGCTGGACGGGACCGCGGCTTCGGCCGGGTCCCGCGCGAGACGACGCGCGGATCGCAGCCGACCGGGGCGCCGACGACACCCGTCGCAAGCCCTCCCCGACCACGGGCACGACAAACCGCCACAGGGCCCCGATGGGATCCTGGTTTCTTTTGATCTGCAATGGGTTGTGCGGGAGATTTACATGGTCGGAGCGAGAGGATTCGAACCTCCGACCCCCTGCTCCCGAAGCAGGTGCGCTACCAGGCTGCGCTACGCTCCGACCGTGTGGCGGCGGGATACCGATTCCCCGGGGGCTTGGCAAGGGCCATTTCCGCCCTTTCCGGGATCAGTGCCAATTCAGCGCGCGGCGCAGCACGCTGGGACGCGGCGCAAGCGTCTGCGCCCGCCCGTCGGCGCCCATGACCGGCTGCAGCGAGCCCGGGCGCGAGCGCTCGCGCAGCACGATGTAGATGCCCGAGCCGATGATCACCGCGGCCCCCAGCAGGGTGAAGCGGTCGGGCGTCTCGCCGAACAGCAGGAAGCCGTAGGCGGTGGCCCAGATGATCTGGCTGTACTGCATCGGCGCGACGATCACCGCCTCGCCGGTGGAATAGGCGCGGATCTGCAGGAAGGCGCCGACCAGCCCCATGCAGGCCACGATCGCCCACAGCCCCAGGTGGCCGATCGGCACCGGGACGTAGACGAACGGCATCACGCAGGCCATGGCGATGAAGTTGCCCAGCAGCGGGAACAGCAGCAGCACCACCGGCCGCTCGTCGCGGGCGATCTTGCGCACCGTCACCGCGGCAAGCGACGCCGTCAGCGCCGAGACGATCCCGGCCAGGTGCCCGAGCCCCAGCTGGGTGTCGCCGCCGGGGCGCAGCACGATCAGCACCCCCGCAAGGCCGACGATCACCGCCGCCCAGCGCCGGGCATGGACCTTCTCGCCCAGGATCGGCACCGAGAACACCGTGACCAGCAGCGGCGTCGCGAACAGCAGCGCGTAGGTCTGCGCCAGCGGCAGCACCGAGAAGGCATAGAAGGCCGACGTCCCGGTGATGACGGCGCAGCCGGTGCGCAGCCCTGTCCACCACGGGTGCACCGGGCGCAGGTTGCCCCCCGAGCGGTCGCGCACGAGGATCAGCGTCACCAGCGGAAAGCTCAAGAGCGCCGCGAAGAACACGATCTGGAAGGCGGTGTAATGCGCCCCCAGCGTCTTGATGATCACGTCGTGGGTCGCATAGACGCCCATCGCCGCCAGCGCGTAGCCCGCGCCCTGAACGTTGTTCTTGCCGGTGTCTTCCATGGGGGCTCCGCCGCGTGCGGTGGTCGGGAGGTGGGGAGAGGGCTGGGATCGGCCCGCCCCCAAGGTAGCGGACCCCCGCGCGAGGTCCAGAGCGAACCGCGCCGCGCAGGCACGCCCCTCGCGTGGCGGTCAGTTCACCGCGCCGGCGCGGAAGGCGGTCCAGGGTCCCGAGGTGCCGACGACCTCGTATCCCTCCAGCCTGTCGCGCAGCTCGGCCAGGGTCTCGTCGCTGCAAAAGCCCCAGACCGGGCTGCCAAGCTTGCCGTCCGCCCGCGCCCGCTCGAGATCGCGCGCCCCGGTGATCGAGATCACCGGCTGGCCCGCGCTCGCGAAGGCCGAGAGCGCGGCGAAGTTCATCGTCGCCTCGCCGCCGTAGTACCGGCAGAACAGCAGCGTGTCCCCGGGCGCCACGCGGGTGCCGAGTTCGCGCGCGAGCGCGTCGCGCGCGAGCTTATCGGGTTCGGGCTGGTTGACCTCGAGTGTGGCGACCCCGGTCATCGCGACCGCCCCGGCGCCAAGCAGCGCGGGCAGCAGCGGCAGCCGGATCGCGCGCACCAGCCCCACCGACAGCGCGGTCGCGAGGAAGGGTAGCACCATCAGCAGATAGCGCGAATAGGTGTCGCCGTCGGCGAAGGTCATTCCCAGCAGGAAGATCAGCGTCCAGGCCGCGATCACCACAGATTCGGCGCGGCGGTGCCACAGCGGCATCGTCAGCGCCGCCGCCAGCGCCGGGAACCACAGCACCGCGCTGTCCTCGATCATCCAGTCGACCCAGGACACCCAGTTGCCGACGGTGTCGTCGTCGACCGTCGGCACGAAGCGCTCGGCCATTTCCGTCACCACGCTGGTACGGAAGGCGCCAAAGCCGTGCTGCAGGGCCTGGAACACCGGCCAGGCCAGCACCAGCGCCACCGCGATGCGGCGCGCGCGGCGCCGCAGCGGCCGCCGCTCGGCGGCCCGCAGCGGCACCTCGGGCTCGACCCGCCAGATCCGCAGCGCGGCAAGCGTCGCGAACAGCAGCGGCAGCCCGACCGGGGCCTTCTGCAACGCCCCGAGGAACACGCCCGCGACCGCGATCCAGATCAGCCGCGGCCGGCGCACCGCCAGCGCGACGCCCAGACCCGTGACCAGCGTGAACAGCGCCGCCCCCGCGTCCAGCATCGCCGCCGTCGCCTGCGACCAGACCATGGGCGAGGCCGCGAGCAGCAGCACCGCCGTCGCCGCCGCGGTGGCACGGCCGCGCCCCGGCCCGGCCACGACCGCCGCCAGCGCCCCCGTCGCCGCCAGAAGCGTCAGCCCGAAGCCCATCGCCACCAGCCGCATCGCCAGAATCTCGTCGATCCCCGTAAGGATCAGCCCCGCCCCGGCCCAGTACTGCAGCGGCGGCTTGCGAAAGCTTGGCTCGTGGTTGGACCAAACGCTCGACCAGTGGCCGCCGCGGGCCGCCGCCAGCGTGCGGTCGAGCGTGTGGTACTCGTCGTACTGGTTCAGCCCGGCGCGATCCAGCTGCGGCAGGAAATGCCCCGCCAGCAGCACCACGGCCGCCAGGGCGAGCAGCAGCGCGAGTGCTGAAGCGGGCCGTGTCAGGCGGTTCATTTCGGACCTCTCCGGAAACGTCAGGGGCGGCGCATGACGCCGCCCGAGTGGGTGAATTCGCGCGCAGGACGCCGCCGGGGCGGCGTCGGGCGATCAGGCCGCGTCGAGCGCGGCGATGATCAGGTCGCCCATCTGCGAGGTCGAGACCGGCGTGCCGCCCTCGGGCCCCATCAGGTCGGCGGTGCGCACGCCGTCGGCCAGAACCTTCGCCACCGCGCCTTCCAGCTTGTCGGCCTCGGCGATCATCCCGAAGGAATAGCGCAGCGCCATCGCGAAGGACAGGATGCAGGCGATCGGGTTGGCCTTGCCCTGCCCGGCGATGTCGGGGGCCGAGCCGTGCACCGGTTCGTAAAGCGCCTTGGGACGGCCGTTGGCCATCGGCGCCCCGAGCGAGGCCGAGGGCAGCATGCCCAGCGAACCGGTCAGCATCGCGGCCAGGTCCGACAAGAGGTCGCCGAACAGGTTGTCGGTGACGATGACGTCGAACTGCTTGGGCCAGCGGGTCAGCTGCATGGCGCCGGCATCGGCGTACATGTGGCTCAGCTCGACCTCGGGGTATTCCTCGTCATGCACCTTCTGGACGACCTCGCGCCACAGGATGCCCGACTCCATGACATTGGCCTTTTCCATCGAGCAGACCTTGTTGCCGCGCTTCTTGGCCAGCTCGAAGGCCGAGCGCGCCACGCGGGCGATCTCGCTCTCGGTGTAGCGCTGGGTGTTGATCCCCACCCGCTCGTTGCCCTCGGTGAAGATGCCGCGCGGCTCGCCGAAGTAGACGCCCGAGGTCAGCTCGCGCACGATCATGATGTCGAGGCCGGCGACCACGTCCTTCTTCAGCGACGAGAAGTCGGCAAGCGCGTCGAAGCACTGGGCGGGGCGCAGGTTGGCGTAAAGGTCCATCTCCTTGCGCAGGCGCAGCAGCCCGCGCTCGGGCTTCACCGAGAAGTCGAGCACGTCGTATTTCGGCCCGCCCACGGCGCCCAGCAGCACCGCGTCGACCTCCTGCGCCTTGGCCATCGTCGCATCCGCGAGCGGCGTGCCATGCGCGTCGTAGGCGCAGCCGCCGACCAGGTCCTCGGACACGTCGAAGGTGATGCCCCGGGTGCCGAACCAGCCGATCACCTTCTTGACCTCGGCCATGACCTCGGGGCCGATGCCGTCGCCGGCGAGAATGAGAAGCGAGGGATTGGCCAAGATGTCCTCCATGCGTCCGGGGCGGGCAAGACCCGGCTCCCCTTGGGTAAATGCGCCCATGCGGTAGCCGCGAAGCCGGCGGGGGTCAAGCGCAAGCCCGCCCGGGGCCGTCGCGCTTAGGCGTTCCTTAAAACCCTGCGGACTATCACGCGTCGTCGGACCTTGCAGGAGTGCTGGGCGCCATGGGCGCGGATATGAGCGATCTCGATCTCGAGGCGGTGCGCAAGCTGACCGTCAAGGCCAGCATGCTGTTGCGGGTGGGGATGGAGGGGCAGTCGATCCTCTCGGCCAACCGCGCCGCCGGACTGCTGGTGGGCGGCGGCAACCAGTCGCCCATCGGCCAGCGGTTCCCGGAACTGTTCCGCGAATCCGCCTATGTCCAGCGCTGCCTGAAACAGGCGGCGGAAAGCCCGGACCCGGTGCAGTTCCACGTCCACCTCGCGGACGAGGACGCGATCGTCACCTTCTTTGGCATCGCCACCGGCGCCCCCGGCGACGATCCGGCGGTGCTGATCGACGGCCGCATCGTGCCCTTCGATTCCGAGACGAAATCCAAGCTCGACGCGGTGCAGCGCACGCAGGCGGTGATCGAATTCTCGCGCGACGGCACGATCCTCGCGGCGAATGCCAATTTCCTCGAGCTGACGGGCTATGACCGCCAGACGCTCGTCGGGCAGAACCACCGCCTGCTGTGCCGGCGCGAATTCTCGGAATCGGCGGAATACGAACGGATGTGGGACCGGCTGTCGCGCGGCGAGGTCGTCGATGGCGAGTTCGAGCGGCTGAGCCGCAACGGCGAGCCGATCTGGATCCGCGCGAACTACAACCCGGTGCTGGGCCCCGACGGCAGCGTCGCGCGGGTGATCAAGTTCGCGATGGACATCACCCGGGCCAAGCTCGACCAGGCCGAGGCCGACAGCAAGATCGCCGCGGTCGGGGAATCGATGGCGATGATCGAGTTCGACCTCGAGGGGCGGGTGATCACCGCCAATCCGACCTTCCTGGGGCTGATGGGCTATGGCGCGGAAGAGATCGTCGGCCTGCACCATTCCACCTTCTGCGAGGAAAGCTATGTGAGGTCCGAGGACTACGCGGGCTTCTGGCGCGGCCTGCGCGAGGGGCTGGCCCATTCGGGCGAATACCGCCGCCGAACCAAGGCCGGCAAATGGGTCTGGATCCGCGCCAGCTACAACCCGGTGAAGGGCCCGGACGGACGGGTGATGAAGGTGGTGAAGGCCGCGCTCGACGTCACGTTCGAACGCAATGCCGCCGCCGAGATCGAGGGCCGGATGGACGCGGTGAAGCGCGCGCTGCTGGTCGCCGAATACACGCCCGACGGGCTGCTGCTCGACATGAACGACAAGTATCTCGAGCTGACGGGCTACGACCTCGAGGATGTGCGCAACAAGCCCGGCGCGATCCTGTGGAACCGCGAAGGCGAGGAGACGCGCGAGTACATCCGCTTCTTCGACCTTCTGTCCAAGGGCCAGCCGCAGGCCGGCAGCTGGCGCCGCTTCGGCCTGCGCGGGCGCGAATTCCACGTCGGCTCGACCTTCACGCCGATCCTCGACCTCGACGGCAAGATCACCCGCGTCATCGAGCTGAGCCGCGACACCTCGGCCGAGCGGACCCGCATCGCCGAACACGAAAGCACGATCCTCGCGATCAGCCGGGCCCAGGCGGTGATCGAATTCGACCTCGACGGCCGGATTCTCTCGGCCAACGAGAACTTCCTGACCCTCACCGGCTACCGCCCCGAACAGCTGGTCGGCGAACATCACCGCATCTTCTGCACGCCGGAACACGCGGCCTCGGAAACCTACCGCGTGTTCTGGGAGCGGCTGCGGCGCGGCGAATTCGTCGCGGGCGAGTTCGAGCGGCTGGCGCGCGACGGCACCGAGGTGGTCCTTCAAGCCAGCTACAACCCGATCCTCGACAGCGACGGGCGCCCGGTGAAGGTGGTGAAATTCGCCACCGACGTCACCGCCCAGCGCCACCGCAACGCCGAATACGAAAGCAAGTTCAAGGCGATCGACCGCGCGCAGGCGGTGATCGAATTCGACCTCGACGGCAACATCCTCTCGGCGAACGAGAACTTCCTGCGCGTCACCGGCTATTCCGCGCGCGAACTGAAGGGCCAGCACCATTCGATGCTGTGCTCGCCCGACCACGTGAAGTCGCTGGAATACCGCGATTTCTGGCTTGGCCTGCGCAAGGGCCAGGAACAGGACGGCCGGTTTCACCGCGTCGCCAAGTTCGATCGCGACTTCTGGATCCAGGCCACCTACGCCCCGCTCCTGGGCTCGAAGGGCGAGCCGATCGGCGTGATCAAATACGCCCACGACGTCACCCAGCAGGTGCAGCTGGAAAACCTGATCCGCGAGAAGGCCGAGGCGATGCGCGAGATGGTGGGCCAGCTGCAGGGCTCGATCGGGCAGATCGACCTTGCGACCAGCTCGACGGTCAAGGCGTCGCGCGACACCGAGAGCGCGGCCTCCGGCGGGTTCGAGGAACTGAACCGCGCGATCGAGGTGATCGAGCTGATCGCCAAGGGCTCGACCAGCGTGACCGAGATGGCGCGCGTGATCTCGGACATCGCCAACCAGACCAACCTGCTGGCCTTCAACGCCGCGATCGAGGCGGCGCGGGCGGGGGAATTCGGCGTCGGCTTCTCGGTCGTCGCCGACGAGGTCCGCAAGCTGGCCGAGCGCAGCTCGAACGCCGCGCTCGAGATCACGCGGCTGGTCAGCGAAAGCGCAAGCCAGGTCGAGCTGGGCAAGGGCCGGTCGCATTCGGCCCGCACCGCCTTCGAACGGATCGTCGAATGCGTGGCCGAGACCGGCGGCGCCGTCGACGAGATCTCGGGCTCGGTCGAGAAGCAAAAGGACGTCTCGCGCCAGGTCGTCGACCTGATCTCGACCCTTGCCCGGGTCACGCAACAGGCCTGAGGCCCGACCGTCATGACAGCAGCCCGCCCGACCCTGCCCGCCATCCTGCCCGCCGGCGATCCCGCCATCCTGTCAGGTACCGCCCCGGGCGATACCGCCCATGCCCTGGGCGCTCCCGCCGGCGTGGCTGCCCCCTCGCAGACCGCGGCGCCCGGCGATCCCGGCCCGGATCCGGCGCCAAATCCGGCGCCAAATCCGGCCGGCACCCAGCCCGCCCCCGCCGAAGCCGGGCCCGGCGCGGCGCCCCGCCGCTCGCCGCTGGCCCTGATCGACCTCGGCACGCTGACCATCGGCATCGACGTCGCCGACCTGCGCGAGGTGATGGTCGCGCCCCGCACGCTCGAGCCGTTCCGCTCGTCGGCAGAGGGGGTGGTCGGCTGCGTGGCGCTGCGCGGCCAGGTGATCCCCGTGGTCGACATCGCGCCGATGCTGGGGCTGCCGCCGCTCTACCCGGCGACGGCGACGGGGGCCGATGGCGGCGTCGTGGTCATCGTCGGCGCCAGCGACGAGGTCTACGGCATCCTGGCCCGCGTCGCCCGGCAGATCGTCGCGCCGCGCGACATCGCCCGGCAGTCGATCACCGGCGGCGGCAGCGCCGCCTGCGACCGCCTGCTGCCCGAAGTCGTGCTGATCGACGGCCGCGTCGTCGCGATCCTCGACACGACGGTGCTGCCGGCCGCCGGCCTGCCGCTGTCGCATGCGCAGCGCGCCGAGCGGCGCAGCCGCGACGCCGCCGGCCAGTACCTGGTGTTCGAGGTGCAGGGCCTGAGCTTCTGCCTCTCGCTCGACCGGATCCAGGCGACGATCCCCGAAACCCGCGTCGACCCCGAGGTGCTGCGCTCGGGCGCCTGCGACGGCAGCATCGCCGCCCATGGCATCGACCGGGCGCTGATCGCGCTGCCGCCGCTCCTCGGGATGGCCCCCGCCAGCACCCGCCCCGACCGCGCCGCGGCCGTGGTGCTGCCCTTCCCCGACGGCAGCTCGATCGCCCTGCGCGCCGACCGGGTCCGCGACATCCGCGCGCTCGCCGCCGCCCAGATCGGGCCGATGCCCGCGATGCTCTGCGCCCGGCCCGACATCGTCACCGGCGCCTTCGTCGACGACCGCGGCCACGAGTTCTACCTGCTCGACGGCCCCGCCCTCACCGCCGACCCGATGCTGGCCGAGCTTGCCCGGCTCGAGCGGCGCGACGGCGTCACGGTCGATACCGGCGCGCCGCCGCCAGCCCGCGCCGCCGCCGCCGCGGTCCCGCCCCTGGGCGCCGCGGCGGGCGGCCCGCGCGCGGCGGCGCTGCTGATGCGCTCGGGCATCGCCTGCGCGCTGGCGGTCTCGGATGTCGAAGAGATCATCTCGCTGCCGCCACAGCTGCAGCGCGACCTCGGGCCGTCGGCCTATCTCGGCACCATCGCCTCGCGCGGGCGCCAGCTGCTGCCGGTCTTCTCGCTCGCCGCCCTCTACGGGCACGAGGCCGACGGCCGCAAGCCGCATGCCGCCATCGTCCTCGTCGACCACCGCGGCGGCACCGTCGGCCTGATGGTCGAGGAGATCTGCGCGATCGAGACCATGGCCGTCATCGCCGAAACCGACGGCGGCACCGCGACGCTGCAACGCCTCGCCCCCGGCGACGCCGGCTTCTGGCAGCGGCTCTCGCCCGAAACCCTGCCGCTGCACGCCGGCTGACGGGGGCTGACGGGGGCTGACGGGGGCTGGCCAAGGGGCCACCCGGGGGCCGAACGGGCGCTGAACCGGCGCGGCCGCAACGAAAAAGGCCCGGCACATGGCCGGGCCCGGAACGACGCGCGCGCTGGCCGGCTCAGGCGGCTTCGCGCAGGATCTTGCACAGCGGGTCGTAAAGCTCGCCGTTCGCGGCGATCACGGACCCGGTCTCCAGCACGTTGCGCCCCTCGCGGATCGGGCCGGTGAAGCCGCCCGCCTCTTTCACCAGGATCAGGCCGGCGGCGATGTCCCAGGCGTTCAGGTTGCGCTCCCAGAAGCCGTCGAACCGGCCCGCGGCCACCCAGGCCAGGTCCAGCGCCGCGGCGCCCCAGCGGCGCACGCCCGCGCAGACCGGCATCAGCCGCGCCAGGTCCTGCAGCGTCGCCGGCAGCGTCGACTGCCCGCCGAAGGGCACGCCGGTGGCAAAGACCGACTCGATCATCGTGCGCCGCCCCGAGACCCGGATCCGGCTCTCGTTCATCCAGGCGCCCGAGCCCTTCTCGGCCCAGAACATCTCGTCCTTGGCCGGATCGAAAACCACGCCGGCGACGATCTCGCCCTTGTGCTCGAGCGCGATCGACACCGCCCAGTGCGGCATGCCGTGCAGGAAGTTGGTGGTGCCGTCCAGCGGGTCCACGATCCAGCGCCGCGTCGGGTCCTCGCCCTCGGCACCGCCGGTCTCCTCGCCGAGCCAGCCATAGGACGGGCGCGCGCTGCGCAGCTCTTCCTTGATGATCCGCTCGGCTTCGCGGTCGGCCTTCGACACGAAGTCGCCCGGCCCCTTCGAGGACACCTGGAGGTTCTCGACCTCGCGGAAGTCCTTCACCAAGCTGCGGCCCGCCTTGCGCGCGGCCTTGATCATCACGTTGAGATTGGCGCTGCCCTGCATGGCGGTCTCCTTCGGGGAACAGGCTGCGCGGTTACACGATGCCCGCGCAAAAGAAAAGAGCGCCGCCACCCGCGGCCTGCCGCCATCGCATCGACTTTGCCCAAATATCCCGGGGGGCCGCGCGACAGCGCGGCGGGGGCAGCGCCCCCTCCCTGGCCCGCCCGAGCGGTCCAGACCCTGCTCTTCAGGCGCCGGCGGTTCAGGCCCCGCGCGCCGCCGCCCGCGGCAGGAACATCGCCAGCACGCCGGTGACCGGCAGGAAGGCGCAGATGTTGTAGACGGTGCCGATCCCCCGCGCATCGGCGAAGACCCCGAGCATCGCCGCCGCGATCCCGCCCATGCCGAAGCTCAGTCCGAAGAAGATCCCCGCCACCATGCCCACGCGCCCCGGCAGCAGCTCCTGCGCGCAGACCACGATCGCCGGGAAGGCCGAGGCAAGGATCAGCCCGATCGGGATCGTCAGCACCCCCGACCAGAACAGGTTGGCATGCGGCAGCGCCAGCGTGAACGGCAGCACCCCCAGGATCGAGACCCAGATCACCGTCACCCGCCCGATCCGGTCGCCGATCGGCCCGCCGATCACCGTGCCCGCGGCGACCGCGCCCAGGAACAGGAACAGCATCACCTGGCTCGTCTGCGTCGAGACGCCGAAGGTCTCGATCAGGTAGAAGGTGTAATAGCTCGAGATCGAGGCGAGGTAGATGTTCTTGGAAAACATCAGCAGCGCCAGCACCACCAGCGCCGCCACCACCCGGCCGCGCGACAGCGGCAGCGTGCGGTCGGCGGCCGTCTTGCGGCTGGCCACCATCGCCGCACCGTACCACCGCCCGACCCAGCTCAGCGTCGCCATCCCCACCAGCGCGATCACGCTGAAGGCCGCGACCGAGGGGCGGCCGAAGGGCACGACGATGAAGGCCGCCAGCAGCGGCCCGATCGCCTGGCCGAAGTTGCCGCCGACCTGGAACACCGACTGCGCAAGGCCGAAGCGCCCGCCCGAGGCCAGGCGCGCGACCCGGCTCGCCTCGGGGTGGAAGATCGCCGAGCCGATGCCGATCAGGCAGGCGCCCGCCAGCAGCATGCCGTAGCTTGGCGCGAAGGCCAGAAGGATCAGCCCCAGGAAGGTCGACCCCATGCCCGCCGGCAGCGACATCGGCAGCGGGCGACGGTCGGTGAACATCCCCACCGCCGGCTGCAGCAGCGAGGCCGTGCACTGGAACGCCATCGTCATCAGCCCGATCTGCCAGTAGTCCAGCGAGAAATCGGCCTTCAGCAGCGGATAGATCGCCGCCAGCAGCGACTGCATGATGTCGTTCATCATGTGGCTGAGGCTGATCGCGACCAGGATCGGCACCACAGTCGTGCCCGCGACACGGGCCGAGATCGGAGAAGCGGTCATGGGGGGGCCTCCGGCAGTATCGCCCCCTTCCTACGCCCGCCCCCCGGCGCCGTCATCCGCGGAATTGTACCCCTGCCGCCGGCCCGCCGCGCCGCCGCGCCCCTGACGATCGGTGAAGGCGCCGCGCGCAGGGGGGGGTGCGCAGGGGGGTGCACGGGGGGTGCACAGCCGGTGCACAAGGTGCTCCCCCCAAACGGCCCCTCGGTCACGCCCCCTCAGCCGCGCTGCAGCTTCACCGGCTCGCTGCGCCCCAGCCTGAGCACATGCGCCATCCAAGGCTTCTCGGCATCCTCGGTGCGGATCGCGGCATAGACCCGCTTGGTCAGCCCCGCCTCGGTCACCGGCCGGGTGACATAGTCGGGCTGGTAGCGCACCTCGCGCAGCACCCAGTCGGGCAGCACCGCCACCCCGCGGTTCGAGGCGACGAGCATCAGGATCACCGCCGTCAGCTCGACCGGCCGCACCGCCGCCGGCTCGATCCGCGCGGGCGTCAGCAGCTCGCTGAAGATGTCGAGCCGCGCCCGCTCGACCGGGTAGGTGATCAGCACCTGGTCGCGGAAATCCTCGGCGGTGACGAAGGGCTTCGCGGCGAGCGGATTGGCGGCCGAGGCGATGAAGGTCGGCGCATAGTCGAAAAGCGGCTGGAAGGTGATCCCCGGCAGGTCCTCGGGATCGGAGGAGATCACCAGGTCGACCTCCTCGCGCGCCAGCGCCTGCAGCGCGCCGAAGGCAAGGCCCGCGCGGATGTCGACATCGACCTCGGGCCAGGCGCGGCGGAACTGCTCGAGCACCGGGAACAGCCAGTCGAAGCAGGCATGGCATTCGATCGCGATGTGCAGCCGCCCCGACCGGCCCTGCCGCAGCGCGCGGAACTCCTCTTCCAGCGCGGTGATCTCGGGCAGGATCCGCTCGGCCGCGCGCAGCATCCGAAGCCCCGCCGCCGACAGCCGCAGCGGCTTCGAGCGGCGCGCGAACAGCTCGACCCCGGCCTGGTCCTCGATCGTCTTGACCTGGTGGCTCAGCGCCGACTGGGTGATGTTGAGCATCTCGGCCGCGCGCGCGAGCCCGCCGCAATCGTGGATCGCCTTGATGCTTTTCAGGTGGCGCAGGTCGACATGCATGTGGCGAACCCTATATCCGGCTCATGTTCATCTTGAAGATTATGAATTTGTCTCACTTCCCGACCCATGCGACAAGGGCCGCAGTGAAGAGGACAGCATCATGACCGCCACCGCCCCGAACGCCCCGTCGACCACCCCGCGCGTCTCGTTCGAATTCTTCCCGCCGCAGACGCTCGACGCGTCGTTCCGGCTGTGGGAGACGGTGCAGGTGCTGGCGCCGCTCAAGCCCTCGTTCGTCTCGGTGACCTATGGCGCGGGCGGCACGACCCGCAAGCTCACGCACGAGGCCGTCACCACCATCGGCAAGAACTACGGGCTGAACGTCGCGGCGCACCTGACCTGCGTCGACGCCACCAAGGCCGAGACGATGGAGATCGTGAACGCCTATGCCGCGGCCGGCGTGACCGAGATCGTGGCCCTGCGCGGCGACCCGCCCAAGGGCTCGAACGGCTTTGTCGCCCATCCCGAGGGCTTCGCCTCGGCCGTCGAGCTGATCGAGGCGATCGCCGCGACGGGCAAGTTCACCGTCCGCGTCGGCGCCTATCCCGAGAAGCACCCCGAATCGGCGGATGCCGCGGCCGACATCGCCTGGCTCAAGCGCAAGATCGATGCCGGCGCCTCGTCGGCGATGACCCAGTTCTTCTTCGAGCCGCAGACCTTCCTGCGCTTCCGCGACGCCTGCGTGAAGGCCGGCATCGACGCGCCGATCATCCCGGGCATCCTGCCGATCGACAACTGGGACGGCACCAAGCGCTTTGCCGCGCGCTGCGGCACCTCGGTCCCGGCCTGGCTCGACGAGGCCTTCACCGCCGCCAAGCGCGACGGGCGCGAGGCGCTCTATGCCACCGCGCTCTGCACCGAGCTGTGCGACACGCTGCGCGCCGAGGGGGTCGAGGACTTCCACTTCTACACCCTCAACCGCCCGGCCCTGACCCGCGACGTCTGCCACGCGCTGGGCGTGCTGCCCGAAGCGACGCTGGAAGCCGTGGCGTGAGCCAGCGCGCCGCCGCGAGCCGCGACGAGATCAACCCGCGCCGGCTGATGGCCGAGGTTTCGGGGATCGAGTTCCTCGAGGGGCTGAAGGACGGCCGCTTTCCCGGCGCGCCGATGCAGGCCACCGTCAACATCCGGCTCGACGAGATCGCGGCGGGCCGGGTGACGTTCCGCGGCGCGCCGCAATTCGCCCATGCCAACCCGTTCGGGGCCACGCATGGCGGATGGTACGGCGTCGCGCTCGACAGCGCCTTGGGCTGCGCGGTCATGAGCACGCTCCGGCGCGGCACCTGGTACACGACGCTGGACCTGCAGTTCAACATCCTGCGCGCCCTGCCCGAGGGGGTCGAGGTCGTCGTCGAGGGGCTGATCCAGCATTCCGGCCGCTCGACCGCCGTCGCCCGCGGCGAGATCCGCGGCGCCGCCGATGGCAAGCTTTACGCCACCGGCACCACCACCTGCATCATCTTCGAGGTGTGACGCCCCGGCCCGGCCTAGGCCCGCGCCGGCTGCCCTGCCTGCGCCGCCTGAGCCGCCGCGATCTGCGCCCAGATCTTCGACGGGCGGAACGGCATCTCGACCTCCTCGATCCCCAGGGCCGCCAGCGCATCCAGCACCGCGTTCGACACCGCCGCGATCGAGGCCACGGTCCCGGCCTCGCCGCAGCCCTTCATCCCCAGCAGGTTCGCGGTCGAGGGGACCGGCTCGGTCGTGAACTTCACGAACGGCATGTCGGCGGCGCGGGGCATCGCGTAGTCCATGAAGGTCGCCGACAGCAGCTGCCCGGTCTCGTCCCAGACCGCGCCCTCCATCAGCGCCTGCCCCATGCCCTGGGCGATGCCGCCATGCACCTGCCCCTCGACCAGCATCGGGTGGATCAGGTTGCCGAAATCGTCGGTCACCGAATAGCGGTCCAGCCGGATCAGCCCGGTCTCGGGGTCGATCTCGACCTCGCACAGGTGGGCGCCGTTGGGATAGCTGCGCCCCGGCAGCGTCGCCTCGCTGCGGTGCTTCAGCAGGTCCTCGCGCCCGGCGCGGCGCGCGCGGTCCGCGGCCTCGGCCAGCGTCAGGACAAGGTTCGAGCCCGGCGCGCGGAAGCCGAGATCGGACCACTCGACGGTCTCGACCCCCAGCTCGCCCGCGACGAAGGGCCGGAAGGCCGCGACCATCACGTCGACGGTGGCGAGGGTCGCGTTGGTCTGGGTGGTGACGCTGCGCGAGCCGCCGGTGCCGCCGCCCGAGGGGATGCGGTCGCTGTCGCCCTGCACGACGCGGATCTGCTCGACCGGGATGCCGGTGCGCTCGGACAGGAAGGCGGCATAGACCGTCTCGTGCCCCTGCCCGTTCGACTGCGTGCCGACATAGAGGTTCACGGTGCCGTCGTCGCAGAACTCGACCTCGGCGGCCTCGGTCGGCGAGCCGAGGATCGATTCGATGTAGAAGCAGGTGCCAAGGCCCCGCAGCAGCCCCCCGGCCTCGGATGCGGCGCGGCGGGCGGCGAAGCCGGGCTCGTCGGCCTCGGCCCGGGCGCGGGCGGCGACGCGGGGGAAGTCGCCGACGTCGTAAAGCTCGCCGGTGGCGGTGCGGTAGGGGAAGGCGGTGACATAGCTGCGCCCCCGCAGGTCCCAGGGATCGACGCCCAGCACCCGCGCCGCGCGGTCGATCGCGCGTTCAAGCGTCGTGATCGCCTCGGGGCGGCCCGCGCCGCGATAGGCATCCGTCGGCGTGGTGTTGGTGTAGATGCCGCGCACCGCCAGATGCGCCGCCGGGATGTCATAGGCGCCGGTCAACACTTTGGCGAACAGCTCCGACTGGATGTAGGCACCGAAGGGGGCATTGTAGGCCCCCATCGCGCAGTCGAGATCGACGCGGTAGCCGATGATCCTGAGATCGGCGTCGAAGGCGAGCGCCGCCTCGGTCACCAGGTCGCGGCCGCCGTTGTCGCTCAGCATCGCCTCGGTCCGCTCCGAGATCCAGCGCACCGGCCGGCCCGTCAGCTTCGCCGCCAGCGCGAGCGGCGCGAACTCGGGATAGCCGGTCGATTTCATGCCGAAGCCGCCGCCGACATCGGGGGTGGTGACGCGGACCCGTTCGGGCGCGATGCCGAAGGCCGCGGCCAGTTCCGCCTTCTGGTCCCAGACGCCCTGGCCGTTGACCTGGAAATGCAGCCGGTCGTCGATCCATTCGGCGCAGGCCGCGCGCGGCTCGACCGAGTTCACGATGACCCGGTTGTGCACGACGCGCTGGCGCACGACATGGGCCGCGCGCGCGAAGGCCGCGTCGGTCGCCGCGGCATCGCCGGTCTGCCAGCTGAAGGCGATGTTGCCGGGCGCCTCGGGGTGGATCTCGGGCCCGCCCGGCGCCAGCGCGACATGCACCGGCAGCTCGGCAAGGTCGAAGCCGATCGCCTCGACCGCATCGCGGGCCTCGGCCGCGGTCCGGGCCACGACCAGCGCCATCGGCTCGCCGACATGGCGCACCCGGTCGCGGGCCAGCAGCGGGCGCGGCGGCCGGGCGGCGCCGTCGAACGTGTCATAGGGCTGTTCTCCGGCCAGGCCATGCGCCGCCAGATCGGCGGCGCCCAGCACCAGCTCGACCCCCGGCATCCCGCGCGCGTCGTCGAGATGCAGGCCGCGGATCTCGGCATGGGCGGCCGGCGCGCGCAGGAACATCGCGTGCAGGGCCCCGGCCGGCGCGATGTCGTCGAGATAGCGCCCCTCGCCGGTCAGGAACCGACGATCCTCGAGACGCTTCAGGCTCTGGCTGCGACCGAACTTGTGCTGCACGCTTCTCTCCCGGCAAGGCCCCGCGATGCCGGGGGTCTGCAAACACTACGGCGCCCGCGCGGGAAGGGAAGCCGGGATCAGCGCAGACCCAGCGTCGTCGCCTGCACCACGGCGCCATAGCCGTTGAACCGGGTGGCCGTGGCGGTCGAATAGGCACCCATGCCGTGAAACACGACGAAATCGCCCTCGGCCAGGTCTTCGGGCAGCGCCGGCGTGCCGGGCAGCCGGTCGACCGAGTCGCAGGTCGGGCCGAAGACCCGCCGCGCGACCGGAGCGCCGGTGCGGCGGCTGCCATCGGGGGCCACGACCTCGATCCGGTCGACCGGGCCGGTGATCGGCAGTTCGGACAGCGCGCCGTAGGTGCCGTCGTTGAGGAAGACGTCGCCACCCTCGCGCAGCGCCCGCACCCGGGTCGCGAGCGTGAAGGCATCCGCCACAAGGCCGCGCCCCGGCTCGCAGACCAGCTGCGGCGCATCGGCGCCGAAGGCGTCTCCGACCGTCGCCGCGATGCGGGCGAAGATCTGCTCGAGCGGCGGCGGCGCATCGGCGACCCGGTGCGAGGGGAAGCCGCCGCCGACATTCAGCCGCGCGATCCCCACCCCGGCCAGCGCCGCGATCTGCGCACCGGCACGGATGTAGGTCTCCCACGCGGCCGGATCGGTGCACTGGGTGCCGGGGTGGAAGGTCAGCGAAGCGGTGAAGCCCGCCGCGGCGACCGCGCGCAGCAGCTCGGCCGCGAGCGCGGGCTCGGCCCCGAACTTGGCGCCGAAGTCATAGGCCGCGCCGGCCACCGGCAGCTTGTAGCGCACCGCGATCTCGACCGGGGCTTGCGCGGTCGCGGCCGGCACCATCCCGACCAGCTTGGCCAGCTCGGACCGGCTGTCGACCGACCAGCTGCGCACCCCGGCGGCAAGCGCTGCCGCGATCTCGGACCGGGCGCGGACCGGGTTGTTGTAGTGCAGCGCCGCGGTCGGCGCGAGGCGGCGGCACAGTGCGATCTCGGCCGGCGAGGCGACGTCGAAGCCGCGGATCCCGGCCGCGACCAGGTTCTGGATCACCATCTCGTCCGGATTGGCCTTCAGCGCGTAGGTGACCAGCCCGGGGAAGCCCGCGATGAAGCGGCGCGCCGTGGCCTGCAGCACGGTCGGCGCGAAGAACAGCACCGGCTGCTCCGGCGCCTGGCTGCGCAGAAGCTCGGTCGGCGACGACCAGATCGTCTTCGAAAGCCCCATCGGCGTGTCCTTCCTGCCAACAGAGCGCAGCCCCCCCGCCGACGCGGGACGCTTGCGCGTTTCCAGAGCGGGGCCCGCAACCGGGCCCTGACCAAAGCCCGAGACCTTGGCCCGAGACCTGGGCCCGAAACGAAGGCCCGGATCCAGGCAAGCTGCGCCAGGGCCACCCTTTTCCCGGACACGGGCTGCGGGCGATATGGGGCAGAACCGGCGCCGGGAAAAGGGCCAAACGCGCCCGTCGCGCGGCGATCCGCCACGCGACGGGCGCCGACCCAAGCCCGGCCCGCAACCGGGTCGCGGCCGGACCGCCCGGGCCAAGCCCCGATACCGGCAGCATTTTGTGAACAATTCCGCCGACCGCGATCCGGCCGGACGCCTCTGCGCCCCGCCCCGCCATCGCGGCCTGCCCCCACAGAACAAGGGCCCGGAGCGACGTTGCGAAACTTCGCCCATACCGCCCCACGTTAGATGACAACATTGAAACAGGGCGACGAAAGCCCAATATTAAGAAGTATGGGGAAACAGTAGATGTACCCGTGCCGAGGGAGGAGCTTCGGCCGTTAGGAGGAACCATGGCGACGACGTGTCCTTGGGACGCGGGCCCCATCGGGCGTCCGCGACCGTTCGATCGACAGACATTCGACCACCACTTGCCGCCCGAGGACCAGATCCGATGGCACGGCGGCTGGATCATGCCCGCGCTGGTGCTGGGGGCGGCGATGTGGCTGGTGATGCTGGCCCAGTTCGTCCTGCACTGAGGCCTCGACTGAGGGGCGCCCCGGCGCGTCGCCCCCCGGGTCCGGTGCGGATCCGGCGGGACATCGGTCAGATATGGGGCAGACACGGGGCAGAGGACTTGCCTTTAAAGGCCGCACGCTCGCCCGTGCGGCCTTTTCCTTCGGCCCCCACGCCGTTAGATAGCCCAGCGGAACAGCGCGGGGACCAAGCCGATGCCGATGGAAAAGACCTTCAACGCCGCCGAGGCCGAGCCGCGGCTCTATGCCGCCTGGGAGCGTGAGGGCGCCTTCGTCGCAGGCGCCAACGCCTCGCGCCCCGAGACCTTCACCATCATGATCCCGCCGCCGAACGTCACCGGTTCGCTGCACATGGGCCATGCGTTCAACAACACGCTGCAGGACATCCTCGTGCGCTGGCACCGGATGCGCGGCTTCGACACGCTGTGGCAGCCCGGGCAGGACCACGCCGGCATCGCCACCCAGATGGTCGTGGAACGCGAGCTGGCGAAAAGCCAGCAGCCCGGCCGGCGCGACATGGGCCGCGAGGCCTTCCTGGGCAAGGTCTGGGAATGGAAGTCGCAATCGGGCAACCGCATCATCGAGCAGCTGAAGCGGCTCGGCGCGTCCTGCGACTGGTCGCGCAACGCCTTCACCATGTCGGGCGCCCCCGGCGCGCCGGCGGGCGAGGACGGCAACTTCCATGACGCCGTCATCAAGGTCTTCGTCGAGCTTTACGCCAAAGGCCTGATCTACCGCGGCAAGCGGCTGGTGAACTGGGACCCCCATTTCGAGACCGCGATCTCGGATCTCGAGGTCGAGAACCTCGAAGTCGACGGCCACATGTGGCACTTCAAATACCCGCTCGCGGGTGGCGAGACCTACGAATACGTCGAGAAGGACGCGGACGGGAACGTCACGCTGCGCGAGACCCGCGACTACATCTCGATCGCGACCACGCGGCCCGAGACGATGCTGGGCGACGGCGCGGTGGCGGTCCACACCTCGGACGAGCGCTATGCCTCGATCGTGGGAAAACTCTGCGAGATCCCGGTGGGCCCGAAAGAGCACCGCCGCCTGATCCCGATCATCACCGACGAATACCCCGATCCGACCTTCGGTTCGGGCGCGGTGAAGATCACCGGCGCGCATGACTTCAACGACTACGGCGTCGCCAGCCGCAACGGCATCCCGATGTACCGGCTGATGGACACCAAGGCCGCGATGCGCGCCGACGGCGCCCCCTATGCCGAGGCCGCGGCCCGCGCGCAGGAGATCGCGAACGGCGCCGCCTTCGACGGGGCCGAGGTCGACACGCTGAACCTCGTGCCCGACGAGATGCGCGGCCTCGACCGGATGGAGGCCCGCAAGCTGGTGGTCGAGCAGATCACGGCCGAGGGGCTGGCGGTGACGCACGCGGTCACCCGCACCGACAAGGAGACCGGCGAGACGGTCACCGAGACGGTGGCGCTGGTCGAGAGCAAGAAGATCATGCAGCCCTTCGGCGACCGCTCGAAGGTCGTCATCGAGCCCATGCTGACCGACCAGTGGTTCGTCGACACCCAGAAGATCGTGGGCCCCGCGCTCGACGCCGTGCGCCAGGGCATGGCCGCGCAGGAAGCGGGCACCTTCGACCCCGCCGCCGGCTATACCCGCATCCTGCCCGAGCGCGACGCCAAGACCTATTTCCACTGGCTCGAGAACATCGAGCCGTGGTGCATCTCGCGCCAGCTGTGGTGGGGTCACCAGATCCCGGTCTGGTACGGGCTCGACCTCGGCGACGCGGCCTTCCGCGACGACGAGGGCGACGGCGCGCTGGACGAGGTCGAACTGGGCCGGCTGTTGAACGCCGGCGGCATGCTGCACCGGGGCGAGGTCATGGCCTGCGCCGCCGATCTGGAGTCGGTGACCGAGCGCTTCCGCGATTCCATCGCCGACATCCCCGCGCCGCTCAGCCATGCCCGCATCGTCGAGGTGGCCGACAAGCCCGCCGCGATCACGGCGCTGGCCGCGAGCCTTGCGGAGTACAACGTCAGCCAGGACCCGACCGCGCTCGTGTTCCCGGTCTGGCGCGACCCCGACGTGCTCGACACCTGGTTCTCGTCGGGTCTGTGGCCGATCGGCACGCTGGGCTGGCCCGAACCGACGCCCGAACTGCGGAAGTACTTCCCGACCGACGTGCTGGTCACGGGCTTCGACATCATCTTCTTCTGGGTCGCCCGGATGATGATGATGCAGCTGGCCGTGGTCGACCAGGTGCCGTTCCACACCGTCTATGTCCATGCCCTCGTCCGCGACGAGAAGGGCAAGAAGATGTCGAAATCGCTCGGCAACGTGCTCGACCCGCTGGACCTGATCGACGATTACGGCGCCGACGCCGTGCGCTTCACCCTGACCGCGATGGCGGCGATGGGGCGCGACCTGAAGCTGTCGAAGGACCGCATCGCGGGCTATCGCAACTTCACCACCAAGATCTGGAACGCCACCCGCTTCGCCGAGATGAACGGCGTCTTCGCGGCCGCGCGGCCCGAGGGCATCCCGCAGCCCGCCCACACGGTGAACCGCTGGATCATCGGCGAGACCGCCCGCGTGCGCGAGACGGTGGACGAGGCGCTGACCGCCTACCGCTTCAACGATGCCGCGAACGCGCTATACGCCTTCGTCTGGGGCAAGGTCTGCGACTGGTACGTCGAATTCGCCAAGCCGCTCTTCGACGGGCCCGAGGCCGACGAGACGCGGGCGACCATGGCCTGGGTGCTCGACCAGTGCTACCTGCTCTGCCACCCGGTGATGCCCTTCATCACCGAAGAGCTCTGGGCGATGACCGGCACCCGCGAAAAGTCGCTGGTCCATGCCGACTGGCCGACCTACGGCACCGCGGCGCTTCTCGATCCGGCGGCCGACCGCGAGATGAACTGGGTGATCTCGCTCATCGAGCAGGTGCGCTCGGCCCGGGCCGAGATGGGCGTGCCGGTGGGGCTGAAGCTGCCGATGGTGCTGGTGGAGGCCACGCCCGAGGCCCGCGCCGCCTGGTCCACGAACGAGCCGCTGATCCTGCGCCTCGCGCGCATCGACAGCCTGACCGAAGCCGCCATGCCCAAGGGCTCGATCACCATCGCCTGCGAGGGCGCGACCTTCGCGCTGCCGCTCGAGGGCGTGATCGACGTCGCGGCCGAGAAGGCGCGCCTGACCAAGGCGGTCGAGAAGCTCGACAAGGACCTGAACGGCCTGCGCAACCGGCTCGGCAATCCGAAGTTCGTCGCCAATGCCGCCCCCGAGGTGATCGACGAGACCCGCGAGAAGCTGGCCCAGGGCGACGAGGAAGCCGCGCGCATCCGCGCGGCCCTCGCCCGCCTCGCCGACATCGGCTGACGCCGCCGGCGCGCCCCCCTTTCGCCTTGGCGGAAATATCCCGGGGGGCGCGCGGCACGCGCGGCGGGGGGCAGCGCCCCCCTCCCCGCTCACCGTCCCCGCTCCCCGTTCTCACGCCCCGCTTTCACAGTCCGTCTGGCGACCTGTCACGGGCCCGCTCCCTTGCCCGTCCCCACCCGCTCCCCCGCCCCCGCGCGATCGGCGGGAACCCCCGCCTGTCTCGCGCCTTACCTGTGCGGACCCTCTCATCCGGCAGCTGACATGACACCGACCCTCGCCCGCCCCGCCCGCGCCTGCACCTGTGCCTGCGCCTGCGCCTGCGCCTGCCTCATGGCCCGCACCGGGGTCCGGCCATGACGCGCCTGCGCGGCGGCCCGCTGCTGGCGCTGCTCACCTTCCTCGCCTGGCTGCTGGTGATGCTGCTCGCCGGCCCCGATCCGGGCGAGCCGACGCCGATCTCGGCCATGGTGACCGAGGGCATCGCGCTGCAGCTGGTGCTGGCGCCGCTGTTCCTGCTGCTCGTCACCCGGCTGGTCGATTTCGGCGACCTCGGGTTCCGCGCCCCGGCGCTGCGCCACCTGCGCCTGCTGTGGCTGCCGCTGATCTACATCGTGGCGATCTTCGCGATCGGCGTCTCGGCCGGACTGCCGCCCGCCCGCCAGATCACCTTCGTCGCGCTGAACGTCCTGCTCGTCGGCCTGTCGGAAGAGCTGATGTTCCGCGGCGTGCTCTTCGCCGGGCTGCGCCGCAGGCTCTCGCCCTGGCCCGCGGTGATCGCGGTGACGCTGCTCTTCGGCTCGGTCCACATCCTCAACGCCTTCATCACCGGCTCGCTGACCGCGGCACTGATGCAGGCGCTCGCGGCCTCGCTCTCGGGCTTCCTGTTCATCGCGCTCAGGATCCGCACCGGCTCGCTCACGCTTTGCATCGCGCTGCATGCGCTGTGGAACTTCGCGGCCTTCATGGCGACGCTGGCGCAGGGCGACATCGACCCGGCCGAGGTCGCGCGGATGTCGCTTGCCGCGCAGCTGACGCCCGCGCTGTTCGTGGCGCCGCTGTTCCTTTACGCGCTGTTCCTCATGCGCGGGCTGAACCGCCGCATCGGTGCCGGCCCTTCCGCCTGACGCCGGATCGCCGTAACCTCGCGCCCATGTTCGATATCGACCACCTCGATTCCCACGCCCTCGCCGCGCTGCTGGAGTGGCAGCGCGACATGGGCGTGACCGAGGCCGTGGGCGAGACGCCGGTCGACCGCTACGCCCATGCCGCCGAGGCGCAGGCGCGCCGGGCCGAGGCCGCGGCGGCCGCGCCCGGGCTGGCGCAGATCGAGCCCAAGCGCCGCCCGCCGCCGCCGCCGAAGCCCGTCGAGGTCGATACCGCCGCCGAGGCCGCCCGCGCCGTCGCCGGCCTCGCCACGCTCGAGGCGCTGGCGCAGGCGCTCGAGGCGTTCGAGCATTGCGAGCTGAAGCGCGGCGCGCGCAACTTCGTCTTCTCGGATGGCCGCGCCGGCGCGCGGGTGATGGTCCTGGGCGAGGCGCCGGGCCGCGACGAGGACCTGCAGGGCAAGCCCTTCGTCGGCCGCGCGGGCCAGCTTCTCGACCGGATGTTCGCCGCCATCGGCCTGTCGCGCGACGCGCCGGCGGCCGAGGGCGCGCTCTATATCGCCAACGTGCTGCCCTGGCGGCCGCCGGGCAACCGCACGCCCGAACCCTCCGAGGTCGCGATGATGCGCCCCTTCGTCGAGGCGCATGTGCGGCTGGCCGATCCCGACGTGCTGGTGGTGATGGGCAACACGCCGATGCAGGCGGTGCTGGGGCGCACCGGGATCCTTGCGGCGCGCGGCACCTGGGCCGAGGCCTGGGGCAAGCCGGTGCTGCCGATGACCCACCCGTCCTACCTGCTGCGCACCCCCGCCGCCAAGCGCGAGGCCTGGGCCGACCTGCTGGCCCTGAAGGCAAGACTGGAGCAGGCATGAGCCGCATCGACGAGAGCCGAGATTTCCTGCCGGTGCGCATCGCCGTGCTGACCGTGTCGGACACCCGCACCGCGGCCGACGACCGATCCGGCGACACGCTGGTCGAACGCCTGACCGGCGCCGGCCACGCCCTTGCCGCGCGCGCGATCCTGCCCGACGACCGCGGCGCGATCGCCGACCGGCTGCGCGCATGGATCGCCGACCCGCAGATCGACGTGATCCTGTCCACCGGCGGCACCGGCCTCACCGGCCGCGACGTCACCGTCGAGGCGCATCGCGACGTCTACGAAAAGGAGATCGAGGCCTTCGCCACCGTCTTCACCATCGTCTCGATGCAGAAGATCGGCACCTCGGCGGTCCAGAGCCGCGCGACCGGCGGCGTGGCCGGCGGCACCTACCTCTTCGCCCTGCCCGGCTCTCCCGGGGCCTGCCGCGACGCCTGGGACGAGATCCTGGCCAGGCAGCTCGACTACCGCCACCGGCCCTGCAACTTCGTCGAGATCTTGCCGCGGCTGGACGAACACCAGCGGCGCAAGTGACGCGCTAGCCCATCAGGTGCTGGCCGCCGTCGATCGGGATCACCGTCCCGGTGATGCGCCGCGCCATGTCCGACACGAGAAAGCAGGCCAGCGCGCCCACGTCCTCGGGCTCGACCAGGTGGTGCAGCGGCGCGCGGGCGGCGGCGGCGTCGAGAAGCGCGTCGAACCGGTCGATCCCGCTTGCCGCGCGGGTCTTCATCGGCCCCGGCGACAGCGCATGGGCGCGGATCCCTTTCGGCCCCAGCTCGGCCGCGGCATAGCGCACGGCGCTTTCCAGCGCCGCCTTCACCGGGCCCATCAGGTTGTAATGCTCGACCACCCGGTCCGCGCCCTGGAAGCTGACGGTCAGCAGGCAGCCGCCCTGCGCCATCAGCGGCTCGGCCAGCTTCGCGCAGCGCAGGAACGAATGGCACGAGACATCCATCGCCAGCCCGAACCCCGGGGCCGAGCAGTCGACGACCCGGCCGTGCAGGTCCGCGCGCGGGGCGAAGGCCACGGAATGCAGCACGAAGTCGAGCCCGCCCCACTCGGCGGCGACGCGGTCGAACACGGCCTCGAGCTGGCCTTCGATCCGCAGGTCGCAGGGCATCAGGATCCGGGCGCCCAGCGCCTCGGCCACCGGGCGCACGTGCGGCAGGGCGCGGTCGTCGAGATGGGTCACCGCCAGCGCGGCGCCGGCATCGGCGAAGGCGCGCGCGCAGCCGGCCGCGATCGACAGGTCGTTGGCGATGCCGATCACCAGCCCGCGCTTGCCGGCGAGCGAATTCAGGCGCGGATCCGTCATGGGGCTGCTCCGATCAGGTCGAGGGTGTGGGTGGCGATCATCGCCTCTTCGTCGGTCGCGATCCGGCGCAGCGCCAGCCCCGGCACGGGATCGGCATCCAGCACCCGCGCCCCGGCGGCATTCGCCGAGGGCGCGATGCGGGCGCCAAGCCAGCCCAGCCCCTCGGCCACCGCGGCGCGGATCGGGGCCGCGTGTTCGCCGATGCCGCCGGTGAAGACGAAGCCGTCGATCCCGCCCATGCTCGCCGCCATCTCGCCGGTGCAGCGCAGCACCCGGTGCACGAACAGATCGATCGCCTCGCGCGCCTCGGGTGCCGGGCTTGCCAGAAGCTCGCGCATGTCCGAGGCCACCCCCGATACGCCAAGCAGCCCCGACTGGCAGTTCAGCAGGGTGTCCACCGCCTCGGGCGTCATCCCGAAGCCGCGGATCAGGTGCAGCACGGCACCCGGGTCGATCTGGCCCGACCGGGTGGCCATCATCAGCCCCTCGGTCGCCGAGAACCCGGTGGTCATGTCGCGGCTGCGCCCGTCGACCATCGCGCAGAGGCTGGCGCCGTTTCCCAGATGCGCGACGACCACCCGGCCGCGGGCCAGCGCGGGCTCGGTCTCGGCCAGCCGCCGCGCGATCCATTCGAAGGACAGGCCGTGAAAGCCGTAGCGCCGCAGCCCCCGGTCGTGAAACCGCCGCGGCAGCGCGAAGCGGGTGACCAGATCGGGCACGGTGCGGTGGAAGGCGGTGTCGAAGCAGGCGACCTGCGGCAGGCCCGGGCGCAGCGCCGCGATCGCGCGGATCGGGGCGAGGTTGTGGGGCTGGTGCAGCGGCGCGAGCGGGCTCAGCGCGGCCAGCGCCTCCATCAGCCGGGGCGTCACCGGCTCGGAGCCGGCGTGCGCGGCGCCGCCGTGCACGACCCGGTGCCCCGCGGCCTCGAGCCTGTCGCCGCCCAGATGCGCCTCGCACCAGGCAAGCACACGGGCGAGCAGGCGGCCGAAGTCGTGCTCGCCGGTCCAGTCGCCGGTCTCGACGGTCTCTCCGGCGGCGGTCTCGACCCGGAAGGCCGGCGCGGCGGGGATCCGCTCGACCCGGCCGCGCAGCCGCAGTTCGGCCCGGCCGGCCACGTCGCGGTACAGCGCGAACTTCAGGCTGGAAGAGCCGGCGTTGATGGCCAGGACCGCCGCGGCCATCGTCAGGCCCCGCCCGCGCGGGTGCCAGCGTGGGTGCCGGCGCCGGTGCCGGCGCGCGCGCGGGCGACCAGCACTGCGACGGCGCAGGAGGCAAGCCGGGCGCGGTCGCTGTCGGCGCGCGAGGTCAGCACGATCGGCACCCGCGCGCCCAGCACGACGCCCGCCGCCTCGGCCCCGGCAAGGAAGGTCAGCTGCTTGGCCAGCATGTTGCCCGACTCGAGATCCGGCACCATCAGGATGTCGGCCTCCCCCGCCACGGCCGAGGTGATGCCCTTGTCGGCCGCGGCCTTCGGGCTGACGGCATTGTCGAAGGCCAGCGGCCCGTCGACCAGCGCACCCGAGATCTGGCCACGGTCGGCCATCTTGCACAGCGCCGCCGCGTCGAGGGTCGAGGGGATGTCGGGGTTGACCGTCTCGACCGCCGACAGGATCGCCACCTTCGGCCGGGCCAGTCCCATCACATGGGCAAGGTCGATGGCGTTCTGGACGATGTCGCGCTTGGCGGCGAGGTCGGGGGCGATGTTGACGGCCGCATCGGTGACCAGCAGCGGCTTGGGATAGCGCGGCACGTCCATCAGATAGACATGGCTCAGCCGCCGCCCCGTGCGCAGCCCCTCGGGCGCCAGCACCGCGCGCAGCAGCTCGTCGGTATGCAGCGAGCCCTTCATCAGGAAGTCCGCCCGCCCTTCGCGCACCAGCGCCACGGCACGGGCGGCGGCGGCCTCGGAATGCGGGGCCTCGACGATCTCGAAGGCGGCGATGTCGGCGCCCGCGGCCTCGGCCGCCGCGCGGATCCTGGCCGCGGGCCCGACCAGCAGCGGCGCGATCAGCCCGGCCGCCGCCGCCTCGACCGCGGCGCGGATCGAATGGCCGTCGCAGGGATGGGCGATGGCGATCGGCGCCGGCGCGCCGCCACCGGTCGCGCGCGCCATCAGCTGGTCGAAGCGGGCGCGGCGCCCGAGCTGCACCTCGCGCAGCTCGACCCGCGGGCGCGACACCTTGGTGCGGGGCGCAAGCACCTTCGCCCGCCCCTCGATCACCACCCGGCCGGCCGCGTCGGTGCAGCGGCAGTCGAGCGTCACGGTTCCCGTCGCCACCTCCTTGCCGACCACGGTGACCGCGGCCGTGATCACGTCGCCGATGCCGACGGGGGCGCGGAACCGCAGCTCTTGCGACAGGTAGATCGTCCCCGGCCCCGGCAGACGCGTGCCCAGCACCGCCGAGATCAGCCCCGCCCCGAACATCCCGTGCGCGATCACGCGATGGAACACGTCGCCCGCGGCGTAGTCGGCATCCAGATGCGCGGGGTTCACGTCGCCCGAGACGATGGCGAACAGCTCGATGTCGTCGGCGGTGACCGCGCGCGTCATCTCGGCATGATCGCCGGGCGCGATCTCGTCGAAGGTGCGGTTCTCGATCAGCGCGGCCTCGCCCGTCGCCGCCGGCATCGCCTGCATCGCACGCCCTCCCCCACGGGCGGCCACCCTGCCGCCCCGCCCCAGCCTCGCCGATTTCGCAGCCGCAGCAACATGTACCTCCGGCGCATCTTCCCAGCGCCGCCTGCGGTCATGACGTTGCGACCGGGCCGGGCGATCGGCGGTGCGCCGCACCGCAGCGCCGGCCATGCGGCTTGTCGCGACGCCCGCACCTGCTAGAGTCGCGCCGAACGGACAGACGGCAGGAGCGCGTGATGGAGATTCAGTCGGTTGGCATCGTGGGTGCGGGCCAGATGGGCAACGGCATCGCGCATGTCTTCGCCCTTGCGGGCTTCGACGTCCTGATCAACGACATCTCGCGCGACAGCCTCGACAAGGCGCTGGCGACGATCGAGAAGAACCTCGACCGCCAGGTGTCGCGCGGCAAGATCTCGCCCGACGAGAAATCCGGGGCGCTGGCGCGGATCAAGACCACGCTGACGCTGACCGAGCTGGGCCAGACCGACCTGGTGATCGAAGCCGCGACCGAGCGCGAGACGGTGAAGGTCGCGATCTTCGAAGACCTGGTGCCGCATCTGAAGCCCTCGACGATCCTGACCTCGAACACCTCGTCGATCTCGATCACGCGGCTTGCGAGCCGCACCGACCGACCCGAGAAGTTCATGGGCTTCCACTTCATGAACCCGGTGCCGGTGATGCAGCTGGTCGAGCTGATCCGCGGCATCGCGACCGACAAGGACACCTACGACACGCTGCACGGCGTGGTGGCGAAGCTGGGCAAGACCGCCGCCTCGGCCGAGGATTTCCCCGCTTTCATCGTCAACCGCATCCTGATGCCGATGATCAACGAGGCGGTCTACACGCTCTACGAGGGCGTGGGGAACGTGAAGTCGATCGACGAATCGATGAAGCTGGGCGCGAACCACCCGATGGGGCCGCTGGAACTGGCCGATTTCATCGGCCTCGACACCTGCCTTGCGATCATGAACGTGCTGCACGACGGGCTGGCGGACACCAAGTACCGCCCCTGCCCGCTGCTGACCAAGTATGTCGAGGCCGGCTGGCTTGGCCGCAAGACCGGGCGCGGCTTCTACGACTATCGCGGCGAGGCGCCGGTCCCGACGCGCTGATGATCGGCGAAGGCGCGCACGATCGCCAGCTGGTGCGGGATCGTGTTCGCGTCGCGCAGGTAGTCGCCGACGGGGCGCATCCGCCAGGATTGCCCCTCGTCGCCGAAGCGGATGCGCTCGATCTCGGTCGCGGTGATGCGGGCGCCGAAATAGTGCCCCGGCAGCGGGCTCGCGCGGCGCAGGTGGTGCCAGACGATCCGCCCCAGCCACAGCGCGATGCCGAATTCCTCGTGCAGCTCGCGCAGCGCGCAGGCGATCGGGGTCTCGTCGCCCTCGCGCCCGCCGCCCGGCAGGTCCCAGTGGCCCGGCCAGGGGATGTGCCGGTGGTTGTCGCGCATGTAGATCAGCAGCCGTCCGTCGGGGCCCAGAAGCACGAGCTTCGCCCCCGAGAAGTCGCTGCCGTCCCAGCCCGGCAACACCACGATGTCACGCCGGCTCGCGCAGGCTGCGCGGAACCTTGAACTCGACGGTCTCCTGCGCGGTCTCGACGATCTCGACGGTGACGTCGAACCGGGCGCGGAAGGCGTCGATGACCTCGTTCACCAGCACCTCGGGGGCCGAGGCCCCGGCGGTCACCCCGACCGAGCCGATCGCGCCCAGCGCGCGCCAGTCGATGTCGCCCGCGCGCTGCACGAGCTGCGAATAGCCGCAGCCCGCCGCCGAGCCGACCTCGACCAGCCGGCGCGAGTTCGACGAATTCGGCGCGCCGATCACCAGCAGCGCGTCGATCTTCGGCGCGATCGCCTTCACCGCGGCCTGCCGGTTGGTGGTGGCATAGCAGATGTCCTCGCGCGCGGGGCCGAGGATCGCGGGGAAGCGTGCCTTCAGCGCCGCGACGATGCCGGCGGTGTCGTCGACCGACAGCGTGGTCTGGGTGATGAAGGCAAGCTTGCCCGCGTCGCGCGGGGCAAGGGTGGCCACGTCGGCGACGGTCTCGACCAGCAGCACCTCGCCCTCGGGCAGCTGGCCCATCGTGCCCAGCGTCTCGGGGTGGCCGGCATGGCCGATCATCACCAGCTGCAGGCCGTTCTCGTGGTGCCGCGCGGCCTCGTTGTGGACCTTGGTCACCAGCGGGCAGGTCGCGTCGACATGGATCATCTCGCGCCGCGCCGCCTCGGCCGGGATCGCCTTCGGCACGCCGTGGGCCGAGAAGATCACCGGGCGGTCGTCGGGACAGTCGTCAAGCTCTTCGACGAAGACCGCGCCCTTGGCGCGCAGCCCATCGACGACGAAGCGGTTGTGCACGATCTCGTGCCGCACGTAGACCGGCGCCCCGAACTTCTCGAGCGCCATCTCGACGATCTTGATGGCGCGGTCGACGCCGGCGCAGAAGCCGCGCGGGGCGGCGAGATACAGCGTCAGGGCGGGTCTGGTCATCGAAGGATGCTCCTCCTGGTGGGCAGGCCCGATCTAGGGCCTTCCCCGTGTCAGGTCCAGCGCGGCCGGGGCGCGGCGCTACTGGGCGGCGTGCTGCTCGTCGCGCGCCGTCGACACGCGATCCTCGCGCGGGGGGCGGCCGATGACGTCGCGCAGCTCGTCAAGCTCGATGAAGTTGTCGGCCTGGCGGCGCAGCTCGTCCGCGATCATCGGCGGCTGCGACCGGATCGTCGAGACGATCGAGACGCGCACGCCCTGGCGCTGCAGGCTTTCCACCAGCGGCCGGAAGTCGCCGTCGCCCGAGAACAGCACGATATGATCGACCCGCGGCGCAAGCTCCATCGCGTCCACGGTCAGCTCGATATCCATGTTGCCCTTGACCTTACGTCGGCCCTGGCTGTCGGTGTATTCCTTCGCGGGCTTCGTCACCATCGTGAAGCCGTTGTAATGCAGCCAGTCCACCAGCGGCCGGATCGGCGAATATTCGTCGTTCTCGAGCAGGGCCGTGTAGTAGAAGGCGCGCAGCAGCTTGCCCCTGCGCATGAACTCTTGGCGCAGCAGCTTGTAATCGATGTCGAACCCGAGCGCCTTCGCCGCGGCGTAGAGGTTCGAGCCATCGATGAACAGCGCAAGCCGTTCGTCCTTGTAAAACATTTATATCCCTTTCAAACCGCTTCGCCGGCCACGCGAGGGAGCGGTTGAGCACCGCGGGTGGAACGGTACCGATAAAAACGTGAACTGCGAAACGAAACTTGAAAATAGAGGTAAGTTCGGATGTCGCAAGACGCAATGCGAGAGGATGATGGCGGATTCGCGCCGATCGCGCTAGGGGCCAATCTCGACGGGCCCGCGGGCGACCCGGCACAGAGCCTGCGCGCGGCGCTGCGGCTCTTGTCAGACAGGGGAATGCTGCGCGCGGTGAGCAGATTCTGGCGCACGCCGGCCGTTCCGGCGGGCAGCGGTCCCGATTTCGTGAACGCCGCCGCACTGGTGACGATGAAGGGCCGGCCTTCGGCCGCGGCCGCGGCGGCCCTGCTGGCCGAGCTGCACGCGATCGAGGCGCGGCTGGGCCGGGTGCGCCACGCGCGCTGGGCGGCGCGAGCGGTGGATCTCGATCTGCTCGGCTGGGGCGATCTGGTGCTGCCCGATGCCGCGACGCAGGCGCACTGGCGCAGCCTGCCCCCCGAATCACAGCGGACGGAGACGCCGTCGCAGCTGATCCTGCCGCATCCGCGCCTGGCCGAGCGCGGCTTCGTGCTCGCGCCCCTGGCCGAGATCGCGTCGGGCTGGCGCGACCCGGTTTCGGGCCGCACCGTGGCCGAGATGCTGGCCGCCCTGCCCCCCGCGGCGCTGGCGGGGATGGCGCCGCTGGCCGCGGCCGCGGGCTGAGCCCGGGACCATGGCTGGGGAACCTGCTTGTCAAGAGGCCGCGAAACCCTTACATACGCGATCTCATCTCCCCGCCCCGACAGGAGAAGCTTATGGCTCGCGTGACGGTAGAAGACTGCGTCGACAAGGTTCCGAACCGGTTTGAGCTGGTGATGCTCGCCGCGCACCGGGCCCGTGAGATCGCGTCCGGCTCGTCGCTGACGATCGACCGGGACAACGACAAGAACCCGGTCTGCAGCCTGCGCGAGATCGCGGAAGAGACCCAAGGTGCCGACGACCTGCGCGAGCGCATGATCGCCAGCTACCAGACCCAGATCGAGGTCGACGAACCCGAAGAGGATTCGATGTCGCTGCTGATGGGCGGCGGCCCGGTCGAGGTCGACCGCCCGGTCGCCGACGACATGGACGAAGAGCGCCTGCTGCGCCAGCTGATGGAAGCGCAAGGGCAGGAGTGACGACCGCCAAGGAGCGGGCGCGTCCGGCCGAGCCCGGGCGCGCGGAACGCGGGGCCCAGATGATCGACGTCGAAGACCTGATCGCACTGGTCCGCAACTACAATCCCCGAACCGACGCCGACCTGATCCGCCGGGCCTACGACTATGGCCTGCGGATGCACGACGGCCAGATGCGTCAGTCCGGCGAGCCCTATTTCACCCATCCCGTCGCGGTCGCCGCGATCCTGACCGAGATGCAGCTGGACGATGCCACCATCGTCACGGCGCTGCTGCACGACACGATCGAGGACACCCGCGCCTCGTGGACCGAGATCGCGGGCACCTTCGGCGAGGACATCGCCGAGATGGTCGACGGCGTCACCAAGCTGACGAACCTGCAGCTGTCCTCGTCCGAGACCAAGCAGGCCGAGAACTTCCGCAAGCTGTTCATGGCGATGTCCAAGGACCTGCGGGTGATCCTGGTCAAGCTTGCCGACCGGCTGCACAACATGCGCACGATCAAGTCGATGCGCCCCGAGAAGCAGGCGCAGAAGGCGCGCGAGACCATGGACATCTTCGCGCCGCTCGCCGGCCGGATGGGCATGCAGTGGATGCGCGAAGAGCTTGAGGACCTGTCGTTCAAGGTCCTGAACCCCGAGGCGCGCAACTCGATCATCCGCCGCTTCCTGATGCTGCAGCGCGAATCGGGCGACGCGATCGCCAAGATCTCGGGCGACATCCGGCTGGAGCTGGAGAAGGCCGCGATCGAGGCCGACGTCTTCGGCCGCGCCAAGAAGCCCTATTCGATCTGGCGCAAGATGCAGGAGAAAAGCCTCGCCTTCTCGCGCCTGTCCGACATCTACGGCTTCCGCGTGATCACCCGGTCCGAGGCCGACTGCTACCGCGTGCTGGGCGCGGTGCACACGCGCTGGCGCGCGGTGCCGGGGCGGTTCAAGGACTACATCAGCCAGCCCAAGGCCAACGGCTACCGCTCGATCCACACCACGGTGTCGGGGCGCGACGGCAAGCGGGTCGAGGTGCAGATCCGCACCCGCCAGATGCACGAGGTCGCCGAGGCCGGCGTCGCGGCGCACTGGTCCTATCGCGACGGCAAGCTGGCGAAGAACCCCTTCGCCGTCGATCCGGCGAAGTGGATCAAGGCGATCACCGACCGGTTCGACGAGGGCGACCACGACGAATTCCTCGAGAACGTGAAGCTCGAGATGTACACCGACCAGGTGTTCTGCTTCACGCCGAAGGGCGACGTGATCCAGCTGCCCAAGGGCGGCACGCCGCTGGACTTCGCCTATGCGATCCACACCCGGATCGGCAATTCCTGCGTCGGCGCCAAGGTCGACGGCATCCGGGTGCCGCTCTGGACCCGGCTGCGCAACGGCCAGTCGGTCGAGATCATCACCGCCGCCGGCCAGCGCCCGCAGGCGACCTGGCTCGACATCGTGGTCACGGGGCGCGCCAAGGCCGCCATCCGCAAGAGCCTGCGCGAGGATGACCGCGAACGCTTCGTCAAGCTCGGGCACGAGCTGGCGCGCGTCGCCTTCGAACATGTCGGCCGCAAGCTGACCGACAAGGCCCTGCGCACCGCGGCGAAGACTCTGGGCCTGGCCGACGAATACGAGGTGCTGGCGCGGATCGGCTCGTCCGAGATCAGCGCCCGCGAGGTGATCGGCGCGATCTACCCCGAACTCGCGACCCGCCAGACCGAGGAGGTCGACGCCCAGCGCCCGATCGCCGGCCTCGCGCCCGACCAGCCCTACCGGCGGGCGAACTGCTGCCAGCCGCTGCCGGGCGAGCGCATCGTCGGCATCACCTATCGCGGCCAGGGCCCGATCGTGCACGCGATCGACTGCCCCGCCCTCGCCGAGTTCGAGGACCAGCCCGACCGCTGGATCGACCTGCACTGGAAGCCCGGGCGCCACCCGGCGGTGCACACGGTCTCGCTCAACCTCACGATCGCGAACGACGCGGGCGTGCTGGGCCGGATCTGCACCTTGATCGGCCAGCAGCGCGCGAATATCTCCGACCTGCATTTCGTCGACCGCAAGTCGGACTTCTTCCGGCTGGTGGTCGAGACCGATCTGCGCGATGTCGAACATCTGCACATGATCCTGACCGCGCTCGAGGCGGAAAGCGACGTGGCGCAGGTCGAGCGCTGGCGCGATCTCGCCCGCAGACCCTAACGGTGGAAGTCCCGGGACAGACATGGTTTTCAGACGCCGCATTCCGAAAAGCTATGTCCAGAAAGTGCAGGACACGGTCTATCCGCGTGGCGGCTGGCTGCGCGCGGCGACCTACACCTGGTATCGCCTGCGCCGCCTGCCCGACCAGCCGCACCGCATCGCCCGCGGCGTGGCGGCGGGCATCTTCATCTCGTTCACGCCGCTCTTCGGGGCGCATTTCTTCGGCGGCGGCGTCCTTGCCTGGATCGTCGGCGGCAACGTGCTGGCCGCGCTGGTGGGGACCTTCGTCGGCAACCCGGTGACCTTCCCCTTCATCGCCTATGCCTCGATGAGGCTTGGCGGCTGGATCCTGGGCATCGATGCCGAGATGCGCTTCCACCGGCTGGTCGCGGCCTTCTCGCGCGCGACGCACGACCTGTGGGACAACTTCAAGGCGCTCTTCGCCGGCGAGCCGATGCACTGGTCGGGGCTGTCGCTGTTCTACGACAACGTCTTCCTGCCCTACATGATCGGCGGCTGCGTGCTGGGGCTGATCGCCGCGGTGGCCGGCCACTACATGACGCTGCCGGTCATCGCCGCCTACCAGAAGCGCCGGATCAAGAAGCTGCGCGACCGCGCCGAGAAGCTGCGCGCCGCCGCCCGCGGCCGCGCCGAGGCCGGCACCGCCCTGCCCGCGCCGCCGCCCGCGGATTGACCGGGATACAATCGCGGCCTTTTGCCCGGCCCCGCCCGGGTCTAGTCTGCGCGCCGTCACGCGAAGGGGCGTCACGGCACGCGACGTCAGAAGATCCCGGAGGTTTCGTCATGACCGCTCCGCTCGGCCGGCTCAGGCTCGGCGTCAACATCGACCACGTCGCCACGGTCAGGAACGCCCGCGGCTCGGCCTATCCCGACCCGGTGCGCGCCGCGAAACTGGCCGAGGAGGCCGGCGCCGACGGCATCACCGCCCACCTGCGCGAGGATCGCCGCCACATCTCGGACCGCGACATCGAGCGGCTGGCCGAGGCGCTGTCGGTGCCGCTGAACTTCGAGATGGCCGCGACCGACGAGATGCAGGCGATCGCGCTGCGCCACCGGCCGCACGCGGTCTGCATCGTCCCCGAAAAGCGCGAGGAGCGCACGACCGAGGGCGGGCTCGAGGTCGCGCGCGAGGAGAACCGGCTTGCGCATTTCATCGCGCCGCTGCGCGATGCCGGCTGCCGGGTGTCGATCTTCATCGCCGCCGACGCCGCCCAGATCGAGGCCGCGGCCCGGATCGGCGCCGCGGTGGTCGAGCTGCACACCGGCGCCTATTGCGACCACCATGCCGAGGGCGCGATCGCCGCGCGCGACGCGGAGCTCGAGCGGCTGCGCGAGATGTCGGCCTTCGCCCATTCGCTGGGGCTCGAGGTCCATGCGGGCCACGGGCTGACCTACGACACCGTCGGTCCGGTCGCGGCCTTCCCCGAGGTGATGGAGCTGAACATCGGCCACTTCCTGATCGGCGAGGCGATCTTCCGCGGGCTGCCGGCCTCGATCGGCGAGATGCGCCGGCTGATGGACGCGGCACGCGGCTGAGAGCTTCGGGGACCGGAGCCAGCGACGACGTCGGGGCGCGGAGGGGGGGGGG
>NZ_JBAWKE010000002.1:371346-602819 GCF_037095655.1 Frigidibacter sp. MR17.24
GCTGCCCCCCGGGCCCGTGCCGGGCCTCCCCCCGGGATATTTCCACAAAGTCGAGAGGGGCGCCGCGCCATGATCCTCGGGATCGGGACAGACCTGGCCAATATCGAACGGATCGAGGCGGTGCTGGCGCGGTTCGGCGACCGGTTCCGCAACCGCGTCTTCACCGCGACCGAGCAGGCCAAGGCCGAGGCGCGCGCCGATGTCGCGGGTACCTATGCCAAGCGCTGGGCGGCGAAGGAAGCCTGTTCCAAGGCGCTTGGCACCGGGCTGCGCATGGGCATCTCGTGGCGCGACATGGCCGTGAGCAACCTGCCCACCGGCCAGCCGGTGATGGCGCTGACCGGCTGGGCCGCCGCGCGGCTGGCCGAGATGACGCCGCCCGGCCACGAGGCGATCGTGCATGTCACGCTGACCGACGATCACCCCTGGGCGCAGGCCTTCGTGGTGATCGAGGCGCGCCCGCTGCCGGGCCGGCCGGGGGACCCGATCTCTGCGGCGTGAACGGCTTCGGGGTGGGGAAACTTGACTCGCGCCCCCCCGGGACGCATGAAGCGCCGGTATTCACGCAGAGGCGAGCATGGCGAGCAGGACCAAGGAAAAGCGCGGCGAGGGCATCCTCGAGACGGTGAAGACCGTGGTCTACGCGCTGCTGATCGCGGGCGTCTTCCGCACGCTGCTGTTCCAGCCGTTCTGGATTCCCTCGGGCTCGATGAAGGACACGCTGCTGATCGGCGACTTCCTGTTCGTCAACAAGATGGCCTATGGCTATTCCAGATATTCCTGCCCGTTCTCGATGTGCCCGATCTCGGGGCGGATCCTTGGCCACGACCCCGAGCGCGGCGACGTCGTCGTGTTCCGCCACCCCGCCAACGGCTCGGACTTCATCAAGCGGCTGATCGGCCTGCCCGGCGATACCGTGCAGATGCGCGACGGGCTTCTCTACATCAACGGCCAGCCGGTGAAGGTCGAGGATGCCGGGAACTTCGAGGAGATCAAGGAGCCGCAGGGGCCGCAGGGCATCCGCCCGCGCTGCGCCAACGACCCGGTCGGCGACGGCGCCACCTGCCTCAAGGAGCGCGCGGTCGAGACGCTGCCCAACGGCGTCAGCCACGACATCCTCAACATCGGCACCGGCTGGGCCGACAACACCCCCGTCTTCACCGTGCCCGAGGGCGAATACTTCTTCATGGGCGACAACCGCGACAACAGCCAGGACAGCCGCTTCGCGCAGTCCACCGGCGGCGTCGGCACCGTCCCCGCCGAATACCTGATCGGCCGCGCCGACCGCATCATCTTCTCCTCGGCCGGGCGCAGCCTGTTCTACTTCTGGACCTGGCGCGCCGACCGCTTCTTCAAGGCGATCGAGTGAAGCGCGCCGCCGATCTCTCCGGCTTCGAGCAGAGGCTGGGTCACAGCTTCTCGCGGCCCGAACTTCTGGTTCGGGCCGTCACGCATTCGTCGATCTCCTCGGGCACCCGTCCCTCGAACGAGCGGCTGGAATTCCTGGGCGACCGCGTGCTGGGCCTGACCATCGCCGAGGCGCTGTTCCGTGCCGACCGCGGCGCGGCCGAGGGCCAGCTGGCGCCGCGGTTCAACATGCTGGTGCGCCAGGAAAGCTGCGCCGATGTCGCGCGCGAGATCGGCCTGGGCGACGTGCTGCGGCTCGGGCGGTCCGAGATGATGTCGGGCGGGCGGCGCAAGGAGGCCCTGCTGGGCGACGCGATGGAGGCGGTGATCGCCGCGGTCTATCTCGATGCCGGCTTCGAGGCCGCGCGGGCGCTGGTGCTGCGGCTTTGGGGCGCGCGGATCGAGCATGTGCCGGACGAGGCGCGCGACGCGAAGTCGGCGCTGCAGGAATGGGCGCAGGCCCGCGGCCTCGCGCTGCCGGTCTACAAGGTGACCGGCCGCGCGGGCGCCGACCATGCGCCCGTGTTCACCATCGAGGCCCGCCTCGCCACCGGCGAGACCGCCACGGCCGAGGCCGGATCGAAACGCGCGGGCGAACAGGCCGCGGCTGCCGCGCTCTTGGCGCAACTGGAGACCGAGTGATGTCCGACGACACCCCGCAGCTGCCCGAGGCGACCCCGGCCGATGACGGCCCGACCTTCGCGGGATTCGTCGCGCTGATCGGCGAGCCGAATGCCGGCAAGTCGACGCTGCTGAACCGGATGGTCGGCGCCAAGGTCTCGATCGTCACCCACAAGGTGCAGACCACCCGCGCCCGGATCCGCGGCATCGCGATGCAGGATCGCGCCCAGATCGTCTTCATCGACACGCCCGGCGTGTTCCGGCCGCGCCGCCGGCTTGACCGCGCGATGGTCGCCGCCGCCTGGGGCGGGGCCGCCGACGCCGACGCGATCGTGCTGCTGATCGAGGCGCACCGCGGCCTGACCGACGGCGCGCGCGAGGTGATCGAGGCGCTGAAGGCCCGGCTCGGCACCCGGCCGGCCGCGCTGGCGATCAACAAGATCGACAAGGTGAAGGCCGAGAGCCTGCTGAAGCTGGCCGAGGCCGCCAACGAGCTGATGCCCTTCGACAAGACCTTCATGATCTCGGCCGAGAAGGGCTATGGCGTGCAGGACCTGAAGGAATGGCTGGCGGGCCAGATCCCGCGCGGTCCCTGGTTCTATCCCGAGGACCAGCTGGCCGACCTGCCGCTGCGGATGATCGCGGCCGAGGTCACGCGCGAGAAGCTGACCCTGCGCCTGCACGAGGAGATCCCCTATCAGCTCACCGTCGAGACCGAGAAATGGGAAGAGCGGCAGGACGGCTCGGCCCGGATCGACCAGGTGATCTACGTGATGCGCGACGGCCACAAGGGCATCGTGCTGGGCAAGGGCGGCGAGACGATCAAGGCCGTCGGCGCGCAGGCGCGGGCCGACCTGACCGAGTTCATGGGCCGGCCGGTGCACCTGTTCCTGCAGGTCAAGGTGCGGCCCGACTGGCTCGAGGAGAGCGAGCGCTATTCCGAGATGGGGCTCGATTTCAAGGATGGCAACTGACGCGCGGCTCGCGACCCATGTCTGGGTCGGCGCCTGGCTGACCCGGGCCCGGCTGATGGGCCTGCCGGTCTATGTCGCGGCACATGGCCATGACGAGGCCGGCGCCGTGATCGTGAAATGCGCGACGCTCGACGGCCGCGCCCGCGCCTGGGCCCGCAGCTGGGACCTGATGACCGGCGCCCGGGCCTGGGTGGTCTTCGCCGAGGGCGAGGAACGCGAGGTCGATGCCGCGATGGCGCGCGAGCGGGCCCGCGATCCCGACCTGTGGCTGCTGGAGATCGAGGACCGTCAGGGCCGCTCGCTGCTCGACGAGCCGGGCCTGTCGGACTGAACGAGGCTCGCGGACTGAGCAAGCCTGTCGGACTGGGCGAGCCTGCGCGCGACGGCGACCAGCCCGGCCGCCAGCACGAGGTACAGCGCCGTGATCGCGATCACCGCCAGCGCGACCTCGACCGCGCCGCGCTCGGACAGGTTCAGGAACGGATAGGGCGCACGCTCGCCCGCGCGCTGGCGCAGCACCGACATCGCCAGGTAGGCGACGGGAAAGCCCGCCCACGCGGGGAACATCCGCAGGCTCAGCCCGGCCTTCGGCGCGGCGAGCGCCCACCACAGCAGCACCGCCGCGGGCGTCGCGCCATGCATCGCCTGCGCCACCCACCAGCGCATCCCCTCGGGCGTCCACATCGGCGCCAGCACCAGGTAGTAGACCAGCGCCATGACCACGCAGGCCAGCACCAACCCGGCGGCAGTGCGCGCCGGCACCCGCCACCCCAGCGCGACCGCCAGCAGCAGCGCGAAGGCGAAGGCCACCGTCAGGTTGGTGAAGAACCGCGTCATCCCCCACAGCGCCAGCACCGCGTCGCCCTCGCGCCGCGCGAGGTTGATGTCGTACTGCCCCGCCAGCGCCACCAGCGCGACCAGCGCCCCTAGCGCGGCCAGCCCGCGTCCCCGCAGGTCGGGAGGGGAAAGGGCCGGGGTTTCGGGAACATGCGAGGGAGAGCTCATGCGCCGCATCCTGCCACGCCCCCTCGCGCCCGGCGAGGGGCCGCGACTGGACAGCCCCCCGCCCTCACCCGATAGTGACGGCCCCTGAAGGACGGGTGAACGGATGGACTGGCGCGAAGAGGGCCTGCTGATCGCGGTGCGGCCGCAGGGCGAGACCTCGGTGATCATCGAGGTGTTCACGCGGTCGCGCGGCCGCCACGCGGGCCTCGTGCGCGGCGGCGTCTCGCGCCGGATCGCGCCGCATCTCCAGCCCGGCGGCCAGCTCGATCTCAGCTGGCGCGCGCGGCTCGAGGATCAGCTCGGCACCTTCACGGTCGAGCCGGTGATGTCGCGCGCGGGCCTGCTCGGGGACCGCCTGGGCCTGATGGGCCTCAACGCGGTCTGCGCCATGCTGCGCTTCGCGCTGGCCGACCGCGACCCGCATCCCTGGCTCTACGACCGCACGATCCGGCTGATGGACCGGCTCGCCGCCGCCGAGGACTGGCCGCCCGACTACCTGCTGTGGGAGATGGCGCTGCTCGACGAGCTTGGCCACGGCCTCGACCTCGCGCGCTGCGCGGTCACCGGCGCGCGCGATGACCTCGCCTATGTCAGCCCCCGCACCGGCCGCGCCGTCAGCCGCGGCGCCGCCGGCGACTGGGCCGCGCGCCTGCTGCCGCTGCCCGCCGCGATGATGGGCCAGTCCGGCGCCACCCCGGCCGAGATCGCCGGGGGCCTGCGCACGACCGGCCATTTCCTCGACACCCGCCTCGCCGCCGACCGCGGCCGCCCCCTGCCCGAGGCCCGCAACCGCCTCGTCGACGCGCTCTCGCGCCGCTGATCCGCCCCCCCGCCCCGGCCACCCCGCACCAGCCGCCAGCCGCGGCACAGCGCGCCGTGCAGGTCGCCACGCCCCCCTTTCGCATTGGCTCAAATATCCCGGGGGGCCGCGGCACGCGGCGGGGGCAGCGCCCCCTCCAACTCCGGTATCTGGCGCCGGCATCGGACGCCGGCATCGGACGCCGGGATCGGAAAACCGACGTCCCGAGGTCGCCGCCGGATCAGCATTCCCCGCCGCCGCGGCGCATTGCTGCCGGCGAGGAGACCATGGCCCACAAGCACCTTCCCACCCTGCTGCGTCACGTGCCCCTGCCCGGGGTGCGTGCCTTCGCGACGCTCTACGCGCTCGACAGCGCGGTGCGGGCGATGCTGGTCTCGGTCTGGCCGATCGCGATGTACCGCGCGATCGGCTCGGCGCAGGGCATGAGCCTTGCGTATTTCCTGATCGGCTGCCTGTCGCTGGGCGTCGGGCTGATGGTGCCCTGGGCGGCACGCTTCGTGCCGCGCCGCTGGCTCTATTCGGCGGGCTGCGGGCTCTATCTGCTCGGCCCCGGCCTCGCGGTGGCCGGCCCGGACTGGGCGACGCCGCTGGCGCTGATGCTGACGACGGCGGCCACGGTGACGGCCTTCGTCTGCCTCAACGCCTATGTGATGGACTACATCGCCCGCGCCGACCTGACCCGGGGCGAGAACCTCAAGGTGTTCTATTCCGCCCTGCCCTGGACGCTGGGGCCGATGGCGGGGATCTGGCTGCACGGGATCTGGGCGCCGCTGCCGTTCCTGGTGGCGATGTGCCTGTCGCTGGCGCTGTTTTCGGTCTTCTGGACGCTGCGGCTGGGCAATGGCAGGCAGATCGCCCGCGCACGCGGCCCCGCGCCGAACCCGCTTGCCTACCTTGGCCGGTTCATGCGCCAGCCGCGGCTGGTCGCGGGCTGGCTGTTCGCGGTGATCCGCAGCTGCGGCTGGTGGGTCTATGTCGTCTACCTGCCGGTGTTCTGCATCGAGACGGGCCTGGGCGAGCAGACCGGCGGCATCGCGCTGTCGCTCACCAACCTGATGATGTTCGCGGCGCCGCTGATGCTGCGCTGGGTCAATGCCCGCGGCGTGCGCATCGCCGTGCGCTCGGGCTTTGCCGCCGCGGGCGCGCTGTTCCTGCTTGCCACCTTCGGCGCGGTGGCACCGCCGGTGGCGCTGGTGGCGCTGTTCGCGGCCACCTTCTTCCTGATCTTCCTCGACTGCTGCGGCGGGCTGCCGTTCCTGATGGCGGTGAAGCCCTCGGAGCGGTCCGAGATGGCGGCGGTCTATTCCAGCTTCCGCGACGTCTCGGGCATCCTCACCCCCGGCCTCAGCTGGGCGGTGCTGGCGGTGACGCCGCTCTCGGGGGTGTTCGCCGCCTGCGGGCTTGCCCTGTTCGGCGCCTTCGCCATCGCGGGCCGGCTGCACCCGCGGCTGGGCCGGCCGCGGCGGGGCGCCCCCGCCACGGCCTGAGCCGTCAGTTCGACCCGTCCAGCAGCCGGCGCGCGATCACCTGCGCCTGGATCTCGGCCGCGCCCTCGAAGATGTTGAGGATGCGGGCGTCGCACAGGATCCGGCTGATCGTGTATTCCAGCGCGAAACCGTTGCCGCCATGGATCTGCAGCGCGTTGTCCGCCGCCGCCCAGGCGACCCGTGCGCCCAGAAGCTTGGCCATCCCGGCCTCGAGGTCGCAGCGGCGGTCGTGGTCCTTTTCCCAGGCCGAGTGATAGGTCAGCTGCCGCGCGATCATGATCTCGACCGCCATCATCGCAAGCTTGCCCGAGACGCGCGGGAACTCGATCAGCGCCTTCCCGAACTGCTTGCGGTCTTCGGCATATTTCATGCCGACCTCGAGCGCGGCCTGCGCCACCCCGATCGCCCGCGCGGCGGTCTGGATGCGGGCGCTTTCGAACGTCTGCATCAGCTGCTTGAAGCCCTGCCCCGGCACGCCGCCCAGCAGGTTCTCGGCCTTGACCTTGAAGCCGTCGAAGCCAAGCTCGTATTCCTTCATGCCGCGGTAGCCCAGCACCTCGATCTCGCCGCCGGTCATGCCGGGGGTCGGGAACGGGTCCGCATCGGTGCCGGGGGTCTTCTCGGCCAGGAACATCGACAGGCCGCGCCAGTCGGTGGTGTCGGGCTCGGTGCGCGCCAGCAGCGTCATCACATGGGTGCGCGCGGCATGGGTGATCCAGGTCTTGTTGCCCGTCACCTCCCATCCCTCGTCGGTCTTCACCGCCCGGGTGCGCAAGGACCCGAGATCCGAGCCGGTGTTGGGTTCGGTGAAGACCGCCGTCGGCAGGATCTCCCCGCTCGCCAGCTTCGGCAGCCACTGCGCCTTCTGCTCGGGCGTGCCGCCGCACAGGATCAGCTCGGCCGCGATCTCGGACCGGGTGCCGAGCGAGCCCACGCCGATATAGCCGCGAGACAGCTCCTCGGACACCACGACCATCGAGGCCTTGGTCAGCCCGAGCCCGCCGAACTCCTCGGGGATCGTCAGGCCGAACACGCCCAGCTCGGCCAGTTCGGTGATGATCTCCATCGGGATCAGCTCGTCCTTCAGGTGCCACTCATGGGCATTGGGGACGACGCGATCGTCGGCATAGCGGCGGAACTGGTCGCGGATCATCTCCAGATCCTCGTCCAGCCCGGTGACCCCGAAGGTCGCGCGCCCGTGGTTCTCGCGCATCAGCGCGACCAGCGCCGTGCGCGCGGCCGCGGTGTTGCCGCCGGCGATCAGCGCCGACGCCGCGTATCCGGGCGCCCAGTCGAGCCCGAGGTCGGCCAGCCGCGCGGTCTCGCCCTGGCTCATCGGGATGCCGCCCGCGACCTGCGCGAGGTACTCGCCATAGCCGATCTGCAGGATCAGCCGCTCCATCGCGCCAAGCGTGCCCGCGCCGGCCAGCCGGTCGGCCCAGGCCAGAAGCTGGCGCAGCGCCTCGGTATAGGTCGCCAGCCACGACAGGGCATGGGCCTCGAACTGCCGCGCCTCGAGCCGCGCGCCCGACACCCGCCCCCCGGCCGAGACCTCGGCCGCAAGCGCGACGCGGGCGCGGTCGAACAGTGCCTCGACCTCGGGCAGCGCCGCCCGCGCCAGTTCGAGGGCGTCGATCTCGGCCGTCGGCCGTGCTCCGTCGTGGGCCATGTCATCCTCCCCGGAATCGTGTGCTGCACCTGCATCATGCCATAGGCGGGGCGCTTTCGGCGCGCAAGTAGATTTCGTATGACGCGTCGTTCGTGACGTTTTGTTGCGCCATCAATTCGACATTGGTCGCGGTCGCCGGGCCTGCTAGGCAGGCCGGGCCCTGCACCGGAGCCTGCGATGGACCTTGTGACCGGCGGCCTCTCCCCCGCCGCCTTCTGCCTTGCCCTTGTGATCACGCTGTTTGGCGGGGTGATGAAGGGCCTTGTCGGCTTCGCGCTGCCGCTGATCATGGTGGCGGGTTTCGCGGGCTTCATGCCGCACAAACTGGTGGTGGTGGCGGTGCTGCTGCCGATCCTGGTGACCAACGCGCAGCAGGCGCTGCGCGACGGGCCGGGGCCGTTCCGGGCCGCGGTGACGCAGACCCGCCGGCTGCTGGCGGGCATGGTGCTGCTGCTGCTCGTCTCGACGCAGCTGGTGCAGCTGGTGCCCGAGCGCGCGGCGCTGCTGATCCTCGGGTTGCCGATCGCCGCCTACGCGGGCCTGCAGCTGGCGGGGGTGCCGATGGCGATGCGGCTGGAACACCGCAACCGGGCGCAGTGGATCTCGGGGTCGGTGGCGGGGCTCTACGGCGGGATCGCCGGGGTCTGGGGGCCGCCGATCGTGGTCTACCTGCTGTCGGCCGGGGTCGAGAAGCGCGAGGCGCTGCGCACGCAGGGCATGCTGTTCCTGCTGGGCGGCGCCGTGGCGCTGGCCGGGCACTGGATGGCGGGCGCGGTCACGCCCGCGGCCCTGCTGTTCTCGGCGGTGCTGGTGGTGCCGGCGGTGCTGGGCACGGTGATCGGCGACCGGCTGCTGTCGCGGGTCGACCAGGCGATGTTCCGGCGCTTCAGCCAGCTGCTGCTGGTGGTGGTGGGGCTGAACCTGATCCGCCAGGCGCTGAGCTGACCCGCCCCCGCACGCAAAAGGGGCGCGCCGGCGGCACGCCCCTTCCAGATCCCGTGCGCGCGGCTCAGCCGATGGCGGCGGCGCGGACGTCGTCGTCGATGTGGTCGACGTACTGGGCGAAGTTCTTCGAGAACATCTCGACCAGCTTGGCGGCCTGCGCGTCATAGGCGGCCTTGTCGGCCCAGGTCGAACGCGGGTCCAGCAGGCCCTTGTCGACGCCGGGGACATCCACCGGAACCTCGAAGCCGAAGTTCGGGTCCTTGCGGAACTGCACGCCGTTCAGCGTGCCGTCGAGCGCGGCGGTCAGCAGCGCGCGGGTGGCCTTGATCGGCATCCGCTTGCCGGTGCCGAAGGCGCCGCCGGTCCAGCCGGTGTTGACCAGCCAGCACGAGGCGCCGGTCTCGTTGATCTTGGCCTGCAGCAGCTTGCCGTAGACTTCCGGCCGGCGCGGCATGAACGGCGCGCCGAAGCAGGTCGAGAAGGTCGGGATCGGCTCGACGACGCCGATTTCCGTGCCCGGGGTCTTCGAGGTGAAGCCCGACAGGAAGTGGTACATCGCCTGCGCCGGCGTCAGCCGCGCGATCGGCGGCAGCACGCCGTAGGCGTCGCAGGTCAGCATGATCACGTTCTTCGGCGCGCCGCCGAGGCCGGTTTCCGACGCGTTCGAGATGTAGTCGAGCGGATAGGCGCAGCGCATGTTCTGCGTGATGCTCGCGTCCTCGAAGTCCAGCTCCAGCGTCTCGGGATCGTAGACCATGTTCTCGATCACGGTGCCGAACTTCTTCGTGGTCGCGTAGATCTCGGGCTCGGCCTCGGCCGAGAGCGAGATCGTCTTGGCGTAGCAGCCGCCCTCGAAGTTGAAGGTGCCGGTGCCGGTCCAGCCGTGCTCGTCGTCACCGATCAGCGTGCGCGACGGGTCCGCCGACAGGGTGGTCTTGCCGGTGCCCGACAGGCCGAAGAACACGGCCGAATCCTCGGGCTTGCCGATCGCGTGGTTGGCCGAGCAGTGCATCGGCATCACGCCCTGTTCCGGGAGCAGGTAGTTCAGCAGCGTGAAGACCGATTTCTTGTTTTCGCCGGCATATTGCGTGCCGCCGATCAGGATCACCTTCTTGTCGAGGTTGATCGCGATCACCGTGGCCGAACGGCAGCCGTGCTTGGCCGGGTCGGCCGAGAAGCTGGGGCAGTTGATGATGGTGAACTCGGGCTCGAACCCGTCCAGCTCCGCGCGCTCGGGACGGCGCAGCAGGTGCCGGATGAACAGGTTGTGCCAGGCGAGTTCCGTCACCAGGCGCACGTCGAGCCGGTAGGCCGGGTCGGCGCCGCCGTACAGGTCCTGGACGAAGTAGTCCTTGCCCTTCATGTGGGCCAGCATGTCGGCATAGAGCGCGTCGAAAGCCTCGGGCTGCATCGGCGCGTTGTTTTCCCACCAGATCTTGTCCTCGACCGCCGGGGTGCGGACGACGAACTTGTCCTTGGGCGAGCGGCCGGTATGGGCGCCGGTCGACACGAGGAACGTGCCGCCAAGGCCCAGCTTGCCTTCCTCGCGCTGCACGGCGATCTCGATCAGGGCGGGCTCGAGCAGGTTGTAGTAGACGTTGCCCAGGCCGGTGATGCCCTGATCTTCAAGTCGTTGCGCCGGATTCACGCGTCCGATTGTCATGTGCAAGCTCCCGAAGCCGCGATGCGGCTCTCCAAAATCATCAAGGCGACGCGCGGGCCAGGCACGCCGGACCCCCTCGGAAGAGGGGCGACCTCCCTGCTATATCATGTCGGAACCATGAAGAAACCCGCCGTTTTCAAGGGTTAGCGCAACCAAGCGCGGTTTAGCGCAATCATTCCAGACAGTCAGAGGCGATTGTGCTAACCCGGTGGTGAGACAAATTAGTCGATGCTGGGGAAAATCGTGTGCTGCGCGAACCACGGCCGGCCTGCGATTCGCAGTTAGCCGTTGATTCCCCCGTGTGGACAAGGGACAATGTGTCAAAAAACAGGCAAAGCAGCATCGGGGAATGCCCATGTCACGTATCGCGCTGGTCGATGACGACCGTAACATCCTGACCTCCGTGTCGATGACGCTCGAGGCCGAGGGGTTCGAGGTCGAGACATACAACGACGGCCAGGCGGCGCTCGATGCCTTCAGCAAGCGTTTGCCGGACATGGCCGTGTTCGACATCAAGATGCCGCGGATGGACGGGATGGACCTGCTGCAGCGCGTGCGGCAGAAAACCAACATGCCAGTGATCTTCCTGACCTCGAAGGACGACGAGATCGACGAGGTGCTGGGCCTGCGCATGGGCGCGGACGACTACGTCAAGAAGCCCTTCTCGCAGCGCCTGCTGGTCGAGCGGATCCGCGCGCTGCTGCGCCGGCAGGAGGCCCAGACCGGCGGCGTCGACATCCCGGTGACCGAAGAGAACAAGGTGATGGTCCGCGGCCAGCTGACCATGGACCCGCTGCGCCACTCGGTCAGCTGGAAGGGCCGCGACGTCTCGCTGACGGTGACCGAGTTCCTGCTGCTGCAGGCGCTGGCGCAGCGCCCCGGCTTCGTCAAAAGCCGCGATCAGCTGATGGACGTCGCCTATGACGACCAGGTCTATGTCGACGACCGCACCATCGACAGCCACATCAAGCGGCTGCGCAAGAAGATGCGCACCGTCGACGACGATTTCTCGGCGATCGAGACGCTCTACGGCATCGGCTACCGCTACAACGAGGAATGACGCCCGGAATGACGGCTCAGGATTGACGGCGCGGCCATGACCATCGCCCATCGCCCGAAGGACGCCAGCGCCAAGGCCGGCCGCGACAGCGGTCTGGTTCTGGGCGAGGATTGGGTCGCGCCGGGGCTCGAGACCGAGAGCGAGCTGCGCGAGGGCCGCGCCAAGCGCGGCGTGCTGTCGCTCAACCGCTCGCCGCTCGCGCGCAAGATCATCACCTTCAACCTGATGGCGATGATCGTCATGGTCGCGGGGGTGCTGTTCCTCAACCCGTTCCGCGACAGCCTCGTGGCGCAGCGCGAACGCGACATGATCGGCGAGGCGCGGCTGATCGGCAACGTGTTCGAGGCCCGCCACGGCACCGACACCGCCCCTTGGAGCGCCGAGGCGCTGACCGACACGCTGAGCAACATCGCGCTGCCGCAGGGGGCGACGCTGTTCCTGTTCGACGCGCAGGGCAACCCGCTGATCTCGAGCCGCGAGATCGCCACCCGCCCGCTCGACCCCGTGCCCGGCCTGACCGAGCGCCACCGCTCGACCGCGATCACCGATTTCCTCAGCTCGGTCTGGAACGGCCTGGCCGAGCTTCTGGGCCCGCGCGTCGACACCGAGCGCCGCTTCGACATCGGGCAGCTGTCGGGCGAGCTTGCCAGCCAGGCCCTGACCGGCACCACCCAGGTCCGCAACATCCGCGAGGGTACCGAGGGCACGGTCTTCATCGTGGCCGAGCCGGTGGTGCGCGACGGCCGCATCCTGGGCGCGATCGCCGTCTCCTCGGGCGCCGGCGCGATCGACGCGCTGGTCCGGGCCGAGCGCGAGCAGGTGCTCGAGATGTTCCTGATCGCGATCGCGATCTCGATCGCGCTGTCGCTGGTGCTGGCCTCGACCATCGCCAACCCGCTCGCCGATCTGGCGATCGCCGCCGAGCTTGGCCGCGACCGCAACGCGCGCAAGATGAACCCGGGCCGGGTGCGCATCCCCGACCTGACCGGCCGCCCCGACGAGATCGGGCGCCTGTCGGGCGCGATGCGCGGCATGGTCACCGCGCTTTACGACCGGATCGATGCCAACGAGCAGTTCGCGGCCGACGTCTCGCACGAGATCAAGAACCCGCTGGCCAGCCTGCGCTCGGCCGTGGGCACGATGCGCGTGGCCAAGCGCGACGACCAGCGCGAGAAGCTGCTGGAGGTGATCGAGCATGACGTGCGCCGGCTCGACCGGCTGGTCAGCGACATCTCGAACGCCTCGCGGCTCGACAGCGAGCTGGTGCGCGACGAGGAGGAGGAATTCGACCTTCTGCGCACCATCGGCAACATCAACGAATACCTGTCGCAGCAGGCGGCCGAGCGTGGCGTCGACTACATCACCGACCTGCCCGCCGGCCCGATCACCATCACCGGGCTCGAGGCGCGGCTGGCGCAGGTCTTCGTCAACCTGATCACCAACGCCATCTCGTTCTGCGAGGAAGGCGACGCGGTCCGCGTCTGGGTGCGCCGGCGCGACAACCGCGTGCTGGTCGTGGTCGAGGACACCGGCCCGGGCATCCCCGAGACCGCGCTGACCAAGATCTTCAAGCGCTTCTACTCGGAACGCCCGGTCGGCCAGTTCGGCGAGCATTCGGGCCTTGGCCTCGCGATCTCGAAGCAGATCGTCGAGGCGCATGCCGGCGTGATCTGGGCCGAGAACATCCGCCCGACCGAGGCCGACATCACCTCGGAACCGCTCGGGGCGCGATTCGTGGTCGGCCTGCCGGTGTGACCGGCGCCACGCCCCCCGCCGCCCTGCTGCATGCCACCACCGTCGCGATCGAGGGCAAGGGCCTGCTGATCCTCGGGCCGTCGGGCAGCGGCAAGTCCGCGCTGGGGCTGTGGATGCTGGCGCATGGCGCGCGGCTGGTGGCCGACGACCGCACCGAGATCACCGCGACCGCCGCCGCGCTCGTCGCCCGCTGCCCGCCCGCGATCCTCGGCCGGATCGAGGCGCGCGGCGTCGGCATCCTGCAGGCCCGCACCGCCGGCGCCACCCCGGTCGTGCTGGCCGTCGACCTCGGCCGCCCCGAGCCCGAGCGGCTGCCGCCGCGCCGGATCCTGTCGCTTCTCGGCCATGATATCGCCCTTGTGCACGGGCAGGATGCCCCGCATCTTGGCCCCGCCCTGCTGCAATGGCTGCGTGGCGGCCGCTCCGACTGAGGTCCGGGCGCGACGCCCCCGGCCCCTCCCCGACCCAGGCCCGAAGATCCGATGACCGACCAGCCAGACCCGCAGGAACAGCCCGGCCAGCGCATGGTGCTCGTCACCGGCGCGTCAGGTGCCGGCCGTTCCACCGCCATCCACGTGCTCGAGGATCTCGGCTACGAGCCGATCGACAACCTGCCGCTCAGCCTGGTGCCGCGGCTGCTTGACGGCCCGCCGCTGTCGCGCCCGATCGCGCTCGGGATCGACGTGCGCAACCGCGACTTCTCGGCCGGCGCGCTGATCGAGGCGATCGACCGCATGACCCGCGAGCCGGGGATCGAGCTCGAGGTGCTGTATCTCGACTGCGAGCCCGGCGCGCTGGTGCGCCGCTACAACGAGACCCGCCGCCGCCACCCGCTCTCGCCCGACCCAGGCGAGGGAATCGCCCGCGAGATCGACCTGCTCGCCCCGATCCGGGCCCGCGCCGACATCGTCATCGACACCACCGAGCTGACGGTGCACGAGCTGAAGGCCGAGGTGCAGCGCTGGTTCGACCAGCTGGGCCCGGCACGGATCGGCGTCTCTGTCCAGAGCTTCAGCTACAAGCGCGGCGTGCCGCGCGGGCTCGACATCATGTTCGACTGCCGATTCCTGCGCAATCCGCACTGGGAGCCGGCGCTGCGCCCGCTGGACGGCCGCGATGCCGCCGTTGCCGATTATGTGACGGATGATCCACGGTTTGGTGACTTCTTCACGAAGGTATTGGATCTTGTGGAGCTGGTCCTGCCGGCCCATCTTGAGGAAGGAAAGGCGCATCTGACGATCGGTCTGGGGTGTACCGGAGGGCAACACCGCTCCGTCACACTGACCGAAAAGCTCGCTGCTGCGCTTGCACAGAGCGGATGGCAGGTGTCTAAAAGACACAGGGAACTGGAGCGCCGGGCATCCGCCGGCGCGGGAAACCGTTGAAGGTAGGCAAGGCGTGATCGGTATCGTGATCGTCGCCCATGGTGGTCTGGCACGGGAATATCTCTCGGCCGTGGAACATGTGGTGGGCAAGCAGTCCGGCATTCGTGCGATCTCCATCGAGGAGGATCACGACCGGGCAGGCAAGCAGGCCGAGATCTGCGCCGCGGCGGATGCCGTCGACGAGGGATCGGGCGTGGTCGTCGTGACCGACATGTTCGGGGGGTCGCCCTCGAACCTGAGCCTGATGGCCTGCGCGCCGCGCAACCGCCAGATCGTCTACGGCGCCAACCTGCCGATGCTGATCAAGCTGGCCAAGTCGCGCAACCTGACCGTGGGCGATGCCGTCACCTCGGCGCTGGATGCCGGGCGCAAGTACATCAACTGCTACCAGGCCGGCGAATTCGGCCGGACCGGGACCTGATCGGGCACCTGATCCCCTTCCCTGCCACGCACGACCACCCGGGAGGACAGGTGCGCAAGACCCTCAAGATCGTCAACGAGAAGGGCCTTCACGCCCGCGCCTCGGCCAAGTTCGTCGAGGTGGTCGAACGCCACGACGCCCGCGCCACCGTCAGCCATCAGGGCATGGACGTGTCGGGCGATTCCATCATGGGGCTGCTGATGCTCGCCGCGTCCAAGGGCTGCTCGATCGAGGTCGAGACCTCGGGGTCCGAGGCCGAGAAGCTGGCCGGCGAGCTCGAGGCGCTGGTCGCCGACCGCTTCGGCGAGCCGTTCTGACCCCCGCCGCCCCGGCGCGTTGACCTGACCGGCCCGAGCGCCTAGACCCTCCGGACCATCATCCCCGGAGGCTCCATGGTCCAGCTTTTCGCCTATACCGACGGCGCCTGTTCCGGCAATCCCGGCCCCGGGGGCTGGGGCGCGCTGCTGCTCGCGCGCGAGGACGGCAAGGTGGTGCGCGAGCGCACCCTGTCGGGGGGCGAGCCGGACACCACCAACAACCGCATGGAGCTTCTGGCGGCGATCTCGGCGCTCGAGGCGCTGGCGCGGCCGACCACGATCACCGTGGTGACGGATTCGGCCTATGTGAAGAACGGCGTCACCGGCTGGATCCACGGCTGGAAGCGCAAGGGCTGGCGCACCGCCGACGGCAAGCCGGTGAAGAACGTCGACCTGTGGCAGCGGCTCGACGGCGCGGCGGCCCGCCACAACGTCACCTGGGAATGGATCAAGGGCCATGCCGGCCACCCCGAGAACGAACGCGCCGACGAGCTGGCGCGCGGGGGCATGGCGCCGTTCAAGCCGCAGAAGGCGAAGTAGGGCCGGGCAGGCCATCCCGGCCGGCGCGGTCAGGGGCGCATAGGGGCCGGCTGCATCGCGCGGTCGGGCAAGGTGCGGGCGGGCAACGTGCGGGCGGGCAGGACCTTGGCGGGCCGGACCGGGTCGGCCACGGCCGGCGCGGCGACCTCGGCCAGCACGGGCGCCTCGGGCCCCGGGTCCATCGCCTTGACCGCGACGAGGATGCCCAGCACGACGACGGCCCAGCCGCCGGGGCGCAACAGCAGCCAGACGCCGATCCGGGCGAACTTCATCGCGAAGAACAGCGAGCCGGCGCCGCCGAGGCTCCACAGAAGCTGAGTCAGTCCGAATTGCATGCCGGGCCCATCGAACCCCGGCCGAGTCGGGGCCCGGGCATCATTGCCACGGCCCGCCGCGCCCGCAAGGGTTGCGCTCAGGACAGCCGTTCGGGCAGCGCCAATCCGCGCAGCACCTCTGCCGCCGGCATCGGCCGCTTGCCCTCGCGCTGCGCCTCCAGAACCTCGATCGCGCCCGCGCCGCAGGCAACGACGAAGCCCGGCCCCGTCGCGCCGGGCGCACTCGATCCCGCCGCGCCGGGCGCGCCCGATCCGCCGGCCAGCCGCGAGCGCAGGATCTTCACCCGCTCGCCCGCGATCTCGCACCAGGCGCCGGGGAACGGCGACAGCCCGCGGATCAGCCGGTCGACCTCGGCCGCGGGCCGGGTCCAGTCGATCCGCGCCTCGGCCTTGTCGATCTTGGCGGCATAGGTCACGCCTGCCTCTGGCTGCACCGCGGGCACCAGCCCGGGCAGGCCCGCGAGCGCCTCGAGGATCATCCGCGCGCCAAGCGCCGACAGCCGGTCGTGCAGCCCGCCCGTCGTCTCCTCGGCGCCGATCGCCACCGCCTCGCGCAGCAGCACCGGCCCGGTGTCCAGCCCCGCCTCCATCTGCATGATGCAGATCCCGGTCTCGGCATCGCCCGCCATGATCGCGCGGTGGATCGGCGCGGCGCCGCGCCAGCGCGGCAGCAGCGAGGCGTGGATGTTCACGCAGCCAAGGCGCGGCGCGTCCAGCACCGCCTGCGGCAGGATCAGCCCGTAGGCCACCACCACCGCGATGTCGGCCCCGAGCGCCGCGAACTCGGCCTGCGCCTCGGCCGCCTTCAGCGAGACCGGATGGCGCACGGGCAGGCCCAGCGCCTCGGCCCGCGCCTGCACCGGCGAGGGGCGGTCCTTCTTGCCCCGCCCCGCCGGGCGCGGCGGCTGGCAGTAGACCGCGACGACCTCGTGCGCGGCCGCCAGCGCCTCGAGCACCGGGACCGAGAAGTCCGGCGTGCCCATGAACACGACGCGCATCAGCGGGTCATCTTCTGGCTTTTCGCCACCAGCATCTTGCGACGCAGCGGCGACAGGTGGTCGACATAGACCTTGCCGTTCAGGTGGTCGATCTGGTGCTGGACGCTCGTGGCCCAGAGGCCGACGAAGTCGCGGTCCTCGATCTCGCCCGCCTCGTTGAGGAACCGCACCGTCACCGCCCGCGGCCGCTCGATGATCGCCGAGACGCCGGGCAGGTTCGGGCTCGCCTCCTCGTACTTGCGGAACTGGACCGAGGCGTGCAGCACCTCGGGATTGGCCATCCGCACCGCCTGGCCGCGCTTGTCCGAGGCGTCGACGACGGCGAGCCGCATCATGATCCCGATCTGCGGCGCGGCAAGGCCGACGCCCGGCATCGCGTCCATGGTCTCGACCATGTCGTCCCAGATCATGCGCACGGTCTCGGTGATCGCGGGGACCGGATCGGCGGCGGTGCGCAGGCGCTTGTCGGGATAGGGCACGAAGGCGCGGACGGTCATGCGCTGGCCTCCAGCCGTGCGGGGCCGTCCAGCTGCGCCAGCGCCGCCGCGCGGTCGGCGGGCGCGGCCCGGTCAAGGTGCAGGATGCCGTCGAGATGGTCGCGCTCGTGCTGGATGCAGGTCGCGGCGAAACCGTCGAAGACCTCCTCGCGCCAGTCGCCCGACAGCTCCTGCCAGCGCAGCGTCAGGCGGTCGGGCCGCGTCACCGGCACGGCGAGGCCCGGCACCGACAGGCAGCCCTCGTCGCGGGTGGCCGCGCCGCTCGCGCACAGGATCACCGGGTTCACCATCACCCGCGGATCGGGGGCGCCGTCCTTCCAGCCGCAGTCCATCACGAAGATCCGCACCATCTCGCCGACCTGCGGCCCGGCAAGGCCGCGCCCGGGGGCCGCGTACATCGTGTCGAGCATGTCGCGCGCAAGACCGGCGAGCATCGAGTCGAACTCGGTCACCTCGGCCGCGCGCCGCGCCAGCCGCGGATCGGGCCACATCACCAGGGGCATCACCGCCATGCGAAGGCCCCCCTCACGTCCGCGCCATCTCGCGCTTCAGCTTTTCCATCTTGCGCGTGATCATCTGCCGCTTCAGCGCCCCGAGATAGTCGATGAACAGCTTGCCGTTCAGGTGGTCGATCTCGTGCTGCACGCAGGTCGCCCAAAGCCCTTCGAACCGCTCGGAATGGCGCTTGCCGTCCAGCCCCAGCCAGGCGATCTCGACCTCGGCCGGGCGGGTGACGCTGGCATACTGGTCGGGGATCGACAGGCAGCCTTCCTCGTAGCTGTTCAGCCCCTCCGAGGACCAGGTGATCTCGGGGTTGATCAGCACCATCGGCCGCGGCGTCTCGGCGGCGTCCTTGACGCAGTCCATCACCAGCATCCGCTTGGTCACGCCCACCTGGGGCGCGGCAAGCCCGATCCCGGGCGCGTCGTACATCGTCTCCAGCATGTCGTCGGCCAGCGCCCGCACCGCGTCGTCGACGGCGGTCACGGGATCGCAGACCTTCTTGAGGCGCGGATCGGGGTGGATAAGGATGGCGCGGCGTGTCATGTCCCGGATGTAGGCCAAGCCCGGCCGCTCCGCAACGGCCCAGATCGGGCCGGTCCGGCGGCAGGCGCCTCCCATGCACGACCCCCGGAAAGGACCTCCCGCATGAGCCTAGATGTCACCTTCGACGAGATCATCGACCGCAAGGGCACCCACTGTTCGAAGTGGGACATGATGGAGAAGACCTATGGCGTCTCGCCCGAGGAGGGCATCGCCATGTGGGTGGCCGACATGGACTTCCGCCCCCCGGCGGCGGTGCAGGCGGCGGTCGAGAAGATGGCCGCGCACGGCGTCTACGGCTATTTCGGCGACGACAGCGCCTATCGCGCCGCGATCGCCTGGTGGATGCAGGCCCGCCACGGCTGGTCGATCCAGACCGACTGGATCTTCACCACCCATGGCCTGGTGAACGGCACCGCGATGGCGGTCGACGCCTTCACCGCGCCGGGCGACGCGGTGGTGCTGATGACCCCGGTCTACCACGCCTTCGCCCGCGTCATCAAAGCCGCCGGCCGCACCGTCACCGAATGCCCGCTGTCGCTGGCGGACGGCCGCTACGAGATGGATTTCGACGCCTGGGAGGCGCGCCTGACCGGCCGCGAGAAGATGCTCGTGCTCTGCTCGCCGCACAATCCGGGCGGCCGGGTCTGGTCCGGGGACGAGCTGCGCGCGGTCGCGGCCTTCTGCGCCGCCCATGACATGATCCTCGTGTCGGACGAGATCCACGCCGACCTGGTGATGCCCGGCAGCACCCACACGCCGATGCCGGTGGCCGCGCCCGACTGCCTCGGCCGGCTGGTGATGCTGACCGCCGCCACCAAGACCTTCAACATCGCCGGCGCCCACATCGGCAATGTCATCATCCCCGACCCCGCCCTGCGCGAGACCTTCGCGGGCCGGGTCAACGCGCTTGGCATCTCGCCCAACAGCTTCGGGATGCACATGGTCACCGCCGCCTATTCGCCCGAAGGCGCGGCCTGGGTCGACGCGCTGACCGTCTATCTCGACAACAACCGCCGGATCTTCGACGCGGGCGTGAACGCGATCCCCGGCCTGCGCTCGATGCCGCTCGAGGCGACCTACCTCGCCTGGGTCGACTTCTCGGGCACCGGCATGGCGCCCGAGGACTTCCGCGCGCGCGTCGAGAAGGACGCCAAGATCGCCGTCAACCACGGCGAGACCTTCGGGCTGGGCGGCGAAAGCTTCCTGCGCTTCAACCTCGCCACCCCGCGCCCGGTGATCGAGGACGCGGTGGCGCGGCTGAAGGCGGCCTTCGCCGACCTTCAGTAACGCGGCAGCAGCGCGGCCGGCCCGCCCTCGGGCCGGACGAAATCGACCGGCGGCCGGTCCCCTGCCGGCGTCGCCGACTTGACCGAGCAGATCAGCTCGTCGCCCTCGACGCCCGAGGCGAAGATCAGGCACTGCATCACGTGGCGCGGCCCGTCGTAGAGATCGACGAGGCCGCGCAGATGCGACACCCGCCGGGCATCGAGCGCAAAGCCGTCCTCCCAGCGCCGCAGCACCGGCCAGCTTTCGCGCCCGGTCTCGACCCGCAGCCGCGAGCGGCGCGACTGCGCCTTGCGTTCGGCGGCCAGCAGCTGCTTGCGCAGGTCCTCGGGGAACACTTCGAACATCGCGGGGGCCCTCCTCTTCACGAAGCCGATAGTGGCGTCGGCGTCGGCGAAATCAAGCGCAGCGCTGAAAGAAACGCGTGACCGCCACGCCCGGCGCCCGGCGCCCCGGGCCGGCCGATCCGCCGGGGCTGTGCGTCACCGCGCGGCGGCTGCGCTTCCCCGCAGGTTTTCCGCCGACGCCGCCCGCCCTAGCTCCCAGCGCCAAGGCAAGGAGGCTCCCATGGGTCAGCTCATCGACGGTCGTTGGTCTTCGGAATGGTACGACACAAAGGCGACCGGCGGCGCGTTCGAGCGCAGCACCGCCAAGTTCCGCAACTGGGTCACCGCCGACGGCGCCCCCGGCCCCTCGGGCAAGGGCGGCTTCGCGGCCGAGGCCGGGCGCTATCACCTCTATGTCTCGCTCGCCTGTCCCTGGGCGCACCGCACGCTGATCTTCCGCGCGCTGAAGGGTCTCGAGGGGCTGATCGACGTCTCGGTCGTGCATCCCGAGATGCTCGACGACGGCTGGACCTTCGCCACCGACTTCCCCGGCGCCACCGGTGACCGCCAGTTCGGCCTGCCCTTCCTGCGCGACATCTACACGCGGGCCGAGCCCGGCATCTCGGGGCGCGTCACCGTGCCGATCCTGTGGGACCGCGCGCAGGGCACCATCGTGTCGAACGAAAGCGCCGAGATCATCCGGATGTTCAATTCGGCCTTCGACGGGCTGACCGGCAACACCGCCGACCTCTGGCCCGAGGCGCTGCGCCCCGAGATCGAGACGGTGAACGCGCGCATCTACGACACCGTCAACAACGGCGTCTACAAGGCGGGCTTCGCCACCCGTCAGGCCCCCTACGATGCGGCGGTGCACGCGCTGTTCGACAGCCTCGACTGGCTGGAGGACCGGCTGTCGGGCCGGCGCTGGCTGGTCGGCGGGCAGATGACCGAGGCCGACATCCGGCTGTTCACCACCCTCGTGCGGTTCGATCCGGTCTATCACCTGCACTTCAAGTGCAACCGGCGCCGGATCATCGACTACCCCGCGCTCTGGGCCTATACCCGCGACATCTTCCAGACCCCGGGCGTGGCGGCCACGGTCGATCTGGCCCATATCGTGCGCCACTACCACTACAGCCACGACACGATCAATCCGAACCGGATCATCCCGATCAACCCGGTGCTGGACTTCGACGCGCCCCACGACCGCGCCGCGCTGGGCTGAGCGCCGCATTTCGGCGCCGGGGCGGCGATCGGCGATTGTCCGCGCGCGGACCCGGCGCTAGCGTCGCGCCATCATGCGCCGCACCGCCCTCGCCCTCGCCCCCTTGCTGGCCTGCCTGCTCTCGCCCCCGCCCGCGGCGGCGGCGCCCTGCGGCGGGCCCTGGGGTGCCTTCGTCCAGGGGCTGCAGGACGAGGCCGCGGCCGAGGGCGCGACGCCCGCGCAGCTGGGCGCCTTCTTCCGCGGCAGCCGCGACGACGCGCGGGTGCTGCGCGCCGACCGCGCGCAGGGCGTGTTCCAGAAAAGCTTCATCGATTTCGCCCGGGCCGTGATCAGCCGCGACCGCGTCACCCGCGGCACCCGGATGTCCGAGACGCATGCCGCGCTGTTCGACCGGATCGAGCGCGAGACCGGCGTGCCGCGCGGGGTCCTGCTGGCGTTCTGGGCGCTCGAGACCGACTACGGCCAGGTGCAGGGCGATTTCAACACCCGCGACGCGCTGATGACGCTGGCGCATGACTGCCGCCGCCCGGCGCTGTTCCGGCCGCAGGTGCTGGCGGCGATCGCGCTGTACCGCCGCGGCGATTTCGATCCCCAGGCCACCACCGGCGCCTGGGCGGGCGAGATCGGGCAGGTGCAGATGCTGCCCGCCGACATCCTCGCTCATGGCCGCGACGGCGACGGCGACGGGCATGTCCGGCTCAAGACCTCGTCGGCCGATGCGCTGGTCTCGGCGGCGGCCAAGCTGGCCGACATCGGCTGGCGGCCGGGCGAACCCTGGCTGCAGGAGGTCGTGCTGCCCGACGACCCGGAGTTCGACTGGTCGCAGACCGGGCTCGACACCGCGCTGCCGGTCGAGGAGTGGCGCGACCGCGGCGTCACCCTGCGCGCCGCCGCATCGACCGCCGCGCACGAGCTGCCGGCCTCGCTGCTGCTGCCGATGGGCCGCGACGGGCCGGCCTTCCTCGCCTATCCGAACTTCCGCGTGCTGTTCCACTGGAACCAGAGCTTCGTCTACGTCACCACCGCCGCCTATTTCGCGACCCGTCTCGAAGGCGCCGGGGTCTTCGACGCGCGCCGCCCCGCCCCCGGGCTCGACGCCGCCGCGATGCGCCGCCTGCAGGAACGGCTGGCCGCGCGCGGCCATGACGTCGGCGAGATCGACGGCATCCTCGGCGCCCGCACCCGCGCCGCCGTCCAGGCCGAGCAGCTGCGCCTTGGCCTGCCCGCCGATGCCTGGCCCACCCCTGCCCTTCTCTCGGAACTCAGCCCATGACCGATCCCGCGACCGATCCCGTGACGCGCGAGGCGCTTGACGCCGCGCTGCCCCATGTCCTTGCCGCGCCGAAGGACGCCGCCCGGATCGAGCGGATCTGCTTCCGCCCCGCCTACAACCAGCGCCGGTTCCCCGACAGCCTGCGCCTGACGCCGGAGCGCGGCGTGCTCTCGCCCGAGGGCGAGACCGAACGCTGGCTGGCCGCGCCCTGGATGACGCTTGCCGACGGCAGCCCCGACCCGCGGATCCAGGTCTCGATCCTGCCGCGGCGGGTGATGGACCTGGTCTGGCGCGACCGCGAGGGCACGCCGCATCCCGGCGACACCTTCATCGCCGATCTCGACATGTCCGAGGCCAACCTGCCCGAGGGCACGCTGCTGCAGGCCGGCAGCGCGGTGCTGAGGGTGTCGTCGGTGTTCAACGACGGCTGCGTGAAGTGGAAGGTGCGCTATGGCCAGGCCGCCAAGGACTGGATCGTCGCGCCCGGCCATCCCGCGCTGCGGCTGCGCGGCGTGCTGTGCGAGATCGTGACCGAGGGCGAGATCCGCAACGGCGACCCGCTGCGCAAGCTGTGACCGATCGGTTGCGGTGATCGGAAGGGCCGAACCGATCGGCCCCTTCGATCGATCTACTGGAACAGGTGCAGCACCAGCGGCGCGAGGATGCCGGTCAGCACCGCGTTCAGGGCCATGCCGATGCCGGCGAAGGCGCCCGCCGTCTCGTTGACCTGCAGCGCGCGGGCGGTGCCGACGCCATGGGCCGCGACCCCGGTCGCGAAGCCGCGCGCGCGCCAGTCGGTCAGGCCCAGCGCGTTCAGCATCGGCGTCACCGCGATCGCGCCGATGATCCCGGTCAGCAGCACCAGCGCCGCCGTCAGCGTGGGCTCGCCCCCCAGCTGCTGCGAGATCCCGATCGCGACCGGCGCGGTGGCGGACTTCGGGGCAAGCGAGGCCAGCACCCCGCCGCGCACTCCCATCGCCCAGGCGATCGCCAGCGCCGAGACCACCGCCGTGGCCGACCCCGCGAGCAGCGCGGCGATCATCGGCAGCGCCGCGCGGCGCACGTGCCCGAGGTTGAGGTAGAGCGGCAGCGCGAGGCAGACGGTGGCCGGCCCCAGCAGGAAATGGACGAACTGCGCGCCCTCGAAATAGGTCGTGTAGGGCGTGCCGGTTCCCAGCAGCAGCGCGCCGATGATCAGGATGGCCAGCATCACCGGGTTCGCCCAGGGCGCACGCCCGGTGCGGCGGAAGCACCAGTCGCCGGCGACGAAGGCCAGGATCGTCGCCGTCAGCCAGATCAGCGAGCCTTGGGTCAGGTAGGACCAGATCAGGGCGGCATCGATCATTTGCGCCGCTCCGCGCCCTCGGGGGGCGGGTTGCCGGTGGCCCGGGCCACCAGTTCGAACACCACCGCGCCGACGGCGATGGCCAGAAGCGTCGAGACGACCAGCGCGAGGATCAGCGCCACGCCCTGCTGGCGGATCACGTCGATCTGGCTGACGATGCCGACGCCTGCCGGCACGAACAGCAGCGACAGGTGCCCCAGCAGCGTCTGCGCCACCGGACGCACCAGCGCCAGCAGCCGCGGGCTGAGCACGAAGCCCGCGGCCATCGCGACCATGCCGATCACGGGCCCCGGGATCGGCAGGTGGGCAAAGCGCGTCAGCACTTCGCCGCCGAGCTGGAAGAGGAAGATGGTGAGGATCGCGGCCAGCAACGGCGGCATGTGCGCACTCCGGTCAGATGCCCGACCCGGGCGCCCCTCCCCCGGCGCCGCGGTCGGACGGTCAGGGTTTCTTCTTGCCGATCCGCGGCTCCGTCCCCGCGAGCAGGCGCTTGATGTTGGGCAGGTGGCGGATCCAGACCAGCGCGGCCAGCGCGAGGATCAGCACCACCATCTCGCCCCGTCCGAGCGCCGCCGCGACCGGCGCGGCCAGCACCGAGGCGATCAGCGCCGAGAGCGAGGAGATGCGGAACGCGAGCGCCGCCGCCAGCCACAGCGCGCAGGCCGCGAGCCCGACGGGCCAGCCAAGCGCCAGCATCGTGCCGAGGAAGGTCGCGACGCCCTTGCCGCCCTTGAACCGCAGCCAGACCGGGAAGCAATGCCCGAGGAAGGCCGCGAAGCCGGCAAGCTGGGCCGCGTCCTCGCCCACCAGCGCGCGCGCCACCAGCACCGCGATCGCGCCCTTGCCGCTGTCGAGCAGCAGCGTCAGCAGCGCCGCGGGCTTGTTGCCGGTGCGCAGCACGTTGGTCGCGCCGATGTTGCCCGAGCCGATGGCGCGCAGGTCGCCCAGCCCGAAGGCGCGGGTGATCACGAGGCCGAAGGCGACCGATCCCAGCGCATAGGCGAGGATCGCGGTCAGGATCAGCGACAGGGGGTCCGAGGTGATCACGGGCATCAGGCGGCCTCTTGCGCGAAGGCGCCCGCGCCGAAGACCTGCCGGCCGGCGACGAAGGTCGCAAGCACCTTCCCCTCCATCCGCTCGCCGTCGAAGGGGGTGTTCTTGGATTTCGAGCGCAGCGTGAAGCGGTCGAGCACGAAGGGCGCGTCGAGGTCGAACAGCACCAGATCGGCGGGCGCGCCGGCGGCGAGCCGCCCCTGCGGCAGGCCCAGCCGGCGCGCCGGGTTCAGCGCCATCGCCCGGAACAGCCGCGGCAGGTCGATCAGACCGGCGTGGCACAGGCGCATCGCCGCGGGCAGGAAGGTCTCCAGCGCCACGGCGCCGCTCGCGGCCTCTTCATAGGGCAGGCGCTTCGATTCCTCGTCCTGCGGCGTGTGCATCGAGCTGATGATGTCGATCAGCCCGGTGGCCACCGCCTCGACCACCGCGATCCGGTCGTCCTCGCCGCGCAGGGGCGGCTTGACCTTGAAGAAGGTGCGGTAGTCGCCGACGTCGAGTTCGTTCAGCGTCAGGTGGTGGATCGACACGCCCGCGGTGACGTCGAGCCCGTTCTTCTTCGCCCGCTCGAGCGCCGGCAGCGTGCGCGCGCAGGTGATCTGGTCGGCGTGGTAGCGCACGCCCGTCATCTCGACCAGCGCCATGTCGCGGTCGAAGGCCATGCGCTCGGCCATCGGCGAGACGCCCGGCAGACCGCGCAGCGACGCGAACTTGCCGCTGGTCACCGCCGCGCCGGCCGACAGGCCCGGGTCCTGCGGATGGGCCATCACCAGCGCGCCCAGCGACCTGGCATAGGTGAAGGCGCGGCTGAGCACCTTGGTGTTCTCGACCACGTGGTCGCAGTCGGTGAAGGCCACCGCGCCCGCGTCGAGCAGGAAGCCGATCTCGGTCATCTCGCGGCCTTCGCGGCCCTTGGTCAGCGCCGCCATGTGGCGGATGCGCACCGGTGAGGCCTCGGCCGCGCGGCGGGTGACGAATTCCAGCATCTCGGGGCTGTCGAGCGCGGGCGTGGTGTCGGGGCGCACGATCATCGTGGTCACCCCCCCCGCCGCGGCCGAGAGGCCGGCCGAGCGGAAGCTTTCCTTGTGGCGCTCGCCCGGCTCGCCGATCTTGACGCCCAGATCGACGATCCCGGGCGCGAGGCATTTGCCGCGGGCGTCGATCACCTGCGCGTCCGCGGGCGCGGGGGCGTCGATCGCGACGATCAGGCCGTCTTGCAGCGTCACCGAGCCGTCGCGGATGCTCAGGGCCTCGGGGTCGATCAGGCGGGCGTTTTCGATGTGGATCATCCGGGGCCTCACTCGGCGGGGCGGTCGTTGGCGGCAGGCAGGCTGTCGAGCCCCGGCGGGGTCTCGTCGGTCAGCACGGCATCGTCTTCGGGTTCGAACTCGGTCTTCAGCTGCTTCGAGGCGCGGGCCCCGAGACGCTTGAGCATGTCGACCTGCGCCAGCACGTTGCCGTTGCCGCGGCTGAGCCGGTCAAGCGCGGTGCCATAGGCGGACTGGGCGCTGGTCAGCGCGCCGCCGACCTTCTCCATCGCCTCGGTGAAGCCCGCGACCTTGTCGTAAAGCAGGCCCGCGCGCTTGGCGATCTCTTCGGCGTTGCGGTTGCGCCGGTCGATGGTCCAGAAGCTGGCGACGGTGCGCAGCGCCATCATCAGCGTCGTCGGCGTGGCGATGGTGACGTTGCGGTCCATCGCGTACTGGGTCAGGTCGCCCGCCTCGCGCAGGGCTTCCGACAGCGCGCCCTCGATCGGGACGAACATCACCACGTAGTCGACGGTGACGCCGGCGTAGTGCTGGTAGTTCTTCGACCCCAGCGTGTCGATGTGGCGGCGCAGCGCGACGACGTGGCGGCGGCGGGCGGCCAGCGCGTCCTCGTCGGTCTCGGCATTCACCGCGGCCTCGTAGTCGATCAGCGAGACCTTGCTGTCCACGACCAGCGCCGAGCCGTTGGGCATGTTGACGATCACGTCCGAGCGCAGGCGGCCGCCGTCCTCGGTGCCGTGGCTGGTCTGGGTGACGTATTCCTCGCCGTTGCGCAGGCCCGAGCGTTCGAGCAGCGTCTCGAGGATCATCTCGCCCCAGGCGCCCTGGCGCTGCTTGTCGCCCTTGAGCGCGCGGGTGAGCGCGGTCGCTTCCTTCGAGACCTCTTCCGAGCGCTTCGTCAGCGCCTCGATCTCGGATTTCAGCGCCTGGCGGTCGCGCAGGGCCCCCTCGTGCACGGCGCGGAGTTCCGTCTGGAACAGGGTCACGTGTTCCTTGAGCGGGTTCAGCGCCTGCTCCAGCCGCTCGCGGCTGGCCTTGGTCAGCTCCTCGTTCGTGGCCTTGAGCGAGGCGTCGGCCAGCTCCTTGAAGCTGCGGGCCATGTCGTCGCGCATCCGGCTGACCAGCGCGATCTTCTCCTCGGCGGCGCGGCGTTCCTCGCCGGTCTGGGCGATCAGCGCGGCCAGCTTGCGTTCCGAGCCGGCATAGCGGTCGGCGGCGTCGTTCAGCCGCTTCTCCTGCTCGCGCCGCAGCGTGTCGGTCAGCTGGCGCGCCTCGGCCAACGCGGCCTCGCCGGCGGCGATGCGGCGGCGCGCCTCGTCGAGATCGGCGTCGCGACGGGCATCGAGGCCCGCACGCTCCACCGCCTCGGCCTGGGCGCGGGCGTCGCGCTCGGACAGCAGCACGGCCAGGCGCCGCGCCTCGGTCGTGGCCGCGGCGAGCGCGGCGCCGCGGCGCCAGAGCAGGAGAGCGAGCGCCACCAGCGCGAGCGCGCCAAGCGCGACCCAGGGCGCCCAGAGCGGGGCGCCCGCGTCGAGCGGCGCGAAGGTGGCGGCAAGCCAGTCGGCCATCAGACCATGACCCCGGCCGCGGCGCGGCCGCGCTCGGTGCGCAGATTGCGCGCAAGCAGGTCCATGCAGGCCATGCGCACCGCGACGCCCATCTCGACCTGTTCCTGGATCACCGAGCGGTTGATGTCGTCGGCGATGGTGCCGTCGATCTCGACCCCGCGGTTCATCGGGCCGGGGTGCATGACGATCGCATCTTCCTTCGCATACGAAAGCTTTTCGGCATCGAGCCCGTAGCGGTGGAAATACTCGCGCTCGGACGGGATGAAGCCGCCGTCCATCCGCTCTTTCTGCAGGCGCAGCATCATCACCACGTCGGCGCCCTTCAGCCCCTCGGTCATGTCGTCATAGACCTCGCAGCCGAACTCGGCCACGCCCGCGGGCATGAGCGTCGGCGGACCGACGAGACGCACGCGGTTCTCCATCTTGCCCAGCAGAAGCAGGTTCGAGCGCGCGACCCGGGAATGCGAGATGTCGCCGCAGATCGCGACGGTCAGGCGCTGGATCCGGCCCTTGGCGCGGCGGATCGTCAGCGCGTCGAGCAGCGCCTGGGTCGGGTGTTCGTGCTTGCCGTCGCCCGCGTTCAGCACCGCGCAGTTGACCTTGGACGCCAGCAGGTTGACCGCGCCCGACGAGCCGTGGCGCACCACCAGCAGGTCGGGATGCATCGCGTTCAGCGTCAGCGCCGTGTCGATCAGCGTCTCGCCCTTCTTCACCGACGACGAGGCCATCGACATGTTCATGACATCTGCGCCCAGCCGCTTGCCCGCCAGCTCGAAGCTGGACTGGGTGCGGGTCGAATTCTCGAAGAACATGTTGATCTGGGTCATGCCGGCCAGCACGTCGGTGCGCTTGACCGTGCGGCGGTTCAGCTCGACATACTGGTCCGCAAGGTCGAGGACCGTGACGATCTCGTCTGGGGCCAGGTGCTCGATGCCAAGAAGGTGGCGCGCGCGAAAGGACATGGGCTCTCCCCTGACGTCTGTCCGCCGGACGGCGGTTGCCGCGCTTATCGCAAAGCTGTCCCGCAGGAGCAAGGCTGGGGGAGGCCGGCGCAAGACTTGACTCCCCTCCCCGCCCCGGCTATGCCCCGCGCCAATTCCCCGGAAGTGTCACGCTTCCGGTCCCATCCCGTATCCGGGGGGATCGCCGTCCGTCAGCGCGTTGCGCCCACGGGCGCCGCTTCGCTTTGATCGTTTCCGCAAGGAAGGGCTGGGGATTTCCTCACCGTCGCCTTACATCGGCGGCACGTCGCAACGCATCGGGCCAAGGAGCGCCGCCATGTTCGAGAACCTTTCCGACCGGCTCTCCGGTGTCTTCGACCGGCTGACCAAGCAGGGTGCGCTGTCGGCCGAAGACGTCGAGGTCGCGCTGCGCGAGGTGCGCGTCGCGCTGCTGGAAGCCGACGTGTCGCTGCCGGTCGCGCGGTCCTTCGTCAAGGCCGTGACCGCCAAGGCGACCGGCGCCGCCGTCACCAAGTCGATCACCCCCGGCCAGCAGGTCGTGAAGATCGTCCATGACGAGCTGATCCGCGTGCTGAAGGGCGATGCCGACCCGGGCGTGCTGAAGATCGACAACCCGCCCGCGCCGATCCTGATGGTCGGCCTGCAGGGCTCGGGCAAGACCACCACCACCGCCAAGATCGCGCTGCGGCTGAAGAACCGCGACAAGAAGCGGGTGCTGATGGCGTCGCTGGACACCAACCGCCCGGCGGCGATGGAGCAGCTGGCGATCCTGGGCACCCAGATCGGCGTCGACACCCTGCCGATCGTCAAGGGCGAGAACGCCGTCCAGATCGCCAAGCGCGCCAAGCAGCAGGCGACGCTTGGCGGCTACGACGTCTACATGCTGGATACCGCCGGCCGGCTGCACATCGACGAAGTGCTGATGGACGAGGTCCAGGCGGTCCGCGACGTCGCCGCGCCGCGCGAGACGCTGCTGGTCGTCGACGGCCTCACGGGGCAGGACGCGGTGAACGTCGCGACCGAATTCGACGGCAAGGTCGGGATCTCGGGCGTGGTGCTGACCCGGATGGACGGCGACGGCCGCGGTGGTGCGGCACTGTCGATGCGCGCGATCACCGGCAAGCCGATCCGCTTCGTCGGCCTCGGCGAGAAGATGGACGCGCTCGAGACCTTCGAGGCCGAGCGGGTCGCGGGCCGGATCCTGGGCATGGGCGACATCGTCGCCCTCGTGGAAAAGGCGCAGGCGACCTTCGAGGCCGAGCAGGCCGAGCGGATGATGAAGCGGTTCCAGAAGGGCCTCTTCAACATGAACGACCTCAAGGGCCAGCTCGAGCAGATGCTCAAGATGGGCGGCATGCAGGGCGTCATGGGCATGATGCCGGGCATGGGCAAGATGGCCAAGCAGGCCGAGGCCGCCGGCATGAACGACAAGGCGATCCACCGCCAGATCGCGCTGATCAACTCGATGACCAAGAAGGAGCGGGCGAACCCCGACCTTCTGCAGGCCAGCCGCAAGAAGCGCATCGCCGCCGGCGCGGGCCTTGACGTGGCCGAGCTGAACCGGCTGCTGAAGCAGCAAAAGCAGATGGCCGACGCGATGAAGAAGCTTGGCAAGATGGGCAAGGGCGGGATGCTCAAGCAGGCCATGCAGATGTTCGGCGGCAAGATGCCGGGCGGCCTGCCCAAGGACCTGTCGAAGATGAACCCGGCCGAGATGGAAGAGGCCGCCAAGGCGCTGCAGGGCCAGATGGGCGAGCGGATGGCCGGCGGCGGCCCCGACCTGTCGAAGGCGCCGCTGCCGCCGGGCCTGTCGGGCCTGGGCGGCGGGCTGTCGGGCTTCGGGGGCTTCGGCAAGAAGAAATGACCGTCGCGCTGTCCCCCACCCCGGTCCTCGAGACCGAGCGCCTCGTGCTGCGGGCGCCGCAGGGCGGCGACTGGCCGTTCTGGGCCGAGTTCGTCACCACCGAGCGCGCGCGCTTCATCGGCGGGCCGCAGGACCGGGCACAGGCGTTCCGCGCCTTCGGCCATGTCATCGGCATGTGGGCGATGCGCGGCTTCGGCAGCTTCGTCTTCACCGAGAAGGGGTCGGACCGGCCGCTCGGCATGGCCGGCGCCTGGTATCCCGAGGGCTGGCCCGAGCGCGAGCTGGGCTGGAACCTGTGGTCGCCCGCCGCCGAGGGCCGCGGCTTTGCCGCCGAGGCCGCCCGCGCCGCGCGCGACCACGCCTTCGGCGCGCTCGGCTGGGACACGGCCGTGAGCTACATCGATCCGGCCAACGACCGCTCGATCGCCCTTGCCCGCCGGCTTGGCGCGGTCGAGGACCCGAACGCCGCCCACCCGGGCGACAAGCCCTGCCTGGTGTTCAGACATCCGGCCCCTGCCCCGGAGACCCGCCATGACTGACGCCGTCGCCCGCGCCGCCCAGCTGCTGCAAGGCCACCGCGAGTCGATCGACCGGCTGGACGCGATCCTCGTCTACACGCTGGCCGAACGCTTCAAGCACACCCAGGGCGTGGGCCGGCTGAAGGCCGAGCACGACCTGCCGCCCTCGGACCCCTCGCGCGAGGCGGTGCAGATCGCCCGGCTGGAGAAGCTGTCGGAAGAGGCCGACCTCGACCCCGAGTTCGCCAAGAAATTCCTGAACTTCATCATTTCCGAAGTCATCAGGCATCACGAGAAACTGCAGAAATAACGGGCCTGTCGCCCGCCAACCCGATCAAAGGAGAAACCCCATGTCCATGAAGATCCGTCTCGCCCGCGGTGGTTCCAAGAAGCGCCCGCACTACGCCATCGTCGCCACCGACTCGCGCATGCCGCGCGACGGCCGCTTCCTCGAGAAGCTCGGCACCTACAACCCGCTGCTGGCCAAGGACGACGAGCGCCGCGTGCAGATGAACATGGAGCGCGTGCAGTACTGGCTGTCGCAGGGCGCCCAGCCGACCGACCGCATCGCGCGCTTCCTCGAGGTTGCCGGCGTGCGCGAGAAGGCCACCCGCAACAACCCCAAGGCCGCCGTCCCCGGCAAGAAGGCCACCGCCCGCGCCGCCGAGAAGGCGAAGAAGGCCGAGGCCGCCGCGGCCGAGTGATCGGCTTCGGAGCAGGGACTTGAGCGGTCCCGCCCCCTTCGCGCCCGCCTTCGTGGAAGAGCTGCACCGGCTTTTCCACTGGCGGCGCGACGTGCGGCGGTTCCGCCCCGACCCGGTCCCCGAGGCGGCGCTTGCGCAGGGCCTGCGGGCCTTTGCCGGCGCGCCCTCGGTCGGGCTGTCGGAGCCCTGGCGGATCATCCGCGTGGACAGCGCCGGGGCGAAAGCCGCGGCGCTTGCCAATTTCGAGCAGGCCAATGCCGCGGCGCTGGCCCGGCAGGCGCCCGATGCCGCCGACCTTTACGCCCGGCTGAAGCTGGCGGGGCTGCGCGAGGCGCCGGTGCAGCTGGCGGTCTGGTGCGACGAGGGCACGGCCAAGGGCCGCGGGCTTGGCGCCGGGACGATGCCCGAGACCCGGGCCTATTCGGTCGTCTGCGCGATCACCTGCCTGTGGCTCGCGCTCAGGGCCGAGGGGCTGGGGCTGGGCTGGGTGTCGATCCTCGACCCCGCGCGGCTGGCGGCCGACCTGAAAGTGCCTGACGGCTGGCGCTTCATCGGCTATCTCTGCATCGGCTTCCCCGAGGCCGAGGACGACCGCCCCGAGCTGGAGAAGCTCGGCTGGGAAACCCGCCGGGGACTGCCGGCGATCGAGACGCGCTGAACCAAGGCGGGCGAGGAACGACATGGCGAAACAGGACCGGGTCTGCGTGGGGGCCATCGCCGGCGCCTTCGGCGTCAACGGCGAGGTGCGGCTGAAAAGCTTCTGCGCCGACCCCGAGGCGATCATCGACTACGCGCCGCTCTATTCCGAGGATGGCGGCAAGGTCTTTTCGGTCAAGCTCACGCGGCCGGTGACCGGCGGTCTGGGCGCCCGGCTGGGCGGCGTCGCGACCAAGGAGCAGGCCGACGCGCTGAAGGGCGTGACGCTCTGGGCCGACCGCGAGAAGCTGCCCTCGCTGCCCGATGATGAATTCTACCATGCCGACCTGATCGGCCTGCCGGTGCTGGACGTCGGCGGCGTGGCCCTGGGGACGGTGCGGGCGGTGCACAACCACGGCGCGGGCGATTTCCTCGAGGTCTTCGGCCCCGGCCGGCGCCAGCCGCTGCTGATCCCGTTCACGCGCGAGGCGGTGCCGACGGTCGACCTGACCGCCGGCCGGATCATCGCCGATCTTCCCGAAGAGATCTGATGACCGACGACATCCCCACCCCGCCGGCCCCGCCCACCCCGCCCGCGCCCAAGGCGCTGCGCTCGCATGGCCGGGTCTCGATCACGGCCTCGGCGCAGCCGCGCTCGCTCATGGACGGGCCGCCGCGGGTCAAGGACAGCTGGACCGCGAAGGTGATCACGCTGGTGCCGGGCGCCTTCCCGGGCATCCTGGGCGAATCCCTGACCGGCAAGGCGCTGGAGATGGGGCTGTGGCGGCTTGAGACCATCGACCTGCGCCCCTACGGCGAGGGCCGGCACCGCAATGTCGACGACACGCCCGCGGGCGGTGGCGCCGGCATGGTGCTGCGCGCCGACGTGGTGGGCCGGGCGCTGGCGGACGCGCAGGAGGGCACGCCGCGCGACCGCACCGACTGGCCGGTGATCTACCTGTCGCCGCGCGGCCGCAGGCTGGACCAGGCCACGGCGCAGCGGCTGTCGCGCGCCGAGGGCGTCACGCTGCTGTGCGGCCGGTTCGAAGGCGTGGACGAGCGCGTGCTGGAGGCCTTCGGGGTCGAGGAGATCAGCCTTGGCGACTTCGTCCTGACCGGGGGCGAGATCGCGGCACAGGCCTTGATCGACGCGACGGTCCGGCTTATACCGCGCGTGCTTGGGAATCAGGCGTCGACCGAGGAGGAATCCTTTTCGGACGGCCTGCTCGAACATCCCCAGTACACAAGACCCACCGTCTGGAATGGCCGCGCGATCCCGGAAGTTCTTCAATCCGGTCACCATGCGCGAATTGCCGACTGGCGGCGGGACATGGCCAAACGGCTGACGAAAGAACGCCGTCCTGATCTCTGGCGGGCGTGGTGTGCACGGCACGGCACGGACCCGGATGAAGACCGAGAGCTCTGAGGACGCCTCACCTTCGCGGACAACACCGCGAGCAAACAAGGAGACTGGCGATGAACCTTATCGCCCAGATCGAGGCCGAGCAGATCGCCGCCCTCGGCAAGACCATCCCGGATTTCAAGGCCGGCGACACGATCCGCGTCGGCTACAAGGTGACCGAAGGCACCCGCTCGCGCGTGCAGGCCTACGAGGGCGTGTGCATCGCCCGCAAGGGCGGCGCGACGATCTCGGCCTCGTTCACCGTGCGCAAGATCTCGTTCGGCGAAGGCGTCGAGCGCGTGTTCCCGCTGTACTCGACCAACATCGACTCGATCGAAGTGGTCCGTCGCGGCCGCGTGCGTCGTGCCAAGCTGTACTACCTGCGGTCGCGCCGCGGCAAGTCGGCCCGTATCGCCGAAGACACCAACTACAAGCCCAAGGCCGAGTGAGGAGCTGACCCATGCGTGACGGCATCCACCCCGACTATCACTTCATCAACGTGAAGATGACCGACGGCAGCGTCTATCAGGTCCGCTCGACCTGGGGCAAAGAGAACGACACCATGTCGCTCGACATCGACCCGCTGGCCCACCCCGCCTGGACCGGCGGCTCGGCACGCCTGATGGACACCGGCGGCCGCGTGTCGAAGTTCAAGAACAAGTACGCCGGCCTCGGCTTCTGAGCCGCCGCCGCAGCGAACAGGAAAGGCGCGCCCCCGGGCGCGCCTTTTTCGTTCTCCCCCCTCTCCCACATCGGGGCGCGCCGGCGGTTGCACATCGGCGCAATGCATGAACAGATGTTCATGCATCAACCCCGCAGCGAGACCATGCCCCACGACCACGCGCCACGGCACCGCGCCCATGCCCATGACGACGGCCACCGCCACGACCACCGGTGCGGCCACGGGCAGGCCGACCATGACCATGACCATGACCATGACCATGGCGGCCACGATCACGGGCACCACCATGGCCCGGGCCACAGCCATGCCCCGACGCTGACCGACAGCAACGAGCGCGTGGTGCTGGCGGCCGCGCTGGTCACCGCGGGCTTCATGCTGGCCGAGGTGGTCGGCGGGCTGATGTCGGGCTCGCTCGCGCTGATCGCCGATGCCGGGCACATGCTGACCGACGCCGCCGCGCTGGCGCTGGCCTGGGCCGCGTTCCGCTTCGGCCGACGCGGACGGACCAGCCGCAAGACCTATGGCTATCACCGGCTCGAGGTGCTGGCGGGCTTCGTCAACGCGCTGGTGCTGATCGCCCTGACCGCCTGGATCGCCTGGGAGGCGGTGAACCGGATGCTGGTGCCGCAGCCGGTGCTGTCGGGGCCGATGTTCTGGGTCGCGGTGGCCGGGCTCGGGGTGAACGTCGGGGTGTTCTGGATCCTGTCGCGCGGGCAGCGCGACCACGTCAACATCCGCGGCGCGATGGTCCATGTGATGGGCGACCTGCTGGGGTCGGTCGCGGCGATCGCGGCGGCGATCGGGATCTGGCTGACGGGCTGGACGGTGCTGGACCCGGTGCTGTCGCTGGTGCTGTCGGTGCTGGTGCTGCGGTCGGGCTGGGCGCTTCTGGGCGCCTCGATGAACATCCTGATGGAGGGGACGCCCGAAGGCGTCGACACCGAGGCGATGCGCGGCCACCTTGCCGCCCTTGGCGGCGTCGCCTTCGTCGAGCACGTGCATGTCTGGTCGATCACCTCGGGCAAGTCGGCGGCGACGCTGCATCTGGGCGTGGCCGAGGGGGCCGATCCCTTCACCGTCAAGGCGAGCGTGCGCGAGGCGTTGCAGGCGCGGTTCGACATCGGCCACAGCACGATCGAGATCGACGAGCAGCCCGGCGTCGCCTGCCGGATCGGAAAGCGCGCCTCGTGACCGGCGCGGCGGCAGAGGACGAGATCCCGCTCATGGCCGAGATGTTCCGGCTGCTGGGCGACCCGACGCGGCTGCGGATCCTGATCGCCTGCCTCGACGGGCCGATCCCCGTCGGCGCCATCGCCGCGGCGACCGGGGCAAGCCAGACGCTGGTCAGCCACCACCTGCGCCTGCTGCGCGCGGCGCGGCTGGTGCGCGGGGAAAAGCGGGCGCGCCACGTGCTTTATGCGCTGACCGACGCCCATGTGAGCCAGATGCTGCGCGACATGATCGACCACGCGCGCGAAGATCCGCGCAGCGGCTGGGGCGCGGCACGGATGTCGCAGGCCGGATGAAACCCCGACTTGCCCACAGGCTTCGGCTTTCCTTTCAAGAAGCCCCCACATATAGTCTGCCCCCAGGGTGAGGGACACACGGGACAGATATCGGGGGATTCGGTTTGGCGCATATCATCGTCACCGGAAACGAAAAGGGCGGCTCGGGTAAATCCACCACCAGCATGCATGTGGCCACCGCGCTGGCGCGGATGGGCTGGAGCGTGGGGGCACTGGATCTGGACGTCCGGCAGAAAAGTTTCGGGCGCTATCTCGAGAACCGCCGCGCCTTCATGGCGCGCGAGGGGCTGGAGCTGCCGACGCCGGACTATCGCGACCTGCCCGAGATCGACCCGGCCACGGTCGGCCCGAACGAGAACATCTTCGACCTGCGGCTGTCGGCGGCGGTGGCGGGGCTGGACGAGACCTGCGACTTCATCCTGATCGACTGCCCCGGCTCGCACACGCGGCTGAGCCAGGTGGCGCATTCGCTGGCCGACACGCTGATCACGCCGCTGAACGACAGCTTCATCGACTTCGACCTGCTGGCGCGCACCGATCCCGACTCGGGCAAGGTGCTGGGCCCGTCGATCTATTCCGAGATGGTTTGGAACGCCCGACAGCTGCGGGCCCGGGCCGGGCTGAAGCCGATCGACTGGATCGTCCTGCGCAACCGTCTGGGCGCGCAGCACATGCACAACAAGAAGAAGGTGGGCGAGGCGCTCGCCTCGCTGTCGCGGCGCATCGGCTTCCGCGTCGCCCCCGGCTTCTCGGAGCGGGTGATCTTCCGCGAGCTGTTCCCGCGCGGGCTGACGCTGCTGGACCTCAAGGACATCGGCGTCGAGAACCTGAACATCTCGAACGTCGCCGCACGGCAGGAACTTCGCGACCTGATGAAGGAGCTGAAGCTTCCCGAGGTCACGCCGGACTTCTGAACGGGCTTGGCCAGCGCCGGGCGCGCATCGCCTGCCGCCGCGGATGCTGGCCCGTCACCAGCCGGCTGAGCCGGTCCCCGAAGGCATCGTCCTGCGGCGCCGGGTGGTGGCGGTGAAGGACGGCGAGAAGACGGGCGAACAGGGACACGGGAAATCCTCCTTGACGTGTGATGCCGACCCTCGGAAACCGTGGTGGCGGGATTGTGGCGCCGCCCCGGCGGAAACGGGCCGGCTGCGCGAATGTCGCGCGACCCGCTCAGGCTGACAGGAATTCCCGAACGAAGTCTGTCGCCGGGCGGGCGCGCAGGTCCTGCGGCCGGCCGACCTGTTCGATCCGGCCCATCGACATCACCACCACGACATCCGCAAGCGCCATCGCCTCGTCCTGGTCGTGGGTGACGAAGACGGTGGTCAGGCCGGTCTCGTCATGGATCCTGCGCAGGCCCGCGCGCAGCTCCTTGCGCACCCGGGCGTCGAGGGCGCCGAAGGGTTCGTCCAGCAGGAGCATCCGCGGCTCGATCGCCAGCGCGCGGGCCAGCGCGACGCGCTGCCGCTGGCCCCCCGACAGCTGCGACGGGTAGCGCCCGCCGATGTCGGGCAGCTGGATCAGGTCGAGAAGCCGCCCGACCCGGCGCGCGATCTCGGCCGGGGCCGGCCGGTCGCGGCGCGGGCGCGCGCGCAGGCCATAGGCGATGTTGTCGAAGACCGTCATGTGCCGGAACAGCGCGTAGGACTGGAAGACGAAGCCCGCGCGCCGGTCCTGCACCGCAAGGCCGGTCGCGTCGCGGCCATCGAACAGCACCCGCCCCGCATCGGGAAAGTCGAGCCCGGCCAGCAGCCGCAGAAGCGTGGTCTTGCCCGAGCCCGAGGGCCCGAGCAGCGCCACCAGCGCCCCCGAGGGGATCGCGAGGCGGACGGGGTGCAGCGCGACGGCGGCGCCGTAGCTGCGGGTGATGTCGTCGATCTCGATATGCATGGGGCGGCCTCAGCGGCGGAGGGTTGCGGCAAGCTGGTCGGCGAAGCGCCATTCCAGCAGGGTCTTCACGGCCAGCGTCACCAGCGCGAGCAGCGCCAGCACCGCGGCCAGCGCGAAGGCGGCGGTCGAGAGGTATTCGTTGTAGAGCATCTCGATCGCGATCGGCAGCGTCGCGGTCTCGCCCCGGATCCGGCCCGAGACGACGGCGACGGCGCCGAATTCGCCCATCGCGCGGGCGTTGCACAGCAGCACGCCATAGAGCAGCGCCCAGCGGATGTTGGGCAGCGTCACGGTGCGCAACACCCGCCAGCCGCCGGCGCCCAGCGTCAGCGCGGCCTCTTCCTCGGCCCGGCCCTGCTCGGTCATCACCGGGATCAGTTCGCGCGCGACGAAGGGGAAGGTCACGAAGAGCGTCGCCAGCACGATCCCCGGCAGCGCGAAGACGATCGGCACGCCCTGCGCGACCGCCCAGTGCCCGAGCGCGCCATGGCTGCCGTACAGCAGCACGAGGCAGAGCCCCGCCACCACCGGCGAGACCGAGAACGGCAGGTCGATCAGCGTGATCAGCACCGCCTTGCCGCGAAAGTCGAACTTGGTGATCGCCCAGGCGGCGGCAAGCCCGAAGACCGCGTTCAGCGGCAGGCTGATCGCCGCGACCCAGAGCGTCAGCCGGATCGCCGCCCGGGCGTCTGGCTCGGCCAGGGCGGCGCGAAGCCCGGACAGCCCCTCGGCAAGGGCGCCGGCGAAGACGGTGGCGAGCGGCGCGAACAGCAGGAGCGCGAGCAGCCCGACGGTCAGGATGATCAGCGTAAGGCGCGCCGGCCGCGGCTCGTCGGTGGCGCTGTGGCGGCGGGTGGGGGCGGTGTCATGCATGTCCGATCCTCCGGCGGCTCCAGACCTGGGTGGCGTTGATCGCCAGCAGCAGGGCGAAGGCGATCACCAGCATCGCGATCCCGATCGCGGCGGCGGCGCCATAGTCGAATTCCTCGAGCCGGATCACGATCAGCAGCGGCGCGATCTCGGTCCGCATCGGGATGTTGCCGGCGATGAAGATGACCGAGCCGTATTCCCCGACGCCGCGCGCCAGCGCCAGCGCGAAGCCGGTGAGCGCGGCCGGGGCGATCGCGGGCAGCACGACGTGGCGCAGCGTGTGCAGCCGCCCGGCGCCAAGCGTGGCCGAGGCCTCTTCGACCTCGCGGTCGAGATCCTCGATCACCGGCTGGACGGTGCGGGTGACGAAGGGCAGGCCCACGAAGACGAGCGCGAGGAAGATCCCGCCCTGGGTATAGGCGATGCGCAGGCCCAGGTCGGCGGCCAGCGCCCCGAAGGCGCCGTTCGGGGCATAAAGCGCGGTGAGCGCGATGCCGGCGACGGCGGTCGGCAGAGCGAAGGGCAGGTCGACGGCGGCGTCGATCAGCCGCCGGCCGGGGAAGCGATAGCGTACCAGCACCCAGGCCAGCGCGACGCCGAACACCAGGTTGAACCCGGCCGCGAGCAGCGCCAGCCGGAACGACAGCGCCAGCGCCGCGGCGACGCGCTCGGTCGCGACCGCGGCCCAGAGCTGCGCCGGGCCCATCGCGAACCCGCGCGCGACCAGCGCCGCGATCGGCAGCAGCACCACCAGCGACAGCGCCGTCAGCGTGATCCCGGCCGACAGCCCGAGCCCGGGCATCGGCGAGCGGGCGACAAGGCGAACGCCCTGCATGTCATTTCCCCGCATAGATCTGGTCGAAGATGCCGCCGTCGCCGAAATGCTCGGGCTGCAGCTTGGCCCAGCCGCCGAGGTCGTCGATGCTGACCAGGTCCAGCGCCGGGAAGCGGGCGACATCCGCCGGTTCGGCCTGCGAGCTGTCCCAGGCGCGGAAGAAGTTGCGAAAGGCCAGCGCCTGCGCCTCGGGCGAATAGAGATAGGCGAGGTAATCCTCGGCCAGCGCGCGCTGGTCGTCCGAGGCGATGTTGCCCTCGACCAGCGCCACCGGCGGCTCTGCCCGGATCGAGACCGAGGGCACGACGATGTCGAACTTGTCCTCGCCCAGTTCCTGCAGCGCGAGGAAGGCCTCGTTCTCCCAGGCCAGCAGCACGTCGCCGAGGCCGCGCTGGGCGAAAGTCGTCGTCGCGCCGCGCGCCCCGGTGTCCAGCACCGGCACATGGGCGAACAGGTCGTGCAGGTAGGCCTTGGGATCGCGGCCGTCCCGTTCTGCCCAGGCCCAGGCGGCAAGGTAGTTCCAGCGCGCCCCGCCCGAGGTCTTGGGATTGGGCGTGATCACCTCGACCCCGTCCTGCACCAGATCGCCCCAGTCGCGGATGCCCTTGGGATTGCCCTCGCGCACGAGGAAGACGATGGTCGAGGTGTAGGGCGCGGAATTGTGCGGCAGCCGGCCCTGCCAGTCGGCGGGCAGCTTGCCGGCGGCGGCGATGCGGTCGATGTCCGAGGCCAGCGCCAGCGTCACCACCTGCGCGTCGAGCCCGTCGATCACCGCCCGCGCCTGCGCGCCCGATCCGCCGTGCGAGGCGCGGACCTGCGCCGCCGCGTGGCCCTCGGCGGCCCAGTGGTCCGCGAACAGGGCGTTGTAGGCGCGGTAGAACTCACGCGTCGGGTCGTAGCTGACGTTGAGCAGCTGCTGGGCCTGTGCCGGCAGCGAGAGCGTCGGCAGCGAGAGCGTGACCAGCGCGAGCGCGGTCAGGGAAAATCGTTTCATCGGGATCTCCTCAGCGGATGCGGGTCTGCAGCGGCTCGACCCGCGGCTGCCAGTGCCGGCGGTCGCGGCCCTCGAGCAGCTCGGCCACCGCGAGCGCCGGGTCGCGGCTGAACAGCGTGAGGGCGCGACCGTTCACCCGGTGCGTGCGCCCCGTGCGCCGGTCGACAAGCTGGATCGCGTAGATCGGCGCGGCGGCGCCCGTCGCGTGCCCTGTGGTCTGGATCGTCATCGCCTTGCCTCCATGCTGGTCCGGCAGGGTGCCGGGCATGGGGTAATTACGACCGATCAGATCGTGTTTCTCAAGCGAATATACACGTCAAAGTTTGTCGTGATTGCAGGGGGAAATTTCTCCCGGCGTGGTCCGCAGGGGAATATCCTGCCCTCGCGCGCGGGCCGGTACGTGTCAAATCATTGATATAGCGTATTTTTCCGCCTATTCGGCGGCGGGCGCCTGCAGGACGGTCTCGGCGACGCCCGGCTGGGCGACCAGATCGGCCAGCGTCAGCGACTCGATCAGAACGAGGTAGGACCAGAACACCTCGGCGAACAGGCGCCGGATCCGGCAGCTGTTTTCGTCTGAGCAATCCTCGCAGCGCTGGTAGGCGCGGCGCGACAGGCAGGGCAGCGGCGCGATCGGCCCGTCGATCAGGCGCAGCATCTCGGACAGCTGTACGCTGGCGGCGGGCTTGATCAGCTCGTACCCCCCTGCCCGGCCCCGGGTCGAGGCGATGATCCCGGCATTGCGGATCTCGAGCAGGATGTGTTCGAGAAACCGCTTCGGCGCCCCCGACCGCTTGGCGATCTCTTCGATGCGCAACGCGGACCCGTCGCCTGCCTTCTCGTCGGCAAGCACCATCAGCGCCTTGAGCGCATATTTGGCCTTCTGGGTGATCATCTATCACCCGTAGCCCGGATGCGGTGCGGAATCAACGTGCTCGGCGGCGGACCGCCGCGCCCGGCACAAATCACTACCAACTCAGTCGACATTTAAAAAATTTCTGGCATGCTCCCGACTCGTGCCCTGCCGGAGGAGCGTGATGACCGACCTGGACCTGATCGACCGCAAGATCCTGTCAGAGCTGATGGCCGATGCGACGCTGCCGATCGCGCAGATCGCCGACCGGGTCGGGCTGTCGCAGACCCCGTGCTGGAAGCGGATCCAGAAGCTGGAGGCCGCGGGGGTGATCACGCGGCGCGTCGCAGTGGTCGACCCGGCCCGGATCGGGCTGGGCCTGACCGTCTTCGTCGGCATCGAGGCCGCCGATCACACGCCCGACTGGCGCGACGCCTTCGGTCGCGCCATCGCCCGGCTGCCGGAGGTGATGCAGGCCTGGCGGCTGGCGGGAGAGATGGACTATCTGCTGCGGGTCACCGTGGCGGGGATGGCCGAGTACGACCGGTTCTACAAGGCGCTGACCGACGCGGTGCCGGTCAAGAACCTGACCTCGCATTTCGCGATGGAGGGCCTGAAGTCGAGCACGGTCTACCCGCTCGACACCGTCAACCGCTGAGGGGGCGGCCGGGCCTTTCACGCGCCGGGCGGGCCGGCCGGCGGGCGGGTGTCTTCGGGCCGGTCGCGGTCGAACCTGCGGCAACCCGGCAGGTCGGGCAGCCAGCTTTCGCGGCGACGGCACCACAGCTCGTAGCTTGGGGCGAAGAGGTCGGGCGCGTCGAGCGTGCCAAGCGTCACCTCGACCTCGTCGCCCGTGCGGCCGAAGACCGAGCCGCCGCAGGTCGGGCAGAAATGCCGCCCCTGCCAGTCGCGGGTCTCGCCGGTGACGGTCACGGCTGAGACCGGAAACACCGCCCCCGCGTAGAAGGGCGCGCCCGAGTGCTTGCGGCAGTCGAGGCAATGGCACAGGCCGACCCGGTCGGGCCGGCCCCGCGCCTCGATCCGTACCGCGCCGCAGAGGCAGCCGCCCGTCACCCTGTCCATCCGCCCTCTCCCGCATGACCTGCGGGAGAGGCTAGGCCGGTCGGACCGGCGGGCAAGCCCGCCGTCAGCCGCGCAGGGTGCCGCCGGTGGCCTTGGTCACCTTCTCGACGATCTTGGCGGAGACGGCCGCGATGTCGTCCTCGGTCAGGGTCTTGCCGGCGGGCTGCAGCCGCACGGTCAGCGCAAGGCTCTTCTTGCCCGCGCCCATCTGCGCCTCGGCCGAGGCGCCGGTGAACTGGTCGAAGACGCGCACGCTTTCGATCAGGGCCTTGTCGGCGCCGGTGGCGGCATTGACCGCCGTCAGCGCCTCGACATGGGCATCGAGCACGAAGGCGAAGTCGCGCTCCACCGCCTGAAGATCCGACAGCTTCAGCGCCGGGCGGGTGGCCGACTTCACCTTCGGGAACGGCACCGCCTCGGGCAGGACGGTGAAGGCCACCGCCGGGCCCTTGACGCCCATCTCGCGCAGCACCTTCGGATGCACCTCGCCGAAGACCGCAATCGCGTTCGGCCCCAGCGCGATCACGCCCGAGCGGCCCGGGTGGAACCAGCCCGGCACCTTGCGGGTGACCTGCACGCGGGCAGGCGCGCCGATGGCCGACAGAACAGCCTCGGCATCGGCCTTGGCGTCATAGAGGTCGACGGGACGGCGCGAACCGAAGGTGTCGCGCTGGGCCGAGGCGCCGACCAGCAGGCCCGCGGCCGCCAGCTTCTGCTCGCCCGGCTCGCCGCCCGAGAAGACCGGGCCGATCTCGAACAGCGCGAGGTCCGCGAAGCCGCGCGCCTGGTTGCGGGCCGCCGCCGCCAGCAGCCCCGGCAGCAGGTCGGGGCGCAGGTGCGTCATCTCCGAGGAAATCGGGTTCTCGATCCGCACGGCCTCGGAGCCACCACCGAAGAGCGCCGCGGAAGCCCCGTCGATGAAGCTGTAGGTGACGCACTCGTTGTAGCCCAGCGCCGCCAGCGCCCGCCGCGCGGCCTTCTCGCGCATCTGCATCGGCGTCAGGATCGGCTGCGGCACGCCGGCGGTTTCCCGCGCCATCGGCTTGCCTTCCAGCCTGGTCAGGGACGCGATGCGCGCGACCTCTTCGACCAGGTCGGCCTCGCCCAGCACGTCGGGGCGCCACGAGGGCGGCGTCGCCATATCGCCGTCAAGCGTGAAGCCCAAGGCTTCCAGCGTCTTGCGCTGCGTCTCGGGCGCGATCTCCATCCCCACGAGGCTGATCACCCGCGCGGTGTCCAGGCGGTAGGCCCGCGTCGTGTCGGGCGCGGCACCGGCGGTCACGACCTCGGAGGCCTCGCCGCCGCAGAGATCGAGGATCATCCGCGTCGCCAGTTCGATGCCCTCGGCGGTGAACTGCGGATCGATCCCGCGCTCGAAGCGATAGCGCGCGTCCGAATTGATCCGCAGCGCGCGGCCCGTTGTGGCGGTGCGGATCGGGTCGAAATAGGCGGCCTCGAGGAAGACCTCGGTGGTCTCGTCCGAACAGCCGGTCTCTTCGCCGCCCATCACCGCGCCGAGGCTTTCGACCTTGTCGCCCACCGCGATCACCGTCATGCCGGGCTTCAGCGCATAGGTCTTGCCGTCGAGCGCCAAGAGGCTCTCGCCCTCGCGCGCCGAGCGCACGGTGAGCCCGCCCGCGACCTTGCCGGCGTCGAAGACGTGCAGCGGGCGGTTCAGGTCGAAGGTGAAGAGGTTCGTGATGTCGACGAGCGTCGAGATCGGGCGCAGGCCGATCGCGGTGAGGCGCTGTTGCAGCGAGGCCGGCGAGGGCCCGTTCTTCACGCCGCGGATCACCCGGCCGAGGAAATGCGGACAGGCCTTTTCGGCGACCTCGGGGGCCAGCGTCACCGGCACCGGGCACGGGAACGCGCCCGCGACCGGCTCGACCGTCAGAGGCTTCAGCGTGCCAAGGCCCCGCGCCGCGAGGTCGCGCGCGACGCCGCGCACGCCCAGCGCATCGGGGCGGTTCGGGGTGATCTTGATGTAGATCATCGGATCGACCGCGGCGGGGCGGTTCGCGGCCAGCCAGTCGACGAACTTCTGGCCGACCTCGCCCGAGGGCAGCTCGATGATGCCGTTGTGCTCGTCGCTGAGTTCAAGCTCGCGTTCCGAGGCCATCATGCCGTGGCTCTCGACGCCGCGGATCTTTCCGACGCCGAGCGTGGTGTCGATGCCGGGGACGTAGTCGCCGGGCTTGCACAGCACGACGGTGATGCCAGCGCGGGCGTTCGGGGCGCCGCAGACGATCTGCTTTTCACCCTCGTCGGTCATCACGCGGCAGACCCGCAGCCGGTCGGCATCGGGGTGCTGCTCGGCATGAACGACCTTCGCCAGCGTGAAGGTGTCCAGCTTGGCGGCGGGGTTCGTGACCTCCTCGACCTCGAGCCCGAGGTCGGTCAGCGCATAGAGGATCTCGTCGAGGCTCGCCTCGGTCTCGAGATGGTCCTTCAGCCAGGAGAGGGTGAATTTCATTGCAAGCGCACCTTGAGGTTAAGCCCGTCCCGCAGGTCTGAAACGTATTCCGCAAGCAGATCATTGGGGCTTTGATTTACGTCTAGAGATAGTGCCATCGATTGAATGCCGGCCAGCATCTCATCGACGCGGTCGTAGACCCTCTCCGGCGACGTCTTGAGAGACCTGAGCATTGCACAGTCAGAGACCAGCAAAGAGATCAGGCCATCGAGCTGTTCTGCCACTGCAGATATGTAGACAATGCCTTTCGGAGCGCCATCGATGGCCGCCAATATCCGCGCCTGAGCATCCATAGCAATCAGTTGGTTCTTCAGATTACGAGCTACTGAAAGTTTGTCTTCCAGCGCAGGGATGACCACGCCATAAGGGTCGCCGGCGAGCGCCTCGATAACCCTGTATGAGTCTAGCGATCTAAAGTCCGCAATATGTCGAATGTCTCTGCTCATACTTAGAACGGCAGCAAGCTGCTCTGCGCACTTCTCTCGCACATAAATGAGCCCCTGCTGACGCCTCCAGTCCGTGAACTGACGATAAGCAACGACGACACCAACTAGGGCAAGACCTAGCCCGGCCCAATCGGCGACTGCGCTAAAGACCGCGGCCACGTCGGAAGTGGTTACGTCTGAGCCTACGCCAGAACTCACCCACCAACCCCACCAAACACCGTCGGCACATCAAGCGGCGTGAAGCCGTAGTGCTTCAACCACCGCAAATCACTCTCGAAGAAGGCGCGCAGGTCGGGGATGCCGTATTTCAGCATCGCCATCCGGTCGATGCCCATGCCGAAGGCAAAGCCCTGCCACTCGGCCAGGTCGACATTCGCCGCCGCCAGCACCTTCGGGTGCACCATGCCCGAGCCCAGAACCTCCATCCAGCCGTCGCCCTCGCCGATGCGCAGCTGGCCGTCGACCCAGGAACACTGGATGTCGACCTCGGCCGAGGGCTCGGTGAAGGGGAAGTGCGAGGCGCGGAAGCGGGTCTTCACCTTCACGCCGAAATAGGCGGTGAAGAATTCCTCGAGCACCCATTTCAGGTTCGCCATCGAGATGTCGCGGCCGATCGCAAGGCCCTCGATCTGGTGGAACATCGGCGTGTGGGTCTGGTCCATGTCCATGCGGTAGACGCGGCCCGGGGCGATGACGCGGATCGGCGCGCCCTGTTCGGTCATCGCGCGGATCTGTACCGGCGAGGTATGGGTGCGCAGCACGTGCGGCGGGCGGTTGTCGCCCTCGGCCCGCGCCATGAAGAAGGTGTCATGCTCCTGCCGGGCGGGATGCTCGGGCGGGATGTTGAGCGCGTCGAAGTTGTACCAGTCGCTTTCGACCTGCGGGCCTTCGGCGACGGCAAACCCCATGTCGGCGAAGATGGCGGTGACCTCGTCCATCACCCGGCTGACGGGGTGGATGGTGCCCATGCGGCGGGGGCGGCCCGGCAGCGTCACGTCGAGCCACTCGGCCTTCAGCCGTTCATCCAGCGCGGCATCGGCCAGCGCCGCCTTCTTGGCGCGCAGCGCCGCGTCGATCTCGTCCTTCAGGCGGTTCAGCGCGGCACCGGTGGTCTGGCGCTCTTCGGGGCTCATCCTGCCCAGCTCGCGCATCTTCAGGCTGATCTCGCCCTTCTTGCCCAGCGCCGCCAGCCGCAGCTCCTCGAGCGCCGCCTCGTCACCCGCGCCCGAGACGCCTTCCAGATATTTGGCCTTCAGCGCGTCGAGCCCGTCCATGATCCGCGTCCTCAAAGAATTGCGCGCCCCTGCTAGCAAGCGGGGCGCGCGAAGTCAAAGCGGGCCGTGGCCGCGGCGTCACTTCCAGATCGTCGGGTCCACGCCCTTCATCAGCCCGGGGTGGTCCGACAGGTGGAAGCGCGGCTGCTTGCCGATCAGGCGCTGGTTCAGATAGCTCTTGGTCACCGCCGCCACCGTGCCCGAGAGGGCGACGATGGCGATCAGGTTGATCGTGGCCATCAGCCCCATCGAGGCGTCGGCGAAGTTGAAGACGGTCGCGACCGCCTGCACCGCGCCCCAGACCACCATGGCCAGCGCGGCGATGCGCAGCACCAGCAGCCCGCCGCGGTTGCCAAAGCCCAGGAACTCCATCGCGTTCTCGGCATAGGCGTAGTTGCCGATGATCGAGGTGAAGGCGAAGAAGAAGATCGCCACCGCGACGAAGACGGCGCCGAAGCTGCCGAAGTGATGCTCGAGCGCGAGCTGGGTCAGCGCGGTGCCGGTGACGCCCGAGCCCGGCTCGACCACGCCGGCGAGCAGGATCATCACGGCGGTGGCGGTGCAGACCAGGATCGTGTCGATGAAGACGCCCAGCGCCTGCACGAAGCCCTGGCTCGAGGGGTGGTGCGGGTCGGGGGTGGCGACGGCGGCGATGTTGGGGGCCGAGCCCATGCCGGCCTCGTTCGAGAACAGGCCGCGCTTGATCCCGTTCAGCGCCGCGGCGGCGATCCCGCCCGCGATGCCGCCCGCGGCCTGGCCGACGCCGAAGGCGCCGCCGACGATCTGGCCGATCGCGCCCGGCACCGCGGTGATGTTCATCGCCAGCACGATGATCGCGAGCAGCAGGTAGATCCCGGCCATGAACGGCACCACGATCTCGGCCACCTTGGCGATCTGCGGGATGCCGCCGAAGATGATGATCGCGGTCAGCACGGCGATCACCAGGCCGACGGCGATCTTGGGCACGCCGAAGGCGCCCTCGAAGGCCTCGGCGATCGAATTGGCCTGGACGGCGTTGAACACGAGGCCGAAGGCGATGATCAGGCAGATCGAGAACACCGCGCCCAGCCAGGGCATACCGAGGCCGCGGGCAATGTAGAAGGCCGGGCCACCGCGGTACATGCCGCCGGTGCCATGGGTCTTGTAAAGCTGGGCGAGCGTGCTTTCGCTATAGGCCGTGGCCATGCCCACCAGCGCCACCATCCACATCCAGAACACGGCGCCCGGGCCCCCGAGGTAGATCGCGACCGCGACGCCGGCGATGTTGCCCGTCCCCACGCGCGAGGCGAGGCTGACGGTCAGCGCCTGCAGGGGCGAGATGCCGCTCTTGTCGCTCTCGTCCGAGCCCATGACGCAGCGGATCATCTCGGGGAAGTGGCGGAACTGGATGAAGCCAAGCCGGATCGTGAAGAACAGCCCGACCGCGAGCAGGCCGTAGATCAGCACGTATCCCCAGAAGATCGTGTTCAGGAAATCGATGATCGCGTCCATTCCGGCCCCTCTTGGCATTGTTGCAGTCTCAGCAACCGTGACGAATGTTGTGTAAAATTCAAACATATTCCGACAGAGCCGATTTTCGCCACGCCCGTTGCGCTGCAGAAAGGTAAAGCCTAATATTGTTGCACTACAAACCAACGGGAGCCCGATGCCGACTCCGCAAGAACGACTGGGCCGCCGGCTCCAGCATTCCGCCCGCGCCTGGCGGCGCGCCGTCAACGCGCGCCTCGCGCCGCTCGACCTGACCGAGGCCACCTGGCTTCCGCTTCTGTACCTGCACCGCGCCGACCGGCCGGTCCGGCAGGTCGACCTGGCGGAATTCCTGTCGCTCGACCGCTCGTCGGTGGTGCGGCTGGTGGACACGCTGGAACAGGCGGGGCTGGTGAAACGCTCCGAGGATCCGGGGGACCGTCGCGCCAAGCGCCTGACGCTGCTGCCCGCGGCCGAGCCGATCGTCGGCATGGCCGAGAACGCCGCGAACGAGGTGCGCAGCCAGGTCCTAGAAGGGATCACCGCCGAGGACATCGAGGTGGTGAACCGGGTGCTCGAGCGCATTCTCGACCGGCTTCCGGGCATCACCGACGACCCGATGGACAGGATCTGACGGATGGCGACGCGGACCGCTGACAGCGCTGATGCGATGACCAGCCCGCCGCGTCGCCTGCCGCTCTGGACGCTTGTCCTGATCAGCTTCTCGGGCACGCTCGGGATGCATGTCTTCGTGCCGGCCCTGCCCCAGGCGGGGGCCGAGCTGGGCGCGGGCCCGGGCGCGATGCAGCTGACGATCTCGCTCTACATCATGGGGCTGGCGGTGGGGCAACTGCTCTATGGCCCGCTGTCGGACCGCTATGGCCGCCGCCCGCCGCTGCTGGCGGGGCTGGCGCTTTACGCCGCGGCCGGGATCGTCGCGGCCTCGGCCCAGGGCGTGGCCGCGCTGGTCGCGGCGCGGCTGCTGCAGGCGCTTGGCGGTTGCGCGGGGCTGGTGCTGGCGCGGGCCATGGTGCGCGACATCTCGCCCCCGCGCGAGGCGGCGGGGCAGCTTGCGACGCTGAACATGATCGTCACCATCGGCCCTGCGGTGGCACCGCTGGCGGGCGGGTTCCTTGCCGCCTGGCTGGGATGGCGGTCGATCTTCGGCGGACTCGCGACGCTCGGGGTCTGCTGCCTTGCCGTCGCGCTCTGGGTGATCCCCGAGACGCATCGCGGCGGGCGCGCCGCCTCGGGCGCGATCAACAGCCAGGCGGTGCTGCTGCGCGACCCGGCCTTCCGGCTTTTGGTGCTGGGCGGCTCCTGCGCGACGACCTCGCTTTATTCCATCGTCACCACCGCGCCCTATGTTCTGACGCACCAGATGGGCCTTGCGCCCGAGATGCTGGGGCTGGGGCTCGGCATCATCATCCTGGGTGTGGTCGCCGGCAATTTCGCGGCGCGCAACCTGCTGCGGGTGATGCCGATCGCGCGGGTGGTGATCCTGGCCTCGAGCCTGGCCTGCGCCGCCGCCGCCACGGCGCTGACGGTCGCGCTGTTCACCGAGATGACGATGGTCACCTACCTGGCGCCGCTCTTCACCTTCACCTTCTGCTCGGGGATGGCCGGCCCACTCGCCGCCGCGGCGGCGATGAGCGTCCGGCCGCAATATGCCGGGGCGGCCTCGGGGCTGTACGGCTTCGCGCAGATGACCTTCGGCGCGGTGGTCACCATGCTGGCCGGCCTCGGCCCGGCGCCCGCGGTTTCGGCGGCGGTGCTGCTGTGCGTCTCGGCGCTGACGGCGCGGCTGGCCTTCGCCCGGGCGATCCGCACAGGCCACGTGCCCGAGACCTGAGCCGCCCCCGCCCCACGCCCTGCAAGGCGAAGGGGACCCGCAAAGCGAAAGGGCCCCGCGCCTGCGCGCGGGGCCCTTCGGATGTCTCGGTCGCGTGTCGCGATCAGGCGGCGGCCGGAACGGCGGCGCGGGCCTTCTCGACGATGCCGGCGAAGACCGCGGGCTCATGCACCGCGAGATCGGCCAGCACCTTGCGGTCCACCTCGATCCCCGCGACGGCGAGGGCGTTGATGAAGCGCGAATAGGTCATCGACGCATCGACCTCGCGGACGGCGGCGTTGATCCGCTGGATCCACAGGGCGCGGAAGTTGCGCTTGCGGGCCTTGCGGTCGCGGGTCGCGTACTGCTGGGCCTTGTCGACCGCCTGCGTGGCGGTACGGAAGTTGCGGCTGCGAGCGCTGTAATAGCCCTTCGCTGCCTTGATCACCTTGCGGTGACGGGCGTGGGTCACCTTGCCGGACTTGACGCGTGCCATGGTTCAGCTCTCCCGTTCAGCGGTTGTAGGGCATGTATTTCTTGACGATCTTCGCGTCCGACTCGGACAGGATCATCGTCCCCGTCACGTCGCGGATGAATTTCGTCGAGCGCTTGATCATGCCGTGCCGCTTGCCGGCCGGGCCCGCCTTGACCTTGCCGGTCGCGGTGAACGAGAACCGCTTCTTCGCAGCGGACTTCGTCTTCATCTTGGGCATTTCCATCTCCTCTTGCGAGTTGTCAGACGCGCGACTCGGCAATGCCACATCGGCCGGCCGCGCGGGGTGTTCGAGCCGCGGGCTATAGACGCCCTCGGCGGGCGGCGCAAGCCCCCGGGCCCAACGATTTCAGGGAAACGGGATTCCAGGGAGAATCGTGCATCCGCGTCAGTGCAGCATGCCGCCGATCGTGCCGTAGAACACATGCGGCAGCTCGGACAGGCGGTAGCCGTCGGGCGAGGTGTACCAGGCCAGGCCGATCAGCCCCGCCCCGGTCAGGAAGGCCAGGCCCGCCACCCAGGGGTGGCGCTCGTCGGTCCAGGCGCTGACCAGCGCGGGGATGCCCATCACGAAGATCACCGCGCCGAACACGAGGAGGCGGTCAGGATCCATGCGTCCCTCCCGCCCCCGCCGGCCCGGCCATGGTCGCACGACCCGCGATCACTCGGGATCGGTGCGGTAGATCAGCCGCTCGTCGCAGGGCGCGACGCGCAGGATGTTGGTGGTGCCCTGCACGTTGAAGGGCACGCCCGCGATCAGCACGATCGACTCGTCCTCGGTGGCGAAGCCCTCGGCCACGGCGGTGCGCACCGCGCCCACGACCGCGCCCTTGAACCGGTCGGCCGCCTCGCAATAGGCGACGTGCACGCCCCAGGTCAGGCACAGCTTGCGCAGCACCGGCGTGAACGGCGTCAGCGCCAGGATCGGCACCCGCGGCCGCTCGCGCGAGACGAGGTTCACGGTCTTGCCGGTCTCGGTATAGCAGCAGATCGCCCGGATCTGGCCCGTGGTCTCGGCCAGCTCGCGCGCGGCACCGACGATGCCCTCGGCCACCGTGCGCCGCTCGAACTGGCGGCTGGCCTCGATCACCTGGCGGTAGGTCGCGTCCTCCTCGACCGAGCGCGCGACGCTGTCCATCGTGCGCACGGCCTCGATCGGATAGCGGCCGGCGGCGCTTTCGGCAGACAGCATGACGGCGTCCGCGCCCTCGTACATCGCGCCCGCGACGTCCGACACCTCGGCCCGGGTGGGCATCGGGCTCTCGATCATCGATTCGAGCATCTGGGTCGCGACGATCACCGGCTTGCCGACGGCCCGGCACTTGCGCACCAGCCGCTTCTGGATCGGCGGCACCGAATAGACCGGCATCTCGACCCCGAGATCGCCCCGCGCGACCATGATCCCGTCCGAAACCTCGAGGATCCGGTCGAAGGTGTTCAGCGCGGCCGGCTTCTCGATCTTGGCAAGGATCGCGGCCCGGCCCTTGGCCAGTTCGCGCGCCTCGAGCACGTCCTCGGGGCGCTGCACGAAGCTCAGCGCCAGCCAGTCGACGCCCAGCTCGCAGGCGAATTCCAGGTCCGAGCGGTCCTTTTCGGACAGCGCCGCCAGCGGCAGCACCACGTCGGGCACGTTCACGCCCTTGCGGTTCGAGATCGTGCCCGGGATCGTGACCACGCAATCGGCGAAGTCGGGGCCGCAGGCCTCGACCCGCATGCGGATCTTGCCGTCGTTGATCAGCAGGGTCGAGCCGGGCTTGAGCGCCTCGAAGATCTCGGGATGCGGCAGGCAGCAGCGCGTCGCGTCGCCCGGCTTCTGGTCGAGATCGAAGCGGAAGGCCTGCCCCTCCTCGAGGTCCTCGGACCCGTGGGTGAAGGTGCCGGTGCGCAGTTTCGGCCCCTGAAGGTCGGCCAGCACCGCGATCGGGCGCCCGGTCTCCTTCTCGGCGCGGCGGATGTTGTCGAACCGCGCGCGCTGTTCGGCCTGGGTGCCATGGCTCATGTTCAGCCGGAACACGTCGGCCCCGGCCCGGAACAGGGCCAGGATCATTTCATAGTCGCTGGAAGCCGGACCCAGTGTGGCCACGATCTTCACATTCCGAAGGCGTCTCATCCCTGCCTCGCTCGTTCTTACGTGTCGTCGTTCTCGGTGGGCCACGGACTTGATGGACGAATTTCCGCACACCCGCAACTGGCCCCCGGCCATGGAACGCCCTAAACAGTTGGTGAGACGGAAATGCGACGATGACCCAGCCCGAAACCACGCCCCCCGGCCCCGAGAGCCTGCCCCAGGACGGCCCCGCCTTCGAGATCCTCGGGGCCGACCGTCCCTCGCGCTGGCTGATGACCTGCGACCACGCCACCAACATCGTGCCACCCTCGGTCGGTCACGGCTCGCTCGGGATCGCGCCCGAGGACATGGCCCGCCACATCGCCTTCGACCCGGGCGCGGCGGGGGTGACGCGGGCGCTGGCCGACCTGCTGGACGCGCCCGCGATCCTGTCGCGCTTCTCGCGCCTCGTGATCGACCCGAACCGGGGCGAGGACGACCCGACACTGGTGATGAAGCTGTACGACGGCACGATCATCCCGGCGAACCGCGCCGTGGGCCCGGCCGAGACCGAGCGCCGGCTTGCCGCCTTCCACCGCCCCTATCACGCCGCCTACGCGGCCCTTGCCGCGCGCCACCCCGCCCGGGCGATCTGCGCGCTGCACAGCTTCACCCCCCGCCTCAAGGGCCGGCCCGACCGCCCTTGGCAGATCGGCATCCTGCATTCGCACCGCGACAGCCGGCTGGCGCTGCCGCTGATCGCGGCCCTGGCCGACACCGGGCTTTGCGTCGGCGACAACGAGCCCTATTCCGGGCATCTCGACGGCGACGCGATCGACCGCCACGCGCTGTCGCAGGGCCGCCCGAACGTCCTGATCGAGATCCGCAACGACCTGATCGCGACCGAGGCCGACCAGCAGGCCTGGGCCGCGCGCCTCGCCCCCGTGCTGCAGGCGGTCCTTGCCGCGAGCGGCCTCTGACGCGGGCGGCCCCGGCCCGGATGTCCCGGGCACGCGGGCCGCAGCCCCCTCCCCCTCCGGCGCGCCGCGCCCCATATTGGCCGAGAGACACAAGCAAAGGCCCGATCCGATGACCCAGACCCCGCCCCTGGACGACGCCACCCGCACCGAGCTTGAGGCCGCGGCCTTCCGTGCGCTGCGCGACCACCTGATGGTCCAGCGCCCCGACGTGCAGAACATCGACCTGATGACCCTCGCGGGTTTCTGCCGCAATTGCCTGTCGCGCTGGTACCAGGAAGCCGCGGCCGACCGTGGCATCGACATGGACAAGGACACCGCGCGCGAGATCTTCTACGGCATGCCCTACGACGACTGGCGGGCGCGGAACCAGACCGAGGCGGATGCGGCCAAGCAGGCGGCCTTCGCGCAGGCGTTTCGCGAAAATGTCGGGGAAGAGCCTCCGCGCTGACACCCGGCCGGCGACGTTTCGCCGAATTCGCGTCAACGATCCGGGTTTTGCGCCCCGCATTGTCGCGCAACCCTGAATTGCGCTGCGGTGACTTCGTCTTTTTGCCCAGATCCTGCCACGATTGCACCCGAAGCTTGCCGAAGTCGGGCCCGGAGAATCCGGGGCAGTCGTGGAGACAGGCCATGAAGCGCGCGTTCACCCAAGCCACCCCTTCGCGGGGGCGGACCGAACTTGAACAGGACCTCGGCCAGGACCTCGGACCTTTCGTGCCGGTCCTGCGCGGAACCGAACCGATCGAGCTGGCCGAGGCGGGCCCCGAGCCGGCGCTGCCGCCGCTTGCGCCGATCAGCGAGCGGGACGAGGACCATGCCTGGCACGAGGCCCTGCGCCGTGCGGCCGAGGAGGCCGCCCTGGACGCGGACTGGCGCGCCGCGGGCGTGGCCGAGACCCTGCGCCTCGAGGCCGAGGCCGCGATCGCCGCGGCGGCGCGCCTGCCGAACCACGGCTACGACTCCGCGGTGACGGTGATCAGCAGCTATGTCCCCGGCCGCGCCCCGGTCGAGATCACCATCTTCGCGCCGATTCCCGATGCCGAGGTCGATGTCGACCTGCAACCGGCCAGCCGCGGCCTGGGGACCGAGGTGCTGATCGGCGGCCGGTTGCGCGCGGTGCTGACCGGCGTGCTGCCCTACGACGTCGACCCGACCGACCTGATGATCGAATTCGCCGGCTGAACGCGAACGGGCGCCCCGTGGGGCGCCCGTCGCAGCGGTCCGGCCGGGCCTGCGATCAGATCGCGGACTTGCGCATCTCGTCGATGTAGATCTCGCGCAGGCGCGTGGCCACCGGGCCGGGGGTACCGGCGCCGATCGTGGCCGCGTCGATCTTCACGATCGGCATCACGAAGGACGAGGCCGAGGTGCAGAACGCCTCGTCGGCGCCATAGGCCTCCTCGGGGGTGAAGCTGCGCTCGACCACCTCCATCTGCGCCTCGCGGGCGAAGCGCAGGACGGCGGCGCGGGTGATGCCGTGCAGGATGTCGTTCGACAGCGCGCGGGTGATGATCTGGCCGTTCTTCACGATGTAGGCGTTGTTGGAATAGCCCTCGGTCACGAGGCCGTCCTCGACGAACCAGGCGTCCGAGACGCCGGCCTTCTTCGCCATCATCTTCGCCATCGACGGGTACAGCAGCTGCACCGTCTTGATGTCGCGCCGGCCCCAGCGGATGTCGGGCACGGTGATGACCTCGATCCCGGTCTTGGACAGCGGGCTGTCGGCGAAGCCGGGCTTGGCGGTGGTGAACATCACCAGCGTCGGCTTCACCGGCGGCTCGGGCCAGGCGAAGTCGCGGTCGCCCGGGTTGCCGCGGGTCACCTGCAGGTAGACGGTGCCGTCGGTGATCGCGTTCTTCTCGATCAGCGCGCGGTGGATCGCCAGCAGCTCGTCCATGGTGCAGGGCGCATCCATCTCGAGCTCCTTGAGGCTGCGCTCGAGCCGCTTGGCGTGACCGTCGAAATCGACGAGCTTGCCGCCCAGCACGGTGGTCACCTCGTAGACGCCATCGGCCATCAGGAAGCCGCGGTCGAAGATCGAGATCCTGGCCTCTTCCTCGGGCAGGTAGTCGCCGTTCACATAGACGGTGCGGCTCATCGGTCGGGTCCTTTCAGTGATGCTCAGCCCCACAGGGCCGCGGCCGGGGGATGCACCCCTTCGGCGTCATAGGTCAGCGGATTGGCGCGGTCTTCGGCCAGAAGCAGGGGGCCGTCAAGATCGGTGAAGCCCGCGCCCTGCGCCAGCAGCACCGCCGGCGCCATCGCGAGGCTCGAGCCGACCATGCAGCCGACCATGATGCCGTAACCCTCGGCCTTCGCCGCGTCGCGCAGCGCCAGCCCCTCGGTCAGCCCGCCGGTCTTGTCGAGCTTGATGTTGACGTAGTCGTACTTGCCCGCGATCTCCGCGAGCGAGTGGCGGTCGTGGCAGCTTTCGTCGGCGCAGACCGGCAGCGGGCGCGCGATCTCGGCCAGCATCTCGTCGGCACCGGCGGGCAGCGGCTGCTCGACCAGCTTCACGCCCATGCGGATCAGGTGCGGGGCAAGATCGGTGTAGATCTCGGGCGTCCATCCCTCGTTCGCATCGACGATGATCGGCGTGTCGGGGGCGCCGGCGCGCACCGCGGCCAGCCGCGCCATGTCGTTGGGGGTGCCGAGCTTGATCTTCAGCAGCGGGCGGTGCGCATTCTTCGCCGCCTGCGCGCGCATCTTCTCGGGCTCGTCGAGCGAGAGTGTGTAGGCGGTGATCATCGGCCCCGGCTTCGGCAGCCCGGCGAGATCCCAGGCGCGCTTGCCCGCGGCCTTCGCCTCGAGATCCCACAGAGCGCAGTCGACGGCGTTGCGCGCGGCGCCCGAGGGCAGCGCGGATTGCAGCGCCGCGCGGGTGATGTCGGCGGGCAGGCCCGCGATCTGGTCCGCGACACTGTCGAGGCTTTCGCCGTAGCGGGCATAGGGCACGCATTCGCCCTGCCCCTCGATGCCGTCGCGCACGATGCGCACGCGGATCACGTGCGCCTCGGTCCGGCTGCCGCGAGAGATGGTGAAGACCTGCGCGAGGCGGAAGGTGTCGCGGTGGATCTCGATCATGGGCGGCGCTCCTTTGGCATGCGGCCCCGGCGCCGCGCGGGCGCCGGGGATCAGCGGTGGTTGAGAGGGGAGATCAGGCGTCGGGCTCGATGCCCGGCGCGGCCGGGGCGCTGTCGCCCTCCCAGCCCTCGATGCCTTCCAGCGCATCCACCAGCACGCCGGCGCCGAAGCGGAACGGGTCGGTCGCGGGCACGCCCATGCGCGCCTCGACCTCGGCCAGATAGGCCCGGGCCTCGGCTTCCGCCATGTGCTGGGTGTTGACCGACACGCCGGTCACGACGCAGGCCGGGTTGCCGACGCGGGCGAGCGTCAGCGCGGTGTCGCGCACCTGCTCGAGGCTCGGCAGCTTGTAGCCCGGCAGGCCGCGCATGTGCGGCCGCGTGGGTTCGTGGCAGATCACCAGCGCGTCGGGCTGGCCGCCATGCACCAGCGCCAGCGTCACGCCCGAATAGCTGACGTGATAGAGCGAGCCCTGCCCCTCGATCAGGTCCCAGTGGTCGGCCTCGGCGTCGGGGGTCAGGTACTCGATCGAGCCCGCCATGAAGTCGGCGATCACTGCGTCCAGCGGCACGCCGTCGCCGGTGATCAGGATCCCGGTCTGGCCGGTGGCGCGGAAGTCGGCCTTGATGCCGCGGGCGCGCATCTCCTTTTCCACGCAGAGCGCGGTGTACATCTTGCCGACCGAGCAGTCGGTGCCGACGGCAAGCATGCGCTTGCCGCGGCGCTTCTTGCCGTTGGCGATCGGGTAGGCGACGGTCGGGATGCGCACGTCATGCAGCTGGCGGCCGTTCTTCTCGGCCGCCGCGACCAGCGCCGGTTCGTCGCGCAGCAGGTTGTGCAGCCCCGAGGCCAGGTCGAAGCCCAGCTCCAGCGCCTCGACCAGCACCTTCTTCCAGGCGTCCGAGATGATGCCGCCGCGGTTCGCGACCCCCACCACCAGCGTCTTCGCCCCGGCGGCCTTCGCCTCGGCCAGCGACATGTCGGTCAGGCCGAGGTCGGCCTTGCAGCCGTCCATGCGGAACTGGCCGACGGCGAATTCGGGACGCCAGTCCTTGATCCCCTGCGCGACCTTCGCGGCCAGCGCGTCCGGCGCATCGCCGAGGAACAGAAGATAGGGGGTCTCGATCATCGCCATGGCGGGCTCCTTCAGTTGTCACGCGAACAATACGCGGCACATCAGAAAAGTCTTGGTCGTTTCGCCGCCCTGCAGCAGGATTTGCGCAAGGCCGTCGCGCAAGGTGCGGGGATCGTGCAAGATTCGTGCGGCCAGATGTGACGCCGCGTTGCGACGAAAACACTTGAAATTCATCGCGCAACTTTATATCCCGCCAGGCGACAATTTGGAAACATCCTTACCGACAGGTCTTGCATGAGCTTCCGTATCCAGCCCAGCCCGCCCGCCCGCCCCAACCGTTGCCAGCTGTTCGGCCCCGGCTCGCGCCCGGCGATCTTCGAGAAGATGGCAGGCTCGGCCGCCGATGTCATCAACCTCGACCTCGAGGATTCGGTGGCGCCCGACGACAAGGCCCAGGCGCGGCGCAACATCATCGAGGCGATCAACGACATCGACTGGGGCCGCAAGCACCTGAGCGTGCGGATCAACGGGCTCGATACGCCCTACTGGTACCGCGACGTGGTCGAGGTGCTGGAAGAGGCGGGACCGCGCATCGACCAGATCATGATCCCCAAGGTCGGCTGCGCGGCCGATGTCTACGCGGTCGACGCGCTGGTCACCGCGGTCGAGCGGGCGAAGGGGCGCAGCAAGCCCATCGCGCTTGAGGTGATCATCGAGACCGCCGCCGGCATCGCCCATGTCGAGGAGATCGCCGCCGCCTCGCCGCGGCTGCAGGCGATGAGCCTCGGCGCCGCCGATTTCGCGGCCTCGATGGGGATGGCGACCACCGGCATCGGCGGCACCCAGGAAAACTACTACATGATCCGCGAGGGGCAGAAGTACTGGGCCGACCCCTGGCACTGGGCACAGACCGCGATCGTGGCGGCCTGCCGCACCCACGGCATCCTGCCGGTCGACGGGCCCTTCGGCGACTTCTCGGACGACGAGGGCTTCCGCGCGCAGGCGCTGCGCTCGGCCACGCTGGGCATGGTCGGCAAATGGGCGATCCATCCCAAGCAGGTTGCGCTTGCAAACGAGATCTTCACGCCGTCTGATGCGGCGATCGCCGAAGCGCGCGAGATCCTCGCCGCGATGGAGACCGCCAAGGCCGAGGGCGCCGGGGCCACGGTCTACAAGGGTCGCCTCGTCGATCTCGCCTCGATCCGCCAGGCCGAGGTGATCGTGCGCCAGTCCGAAATGATCGGCGCCTGAGGAACACCGCCTGCGCAGCCGGGGAGGGCCGCCAGGTCGGGCGATGCCGGAGGAGAGGCCGGCATCGCCCTTTTTCATCGCCCCCCGGGCCTCGGCCGGCGGCGCGAGGGCGGGGGCGCTGCCCCCGCACCCCCGGGATATTTGGCCAAGGCGAAACCAGGCTGCGACATCCGGTGGGGGCGCCGCCCGGGGTCGGCGCGATTGCATTCGCCCCGCCCCCGCGCCATATAGGCCCGGACCCTGACGGAGAGAGCGATGAACTATCTCGAGTTCGAAAAGCCGCTGGCCGAGATCGAAGGCAAGGCCGAGGAACTGCGCGCGCTGGCACGCAAGAACGAGGAGATGGACGTCGAGAAGGAAGCCGCCGCGCTGGACCGCAAGGCCGAGCAGCTGCTGAAGGACATCTACAAGGACCTCGCCGCCTGGCGCAAATGCCAGGTCGCGCGCCATCCCGACCGTCCGCATTGCAAGGACTACATCGAGCGGCTGTTCACCGAGTACACGCCGCTGGCCGGCGACCGCGGCTTTGCCGACGACCATGCCGTGATGGGCGGGCTGGCGCGGTTCAACGACCAGCCGGTGGTCGTGATCGGCCACGAGAAGGGCCACGACACCAAGTCGCGCATCGAACGCAACTTCGGCATGGCCCGACCGGAAGGCTATCGCAAGGCGATCCGGCTGATGGATCTGGCGCACCGCTTCGGCCTGCCGGTGATCACCCTCGTCGACACGCCCGGCGCCTACCCCGGCAAGGGCGCCGAGGAACGCGGCCAGTCCGAGGCGATCGCCCGCGCGACCGAGAAGTGCCTGCAGATCGGCGTGCCGCTGATCGCGGTGGTGATCGGCGAGGGCGGCTCGGGCGGCGCGGTGGCCTTCGCGACCGCGAACCGGATCGCGATGCTCGAACACTCGATCTACTCGGTGATCTCGCCCGAGGGCTGCGCCTCGATCCTGTGGAAGGATGCCGAGAAGATGAAGGAGGCCGCCGAGGCGCTGCGCCTGACGGCGCAGGACCTGCTGAAGCTTGGCATCATCGACCGGATCGTGAAGGAGCCCGTCGGCGGCGCCCAGCGCGGCCGCGACGAGGCGATCGATGCCGTCGGCAAGGCGATCGAGACCATGCTGAAGGAACTGTCGGGCAAGAAGCCCGACGCGCTGGTGCGCGAGCGCCGGCACAAGTTCCTCGACATGGGCAGCAAGGGTCTCGCCGCCTGAGGGCGGCGCCACGCCGATGAACCCCTGGCTGCTGGTCCTGCTCGCGGGTGTGCTGGAAGTCGCCTGGGCGATCGGGCTGAAGGCGTCGGACGGCTTCACGCGGCTGATGCCCTCGGTCCTTACCCTGGTCGCGGCGGCGGCAAGTTTCGTGCTGCTTGCGCAGGCGATGAAGAGCCTGCCGGTCGGCACGGCCTATGCGGTCTGGACCGGGATCGGCGCGCTGGGGGCGGCGATGCTGGGCATCATGATCTTCGGCGAGGCGGCGACGCCGCTGCGCCTCGCCGGCATCGGGCTGATCGTCGCCGGGATCATCGCGCTGAAGCTGGCCGCCTGATAACTGCTGCCTGATCGCGGCCGCCCGGTCATGACGGCCTAGCCGTCGGCCGGGCGCGCCTGGGCCCCGAATTCCCGCTGCAGCAGGGCCAGGTTGCGCCGGTGGCTCTTGAAGGCGATGTCGAAGATGTCGCCCAGCACCGGCACCGAGCCCAGCGCCCAGTCCACCGCCGCGTTGCCCACCATCCGCGCCAGCGTGCCGCGGCCCGCGCCCAGGCGATGCGCTTCGAGGATCATCCAGCCCGACACCGCAAGCCCGATGCTGTCGCCGACGCCCGGGATCAGGCCGATGATCCCGTCCCAGCCCAGCCGGAAGCCGCCCGGCAGCACGAAGCGGGTGTCCATCGCCCGCGCGACGCGGGCTATGCGCTCAAGGCTGCGCTGGCGCGCGGCAAGATCGGGCGATGTCATCATGCCCTCCGAACCCGTGACCGGGCCCGGCGGTTCCCGCCGCGCCACCAGAGCATCGCTCGGGCGCGCAAAGGCACCATAGGGTCGCGCGGACTCGAAGGCTACCAGAGCGTCGCGCGGGCGCGCTCGGGCCAGCTGCGGTCGTAATCGGCGCCGCCGACCTCGCCCGCGGTCATCGCGGCCAGCATCTGGCCCGCGGTGGGCAGCCCGCCGCTTTCATCCCCGGCGGTCCACAGCCGCGACCGCATCAGCGCCCGGGCGCACTGGAAATAGATCTCGGCGACGCGGATCACGGCGACGGTGCGGGGGGTCTTGCCGCCACGCGCGAAGCCGTCCAGCAGCGCGGGATCGGCGCTCAGCACGGCACGGCCGTTCACCCGCACGACATTGGTCGAACCGGGGATCATGAACATCAGGCTGACGCGGCCGTCGCGCACGATGTTGCGCAGCGAGTCGATCCGGTCGTTGCCGCGCCAGTCGGGCAGCGCGAGGTGACCCGCATCGAGGATGCGCACCACCGGGCCGTCATCGCCGCGGGGGCTGCCGTCGGTGCCCTCGGGGCCGACGGTGACCAGCACCGCGAAGCGCGACCGCTCGATCCAGGCGCCGTATTCGGGCGTGACATGGTCCGCGACCTTGCGTGTCGCGGCCGCGACCGGCGTGCCGTACAGCGCCTCGAGCGCCTCGAGGCTGTCGATCGTGGCAAAGGCGGGCTGATCGGGCATGGCGGTTCCTTTCACGGGGGCGTCCCCTGCGCGGGCCCCGCCCGGTCGACGGGGCCCATCCGGCTCGCGGGAGCCATACAGTCTCCCGGGCCCGGCCTGTTCACAGGGCCTGGTGACCGGCCGGCGCCGGCAGCGGGAAGCCGGCCTCGGCCATGAGCGCGTTCGACGACGTCTCGATGACGGTCTCGATGCGGGCCATCATCTCGGACATGCGCACGCCGGGCGGGATCTCGGGCAGGAACTCGACCACCGCGACGCCGGGGCGGCGCAGCAGCCCGCGCTTGGGCCAGAACACGCCCACGTTGGTCGCCGCCGGAACGCAGGCCCAGCCGGTCTCGCGGTAGATCGCGGCGGTGCCGGTCTTGTAGGGCAGCTCGGCCCCCGGCGCGACGCGGGTGCCCTGCGGATAGATCACCAGCTGGCCCGGGGCCGAGCGGCCCTCGGCGATGTCCGCCAGCATCTGCGCCACGGCCTTGCCGCGCTTGCCGCGATCGACCGCGACGCAGCCCAGCCGCTTGGCGTACCAGCCGATGAACGGCGCCATCAGCAGTTCCTTCTTCATCACGAACTTCGGTTGCGGCAGCACCGAGAAGATCACGAGGATGTCGAAGAAGCTCTGGTGCTTGGCCGCGACCAGCACCTCGCCCTGCGGGATCGGGCCGCGGATCTCGGACGTCAGCCCCACCATCCAGGCGGCGGTCCAGCGGACATAAAGCGCATAGGCCCGGCAGGCCGCCACCGCGGCCTCGCGGCGCGCGATCGCGATCGGCAGGAACAGCAGCCCCAGCACCGCCATCGCGACATACATTTGCACGACGAACAGGACCGAGGCCGGGTATTGCAGCCAGGCGGGGCGGGACATCGGCGGCATGTCAGGTCAGCTCCTTCAGCGCCCGCAGCGCGGCGGCGCGGGTCGCGACATAGGCCACGCCCGCGGCCATCGCCGGGATCAGCAGCGGCCACAGCCACTCCAGCCCCTCGAACCCGACCGAGGTCAGGAAGCCTGTCTCGTCGGTCGAGGGGATCAGCGCGACCCCGGCAAGCCCGACGACCGCCCCGGCCGCGGCGCCGATCGCCGCCCGTACGGTGAAACGGCGGGTGAAGGCCTTGGCGATGTAGGCGTCGTTCGCCCCCACCAGCCGCAGCACCCGGATCACCTGGCCGTTCGCCGCCAGCGCCGCCTGCGCGGCCAGCGTGATCATCCCGGCCGTGGCGCCGCCGATCAGCAAGAGCGCAAGCACCGCGATCCATTCCAGCCGGCCTGCCGCGGCGACCAGCGGCGTGCGCCAACGGGTGTGGTCATCCAGAACCGCGCCGGGCGCCTCGGCCGTCAGCCGCAGCCGCAGCCCCTCGGGGTCGAAGCCCGCGCCGCTTTCGGTCACGTCGATCAGCGTCGGGATCGGCAGCGTCTCGACCGGAAGGTCCGGCCCGAACCAGGGCGCGAGCAGCGCCCGCGTCTCCTCGGGCGACAGGATGCGCGAGGCGTCGACCCCGGGCGTGGTCTGCAGCACCGCCATCACCGCCGAGACCTGGCGGTCGATCTGGTCGGGCGCGGCCGAGACCCGGATCGTGGCCGAGCGCGCCAGCGCCTCGGACCAGCGGTCCGACAGCCGGTCGGCGGCGAAGGACAGCGCCATGGCGAAGACCGCAAGGAAGGCCATCGCCGCCGCCGCCGCGACCGTCAGCCGCGCGGTGAAGCCCGAGGGCGGCACGACGCGGTCGGCCTCGGTGTCGAGCACGCGTGCGACCAGCGGCTCCAGCATGTCGAGATACTGCTTCACAGGTCCGCTCCCGCCAGGTGCAGCCGCCGGCTCTTGATCCGCAGGACCCGCGCCGAGACATGGGATTTCGCCTGCCGGATCAGGTTCATGTCATGGGTCGCGATCACGACGGTCTTGCCCATCCGGTTGAGTTCCACCAGCAGCTGCAGCAGCCGCAGCGACATTTCCCAGTCGACGTTGCCGGTGGGCTCGTCGGCAAGGATCACGTCCGGGCCCGAGATCACCGCGCGCGCGAGCGCGGCGCGCTGGCGCTCGCCGCCCGACAGCTGCGGCGGCAACGCGTCCATCTGCGGCTTGAGGCCGACCCAGGCCAGCAGCTCGACCAGCTCCTCGACATCGATCGAGCGGCCGGCGACCGTCAGCGGCATCGCGACGTTCTCGGCCAGGCTCAGGTGATCGAGGAACTGGCAGTCCTGATGCACGACGCCGACCTTGCGGCGCAGCGCCGCCACGTCGTCGCGGTCCATCGACCGCACCGACCGGCCGAAGCAGGTCACGCTGCCATGGGTCGGCAGAAGCTCGGCATAGAGCAGTTTCAGGAAGGTCGTCTTGCCCGCCCCCGAGGGGCCGGTCAGGAAGTGGAACGAGCCGGGGGCGAGCTTCAGCGACATCTCGGTCAGGATCTCGCCGCCGCCGTATCCGTAGCTCGCATTCTCGAGTTCGATCACTCAGGTCCTCCGCTGGCCCTTGGTGGTGCCACTAATGCTTGGATGCCGCCGATTTGCTTGCTACAACATAGCGAATGCAAAGACCAGAATGGCCGCGCGTGCGCGGGGCCGATACGGGGCTTCGAGACGGATGCGGCTGACCTGCCCGAACTGCGCGGCTCAATACGAAGTCGACGCGCAGATGATCCCCGACACGGGGCGTGACGTCCAGTGCTCGAACTGCGGGCAGATGTGGTTCCAGCCGCCCGAGGGCGTCGATCCGGCCAGTTTTGCCGCGCCCGTGGCCGACGACTGGGCCGAGGACGACCCTTCACCGGAAGACCGCGCACCGGAGGAGGACGCCGGGGCCGACACCGAGCCGGACGCGACGGCGGAACCAGCCTATGCGACCGTCCACGCGGACGCCCCGGACGACTGGCCCGGGCACGCAGGTCGTGGCGACCGCGACGTCGTCGCGCACGAAGAGGTGAACGCCACCCCATCCGAAGACGCACCGGATGACGATGTGTCAGACGACGGTGAGTTCGACGAGAGCACCTCGGACGACCACGGGCCGGATGACGACGCGCCCGATGATGACCTGCCCGAGAACGACGACCCGCTGGCCGCGCAGCTTGCCGCCATCGACCGCGCGCATGACGCCGAACCCGAAGCGCCCGCGGGTTGGTCCGAGCCCGCCTCCGACGATGAAGACGACAAGGCCCCGGTGCCATTCGAGATCGCCGCCCGGCCCGGGATCAGCCCCTCGGAGGACGAGGGCTATGACGAGGAGCTGGGCGGAAGCCCGATGGCGCCGGTGCACCCGGCGGCGGCCGTGACCGGCCCGCTCGCCGCCCGGGCCGGCGCGGCCACGGCGCAGCCCCCCCGGCGCAATCTCAACGCCGCGGTGCTCTCGGTGCTGCGCGAGGAGGCCGAGCGCGAGGCCCGCGCCCGCCGCGCCTCGGCCAGCGCGACCTTCGAGCGCCAGTCGGAACTGCCGCTTGACGAGGACGACGCGCCGACGCCGCTGCTGCGCGCGGTGACCGAAGAGCCCACCGCCGCGCCACGCCGCGCAGCTGCGCCCGCGGCGCCGAAGGCAGACGCGCCGAACGCCGAGCCGGTCCGGCCGAAGCCGTCGCGGACCGCGCCCGAGTCCGGACGCGAGTTGGGGCCCGAGTTCGGGCCTGACTCCGGGTCGGATCCGTCGGAAGACCCCGCCGAGACCGAGCGCGCCGTGCACCGGCGCGACCTGCTGCCCGATATCGAAGAGATCAACTCGACGCTGCGGGCGACGTCGGAACGCGGCGACGACGGCGCCTCGATCGACGCGCCCGAGACGCTGCGCCGGCAGCGCAGCGGCTTCCGCCTCGGCTTTGGCGCGATGCTGGGGCTGGCGGTCCTGATCCTTGCCTTCTACCGCTTCGCGCCCGCGCTCGCCGACGCGGTGCCCGCGCTGGCGCCGCCGATCTCGGGCATCGTGGCCGCGATCGACGCGGCGCGGATCTGGCTCGACGGGCTGCTGCGCGCGATCATCTGACCAATGCGCCGCCGCGCCGGACTGGCGCGGCGGCGCGACCTCAGAACCGCTCGAGCAGCCGGCGCAGGTAATCCAGCTCTTCGGTCGAGCGTTCCTGCTCTCCCGCGCGGCGGCGGATCTCGTCCAGAAGGTCGCGGGCGCGGCGATAGACATCCTCGCCCTGCAGCATGTTGCGGTCGGTGCCGGCACGTCCGGATTCGCCGATGACCCGGCCCAGCGGGTCGCGCTGGCCGCCGGGGCCGCCCTGCGCCTGCTGCTGGTCGCCGCCGCCCTGGCCGCCGGGCTGCTGGCCCTGACCGGGCTGCTGCCCGTTTTCCTCGGCCATCGCCTGCCCCAGCTGGCGCATGCCCTCGCGCAATTCCTCGATCGCCTGCGCCTGACGGTCCAGCGCGGTGGTGTTGTCCCCCTCGCGCAGCGCCTGCTCGGCGCCGTCCATGGCCCGGCCGGCGCGGTCGAGCGCGTCGCGCGCCGCCCGCCCCGCCTCGGAGCCCTGCCCCGGCAGCTGGCCGCGCTGGCGCTCAAGCTCGCGGCGCAGCGCCTGCTGCCGATCGGCGAGGCTGCCGGGGTCGTTCTGGCCCTGCCCCTGACCTTGACCCTGCCCCTGACCCTGGCCCTGACCCTGGCCGGACCCCTGACCCTGCTGGCCCCCCTGGCCCTGCTGGCCGTCCTGCCCCTGCTGTCCCTGCTGGCCCTGCCCCTGCTGGCCCTGCTGGCCCTGCATGCCGCGGAAGCTTTCGTCGGACAGGCGCTGCTGGTCACGCAGGGTCTCGGCCAGGTCCTGCATCGCCTGACCGCCGGGCTGGTCGCCCTGGCCGCCTTGGCCCTGGGTCACGCGCAGGTTCTCCATCATCCGGTTCAGCTGCTCCAGCAGCTGCTGCGCCTCGGCCATGCGGCCCTCCTGCATCAGGCGCTGGATCTCGTCCATCATCTGCTGCAGCTGGTCGCCGGTGATCTGCTGCCCCTGCTGGCCGTTCTGCGCCTGCTGCTGCTCCTGCTGGCTCATGCCGCGCTCGGCCAGCTGGCGGATGTAGTCATCCGTCGCCTCGCGCAGCTCGTTCATCAGGTCCTCGATCTCCTCGGGGGTGGCACCGTTGCGGATCGCCTCGGACAGGCGTTCCTGCGCGCGCTGCATCCGTTCCAGCGCATCCGACAGCCCGCCATCCTCGACCAGCACCGCGATCTGCCACAGCGCCTCGGCGGTCTCGTCGCGCAGCTCCGGCGACATCGGCCCCTGCGCCAGCGCGGCCTCGAGCCTGCGCATCGCCACACGCAGCATCAGAAAGGCGCGTTCGTTGCGGAACAGCCCTTCGGGGCGGTTGGTGATCGCGCGCAGGATCTCGAGCGTGTCGGCGCCGTTGTCGCGGGTCCACAGCAGGTCGCGACGCATCTCGATCAGCGCCGCCGCCAGCGGCTCGAAGAACCGCCGGCCGGGCAGCGGCATCGTCAGCTCGGGCGCCGAGCCGGTCTGGCCGATCCCGTCCTCGACCGTCAGACGGATCTTCACCGGCAGGTTGGCCCAGGGGTGCTTCGAGGCGTTTTCGACCAGCGCCTCGGTGAACTCGGCCCGGTTGCCGGTGATCGGCATCGGCAGGTCGAGGACATAGGGCTCGCGCGGCTCGGGCTCGCGCTCAAGGCCGAAGCGGCGGTCGACCGCCGCCAGGTCCAGCGTGATCTCGGCGCGGCCGGCGGTCACGGCGAAATCGTCGCGCGCGGCGAAGGGCAGCGTCATCGTGCCATCGGCCTCGCGGCGCATCTCGCCGGTGGTCGTGACCGCGGGCGGCGCATCGGGGCGGACCGCGATCTCGATCACGCGACCGCCGGGGCCGTCGATGCTGACCGAGCCGCTGCGGACCGCGGCGAACTGCTGCGCCTGCGGCCCGGCGGGCGCGGTCCTGGCCGGCGCTGTCGGCGCGGCGGCGGGTGCCGCGGGATCCGACACGGTCTCGGTCAGGCGGATCGCGTCGGGCGCGCCGTAGAAGCGGAACGAGAAGCGGCTGCCCTGCGGCAGCTCCAGCCGGTCCTGCTCGACGGCGTTGAGGTAGAGCGAGGGGCGCCCGGTATAGGGCGGCGGCTCGACCCAGCCTTCCCAGCTGGGGCCGGCGGCCGCCTCGGCGGCGGTGCCGCCCGGGCCGAGGCTGCCGACCTCGGTCATCCGCGCGGGCACGCCGAAGATCATCGCGACGACGAAGGCGGTCAGCGCCATGTACCGCAGCCCATAGCGGTCACGCGCGGCCAGCCGCAGGTCGGGCCGCGCCCAGCGCGCGCCGCGGGTCCGCTCGGCCATGCGCGCGAGATGCGCCTGCCAGACCGCGACCGAGGCCGGGTCGGTCCCGCCCAGCGCCTGCGCGTCGGTCAGCGCGGCGATCGGGCGGCCGGGCAGCGTGGAATCAAGACGGTCGCGCGCCTCGTGCTCGTCGGGCCAGCGGAACCGGCGCAGACCGGTGACAAGCGCCGCCACCGCACCGAGGACCACCACCACGGCAAGCCCCCAGACCGCCTCGAGCGGCAGCAGGTCCTGCAGGCCGAAGGCCAGCGCCGCCGCACCCAGAAGCAGGATCGACCACAGCGGCCAGAACGCACGCGCCAGCCGTTCGGCGACAAGGCCGGCACGGGTCGCCTGTACGGCCCGCGCAAGGCGGGCCAGCGCCGAGGCGGCGGAGGTCTCGGGACGCTGCGGGCGGCCTGCGGTCATCCGCGCCGCGTCCCGCCGGCCATGTCCGCCCGGTTCAGAAGGGGCCGGGTCAGAAGAGTCTGGGTCGGCGGCGTCTCGGTCTGGGGGGTCTCGGCCAGTCGCGGCACTCGGCACCTCCGGGCTCGGGTGGGGGCCGCAGGCGCGTCAGCCTACAGCCATACCGGGATGCTATCGCGGTTCAGCATCTCGTCAAACGTCGGACGCGCGCGAATGACGGCGAAGTGATCCCCCTTCACCAGCACCTCGGGCACCAACGGCCGCGAATTGTACTCCGAAGACATGACCGCTCCGTAAGCGCCGGCAGAGCGGAAGGCGACAAGGTCACCCGCCGCCATCGCGGGCAGCGGCCGGCCCTTGGCGAAGGTGTCGCCGGTCTCGCAGACCGGGCCGACGACGTCGTAGGGCTGCGCCGCCGCGCCCGGCGCGGGCTCGACCACCGGGACGATGTCGTGGTGCGCGCCGTACATCGACGGCCGCACGAGGTCGTTCATCGCGGCGTCAAGGATCAGGAAGTCGCGCCCCTCGCCCTGCTTGACATAGATCGTCTCCGAGACGAGCACGCCCGCGTTCCCCGAGATCAGGCGGCCCGGCTCGATCTCGATCTCGCAGCCCAGATGGCCGAGCGTGCGCTGGATCAGCGCGCCGTAGTCCGACGGCAGCGGCGGCACCTCGTTCGAGCGGGTGTAGGGGATGCCCAGGCCGCCCCCAAGATCGAGCCGGCGGATGTCATGGCCATCCGCGCGCAGCTGGCCGGTCAGCTCGGCCACCTTCAGGTAGGCTTCCTCGAACGGGGCGAGGTCGGTCAGCTGGCTGCCGATGTGCACGTCGATGCCCACGACCTCGATCCCCGGCAGCGCGGCCGCAAGACCGTAGACCGCCCGCGCCTTCGAGATCGGGATGCCGAACTTGTTCTCGGACTTGCCGGTGGCGATCTTCTCGTGGGTCTTGGCGTCGACGTCGGGGTTCACCCGGATCGCGACCGGGGCGACGACGCCAAGCTCGGCGGCAATGGCCGAAATCACCTCGAGCTCGGGTTCGCTCTCGACATTGTACTGGCGGATGCCGCCCTCGAGCGTGGCGCGGATCTCGGCGCGGGTCTTGCCCACGCCCGAGAAGACGATGCGCTCGCCCGGGACGCCGGCCGCGCGGGCCCGCAGGTATTCCCCGAGGCTGACCACGTCCATTCCGGCGCCGAGGTCGCCCAGCAGCTTCAGCACCGCGAGGTTGGAGTTCGACTTGACCGCGAAGCACACCAGATGCGGCATCGGCGACAGCGCCTCGGTGAACAGGCGATAGTGCCGCTCCAGCGTGGCGACGGAATAGACATAGACCGGGGTGCCGACGGTGCGGGCGATGTCGGCCAGCGGCACCTCCTCGGCATGAAGCTGTCCGTCGGTATAGATGAAATGGTCCATGCGGGGGTCTCCGGCCGATCTGACCGGGGTCATAACAGGTTGCCGCAGGGATGCAATTTCGCTGTCGATTCGCCGCCGCCCCGGCGGATTGCGGGCATTGCGGCCATCGAACCGCCGCCGGCCGCCGGACTGTTTCACGCCGGGCGCGATTTGGGCGGAATTGTGGCGCCAATTTGATCCCGGCGGGGCGCTTCTGCAGAGTCTCGGTCAGGGGAAGCCGCGCGACCGGGAGGTCTTCGGATCATGTCCATGCTGAAAAAACTCGCCGCCGCGGGGCTGGCCGCGCTGTGCCTGTCGCAGGCCGCCGAGGCAGCCGCGACGGGCGATGCCGCCCGCGACCTGCGGCCGCGTTTCGTGCCGCAGGCGGCGATGCTGCTCGAGCCGCCGGGGGCGCCGCCCTCGGTGCCCGGCACCCCGGATCCCGCGCCCGCAAGCCTCGCACGGGGCGTCACCGTCCCCTCGCCCGGGGGGCCCCGTCCCGCGCGCGCGGCCGGCGGCGGCAGTGCCGGGACCGGCGGCTGGATCCTCATGTCCGGCGGCAGCGGCGGAGGCGCGCGGACGGCGACGGTTCCGCCCGTGTCACCCCCGGGACCGATCCTGTCACTGGACGCCCTGCTTGCCGGACAGGGTCCGCTGCGGGCGCTGCCCCTGGCCGGCGGGCCGCAGGGGGCCCCCCTGCCCGATCCGCTGGGCGGCGCGGTGGTTCCCACCGTGGCCCCGATCCCGGTTCCGGCGGGCTTCGTGCTCGGGCTGAGCGGCCTCGCCGCGCTCGCCGGCCTGCGGCGCCGGCGGCGGGGCTGACCGCGACGGCGCAACCGTCAGCGCAACCGTCAGCGTACGGGGCGGGTGCGCAGGAAGAGATAAAGCGGCAGGCCCACCACAAGGCCCAGTGCCCAGCCCGCGACGATCGCCGCAAGCGCGGGCCAGTTCCGGCGGACCCAGGTCTCGGCCGCGGACCAGAGCGTGAAGGCCGCAAGCGCCACGGCACCCTCGGCCGAAGGCCAGCCCGGCAGGCCCGTGCGCGACACGATCACCAGCCCGGCAAGCGTCAGGGCAAGATAGCACAGGCGCAGCGCGGACATCGACGGTCAGCCTCCCGAGGTCACGCCCATCTCGACCGTGCCGCTGACCGAGACGCCGGGCGCCGGCGCCGGCGCCGGCTGGGCCCGCGGGGGCGGCGGCACCGGCGGGCCATCGACGCCGCAGGCAGAGAGGCAGAGCGCGCCCAGCAGCGCAACGACCAGGGATTTCGGCATGCTCGGTCCTTTCTGGATCACGGCGGCGGTCATGGGCTGACGCGGATGCCGATGCCGGCAAGGCTGCCCGAGACCGAGGGATTCACCCGCACGCCCGCGGGCGTGACATGGACATTGGCCTGCGGCCGCGGCGGCCCGGCGCAGGCGGCAAGCGCCGCCAGCACCACCACCATCCCGGCCGCGCGCCCGCTCACGCCAGCCGGTCCGTCCAGGCCGCGATCTGCGCGCGCACCTGGGCCGGGGCGGTGCCGCCGAAGCTCATCCGGCTGGCGACCGAATTGTGCACGCCCAGCACCGAATAGACCGACTGGTTGATCGCCGGGTGGACGCCCGTCATCTCGGTCATCGACAGGTCCGGCAAGTCGCAGCCCTTCTTCTCGGCCAGCGCGACCAGCGTGCCGGTGACGTGGTGGGCATCGCGGAACGGCAGCCCCGCCTCGCGCACCAGCCAGTCCGCGAGGTCGGTCGCGGTCGAAAAGCCGCTCGCCGCCGCCTTTTCCAGCACCTCGGTGCGCGCGGTCATGTCCGCCACCATCCCGGTCATCGCCGCAAGCGACAGCATCAGGCTGTCGGCGGCATCGAAGACCTGTTCCTTGTCTTCCTGCATGTCCTTGGAATAGGCGAGCGGCAGCCCCTTCATGATCGTGAACAGCGCCATGGTCGAGCCGAGGATCCGCCCGATCTTGGCGCGGATCAGCTCGGCCGCGTCGGGGTTCTTCTTCTGCGGCATGATCGACGAGCCGGTCGAGAACCGGTCGCTGAGCGCCACGAAGCGGAACTGGGCCGAGGACCAGATCACCAGCTCTTCGGCGAAGCGCGACAGGTGCATCGCGCAGATCGAGGCCGCGGCCATGTATTCCAGCGCGAAATCGCGATCCGACACCGCGTCGAGGCTGTTGGCCATCGGCCGGTCGAAGCCGAGTTCGGCCGCGGTCATGTGGCGATCGATGTCGAAGCCGGTGCCGGCCAGCGCCGCGGCGCCTAGCGGGCTTTCGTTCATCCGCGCCCGGGCGTCGGCAAAGCGCGACATGTCGCGGCCGAACATCTCGACATAGGCCATCATGTGATGGCCCCAGGTCACCGGCTGCGCGGTCTGCAGGTGGGTGAAGCCGGGCATCACCCAGTCGGCGCCGGCCTCGGCCTGTTTCAGCAGCGCCCGGATCAGCGCGGTCAGCGCCTCGGTCGCCTGGTCGCACTGGTCGCGGACCCACAGGCGGAAGTCGACGGCGACCTGGTCGTTCCGCGACCGTGCGGTGTGCAGCCGGCCCGCGGGTTCGCCGATGATCTCCTTCAGCCGCGCCTCCACGTTCATGTGGATGTCTTCCAGCTCGGTCCGGAACGGGAAGTCACCGGCCTCGATCTCTGACAAGACCGTGAGAAGGCCTTCCCGGATGGCTTCCGCGTCTTTATCGGTCAGGATGCCTTGTGCGGCGAGCATCGCGGCATGGGCCCGGCTGCCCCGGATGTCCTGGGCGTAGAGCCGTCGGTCGAAGCCGATCGAGGCGTTGATCGCCTCCATGATCGCGTCCGGTCCGGCGGCGAAGCGCCCGCCCCACATCTGGTTCGAGGTCTTGTCGGTCATTCCTTGTCCCTTCGGGAGGCTCCATGGCCCGCATCCGTTCCGTCGTCCTCTACACGGGCCTCGCCCTTGGCGCCAGCCTCTGGGGCGCCGCGCAGGCCTTCGCCGCCGATCCGTCCGCCGATCTGGCGCCGCTGCTGCAGGGGGACATGCGCAAGCTGGTGACGACCGGGACCGGTGCCGCGCTCGACGCGACGCTTTACGGCACCGACGAGAGCGAGCACCCGCTGGCGGACTGGCGCGGCAAGGTGGTGCTGGTGAACTTCTGGGCCACCTGGTGCGCGCCCTGCCGCAAGGAGATGCCCTCGCTCGACCGGCTGCAGGCCGAGCTTGGCGGCGAGGATTTCGCGGTGCTGACGGTGGCCACGGGGCGCAACCCCGTCCCCGCGATCGACCGCTTCTTCGCCGAAGAGGGCATCGAGCAACTGCCGAAGCTGCGCGACCCCAAGCAGGCCTTCGCGCGCGAGGTGGGGGTCCTGGGCCTGCCGGTCTCGCTGCTTCTCGACCGCGAGGGCCGCGAGGTGGCGCGGCTGACCGGCGACGCGGCCTGGGACGGCCCCGAGGCGCGCGCGGTGATCGACACGCTGATCGCGCGCTAGGGCCCGCAAGGCGGCCCCGCGACCGGCTCGCGTCACGGGTCTGTCCGGGGAAATCTGCCGGGGGGCATCTGAACGGGGAAAGTGGCGGAGACGAAGCCCGCCTGAGTTAGGATGCGACCTTTCGCAACCCGTCGCATATCGGCCTTACCTGTCAGGAAGATGCGCGGAATAGTTGGCATTCCGCACCCGCCATCCATTGCAATCTGTCGCACCCCAGCGCATCTTCCTTTGGCGGGTATAATGCCGGAGGGGAAATGCCGAAAGTGGCCAAGGAGCTTTCCGCGCTCGACGTGAAGCGGCTGAAGCATCCCGGCATCGGTGCGAATGCCACGTTCGCGGTCGGCGGCGTCTCGGGCCTGCTGATGCAGGTGACGCCGAAGGATGGCCGCACCTGGCTGCTGCGCGTCAGCGTCGGGGGCAAGCGCCGGGAAATCGGTCTGGGTGGCTATCCCGATGTGACGCTGGCCATGGCTCGCGACCGGGCACGCGAAACCAAGGACCAGATCCGGCGGGGCATAGATCCGATCGAGGAACGCAAGGCTGCGCGCGCCCAGCTCGCCGCTGCCCAGAGCCGGGGCCTGACCTTCGCGGATGCCGTGGACAAATACCTCGCCGCGAAGCTGGACGCCTTCAAGAACGCCAAGCACCGCCAGCAATGGCAGAACACGCTGGACAACTACGCCCTGCCGGTTCTGGGCCGGATGCTGGTGCAGGACATCACCGTGCAGGACGTGCTGCGGGTGGTCGAACCGATCTGGCAGAGCAAGACCGAAACAGCCTCACGCCTGCGGGGCCGCATCGAGGCGGTGCTGTCCTGGGCGACGGTCGCCGGGCACCGCTCGGGCGATAACCCCGCGCGCTGGGCCGGGAACCTGAAGGAGCTTCTGCCCGCCCCGTCTCGGGTGGCGAAAGTGGACAACCATCCCGCCTTGCAGATCGATGATGCGCCCCGCTGGCTGGCCGCGCTGCGCCTCCGGCAGGGCATGGGCAACCGGGCTCTTGAGTTCGCGGCCCTGACCGCCACCCGTTCGCAGGAGGTGCGTGGCGCGCGCTGGGATGAAATTGATCTGGACGCGGCGCTGTGGGTCATCCCGGCGGTGCGAATGAAGATGGAGCGTGAGCACCGGGTGCCGCTGTCGCCCGAGGCGGTGGCGATGCTGGAAGCCCTGCCGCGCTTCAAGGACAATCCGCTGGTGTTCCCGGCCCCGCGAGGTGGCGAGCTTTCAGACATGACCCTGAGCGCCGCCATGAAGCGGCTGCACGAGGCCGACATCGCCGCCGATGGCCCCGGCTTCACGGACAGGGTGAACAAGCGCCCGGCGGTGCCGCACGGGCTGCGCTCGACCTTCCGGGACTGGGTGGCCGAGCGCACGACCTATCCGGGCGAGATGGCTGAGGTGGCCTTGGCGCACCGGGTCGGGAACGCGGTGGAAGCGGCCTATCGGCGCGGCGACATGGTGGAGAAGCGCAGGAAGATGATGACGGCTTGGGTGGGGCACCTGACCGGCGCGAAAGCGACCGGCGGTAAGGTAGTGAGGATCGGATAGTGCTATTCGTTAAGGGCTGGGTCCCTTTGGCCGATTTTACGCGGATCGTGTTTGACCATTTCAGAGACAAGTCGCGGCAGCCGCCTCCGCATCCGGGGCGCGATGCATCAGAGGACAAGCTGAACGCCTATCGTGACGAATGCATGCGGACTGCCTTCGAGGCAGAGATCGAAGCGCGCTTTGCCGTCTGGCACTGCATCCACGCCGCGCCGAGGATAGGGGTGTTGTGCGCTTCAGGCAGGGTGGTGGATGCGGGGGCTTCGCTGATGGAGTCCGTCGATTACGAAATGGAAGGGGCTCACGTTCACATATGGACTGGGACAGTGGGAAGCGCATCCTGGATGGATGACTCGGGGCACGTGTCGAACAACGAAGACAAAAAGCTTTACTACGGCCCCTTCTTGTACTGCCCGGTTCTGCTTCCTGAGCAGCACGCGCGCGACTTCTTTGCAGAACTATCCGCAGATTCATCTTCGCCCCCGAGGCCGCCAGAGCATCTTGCAGACCAAATTGTCGCTGCGTTTGACCTCGACCCAACGGTCAGGAAGTCGGACTTGCGGCGCCAACTTGCGGCGCATGAAAAGCAGATATCATTTGAGGTTGCATACCAAGAAGCGGCCAGGAAGCGCCCTGAGCTCAACAAGCGCGGCCCGAAGCGGCGAATTGATGGCCCCAATTAAATTAGGCTGCGTTTGAAGCACTAAATATTGTGCCTCACGTTGCATTCCATCGCAATTGAGTGATGGGATGCGCTACACTTAGCGGCCCGTCGCTCCCCCCAGATGGAGGGCTCCGAATGGCCGAAGTTTACCTGTCCGACATCCAGCTCGCCGCCCGGTTTTCCGTGCATCGCGGCACCCCGTGGCGCTGGACCAAGACCCGCCCCGATTTCCCGAAACCCGTCACGCTGACGCCCGGCTGCACCCGCTGGAAGCTGTCGCAGATCGAAGCGTGGGAAGCGTCCAAGATGGACGCCGCCTAATCACCGCCACCCGAACGATCGGGGCGGCGGTGACGGCTACCAGATTTCGCGGCTGAACACTGTGAAAGGTAGCCCCTCGCGCCCTGGCGTTCAACGCCAGAGGTTCACATGGCACACGATTTGACCTTCAGCAGCCCGACGCAGATTGCGTGGGCCTGCCGCGCCCTGCTCACCGGGCGCACCATCGGCCACAACGACGAAATCGCGGAAGTGGACGGGCACCGGCTCGCCGCCATCGTCCACCGCCTGAAGTCGAAATACGGCTGGCCGATCGACACCACCTACACCGGCCGGGAGAACGCGGCGCAATACAAGCTGCGGCCCGGCTGTGACCGCGCGGCCCTGCGCTTCCCGCCCAGCGCCAAGCATCTCGGCACGCCGGGGGCTGCCGAATGATGGCCCTCCGCATTGCCCGGCTCTGCCGCCTTCACGGGCTGCACCCGGCCACCGCCGCCTGCCTCTCCGCCCTCGCCTATGGGGAGGGCAGCGAATGATTGGCCACAACGCGCTGGCGGGGATGGCCGCCGAGATTGCCATGCTTCACCGCGACATCGAGGGGCACCACAAGCAGGCGGCAAAGGCCGCGCTGGCCGCAGGCGAAAAGCTGGCGGCAGCCAAGGCTCAGGTGGGGCACGGCAACTGGGCCGCTTGGCTGTCCGAGACCGGCCTGGGCGAGCGCACCGCCCAGCGATACATGAAGCTCCACCGCCACGCCCTCAATTCCGACACCGTGACGGATTTGGGGGGCATCGCCGCCGCGCTGAGCTGGCTTGCCCCGGCAAAGCTGCCCAGCGCCGGCAGCCTCCTGCTGCTCTCCGCTGATGGCTTCGAGCCGGATGGCGAGGATCTGATCGGCTTCGTCTGGCCGCACGGGCGAGGCCATCACGTCGCGATGCTCGACCTTCGCCCCGAATGGCCGCGCTGTGTGATGACCAAGGCGGCGATGCTGGACGAACGCGCGGTCTGGCTGACGCTCTGGGTGTCCTGCGACTGGCGCTGTTCCGAGCTGAGCTTCGAGACCGTCAGCGACAAGGCGCACACCGCCACGTTCACGGCGATGGTCGAGAACCTGAGGGCGGAGATGCAGGCATGACCGATGCCAAGACTCTCACGGCGGCGCTGGGCGGCAAGTGGTATCGCCGCTACGGCCTCGCCCGCTGCCCGGCCCATGGCGACCGCAGCCCCAGCCTGACGCTGGCCGACGCCGCCAACGGCAAGCTGCTGCTGCACTGCAAGACCGGCTGCGACTTCCGCGAAGTTCTGGACGCCCTGCGCGGCCTCGGGCTGGTGGAAGGCTCGGGCAGCGGCCCCGGTCTGGACCCGGCAGAGGTGGCCCGGCGCATCGAGGCCGAGAAGGCGGAAGCCATGCGCAAGGCGCTGCAAGCCTCGGCCGTCTGGAAGGAAGCCGGCCCGATCTGTGGCAGCCTGGGCGAAACCTACCTGCGCGGCCGGGGCATCACAGCGCCCCTGCCGGATGTGCTGCGCTTCCACCGCGACTGCTGGCACCCGAGCGCCAAGCGCTTCCCGGCGCTGGTGGCGGTGGTGGAAGGGGCCGAGCGCTTCGCGGCGCATCGCACTTACTTGCGCGCCGATGGCGGCGGCAAGGCCGAGGTCGAGCCCGCGAAGGCGATGCTGGGCAGCGTCAGCGGCGGCGCTGTGCGGCTCTCCGAGGACGCCGGGCCCTTGGTGGTGTGCGAGGGCATCGAGACGGGCCTTGCCCTGCTTTCGGGCCTCCTGCGCGCCCCTGCGACCGTCTGGGCGGCGCTCTCCACCTCCGGAATGCGCAATCTCACCCTGCCGAGCAGGCCGGGGCGGCTGACCATCGCCACGGACAGCGACGACAGCGGCGCGGGCAAGGCGGCAGGCGATGCTCTCGCCATGCGCGCCGATGCCCTCGGCTGGCAGGTTTCCCTACTCCCCGCGCCCCAGGGGCGCGACTGGGCCGATGTTCTTGCACTGAAAGGGGCCGCCACATGAATGCGCCCGAACCGATCCCCTTCCGCTCCGAAGGCCCGCAACCGCTTCTGCGCGAAATCCCGGCGGGTGAGCCATATCCCGTCGCCGCTCTCGGCCCGCTCAGGGCGGCCGTGGAGGCCGTGCAGGACATCACGCAGGCCCCGGTGGGCATCGCCGCGCAATCGGCGCTGTCCGTGGCATCTCTGGCCGTGCAGGGCTTTGGCGACGTGGAGGCACTGGGGGGCAGCAACGTGCCCTGCTCGCTGTTCTGCCTGACCATTGCCGAGAGTGGCGAACGCAAATCGAGCTGCGACCGGCTGCTGATGCGCGGGGTGCGCAGCTTCGAGGCCGCCCAGGCCGCCGACTATCGCGAGGCCTTCGCTGACTTCGAGGTGGCCCGCGAAATCTGGACCGGGAAGCGCAAGCGCCTAATGGCTGAAGCCGCTGCCTCGGACAAGATGAAGGCCACCTCGGCCGAGGCGGATCTGCGCGCCCTCGGCCCTGAGCCTCGCCCCCCGATTCTGCCGAATGTCACCGCGCAGGAACCGACCTTCGAGGGGCTGCTGAAACTCTATCAGTCAGGCCGCCCGGCGCTGGGCCTATTCTCCGACGAGGCCGGCGGCTTCATCGGCGGGCACGCCATGAACAGCGACAACAAGCTGAAGACAATTGCGGGGCTGTCGCAGCTCTGGAACGGCGACACGGTGAACCGCACCCGCTCGGGCGATGGCGTCAGCAACTTCCCCGGTCGGCGGCTTGCCATGCACCTTATGGCCCAACCGATCGCGGCGCGGCCCCTGATGGCCGACCCTCAGGCCTCGGGACAGGGCTTCCTGGCGCGCTTCCTGATCTGCGAACCGCCCAGCGCCATCGGCACCCGCTTGCGCCGGGGACACGACCCGGCCAGCGACATAGCGGTTTCCGCCTTCACGGCCCGGCTCTCCGGCATCCTCGAAACCCCGATGCCGACCGGCGAGCATCCGCAGGAACTGGCCCCGCCACGCCTTCCGCTCTCTGGTGGGGCGCGGGATCTGCTGTGGCGCTTCTACGAGGCCGTGGAGACGGCGCAGGGCCAGCGGCAGGCGATGGAGCATGTCCGGTCGTATGCCAGCAAGAGCGCCGAGCAAGCAGTGCGTATCGCGGGCGTGCTGACCCTCTGGTCGGATTTGGACGCGCCTGAGGTGACGGCCGAGACGATGAAGCAGGGTATTGCCCTAGCAAGCTTCTACCTCAAGGAAGCCAGGCGGCTGGCTGAGGCTGGGCTTGTGTCAGAGGACACCGCGAAGGCCGAAACCTTGCGCAGGTGGCTGCTGGAAAGCTGGCAGCATGACGATGTTACCCCGCGCGAAATCGTCACCTACGGCCCCAACGCCCTTCGCGAACGAGCGAAGCTCTCCGGCCCGCTGTCGGCGCTGACAAAGGGCGGATGGCTGGTGCTGCTGCCCGAGGGTGAGGTGGTGCGCGGTGCTGCCCGCAAGGAAGCTTATCGGATCGTGAGGCTGAGCGATGCTGTTTGACCTTGATGCGGCCCTGGCCGAAATCCTGAACGACACTCCACCCGTCGCTGCACCCGCTGCATCCGCTGCAAACAGGCCCCGTGCAGCAAGTGCAGCGGGTGCAGCAGCAGCAGCTAGCCAAATTCATCGGCGCGCTGGTGGGGTTGATGGTGGGCGCAATCGGCTACCCGACGCCCGGCCAGAACCCGACAAAAGCCCCTTCTGTCCGGTTTTGTCGGGGTGTCGGGTAGAGAAATCGCCTTCCGAATTCACCGCCCAACCCGATCCGCGCCCGCCCAGCGCCCCCGCGCATTCGCGGCAGGATGCTGAGCCCTTCCCCTATGGCACTGCGCAGGGCGACCGACCGCGCACCTGGACGGGCCGCGTCGTCAGCTTGGACGAGTGGCGCAGGCTCTCTGACTGGGAGCGCCACGGCTCGACCGGCCAGCACTTCAACGCGCTCTCGGGCCGCTGGGAAGAAGGGGACGCGCGATGATGAAGACCCGTGCTCAGCGCCGCGCCATGAAGCGCAAGGCCGATACCGTCGCCGGCATCCTCGCGAGCAGCTGCTATGACTTCCACGGCGGCGGCACGGTGGCCGTGACCCATCCTGTCGCCATCGCCGCCCTGCGCCGGGCCTTCGCCCTGGTGCTGCGCTCTGGCGGCAAGCCCGTGGCCGTCCCGCTGTCCGAGGCCGAGGCAGAGGCCTTCCCCCGCTATCGCGCTGACCGGGTGCCCGGCGGCGTCACATGGCTGGCGGCCGGCCTCGATCCCGAGGAGCGCGCCACTTACGCCCTGCAATCCGCAGGCTCGACCGATCGGGCCGAGGCGCACGAGGTGGCCCGGATGCTCGCGCTCGCCCGGCTCGCCTTCACGGCCGCCACGCCCGGCTTCCCCATCACCGAAACACGAGGCACCGCATGAGCGCCCGCATGTCCACCTTGGACACCGACAAGCTAAGGAAGGTCCGCGCCCTCATGGACGGCGGCAAGACGGCCGGTGAACGCCTCGCCGCGAAGACCAAGGCCGAGGGCATCGCCGCCCGCGCCGGGATGACGCTGCAAGCCGCCCTGTCCACCTTGGACAGCAAGCCGACCGCGCAAGCGCCCAACATCTTCGCGGGCTTCGATGACTGGATGGAAGCGAAGGAACCCGGCTGGAAGGCAAAGCAGGCTCGACAGCGTGCCAAGCGCGAGGCGGCAAGGCTGGCCCGGTGCCGGGATCTGCTGAAGATCTATGGCAGCGAAGACGCGGTGTTTGCCGAGACGGACCATGAGCGCGCCGTGCGCGAGGCGCTGGCCCCCTTGGCCGAGCCTGGCACTATGTGGGGCTATCGGGACTATCGGGGCCGGCAGCCGACGCCGGCCATGCTGTCGGCGCTGGGCGGGGCTGTCAGCGCCCCGGCGACCGTTCCCGAGGCGTGGGCGGCCTATCAGGCCCACGAAGCCCTCACGGACGCCCGGATCGCCTTCTGCCCGGACTACACCCCAGAGCATCCCTCCGACGCCTGGCGCGGCCTCCTGCGGCACCTGCTGGACACGCTACCGACCCCGACCGTTGAGGGCGTCAGGGCACGGCTCGACTGGCTGTCTCACCTCGCGAATGAGGACTGCGCGCGGGACGTGGAATGCGACCGCGTGGCGCTGGCCGCGCTGCGGGCCGATTTCGAGGCGCTGGCGGCCCCTGTGGCCTCTGGGCAGGGCAAGGGTGCCCCGGATCGTTTCGAGGCTCTGGCGGCGCTCCTGCGGGCCTCTCCGGGCCTGTCGGATCGGGAGATGGCGCGTCGGGTCGGATGCAGCCCTCAGACGGTGGGCAACTGGCGGCGCAGAATGAGGGGAAAGCCATGACCCCGTTACAATCCCGCGCCCGTTTTTCACCAGCACCTTGGCCCGGCTGTGGCGCCCAGATCTGGAAAGGATACACCCATGCCCGGTCCTGACCCCGGCGGCGTCGAGCCCAGCGACAACTGGCCGCGCGGCGTTCACGTCTACCACTTCTTCTGCGGCAACATCCGGCACCGAAACGCGCGCGCGAAGCGCATCCTTCAGAATGCCCGATGGGGCGAATGGCTCTGCCTGCACTGCGGCGACCCGGTGCCGATGTGGCGCAGGGCCGATGCCGTCTATTGCTCGACCGGGTGCCGGAAGCGGGCCAAGCGCGCGAGGGCGAAGGCATGACCGGGGCCGAACTCGCCGCCATCCGCAAGGCCGCCGGACTGTCGCAGACCGAGCTCGGCAAGCGGGTGGGCATCGGCCGCCATGCTGTCAGCTATTGGGAGACCAAGGACCGGGTGGACCCCTACGCTTGGGCGGTGCGCCGCATGGAGGAGGTGTTGGACCTTCCCGAGAAGCCCGCGCCGCTGCGCGTGCCATCCTATCCGTCCTTCGCCGAGCGCATGGCCGAACTCGACCGGCAGGCCGAAGCCAAGTTCATGGAACGAGTCGCGAGAGCGCAGGCCCGCGTGGATGCCCAAGCCGCCAAGCGCCGGGTGCGATGCGGGGCGAAGACCCGAAAGGGCACGCCCTGCCGTGCAAAGTCAGAGCCCGGCAAGCGCCGCTGCAAGTTCCATGGCGGCAAGAGCACCGGGGCGCGGACGCCGGAAGGCCGCCAGCGGCTGCGCGAGGCTGCGCTGCGGCGCTGGGCGCGATGGAGAGCCGCGAAGGCAGAGGCCTGCCGGGACGAACCTCAGAAAACCTGACAGGGCCGCCCAGCGCCTCGGCATGAGGTGCCACAGGGCGTCAGGGACAGGTCTGCCGGGAAGCGGTATGGAAAAGTTGACATGGCGCGGAACCGCGCTCGGGATGGGGTATTATTCGGGCGTCGATCGATGAAATCGGGCCTCTTGGCCCACACGGAGTCAACGAAACCTAGTCAGCGGAGACAGTCATGCCCCCGCCCGCAAGGCCTGAAAGCCTAACGCACCTCATTGCCGAGGTTCGCGCCCGAAGAGAGGAATTGGCCGCGACCGCGCAGTCATACCGGCTGCTTTCGGATCAGGCCCAAGCCACGCTGCTTCGCGCCCGGCTGGTCATCTATGGCGCGTCCGTGACGGCGCAGCCTTCGCCCGACGCGCGCTTGAAAAACAATCAACGGAAATCAAACCGCATGGGGTGACAGGCCCAGCGCCCGGCAATCAAAGCCGCCTGGATGGGCGCGAGAGGCCTCGGGGCACATAGCCCGGCCGCCGGATCGTGGGCCAATACGCGCGCATGACGGGGTGGGCTGTCAGGGCGATGGGCTGTCCCTGCCGCATTCTTCCGCACCGGATGCGGGCGGGGCCTGAGGTTCCATGCTGATCTGCCGGATACACCCCGGATCGAACGCGCGCGCAGGGGGTGAGGTGGCAGGGCTGTTGTCAGATCGAAGCACGATACGCGCGCGCAACGGGATGGGGTGCTGCCAAGGCCCGCCGTCACTGCGGTCGCGAGACGTTCCGCGAACGATTGGTTAATGGCGGGGCGAACGGATGCGGAACTGCCGGATCGCCGTCCGATACGCACGCGTGGCGGGATGGGCTGTCACCGCGCTTGGGGCCGCTGCCGCATTTCGCCACCCATGGGCGCGGGCGTGCGCGCGGGTGGGGTGGCAGAGGCCCAGCGCCGAAATCGTTCAGAGATACGCGCCCGCGCGATGACTGGCATCGGCTGCCGGGTTGGACCCTAAGATTACCCTAACATCGAGGGGGCGCAGGCTGGGCGCTCATGGGGTGACAGGACAGGGGAACGCTGCCCTGTCTTCACGACCTCGGCCCGAAGAGGACTATGGCCGCACCCACGAGGCATACAGCGCCGCCGATGACATCCCACCTGTCAGGCCGCACGCCTTCCGCCAGCCAGAGCCATCCGATGGACGTGGCGATGTAGACCCCGCCGTAGGCGGCATAGGCGCGGCCGGCTGCCTCGGCATCCACGCGGGTCAGCAAGAACGCGAACAGCGCTAAGGACGCCACCCCCGGCACAAGCCATAGCGGCGACCGATCGAGCCGGAGCCACGCCCAGAATGCGAAGCATCCCGCAATCTCGGCCAAGGCCGCGCCGAGGTAGAAAGCCAGCGTCATTCCCCAGCCGGCCTTAGCGCCACGCCCGGCCCCGCCGCCACCTGGTCGGCCTCGAGGAACTGGATGCCCTTGGCTTCGAGAGCGAGGCGCACATGCTGAATGGTCGAGTCCTTCCCTTCGCCCTTGTCGAGCTTGTTCAGGGTGTTTCGATGCAGCCCCAGTATCTCGGCCAGATCCGGGTTGCTTAGGCCGAGAGCCGCTTTAGCCATTTTGAACTGTTCAGGGGTCATCAGTCGCTCCAAAGATGTGCTGTCAGCATAATTTAGGTGTTGACAGCATATGCTATCAGCCCCATAAATATGCTATTAGCACGTCAGGACTGGGGCAACAACATGACCTACGACCGCGCCGCCATCATGAAAGCCGCCTGGGTCATCGTCCGGCGCTTTCTCGGCCGCACCCGTGAGACGCTGACTCAGCTTCTGAGCCGTGCGCTCAAGATGGCTTGGTGGCAAGCGAAGGAAGAGATGGCTGTGAAGGCTGCGGTAGCCGCCGAGTTTGCCCAGCGGCGCGCCCCTCGCGCCATTGAAGCCATCCAGCGCGAACTGCTGTCGTTCGAGTGCAAGGATAGCCTTCGCGGCTCTGACTGGCTGCACCTCGACGCCCTACGCGCCGAGCTTCACGCTGCCCAACGCCCGGCCGCCTGACCGACCACCACCGCCGACCAACAGAGAGGAAGACCCGATGCCGAACAACGTTCCGACAGCCGCCCCCGGCTTGCCCGGCACCAGCCACAAGGCCCAGCGCCATCGGATGCGCGGCCTCCTGACCGAGAAAGAGCATGGTGAGTTGCTTGACGCATTGACGCTCTCGGCCGACATCATCGAAGCGGGCGACATCGACCGCATGGCGCTGATGCATCTGGTCCGTCACCTTCGCGTGTCCCTGCGCATCGCACACAAGCACTGGCAGGGAGGTGCGGCATGAACCGGCGACAGCTTCTCGCCGCTGGCGCGCTGGCGGCATCCCCGCTCCCTCTGAGTGCTAAGGGCCTCCACAGCACGGACACCCCCATCCAGACCGAGTTCCGCGCATGGTACGCGCTCTGGATCGGCGCTGACGACGCGAGCCGCACCGACGAGGAGAACGCGGCCTATGCGGATCGGCTGTTGGAGATCGAAGACCGGATCGGGGATTTGCCAGCAAAGACGCCGCAGGACGTCATCGCGAAGATGGTGGCGATGACCGGTTTCGGATACGGCGGCTTGCCGGATGAGCGGCAGTGCCCCGCGCTCTGGGCCGAGGCCATGGCTCACGTTCGTCTCGCGCCCATCATTTGACCAACTGGCCCGCCCAGTGCGAACTGTGCGGGCTAATTTTCTGCTGAGGTGTCCGCAACTGCCCTCCGGCAAGCGGAACACAGACCTTTCAGTTCGGAAGGTCTACCCGCGCCACGCAGTTTGGCTACCGTGATTGAGCGCCCGACTCGGCCCTCCTTCGCCTCGGCTTGCGGGCGCAACCCTCCCCAAGAAGGCCTCCTCCGCGCTCGATTGCGGGGGAGGCCTCATTCGTGCCGACCGGGGGGGGTATGTCAGAGCCGATAGCTTGGCTCCCGGGACCGGCGCGGGTCCTCAGATTTTCACGCGGGCGAAACCAAGACAGTTTTCTGACCAGCACCGACGGGGCTTCCCTTTCGATCGGGCGCGGCTCACGCTGACACCATGACCAGCGCCCGACCACCCGAAGACGAGGACGAGATTGACGAGGAGGCCCCGCGCCCGCCTCGGCCGGCGATTGCTGCCAGGGTGGTGATGCTTGCGGTCGCGCTGCTCTGTTTGGCCTTCGGCATCGGCCACTGGCTGAACGAGTAGCCGAGCCAGCCAGCCTATTCCTTGTGCGTGGCGAGCCGGCTGCGCACGGTCATTGGCAATGCTGCACCTGTCGCATCGCATCGCCCCCAAGCGCAAACAGGATGGCGGGCGCAATGGCGGGTGGGGCCCGCTGAACGCGGTTTTATCCAACAATATCAAGGGTAGATGGCGGAGACGAAGGGATTCGAACCCTCGAGACGGTTTCCCGCCTGCACCCTTAGCAGGGGTGTGCCTTCGACCACTCGGCCACGTCTCCGCTGGCGGGTGTATCACCCTAAGCCACGAGGAAACAACCCTGAATCCGCTTGGCGGCGCGATCTGGCACCGAAACGACCAAGCCCATGAAAAGTCTCGGAAAGGCGCGGCGCGGACTGCTGCCGGCCCCGGCCCGCCCTGCCCCGCGCGTCGATTCCCGCACCCCTGCCCCGCGCGCCTCCGGATCACCCGAAGGGCCTGCGGTCAGGCACGAAAAAGCCGCCAAACCGAAGGCTTGGCGGCTTTGGTATCCGACACGTCCCGGGCGGGGCGTTATTCGCGGTTCCCGAGGAACTGCAGCAGGAACATGAACATGTTCAGGAAGTCGAGGTACAGCTGCAGCGCGCCCATGATGGCGGCCTTGCCCAGCCACTCGCTGTCGCCGTACTGCGCGTGCTGCAGGTAGGTGACCTTGATGTTCTGCGTGTCGAAGGCGGTCAGGCCCGCGAACAGCAGCACGCCGATCACCGAGATCGCGAAGGCGACCGCCGACGAGGCGAGGAAGATGTTCACGACCGAGGCCACGATCAGGCCGATCAGGCCCATCACCAGGAAGGTGCCGAAGCCCGACAGGTCACGCTTGGTGGTGTAGCCGTAAAGCGACAGGCCCGCGAAGGCGATCGCGGTCACGAGGAAGGTCTGGGCGATCGACACGCCGGTGTAGGCGGCGAAGATGAAGCTGATCGACAGGCCCATCAGCGCGGCATAGGCGTAGAACACCAGCTGCGCGGTGGCGGCCGACATCTTGCTGATCATCGCCGAGAAGGCGAAGACCACGATCAGCGGCGCGAACATCACGACCCACTTCAGCGGCGTGGCGAAGATCGCCTGCAGCATCGCCTCGTTGGTGCCGACGGCCCAAGCGACAAGGGCCGTGATCAGCATGCCCACGGACATGGTGCCGTAGACCTTGTTCATGTGCGCCTTGAGACCTGCGTCGATGCGCAGCGTACCGGCCCCAAGCCGGCCGGCGCGCATCGTGTTGTAGTCAGCCATTGGATGCCTCCGTTGCGTAAATCCGTCGCGGGTCTGCCCGAAGGCTATACCCGCCCGAGAAGGAATATCGGTAACCGATGCTTTCCGTTCAAGAACTCAACGACGGGAAATCGCGGCAAAATCGCCGCGGCGGCTCACCTTTCGGCGACGGCCGCCGCGAACGGCCGTGATCACTGCCGCCAGTGCGGGGGCACGTCCCAGGCGCGGCGGGTCGCCTCGGCCCGGGCCTCGGAGGCGCCGAGGCCGATGTCGGCGAGAAGGTGACGGTCGAGCCGGGCCAACGCCCGGCGCTGCCGGCGCAGGGCGCGCGCCCGGCCAAGCGACCGGATCACGCCGACAAACAGGCCTGCACGCGGGGCGGGACGGCGGCGGGCAAGATCGAGCATCCACATGACATTCTCCTTTCCGTGATGGATCAGGGTCGTTCGATCATTTCTGTTGATGAACATGCCCGCCCGTGCTTCATTATGGAAATGAATGATCGTTCGATCGAACATCACGGGGATTGATGATGCCGCGTAACCTCGACCTCTCCGCCCTGCGCAGCTTCGCCACCGTGGCCGAGCTGGGCGGGGTGACGCGCGCCGCGGGACTGCTGAACCTCACGCAATCGGCGGTGTCGATGCAGATCAAGCGGCTGGAGGAGAGCCTGGCGGTCGAGCTGTTCAACCGGGTCCAGCGGCGGCTGTCGCTGACGCCCGAGGGCGAGCAGCTTCTGGGCTATGCCCGCCGGATGCTGGCCCTGAACGACGAGGTGCTGGGCCGGCTCAGCTGCGACGGGTTCGAGGGCGAGATCCGGCTGGGGGTGCCGCATGACATCGTCTACCCGCTGGTGCCCGCGGTGCTGAAGCGGCTGGCGCAGGAGTTTCCGCGGGTGCGGGTCTCGCTGGTGTCGTCCTTCACGGTCAGGATGAAGGAGCAGTTCGCCCGCGGCGAGCTGGACCTGATGCTGACCACCGAGGAGCTGCCGGGCGAAGGCGCCGAGGTGCTGGCGCGCCGCACGATGGTCTGGATCGGCGCGGTCGAGGGCACCGCCTGGCAGCGCCGTCCGCTGCGGCTGGCCTTCGAGGAGGCCTGCATGTTCCGCCCCCGCGCGATGCAGGCGCTCGACGATGCCGGCATCCCGTGGGAGATGGCCTTCTCCGGCCAGTCCGAGCACGTGATGGAGGCCACGACCGCCGCCGACCTGGCGATCACGGTACGGATGCAGGGCGCGATGCCGACGGGCTGCGCGGCGATCGAGAGCGGCAACGCGCTGCCGCCGCTCGGCGAGACCAAGATCTGCCTTTACGACGCGGGTGCACTGCAGGGCCGCGCGGTCGAGCGGCTGAAGGAACTGGTGCGCACCGGCTATGCCGCCGGCCAGGGCGGGGCCGATGCCGCGATCGACGTCGCGCTGGCGAGCTGACGCCTGGCCGGCACGCCGGCGCTCGGGCGCCCGCCCTTGGGCCCGCGCCCGGGCCGTCGCGCGCGCCCCCGCTCAGGCCGTAGCGATCACGATCTTGCCGGTCGCCTGACGGCTTCGCAGCATCTCGAGCCCCTCGGCCGCGCGCTCGAGGGGCAGAACCGCGCCGACATGCGGCCGCAGCCGGCCCGCGCCGTGCCAGGCGAACAGCTCGGCCATCGAGGCGCGCAGCACCTCGGGCGCGAAGGCGCGATAGCCGCCCCAGTAGAAGCCGATCACGCTGATGTTCTTGACCAGCAGGTGGTTGGGTTTCACCGCCGGCACCTGCCCGCCCGCGAAACCGATCGCCAGCATCCGCCCCTCGGGGCGCAGCGCGCGCAGCAGGCTCTCGAAGCTGTCGCCGCCCACGGTCTCGTAGACCACGTCGGCACCGCCGAGCGCCTTGACCGCGGCGCGAAGGTCGGTGCCCTCGGCCTCGATCGTCTCGGCGGCCCCGGCCTCGCGGGCCAGCGCCAGTTTCGCCGCACCGCGCGCGACCGCGATCACCCGCGCGCCAAGCTGCGCGCCGATCTCGACCGCCGTCAGCCCCACCCCGCCCGCGGCGCCGGTCACCACCAGCGTCTCGCCCGGCGCCAGCCGCGCGGCCCGCGTCAGCGCGAGGTGCGAGGTGCCGTAGGCGATCTGGAACCCGGCCGCGGTCTCGAAGCTCATGCCCTCGGGCAGCGGCACGGCCAGGGCGGCCGGGAAATTGCCCGCCTCGGCCAGCCCGCCATGACCTGCGCAAATTGCAACACGGGTGCCGACGGCGGGCCCGTCGACACCGGGGCCCAGCGCCTCGACCGTGCCTGCAAGCTCCATCCCCAGCGTCGCGGGCAGCGGCGGCATGTCCTGATAACTGCCGCGGATCATCAGCGTGTCGGCGAAGTTCAGGCCGCAGGCCGCTATGCGGACACGGATTTCCCCCGGCCCCGGATCAGGCAGGTCGATCTCCTGCACCTGAGGTTGCGCGCCGGCCCCGGCCAGCCTGAATGCCCGCAAAGGGTGTCCTCCCCGAATCGGTTTCCCGCCCGTCGGCCCCCGCACATCCCCTTGTGCACGGTTAACGGTGCCTTGCGCGAGCAAGCTCCATTGCAAATTGCAATGGCTGCTGTGCAAAACCCCCATCCGAAAGGCGTTTTAGCGAATTTCATTTCGCTCGTGTTATCGCGATGGGCAATGTGCGTGCAAACGAGTGGTCGGAACTGCGCGGAAATTCATCCGATGACGTTGCGGAACCGATGACCCGGTGCGGCTGCGCCGGGCGTATCCAGTCGGGTGGCTACGGGGGCGTACCGTGCCGGGCGAGAGGCCCGCACGACTTTAGGCGGAGAAGGACGAGATGAAGCATCCGGTGGACGTGCATGTCGGCAGGCGTATCCGGCATCGCCGTTGGATGATCGGCATGACGCAGCAGCAGCTGGCCGAGAAGGTCGGGATCCGCTTCCAGCAGATCCAGAAGTACGAGACCGGGATGAACCGCGTCTCGGCCTCGCGGCTGTGGGATATCGCCGAAGTGACGGGCGTGCCTATCGCCTTCTTCTTCGAGGGGCTCGAGTCGACCAACGACATCCCCGAGACGGTCGAGGGGGACATCCTGTCGGACAAGGAAGCGCTGCAGCTGGTGCGCTCCTACTATTCGATCCCCGAGAACCAGCGCCGCCGCCTGTTCGAGCTGGCGCGCGTTCTCTCCGACGTCGCCTGAGCGCGACGCCTCTCTCCGCAACGGCCACCGCCGCCGCATCTCCGATGCGGCGGCGGTCGCGTTTCGGCGCCGGTGCGGCCACCCCCGGGGGATGACCGCTTGACGCTGCGCCGCAGGGGGCGCTAGGCCGCTAGGGCACAGCCGCGGGGGAGCGCCAGCAGTGAGCCAGACCAACCACACCACCGCCGCCGATCCGATGTCGGACCCGCTGCGCAGCGCGCTGATCGAGACGGCGCATGCCGCCGCCGATGCCGCGCGGATCGAGACGCTGAAGCATTTCCGCTCGCCGGCGCTGGGAGCCGAGTCGAAGGAGACGCAGCGCTTCGACCCGGTGACCATCGCCGACCGCGCCGCCGAGACCGCGATGCGCGAGGTCCTGCGCGAGAGGCGGCCCGACGACGCGATCCTGGGCGAGGAGCACGGCCGCAGCGAGGGCCGCTCGGGGCTGACCTGGGTGCTGGACCCGATCGATGGCACCCGCGGCTATCTCTCGGGCACGCCGACATGGGGGGTGCTGATCTCGGTCGCCGATGCCACCGGCAAGCCGGTCTTCGGCATCATCGACCAGCCCTACATCGGCGAACGCTTCGTCGGCGGGCTCGGCATCGCCGAGCTGACCGGCCCGATGGGCAAGCGCGCGCTGGCGACCCGTGCGGCGCGGCCGCTGTCCGAGGCGATCCTGTTCTCGACCTATCCCGAGGTCGGCACCCCCGAGGAGCGGGCAGGGTTCACCGCGGTGGCGAAGAAGGCGCGGCTGACGCGCTACGGGTCGGACTGCTATGCCTACGCGCTGCTGGCCGCGGGCCAGATCGACCTCGTGATCGAGGCCGGGCTGCAGGCCTATGACGTGCAGGCGCCGATCGCGGTGGTCGAGGCGGCGGGCGGCATCGTCACCGACTGGACCGGGCGCCCGGCGCAGGACGGCGGCCGGGTCATCGCCGCCGCCAATCCCCAGATCCATGCCGAGGCGCTGGCTCTGCTGTCGCGCCAGATGCTGTTGGCCTACGGCGGCTGACCCGGCCTAGCCGCCGTCGTCCTCCGCGCCCCCGAAGGGCACGGCGTCCCAGCCCTTTGCGGCGAACAGCGCCGCGGCCTTGGCGGGCGCGTGCAGGAAATGCAGCCCTGCCACCTCTGCGAAGGCGGCGGCATCGCCCCGGCGCGCGGCCAGCCGCAGCGCCCTGTCGGCCAGCTGGTCGCGCCCCGGCGCCAGCCGCAGCGCGGCCTGCAGGTGGCACAGCGCCGCCGCCCCGTCCTGCCGGACCGTGGCGCAGTTCGCCGCCCAGACCTCGGCATCGGGTTCGTGCAGCAGCCGCGGGCGCGCCGCGGCCAGCGCGGGGCCAAGCCGGTCGAAGTCCTGCGCCGCGTTCAGCGCCGACAGCTCCGCCAGCAGCGCGGCATGGGCATCGGGCGCGAGATGCGCGGTCAGGACCGAGCGCAGGAGCGCGATCTGCCCCGGTGCCAGCCGCTGGCCGACATGGCCGTCGGTGCTGATCCGCGGCACGTGATCGGGGTCGGGCCAGTCGTGGTCGACGAAGACGTGCAGGTGGCGCACGCCCGCGGTCATCGCGAGCGCGTTGAAATCGCCGAACCGCGCCTGCGCGGTCTGCAGCGTCGACAGCTCGACCACGAGGCAACCCTCGCGCGCGAACAGCATGTTGGTCAGCCCCGCGCCATGCGGCGCGACCAGCACCTCGGCCTCCGACACGATCTGCGCCTGCGCGGTGACGTCGTGATCCTCGAAGCACAGCGTCTCGAAGCCCAGACCGTCCAGCATCGCGATCAGGTCCGCCTCGCCGACCACGGCGCGGTCGCGCCGGCCCGGGCGGCGGCGAACATAGATCCGGCGGCGCCGCGCCGGCGGCGGCGCCAGCCGCGCCAGCATCCGCGCGCGCAGCTCGGGCAGCGTGTCCTCGGTCGCGTTCTGCAGCAGCGTGCGCACGCCGCGTTCGACCAGCCGGCGCGGCGGCCACAGCCAGCCGCGCCGCGCCATGCCGTCGATCGCGGCCGAGCCCGCGTGCTCGCCAAGATAATAGAGCCACGTGGTGTCGAGCGGCATCAGCGCCCCCTCGGCCCGGAACGGCCCGAAGGCGAAGCGCAGGCGCGGCGCAAGCTCGGGGAAGAGGCTGTCGACCTGGTCGCGGACGAAGCCCGCCACCTCGCGGCTGGGGCTGGGAATGACGATGTCGCCGGTCAGGCCGTGACGCGCCACGAGCGCGAGCTGCGGCAGGGTCTCGCGCGTGAAGTGGTAGAAGTTGAACAGGTTGCGGGTCGGGATCACCAGGTCGCGGCGCAGGTCCGCGTCACTGGCGGGCGGCAGCCGCAACGGGTTGTCCGCGCGCCGCTCGGCCAGCGCGTCGGCCAGCCGCGCGAGCCGCTGGTCCTCGTCCGCGCCCGGGCCCCGCCCCAGCCGCGCCAGCAGCCGCAATCCCGCCGCGCCCGAGAACAGGTAGCGCCCGCCGATCGTCACCAGCGACCGGTCCAGCCCGAGGTCGTCGACCGCGACCAGCAGCGTCGGGAAGCACAGCCCCGTCGCGAAGCGGCGGTGGCGCAGGAAGCGCAGCAGGATGCGCCGGGTCTCGAGCCGGTGCGCCGCGCTCGACGCCGCCGAGAGCACGGCCAGGTCGAGGGGCGGGATGGCCCGCGGCGTGGCGTCGAACGCGCCCACGAGGCGCAGGCCGGTGTCGAGCCCCGGGAAGAACACGTCTTCGGCCGTCAGCGCCTTCAGCGGGGGGCGGTCGCGCAAGGTGCCTGTCACTCTTCCCCGCCCCCCGGGCGCAGCTGTCGACGCGACGGGCCCGCGCGGCCCGCCTTAGGGTTTCAGCCGCGCCTCGATCGCCGCGATCTCGGCGCCGCCGGCGCTGCGGACCTGCGCCTCGAGCCGGCCGTAGGCGGCGAGGATCTCGCGCCCGGTCCCGGTCAGCCGCGCGCCCCCGCCCCGCGGCCCGCCGCGGGTGCTGTCGACCAGCGGCTCGGCGAAGTCGGCGTTCATCTGCTCGACCAGGCTCCAGGCGCGCTTGTAGCTCATGCCCATGCCGCGCCCGGCCGCCGAGATCGACCCCTCGGCCTCGATCAGCGCCAGAAGCCGCGCCTTGCCGGGCCCGAACTGCCGGCCCGCGCCGAAGTACAGGCGCAGCAGAAAGCGCGGCTCCTCGGCCATCGGCTCAGCGGGCGCGGGTGACGAAGCGGGTGTCGAGATAGGCCTCGATCGCCTCCGAGCCGCCCTCGGTGCCGTAGCCCGAGTCCTTGATGCCGCCGAAGGGCACCTCGGGCAGCGCGAGGCCGAGGTGGTTGATCGTGGTCATCCCCGCCTCGACCTCGTAGGCCATGCGGTCGGCGGCCTCGGCCGAGCCGGTCCAGCCGTAGGCCGCGAGGCCGAAGGGCAGACGGTTCGCCTCGGCGATCGCCTCGTCGAGCGAGGTGAAGCGGTTGATGACCGCGACCGGGCCGAAGGGCTCGTCGTTCATGATCTTCGCCTTGACCGGCACGTCGGCCAGCACCGTCGGCTCGAAGAACCAGCCCTTGTTGCCGATGCGCTTGCCGCCGGTGGTCAGGCGCGCGCCGTGATCGACGGCGTCGTTGATCAGCCCTTCCAGCGCCGGGATGCGGCGGTCGTTGGCCAGCGGCCCCATCATCGAGTCCGCGTCCATGCCCGGGCCGACCTTGATCGCCTTCGCGGCCTCGGTGAAGCCGTCGATGAAGCGGTCGGCGACCGCATCCTCGATCAGGAAGCGGGTGGGCGAGACGCAGACCTGGCCCGCGTTGCGGAACTTGTGCGTGGCCATGGTGGCGATCGCCGCGTCGATGTCGGCATCCGCGGTCACGATCACCGGGGCGTGGCCGCCCAGTTCCATCGTCGCGCGCTTCATGTGCTGCCCGGCCATCGAGGCCAGCAGCTTGCCGACCGGGGTCGAGCCGGTGAAGGTCACCTTGCGGATCACCGGATGCTTGATGAGATATTCCGAGATCTCGGCCGGCACGCCGTAGACAAGGCCGATCACCCCCGCGGGCACGCCCGCGTCGACGAAGCAGCGGATCATCTCGGCCGGCGAGGCCGGGGTCTCTTCCGGGGCCTTGACGATGATCGAGCAGCCGGCGGCCAGCGCCGCCGAGAGCTTGCGCACCACCTGGTTGATCGGGAAGTTCCACGGCGTGAAGGCCGCGACCGGGCCCACCGGCAGCTTGACCGTCATCTGGGTCACGCCGGGCGCGCGGGCCGGGATGATCTGGCCATAGGTGCGGCGCGCCTCTTCGGCGAACCAGTCGATCGTGTCGGCGGCGCCCATGACCTCGACCTTCGACTGCGCGACGGGCTTGCCCTGCTCGCGCGTCATCATCACCGCGATGTCGTCGGCGCGCGCGCGCAACAGGTCGGCGGCCTTGCGCATCATCTTCGAACGCTCGAAGGCCGAGACCGCGGCCCAGGTCCTGAAGCCGCGATCGGCGGCGGCGAGCGCCGCGTCGAGATCCTCGGTCCCGGCCCAGGCGACGGTGCCGATCTGCTCTTCGGTCGCGGGGTCGAGCACCGGGATCGTGCGTCCGCCTTTCGCAGGTCCCCAGGTGCCGTCGATCAGAAGCTGGGTGTCGGGATAGCTGGGCATCGGCCTACTCCTCGATGGCGGCGGGCGGTCCCGGCGCGCGGTAAAGAAATTCGCGCGTCACCCTAGCCATCAGGGCGCCAAGGGCCAGCGCTAAAATGCCGCGGGCGGGTCGCCTGCGCCCGGGCTGGGAGCGTAGGCGGCGTCAGGCGGCCTCGGCGCGCGCGGCGGCCCACCACGCGGCCAGCGCGCCGGCATCGGGCGGCAGATCCCGGGCAAGCCCGGCGGCGAAGTCCGCGAAGGCGGGCTCCAGCTTCGGCGTCAGCCCGCACAGCACCGGCACCCCGGCCTCGAGCGCGCGGGCGATGAGCGCGGCAAACCCCCTGCGCTCGGCCTCGAGCTTGCCGAAGCGGTTCACGATCAACAGGTCCGCCCCCGCCGCCGCGAAGGCGGCCTCGAGCCCCGCGACCGCGCCCTCGAGCGCACCCGCGTCCAGCCGGCAGCCATCGGCGCCGGGGCCGAGATCCTGCGAGATGCACAGCTCCCGCCCCTCGGGCAGGATCCGGATCCTCATCTCGTCGGCGCAGCTGCCCGCGCCGTCGCGGCTCTGCACCGCGCCGATGACCCGCGCCCCGTCCGCGGCAAGCCCCGCGGCCAGGCGCGCGAGCGCCGCATCCGCCGCGCCCGCGCCGTCGGTCCTGATCACCCCAAGATGCATCCGCGCCTCCGCCTGTCGCCGCCATAGCCGCCGGAACGCGGCGCGGTGTCAATCCCGCGCCGGCCCGTCCCGCCGCCACTGCCGGGCGCGCGCCCGGGGCGGATTTGCCGTTGCAACCCGCGCGGGGCTTGCCGATACCGCTGGGCATGGTCGCCTATCGTCTCCTTCTCTGCCTGCTGATGCCCGTGCTGCTGGCGCGGCTGGGCTGGCGCTGCCTGCGCGGGCGCGAGTCCGCGGCCGACCTGGCCGAGCGCCTGGGGCGGGTGCCCCGCCCCAGGCCGGGCCCGGTGATCTGGCTGCACGGCGCCTCGAACGGGGAACTTGCCTCGGCCCGCGCCCTGGCCGAGGCGCTGCTCGGGGCGCGGCCCGACCTGCAGCTGATCGTGACCGCGAACACCGCGACGGGCCGGGCGCTGGCGCGGGGCTGGGGCCTGCCGCGCAGCCTCGCCGCGCTCGCCCCGCTGGACCTGCGGGTCGTGCTGCGCCGGTTCATGGCGCGCGCCCGGCCCGCCGTGCTGGTCATGGTCGAGAACGAATTCTGGCCGAACCGGCTGGCGACAGCGCAGGCGCGCGGCGTCGCGGTGGTGGTCGCGGGCGGGCGGATGTCGGCCGGCACCGCGCGCGGCTGGGCCCGGTTCCCCCGGCTGGCCGCCCGGCTGGTCGGCGCGATCGCGCTGCTGTCGCCGCAGGATCGCGCCTCGGCCGAACGCTTCGTCGCGCTGGGCCTGCCCGCCGGACGCATCGGTCCGGTGCTGAACCTGAAGGCCGCGGTCGCGCCCGAAGTGCCGCAACCCGAATGCGCGCGCCTTGCCGCAACGCTGCCGCGCGCCCGGGTGCTGCTTGCCGCCTCGACCCACGAGGGCGAGGAGGAGATCGTGCTCGACGCCTTCGCGGCGCTTCTGGCCGAGGACCCGGACTGGCGCCTGATCCTTGCCCCGCGCCACCCCCGGCGCGCCGACCAGATCGCGGCCCTGATCGCGGCGCGCGGGCTGGGCCAGCGCCGGCGCAGCGCCGATGCGGCCGCCCCCGATGCCGCGCACCCGGTCCTGCTGGCCGACACGATGGGCGAGATGGGGCTGTGGTACGCGCTTGCGGGGCTGTGCTTCGTCGGCGGCTCGCTGGTGGCCAAGGGCGGGCACACGCCGTTCGAGCCCGCGGCGCTCGGCTCGGCGATCCTGACCGGGCCGCATGTCGAGAACGCGGCCGAAGCCTATGGCGCGCTGGTCGGGGCCGGCGGTGCGGTCGTGGTCGCGGACGCCCCGGCGCTGGCAGCCGCGGTGCGCGACCGGGCAGCCCCCGCGGCCCAGGCGGCGCAGGCGGCCATCGCGCGCGCGACGCTGGCCGCGACCACGGGCGCGGCGGCGCGGGCGGCGCTTTTGGCCGACATTCTTGCCCTCCTGCCCCCGGCCGCGCAGGACTGACCCCAGTTTCGCCCCAATTTTCGGCATTCATGGCTTGCGGGCATCGGTGCGGCGACCGCAGACTTTGCGCCGACAGGCACCGGACTATCTTCAGGAGAACAGCGCCCGGGGCCAACCCGCGGCACCGGCCCGCAGGCGGGCCAGATCGGGGCAGGCATGACGACCCTCACGACGATCACAGGCAGCACCCCGTCGCGGCGGCGCGACGCCGAGGCGGCCGATGACGGTGGCACCGAGATGCTTCGCCAGATCGGCGCGCTGTGCTTTCGGGTGCACCGGGGCAAGCTGCAGATCCTGCTGATCACCAGCCGCGACACCGGGCGCTGGGTGATCCCGAAGGGCGGGCTGATCGCGGGTCTCGGCCCCGCGGACTCGGCCGCCGAGGAAGCGTGGGAGGAAGCGGGCGCCGTCGGATCGGTGCAGCACCTCGCCATCGGCAGCTTCGCCTATGCCAAGCGCCTGCGGGCGCGGCCGGCACGCCCCTGCCTGGTCGAGGTCTTCCCGCTGAAGGTCGAGCGCATGGCCGAACGGTTCCCCGAGCGCGGCCAGCGCCGCCGCAAGTGGTTCAGCCCCGCCAAGGCCGCGGCCAAGGTGCACGAGCCCGAGCTTGCCCGGATGCTTGCCGACTTCCTTCCCCCCGGCGCCGCCAGCCGGGATGCAGGCCGTGAACTTGGCCGTGATCCTGGCCGCAGCAGCGGCGCGGACGCTTGAATTCCGACGCGAAACCGTTACGTGGAGGCGATCGTTCGCCACCGGTCCCACCCAGATGATCCGCTACAGCCTGACCTGCGACAAGGGCCATGACTTCGACAGCTGGTTCGCCTCGGCCGAGGCGTTCGACCGGCTCGCGGCCGCTGGCCACCTGGCCTGCGCTGTCTGCGGCGGAAGCGGCGTGACCAAGGCGCTGATGGCCCCCAAGATCGCCAAGGGCGACACCGCCACGCCGGCGCGGCCACTGCGCGCGCCGGCCTCCGAGGCCGAGGCCGCGATGGCGGCGCTGCGCCGCCGGATCGAGGAGACGTCGGACTACGTCGGCATGAACTTCGCCGCCGAGGCCCGCGCGATCCACGACGGCGATGCGCCCGAGCGCGCGATCTACGGCGAGGCGAAACCCGACGAGGCGCGCAAGCTGATCGAGGACGGCATCCCCGTCGCCCCCCTGCCCTTCCTGCCGCCGCGCAAGACCAACTGACCGCCCGCCATCGCCCGGGCGACCGGCCCCGGGCGCCGGCCCCCGCCGGTGCCGCGCAAGGCCCTTGCATGAACGCCCCCCCGCCGCTAGGAAGCCCACGGTTTTTCAGGCGGAACCGCGACAGCGGACGCCCGGGCGATGGGGGGCGCGGAAGATGCCGCTTCTGGTGATGAAATTCGGCGGCACCTCGGTCGCCGATCTGGCGCGGATCAAGAACGCGGCCGCCAAGGTCAAGCGCGAGGTCGAGCGCGGCTATGACGTGATCGTCATCGTCTCGGCCATGTCGGGCAAGACCAACGAGCTGGTCGGCTGGGTCGAGCAGACCTCGCCGCTGTTCGACGCGCGCGAATACGATGCCGTCGTCGCCTCGGGCGAGAACGTGACCGCCGGCCTGATGGCGCTGACGCTGCAGGAGATGGACGTGCCCGCCCGCAGCTGGCAGGGCTGGCAGGTGCCGATCAACACGACCTCGGCCCATTCGGCCGCGCGCTTCGTGTCGATCCCGCGCGACAACATCGACGCCAAGTTCGCCGAAGGCATGAAGGTCGCGGTGGTCGCGGGCTTCCAGGGCGTCAGCCCCGAGGGCCGGATCACCACGCTGGGCCGCGGCGGCTCGGACACGACCGCTGTGGCCTTCGCCGCCGCCTTCGATGCCGAGCGGTGCGACATCTACACCGATGTCGACGGCATCTACACCACCGACCCGCGGATCTCGTCCAAGGCCCGCAAGCTCGAGAAGATCGCGTTCGAGGAGATGCTCGAATTGGCCTCGCTCGGCGCCAAGGTGCTGCAGACGCGCTCCGTGGAACTGGCGATGCGCTACAATGTCCGCCTCAGGGTTCTGTCGAGCTTCGAGGATACCGACGAAAATTCCGGCACGCTGGTCTGCGCCGAGGAGGATATCATGGAATCGAAAGTCGTCTCGGGCGTCGCCTATTCGCGTGACGAAGCGAAGATCACCCTCTTCACCATCGAGGACCGCCCCGGCATCGCCAGCGCGATCTTCGGCACGCTGGCCGAGGCCGGCGTCAACGTCGACATGATCGTGCAGAACATCTCGGAAAAGGACTATGACGAGGCCTATCCGGGGTCGGTGACCGACATGACCTTCTCGCTGCCGACGAATCAGGTCGGCCGCGCGAAGAAGGCGATCGACGACGCCTATGCCAAGGGCCTGCTGAAGTACGAAGAGCTGATCATCGACGAGGATGTCGCCAAGGTGTCGGTCGTCGGCATCGGCATGCGCAGCCACGCCGGTGTCGCCGCGCGCATGTTCGCGGCACTTTCGAAGGAAGGCATCAACATCAAGGTCATCGCGACGTCCGAGATCAAGATTTCGGTGCTGATCGACCGGAAATACATGGAACTTGCCGTGCAGGCGCTCCATGATGCCTTCGAACTCGAGAAGGCGGCCTGACCAGCCGGAGGGGCATGGAAGCAGCGAGGGAACAGATCCCCGCGGTGATCGCGGATCGCGAGGACAGGGAGAGCCGCAAGCTCCTCAGCCGTCTTCGCGACACGCTCGCGACGCCGGCCAAGGGGCAGGAGCGGCTGGACCGAATCACGCACCTCATCGCCGATTCGATGGGGACCGAGGTCTGTTCGATCTATCTGTTCCGCGACCCCACCACGCTTGAGCTTTGCGCGACCGAGGGCCTGAAGTCCGAGGCCGTGCACCAGACCCGCATGAAGCTTGGCGAGGGCCTCGTGGGCCGGGTCGCCAAGGCCTCGCAGCCGATCAACACCGGCGACGCGCCCTCGGAAAAGGGCTTCCGCTACATGCCCGAGACCGGGGAGGAGATCTTCTCGTCCTTCCTCGGCGTGCCGATCCAGCGGCTGGGCGAGAAGCTGGGCGTGCTGGTGGTGCAGTCGAAGGCCAAGCGCCAGTTCTCGGATGACGAGGTCTACGCGCTGGAAGTCGTGGCGATGGTGCTGGCCGAGATGACCGAGCTTGGCGCCTTCACCGGCGACGACGAGGCCTTCGCGGCGCTGCACAAGCACCCGGTGCTGTTCCGCGGCCTGATGGGACAGGAGGGCGCGGCCGAGGGCCATGTCTGGCTGCACGAGCCGCGGGTGGTCGTGGCCAATCCGGTCGGCGACGATCCCGACACCGAAAAGGCGCGCCTCGCCGCCGCGGTCGAAGAGCTGCGCGGCTCGGTCGACGCGATGCTGGCGGGGGGCGACTTCACCGACAAGGCCCAGCAGGAAGTGCTGGAAGCCTACCGGATGTTCGCCAATTCCCGCGGCTGGCAGAAGCGGATGGAAGAGGACATCGACCGCGGCCTGTCGGCCGAGGCGGCGGTCGAAAAGGAACAGTCCGCCACCCGCGCCCGGATGGAGCAGGTGCCCGACCCCTACCTGCGCGAGCGGCTGCAGGATCTCGACGACCTGTCGAACCGGCTTCTGCGGATCCTGACCGGTCAGGGCGCCGATACCGGGGCCGAGATGCCCGAAAACCCGGTGCTGGTCGCGCGCAACATCGGGCCCGGCGACCTTCTGGACTACGGCCGCAAGCTGAAGGGCGTGGTGCTGGAAGAGGGATCGGTCGGCAGCCATGCCGCCGTCGTCGCCCGGGCGCTGGCGATCCCGCTGGTGATCCAGGCCAGCCGCATCACCACCGAGGCGCTGAACGGCGACACGATCCTGGTCGACGGCGACCAGGGCGTGGTGCACCTGCGCCCCGACGACACCGTCTCGGCCGCGTTCCGCGACAAGATCGCGATGGCCGCGGCGGCGCAGACCCGCTACGCGTCCTTGCGCGAACTGCCGGCGGTCGCGACCTGCGGCACCCGGATCGGGCTGCACATGAACGCGGGGCTGATGGCCGACCTGCCCTCGCTGCAAGGTTCCGGCGCCGAGGGCGTGGGCCTGTTCCGCACCGAGCTGCAGTTCCTCGTGCGCAACCGCGTGCCCCAGCGGGGCGAGCTTGCGCAGCTTTATGCCCGCGTGCTGCAGGCCGCCGACGGCCGGCGCGTGGTGTTCCGCACCCTCGACATCGGGTCGGACAAGGTGCTGCCCTACATGAAGCCGCAGGACGAGCCGAACCCGGCGATGGGCTGGCGCGCGATCCGCGTCGGGCTCGACAAGCCCGGCGTGATGCGGATGCAGCTGCAGGCGCTGCTGCGCGCCGCGGCCGGCCGGCCGCTGACGGTGATGTTCCCCTTCGTCGCGCAGGCCTCCGAATTCTTCGAGGCCCGCGCCGCCCTGCTGGCCGAGGTCGAACGCGAGCGCAGGCTGGGCCATGCCCTGCCCTTCAAGCTCGAGATCGGCGCGATGCTGGAAACCCCCAGCCTCGCCTTCGCGCCCCGCGCCTTCTTCGAGGCGGCGGATTTCATCTCGATCGGCGGCAACGACCTCAAGCAGTTCTTCTTCGCCGCCGACCGCGAGAACGAGCGCGTGCGCCGCCGCTACGACACGCTGGATGTCAGCTTCCTGGGCTTCCTCGGCATGATCGTCGAGCGCTGCCGCGAGACGCACACGCCGCTGAGCTTCTGCGGCGAGGATGCCGGCCGCCCGGTCGAGGCCCTGTGCTTCGCCGCGATGGGCCTGCGCACGCTGTCGATGCGGCCGGCCTCGATCGGGCCGGTGAAGCACCTGATCCGCAAGGTCAGCCTGCGAGAGCTGCGCGCGGTCATCGACACGGCCACCGCCTCGGGCGCGCAGTCGGTGCGCCCGGCGGTGATGGACTGGCTGGCGCGCCAGCCGGTCTAGGCCTTCTGCAGCCTCGTCCGCAGCGCCTCGGTCAGCGCCTCGCGCGGCAGGCCCGAATCCTCGGCCAGCCGGCGCAGCCCGAACTGCACCCGCGCCATCTCCTGGTAATAGCTGGTGAAGGCGTAGTTCACCGCCGCCCCCGCCACGGCGCCCAGCACCGGCACCGCCTGCGCGGCCAGCTTCTGGCCCAGCACCAGCGACAGCTGCGGCGCGACGCGCGCGATCAGCGCGTGCAGGCTGGTGCCGGTGATCGTCACCCGCGCCGCGAGAAAGCCAAGGTCGGTGCCGTCATCCTTCGCCATCGGCCCGGCCGAGGCGAAGACCCGGATGCAGTCGAAGCGCGTGGCCTCGTCCGTCGGGTCAAAGCCGTGCTCGGCCGCGATGCCCTGGATCGCGCGCAGCAGCACCGTCGTCGTCACCGGGATCTCGGCCAGCGAGGTCGCAAGCCCGCCGGACCCGCCCGCCGCGCCCATCGCCGTCGCGATCACGGTGTTCAGCCAGTCCTTGCGGTCCGTCACCACGCCGCGGCTGCGCGAGGCCGCGTTGAACGCGGTCTCCAGCGCCAGCTTCGTCGCGCCCTCCAGCCGGTCCTTGACCCGGTCGGGGAGCCGTTCCAGCAGGTTCTCGGCGCTGCCGCCGACGGTGCCCATCAGCTGCATCCCCATCCCGTTCGCGGCCCGGTGCCGCCGGGCCAGCGCGTCGAGCGCGGCGATGACGACGGGATCGGTCACGTCCGCGGGGGCGGGAACCAGCGTGTCGGCGGGGATCTGCGGCATGGGCGGGCCTCGTGTCGGGGTCATCTTCCCGAGATATGGGGCCCGCGCGCCAGAGTGCCAGAGCAGCCGGAGGCGAGATCAGCCGGGCGCCACAGCAGCCGGGCTCAAGAGGACCAAGGCGCCAGCGGACCCCGGCGCCAGCGGCGTTCAGCGCGGGTCGCGGGTCCTTGCCGGCGGGACGAACTTGGTCACCTCGCCGCGCACCCCCTCCCAGGTGCCCGGCTCCAGCTCCCGCCCCAGCACCCGCTCGGGGTTGGTCGGCGGCGGCATGATCACGCCCTCGAGCTTGGTGAAGCCGAAGCGGCGGTAATAGGGCTCGTCGCCCACCAGCAGCACCCGCTCCCAGCCCAGGCGGTGCGCCTCGGCCAGGCTTTCGTTGATCAGGATGCCGCCGAAGCCCTCGCCCTGGTGGGTCGGGTGCACCGCGACCGGGCCCAGCAGCAGCACCCGCGCGCCGCCGACCAGCACCGGCCAGTAGCGGATCACCGCCGCCAGCGCATTCGCCTCGCCGCGCAGCACGAGGCACAGCGGCGCCACCTTGGGCACGCCGTCGCGCAGCCGGTACGAGGACAGCGCCGTGCGGCCGGGCGCGAAGCACAGGTCGTAGAGCGCCTCGACCTCCCACCAGTCCGCCTCGGTCTCGACCTCGAGCTGATACATCGCGCCTCCGGTCCGGCAGCGCCCGCGACAGACTCGCGGGACGGCGTTTTCGCTGGACCCGCGCCTAACACGGGCTAGGCTGCGGTTCAAACAGATCGGCCCCGCCCCTGCCCCCGCAAGGCCCGGCCCGCGAAGGAAAATCACGATGTTCTATCGCCCCGAGGAAGGCCACGGCCTGCCCCACAACCCGTTCAACGCCATCGTCACGCCCCGCCCGATCGGCTGGATCTCGACCCGCGGATCGGCCGGCGACAACCTCGCGCCCTACTCGTTCTTCAACGCCGTCGCCTATGTGCCGCCGCAGGTGATGTTTTCCTCGACCAGCGCGAAGGACAGCCTCGCCAACCTGCGCGAAACCGGGGTCTTCGCGGTCAACGTCGTGCCCGAGGCCCTGATCCACGAGATGAACGCAAGCTCTGCCGCCCTGCCGCGCGACACCGACGAATTCGGCGTCACCGGCACGCTGAAGGCCGAATGCGAGACGATCGACTGCCCGCGGGTGGCCGAGGCGCCCGCGGTGCTGGAATGCCGCGTGACCGAGATCCACCGCCTGCTCGGCCGCGACAACCACCTGATCCTGGGCGAGGTCGTGGGCGTGCACCTGCGCGACGACTGCCTGGTCGACGGGCGGTTCGACGTGACCACGTTCCGCCCGGTCTCGCGGCTGGGCTACAAGGACTACGCGGTGGTGCGCGAGGTCTTCGAACTCGCCCGTCCCGGCCAGGACTGACCCCGCGCGGGGCTGCCCGCCCGCAGGACCGGCGCCGGGCGTCAGCCGCGGGCGCGCACCGCGACCGGCTGGCCGGCGCGGCGCGTGCGCAGCAGCGTGTAGACCCCGGCCGCAAGGATCAGCGCCGCGCCCGCCAGCGTCAGCGCATCGGGCCGCTCGGCCAGAAGGCTTGCCCCGAGGATCATCGCGAAGATCAGCCGGGTGTAGCGGAACGGCGTGACGACCGAGACCTCGCCCACCCGCATCGCCGTGGTCAGCGCGGAATAGGCGCCGATCCCGACGCAGCAGGCCGCGCAGACGCTCGCCAGGGCGAGGCCGGTCGACAGGTGGCTGCCGTCACCCTCGGCGCCAAGGCCCAGCGCCCAGATCACGGCGCCGGTCGGCACCAGCACTGAAAACCCGGTCAGGCCCAGCTGGGCATTGCCCAGCCCCCTCGGCGCGGCCCGGGTCGCAAGGTCGCGCGCCGCGAAGCCGACGGTCGAGACCACGGCCCAGAGCGCGCCGGCGGTGAAGCCCTCGAGCCCCGGGCGCAGGATCATCACCACGCCCGCGAAGCCGACTGCGATCGCGCTCCAGCGCCGCCAGCCCACGGTTTCGCCGAAGACCAGTGCCGCGCCCGCGACCACCACCAACGGCGTCGCCTGCATGATCGCCGAGGCCGTCGACAGCGCCGTCGTCGCCAGCGCCAGCGTGTAGCCCATGCGCCCCGTGACCTCGGCCAGCGCCTTCAGCGCCATCACCGGCTGCAGCATCAGCGGCGAGACCAGCGGCTGCCCCGCCCGGCGGGCCAGTGCCGCAAATCCGGCGCAACCGCCCAGGCCGAACAGCATCAGCACCAGCCCCGCCGGCAGGCCCCGGGTGGCAAGCTTGATCAGCAGGTCCTCGACCGCGAAGCCGGCCATCGCCAGCACCATGAACAGCGCGCCGCGGGCATTGTCCTGCATCGGGGTCTCCGGGCCTTGATGGCGGTCAGGCGCCCTGCATAGCGCCGCGCGCCAGGGGACGAAAGCGGCTTCCCGCGTCGCCGCACCGCGGCTAGCCTGCCGTCACAGCAGGGAAGGGAACGGCATGGCGCGCAGGCTCGGGGTGATCGGCGGATCGGGAGTGTCGCAGGTGGCGGGGCTCGAGGGCGCGGCCGAGGTGACGGTCGACACGCCCTGGGGCGCGCCCTCGGGCCCGGTGATCACCGGCCGGATCGCCGGCACCGAGGTGGCCTTCCTGCAACGCCACGGCCCCGGCCATCCGCACAGCCCGACCTCGGTGCCCTACCGCGCCAACATCGACGCGCTCAAGCGGCTCGGCTGCACCGAGGTGCTGTCGCTCTCGGCCTGCGGCTCCTTCCGCGAAGAGATGGCGCCGGGCGATTTCGTCATCGTCGACCAGTACATCGACCGCAGCTTCGCGCGCGAGAAGTCGTTCTTCGGCCCGGGCTGCGTGGCGCATGTGGGGCTCGCGCATCCGACCTGCGCCCGGCTCTCGGCGCTGGCCGCCACCGCGGCCGAGGCGGCGGGCGTGCGCGTGCACCGCGGCGGCACCTACCTGGTGATGGAGGGGCCGCAGTTCTCGACCCTGGCCGAAAGCCGGCTCTATCGCGAGGTCTGGGGCTGCGACGTGATCGGCATGACCAACATGCCCGAGGCCAAGCTCGCCCGCGAGGCCGAGCTTTGCTACGCCTCCGTCGCGATGATCACCGATTACGACAGCTGGCACGAGGATCACGGCGCCGTCGAGGTGACGACGATCCTGAAGGTGCTCGGCGCCAATGCCGAGGCCGGCTCGCGGCTTGTCGGCGCGCTCGCCCCCGCGCTCGGCGCCGCGCTCTCGCCGCACGACCCCTGCCCCTGCGGCTGTGACCGTGCGCTCGACCACGCGATCGTCACCGCCCCCCAGGCCCGCGACCCCGTGCTGGTGGCCAAGCTCGACGCCGTCGCGGGCCGGGTCCTGCGCTGACCGCCCGCGCGGCGCCCCGGACGGAAGCCCGTGGCGCGGGGGGGGGGGGCCGCCGAACGACCCGCCACCGGTCCGGGGACCGATCGGCGGCGGGGGGAAGGTCGCGCCTCGCCCCGCCCGTCGCTCAGCCAAGCACCGCGCCCGGATTGAGGATCCCCTTCGGGTCCAGCGCCGCCTTCACCGCCCGCATCGCCGCCAGCCGCCCCGGGTCGCCATACCGCGCGAGGTCGGTGACCTTCAGCCGCCCGATGCCATGCTCGGCGCTGAACGACCCCTCCATCTCGTGGACGATGTCGTGCACGAGGTCCATCACCGCGCGCCGCTGCCCCTCGTACTCGGCCTTGCCGCGCCCCTTGGCCGGGAAGGCGTTGAAATGCAGGTTGCCGTCGCCGAGATGGCCGAAGCAGTTGATCCGGAAATCCCCCGCCGCCGCCAGCGCCGCGCCCGCGCGCCCGATGAAGTCCGCGATGCGCGACAGGGGCAGCGACACGTCGTGCGAGCTGACCGCGCCGATCGCGCGGTTCGCCTCGGGGATGTGCTCGCGAAAGGCCCAGAACGCCGCGCGCTGCGCCTCGGACCCGGCGATCACCCCGTCCGACACCAGCCCCGCCCCGGCCCCCGCCTCGAAGATCGCGCCCAGCATCGCCTGCGCGTCGAAGCCCGGCGGCAGGCCCAGCTCGATCAGCACCGCCCAGTCGGGCCGCCCCGGCAGCGGCGGGCGCACCCCCGGCATCGTCTCGGCCATGAAATCGAAGCTGACGCCCGAGATCAGCTCGAAGGCCGAAACCATTCCCGTCGACCGCGCCTGCGCGATCCCCAGCAGCTCCAGCGCCGCGGCCGGGCTCTCGACGACCAGCACCGCGGTGCCGGTCTCGGCCGGGCGCGGCACCAGCGTCAGCGCGGCGGCGGTGATCACCCCCAGCGTGCCCTCGGCGCCGATCAGCAGGTCGCGGATGTCATAGCCGGTGTTGTCCTTGCGCAGCCGGCGCAGGTCGCCCACCACCGTGCCATCCGCCAGCACCGCCTCGACGCCCAGGCACAGCGCCCGCGCATTGCCGTAGCGCAGCACGTTGACCCCGCCCGCGTTGGTCGCAAGGTTGCCGCCCACCGTCGCCGTGCCCTCGGAGGCGAGCGAGAGCGGGAACAGCCGGCCCGCGTCCTCGGCGGCGGCATGGGCGGCGGCGAGCGTGGCGCCGGCCTCGATCACCAGCACGTTCTCCCCGGGGTGCAGCGCGCGCACCGCCGCCATCCGCTCCAGCGACAGGATCAGCGGCAGCGGCCCCGCGTCGGTGACCTGCCCGCCGACAAGCCCGGTGCCCCCGCCCCAGGGCACCACGCCCACGCCCGCCGCGTGGCAGGCCGCGAGGATCGTCGCGACCTCGGCGGTGCTGCGGGGCCGGGCGACCGGCCCGGGGCGGCCATGGACGCGGCCGCGCGGCTCTTCCAGATGGCGCGGGGCCGCGGCATCCAGCGTGCCGGCGGGCAGCCGGGCGGCAAGCGTGTCGAGGAAGTCGGGGGTGCAGTCGCGCAGCATGATCGGGCCTCCCTGTGCGGGTCCCGATCAACCACCGCGCCGGCGCGATGGCAAGCTCAGTCGAGCCATTCCGGCTCAAGCACCATGACCGTCGGCCGCGCGGGCAGCGAGGTCAGCGACACCTCGACCGAGCTTGTCCCCGGCCGGCTCACCGCGAATTCGCTGGCCGACAGCCCGTCGAGGAACCGCTCCAGCGTCGCCTCGCCGAACCAGTGCATCGGCAGGATCAGCGAGGCGCGCAGCCGGCCCAGCACCCGGGTCATGGTCTCGGTATCCATCGTGTAGCCGCCGTCGACCGGCGCCATCACCACGTCCATCCGGCCGAGCAGCGCGTATTGCTGCGGCGTCGGCTCGTGGTGCAGGTGGCCCAGGTGGCCGATGCACAGCCCCGCCGCCTCGAAGACGAAGATCGAATTGCCGTTCGGCCGGGTCCCGCCCGACCAGTCGCGGGTGTCGGTCGAGACGTTGCGCACCAGCATCTCGCCCAGGTCCAGCGCGTGCTCGGGCACCTCGCCATCCGCGACCCAGCCCTGCAGCACATGCGCGATGCGCGGATCGGGCCGCGCGGTCCAGTGCGAGGAATGCGCGTTGTTCATCGTGACCACGTCGGGCACCGGGTCCGCCGGGCCCAGCGTGCCGGTGTAATCGGTCGCGGCCAGAAGCCCGCCCGCGGTCTCGATCGCATAGGTCGCGTGGCGGACGTAGCTGAGCCGCACGGTGTCGTCGGCCAGCGCATCCCCGAAGGCCGCGCGCCGGATCACCGCGGCGCCGGGCGTGTTGCGCGCCAGCGCCACGCAATGGCTGGGGATCCGGCCCGGCGCGGCGGGCGCCTCGGGCGCAGGCGTCGGGAACTGCACCTGCGCGGCGACGGGCAGCGGCACGAGCGACAGGATCAGCGAGACGGCAATCGGGATCGGGCGCATCGGGGTCCTCCTGGCCCAAGGCTGCGCGGCGCCTTCCCCTACGTCACGCGATTTCCGCCCCGGTCCCGCGATCTCGCGCAAGCGTGACCGCCGCTGCCGCTTCAGGCGACACGCCCAAGGCGACCCGGCCCAGGCAACCGGTCGCAAACGACCCGGCCCGAGCGACCGGGGACGGCGCGGTGGATCCGGGACCCGGGCCCGGGCGACGCGACGCGACGCGACGCGACAGGGCGCGGGTGGCGCGGCGCGGCGGCGCGCGTCAGCCGGTCTCGGTCCGGCCGCGCCGGTCCGAGCGCAGGTTGGCGTAGAGCACGTGGTTGCGCCAGCGCCCGTTGATCTGAAGGTAGCTCTGCGCCACGCCCTCGTACTTGAAGCCCGAGCGCTCGAGCACCCCGCGCGAGGCCGCGTTCTCGGGCAGGCAGGCGGCCTCGATCCGGCTGAGGTCGAGGCGCATGAACGCCTGGTGCACCACCGCGCGGATCGCCTCGCGCATGAAGCCCTGCCGGGCATAGGGCTCGCCGACCCAGTAGCCCAGCGTGCCCGACTGCGCCGGCCCCCGGCGGATGTTGTCGAGCGTGATCGCGCCGACCAGCGTGCCGGTGTCGCGCTGGATCAGGAACAGAGGCAGGGCCGAACCCTGCGCCTCGGCCCGGGCCGCCCAGTAGACGCGGTGGGTGAAGGCGCGGCGCGACAGGTGGTCCTCGGCCCAGGCCGGTTCCCAGGGCTTGAGATAGGCCTCGGACTGGGCGCGCAGCGACGACCAGCCGCGGAAGTCGGAATGCTGCGGCAGCCGCAGCGTCAGCCGCTCCGTCTCGATCCGAACCTTCCGTCGTCGAGCCAGCATCAGGCGGCGAGCGCCTCGCGCAGCGCGGCCAGCTCGGGCGCTTTCTCGGCGCGGCCATAAAGCGCGAGCGCCGCCCCCGCCCCCAGCATCCGGCCCGCGTAATCCAGCACCGCGCCGCGGTCGACGGCGTCGATCTTGGCCGCGGCCTCGTCCACGCCCGGCACCCGGCCCCAGATCGACAGCATCCGCGCCATCCGCTCGGCCCGGGCCGAAGGGCTTTCCAGCCCCATCAGCATCCCCGCCTTCAGCTGGGCGCGGGCGCGCGCGATCTCGGCCTCGGACATGTCGTCGGCCGCGCGGCGCAGCTCGGCCACCGTCAGCCCGGCCAGCGCGCCGATCTCCTCGGCCGAGGTGCCGGCATAGATCGTCATCATGCCGGTGTCCTCATGCGCCGAGGACTGCGCGAAGATCGAGTAGCACAGCCCCCGCTCTTCCCGGATCTTCTGGAACAGCCGCGACGACATGCCGCCACCCAGCGCCGTCGAATAGACCTGCGCGACATAGACGTCCTCGTCGCGATAGCCGGGCGCCTCGAAGGCCAGCGCGAAATGCACCTGCTCGAGGTCCTTGATCTCGCGCCGCTCGCGGCCCAGCCACAGCGCCGGCTGCACCTTGGCCTGCGGCCGCGCCGTCAGCGTGCCGAAGGTCTTCTCCGCCAGCTTCACCAGCATGTCGTGATCGACCGCACCCGCCGCCGACAGGATCAGCTGGCCGGGGCCGTAATGCTCGCGCACGAAGCCCTCGAAATCGCCGCGGCCGAAGGCCTGCACCCGTTCGGCCGGGCCCAGGATCGTGCGGCCGATGGCCTGATCCGGATAGGCCGCTTCCTGCAGCCAGTCGAAGATGATGTCATCGGGCGTGTCGAGCGCCTGGCCGATCTCCTGCAGGATCACGCCGCGCTCGACCTCGATCTCGCGCGCGTCGAAGGCCGGGTTCAGCACGATGTCCGAGATCACGTCGACCGCAAGCGGCACGTCCTGCGCCAGGACGCGGGCGTAGAAGGCCGTCATCTCGCGCGAGGTATAGGCGTTGATATAGCCGCCGACGTCCTCGATCTCCTCGGCGATCTGCAGCGCGGTGCGGCGCTGGGTGCCCTTGAAGGCCATGTGCTCGAGGAAATGCGCGATGCCGTTCTGCTCGGGCCGCTCGTGGCGCCCGCCCGCATCCACCCAGACCCCGACCGAGGCCGAGGCGAGGCCGGGCATCGTCTCGGTGACGATGCGGAAGCCGTTGGGGAGTGTGGTCAGTCTTACGGTCAACGGGCACGCCTTTCGTGAACCAGCGCCTCGAGCGCGGCAAGATCGTTTGCAGAGCGCGTCACCCGCTCGGGCCGGTCGAACAGGTCGGCCATGCGGGCGGGCAGCGCGGGGCGGAGGCCGGTCGCGGCTTCCACGGCATCGGGGAACTTCGCGGGATGCGCGGTCGCGAGCGTCACCATCGGCGCCTCGGCGCGAATATGGGACTTCGCGACGAAAACGCCAACCGCCGAATGCGGGCACAGCAGCTCGCCCGTCTCGGCCAGCGTCGCCGCGATCTCGGCCCGGGTCTCGTCCTCGGACGCGCGGCCCGAGGTGAAATCGGCCCGCAGCGCCTCGATCGCGCCCTGGCTGATCGCGAAGCCGCCGGTGGTCTTCAGCTCGTCCATCAGCTGCGCCACCGGCGCGCCGTCGCGGCCATAGGCGTCGAACAGCGCGCGCTCGAAGTTCGACGAGACCTGGATGTCCATCGACGGGCTGATCGAGGGGGTGACGCCGGTGGTCTGGTAGCGGCCCCCGGTCATCGCGCGGTGCAGGATGTCGTTCTGGTTGGTGGCGATCACCAGCCGGCCGATCGGCAGGCCCATCTTCTTGGCGATGAGGCCCGCGTAGATGTCGCCGAAGTTGCCGGTGGGCACGGTGAAGTCCACCTCGCGCGACGGCGCGCCAAGCGCGACGGCCGAGGTGAAGTAATAGACGACCTGCGCCAGCACCCGCGCCCAGTTGATCGAGTTCACGCCCGCAAGCCCGACCTCGTCACGGAAGGCGAAGTCGTTGAACATGTCCTTCAGCCGCGCCTGGCAGTCGTCGAAATCGCCGTCGAGCGCGACGGCATGGACGTTGGCCTCGGCCGGCGTGGTCATCTGGCGGCGCTGCACCTCGGACACCCGGCCATGCGGGAAGAGGATGACGACATCGACGTTGTCGAGCCCCTTGAACGCCTCGATCGCGGCCGAGCCGGTATCGCCCGAGGTCGCCCCGACGATGGTGACCCGCCTGCCCTCTTTCGCCAGCGCGATCTGGAACAGCTGGCCGATCAGCTGCATCGCGAAATCCTTGAAGGCCAGCGTCGGCCCGTGGAACAGCTCGCACAGGAAATGGCCCGGGGCCAGCTGCTTGAGCGCCGCGCGCGCCGGATGCTCGAAGCCCGCGTAGGCCGCCGCGATCGCCCGGCGCAGCTCCTCCTCCGAGAAGGTGTCGCCGGTGAAGGGGCGCATCACGCGCAGCGCGACCTCCTCGTAGGGCAGGCCGGCGAGGGCCGCGATCTCGTCGGGGGTCAGGGTCGGGATCGTCTCGGGCACATAGAGGCCGCCGTCACGGGCGAGGCCCGTCAGCATCGCCTCGCCGAAGGTGAGCACCGGCGCCTGGCCGCGGGTCGAGATATAACGCATGGTCGGTCCTTACATCGTCCGCCGCCTGATACGCCACAGCAGGTAGACTGTCATCCCCGCCCAGACGGCGGCGAGCGAAAACCAGGTGATCGCGTAGTTCAGGTGGTCGTTGGGAATGCCCTCGGCGGTGACCGGGAACGGCGAGATCGCCTGCTCGTCCCCCGTGACCTCGCGCGCGACGACGAGGATCGGCTCGGCCCCCAGCAGCGCCGCCATCGCGGGCACGTCGCGCGCGAACCAGATGTTGCGTGACAGGTCGGGCTCGGGCGTCGACGACGTCCGCTCGAGAGGCCAGTGCAGGTTGCCAAGGACGGTCAGCTCGACCGGCGGGCGCGCGACATCCTTGTCGACCTCGGCCACCAGCCCGCGCTCCAGAAGGACGGTGCGGCCGCCGGTCTGGAAACTGGTGATGACTTCGTAGGCCGGCCCCTGCCCCTTGTAGCCGCTGAGCATGTGCAGCTCCTGCGCGCCCGTGGTCCCGGTCAGCCGCACCGGCGCGTATTTCGTCGCCTCGCTGGTCTCGCCCGGCGCCGGCAGCGGCCCGGGCTCGGCCGCGATCTGCGCCTCTATCCGGGCGATCACCGCCTGCTTCCACTCAAGCCGGCGCAGCTGCCACAGACCGAGTTCGACGAGGATCGCGCAGCCGGAGAGGCCGAGGATCAGGGCAAAGAGGTAACGGCGCATCGCAGGTGTCCTGGGGCAGGCCCGGACGCGACGCCCGGGCGGGAGAGGAAGTGCCGGACACGAGATCTCCGGAGCCGGCGGGAGGCGGGCGGCGGCGCCGGGGCGCCACGGCCGCCGACCTCAGCCGCCCCAGATGTAGACGGCCGCGAACAGGAACAGCCAGACCACGTCGACGAAATGCCAGTACCAGGCCGCCGCCTCGAAGCCGATGTGGTGGCGGGGCGTGAAGTGGCCGCGGGTGGCACGGGCCAGGCAGACGGCCAGGAAGATCGTCCCGATGATGACGTGGAACCCATGGAAGCCCGTCGCCATGAAGAAGTTCGCGCCGTAGATGTTGCCCGACAGGCCGAAGGCCGCGTGGCTGTATTCGTAGGCTTGGAAGATGGTGAACAGCGCCCCCAGCCCGATCGCCAGCGCGAGGCCGGTCTTCAGGTCCTTGCGGTTGTCCTCGTGCACCAGCGCGTGGTGCGCCCAGGTCGCGGCCATGCCCGAGCACAGCAGGATCAGCGTGTTGATCAGCGGCAGGTGCCAGGGATCGAAGGTCTGGATGCCCTCGGGCGGCCAGGCGCCCATCTGCGCCGGGTACCCCTCGGTCATCGGGTACATGGCATGCTTGAAGAACGACCAGAACCAGGCGGCGAAGAACATCACCTCGGACATGATGAACAGGATGAAGCCGTAGCGCAGCCCGATCTCGACGACAGGGGTGTGGTCGCCCGCCTGCCCCTCGCGGATCGTGTCGCCCCACCAGCCCCACATCACGTACAGGACCAGGATCAGCCCGATCATGAACATCCAGGGGCTGCCGGCCTTCATGAAGTGCACGCCGCCCGTGAGCATCACGAAGGCGCCGACCGCGGCCATGAACGGCCAGATCGACGGCGGCAGGATGTGGTAGTCGTGGTTCTTGCTATGCGCCATCTGTCCTCCCTCGGCCCCCTCTCGGCCGGTCCCCCTTAGCGGTCTAGTTCGTGTCGGTCGTCGCGGGCGCGCCCCGGTTCGCCGCCTGGCGCTCCTCGGGCAGGTCCTGCTGGTAGAACGTGTAGCTCAGCGTGATGTGGGTCACGGTGCCCGCGTCGCGGTCGTCGACGATCTCCGGGTCGACGTAGAAGCTGACCGGCATCGTCACCCGCTCGCCCGGGCCCAGCACCTGCTCGGTGAAGCAGAAGCACTGGATCTTCGAGAAATAGTAGCCCGCCGCATCCGGCGCGACGTTGTAGGTGGCGCTGCCGGCGATGGTGCGGTCGGTCGGGTTGTAGGCCTCGTAGAAGGCCAGCCCGGTCTCGCCGATGCGCAGCGTCATCGTCCGCTGCTCGGGGCGGAACTCCCAGGGCATGCCGGGCCCGACGTTGGCGTCGAAGCGCACGGTGATCTCGCGGTCGAGGATCGTGTCCGACCCCGCGGTCGCCACCTGCGTCGTGCCGGCAAAGCCGGTGACGCGGCAGAACCAGCTGTAGAACGGCACCGCGACGAACGAGGCGCCGACCATCAGCGCCACGACCGCGACCAGCCCCAGCGCCAGCCGGCCGTTTCCCCCCTGCGATCCGCGTCTCCTCCCCGATCCGCTCATCCCGTGGCCGCCCCCGTCCTCGCCGTCGCCGTCCTCGCCGTCGCCGTCCCGGTCGTCGCCGATCCGCCGGACACGCCCGGCGCGTCCTGCGCATGGTCGAGATTGGTGATCTTCACGATGGTCAGCCCGAAGACCAGCGCCACGAAGGCCGCCAGCACCAGGCCAAGCCCGAGATTGCGCCCGAAGCGGCGGCGATGCAGCTCGTGCTCGGGCGGGAAGCCGGTGCGGGGCGCGCGCTGGTCGGTCATGCGCTCACCAGCCCCCCAGGCCCCAGGGGCGCAGCGCGGCCTCGGCCAGCAGCGCACCGAAATGCAGGAACAGGTACAGCAGCGAGAAGCGGAACACCTGCTTCTCGGCCTTGTACTTGTCGGCCTCGGCCGCGGCCTCGGGCCGGCGCCACAGCGTCCAGCCGCCGGCGATGAACATCGCGTTCAGCACGACCGAGGTCACCAGATAGATCGGCCCGCCGATCGAGGTGAAGCCGGTCGCGACCGCGAAGGGCGCAAGGATCAGCGTATAGGCCAGGATGTGGGCGCGGGTGGCGCGGCGGCCGTGGGTCACGGTCAGCATCGGCACCTTCGCCTCGGTGTAGTCGCTGTTCATGAACAGCGCCAGCGCCCAGAAATGCGGCGGCGTCCACAGGAAGATCAGCAGGAACATCAGCACCGATTCCACGCTGATGCCGCCCGTCGCCACCGCCCAGCCGATCATCGGCGGGAAGGCCCCGGCCGCGCCGCCGATGACGATGTTCTGCGGCGTCGAGCGCTTGAGCCACATCGTGTAGACGACGGCGTAGAAGAAGATGGTGAAGGCTAGGAACGCGGCCGCGAACCAGTTCGCCGCCAGCCCCAGCATCACGACCGAGATCCCCGACAGCGCGAGCCCCAGCCCCAGCGCCTCGGAGGGCGCGACGCGGCCCGCGGGCACGGGGCGCGACTTGGTGCGCCGCATCACCGCGTCGATGTCGGCATCGTACCACATGTTCAGCGCGCCCGAGGCGCCGCCGCCCAGCGCGATGAACAGGATCGCGGTGAAGGCGACATAGGGGTGCACGCCCACGGGTGCGACCAAAAGCCCTACCGCCGCGGTGAACACAACCAGCGACATCACCCGCGGCTTGAGCAGCGCGAGGTAGTCGCCGAATCCGGCGTCGCGGTTGTGATCAAGGGCGCTCAGATCGCTCATTCACCAGTCTCCAGGTGGGGAAGCCCTTGGGATCGCGGGCTTTTCCCTGCCTTGGCCCAGTCAGTCGGCCGAGGCGAGTTTCAGGGTCTTCGGGGCCTCATTGGCCGCAAAGAGTTCCTTAGCGCGCCCGAGCCACTGATCATAGGCCTCCTGGCTGACCACCTTCACCACGATCGGCATGTAGGCATGGTCCTTGCCGCACAGCTCCGAGCACTGGCCGAAGAAGACGCCCTCGCGGTCGGCGTTGAACCACAGCTCGGCGATGCGGCCCGGCACCGCGTCCTGCTTCACCGCGAAGGCCGGCACCGTCCAGCTGTGGATCACGTCGGACCCGGTCGCCTGCACCACGATCGTCTTGCCCACCGGCACCACCATCGGGTTGTCGACCGCCAGCAGGAACTCGTCGGGCTGGTAGCCCATCGCGGTCAGCTTCGCCGCCATCGCCGGACCGTTGACATAGGGCACCGCGCCCGCCGCCTCGTCCTCGGCCGTCAGCGTCGCCGGGTGGCCGATCATGTAGCTGTCGAAGGCGATCTCCTCGTCGGGATACTCATAGCCCCAGTACCACTGGTAGCCCGTGACCTTGATCGTGATGTCGGCCTGCGGGATCTCCTGCTGCTTGAACAGGATCGGCAGCGAGAACGAGCCGATGACCACCAGGATCAGCACCGGGATCAGCGTCCAGGCGATCTCGACCGGGGTGTTGTGGGTGAAGCGCGCGGGCGTCGGGTTGGCGCGCCGGTTGAAGCGCAGGATGCAGATCACCAAGAGCGCCACCACGAAGATCGTGATCACGGTGATGACATAGAGCAGCATGTGGTCCAGCCATTGCTGGTCATGCGCAAGCTCGCTCGCCGCGGGCTGGAAGCCCATGCCGCCCTGATGGGCACGCCCGACGCTGGGCATCGGCCCCAGCCCGTCGGTGGCCTCCTGCGCCCGGGCGATCCCCGCCCAGATCAGCGCAGTCGCACCCCAGGCCATGCCCGAGAGGGCTGCGGACGGCTTTCCGGCTAGACGCATCGATCCTGTCTCCCTCCTGTCGGCCCGCGGCTCCTCAACCGCATCCGGGCACGCCCCCGCGCCTGCCGGCGTGCGGGGCCCCGCACGCGAACGTGACGCGTTGTAACATGGCCATCAAAAACCATATTGTGCCCCATGCGACAAGCGAAACCGTGCGGCGTGACGCCGCGGTTGCGCGCGATCAAAGACAGGGTTGACACCATGGCAGACGGCGCCTTCCGCCCCTTCGAAACCCATCTCGACGAAGCGGCCGCCCTGCGGATCCTGCGCGAGACCACCGCCGGCGCCGAGGATGGCGAGCTGTTCCTGGAACGCCGCCGCTCGGAATCGCTCGTCTTCGACGACGGCCGCGTCCGCACCGCCAGCTACGATGCCTCCGAGGGGTTCGGGCTGCGCGCGGTCAAGGGCGAGGTCGCGGGCTATGCCCACGCGACCGAGATATCCGAGCCCGCGCTCGCCCGCGCCGCCGCGACCGCGCGGCTCGCGGTGGGCGACGGCGGCGGCGTGATGGCGCCCCCGCCCCCCGGCACCAACCGCAGGCTTTACGCCGATGCCGACCCGATGGCCGACGCCAGCTTCGGCGTGAAGATCGAGACCCTGCGCGAGATCGACGCCTTCCTGCGCGACCTCGACCCCCGGGTGGTGCAGGTCACCGCCTCGGTCGCGGCCTCGCACCAGGAGGTCGTGATCCTGCGCCCCGAGGGCGGGCTCGTCTCCGACATCCGGCCGATGGCGCGGCTCAACGTCTCGGTGATCGTCGAGAAGGCCGGGCGGCGCGAATCCGGCAGCGCCGGCGGCGGCGGGCGCTACGGGCTGTCCGGGCTCATCGCCTCCGGGCACTGGATGGGCGTCGCGCGCGAGGCGTTGCGGGTGGCGCTGGTCAACCTCGAGGCCGAAGCCGCGCCCGCGGGCGTGATGGACGTGGCGCTTGGCCCGGGCTGGCCGGGGATCCTGCTGCACGAGGCGATCGGCCACGGGCTCGAGGGCGACTTCAACCGCAAGAAATCCTCGGTCTTCTCCGAGATGATGGGCAAGCGCATCGCGGCGCCCGGCGTGACGGTGCTCGACGACGGCACGATCCCCGACCGGCGCGGCTCGATCACCGTCGATGACGAGGGCACGCCCTCGGGCAAGAACGTGCTGATCGAGGACGGGGTGCTGGTGGGCTACATGCAGGACCGCCAGAACGCGCGGCTGATGGGGGTTCAGCCCACCGGCAACGGTCGGCGCGAAAGCCATGCCCACATCCCGATGCCGCGGATGACCAACACCTACATGCTGGGCGGCGACGCGACCCCCGACGAGGTCCGGGCCGAGATGAAGGACGGGATCTGGGCCGTGGGATTCGGCGGCGGGCAGGTCGACATCACCAGCGGCAAGTTCGTCTTCAGCTGCACCGAGGCCTACCGCGTCCGGAACGGCGTCGTCGGCGCGCCGGTGAAGGGCGCGACGCTGATCGGCGACGGCGCCACCGCGCTGCAGCACATTCGCGCGATCGGAAACGACATGGCGCTGGACCCCGGCATGGGCAACTGCGGCAAGGCCGGGCAATGGGTGCCGGTCGGCGTCGGCCAACCCACTCTGCTGATTGGCGGACTGACCGTCGGCGGCTCGGCCGCCTGACGGGTGGCCGCCGCATCGTGGTGAAGGCTTTCCGGGCCACCGTTGCCCCCGCGGCGACGGTGGCCCGAAACGAATCGGCGCGGCGTCAATCTCTCGTTAACGTTACGGCCGCTATACCTGTCTCCGGCGAATGAGGCGGAGGCCCGGATGAACAAGGATTTGTTCGCTTTTCCCACCCCCTTCACCCCACCCACTGCGGAAGAGGATCATCTCCTCTGGCTCCGTCTCATTCGCTCCCGCAAGGTCGGGCCCGCCACGTTCTGGCGGCTGCTCGAAGAGCATGGCGATGCCGCCGCGGCGCTCGACGCGCTGCCCGCCATGGCCCGTGCCGCCGGCCTTGACGACTACACCCCCTGCCCGCCCGGCGTGGCCCATGCCGAATTGGCCGCCGGCCGGCGCCTCGGGGCGCGGCTGGTCGCGCGTGGCGCGCCCGGCTACCCGCCGCGCCTGGCCGAGATCGCGGATGCCCCGCCGCTGCTGTGGATGCTGGGCGAGCCGGAGCTGGCGCTGCGGCCGATGGTGGCGCTGGTGGGGGCGCGCAACGCCTCCTCGCTCGGGCTGCGCATGGCCCGCCATCTGGCCGAGGGGCTGACCGGCGCGGGCTTCGGCGTCGTCTCGGGCCTGGCCCGCGGGATCGACGCCGCCGCCCACGGCGCCGCACTGGCCGGGGGCACGGTCGCGGTGCATGCCGGCGGCGTCGATACCGTCTACCCGCGCGAGAACGCGGCCCTGGCCGCCGAGATCGCGCGCTGCGGCCTGCGACTGTCCGAACAGCCGCTCGGGCTCGAGCCGCAGGCGCGCCACTTCCCGCAGCGCAACCGCCTGATCTCGGGCCTGGCCGAAGCCGTGATCGTGGTCGAGGCCGCGCCGCAGTCGGGCAGCCTGATCACCGCCCGCGACGCGCTCGACCAGGGACGCGAGGTCCTCGCGGTGCCCGGCCACCCGGTCGACGCCCGGGCCGCCGGCTGCAACGCGCTGATCCGCGACGGCGCCGTGCTCGTGCGCGGCATCGCGGACGTGCTGCAGGCGCTCGAGGCGCGCCCCGCGGCGCCGGTGGCGGCCGCCCAGACCGCCCAGACCGCCCGGCCCCAGCCTTCCGGCCCCGGCCCGGGTCCCGTGCCGCCCCCCCTCACTTCGGCCGCCCCGCAGACCCCGCGCCCGCGCCACGCCGCCGCGCGCCCGCCCGCCGGCGACTCGCCCCGCCAGTCGCGCCAGCCCGGCCCCCATGACGCGCCCGCGCGCACCGATCGCCGCAGCCTGGCCGAGACCGCCGCGCTGCACAGCACCATCCTCGACCGCCTCAGCCCCTCCCCCATCGCCGAGGATGCGCTGATCCGAGAGCTGTCGATGCCCGCGGCCCAGGTCACGCCCGAACTCGTCGCCCTCGAACTCGACGGCCGGATCGAGCGCATGCCCGGCGGCTTCGTCGCCCGCCGCCACTGAGCCGACCCCTGCGCGGCCCTCCCGTCCCCAGGCCGGCAGGTGTCCCCGGGCAGGCGCGCCCCGCAAGCCACCCCGCGCGACCGCGCCGCCCGGCCACGGGCGGCGCCCGGCCCAACGCCGGACAAGCGGGCGCGAAGCGGCCGCGCCGCTCCGGTGGCGAAAGCCCCCGCCACGGCCCGCACCCGGCCTCGCCGCCCGGTGCGACGGGGCCGGACACAGCGCCGCAGAACGGACCGGCGCAGGGGCTGGTGCAGGGACGCCCAAGCCGCGCGCCGAAGCCGTTTCGCCCTGCCGCATTGACATTCCGCCCCCCCGCCCCCCATGTTCCCCGACCGAAGTACCGTACCTCCCCGAAGGACCGAGCATGGCCGTTGTCGTCGTCGAATCCCCCGCCAAGGCCAAGACAATCAACAAGTATCTCGGCTCCGACTACACGGTGCTCGCCTCGTTCGGACACGTGCGCGACCTGCCCGCCAAGGACGGCTCGGTCGATCCCGATCACGACTTCGGCATGACCTGGGAGGTCGCGGCGGACAGCAAGAAGCACGTCCGCGCCATCGCCGAGGCGCTCAAGACCGACGACACGCTGATCCTCGCGACCGACCCCGACAGGGAAGGCGAAGCGATCTCGTGGCACCTGCAGGAGGCGCTCGCGAGCTCGATCAAGAAGGGCAAGACCGTCCGGCGCGTGACCTTCAACGCCATCACCAAGGCCGCCGTCACCGAGGCGATGTCAAAGCCCCGCGACGTCGACATGGAACTGGTCGAGGCCTATCTCGCCCGCCGCGCGCTCGACTACCTCGTGGGCTTCAACCTCTCGCCGGTCCTGTGGCGCAAGCTGCCCGGCGCGAAATCCGCCGGCCGGGTGCAGTCGGTCTGCCTGCGCCTCATCGTCGAGCGCGAGATGGAGATCGAGGCCTTCCGCGCCCGCGAATACTGGTCGGTCAAGGCCATCCTCGAAACCCCGCGCGGCCAGAGCTTCGAGGCGCGGCTGACGGTGCTGGGCGGCAAGAAGCTCGACCGCTTCGACATCGCCACCGCCGAGGCCGCCGACCTCGCCGTGCAGGCGATCACCACCCGCGATCTGACCGTGAAGTCGGTCGAGGCCAAGCCCGCCACCCGCAACCCCTACCCGCCCTTCATGACCTCGACCCTGCAGCAGGAGGCCAGCCGCAAGTTCGGCATGGGCGCCAAGGCCTGCATGGCCGCGGCCCAGCGCCTCTACGAGGCCGGCCACATCACCTACATGCGGACCGACGGCATCGACATGGCGCCCGAGGCCGTGACCGCGGCCCGCGCCGCGATCGCCGACCGCTTCGGCGCGGCCTATGTCCCCGACAGCCCGCGCATCTACAAGAACAAGGCCAAGAACGCGCAGGAAGCGCACGAGTGCATCCGCCCGACCGAGATGTCGGCGGCGCCCGACGACCTGCGCCTGGCCGAGGGCGACCAGCGCCGGCTCTACGACCTGATCTGGAAGCGCACCATCGCCAGCCAGATGGCCGCCGCGCGGATGGAGCGCACCACGGTCGACGCAGGCTCGCGCGACGGCGAGGTCGAGCTGCGCGCCACCGGCCAGGTCGTGATGTTCGACGGCTTCCTCAAGGTCTATGACGAGGGCCGCGACGACGACGGCGAAGACGAGGGCCGCCTGCCGCAGATCATGCAGGGCGAGCCGGCGAAGAAGACCGCGATCACGCCCGAGCAGCATTTCACCCAGCCGCCCGCCCGCTACACCGAGGCGACGCTGGTCAAGCGCATGGAAGAGCTGGGCATCGGCCGCCCCTCGACCTATGCCTCGATCGTGACCACGATCCAGGACCGCGACTATGTCCGCAAGGACAAGAACCGCCTGATTCCCGAGGACAAGGGCCGGCTCGTCACCGCCTTCCTCGCCAACTTCTTCCGCCGCTACGTCGAATACGACTTCACCTCGGCGCTCGAGGCCGAGCTTGACGACATCTCGGCCGGCAGCCGCGACTACAAGGAAGTGCTCGCGCGGTTCTGGCGCGACTTCTCGGCCGCGATCTCGGAAACCTCCGAGCTGCGCATCACCGAGGTGCTCGAGAAGCTCGACGAATTCCTCGCCCCGCATCTCTACCCGGCCCGCCCCGACGGCTCGGACCCCAAGGTCTGCCCGGTCTGCGGCGAGGGGCGGCTGAACCTCAAGACCGCCCGCTCGGGCGGCGCCTTCATCGGCTGCTCGAACTATCCCGAGTGCCGCTACACCCGGCCGATCTCGCAGCCGGGCGGCGACGAGGGTTCGGCCATCGGCCCCGACGGCAACCTGCTCGGCCATGACGAGAACGGCCAGCCGATCACGCTGCGCACCGGTCGCTTCGGCCCCTATGTCCAGCGCGGCGAGGCCAGCGAAGAGGTGCCCAAGCCGCCGCGCGCGAGCCTGCCCAAGGGCTGGGCGCCCGAGGATCTGACGCTCGAGAAGGCGCTGATGCTTCTGGGCCTGCCGCGCGAGATCGGCCTGCACCCCGAGGATCAGGCCCGGGTCGAGACCAACATCGGCCGCTTCGGGCCCTATGTGAAGCACAACTCGACCTATGCGAACCTTCCCGATGTCGAGGAGGTCTTCACCATCGGCATGAACCGCGCGGTCGAGCTGCTGGCACAGAAGGCCAGCCGTGGCGCCGGTCGCGGTGCCGCCGCCAAGCCCCTGAAAGAGCTGGGCGAGCATCCCGACGGCGGCCCGCTGCAGGTGATGCCGGGCCGCTACGGCCCCTACGTCAAGTGGGGCAAGGTCAATGCCACCCTCCCCAAGGAGCTGGACCCCGAGACGGTGACGCTCGAGCAAGCGCTCGAGCTGGTGAACGCCAAGGCCAGCAAGGGCGGCAAGAAGGCCGCGCCGAAGAAGGCCGCGGCCAAGAAACCTGCCGCCAAGGCTGCGCCCAAGGCTGCGGCGGGCGACAAGCCGGCCAAGAAGACCGCGGCCAAGAAGCCCGCCGCGAAAAAGGCCGCCACGGGAAAGGCCGCGAAACCGGCGCCCGATACGGCGCAGGCCTCGGATCTCGGCGAGTAACCCCCCGGGACTTCGCGCGAAACGCCGCGCCGCGCTGCGGAGCGGCGATTGACTCCTCGGGCGCGGCGATGAACTCTGTCGTCGATCGCCCCGTCCGGTCGGGCCGGGGCCGCAGAAAGAGTGCGGGAGGCGCAGGATGAAGAAGGTCTATGGCAACGCGGCCGAGGCTCTGGACGGGCTGTTGTTCGACGGCATGCTGATCGCCGCCGGCGGCTTCGGCCTCTGCGGTATCCCCGAGCTGCTGATCGACGCGATCAAGGACGCGGGCACCAAGGACATCACCGTCGCCTCGAACAACTGCGGCGTCGACGATTTCGGCCTCGGGATCCTGCTCAAGACGCGCCAGATCAAGAAGATGATCTCGTCCTATGTCGGCGAGAACGCGGAATTCATGCGCCAGTACCTCTCGGGCGAGCTGGAGCTGGAATTCAACCCGCAGGGCACGCTGGCCGAACGGATGCGCGCCGGCGGCGCCGGGATCCCGGGCTTCTACACCAAGACCGGCGTCGGCACCGTCATCGCCGAGGGCAAGCCGGTGATGAATTTCGACGGCCAGGACTACATCCTGGAACGCGGCATCGTCGCCGACCTGTCGATCGTGAAGGCCTGGAAGGCGGATGAAAGCGGCAACCTCGTGTTCCGCAAGACCGCCCGCAACTTCAACCCGCCCGCCGCCACCTGCGGCAAGGTCTGCGTCGTCGAGGTCGAAGAGATCGTGCCGACCGGCAGCCTCGACCCCGACCACATCCACCTGCCCGGCATCTACGTGCACCGCCTGATCCAGGGCGAACACGAGAAGCGGATCGAGAACCGGACCACGCGCGCGGCATGATCTCGCCCTACCACGATCTTCCGCCCGGCGCGTTCTGGCGGTCGGGCGTGGCCGAGGCCGGCGAGCCGCTGGCCGGATCGCTCTGGCCCGGCCCCGTGCTGCCGGCCGGGGCGCCCATCTTCACCTTCGGCGACCGGCTGGCCGGGGCGCTGCACCGCGGCCTGCACGCCGCCGGCGACCGCGCGATCGAGGCCGAGCCGCCGCCGCCCGACGTCCCGGCCGAGGTGCTGCGCGCCTATGGCTGGGGCCAGGGATCGGCCCGCACCGGCCCGCTGCGCAGCCCGCGCGAGCTGGCCGAGATCCTGGGCGAGATCGTCGGCCGCCGCGCGCCGGGCGACGTGATCCGCACGCTCGGCTCCGGCCGCGCCGCCGACCTGCGCCGCCCCGGCGTCGAGCCTGCGGGCTTCGACAGCGCCGAGGAGGCGCTCGAGGCGCGCACCCAGCACCTCGCCGCCATCGCCGAGGGGCTGTCCGGGGCGGCGGCGGTGGTGCTGTGCCTGTCCCGCGCGACGCCGCTGCGCGACCCTTCGATCCGCGCGGGCCTGCCCGACGAGGCGCGCGCCCTGGTGCCGGGCCTGCGTGCCGCGCACCGGCCCCGGCCCGACCAGGCGCTGTCGGACCTCGCGGCGGTCTGGCGCGACCTGCGCACGCTCGCCCCCGAGGCGCGGCTGCTGCTGTGCCTCTCGCCCGACACTGGCCCGAGGGCGGGCGCCGAGGCCGGCGCGCAGCAGGCGGTGCTGCGGCTGGCGATGGCCCGTCTGGCCGCGCGCGCCGGGCGCGTGTCCTACCTGCCGCTGCACGAGCTGTTCACCGCGCCGGGCCAGGTCGGCCGGATGCTGGGCCCCGACGGCTGCCCGACCGCGACCGCGATCGACGGCTTCCGCCGCATGGTCTTCGGCACCCTGCCCGTGCCCCGGGCCGCCGACCCGGTCATGGCCGACCCGGAAACGGCCGAACCGGAGATGGCCGAGCCGTCCGACGACCTCGCCTGCGAAGAGGCGCTGTACGAAGCCTTCTCGCCGCGGGGGCAGGCGTGATGCGGCTCCTGGTGCTGGGCTCCTCGCAGGCGGCGGCGCTGGCGCTCGGGCGCGACGCCTTCACCGCGATCGCCCCGGCGACCGAGCTGACCTTCTTCGCCCTGCCCGGCGCCAGCTGGTCGCGCACCCGCATCGACGAGGCCGGCCGCCTCGGGCCGGCGCCGGACGACCGCTTCGGCCTGCGCAAGGCCGCCGAGTGGAACGGCTGCGAACGCATCGGCCTGCAGGGCTTCGACCACATCGCGGTCTCGGCCGCGCGGTTCCACCTCTACTACCTTGCCCGGCTGATGCGCGCGGTGGACATCCACGGGCTGCCCGCCACCGGCGCGTTGCCGCGGATCTCGCGCGCGATGCTCAGCGACACGCTCGCGGCCTGGGTGCGCGAGGACCTCGCCGCCCTGCGCACCCGCCTGCCGGTCGGCGTGCCGGTGACGATGATCGCCGTGCCCTACCCGCTGGCCGCGACCGACCGGCCCGGCCCCAGCGCCGAGCCCGGGCTGGCGCGGCTGCGCCGCCACCCCGCCGCACCCGAGATCGAGCGCGACTACGACGCGGCCGTGGCCGGCGTGCTCTCGGCCGCCGGGATCGGCTGGATGGCGCAGCCCGACGCCACCCGCGCCGGCCCCTTCGCCACCGACGACGGCTTCGCCCGCCCCGGCGCGCTCGAGGCCGAGAAGCCGGACCTGCGCCATGTCGGCGCCGACTATGGCCGCATGGTGATGGCCGCTCTGGCCCGGCGGCTCGGCGGCGCACCGCCCGGGTCGCTGGCCGACATCGGGCCCGGGCCGCTGCCCGGACCGCTTTCGAAACCGCTTTCCGCCACGGCGGGACCGCCCTAACCCTTTCGCATGGACGCCGCGCGACCGACGCGGCGATGGAGGACGACAAGATGCCCTGGGACCGCAACCAGATCGCCGCCCGCGCCGCCAAGGAGCTGCAGGACGGCATGTACGTCAACCTCGGCATCGGCATCCCGACGCTGGTGTCGAACTACATCCCCGACGGCATGACCGTGACCCTGCAGTCCGAGAACGGCATGCTGGGCATGGGGCCGTTCCCGACCGAGGACAAGGTCGATCCCGACCTGATCAACGCCGGCAAGCAGACCATCACCGAGCTGCCGCACTCGGCCTATTTCGACAGCGCGCAAAGCTTCGCGATGATCCGCGGCGGCAAGATCGCGATGGCGATCCTCGGCGCGATGGAGGTCTCCGAGAAGGGCGACCTCGCGAACTGGATGATCCCCGGCAAGCTCGTCAAGGGCATGGGCGGCGCGATGGACCTGGTGGCGGGCGTCGGCCGCGTGGTGGTGGTGATGGACCACACCAACAAGGCGGGCGAATCGAAGGTGCTGAAAGAGTGCACGCTGCCGCTGACCGGGCTGGCCGTCGTCGACCGGATCATCACCAACCTCGGGGTTCTCGACGTGGTCGAGGGCGGGCTGAAGATCGTCGAGACCGCCGAGGGCGTGACCGAGGCAGAGCTGCGCGCGGCCACCCAGGCGACCCTCGTCGACTGATCCCGCCCGGCTGCCCCCGCCCGGCCGTCCTGGCCGGGGATACCCCCGCGACCGGCGCCCCGGCGCCCATCGCGCGGGGTGCGGGCCCGCCCCCTCCCGCGCTCAGCCGCGCCGCGCCGCCAGGCGCCCCGCCGCCGCCCGCAGGTGGCGCAGGTCGGTGCCGCAACAGCCCCCGAACACCGCGAGCGCCGGCAGCGGCCCGGCCAGCGCCGCAAGCTGCTCGGCAAGCTCGTCCGGGTCGCCCGCGTCGAGCGTCTCGCTGGCATCCAGCTCGGCATGGCTGCGGCGCGAGGCATTGGCGACGACGCCGGCCAGCAGGCCCTGCCAGGCGCCACCGTCGAAGGCCCGGGCGATGTGGTCGGGATGGGCGCAGTTGACCATGATCGCCGCCGGCGCCGCGCCCTCGGCCAGCGCCTCGACGGCCGCCCCCAGCGCGGTTCCGTCGGCAAGCCGCCCATCGGTCTCGACCGTGTAGGAGATCAGCGCCGGAAGCCCCGCCGCCGCCGCCGCCCGCGCGATCCCGAGCGCCTCGCCCACCGCGCCCAGCGTGTAGGCGCTGACCAGGTCCGCCCCGGCGGCGCGCGCGGCCTCGATCTGCGGCCGGTGGTAGGCGGCAGAGGTCTCGGCCGCGGCCATGCCCGGCCGGTAGCCATCGCCCCGCGGCCCGATCTGCACGCTGACCCGGGTCGCGACGGCGCCCGCCGCCCCGGCCGCCTCGCGGGCAAGCGCGACCGCCGCGCGCGTGACCCGCGGCAGATCCTCGGCCGCATAGCCCACCACCGCCGCCCGGTCGGGATTGGCCATCCAGGTCGGCGTGTCCAGCAGGATGCCGGCGCCGGTCTCGGCCCCGATCGCGATCAGCTCGGCGTAATACCGGGCCAGCCTTGCCCGCCCCTCGGCGCTGTCGATCATCGGGAAAGCCGCGAAGCCCGGCAGCTCGACGCCCTGGTTGAAGATCAGGTCGGTCTCCATCCCGGTCCAGGCGATCCAGGGGCGGTCAGTCGCAAGCACCGTCATTGCGGTCACCTCTGCCGGGGCGGGATCGCGGCAGGCTAGCACCGCCCCCCGGCCCGGCGCCGCGAATCGGGTCAGCGCCGCAGACCTTCCGCGCCCCGCCCCGGATCTCGCCCGGCGCCGCATGGACAGCCTCGCTTTCTGGACTCCAGACCCATTGAGTTCAGGCTCTTGGCGTGGTTCAGGCTCCGCAAGGAGAGCTGATCGATGAGCAATCTTTTCTGGCCGAGCGATGCCCGGATGGAGCGGCTACGCCCCTTCTTCCCAAAGAGCCACGCACAGACGACCGACCTGTGCTGAGCGGGATAAATATTCATCAATCTCAATGGATTGCGTTGGCGTGACGCTCCGAAGGAATACGGACCAAGGCCCTTTACAACCGGTGGAAGCGCTGGAGCGACGACCGGGTCTTTGCCCGGATCATGGTTGGCCCGGCCGCCGAGCGCGCCGAACACAAGACGATCATGATTGAAGCGACCTACCTCAAGGCACACCGCACGGCGTCGAGCCTGTGCGTAAAAAAGGGGGGCGCGGACGGCAGATCGGGCGGAGTGCGAGGGTAAGGAAACGATCCGGGGGATCGGTTCCCCGAGCACGGCGGCATGAAAACCAAGCTGCACGCCGTTGCCGATGCCAAGGGGCGTCCGATCGGGTGCTTCATGTCGGCCGGCCAGGTCAGCGGCCACACCGGCACGACCGTGCTGCTGCATAGCCCACCGAAGGCGGGGTGGCTGCTGGCCGACAGGGGCTATGACGCCGATTGGTTTAGAGATGCATTGAAAGACAAGGGGGATAAAGGTCTGCATCCCCGGCCGCAAGTTCCGCAAGAAGGCCGTCAAACATGACAAGCGGCGCTACAAACGGCGCAACCGCATCGAGATCATATTCGACAGGCTCAAGGACTGGCGGCGCGTCGCCACCCGATACGACCGATGCCCGGAGACCTTCTTCCCAGCCATCATGCTCGCCGCAACCGTCGTGTTCTGGCTCTGAAACGCAATGTGTCTGGACCCTAGCGCTTCAGTTCTGCCGCACCTCGTATGATTGACTGACAGCTCCGGCACACGAGAAAGACGAGTAGCCGGCAGCCCCCCTACGTTGCCACTCCTCTAGGGGCGCGGTCTGTCGCCCGCATGACGCGATCACGCAAACGAAAAAGGCAGCCCACAGGCTGCCCTCGTGTCATCAATCACTTGCGCAAACCATGCCCGCAGCAGGGTCACAACTTGCCGCAGCCGGTACCAGCTTTGCCCCGGACTACAGCCCCGAACTACACAGTCAGTGCGTCCAGGCGCCGCGCCGGTCGGTGGCGAAGTTCTCGCCATAGCCGCGCGCGCGGATGTTCGCCTTGCGCTTGTTCGGCTCCTGCACCGACACCTCGATCCCGTTCTCGCGGGCGTAATCCTCGGCCGCCTCGCGGGTCTCGAAGCGCAGGCGGACCTGGGTCTGGGTATCCGCGCTCGAGGTCCAGCCCATCAGCGGATCGATCTCGCGCGCGGCGCCTTGCGCGAATTCCAGCACCCAGCCATGGGTCCGGGCGGTGCCCGACTGCATCGCGGTCTTCGACGGCTGATAGATCCGGGCGCGCATGGAATCCTCCCCTAGGCACAGGACGTTGCCCCCTTATCGAAAATCGCGCGCCCCCGCGCAAGCCCCGCGGGGACGCGCCCGCCCCTTGAACCGGAACAAAATAAGATCAAATGTGGGATCGCCCCAGCCCGTCCCGAGCCCGCGAGTCCCCCCGATGCCGCACAACAACGCCAACCTGCCGATGCATCGCCCCGACGTGCTCACCCGCCCCAAGCTCGAGGGCGGGCGCGCCTTCCGGATGCAGACCGCCTTCGCCCCGGCGGGCGACCAGCCGACCGCGATCGCCGAGCTGTCGGCCGGCGTCACCGCGGGCGAGCGCGACCAGGTCCTGCTGGGCGCGACCGGCACCGGCAAGACCTTCACCATGGCCAAGATCATCGAGGAGACGCAGCGCCCCGCGATCATCCTGGCGCCCAACAAGACCCTCGCCGCCCAGCTCTACGGCGAGTTCAAGGGCTTCTTCCCCGACAACTCGGTCGAGTATTTCGTCAGCTACTACGACTACTACCAGCCCGAGGCCTACGTGCCGCGGACCGACACCTTCATCGAGAAGGAAAGCCAGATCAACGAACAGATCGACCGGATGCGCCACTCGGCCACCCGCGCGCTGCTCGAGCGCGACGACGTCATCATCGTGGCCTCGGTCAGCTGCATCTACGGCATCGGCTCGGTCGAGACCTATTCGGCCATGACCCAGGACCTGCAGGTCGGCGGCCTGTACGACCAGCGCAAGTTCATCGCCGAACTGATCGCCCAGGCCTACAAGCGGCTCGACGCGGCCTTCGTGCGCGGCAGCTTCCGGGTCCGCGGCGACGTGGTCGAACTGTGGCCCGCCCACCTTGAGGACCGTGCCTGGCGGTTCTCGTTCTTCGGCGAAGAGCTGGAGGGCATCACCGAGTTCGACCCGCTGACCGGGGCCAGGACCGACACGTTCAAGCAGATCCGCATCTACGCCAACAGCCACTACGTCACCCCGCGCCCGACGATGCAGCAGGCGGTGAAGGGCATCAAGAAAGAGCTGTTCGACCGCCTCAAGCAGCTGAACGAAGAGGGCAAGCTGCTCGAGGCGCAGCGGCTCGAGCAGCGCACCAACTTCGACATCGAGATGCTCGAGGCGACCGGCGTGTGCAACGGGATCGAGAACTACTCGCGCTACCTCACCGGGCGCGCACCGGGCGAGCCGCCGCCGACGCTGTTCGAGTTCATCCCCGACAACGCCATCGTCTTCGCCGACGAAAGCCACGTCTCGGTGCCGCAGATCGGCGGCATGTACCGCGGCGACTACCGGCGCAAGTTCACCCTGGCCGAACACGGCTTCCGGCTGCCCTCGTGCATGGACAACCGCCCGCTGAAGTTCGAGGAATGGGACGCGATGCGCCCGCAGTCGGTCTTCGTCTCGGCCACCCCGGCACCGTGGGAGCTCGAGCAGACCGGCGGCGTCTTCACCGAACAGGTGATCCGCCCCACCGGCCTTCTCGACCCGATGGTCGAGATCCGCCCCGTCTCGATGCAGGTCGACGACCTTCTGGACGAGATCCGCAAGGTCTCGGCCCAGGGCTTCCGCACGCTGTGCACGGTGCTGACCAAGCGCATGGCCGAGGACCTGACCGAATACCTGCACGAACAGGGCATCCGCGTGCGCTACATGCACTCCGACATCGACACGATCGAGCGGATCGAGATCCTGCGCGACCTGCGGCTGGGGGCCTTCGACGTGCTGATCGGCATCAACCTGCTGCGCGAGGGGCTCGACATCCCCGAATGCGGGCTGGTCGCGATCCTCGACGCCGACAAGGAGGGGTTCCTGCGTTCGGAAACCTCGCTGATCCAGACCATCGGCCGCGCCGCGCGCAACGCCGAGGGCCGCGTGATCATGTATGCCGACCGCATCACCGGCTCGATGGAACGCGCGATGCGCGAAACCGACCGGCGGCGCGAGAAGCAGCAGGCCTACAACCTCGAACACGGCATCACCCCCGCCACGGTGAAGAAGAACGTCGAGGACGTGCTGCAGGGCCTGTGGCAGGGCGACACCGACCAGAGCCGGATCACCACCAAGGTCGACAAGCCGATGGTCGGCGCGAACCTTGCCGCGCATCTCGACAGCCTGCGCGCGCAGATGCGCAAGGCGGCCGAGAACCTCGAGTTCGAGGAGGCCGCGCGCCTGCGCGACGAGGTCAAGCGGCTCGAGGCGGTGGAGCTTGCGGTCTCGGACGACCCGATGGCGCGCCAGTCGGCGATCGATGCGGCGGCCGAGGCGGCGGTGAAGACGCAGGGCCGCTCGACCGCCGGCCGCCCGGGCCAGCGCGGCGGCGTCAAGCGGCGCGGGCGTGGCTGAACCGCCGCGCCCCGGCCCCGCCGCCGGCGCCGCCCCACCAAGGTAAACGAACCGTTAACTTTCCCTTCGCATCCTGTCCCGACCGGGGTGAGGAAGGAAAGAATGATGCAGATCGCTGAAAGACTTGCGCCGCGACCTTCGGGTGGGCCGCGGCCTGACCGGCGTGGCCGTGGCGGCAAGCGTGGCCGCGGCGCCCGGCTCGGCCTCGGCCTTTCGCTCGGGCTCGGGCTTCTGGTCCCGGCGGGTCCCGCCGCGGCCGGTCCCTGGCCGCGCGACCGCGGCGCGACCTTCCTGTCCTTCGGCCAGGAAAGCGGGCGCAGCGGCGACTGGACCAGCCTCTACGGCGAATACGGCCTGACCGGGACGCTGACGCTGGGGGTCGACGGCGGCGTCACCGATGCCGGCGACGGGATCGCGATCGTGTTCCTGCAATCGGCCTTCGGCGCGCCCGACGCCCGCCACCGCTTCACCGCCTCGCTCGGGATCGGCGCCTCGCGCAGCGACGACCGGGTGACGCCGGTGATGCAGGGCGCGGGCTCCTGGGGCTTCGGCTTCGACGCCGCGCCCGGCCCGGCCTGGTTCGCCCTCGACACCAAGCTGCGCCTGATCCCGGGCGAGGGCGACCCCGTCGTCATCTCGCAAAGCGCAAGCTACCAGGAGGTGCTGACCCCGGTGACGCTGGCCGCGGTGCTGAAGACCGATGCCACGCTCGGCGTGGCGACCGCGGGCGGCAACCGGCTCTGGATCGCGCAGCTCCAGCTCGAGGACAGCTCGGCCACGCCGCTTTCGGCCCGGCTCGCCACCTCGGTCGTGCAGAAGATCGCCGGCCCGCTGCGCGGCGAGCTGGGGCTGATCACCCCGCTCGACGGCGACAGCGAGACGGCGGTGAAGCTCGGCCTCTGGGTCGAGTTCTAGCGGAAGATCAGCGCGCCAAGGCCCAGCAGCACCGCCGCGCCCACCAGTGCCGCCAGCACCAGCGCGACCACCCCGGCCGCGGCCACCGCCGTCACGCCCGCGAGCGCCAGCACCACCGGCGCGACCAGCGCGCCGATCACCCCCAGCACCATGAACTTCACCCGGTTGCGCCCGGTCACCAGCCCGGCGAACCAGCCCGCCAGCAACCCCACGACCGCCAGCAGCACCAGCGCCGTGACCCCGAAGGCCTGCAAGATCCCGTCCGCTTCCATTTCCGTCTCCCGTCCGATGACGCCCGGATCGCGGCCTTGTGCGCGCCGGAGCCTTGGCCGCGACCCCGCCGCCATGCTTCCCTGCAACCGCCGACCCGCCCCGAGGTTCCCGATGCCGCACCGCCAGCCCGCCGCCGCCCGTACCACCTGCCGCGACGCCCCCCGCCGCGCCACCGCGCTGACCGCCGCCCTGCCCGCCGCCCTTCTGGCCTGTGCCGCGGGCCTCGCCGGCCCGGCCGCCGCCTCCAGCGACGACGCCTGGCAGGCGTTCCGCCAGCAGGTCGCCGACAGCTGCGCCGCCCTGGTCACCGACCCCGGCGAGGTCACGACCGAGGTCGCGCCCTTCGGCTCCGAAAGCTACGGCGCGGCGATCGTGACCCTCGCCTCCGCCGCCGGCACCGACCGCATGATCTGCATCCTCGACAAGGCCACCGGCACGGCCGAGCTGACGGGCCCCCTGCCCCCCGGCTGATCCGGCCCTCGACTTTGTCCAAATATCCCCGCCGGAGGCTCCGCCCCCGCCACGGGCCGCGCGCTCAGAGCAGCGCCTCGACCTCGGCCGCCAGCCGCTCGACCTCGTCCGAGGCCGGGCCGCGGCGCGCGGTCTCCTGCACCCCAAGCCCCTCGCCCAGGGTCGAGGCATAGGCGACGCGATAGGCCAGCCGCGCCTCGGCCAGCGCCGCCGACAGCTCGCGCGCCGCCGCCGCCACCTCCTCGGCCAGCCTGGTCCCGGCCTTGGCGCGGTTCAGCACCACCGTCGCGCGCTTGCCCTCGCGCCCGGCCAGGTCCAGCACGCCCTCCGTCGCCCAAAGATCGACATGGCTCGAGGCGACCGGGATCAGCACCAGATCCGCCTCGCGCAGCGCCGGGCGCAGGTCGGCATCGACCTTGGGCGGCGTGTCGATGATCACGTAATCGGCGCTGCGGCGCAGCTTCTCGCATTCGTAGCTGACCCCCCAGGCCGACGAGGTCGAGAACTCGATCCCCGCGTCGCCCAGCCGGTCGCGCCGCGCCATGAACCACCGCCCGAGGCTGCCCTGCGGATCGGTGTCCAGCACCGCCACCCGGCGCCCCTGGCGCGCGAAGGCCACCGCGAGGTTGACCGCGATCGTGGTCTTGCCGCTGCCGCCCTTCTGCTGGGCCACCGCAATCACCTTGCCGACCATCGTCCCGCCTCCGCCCGGTTGCCGCAGTGCAGCTTAGGCCGGTTTCGGCGGCGCCGTCAGCGATTCGCGGCGAGTGCGGCGCGCATCCGCGCCTGCTCGGCGCGCCGCCGCCGGGCGCTGGTCTCCTTGACCCGCGCGACCAGGTACTGGATCCCCAGCCCCGCCGCGATCACCGCCGTGTCGAGATCCAGCCCCTCGACCCCCAGCGCCACCGCCCGCGCCTTGGCCACCTGCGCCGCGAAGGCCAGCACCGTGCCCAGCGCGAAGACCGTCAGCCCGTGCCGGCCCAGCGTCGCCAGCGGCTCGGCCCAGCGGCTGGCACAGGCCGCGCGCACCTGCGGCAGCGCCGACAGCAGGTAGGCCAGCGCCAGGAAATGCACCAGCCGCGGCCCCGAGACGAAGGTCTTGTCATAGTCGAACAGGAAATCCGGCGCCGCCGTGTCGCGAAGACTGAACATCACCTCGTTCAGCCGCGCCCCCAGCGCATCCCATTGCGCCCACAGCAGGATGACCGCCACGATCGCGGCGGCCACCGCGATCCGCGCCGGCGTCGCCGCCACGAAGGCCCGCCCGCCCTTGGCCGCGATCCCGGTCAGCAGGCCCAGCACGAACAGCAGCTGCCAGGACAGCGGGTTGAAGAACCAGATCGACTCGACCGGCCAGGTCGGCAGCCCGATCCGCCACGCCCCCGCCCCCAGCCAGGCCACGATCGACGCCGCCAGCAGCGTGCGCGGCACCCGCCAGGCCGCCACCAGCAGCAGCGGCGTCGCCATCAGCAGCAGCGCGTAGATCGGCAGGATGTTCATGTAGCCAAGCTGATGCGACAGCACCGCCAGACCGATCCAGCCGCGCAGCGGGTCGTCGATCAGCGTGGCCACGTTGTTTTCCTGCACCATCGCCTCGGTGCCCAGCCACAGCGCCCCCGCGGCCGAGATCCCGAGCGCGATCACCGTGCCCGCAAGGTGCACGAGATACAGCGTCCAGGCCCGCCGCCAGGGCCGCTTGACGCCCTGCCAGCTGAACCCCTGCGCCAGCCGCGGCCCATAGGCCAGCGCCGCCGCGACGCCCGACATGAAGACGAAGCCCTCGGCCGCGTCCGAGAAGCCGAAATTGCGGTTGGTGAAGGCCTCGTAGGCATTGCCGGGCACGTGGTTGATGAAGATCATCACCAGCGCGAGCCCGCGCAGCACGTCCAGCCGCGGATCCCGCCGCGCCGCCGCGGAACCGCCCGGGGACTTGGGCGCCTGTTTGGGCGCCGTCGCGCCGCGCGAGACGGCCGGGCGGCCGGGACCGGCCCCCGTGGTCGCCGGTCCGCTCGGGGCGCTGTCGGCCATGATCAGGCGTGGACGAGCGTGCCGGCCGCCGGCGCGGGCTCGGTCGCCACGGCTTCGGGCTCGGGCGCGGACCAGGCCTCGAGGATGTGCTTCCAGGCCAGGATCACCGGGCTCGGCGCCAGTTCGGCCGGCACGGTGAACAGCTTGTGCGCCCCCAGCGCGGCCTCGCCCGACTTGCGCGACGACCAGCTGATGATCTGCGGCGCGAACAGCATCGGCAGCCCCACCGGCAACAGCCACGCGACCAGCGGCGGCGTCAGCCACCAGACCAGCACCAGCCCGATCAGGCCGGTGAAGGCGATCCAGCGGCTGGCGGCCCAGGCCTCCTGCATGCCCAGCGTCCCGTCGCCGCGGTTGTTGGTCGGCCAGCCGGAATCCAGCCCCAGCAGCACCTGCATCACCGAGCGGGTCTGGAACATCAGCATCACCGGCGCGATCACCGACGAGAACATCAGCTCGACGATGGTCGAGCGGATCGCGGTCGACCCGCCGCCGAAGCCGTGCGCCCGCCCGCTCCAGGCGGCCTGCAGGCCGATCATCAGCTTGGGCAGCAGCAGCAGGCCGAAGATGCCGATCGCAAGCTCGATCGCCTTGGCCGCGTCGTTGTGCGGGAAGAACGGGAACAGCTGGCCATAGGGATCGGGGAAATAGTCCGGCCGCGGCGCCAGCAGGATCGCCGCGATCGACGTGGCCATGAAGCCCAGCCAGAACAGCGGCGCGATATAGGCCAGGATGCCCTGCACGAAGACGAACCGGCTCCATGGCTTCAGCCCCGGCGCCATCACCAGCCGCGAATGCTGCAGGTTACCCTGGCACCAGCGCCGGTCGCGCTTGGCATGGTCGACGATGTTCTCGGGGCCTTCCTCGAACGAGCCTTCCAGGTCCTCGTCCAGCCGCACGGTCCAGCCCGCGCGCGCCAGCAGCGAGGCCTCGACATAGTCGTGGCTCATGATGTGGCCGCCGAAGGGCGGGTCGCCCGCCAGCACCGGCAGGCCGCAGCTTTCGACGAAGGCCTTCACCCGCACCATGGCGTTGTGGCCCCAGAACGGGCCGGTGCGCCCCTGCATCACCCCCAGCCCGCGCGCGAAGGCCGGCGAGAAGAACGAGGCCGAGAACTGCATCGCGCGGCCGAAGCGGCTTTCCGCCTCGATCACCTTGGGCAGCGACTGCAGCAGGCCCAGCTGGGGATCGGCCTCGACCCGGCGCGCCATCTCGAGGATCGTCGCGCCTTCCATCAGGCTGTCGGCATCCAGGATCAGCGCGTAATCGTAGGCCCCGCCCGAGCGCTGGAAGAAGTCCTCGATGTTGCCGGCCTTCTTGCCGGGGTTCGAGGCGCGGCGGCGGTAGAACATCCGGCCCTCGGCGCCGCGCTCGCGCACGAGGTGCAGGAACCACTCGCGCTCCTGCGCCGCGACATCCTCCTTGCGGGTGTCCGACAGCACGGCGAAGTGGAACTTGTCCTGAACCCCGAGCGCCGCGAGCGAGGCGTCCATCGCCGCGACCCGCGCCAGCACCGGCATCGGTTCCTCGTTGTAGACCGGCACGAGGATCGCCGTGGTGCCCTGCACCGCCGGCCCCTCGCCGCGCATCCAGCCCGGCTGCTCGGTCACGGTGCGCAGGAAGCCAAGGCCGATCAGGCCCTGGATCGCGCCCCAGGCCAGCCAGAAGGTCGACAGGATGATCAGTGCCGACCGGATCCAGTCCGTCGCCTGCAGCCCGTCACCCGAACCGTATTGAAGAAACAGCGCACCGGCCGACAGACCGATGCCGATGCTGAGCACCAGCGCAACCGTCCGAACCCCCTGGGTGACGGCCAGGCTCACCCGCCGGGGGCCCAAGGGTCAGTTCCCGGCCTTGCCGACCCGGGCGCCTCCGAACATCGACGCGATCCGCGCGACGATCGAATGCTGACGCTCGAGCACCTGCGTCGGCATCACCATCGGCGCCACCGGCAAAGCAAACAGGCTCTCGCCCACGAGTTCCGCATCGGACTTCACGACATTACCTTCCACAGTCATTCCTGCACCCACTGATAAAGCCAGTTTTCTGTCAGTTTCCGGTCATAGCCCGCGACATGGGCGACCAGTTCGGTCACCCCGCCCTGACGGCCCCGCACATCGATGACGAGACGCCAGATCTTCTTTCCCTCGATCTTCGACAGGGCTTGGTGGATCACCTCGCCGCCGCCGACGTTCACGACCGGGGTAAGTTGGGCATCGGATGGCAGCTCTCCAAGAACGCCGCCTTCGAAGTCCACAACAAATTTGCGGGTGTTGGGTTCCCCCTCGGCCCCCGCAACCCCGGCATGTCCTGCGCGGGTATCCGACACCCAGGCAAGGTCACCGTCCGTCGAGGGCGGCAGAACGCCCCAGTGCAGACGATACCGGAATTCACGGCTTTCACCGGCCGGAATCGTGCCATCAACGGCCCAGAAGGCGACAATATTGTCGTTCACCTCCAGATCCGATGGAATTTCGACCAGTCGGACCGATCCCTTGCCCCAATCGCCCAGCGGCTCGACCGCCAGCGAGGGCCGAGTCTCGTAATGCGCCTCGGCGTCCTGGTAGGCGTCGAAATTGCGATCGCGCTGGTACAGGCCGAAGCTGCGCAGGTTCTGCTCGCCGAAGACCGAGCTGGACAGCCGCGGCGGGTTGTTCAGCGCCCGCCACAGCACGTCGCCGTCGGGGCGCACCATCCGCAGCCCGTCGCTATCATGCACGCGCGGGCGGTAGTCGGTGAAGTTCTCGCGGTTGTTCGACGCGAACAGGAACATCGAGGTCAGCGGCGCGATGCCCAGCTGCTTGACCTCGGCGCGGAAGAACAGCCGCGCCGTCACCTCCATCCGGGTGTCGTTGCCGGGGAAGATCTCGAAGCGGTAGGCGCCGGTGCAGCTGGGGCTTTCCAGCTCGGCATAGACGACGACCGACTTGGCGTTCATCACCGGCCGTTCCAGGTAGAAGGCCGAGAACCGCGGGAATTCCTCGCCGCCCGGCAGGCCGGTGTTGATCGCCAGCCCGCGCGCCGACAGGCCATAGGTGTTGTAGCGGCCGAGCGCGCGGAAATAGCTTGCGCCGACGAAGCTCACCAGCTCGTCCAGAACGTCGGCGCGGTTCAGCGCATAATGCAGCCGGAAGCCCGCGACGCCGGGCAGGTTGAAGTGCTGCGGCACCATCTGCTCGAGATCGCCGCGATAGACGAAGTCGTCGGTCGAGAACACGAATTCCCGCGCGACGCCCTCGGACACCTCGTAGACATGCACCGGCGCCTTGAACAGCCAGCCCAGGTGATAGGCCTGGACGCGGAACAGGCTGCCGTCGACGTCCCAGCGGGCGCGGTCGGCGCGGAAGTTGATCTGGCGATAGCGGTCATAGCCCAGATCGGCCAGGAACCCCTCGAGCGGCGGCGTCTGCTCGGGCTCGCCCATCGCGCGCTGGCGCATCTGCTCGGTCAGGATGTCGAAGCTGAACGGCGGCGGCGGCGGCTCGGCCGGGGCGGCGGCGACCGGCGGCTGGGCGTCCTGCGGCTGGCCCTCGGGGGCCGGCGCGGCAGGCTGCTGGTCCTGCGCGAAGGCACGCCCGCCCATCAGCGCAAGCGCGGCCGTCGCCTGCGCCAGAAGCGCGCGGCGGCTGGGAGCGAGGGGCGAGAGGGCGGTCTTGCGGATCATCGGGCGGTGTCGTCTCTCGGATCGGTCACCGAAGCAACGCATCGAAAAGGCGTCATGTTTCGGCGGCCGGCGTTTTTTCTGCAGGGCGGCGACATCCGGCCTGCGGTCGGGTGCCTCCAGTTCGGTCTGGCTGTCCGACGCGGGGCGGGCGTGGCGCCTTTCCCGAATCGGGCCGCGGCTGACACGCGGCTTTCGCACCATTTACATCAGCTGTTCACGCAGGTGCAGCACAACTTGCTGCAATGCGCAAAACCTTGCCGGACCACACAAAAATACCACGCCCGAGGGCGTTTTCCTGAACGGCTACCGCATCTTCAAGAGAGAGGGTGGTGGAGCAGAGGGGGATCGAACCCCTGACCTCGTCATTGCGAACGACGCGCTCTCCCAACTGAGCTACTGCCCCCACGGGGCGGGTATTTGCCCCCTTTGCCGGGGAGTGTCAAGCGACCCGGGCGAAGGCGGCGAAAGAAATTTCCGCCCGCGCGCCCCGGTGGCTCAGCGCGGGCCCGCCCCGGCCTTGTCCTGCAGGAACTGCACGATCTGCGCCGCCGGGCGCTGCCCCGCGGCGCGGCCCAGCTCGCGCCCGCCGCGCCACAGGATCAGCAGCGGGATACCCCGGATTCCAAGCTGTTGGCTCACCTTCGGCGCGGCCTCGGTGTCCAGCTTGGCGAATCGCACCCGGCCCTTCAGCGTCTCGGAGGCACGCGCGAATTCGGGCGCCATCGCCCGGCAGGGCCCGCACCAGGCGGCCCAGTAGTCGACGACCAGCGGCAGGTCGTCGCCCTTCGCCTTCGCATGGATCGCGGCATCGATGGCGGCGACCTTGCCGGTCACCAGCCCCGCGCCGCAGGTGCCGCATTTCGGCCCCGCGCCCAGCCGCTCGGCCGGCACGCGGTTGGCCTGCCCGCAGGCAAGACAGGTCAGCTTCAGGCTCTCGGGCATGTCATGGCCCCCCTTCCCTGCCGTCCGCGGACGGCGGTTTCGTCACCACGCGCTTAAACGCCCGCGCGTTGGGGGTGTACAGGTGGTGTACGGGGGGCGCACGCCCGGCGCCCCCCGTTTTCGCTCATTCCGCGGCTTCGGCGTAGCTGTCGAGCGGCGGGCAGATGCACATCAGGTTGCGGTCGCCCCAGACGTTGTCGACCCGGCCGACGGGCGGCCAGTACTTGTCGACGCGGAAGCTGCCGGCGGGGAAGCACCCCTGCTCGCGGGTGTAGGCGCGGTCCCAGTCGGCGACCAGATCCTCGACCGTGTGCGGCGCATGGCGCAGCGGGCTCGCCTCGGCGGTGATCTCGCCGCGCTCGACCGCGGCGATCTCGTCGCGGATCGAGATCATCGCCGCGATGAAGCGGTCCAGCTCGGCCTTGGTCTCGGATTCGGTGGGCTCGACCATCAGCGTGCCCGCGACCGGGAAGCTCATGGTCGGCGCGTGGAAACCGTTGTCGATCAGGCGCTTGGCCAGGTCGTCGACGGTCACGCCCACGTCGGCGAAGCCGCGGGTGTCCAGAATGCACTCATGCGCGACCCGGCCGCGGTTGCCCATGAACAGCACCGGATAGGCCGGCTTCAGCCGCGAGGCGACGTAGTTCGCGTTCAGGATCGCGACCTTGGTCGCCTGCGTCAGCCCCGCCCCGCCCATCATCAGGCAATAGGCCCACGAGATCAGCAGGATCGAGGCCGAGCCATAGGGCGCGGCGCTCACCGGCCCCTCGGCGCCGCCGGTCTCGGGATGGCCCGGCAGGTAGGGCGCAAGATGGCCCTTCACGCCGATCGGCCCCATGCCCGGGCCGCCGCCGCCATGCGGGATCGCGAAAGTCTTGTGCAAGTTCAGGTGGCTGACATCGCCGCCGATCGCGCCCGGCTTCACCAGGCCCACCATCGCGTTCATGTTGGCGCCGTCGATATAGACCTGCCCGCCATGCTCGTGGGTGATCTGGCAGACGTCGCGCACCGTCTCCTCGAACACGCCATGGGTCGAGGGATAGGTGATCATCACCGCTGCCAGCCGGCGGCCCGCCGCGGCGGCCTTCTCGCGGAAGTCCTCGATGTCGATGTCGCCGTTCGGGGCGGATTTCACCACCACGACCTTCATCCCCGCCATCTGCGCCGAGGCCGGGTTCGTGCCATGCGCCGAGACCGGGATCAGGCAGATGTCGCGGTCCTCGCCGTTGGCGCGGTGATAGGCGGCGATGGTCAGCAGCCCCGCGTATTCCCCCTGCGCGCCCGAGTTCGGCTGCATCGAGAAGGCGTCGTAACCCGTGATCTCGCACAGCTTTTCCGACAGGTCCGCGATCGCCTCGGCATAGCCTTGCGTCTGCGAGGCCGGCGCGAACGGGTGCAGCGCACCGAATTCGGGCCAGGTGATCGGCATCATCTCGGCCGCGGCGTTCAGCTTCATCGTGCACGAACCGAGCGGGATCATCGCGCGGTCGAGCGCGAGGTCGCGGTCCGACAGCCGGCGCATGTAGCGCATCATCTCGCTTTCGGCGCGGTTCATGTGGAAGATCGGGTGCGACAGATAGCCGGTCTCGCGCAGCATCGCCTCGGGGAAGCCTAGGCCCGGCGCCGGCGCCTCGGGGGCGGCGATGCCGAAGGCGTCCAGCAGCCGGGTGATGACGCCCGCGTCCGTCGTCTCGTCAAGGCTGATGCCGACGCGGTCGCGGCCGACCTTGCGCAGGTTGATCCCCCGCTGCTCGGCCGCGGCAAGGATGCCGGCCTGGCCCACGCCCACCTCGACGGTGATCGTGTCGAAGAAGGCGCCCGGCGCGACCTTGGCGCCGGCCTCGGTCAGGGCCTTCGCCAGCCGCACGGTGTTGAAGTGGACGCGTTCGGCGATGGCGCGCAGGCCGACCGGCCCGTGGAACACCGCGTAGAACGACGCCATCACCGCCAGCAGCGCCTGCGCGGTGCAGACGTTCGACGTGGCCTTCTCGCGGCGGATGTGCTGCTCGCGGGTCTGGAGCGCGAGGCGATAGGCCTTGTTGCCCTTGGCATCGACCGAGACGCCGACGATCCGGCCGGGCATCGAGCGCTTGTATTCGTCGCGGCACGAGAAGAAGGCGGCGTGCGGGCCGCCGAAGCCCATCGGCACGCCGAAGCGCTGCGACGAGCCGACGGCGATGTCGGCGCCCATCGCGCCCGGCTCCTTCAGCAGGCACAGCGCCAGCAGGTCGGTCGCGACGACCGCCACGGCCTTGGCCGCGTGCAGGGCCGCGATCTCGGGGGTGAAGTCGCGCACCTCGCCATGGGTGCCCGGGTACTGGAACAGGGCGCCGAAGCATTTCGACGCGTCCAGGCTGTCGACCGGCCCGACATGGCACTCGATCCCCAGCGGGATCGCGCGGGTGCGCACGACCTCGATGGTCTGGGGGTGGCAGGCCTCGTCGATGAAGAAGCCGCGGGCCTTGGATTTCGCCACGCGCTCGGCCATGGCCATGCCCTCGGCCGCCGCCGTCGCCTCGTCCAGCAGCGAGGCGTTGGCGACCGGCAGGCCGGTCAGGTCGGCGACCATGGTCTGATAGTTCAGCAGCGCCTCGAGCCGGCCCTGCGCGATCTCGGGCTGATAGGGGGTGTAGGCCGTGTACCAGGCCGGGTTTTCCAGGATGTTGCGCTGGATCGCCGGCGGGGTGACGGTGCCGTAATAGCCCTGCCCGATCAGCGAGGTCATCACCCGGTTCTTCGCGCCGACCGCGCGCATCTTCGCCAGCAGTTCATGCTCGGCGAGCGGCGCCCAGTCCAGCGCCGTGCCCTGCCGGATCGAGCCCGGCACCGTCTCGGCGATCAGCTGGTCGAGGCTTTCGCAGCCGACGGCCTTCAGCATCTCGGCCATTTCCGAGGGCGAGGGGCCGATGTGGCGGCGGTTGGCGAAATCGTAGGGATCGTAGGCGGTGGGGGTATAGCTCATGGCAAGCATCCTGCGGGCGGGGGGCCGCGATGTCGGGGAGAAGGCCCGTGCGCGACAGGCGCGCGCGGGCGGAGGGTGGCGGCCTTAGCCGACCATGTCCTTGTACTGGTCTTCCGACATGAAGCCGTCGAGGACCGAGAGATCGTCGAGCTTCATCTTGAAGAACCAGGCGGCGCCCATCGGGTCCTCGTTCACGAGGCCGGGGTTGTCGGCCAGCGTCTCGTTCACCGCGACGATCTCGCCGTCGACCGGGGCCAGGATGTCCGAGGCGGCCTTGACGCTTTCGATCACCACGACCTCGTCGCCCTTGGCGCACTGGGTCTCGATCTCGGGCAGTTCGACAAAGACCACGTCGCCCAGCTGTTCCGAGGCATGCTCGGTGATGCCGATGGTGACGGTGCCGTCATCCTCGACGCGGATCCATTCGTGGTCTTCGGTGAATTTCAGCATGGCAGGTGTCCTGTCAGTTGGCTGGTTGGGAGTGTTCAGCGTTTGAAGCCGGCGGGGCGGAACGGCATCGGCACGACCGTGGCGGGCAGCCGCTTGCCGCGGACCTCGCCGTAGACCGTGGTGCCGACCTCCGTCCCGGCGGGCAGGTAGGCCATGGCCATCGGCGCCTCGATCGAGGGGCCGAAGCCGCCCGAGGTCACGCGGCCGATCGCCGCGCCGCCCTCGGGACCGGCGAAGATCTCGACGCCTTCGCGCATCGGCGCGCGGCCCTCGGGGCGCAGGCCCATCCGCTTGCGGGGCGCGCCTTCGGCGAGCTGGGCCAGGATCGTCGCGGCCCCGGGGAAGCCGCCGGCGCGCGCGCCGCCGGTGCGGCGCACCTTCTGGATCGCCCAGCTCAGCGCGCCCTCGACCGGGGTCGTGGTGGTGTCGATGTCATGGCCATAAAGGCACAGCCCGGCCTCGAGCCGCAGGCTGTCGCGGGCGCCAAGGCCGATCGGCGCGACCTCGGGCATCGCCAGCAGCGCCTCGGCAAGCTGGGTGACGAACGCGTCGGGGACCGAGATCTCGAACCCGTCCTCGCCGGTGTAGCCCGAGCGCGAGATCCACAGCTCGACCCCGTCCCAGTGCCGGATGCCCACGTCCATGAAGGCGAAATCGGGCGCGTCGGGGACCAGCCGGGCCAGCGCGGCCTCGGCCTTCGGGCCCTGCAGCGCGATCAGGCCGCGGCCCGTGATCTCGGCCACGTCGCAGTCGGGAAGACCCGCCTTCAGGACCGCGAGGTCGCCCTCCTTGCAGGCGGCGTTGACGACGATGAAGACGTGGTCGCCGCGGTTGGCGATCATCAGGTCGTCGATGATGCCGCCCTCGGGCGTGGTCAGGAAGCCGTAGCGCTGCCGGCCCTCGGCCAGCCCGGCGATGTCGACGGGGATCAGCCGTTCCAGCGCCAGCGCCGCGTCGCGGTTGTCGCCGGAGCGGGCGGTGACGATGACCTGGCCCATGTGGCCGACGTCGAACAGGCCGGCCTCGGCGCGGGTGTGCAGGTGTTCCTTCAGCACGCCCATCGGGTACTGCACCGGCATGTCGTAGCCGGCGAAGGGCACCATTTTGGCGCCAAGCGAAACATGCAGGGCGTGCAGGCCCGTGCGGCGGAGCGTGTCGGTTTCGGCCATCGCCTAACCCCTATCCTGTCGCGCCGGCGAAAGCCCCGGCATCCCTCGGGCGCTACGCGCGCCCAGTGATGCCCCCTCTGTCCCTTCGCCTGAGATCGTTATCCCTTCGGCGGACGCCTCTCGGCGCCTCTCTCCAGAGTGTTATGACAGGACGGTCCCTTGCGCCTGAGAGTTTACCGGGGCGGTTGCTCCTTCGGCACCGTCGGTCCCCGTTCGGGTCCGCCGGATTCTCCCGATCCTGTCACCAAGCCGGATAGCCGCGGCATGCATCCGTGGCAAGCGAAATGATGGATTCGACCGTTCGCGCACCAAATGCGACTCGGACGTGGTCAGACACCGACGTATTGGCGGAAAAGTTCGTCACCCGCGGTCAGCCCGGCGGCCCCGACCGTCGCCGCGATCCGGCCGTGATCCATGAAGGCCACGCGGTCGGCCATCGCCAGGACCGCGTCCACCCGCTGCTCGACCAGCACCGTCGCGACGCCGGTCGCCTTCAGCGCCACCACCGTGTCGCGGATCAGCCGGATCATCGAGGGCTGCAGCCCCTCGGTCGGTTCGTCCAGCAGCAGCACCGCAGGCTCGAGGCAGAGCGCGCGCGCGAGCGCGAGCATCTGCTGCTCGCCCCCCGAGAGGGTGCGCGACACCTGCCCCAGCCGCTCGCGCAGCCGCGGGAAGAGGTCGAGCACCCGCTCGCGCACCTCGGCGCCGCGGCCGCGGGTCATCAGCCCGACCTCGATGTTCTCGGCCACGGTCATGTCGCCGAACAGCCGCCGGCCCTGCGGCACATAGGCGATGCCCTCGCGCGGGACCCTGTGCGCGGGCAGGCCCGAGACCACGCGCCCCGCCAGCGCCACCTGCCCCGCCTGCGCCGGGACAAGGCCCATGATCGCCTTCATCAGCGTCGACTTGCCGGCGCCGTTGCGGCCCATCAGGCAGGTGACCTCGCCCGCCCGCGCCTCGAGGTCGAGGCCCCGCAGCACGGTGACCGGGCCGTAGCCGGCGGTGAGGCCGGCGATGGCGAGGGCGGCGGTCATACCGTGTCTCCGAGATAGGCCTGCTGCACCTGCGGGTCGGCGCGGATCTCGTCCGGGGTGCCGGTCGCGAGTCGCTGGCCGAAGGTCAGCACGGTGATGCGGTGGGCGAGGTCCATCACCACGTCCATGTTGTGTTCGATCAGCAGCACCGTGGCCGCGGGCACGACCGAGCGCACCAGCGCCTTGAAGGTCGCGATCTCGCCCTCGGCCAGGCCCTGCGTCGGCTCGTCGAGGATCAGCACCTTGGGCTCGAGCGCGAGGCCCATCGCCACTTCCAGCAGCCGCTGGTGGCCATAGCTGAGCGTGCCCGCCAGCTGGCCGCCGCGATCGGCAAGGCCCACCCGCTCGAGCGCGGCGCGGGTGCGCGCGGCCGGGTCGCCGCGATGGCGCGACTGCACGGCGAGCGCGACATTGTCGTAGACCGGCAGGCGCGCGTAGACCGAGGTGATCTGGAAGGTGTAGGCGATGCCCGCGCGCACCCGGGCATGGGCGGCCATCCGGGTGATGTCCGTGCCGTCCAGCGCGATCGTGCCGGACTGGACCGGCACGCGCCCCGACAGCAGGCTGACGAAGGTGGTCTTGCCGGCGCCGTTCGGACCGATCAGGGCGTGGATCTCGCCTTGGGCGAGGTCGAAATCGACGCCGTCGACGGCCTTCAGCCCGCCGAAGTGGCGGGTGAGCCCGCGGGCGGAGAGGATCACGGAAGCCATGGTGCCCACCTGTCGCGGATCGTGCCCAGGATGCCCTTCGGCGCGAACAGCACCAGAAGCAGCAGCGCCACCCCGGTCACGAGCAGCGTCGCGGTGGTCAGCGACGCGGCAAGATCGGTGAGGTAGAACATCGCCGCCGTGCCGAGGAACGGCCCCAGCACCGTGCCCGCGCCGCCCAGCAGCACCCACAGGAGCGGCGCGATCGAGTTCTGGATCGCCGCGAAGCCCGCGCCCATGTAGCCAAACAGCAGCGCATAGGCCGCCCCGGCCACCCCGGCATAGAGGCCCGAGATCACCAGCGCGATCAGCTTCACCCGGTAGGGGCTGTAGCCCAGCATGCGCGAGCGTTCCTCGTTCTCGCGCATCGCGACCATGACCCGGCCGAAGCGCGAGCGCACCAGCAGCGCCTGCGCGATCAGCCCGACCGCGAAGATCGCGAAGGCGGCGAGATAGCGGGTGTCGTCCTGCGCGAGGTCGAAGCCCGCGATCCGGCGCAGCGCGGCGGCGAGCACGATCCCCTCCTCGCCGCGGGTGACGTCGGTGTTGTAGAGGATCGTGAGATAACCCGCCTGCGCGAACATCATCGTGACGATCAGGAAGCTGACGCCGCTGGTGCGCAGCGCCAGAAGCCCCACCGCCAGCGCCATCGCGCCCCCGCCCAGAAGCCCGAGCGCGAGGCCCGGCGCGGCCGGCACGCCGCCGTATTCCGCCGCCATCCCGGCGGCATACATCCCTGCGCCGAAGAACAGCGCGTGCCCGAGGCTGAGAAGCCCGGTGTAGCCGAAGGCGATGTTGTAGCCCATCGCATAGGTCGCCAGCAGCATGATCCGCGCGAGGTTGCCCTCGTGATAGGGCGGCAGCAGCAGGGTCGCGGCGGCGAGCAGCGCCAGCAGCGCGAGCGGCAGGGCGAGCGGCAGGGCGAGCGGCAGGGCGAGGGTCTTCACGTCCGCGCGCCTCCGAACAGGCCCTGCGGGCGGAACACCAGCACCAGCGCGACAAGCAGCGTCGCGATGATCTTGGCCAGCGTCGGCGAGAAGAAGACCGAGATGATCCCGTCCGACAGCCCGATCACCAGCGCGGCGACCAGCGTGCCCCGCAGGCTGCCGAGGCCGCCGATGATGACGGTGATGAACGACAGCAGGAGCGGGTCGTGGCCCATCAGGTAATGCGCCTGCTGGATCGGCACCACCAGCACCGCCGCCAGCGCCGCGAGCCCCGCGCCCAGCGCGAAGACGCCGGCATAGACCCGCCCGGTGTCGATGCCGAAGGCGGCCGCCGTCTCGCGGTCGATCTGGGTGGCGCGCATCACCAGCCCGGCGCGGGTGCGGGTGAGCCCGAGCCAGAGCGCCGCCAGCACCACGGCCGCCGCCGCGATCACCGCGAGCTTGTAGCCCGAATAGCCGAACCACGGCAGCTGCACCCGGATCGAGAACGGCGCCGGCACCGGCCGCGCCTCGGGGCCGTAGAGGCTGAGCGCGGCCTGCTGGAAGATGTAGAGAAGCCCGATGGTGGCGACGATCGTCGCGTCGGGGTCGTAGTTCAGCCGTTTCAGCACCAGCCGGTCGGCGAGCGCGGCGATCCCCGCGACGAGGCAGGGCGCGATCGCCAGCGCCGCGAGGAAACCGAGCGCCGGCGGCCCGGGGACCAGCGAGGTCACGAACCAGGCCGCGACCGCGCCCAGCATGAAGAACTCGCCATGCGCGACATTGACCACGCGCATGACGCCGAAGACGAGGCTGAGGCCCGCGGCGGTCAGCGCGAGCACCGCGGCCGAGACCAGGCCCTCGAGCGAGGCGAGAAGGAAGAAGGCTCCGAAACCCAAGGGTCAGTTCCCGTGCGGACAGGGAGGAGGGGGGGGGGGGGGGGGGGGGGGGGNGAGACCAGGCCCTCGAGCGAGGCGAGAAGGAAGAAGGCTCCGAAACCCAAGGGTCAGTTCCCGTGCGGACAGGGAGGAGCGGGGGTTTCACACCCCCGCACCCCCGTGGGATATTTGGGCAAAGTCGAGATCAGAAGGACATCGCGGTGTAGTCGACCTCGTCGGGATAGAGCCCGTCCTCGAGGCCGGTGGTCGCGACCTTCACCAGCTTGCCGCCCTCGACCCTCGAGACGTACTGGTGGCCGAAGGCCTGGTGCGTCTTGCCGTTGAAGGTCTTGGCCCCTTGCGGATGCGCCATCGAGCGCGGCATCTCGGTCATCGCCTCGACCGCCTCGACGAATTTCTGGCGGTCGGCCGTGGACTGGTAGCCCGCGGCCTCCATGCCGGCCTTGATGACGTGCAGCGTCTCCCAGACCGAGAACATGTGCGCGTAGGTCGAGACGTCCTTGGGGTCGGCGAGGCTTGCGCCCGTGGCGTCGACGCCCACGGCGGCGCGGAACGCGGTCTCGATCTCGTCGGCACCGGCCTGCTGGTAGCGCGGATTGCCCTCCCAGAAATGGGTGCCCTCCAGGAACTCGAGCCCGGGGCTGTCGATCGCCACCGCCTCGAGGCTGTCGATGAAGCCGAAGATCTCGGGACGGTCGCCCGAGCCGAAGAACTCGCCCAGCTCGCGCACGAAGGTCAACACCGAGGGACCGATCATCACGTGGTAGATCACCTCGGTCTCGGCCGGGATCCGCGGCAGGTAGCGGGTGAACGAGGTCTCGGTCGGGGGGATCGCGATCATCTCGATCACCTCGCCGCCGGCGGCCTCGATCGCGGGGGCGAAGTTGTCGCGGTGATCGTAGCCGAAGGCGTAGTCGGGGAAGATCATCGTGACCTTCTTGCCCAGGGTCGACGCGATCCAGGGCGCCATCGCCATCACCTGGCTCTTGACGTCGGTGATGCCGGGCTGGAGCGTCCAGCGGTTGAGCTTGCCCCCCGCGAGGCTGTGGCCCTCGGAGCAGAGCAGGTAGGGGATCTTCAGCTCGCCCGCGCGGGGGGCCGAGCCCATGACCACGTGGCTGAAGAGCGGCCCGAAGATCAGGTCGCAGCCCTGCTGGGTCGCCAGCTTCTCGATCACCTCGGCGCCGCGCTTGGGGTCGGTGCCGTCATCCTCGAAGGCGATCTCGACCGGGCGGCCGTTGATGCCGCCGGCGTCGTTGACGGCCTTCAGCGCCGCCTGGGCGGTGCGTTCGTACCAGCGGCCATAGGCGGCGCCGATGCCGGTGCGGTGCAGCTGGAAGCCGAGCCTGATCGGGGCTGCGCTTTGCGCCGAGGCGAAGCGCGCGGGCAGCGCGAGCGCGGCGGCGCCGCCGGCAAGCCCGCCCAGGATCGCGCGGCGCGATGGTTTCAGAAGACCCGGTTTGGCCAGGCGCGGCGCGGGGCCGGTCAGCATGGACGTCATCTCATTCCTCACTGTTGATCGGGTCCCGCGTCGCGGTGACCCCGGGCGGCGCCTCTCGTCCGGGGGCCTTGAAGACAGATTGTGCGTGTGCAAATGATATGTCCACTGATTCAGGCTCCGGTCGGCGTGGAAAGCAGCCACAGTCCCAGGGCCGTATAAAAGACCATCAGGATGGTGACCGGAAGATGCGAAAGCATCTTTTGCCGGCCCGGTGGCGTTTCCCGGTCGAGCCGCAGCGTCAGCAGCACCGCGAGGACATGCGCGCCGAGGATCGCCGCGACCTGCAGCGCCCAGACCGTGGTGACGCCGTCGCGGGTGGCGAGGAAGCCGAAGCGTTCCCAGTGGCGCGGCAGGCCCAGCAGCGACCAGCCCCGGCCGAGCGGGTCGTTCAGCGCCGAGATCGCATACTGGCCCTGGGTCAGCAGCGCCACGAGGTAATGGGCGGTATGATACCCCGCCGCGATCGGCAGGAACGACAGGATCACCGCGCCCGGCAGGCCGCGCGCGCCAAGCGCCCGCCCCGCCGCCACCGCCCCCCCGACCGAGGCCGCGCAGCCCGCCCAGACCGCCAGCAGTCCCAGCGTGTTGACCACCGTCACCGCCGAGCGGCCGGGGAATTCCAGCGGGTTGATCCCGATCCGGGCCAGCCACCAGAAGGTCTCGGCCAGCCCGTCGAAGGTGACGCCGGCCAGGACCAGCGTCACGAAGGCGGCGGCCGACGGCGGCAGCGGCCCCTGCGCCACGATCCGCGCCCCCGGCAGGCCCGCGCGCCACGCGGCCCCGTCGCGCCAGAGCGGCGCCACGGTCGAGACCAGCGCGAAACACAGCGACAGCGCCTCGCCCCGGTCGGGCCAGTCCTCGCCCTCGGCCACGGCGAGCGCGAGGATCGCGAGCCAGTAGAGCAGCACCACCCGCGCGAGGCCGGCGGGATCGGCGGGGGCGAGCGAGACGATCTCGAGCCAGGCGAAGCCGAGATAGCCCGCGACGGCCGGCCAGTGCCCGAGCCGGGAAAGACCGATGCCGCCGCGCAAGCCCAGCGCCCGGCGGAGCGCCCGGGCCGGGGCGTACCAGGGCTGGATCGGGCGCCAGAGGTCGCCAAGCGCCAGCGAGGCCAGCGTCAGCCCGACCCAGACCAGCACCCACAGCGTCATCGGCATCAGGTTGGCGAAGGGATCCCGGCTGCCCCAGAGGCCGATCGCGACCAGCACCGCCCAGCCCGCCGTCGCGATCCAGCCGGTGGCGGCGCGCGGCAGCAGCCGCAGCCGCCCGAGGTCGCGCACGGCGAAGCGGGGCGCGGGGACCAGCGCGACGAGGCCGGTCAGCAGCACCACCAGCCCCGCCCCGAGGATCGACCACCCGGTCGGCAGGGTCTGGATCACCATCCGCTCGGCGGCATGGGCAAGGGCCGGGCCGGGCAGCGCGGCCAGAAGCAGGATCGCGGTCGCGCGCGCGCGCGCCCTCACCGAAGCCCGTCCTGCCCCTTGACGTCCCAGGCCTCGAGCCCGCCCATCCGGCTGTGCACGCGCCCGCCCTTCGACATCGCCAGGGCGAAGACGATCTCGGCCGCGCGCGGGCCGTCGGGCAGGCCCACGGTCATCGCGTCGAAATGGCTGCGGACATAGGCGGCGTTGATGTGGCCCAGCGGCACGTCGAGCGTCGTGCCCATGCCGCCGACCTTCATCGCGGAGGGCACGATCGCCCGGCTTTCGCCCAGATGCTCGCGCATCGAGTAGCCGCCCGGGACGTGCCAGAGCGCGCCATGCTCGATCTCGCCGCCCTCGCCGACGATGGCGCCCTTGCCGTAGCCGTCGATGCCGTCGGCCCCGCCCAGCGCCGCGATCAGGCGCGCGCTCATCATCAGGCCGAGCGGCTTCAGCTCGTCCATCGCCGGCTGCAGCTCGGGGTGGTAGGCGCCGGCGAAGGGGTTCGAGACCTGCGCGAGGATGGCGCCGCGCAGGCGCGGCGTCTCGGGGACCGGGCCGCCGTCGTGGCGGATCTCCTCGGTGACGAGGGTGATCTTGCGGATCTCGAAGCGCGACATGGCGGGGCCCTTTCCTCAGGCGGTCGTCTCTGGCTTGGGCAGGGCAAGCGGGCAGCGACCGGCGACCTCGGCGGCACCCTGCAGGTAAAGCGCCGCGCCTTCAATGCGCCGCGCGGCGATCAGCGGGTCGGCGGCGGCGCGGCCCCGGGCCAGCGCGCGGGCCCGCTCGGCCGGGGTCAGCGGCGCGACGGCGGTGGTGACGGGACGGCTGCCAAGGTCGCTGTCGGCCTTGATCTCGCGCGCCGGGCGGCGGGTGATCGCGGGATGGCCGGGCAGGTCGACGGCATTGGCGAGCATCGTCGCGGCGGCGTCGGCGACGGCGGCGCTGGCGGCGAGCACGGTGACCGCGTCGGCGATGCCCAGCGACTGGCTGCGCCCGCCCCAGCCCGAGGTGGCGATGCCGCGCACCGGGTCCGCGGCGTGCAGGGTGATGCGGTCGGGCATGCCGGGGCGCGCGGCGATGGCGGTGGTCAGGCTTTCGCCCGGGGCGAGGTGCAGCGCGATGTCGCCGCCGTTGTTGGCATAGGCCCTGGCGATCCCGCCGCCCGCGACCGCCGCTGCCAGCAGGTGGTCGGCGACCGCCCCCGCCACCGCGGCCATCGGCGTGACGAAGGCGGGCCGGTAGGGCGCCACCGCCGCCGCCATCGCCCGCGCCACCGGGTGGGCGCGCGGGCCGGGATCGGGGCTGCGCAGCGCCGGCAGCTCTGCCGCCAGCGCCGCGAGCAGCCCCTCGAGCGCGGCGGCGGCACGGGCGCGCCCCTCGGCGACGGCCTCGGGCGCCCCCCACAGTTCCAGCACGACGTCGATCGGCCCGTGGTTCAGGTGCAGGCGCCGGCCGTCCGGCAGCAGACGGGCCTGCGGGCGCATCACGGGATGACCGGCGGCAGCAGGCGCGCGGCGGTCGGGTATTCGCCGCCCTCGGCCACGACCTCGGGCAGCGTGCGGATCGCGGCCTCGTGCCCGCCCATCGCCAGGTAGGCCGCGCGCGGCAGGGTGAATTCCAGCGGCGCCACCATCGCGGGCGTGGGCACCGAGCCGAAGGCGCCCTCGGGCAGGGTCGTGACGTCGACCATGAAGGTGATGCCGCCGCCGGGCCAGACGAAGACCTCGGCCCCGCCGCAGGTCAGCCGCGTCTCGCGCCCCTGCACGGACTGCGTCAACCGCACCGGGTTGCGGGCGACGCCCGCGCGCAGCGACCCCCCTGCCCCGCCGACGAACAGGACGGTGCAGAGCGAGGGTTCGCAGTTCTCGGCGATGATCTCGACCGCCTCGCGCAGGCCGTCGGGGATCGGCGCGGGCTGCGGCACCAGCGCCGCGTCCAGCACGTAATACCCCCAGTCCTCGCCGGTGGTCGACACCATCAGCAGCCGCAGCCCCGGCACGGCGCCCTTCTTGGCGTTCCAGGGCCCCAGGATCTGCAGCGGGTCCGAAACCTGGGTGCCGCCCCAGCCGAGGCCGGGTTCCGAGACGCGGAAATACCGCCCCGGGGTCGACCGGGCGCCGATGATCTTGATCCCGGTGTCGGGCCAGCCGATGACCTTGCCGGCCTGATGCTCGGACACGACGCCGGTGATGTGGTCGTCGACCACCACCACCTCGTCGACCATGCCCTGCCACGCGGCCGCGAACATCCCGATCGTGGCCGAGCCGCAGCCGACGCGCATCCGCCGCTCGGTCACGCCGTCGACGATCGGCGGCTTGCCGGCCTGCACGACGACGTGCGAGCCGCCGTCGATCGACAGCTCCACCGCCTCGCGGTTCGACAGCGCGAGAAGGGCGGCGCAGGTCGCGCGCCCCTCGGCCTTGGAATGCCCGGTCAGGTGCGACACGCCGCCGAGCGAGAGCATCTGGCTGCCGTATTCGGCGGTGGTGACATGGCCGACGACCTCGTCGCCCATCCGCACCGCCGCGCCCTCGGTGCCAAGGTGGCGGTCGGTGTCGATCTTCACCTTGACGCCGCAGTAGGAAAAGATCGCCTCGGTCACCACGGTGATCATGTCGGCGCCCTCGACCGTGGACGAGACGATGAAGGGCGCGGGCTTGAAGTCGGGATAGGTCGTGCCGGAGCCGATCCCGGTGACCGCGGTGTCCTGCGGCATCTCCGCCGGGGCCAGCCCGCCCTGCCATGCGGCGCCGGCGAAGGGCACGATGCGGCCGCCGGCCTCGATCGCGGCCGACAGCATCACCACCGGGTCGGTGCGCACGATGCGGCCGTCAGCATTGGCGTAGCGGTCGCAGGCGCCGGTCTGGCCCGGGGCGATGTAGCACATCACCGGGCAGGCGTCGCAGCGCAGCTTCTCGGCCCGGGCGGCGGCACGGGCATCGGCACGGGCATCGGCGGGGCCATCGGCGGGGACATCTGGCGGGACGGTCACGGGCTGGTCCTTCGGGGTCATGCCCGCTCCTTCGCGGCGATCGCGGCCAGCACGCGGTGCGGCAGGGCCGGCACGCGCGTGATCTCGGCCCCGGTGGCGTCGGCGATCGCGTTCAGGATGGCGGGGGCGGTGGGGATCAGGACATGTTCGCCAAGGCCCCGGGCGCCGAACGGCCCCTCGGGCTCGGGCACCTCGACTAGGATCGAGGTCACGGGCGGCATGTCGCCGGTGGTGGGGATCAGGTAGTCGTGCAGGTTCTCGGTCCGGCCCGGCAGGTATTCCTCCATCAGCGCAAGGCCGAGCCCCTGCGCGATCCCGCCCTCGATCTGGCCCTCGGCCAGCTGCGGGTTGATCACCCGGCCCAGGTCGTGGGCGGCGGTCATCCGCAGCACCTTCACCGTGCCCAGACGCATGTCGACCGCGACCTCGGCGATCTGGGCGCCGTAGCCGTAGACGGCATAGGGAATGCCCTGCCCGTCCGCGTCGAGGGGCGCCGTCGGCGGGTCATAGCTTTCCTCGGCCGAAAGCGCGTAGCCGCGCGCATCGGCCGGCAGCGCGGCAAGGTCGAGGCGATGCTCGGTCCCCTCGCCCGAGACGACGAGGGTCGCGCCCTCGAGCCGCAGGCCGGTCGCGCCGTTGACGCCGGCGGCGCGCAGGATCCCGGCCCGCAGCGCGGCCCCCGCGGCCTGCGCGGCGCGGCCCGACACGAAGGTCTGGCGCGAGGCCGAGGTCTTGCCCGCGTCGGGCGTCAGCGCGGTGTCGGGGCCGATCAGGTCGAAATCGGCGACCGGCAGGCCAAGCGCATCGGCGCAGATCTGGGTGATCACCGTGTTCGAGCCTTGCCCGATGTCGGTCGCGCCCTGATGCAGCACCACCCGGCCCGCGGCCGAGATGCCGACCCGGATCGTCGAGGGGTTCGGCAGCGAGGTGTTGCCGCAGCCATACCAGCACGAGGCGATGCCGACGCCGCGCCGGATCGTGCCGCCGCCGGGCCCGGCCGGTTCGGCATTGGCCGCTGCGGCCTCGGCCACCGCCCGGTCCCAGTGCGGGACAAGCGCGGTCAGGCACTGATGGATTCCGGGCGCGGTCAGGACCTGACCGGTCGCAGTCACATCGCCTGCGACATAGGCATTTCGCAGGCGGAACTGCAGGCGATCCAGCCCGACCGCAGCCGAAAGGCGGTCATACAGCACCTCTTGCGCGATGGCCGATTGCGGCACGCCGAAGCCGCGGAACGCCCCGGCCGAGGGACCGTTGGTGTGGATGGCCCGGGCCCGGGCGATCATCGCGGGCGTGCGGTAGGGGCCGGTCGCGTGCACCGGCACCCGGTTCGCGACGGTCGGGCCCCAGCTGGCATAGACGCCGGTGTCGAAGATCCCGTCGAACTCCATCGCCGTCACCCGGCCATCGGCATCGCAGCCGATCCGCGCCTCGATCCGCGCGGGGTGGCGCTTGGTGGTCGAGGTCATCGAGTCCCAGCGCGTGTAGGTCATCCGCGTCGGCAGACCCGTCGCCAGCGTCGCGAGCCCGAGGAGCGGCTGCAGCGAGACGTCGAGCTTCGAGCCGAAGCCGCCGCCCACCGCCGAGGGGATGATCCGCACCCGCTCCGTCGGCAGGCCGAGGATCCTCGCGGTCTCTTCCTGGTCCATCACCGGCGCCTGGGTGGTGGCGCGGATCACCAGCGTGTCGCCCTCGAGCCAGGCGCAGCCGGCCTCGGGCTCGATATAGGCATGTTCGACGAAGGCGGTCTGGAACCGGGCCGCGGCGACATGGGCGGAAGCCGCCAGCGCCGGGCCAGCCTCGCCGCGCCGGACGAAGCCCTGGGTCAGGTGGTTGCCGGGGCGGTCGGGATGCACGCGCGCCGCGCCTTCGGCCGCGGCCGCCTCGGGGTCCAGCTCGTGCGCCAGCGGCGCCCACTCGATGGGAAATCCGTCGACCTCGGGCTCGGCCCCCGGCGCGAAGGCCACGAGCGCCACCGCCTCGCCGCGCAGGCGCGCGGGGCTTGGCGCCAGCGCGGGCTGGTCGGCGAAGGCGGGGATCACGCCGAAGCGGTTCACGCCCGGCACGTCGGCGGCGGTCCAGACCCCGGCGACGCCGGGACGGGCGGCGAAGCCCGCGAGATCGCCGAATCGGAAGGCCGCGTGGTGATGCGGCGAGCGGATCGCGACCAGCGTCAGCGCGCCCGCGGGGACGTGGTCGGCACCGAAGCTGTCGGTGCCCGCGACCTTGGGCAGGCCGTCAAGCCGGCGCAGCGGCGCGCCGACGGCGGCGCCCGCCGCGACCTCGGGCGCCGCGACATCCGCGGCATGGGCGTCGCAGACGGCGTCGATGATCTTGGCATAGCCGGTGCAGCGGCACAGGACGCCGCCCAGCGCCGCCTCTGCCTCGGCCCGGGTCGGGCGCGGCGCCTCGGCCAGGAGGGCCGTCGCCGCCATCAGCATGCCGGGCGTGCAGATCCCGCATTGCGCGGCACCGTGGCGCAGGAAGCTTGCCTGCAGCGCCGACAGCCGGCCCTGCTCGGCCAGCCCCTCGACCGTGGTGACCGCCGCGCCCGCGACCTGCCCGGCCGCGGTCAGGCAGGCGCAGACCGGGGCGCCGTCGACCAGCACGGTGCAGGCGCCGCAATCGCCCGCGTCGCAGCCGACCTTGGTGCCGGTCAGGCCCAGATCCTCGCGCAGCAGGTCCGACAGCCGCCGGCGCGGATCGCCGGTCAACGGATGCGGGCGGCCATTGACGCGCAGCGTCGGCACCGGGGACGCGGGATGGTTCATGCGGCGATCTCCGGGGGGACCCCTTGGGCGGCGGCGCGCAGGGCGCGGGCGACAAGCTCGGCCGCGGCGGTGCGGCGGTAATCGGCGGTGGCGCGGATGTCGTCGAGCGGCGAGAGCGCCGCGGTCACCAGCGCCGGGTCGAAGCCCTCGGCGGGGTGCCGGCCCGCCAGCGCGGCCTCGAGCGCGGTCAGGCGCAGCGCCGTCCCCGAGCAGGCGCCGACCGCCACCGCGGCATCCGTGATCCGGTCGCCCCGGCAGGTGATGCGGGCCGCGACCATCACGATCGAGATCACCAGATGCGCCCGGGCCCCGAGCTTGAGGAAGGCCGATCCGCCCTCCAGCCCCCGCGCCGGGATCTCGATCGCGACCATCAGCTCGTCGGCGCCCAGCAACGTCCGGCGCGGGCCCTGCAGGAACGTGGCCAGCGGCATCCGGCGCCGGGCACGGGCCGAGGCCAGCTCGACGATCGCGCCGGCGGCAAGCAACGGCGGCACGCCGTCGGCCGCGGGCGAGGCGTTGCACAGGTTGCCGCCGATGGTGCCGCGGCTCTGCACCTGCCGGCCGCCCACCTGCCGCGCGGCCGCGGCCAGCATCGACAGGCCCGGCGGCAGCGGCGCGCGCGCGATCTCGGCCCAGGGGGTCGCCGCGCCGATCCGCAGCCCGCCGTCGGGCAGCGGCGACAGGCCGCGCAGCTCGTCCACCGCCGTCAGGTCGAGCACCGGCCCCGCAAGCCGCTGCGCCCGGGTGGCGGCGAAAAGATCGGTCCCGCCGGCGAGCGGGCGCCACCCGGCCTGCGCCCGCAGCGCGAGCGCAGCCTCCAGACAGTCCGGCCTGGCAAAGTCTTGGGGGCTGGCGAAAGGCATCGCGGGCTCCGGGTCGCTGGAGGGACGGCGCTGTTTCGTATGCGTGCAAACATTCTGCGATCGCGATTGACACCGTGTCAACGTTCTTGCGCAGAGGCGATGCCGCACGCTAAACATCTAGGCGATGAGTATGGATACCCGTTACATCCTCGACGAACAGGTCGGCTTTCTGCTGCGGCGTGTCACGCAGCGACACCTGTCGATTTTCTCGGGCGCGATCCCCGAGATGACCACCACCCAGTTCGCCGCGCTCGCGAAGCTGACCGAGCTGGGACCGCTGTCGCAAAACCACCTTGGCCGGCTGACGGCGATGGATGGCGCGACGATCAAGGGCGTGGTCGACCGGCTGGTGCGGCAGGGGATGGTCGTGACCTCGCCCGATCCCGACGACAGGCGCCGGCTGACCGTGTCGCTGACCGAGCAGGGCCGCGCGGCCTATCTCGCGGCAGAGCCGCGCGCGGTCGGCGTGACCGAGGCGACGCTCGACCCGCTGACCGAGCGCGAGCGCGCGCAGCTGGTGGCGCTGCTGGCCAAGATGGTCTGACCGCCGCCGGACCGCGGCGCGACGGCCCCCCGCACGGGAGGGCCGCCCCGATCGTCTCAGGCCTTCGGCGCGACGGAGAACACCGTCCCCCAGGGATCGACCAGCGGCCGGGCGCCGAGCCGCGCGGCTTCGGGCGCCTCGGCCAGCAGCACGACCTCGGCAAGGCCGGTCAGGCCGTGCTGCCGGGTCCCGGCGCCTCGGGTCTGCCAGATGTTGGTCGCAAGGTGGTGGTGATACCCGCCCCAGCCCCAGAAGTTCGCCCCCGGGTAGCGGGTGGTCAGCTCAAGACCCATCGTGGTGCCGAAGAACTCCTCGGTCTGGCCGAGGTCACCGACCTTGAGGTGGACATGGCCGACGACGGTCGCGGCGGGCAGGCCCTTCCAGCCGCCGCGCCCGGCGGCAAGCACCCCCTGGACATCCATCGGCTCGGTCGCCATGGCGATGCCCTGCGGGCCCCGCGGCCAGTCGGCGCGGTCGCGGTCGCGGTCGGCATAGACCTCGATGCCGTTGCCCTCGGGATCCGTCAGGTAGACGGCCTCGCTGACGAGGTGGTCAGAGGCGCCCTGCACGGGGATCTGCCTGTCGGCGATGCGCGACAGCCAGCGCCCGAGATCGGCGCGCGAGGGCAGCAGGAAGGCGGTGTGGAACAGCCCCGCCTCGCCCCGCGGCGCGATCCGCGCGGCGCCGTCGCGGCGCAGTTCGACCAGCGTGCGCCCGGCGGCCCCGAAGCGGCGGGTCTCGCCATCCTCGGCGATCGGCTCGAGCCCGACGACGTCGCGGTAGTAGTCGCCGACGCCGGCGAGATCGCGCACGGTCAGCACGACATGGCCGATCTCGATCGGGGCGGTCGCGGTGTTCAGCGGGTGCTTTTCCAGGGTGGGCAGGGACATGGCGGGATCCGGGGTTCGATTGCGTTGTCCCCAAGATGACCGCTTCCAGGGCGCGGGATAACCCCTACGTTTGCCGGAAGACTTCTTCCCCTTCGGAAGGGATCATCGACCAGGCGGCCGGCGGGACGCGGAAGGCCTCGACCAGCAGGTCGATCAGCCGGCGCAGCCGCGCGGGCAGGTGCCGCCCGGCGGGATAGAGCGCATGCAGCAGGATCGGCTCGGCCTCCCACTCGGTCAGCACCGGGCGCAGGCGGCCGGCCTGGACCAGCGGCCCCAGCACGAAATCCGGACCGCGGGCAAGACCGGCACCGCGCACCGCCGCCTCGGCCACGGCCTCGGCCGAGGCGAACTGCAGCCGCCCGGTGACCGGCAGCGCGCTGTCGCGCCCCGTGGCGGGGTCGCGGAAGGCCCAGGCGGCGGGGTTGGCGAAATTTCCGTCGAGGATGCAATCGTGCTGCGCGAGGTCGGCGGGGCTGCGCGGGGTGCCGCGCTGCGCGAGATAGCCGGGCGCGGCCACGACGCCGACACGGATCGGGCAGAGCCGGCGCGCGATCAGCCCCGAATCCCGCGGCGCGCCGACCCGCACGGCCAGATCGAACCCCTCGTCCACCAGCCCCGTCAGCCGGTCCGAGAAATCGACCTGCAACCGGATCTGCGGATAGCGGGCCGCGAAGTCCGTCAGCACAGGCGCCAGCACGCGGGCGCCGAAGGTGATCGGCACCGTCAGCCGGATGCGCCCGCCGGGCTCGGCGGCAGCATCGCGGATCTCGTGGTCGATCGCGTCGATCTCCTCGATCACCCGGCGCATCCGCTCGAAATAATCCTGCCCGGCCGGGGTCGGCGACAGCGCGCGGGTCGAGCGGGTGAGAAGCTGCACGCCCAGCTCCTCCTCGAGGCGCTGCACCAGCTTCGAGGCCTGGCCCGAACTCACGCCCAGGCGGCGGGCGGCGGCGGTGAAGCTGCCAAGCTCGATCACCGTGACGAACATCCGGTCGCAGGCGAGGCGGTCCATCGCGCTCAGCCCAGCGGAATCACGTCGACGCCGTGGTGGCTGGCCTGGCGCCCGGCGGTGCGCAGCACGCCCTTCACCGGTGCCACGTCGCTGTAGTCGCGCCCGACCGCGACCAGGATGTGGTCGCCCGCCACCACCAGGTCGTTGGTCGGGTCGAACTCGACCCAGCCCAGGTCGGTGCCGCACCAGGCCCGCACCCAGGCGTGCATCGCATCCGCGCCCGCCAGCCGCTCCTGCCCCGGCGGCGGCAGCGTGCGCAGGTAGCCCGAGACATAGGCGGCCGGGATGCCGATGCCGCGCAGGCAGGCGATCATGATGTGGCTGAAATCCTGGCAGACGCCGTGGCGGGCGGCGAAGGCCTCGACCGGGTCGGTGTCGACGGTGGTCGCGGTCGCATCGAAGCGCATCTCGTCGAACAGCGCGCGGCCCAGCGCCTGCACCGCGGCGAAGACCGTCATCTCGGGCGTCACCAGGTCGGCGGCGAAGGCGGTCATCTCGGGCGTCGGGCGCACCCGGTCCGAGGGGCCGAGGAAATGGTGCGGCGCGTCGTGGCACAGGTCGTGCCAGGCGCGGATCTCGGCCGGCAGCGCGGCGAGGGCGGGCGAAAGGTCAAGCTCGGGCGGGCGGGCGATCCGCTCGACCCGGGCCTGCACGCGGAACCGCGTCTCGCGCCCGGTGCCGCGCCAGGCGATCTCGGTGACGTGGTTGCCGAAGAAGTCGACCCGGTCGGTGCGCTCGTCGGCGGCAGGCTCGGCCACCAGCGTGCCCGCGACCAGCCGCTGCACCCCGGGCACGCTCGCCGGCAGCAGACGCAGCACGGTGCGGCCCAGCGCCGAGGGTTGCTGGTAGCTGTAGGCGATGCTGGCGTCGATGTCGTAGAGCATGGGCCTTTCCTAGGCGACGGCGGGCGGACGCGCTACTGGAAGTAGGTCTCGGCGATCAGGCCCGAGAGGTCGGCGGTGGCGCCGCGCAGGCCGCGCAGGCGCTCGGAGGTCATCTCGTCGGGGCCGAGCACGGCGATGCCGGTGTGCAGCTCGAGCAGCCGGCGCGGCAGGCGCGGCATCAGCCCCAGCGTCTCGGACCCCGGCAGCTCGGCGACCTGCGCCTTCATCTCGGCGAACTGGAACAGCAGCGAGCGCGGGTTGCGCGCGTCGAGCGCCAGCAGGTCGATCACGGTCGAGCGGCTGGTGGTGACGGTGTAGCGGCGGCGGTGGGTCATGACGCTGTCGCCGACCTCGACCGCCAGGTCCAGCGCGCCCTCGGGCCCGGTCGCGTCGGCGAAGACCGACAGCAGCCAGGCCATGGAATTGGCCCGTTCAAGCGCGCGGCCGATCGTGAGGAAGCGCCAGCCGGTGAAGCGGTACATGTTTTCGTGCACGAGGCCCGAGAAGCCGCCGATCTGGCGCAGGAAGGCCGACAGCTCGCGCACCGCGTCGTCGCCCGACAGGCTGCGCCCGCGCATCGCCGCCGCGGCCTCGGACAGGTCCTTGAGCGCGAAATAGCCGTCGGTCGAAAAGCGGTCGCGCACCTTGTTGGCGCAGCCGCGCGCGGCGGCGACCCGTTCGCCCAGCCGCTCGGCGAAGGGCTGGGCCGGGTCGAAGCCCTGCCCCTTCAGGTGATCGGCCAGAAGCCGCATCAGCGGCCGGTCGGTGCTGCCCGGCTCGGCGATGCGCAGGTGCCAGGCGCGCAGCAGCCGCACCGCGGTCTCGACCCGCTCGACGTAGCGGCCAAGCCAGTAGAGGTTGTCGGCCGCGCGCGCCGGCAGCACGCCCATGCCCGAGCGGGTGAACACCCCCGGCGGCGGCGCGATCGTGTCATGCGGCACCGGCTGGTCCGACACGATCCAGACATCGGCCACCGCGCCGCCGCGCTGCATCGCGATCGCCGAGGCGTCGCGGGTCTTGCCGATGCGCGCGTAGCCGCCCTGCATCACCTGCCAGCCCTGCGGCGTGCGCACCACGAAGGCGCGCAGCAGCATCGGCATCGGCGCGAGCCGGCCATCGACCCAGGCCGGCGTCGTCGACAGCGTCACCGCCTCCTGCCCCACCAGCTCGGGCCCCTCGGCCTCGATGCGCTGGCGCGCGCCGCCCCTGGGCTGCGCCGGCTCGTCGTCGCGCTCGAACGGCAGCCGGTTCGACAGCGCCCGCCCGATCAGCAGCCTGTCGGCGTTGCGGGTGACGAAATCGCGCTCGGTCGGCTGGCCGCACCACCAGGTGGCGATGTTGTTGAGCTTCAGGGGCTCGCCCATCAGCACCTCGCAGATCCGCGGCAGGAAGGCGAGGAAGGCGCGCGTTTCCAGAAGGCCCGAGCCCAGCGCGTTGACGACCGAGACATGGCCCGCCCGCACCGCCCCGACGAGGCCCGGCGTGCCGATGTGCGAAGCGCCGTCAAGTTCCAGCGGGTCGGCGAAGCGGGCATCGAGCCGGCGCCACAGCACGTCGATCGGGCGCAGACCGGCGACGGTGCGCACCATCACCTGCCCGTCCTGCACCGCCAGGTCCTCGCCCTCCAGCAGCAGGAACCCGAGATAGCGCGCGATGTAGGTGTGTTCGTAGTAGGTGTCGTTCATCGGCCCCGGCGACAGGATGCCGACGCGGGTCGCGTCGTTGCGGCGCAGCCCGTTCAGCCCGTCGCGGAACGCGCGGAAGAAGGCCGCCAGCCGGTGCACGTTCGCGGTGGCGAAGAAATCCGAGAACACCCGCCCCGAGGCCATGCGGTTTTCCAGCGCGAAGCCCGCGCCCGAGGGCGCCTGCGTCCGGTCGCCCATGACGAACCAGCTGCCGTCGGGCGAGCGGCCGATGTCGAAGGCCAGGAACTGCAGGAAATGGTCGCCATGCGGCTGCACGCCCACCAGCGGGCGCAGCCACTCGGGGTTCTGCGCCACCAGACGCGCCGGCAGGTGGCCGTCCGCCACCAGAGAGCCCGGGCCGTACAGATCGGCCAGCACCCGTTCCAGCAGTTCGGCGCGCTGGATCAGCCCCTCGGAGATCGTCGCCCATTCCCGCTCGTGCACGATCACCGGCACGTGGCTCAGCGGCCAGGCGCGCTCGGTCGCGTCGGCCTCGGAATACAGGCGGTAGAACACGCCCGCGTCGCGCAGGTACTGGTCGCCGCGGGCGAAGCGGCTGGCGACCACGTCCTTGGGCAGCCGCGCCAGGTGCTGGATGAACGGCTTCCAGACCGGGCGGATCACGCCGTCCTGGTCCAGCAGTTCGTCCGCCGCCCCGGGAAGGCGGTCGTACCCCTCGAGCAGGGTGGCGACCGGGTCCTTGTAGGGGGCGGCGCGTGTCATTCAGATCCTCAAATGCCGGCGGGCCGCCGCAGGTCGAGCGTCATCGGGAATTCCGGATGCGCGCGCTCTTCGGCCGGCCAGTATCCGCCGGGCGTATGGCCGAAGGGTTCGAACCGCGCAAGCCTGCGGGCCTCGGCCTCGTTGCCGTTCACCGGGAAGGTGTCGTAGCTGCGCCCGCCCGGATGGGCGACGTGATAGGTGCACCCCCCGAGCGCGTGCCCCGTCCAGCTGTCGAAGATGTCGAGCGTCAGCGGCGCGTGCACCGGCACCGTGGGCTGCATCGCCGCCGCCGGCTGCCAGGCCTTGAACCGCACCCCGGCGACCGAGACGCCCGCGGCGCCGGTCTTGATCAGCGGCAGCCGGCGCTGGTTCACCGTCACGATGTAGCGCGACGGGTCCGCGGCGGTCAGCTTCACCTGCATCCGCTCGGTCGAGCTGTCGGTGTAGCGCACCGTGCCCCCGATCGCGCCGGTCTCGCCCAGCACGTGCCAGGGTTCCAGCGCCTGGCGCAGTTCCAGGTGCACGCCCTCGTATTCCGCCTCGCCGCAGAAGGGGAAGCGGAACTCGGCCTGCGCCTTGAACCACTCGGGGTCGAGGTCGAAGCCATGCCGGCGCAGGTCGGCCAGCACGTCGAGGAAGTCTTCCCACAGGTAGTGCGGCAGCATGAAGCGGTCGTAGAGCTGGGTGCCCCAGCGCGTGAGGTCGCCGCCCGCCGGATTGTCCCAGAACCGCGCGATCAGGGCCCGGATCAGCAGCTGCTGCGCCAGGCTCATCCGCGCGTTCGGCGGCATCTCGAAGCCGCGGAACTCGACCAGGCCCAGGCGCCCGGTCGGGCCGTCGGGGCTGTAGAGCTTGTCGATGCAGATCTCGGACCGGTGGGTGTTGCCGGTGACGTCGGTCAGGATGTTGCGCAGCAGCCGGTCGGTCAGCCAGGGCATCGGCGGCACGCCCCAGCCCGGCGCCGGGATCTGCGACAGCGCGATCTCGAGTTCATAGAGGCTGTCGTGGCGGGCCTCGTCGATGCGCGGCGCCTGGCTGGTCGGGCCGATGAACAGGCCCGAGAACAGGTAGGACAGCGACGGGTGCCGGTTCCAGTGCAGGATCAGCGACTTCAGCAGGTCGGGCCGGCGCAGGAAGGGCGAGTCGTTGGGCGTCACGCCGCCGACCACCACGTGGTTGCCGCCCCCCGTGCCGGTGTGCTTGCCGTCGATCATGAACTTGTCGGCGCCCAGCCGGCACTGCCGCGCGTCCTCGTAGAGCGTCTCGGTGGTGTGGACGATCTGCTCCCAGCTGTGCGCGGGGTGGATGTTCACCTCGATCACGCCGGGGTCGGGCGCCACGCGGATCACGTTCAGCCGCGGGTCCCACGGCGGGGCATAGCCCTCGATATGCACCTTCAGCCCCATGCGCCGGGCCGCGGCCTCGGCCGCGCGCAGCAGGTCGAGGTAATCCTCGAGCCACACGACCGGCGGCATGAAGATGCACAGCCGGCCATCGCGCGGCTCGACCGACAGCGCGGTGCGCACATAGCCCTCGATCTCGGGCGCGCCCTGCGGCACGAAGCCCGCGGGCGCGGGGGCCGCGGGGATGAAGCTGGCCATCGGCTGGGTCCGACGCTCGCCCAGGGTGCCCTCGACCGGCTCGTAATCGGGCAGCGGCGGGCGCTCGATCGTGGGGTCGGCGGGGTTGTGGTAGGGATAGACCGCGGGCGACAGCCAGGGCAGCGAGTCGAGCGGCAGGCGATAGCCGACCGGGCTGTCGCCGGGCACGAGGAACATGTGCCCGCGCCGCAGGCGCCAGCGCTCCGACCGCCAGCCCGGCCCCCCGGCGCGCGCCTGCCAGCGCTGGATCGGCAGCACGAAGCCCGAGGGCGTGGTCAGGCCGCGATCGAAGACGCGGGCCATGCGGTGGCGTTCCTCGGCATCCTCGAGCTTGGAATTCTCGGGGGTGACGTTCTCGGGAAGCTGCGCCTCCTTGACCAGCCATTCGGCCGGGTCCTCGTAGGCGGGGATCACGTTGTCCTCGGGCACGTCCAGCTCGAACGCGATCTCGCGCATCAGCTCCTGCGCCTGCAGCGGCGTGGCGCCCGCATCGACGCCCTCGTCGGCGATCAGCGAGGTGTCGCCCCAGACCGGCTGGCCGTCGGCCCGCCAGTACAGCGAGAAGGTCCAGCGCGGCAGGCTCTCGCCCGGGTACCACTTGCCCTGGCCATAGTGCAGGAAGCCGCCCGGGGCGAAGCTGTCCTTGACCCGCCGGATCAGCCGGTCGGCGAGGATGCGCTTGGTGGGCCCGACGGCGCCGGTGTTCCACTCGGCGCTCTCGAAATCGTCGATCGACACGAAGGTCGGCTCGCCGCCCATGGTCAGGCGCACGTCGCCCGCCTGCAGCCGTTCGTCGACCTTGCGGCCAAGCGCGTTCAGCGCGTCCCAGGCGTCGTCCGAGAAGGGCTTGGTGATGCGCGGGTGCTCGGCCACGCGGTTCACCTTCATGTCGAAGGCGAATTCCGTCTCGGGCGTGCCGTTGGCCGAGAACCCGCCCGAGATCGGGGCGGCGTTGCGGTAGTGCGGCGTGGCGGCGAGCGGGATGTGGCTTTCGCCGGTCAGCAGCCCCGAGGTCGGGTCGAGCCCGATCCAGCCGGCGCCGGGCAGGTAGACCTCGCACCAGGCGTGCAGGTCGGTGAAGTCGACCTCGGTCCCCGAGGGCCCGTCGAGCGCCTTGAGATCGGGCTTGAGCTGGATCAGGTAGCCCGAGACGAAGCGCGCCGCGAGACCGAGGTGGCGCAGGGTGTTGACCAGCAGCCAGCTCGAGTCGCGGCACGACGCCTTGGCCAGCTCCAGCGTCTCCTCGGGCGACTGCACGCCGGGCTCCATCCGGATGACATAGCCGATCTCCTGCGAGATGCGCTGGTTCAGGCCGACGACGAAATCGGTGGTGCGCACGCGCTTGCGCGGGATCGAGGCCATCCACTTGTCAAACAGCGGCCCGCCTGGTTCGGGCTTGCGGTAGATCGACAGGTCTTCCTGCAGGTCGGCGGGATAGTCGAAGGGCCAGGTGTCGGCCGATTCCTCGACGAAGAAGTCGAACGGGTTGTAGACCGACATGTCGGCGACGAGGTCGACCTCGATCTTCAGCTCGGTCACCGGCTCGGGAAAGACGAAGCGCGCCAGCCAGTTGCCGTAGGGGTCCTGCTGGTGGTTGACGAAGTGCGGCTGCGGCCCGACGCGCAGCGAATGCGAGATCACGCGGGTGCGGCTGTGCGGGGCCGGGCGCAGGCGGATCACCTGCGGGCCAAGGATCACCGGCCGGTCGTACGTGTAGTGCGTGAGATGATAGATGCTCGCCTTGATCGACATGTCGTCGCAGTCCCCCGTTCCCAACGGGTCAAAGGGTTGCACGTTTTGCGCCGAGGCATCCAGTCTGTTTCGCATCCGCGGCGAAACGCGGCCCGCGGCGCATCCAAAGCCGGCAGACCGCCCGGCCGGAGGGCTGCGAAACGACCACCGCGCTGCCACCTCTTTCGGCACTCCGGGCCGGCCGGGCGGCCTCTCGCGACGGCAGCCCTTGACAGAAAATTTGACCCGGCGGTTAATTTGCGCCGCGCCTGCCAAGGGCCGCACAGACGGCCGAGGACCGGGGCCGACTATCCAACAGAGGGGATTTCAGATGTTTCACCGTTCGATCTGGCTGGCCACTGCCGTGGCGGCCTGGGCCGCCGTGCAGGGTGCGCCCGTCGCCGCCGAGACGCCGCCGGACACGCTGATCCAGGCCTGGTCCATCGACGACATCATCTCGCTCGATCCCGCCGAGGTGTTCGAGTTCTCGGGCGGCGAGATGCTGGGCAACAGCTACGAGCCGCTGATCGGCTACGACGTCGACGACGTGTCGAACGTCTATGGCAAGGTCGCGGACAGCTGGGAGGTGTCGGAGGACGGCAAGACCATCACCTTCAAGATCAAGCCGGGCCTGAAGTTCGCCTCGGGCAACCCGATCACCGCCGAGGACGTGGTCTTCTCGCTGGTGCGCGCGGTCAAGCTCGACAAGTCGCCCGCCTTCATCATCACCCAGTTCGGCTTCACCCCCGACAACGTCGAAGAGAAGATCCGCGCGACCGACGACATGACCGTCGCCTTCGAGATGGACAAGCCCTACGCCTCGTCGCTGGTGCTGTACTGCCTGACCGCCAACGTCGCGATGGTCGTCGACAAGAAGCTGGTGATGGAGCACGCCGAGGGCGACGACTACGGCTACAACTGGCTCAAGACCAACTACGCGGGCTCGGGTCCCTTCGTGATCCGCGAATGGCGCCCGAACGAGGCCGTCGTCTTCGAGCGCAACGACAACTACCACGGTGACGCGCCGGCGATGAAGCGGGTGATCTACCGCCACATCCCCGAACCCTCGACCCAGCGCCTGCTGCTGGAACAGGGCGACATCGACATCGCCCGCGACCTCGGCCCCGAAGAGATCGAGGCGATGAAGTCGAACGACGACATCAAGATCGACGAGGGCGTCAAGGGCTCGATCTACTACCTCGGCCTGAACCAGAAGAACGAGTACCTGTCGAACCCGAAGGTCGCCGAGGCGATGAAGTACCTCGTCGACTACCAGGCGATCGCCGATACGATCATGTCGGGCGTGGCGCAGGTGCATCAGAGCTTCCTGCCCAAGGGCTTCCTGGGCGAGATCGACGACGCGCCCTATTCGCTGAACGTCGAGAAGGCCAAGGAACTGCTGACGGAAGCGGGCTATCCCGACGGCTTCTCGGTGACGATGGACACGCGCAACACCGCCGACATCACCGCGATCGCCGAGGCGATCCAGGGCACGATGGCGCAGGCCGGCATCAAGCTGGAACTGATCCCGGGCGACGGCAAGCAGACGCTGACCAAGTACCGCGCGCGCCAGCACGACATCTACATCGGCCAGTGGGGCCCCGACTATCAGGATCCCCACACCAACGCCTCGACCTTCGCCTACAACCCCGACAATGCCGATGACGCGGCCTCGAAGCCGCTGGCCTGGCGCAACGCCTGGGACATCCCCGAGCTGACCCAGCAGACGGATGCGGCGATGATGGAGGGCGACGCCAAGAAGCGCGCCGCGATGTACGAGGACGAGCAGCGCCAGGTCATCGCCGACAGCCCGTTCGTCGTGATGTTCCAGCAGGTCGAGGTCGCGGCCGAGCGCAAGGGCGTGAACGGCTTCGTCCTCGGCCCGAGCTTCTCGGACAACTCCTTCGTCGGGGTCACCAAGGAGTGAGCGACGCGACCGTGACACGGCAGGGGCGCCCGCGCGCCCTTGCCTCCCGTTCGGGGGCCTTCGCCTGGGGCGCCGCCAAGGTGCTGGCGACGGCCTTCGTCACCTTCCTCGGGCTTTTGCTCGTCACCTTCGTCATCGGCCGGCTGGTGCCCGTCGACCCGGTGCTGGCGGTGGTGGGCGACCGCGCGCCCGCCTCGACCTACCAGCGCGTCTACCTGGAACTCGGCCTCGACAAGCCTCTCTACACCCAGTTCTGGATGTACCTGACCGACATCTTCCGCGGCGACTTCGGCGAGAGCGTGCTGACCAAGCGCCCCGTGCTTCAGGACATCGCCCGCGTGTTCCCGGCGACGCTGGAACTGGCGACCTCGGGCGTGCTGATCGGCACCCTGCTCGGCATTCCGCTCGGCGTGCTGGCGGCGGTGCGCCAGGGCGGGATCTCGGACCAGATCGTGCGCGTGATCGGCCTGATCGGCTATTCGGCCCCGATCTTCTGGCTGGCGCTGCTGGGCCTGCTGGTCTTCTACGCCAATCTCGGCTGGGTCTCGGGCCCGGGCCGGGTCGACATCTCGTATGAATACGACTTCACCGCGACCACCGGCATCCTGCTCCTCGACACCGCGATGCAGGGCCGCTGGGGCGCCTTCGGCAACGTCTTCTCGCACCTGGCGCTGCCGGCCTCGCTGCTGGGCTATTTCTCGATGGCCTACATCAGCCGGATGACGCGCAGTTTCATGCTGACCGAGATGGCGCAGGAATACGTCATCGCCGCGCGCGTCAAGGGCGTGCCGGAATGGCGCATCATCTGGATCCACGCGCTGAAGAACGCGGCCGTGCCCCTGATCACCGTCATCGTGCTGAGCTACATGAACCTGCTCGAAGGCTCGGTCCTGACCGAGACGGTCTTCGCCTGGCCCGGGCTTGGCATGTACCTGACGAACTCGCTGCAGAACGCCGACATGAACGCGGTGCTGGGCTGCACGCTGCTGATCGGCACCAGCTTCGTCGCGCTGAACCTGATCAGCGACCTTCTCTACCGCCTGCTCGACCCCCGGGTCCGGAGACGCGCATGACCGTTGCCCCCCCTGCCCCGCACGGGGCGTCCCGCCGCGAATGGCTGCTGTCCGAACAGCCCGCCTCGCGCCGCCAGGCCCGGCTCGGCCAGGCCTACCGCACCTGGCTCGCCTTCCGGGCCAATCCGCTGGCGATGGTCGGTCTGGCGATCATCGTCGTGCTGATCCTCGTCGCGATCTTCGCCAACCTGATCGCGCCCTACGACCCGCTGATCGGCGGCGACCTGCGGACCGAACGGCTGCTCGCGCCCTCGCTCGACCACCTGATGGGCACCGACGACCAGGCGCGCGACATCTTCTCGCGCCTCGTGCACGGCTCGCGGCTGACGCTGATGGTGGTGGCGCTGGTCGCGGTGATCGCGACGCCGATCGGCCTCGCCGTCGGCACGACGGCCGGCTATTTCGGCGGCTGGGTCGACACGGTGCTGATGCGCGTCACCGACGTGTTCCTGGCCTTCCCGCGCCTGATCCTGGCGCTGGCCTTCGTCGCCGCCCTCGGCCCCGGGATCGAGAACGCGATCATCGCCATCGCCATCACCTCGTGGCCGCCCTACGCGCGCCTCGCGCGGGCCGAGACGATGACGATCCGCGACAGCGACTACATCTCGGCGATCAGGCTGCAGGGCGCCTCGGCCCCCCGCATCATCTGGGGCCACGTGGTGCCGCTGTGCACCTCGTCGGTCATCGTGCGGGTGACCTTCGACATGGCGGGCATCATCCTGACCGCCGCGGGCCTTGGCTTCATCGGCCTCGGCGCGCAACCGCCGCAGCCCGAATGGGGCGCGATGATCGCCGCCGGCCGGCGCTTCCTGATCGACCAGTGGTGGGTCGCCACCATGCCGGGCCTCGCGATCTTCACCGTCTCGCTCGGCTTCAACTTCCTCGGCGACGGCCTGCGCGACGTCCTTGATCCGAAGGCGGCCAAATGACCCGTCGACTTTGCCCAACTATCCGGCTCCGCCGCCAGCCAAGCACGGAGGTCCCCGCATGTCGCTCCTGACCGTCGACGACCTGCGCGTCGCCTTCCCCTCGCGCCACGGGCCCGTCGAGGTGGTGCGCGGCGTCAGCTTCACCCTCGGGCGCGAACGTCTGGGCATCGTCGGCGAAAGCGGATCGGGCAAGTCGCAGACCGGCCGCGCGATCCTCGGGCTGACCCCGCCCCCGGGCCGCGCCACGGCAAAGACGCTGACCTTCGACGGCATCGACCTGAAGACCGCCTCGGCCCGCCAGTGGCGCGGCTTGCGCGGTGGCCGGATGTCGATGGTCATGCAGGACCCGAAGTATTCACTGAACCCGGTGATCACCATCGGCAAGCAGATCGTCGAGGCGCTGAAATTCCACGGCCGCCTGTCGGGGGCCGAGAAGAAGGCCCGCGCCATCGCCATGCTGGACGCCGTGCAGATCCGCGACCCCGAGCGGGTGTTCGACGCCTATCCGCACGAGCTGTCGGGCGGCATGGGCCAGCGCGCGATGATCGCGATGATGCTGGTGACGGAGCCCGACCTGCTGATCGCGGACGAGCCGACCTCGGCGCTCGACGTGACGGTGCAGGTCGAGGTGCTGCGCATCCTCGACCGGCTGGTGCGCGACCGCGGCATGGGGCTGATCTTCATCAGCCACGACCTGCGGCTGGTGTCCTCGTTCTGCGACCGCGTGCTGGTGATGTACGCCGGCCGCGTGGTCGAGGAGCTGGCTGCCTCCGAACTGCACCTGGCCAGGCATCCCTACACGCAGGGGCTGCTGAACTGCCTGCCGCGCCTGGACGACGACGTCCGCCCCCTTCCCACCCTGCAGCGCGAGGCGAGCTGGGCCGAATGACCTCCCTGATCGACATCCGCGACCTTCACGTCCGCTTCACCTCGGGCGCGTCCGAGGTCCATGCCGTGCGCGGCGTCTCGCTCTCGGTGGCCGAGGGCGAAAGCTACGGGCTGGTGGGCGAGAGCGGCTCGGGCAAGTCCACCGTCCTGCGCGCCGTCTGCGGCCTGGCGCCGACCTCGGCCGGCAGCATCCGGATCGCCGGCAAGGAACTGGCCGCGCCCCGCCCCGCGGCCTTCTACCGCGAGGTGCAGATGGTCTTCCAGGACCCCTACGCCTCGCTCCACCCCCGCCACACCATCGACCGGGTGCTGTCCGAACCGCTGGCGATCCACGGCTTTTCCGACCGCGAGACCCGGGTCGAGCGCGCGCTCGAAGCCGTGGGCCTCGGCAAGGGGTTCCGCTTCCGCTATCCCCACCAGCTCTCGGGCGGGCAGCGCCAGCGCGTCGCGATCGCCCGCGCGCTGATCCTCGAGCCGAAGGTGCTGCTTCTGGACGAACCGACCTCGGCGCTCGACGCCTCGATCCAGGCCGAGGTGCTGAACCTTCTCGACCGGCTCCGCGCGGAACGGGGCCTGACCTACGTGATGGTCAGCCACGATCTCGCCGTGGTCGCGCACATGTGCGAGAGGCTGCTGGTGATGCAGCACGGGCAGGGCATAGAAGAACTCACGCGGGCGGCCCTGCGCGCCCGCGCCGCAACCTCCTCCTACACGCGCTCGCTGCTCGAGGCGTCGCGTGGCTACACGGCAGCCTGATCCCATGACGCACAGCCCCTCCCCGGTTCCGGTCTTCGACGGCCACAACGACTTCCTGCTGCGCCTGCTGCGCAATCCCTCCGCGCGCGAGACGATCTGGCTGACGGGCGAGGGCAAGGGCCAGCTCGACCTGCCGCGGATGAAGGCGGGCGGCTTCGCCGGCGGGTTCTTCGCCGTCTACATCCCCTCGCCGCCCGATGCCTCGGGGCTCGACTACGACACGCTGATGGACAACCCGCCCTACCAGGTGGCCCTGCCCGCCCCCGTGCCGTTCGAGACCGCCGTGCAGACCGCCACCGCGATGATCGGCCACCTGCTGTGGATGGAGCGCACCGGCACGCTGTCGATCTGCCGCTCGACCGCCGACATCCGCGCCGCGATGGCGGCCGGGAAGATCGCCGCGATCCTGCACATGGAAGGCGCCGAGGCGATCTCCGAGGATCTCGACACGCTGCACCTGTGGCACGGGATCGGCCTGCGCTCGCTCGGGCCGGTCTGGTCGCGTCCCACCGCCTTCGGCCACGGCGTGCCCTTCGCCTTCCCCTCCGGTCCCGACACCGGGCCGGGCCTGACCGAGGCCGGCAAGCGGCTGGTGGCGGAATGCAACCGGCTGAAGATCATGCTCGACCTCAGCCACCTCAACGAGAAGGGCTTCGACGACGTCGCGCGCCTGTCGGATGCGCCGCTCGTCGCCACCCATTCGAACGCGCATGCCGTCACCCCCTCGGCGCGCAACCTGACCGACCGCCAGCTGGCGGTGATCGCGGACTCGAAGGGCATGGTCGGCCTGAACTACGCGACCTCGTTCCTGCGCCCCGACGGCCGCAAGGACACCGACATGACCTGGGAGCCGGTGCTGCGCCATGTCGACCACCTGCTGTCGATCCTCGGCGAGGATCACGTCGGCCTCGGCTCCGACTACGACGGCGCCGCGATCCCGGCGCCGCTGGGCGATGTCGCGGGCCAGCAGAACCTGATCGACGCCTTCCGCGCCCATGGCTACGGCGAGGCTCTGATCGAAAAGCTTGCCTGGAAGAACTGGCTCTCGCTGCTCGACCGCACCTGGGCCTGACCCCGCCGCGCCCCGAGGCCGGCTCCGAGCCCCCGGCCCCGCCCCCCTGCCCCGGGGCGGGCCCGACCGGATGCGGGCCCGGGCCCTGTGCGGCAGCCCCGGCCCTCCGCGCAAACCGTGCCCCGCGCGCCGTCAGAAACTGCCCGCCCCCAACCGCCCCCGGCCCACTGCCACCCGGTCTGATGCGCCGACAGCCCGCCGCCTCCGCCCCAGGCAGCACACCTCCGCCCTTGCCCCGCGATGCGCGGCGGCCGGCCTCCCCGCCGCCCCCCTTTCCCTTTCGCATTGGCCCAAATATCCTCGGGGGTCCGGGGGCAGACGGCCCCCGGCGCTCTCCACCCGGAGTCCCCGTTGATCCTCGAGAACCCCCTCGCACGCCGTCTCTTCCTCGACCGCCATGCGCTGGCCGGCCCCCCTGCCGGTGCCGCGTCCGGCCCCGATCTCCTGGCGCTGATCGATCGCCTCGGCTTCGTCCAGCTCGATTCCATCAACACCGTCGCCCGCGCCCATCACCAGATCCTGTGGTCGCGCCGCACCGCCTATCGCGCGCCGGCGCTCAAGCGCCTGCATGAACGCGACCGCAGCCTCTTCGAACACTGGACCCATGACGCGGCGCTGATCCCGGCCGCCTTCCTCGACCACTGGCAGCTGCGCTTCGCCCGCGACGCCGCCCGGATCCGCGAGCGCTACCGCCAGTGGCAGGGCCCCGCGTTCGAGGCCGAGATCGACACGGTCATCGCCCGGATCCGCGACGGCGGCCCGGTCGGCACCGGCGACCTCGCCACCCCGCGCGAGGGGCGCGGGCAGGGTTGGTGGGACTGGCAGCCCTCGAAGACCGCGCTCGAGTTCCTGTGGCGCAGCGGCCGGCTTGCCGTCACCCGCCGCGACGGCTTCGCCAAGGTCTACGACCTGGCCGAGCGCGTCTATCCGCAGGTCGTCGCCCGCGGCGAGGCCGAGACCATCGACTGGGCCTGCACCGCCGCGCTCGACCGCCTGGGCTTCGCGACCTCGGGCGAGATCGCGGCGTTCTGGGCCAAGGTCACCCCCGCCGAGGCCAGGGACTGGTGCACCGCGGCGCTCGCCAGCGGCGCGATCGAGGAGGTGAGGATCGAGGGGGCCGACGGCACGCTCCGGCGCCATTTCGCCCGTCCCGGCCTGCGCGCCGCCGCCGAAGCCGCGCCCGAGCCGCCGGGTCGGGTGCGAATCCTGTCGCCCTTCGACCCGGCCCTGCGCGACCGCGCCCGGGCCGAGCGGCTGTTCGGCTTCCACTACCGCATCGAGGTCTTCGTCCCCGAGGCGCAGCGCCGCTGGGGCTACTACGTCTTTCCGGTGCTGGAAGGCGACCGGCTGATCGGCCGCCTCGACGCCCGCGCCCGCCGCGCCGAGGGCGTTCTGCAGGTGCGCGCCTTCTGGCCCGAGGCGGGGCTGCGCATGGGCGGCGGCCGCCTCGCCCGGCTCGAGGCCGAGCTGTCCCGCCTCGCGCGCTTCGCCGGGGTGGAGACGGTCGGCTTCGACCCCGGCTGGCTGCGCGCCGGCCCCGGGTGAAGGCGCCCGGGCGCAGGGGGGTCCGGGGGGAGGCGCGCCTCCCCCCGGCGCCTGCCCGGGACCGGCCTGCCCGCTTGCATGCCCCCTGCCCCCTCGGGTCGCGCCACCGGCTTGCGGCGCCGCGGCATTTCGGGCGTTATGCGCCGGATCGGCAGACAGGAGACGGCCATGGCGGCAACCGCACGACAGCGCATCCTCGGCTGGTACTTCTTCGACTGGGCAAGCCAGCCCTATGCCACGCTNTCATCCCGCCATCGACGGTGATCACCTGCCCGGTGACGAAGCGCGCCTCGCACAGGTACATCACCGCGCCGGTGATGTCGGCGGGCTCGCCGATGCGGCCGACCGGGTGCTGGGCATGGTCCTCGGGCGACCACTCGGCCGGCGCCGGGTTCCCTTTCTGCCAGGCCGAGGTGTCGATCCAGCCCGGCGCGATGGCATTCACCCGCACCTCGGGGCCCAGCCCGATCGCCATCGCATGGGTCAGCGCCACGATCCCGCCCTTGGCCGCGGCATAGCCATAGCTGTCGGGCTCGGACTGGAACGCGCGGGTCGAGGCCATGTTGACGACCGCGCCGCGCGCCGCGCGCAGCGCCGGCAGGCAGGCCCGCGTCACCAGGAAGGTCCCCACCAGATGCGAGCCGATCCAGCCGTTGAAGCTCGCCAGGCTCATCTCCTCGAGCGGCGCCCCCTGCGCCGTCGCCAGCCCGCCGTTGTTGACCACCAGGTCCAGCCGGTCGAGCCCGGCCCGCGCCACCGCCTTCACCACCTGCTCCTCGACGGACAGGTCGCATTCGAGCGCCACAACCCCGGGCCAGTCCGCGATCTCGGCCAGCGCCGCCGCGTCGATGTCCAGCGCCGCGACCCGCCAGCCGGCATCCGACAGGTGGCGCACGATCGCCCGGCCGATGCCCTGCGCGCCCCCCGTGACCAGCGCGCAGCGGGTAAGGACCGCGGCCACGTCGGCCTCGGCGGTTTCGGGGGCGGGGGTTGCGTCTTCCAGCATCGGTCACCTCGGGGTTGAGAAGCGGGTCTGCGTCGCGGGCGGCCTTCCGGGGCGGCTGTCCGGGGCGGGCTTGCCGGACCCCGGAGGCCCGGCGCCGGGCGCGCCCGGCGATGCCCACCGATGCCCGCCGATCCGGTCCCAACGCCGCACCCCGCCTGCGGTTGCCTGCGCTCGCCGCATAAAACACGCGCAGATCCGGCCCCGGCGCGGGGATGCGACCTCGCGCCGCGCCCGGCTGGCGGGGCCGCGGCGGGAAAGAGGCTGGCGCTGCGCGGCCCCGCGGGTCTAGGCAGGTCGGCGGCCCCGTCCGGTGCCAGCCCCCTGCGACCGCCCCTCCCCCGACCTCCCCTGCCCCACCTCCCTCCCGAGCCCGACCATGATCATCCGCCCCCGCCCCGGCGTCCTCACCCTGTTCTTCGTCCTGCGCCACTCGGTGATCCGCAAGGTCTGGCCGATGGTGCTGGGGGTGGGGCTGATCTCGAGCCTGATCGTCACGCTGCACCGGACCGCGCCCGAATGGGTGCCCGCGGTCAACCCCACGCCCTTCTCGCTTCTGGGCATCGCGCTGTCGATCTTCCTGGGCTTTCGCAACTCGGCCGCCTACGACCGCTGGTGGGAGGCGCGCAAGCTTCTGGGCGCGATGGTGATCGGCGTGCGCGAGGTCGGCCGCGCGACCCATGTCCTGGCCGATCCCGGGCTGCGCGACTGGATGCTGCTGCACCTGGTGGCCTGGATCCGGCTGGTCGAGCACCAGCTGCGCGGCACCGAGGGGCCGGTCGCGCTGCCGGTGCCGATGCCCGACCGCCCGATCGCGCAGCGCAACCCCGCCGAAGCGATGCTGCAGGAGATCGGTGCGCGGCTTGCGACCGAGGCGCGCGAGGGCCGGCTGGGCGAGGTGTCGTGGGTGCGCCTGGACGAGGGGCTGGGCCTGCTGATGAAGGCGCAGGCGGCCTGCGAGCGCATCAAGGCGACGCCGGTCCCCTTCGGCTACGCGCTGCTGCTGCACCGCACGGCGCATCCCTACTGCTTCCTGCTGCCCTTCGGCTTCGCCGACCTGATCGGCTGGCTGACGCCGATCCTGTCGCTGCTGGTGGCCTATGCCTTCTTCGGGCTCGACGCGCTTGCGGACGAGGTCGAGCAGCCCTTCGGCCTCGAGCCCAACGACCTGCCGCTGGCCGCCATCGCCCGCAACATCGAAATCGAACTGCAGGCCGCGCGCGGCATCGCCGAGCTGCCCGAGCCGCTGGCGGCGGTGGACGGGCTGCTGCACTGACGCTTCACCACGCGATCTCGTCGCCGCGCCAGTCGCGAAAGCAGCCCGACTGCGCCGGCCCAAGCCCGTCGAGCACCCGCAGCAGGTCCGCCGCCGCGCGGTCGGGGTCGTGCTTGTCCGCCGCGAAGCCGGCGGTGAAGCCGGTGTCGACGGTGCCCGGGTGAAGCGCGGCGATCACGGCCTGCGGATGGGTGCGCGCGACCTCGACCGCGGCCGATCGCAGGCCCTGGTTCAGCGCGGCCTTGGCGGCGCGATAGGAATACCACCCCCCCAGCCGGTTGTCGCCGATCGAGCCGACGCGGGCCGACAGCGCCCCGAACCGCGCCACCCGGTCGCGCGGCATCAGCCGCAGCGCGTGCTTCAGCACCAGAAGCGGCCCCAGCGCATTCACCCGCATCTGGTCAAGGAAGGCGTCGGGCTCCAGCGCGCGCAGCGCCTTCTCGGGCGTGCCCAGCGCCCCGGTCGCGCAGATCACCAGGTCATAGGGTCCGTCGAGCGCCCCGAGCAGCCGCGCGACGCTGGCCTCGTCGGTCACGTCGAGCCCGTCGTCGCGCCGACTCAGCGCCGTCAGCGGCCCGCGCGCGGCCAGCGCCCGGGCCAGCGCCCCGCCGATCCCGCCCGAGGCGCCGATCACCAAAGATGCAGACATGTCGAAATCCTCCGTCACTTGCCCTACGCGCGGGCCCCCGGGCCGGTTCACCATCTTTCCCCGCGCCGCCCGCCCGCCTAGGCTCGGGCCAAACCCGGGAGGCGGCATGGACGAGACGGATTGCGTGGTGATCGGGGCGGGGGTCGTGGGCCTTGCCGTCGCGCGGGAGCTGGCACGGGCCGGGCACGAGGTGGTGGTGCTGGAGAAGGCCGACGCCTTCGGCACCGAGACCAGCGCCCGGAATTCCGAGGTGATCCACGCGGGGATCTACTACCCCGCCGGCAGCATCCGCGCGCGGCTGTGCATCGAGGGCAAGGCGCGGCTTTACGCCTTCTGCGCCGAGCACGGGGTGGGCCACCGCAACTGCGGCAAGCTGGTCGTCGCGACCGATCCGTCGCACGAGGCGGCGCTGGACAAGGTCATGGCCCATGCCGCCGCCTGCGGCGTCACCGACCTGCGCCGCCTGCCCGCCGACGAGGCGATGGCGATGGAGCCCGATCTCTTCTGCACCTCGGCCGTGCTGTCGCCCTCGACCGGGATCATCGACAGCCACGGCTACATGCTGGCGCTGGTGGGCGAGATCGAGGCGGCGGGGGGGATGCTTGCGCTGGGCACGACGGTGCTGGGCGGCAGGGTGACCGACGCGGGGATCGAGCTGCGCACCGCCGATGCCGCAGGCGCGCCCTTCCCGATCCGGGCGCGGCGCGTGGTGAACGCGGCCGGGCTCTGGGCGGCCGGGGTCGCCGCGGCGATCGAAGGGCTGCCCGCGCGGGACGTGCCGAAGATGCACTACGCGCGCGGCAACTACTTCACCACCACGGCGCGCCACGGCTTCGGGCGGCTGATCTACCCGGTGCCCGAGCCGGGGGGCCTTGGCGTGCACCTGACGCTGGATCTTGCCGGCGGGGCGCGGTTCGGGCCGGACGTGGAATGGATCGACGGCGTCGACTACACGCTGTCGGACGCGCGCGCCGGGCATTTCGAGCGCGAGATCTCGCGCTACTGGCCCGGGCTGCCGAAGGGCTCGCTCTCGGTCAGCTACTGCGGGGTGCGCCCGAAGCTGTCGGGTCCGGGCGCACCGGCCGAGGATTTCCGCATCCACGGCCCGGCCGAACATGGCGTGCCCGGCCTCGTGAACCTCTATGGCATCGAAAGCCCCGGCCTGACATCGAGCCTCGCGCTCGCGGCCGAGGTCGCGGCACGGCTGGGCTAGCTAGGCGCCCATCCGGGCGCCCAGGCGTTCGGCCATCGACACCACCCCCTCGTGCGGGCGGGTGGGCAGGATCCGGGCGCGGGCCTCGACCCAGCAGTAAAGCCCGAAGCCGATCATGCCGATGGCCAGCAACCCCAGAAGCATCCGCCCGAAGGCCGCGCCGCGCACGGTGTCGAAGGCCTTCGACAGCCCGCCGGCCTCGGACGGGTCGGCGTGCAGGGCCGCGAACAGGAAGAAGCTGCCGATCATCGCGATCACCACGCCATGGGCGATGACGCCGGCGCGGGCCGCGGGCGCAAGCTTGGCCATGGCCGGGGTGAAGCGCAGGTGTTCGCGGTATTCCTCGCGCCAGCCCTTCACCATGTACATGCCCCCCGCCCCGATCACGGCAAGCGCGAGCGCGCCCACCAGCCACTGGCCGAAGGGCATCTGCAACAGCTTCGAGGTCAGGGTCTGGCTGCCCTCGCCGCCCTCGGAGCCGCCAAGCGCCAGCCGCGCCACGGTGAGCGCGAGGCCCGCGTTGACCAGCCCGCTGACCACCTGCCCGCCGCGGCCGACCACGCCCTTGGCGCCCGTCCCCTTCGCCTCGAGATCCATCGCGCCGCAGATGCAGCGCCAGATTGCGTAGCAAGCCAGCCCCAGCGCGATCGCGGCCAGGATCGGCCGGCCGAAGGGTTCGCCGCGCAGGGTCTGCAGCGCGCCGGCCTGGTCCTCGGCGGCGCCGCCCGACCAGGCCGCCAGCAGCGCGAGGCCGCCGACCAGAAGATAGACGGTGCCGCGCGCGCCATAGCCTGCGCGCATCACCGGTTCGACCCATGCGGGGGCTGTCTTCATCGCGCCATTCCTCCTTGGGCCGGGGCGGCCATGGGGAGACATCGCGCAAGGCGCGGAGCGGGTTCCCCGGGCGGGGCTAGTTCTCCTCGACCAGCGGGCGGGCGCCGGTGCCCTCGTCCAGCTGGTTCCAGGCGAAGGCGGTGCCGTCGGGATAGACGGCGACCACCCGGTCGACGCCCGGGCGGATGTCGCGCTGCGACAGGAAGGCCACCGCCGCGCCGCGTTCGAGGTCGGCCCCGATCCGGGCGGCGTCGAAGCAGCCGAACCAGCCCGGCGCGTTCAGCGGCGTGGCGTGGTCGTAGGTCTGGTAGGTCTCGGTCAGCAGCGCCAGCGACAGCCGGGTGCGGAAGCAGGACCGGAACCGCAGGGGCGAGCTGTCGGCGTCGATGCCCTGGAACTCGTCCGCGGTGATCTCCTCGGGCGCGTCGGTGGCGATCGAGGTCAGCACCACGGTGCTCTCGCCCTCGGTCAGGCTGACCTGCCGGTAGTACGCATAGTCCTGCGCGTACCAGACCCCGGCCCCGACGATCAGCGCGGGAAGGACGATGGCGCCCGCCACGATCTTGCCGTTCACGCCTGGACGGCGGGGGCGGCGCCGCCCGCCTCGGTGGTGACGAAGGCATCGGCGCAGCGCTTGGCCAACGCCCGCACCCGGCCGATATAGGCCTGCCGCTCGGTGACCGAGATCACGCCGCGCGCGTCGAGCAGGTTGAACAGGTGGCTGGCCTTGATGCACTGGTCATAGGCCGGGTGCGCCATGGTGATCGCGCGCCCCGCCTTGTCGACCGGTGCCGCATCGAGGATCCGCCCGCACTCGGCCTCGGCATCCTCGAAATGCTGCAAGAGCATCGCGGTGTCGGCCTGGTCGAAGTTCCAGCGCGAATATTCCTGCTCGGTCTGGCGGAACACGTCGCCATAGCTCAGCGGCGTCGGCGAGGCCGGGTCGTTGTAGGGCATGTCCATGACGTGATCGATCCCGAGCACGTACATCGCCAGCCGCTCCAGGCCATAGGTCAGCTCGCCCGACACCGGGCGGCAGTCATGGCCGCCGACCTGCTGGAAATAGGTGAACTGCGACACTTCCATGCCGTCGCACCAGACCTCCCAGCCCAGGCCCCAGGCACCGAGGGTCGGGCTTTCCCAGTCGTCCTCGACAAAGCGGATGTCGTGCAGGGCAAGGTCGATCCCGATCGCCTCGAGCGAACCGAGATACAGCGCCTGCAGGTCGCGGGGCGAGGGTTTGATCAGCACCTGGTACTGGTAGTAGTGCTGCAGCCGGTTCGGGTTCTCGCCATAGCGGCCGTCGGTGGGCCGGCGCGAGGGCTGGACATAGGCCGCGGCCCAGGGGCGCGAGCCCAGCGCGCGCAGCGTCGTGGCCGGGTGGAAGGTGCCGGCGCCGACCTCCATGTCGTAGGGCTGCAGCACGGCGCAGCCCTTGGCGCCCCAGTAGGACTGAAGCCGCAGGATGATTTCCTGGAACGAACGCGGGGCGGCGGTGGTCATGGCGGTTTCCTGTCGGCTCGGCGCTGGCTCATCCCCAGCACGGGTCTTCCATAGAAAGAAGGCCGCTGGCGGTCAATCCGGCCGGTCGATCGGGGCGGCCAATGGGGGGCCGACCGCGGGTGGGCAGGCGAAGCGTGCCCGCTTCGTTGCATCGTGCGGGAATATGACCCGATCGTGACCGCCCGCCCTTGACCCTTCCCTTACGTTCCGAAAAGGGGGAACAGGACTTTCGGGGAAAGACGATGACCTATCCGCGTTTCGCGACCTTGGTGGCGGCAGCCTTCATCGCCCAGGCCGGGCTGGCACAGGCGCAGCAGACCTGGGTGCAGATCGAGGCCCAGCCCAACCTGCGCGCCGCCGAGGAACGCGCCCGCGCCTATGCCAACGTCTTCCCGGGCGTGCAGGGCTTCGCGATGAACACCGGCTGGTACGCGATCGCGCTCGGGCCCTTCGGCTCGCCCGCCGAGGCCGAGCGTCAGCTGCGCCAGCTGCGCGGCGACCGGATGATCCCGGGCGACAGCTATCTGGCCGACGGCGGCCGCTTCCGCCAGCAGTTCTGGCCCGCCGGCGGCCAGCCCCCCGCCGCGGCGACGCCGATCGATCCCGGCGCGCTCGCCGCACTGCCGGCGCCCGACACCGCCGCGCCCCCCGCCCCCACCGAACTGCCGGCGCCGGGCGCCCCTGCCCAGACCGCCCCCGCCGCCGAACCGGTCGCACCCGTCCTCGCGGCGCCCGCGTCCCCCGCCTTCCCCGACGAGACCCCGGCAGAGGCCCAGGCCTCGGAAGCCCGGCTGAGCGATGCCGACCGGCGCGACCTGCAGGCGGCCCTGCAATGGGCCGGGTTCTATTCCGCCGCGATCGACGGTGCCTTCGGCCGCGGCACCCGCGCCAGCATGGCTGCCTGGCAGGCGGCGCAGGGGTACGAGCAGACCGGGATCCTGACCAGCGCCCAGCGTGCCGAGCTGACCGGCGCCCATGACGCCGCGATGGCCGCGCTGGGCATCGAGACCGTCACCGACGAGGAGGCGGGCATCACCGCGCCGCTGCCGCTGGGCCTGGTCGAGTTCGCCGCCTACGAACCGCCGCTGGTGCGCTATGCGCCCAAGGACGGATCAGGGGTCACCGCGCTCCTGATCTCGCAGCAGGGCAACCAGGCGACGCTCTATGCGCTTTACGACCAGCTCGCCGCGCTCGACCTCGTGCCGGCCGAGGGCCCGCGCGAGCGCGGCGCGCAGGGCTTCCGCATCGAGGGCCGCGACGGCACCCGCGCGGCCCGGGCCGAGGTTTCGCTGCAGGGCGGGCTGATCAAGGGCTGGCTGCTGTCCTGGCCCGTGGCCCGCGACGCGCAGGTCGCGACCGCGCTCGAGACGCTGCGCGCGGGCTTCCGCGCCACGGGCGAGCATGCGCTGGACGCCGGCGCGGGCGTGCCCTCGGAGGTGGCGGGCGGCGCCCTGCTCGCGGGGCTGGACGAACCCAAGCCCGCCCGGGCGCGCAGCGGCCTGTTCGTCGACCGCCGCGGCACCGTCCTGACCACGACCGAGGCCGTGGCCGAGTGCCGCCGCATCACCATCGACGCCGGCACCGAGGCCACGGTGACCGCGAGCGACGCGGGGCTCGGCCTCGCGCTGCTGACGCCCGCGGCGCCGCTCGCGCCGCCCGCGACCGCGACCTTCGCCGCCACCCCGCCGCGCGCGGGGGCCGAGGCGGCGGTGGCGGGCTTCGCCTGGGCCGAGCAGCTTGACCAGCCGGTGATGACCTTCGGGCGCGTCGCGGCGGCCGAGGGGCTGGACGGCCAGGCCGATCTCGCGCGGCTGGACCTGTCGGCGCTCGAGGGCGACACCGGCGGGCCGGTGGTGGATGCGACCGGTGCCGTGACCGGGCTGCTGCTGCCCAAGGGCCGCGGCGACGGCAAGGTGCTGCCCGACAGCGTCGGCGTCGCGATCCAAGCGCCGGCGATCGCCGGCTTCCTGTCGGCCCAGGGGCTGACGCCCGCGCCCAGCACCGCGACCGGCGCCCTGCCGGCCGAGGAGCTGACGGCGCAGGCGCTGAAGATGACCACCCGCGTCAGCTGCTGGGACGAGTGATCCTGGCGCCTGGCGCGGTCAGCCGCGCCAGAACCGCGGCAGGAACAGCACGAAGACCGACAGCAGCTCGAGCCGGCCGAGGAACATCCCCGCGACCATCATCCACTTCGCCGCCTCGGGGAAGCCGTGCATCGCGCCGGTCGGCCCGACCTCGGGGCCCCAGGCCGGACCGATGTTGGCGATCGAGGTCCAGGCGGCGGTGATCGCCGTCTCGCTTGACAGGCCCGTCAGCGACAGGCCGACGATCAGCACGCCGAACGACAGGATGAAGAGCGTCACGAAGGACATCACCGAGCTCACGACCTCTTCCTCGACCATGCGGCCCTGCAGGCGGATCGCGTGGATGCGGTTGGGGCTGTGCAGCCGGGCGATCGCGGCGCGGATCGCGCCCAGCAGCACCAGCCAGCGGAACACCTTGATCGAGCAGACCGTCGACGAGGTGCAGCCTCCCACCAGCCCCGCCAGCACCAGCGCGACCAGCGCCCCCTCGCCCCACTTGGTGACGTCGGCCGAGGCGAAGCCGGTGCCGGTGATCACCGAGACCACGTTGAACACGATTTCGCGCAGCGCGACGACAAGGTCGGTCTCGCCCAGCGCCGCGCGGTACAGCAGCAACGCCAGCACGATGACCGCCGTCCAGCGCAGGAAGGCGCGGATCTGCACGTCGGCAAGCGCCGGGCGCGCCTCGCCCCGCACGAGCTGGACGTAGCGGATGAACGGCAGCGAGGCGAGGATCATGAAGACCGAGGCCACGACCTCGGGCGCGCCGGTCATCGCGCCGAAGCTGGCGTCATAGCTCGAGAAGCCGCCCGTCGACATCGTGGTCAGCGCGTGCATCCAGGCGTCGAAGCCGCTCATGCCCACGAGCGCGTAGCCCAGCGCGCACAGGCCGGTCAGCCCGAGGTAGATCCGCAGCAGCGCGGCCGAGATGTCGAAGGCGCGCGGCAGCACCTTGCCCAGCGTGTCGAACCCCTCGGACCGGAAGAACTGCATGCCGCCGACCCGCATCACCGGCAGGAAGATCATCGCGACGATGACGATCCCCAGCCCGCCCAGCCATTGCAGCAGCCCGCGCCACAGGTTCGCGCCGCGCGGCAGCGCGTCGATCCCCTCGATCACCGTGGCGCCGGTGGTGGTCACGCCCGACATCGCCTCGAAATAGGCATTGGTGAAGCTGAGCCCGGGCGCCCCCGCCATCAGCGGCAGCGCGCCGAACAGCGGCACCGTCAGCCAGATGCCGGTGGTCAGCAGGAAGCTCTGGCGCAGGCTGAGCGCCGTGCGCGCGGCATTGCGGCACGAGATCGCGAGGCAGGCGCCGGCGGCGAGCGTGATGATCGCGCTTTCGAGGAAGGCGGACCAGTTCGGGCTGCCGTCGGCGATGTCCACCGCCATCGGCAGCACCATGATCGCGCCCAGCGCGACCAGCAGCAGGCCGATGACATAGGCGACGGGACGCGGGTCGATCATGGCCGAGCCTTCGCCGCCACCGGCCGGGAAGTCAACCGCGCAGGCCCCGCATCGGGCCCTGCACCGGGCCCCGCCTCGGGCCCTGCATCGGGCCCGGGTTCAGGCACGCCAGAACCGCGGCATCACCACGACGAAGATCGCCAGCAGCGCGAGACGGCCCATCAGCATGGTCACGATCATGATCCATTTCGCGGCTTCGGGGAAATCGATGAAGGTGCCGGTGCGCGCCACCATCGGCCCGTAGCCGTAGCCGATGTTGCCGATCGAGGTCCAGACGCCGAACAGCGCCGATTCCATGTCGACCCCGGTGAAGGTCATCAGCACGCTCATCACCCCGATCGTCAGGATGTAGCCGTAGACGTACATCACCAGCGCGTTCATCGAATCGTCGTCGACCGCGCGGCCGTCGTAGCGCACCGGCGAGACCCGGTGAGGGGCGTGCAGCAGCCGGATCCGGGTCAGGATCGCCTCGCCCATGACCTGCACCCGGAACACCGTCAGCGCGCCCGAGGACGAGGACGAGCAGCCGCCGATGATCCCCACGATCAGCGCCACGACCATCGCGAAGCTGCCCCAGCCGCCGAAGCTGCCCGAGAAGAAGCCGGTGCCCGAGAACACCGAGACGATGTTGAACAGCGCCTCGCGGAAGGCGGGTTCTGGCCCCATGTCGCTGGTCGCGACCCGCCACAGGGTCACGGCGCCGACGGCATAGGCGATCCAGCGCAGGTAGGCGCGCACCTGCGCGTCCCCCCAGATCACCAGCGGCGCCCCGGTCACGGCCTGGACGTAGCGGATGTAGGGCAGCGAGCCGAGGATCATGAAGATCGCCCCCGCGTATTCGCCGATGCCCTGGTATTTCGAGAACGAGGCGTCGGTGGGCGCGAAGCCGCCGGTGGCGATCGTCGCCATCGACATCACCACGGCGTCGAGCGGCGCAAAGCCCAGCAGCAGGTAGGTGACGCAGCAGGCGATCGTCAGCCCGGCATAGGTCATCACCAGCGCCCGGGCGATGTCGCTTGCGCGCGGGGCGACCTTGCCCAGCGTGTCGAAGCCCTCGGTCTTGAAGAACTGCATGCCGCCGACGCGCATGATCGGCAGGAAGATCATCACGATGAACGAGATCCCGAGCCCGCCGAGCCAGTTCAGCATGCCGCGCCACAGGTTGATCCCCGGCGGCAGGTCGTCGAGCCCGGTCAGCACCGTCGAGCCGGTGGTGGTGATGCCCGAGACCGCCTCGAAATAGCCGTCGGTCAGCGACAGCCGGGTCGAGCTGAGCAGGAAGGGCAGCGCGCCGAACATCGGCAGGATCGCCCAGATCCCGACGGTCAGCAGGAACGCCTGGCGGACCGCGAAGCTCGCGCTCAGGGCGTTGCGGGTGGCAAGCGCGAGAAACAGCCCGACCATGGCGGTGATCAGCGCGCTCTGGCCGAAGGACCACCAGTCCTCGCGCGCCAGCGCGACGTCGAGCGCCATCGGGATCAGCATGAGCCCGCCCAGAAAGGTGAGCATCAGGCCGATTACATATCCGACGGGGCGAAGGTCTGGCATCCTGACCGGAGCCTTCGCCGCAGCGCGGTACGAAGTCAAGCCGCGCCGGGCGCGAGGCCCGGCGGCGGTGTGGGGCCCCGTCCCCGCCCGAGCGAGCGGATGCGGGGGCCGGGTGCGGGGGGCGCTGCCCCCCGGAGGCCCGGGACGGGCCTCTCCCCCCGGGATATTTGGGCCAATGCGAAAGGGGCGCCGGCTAGTCCGGCCGCCCCGTCAGCGTCTGGCCCGGTTCCGGTCCCGGCCGTCAGGCCAGGGCGAGCGCCTGGCGCAGGTCGGCGATCAGGTCCTCGGGGTCCTCGAGGCCGATCGACAGCCGGATCAGGCCCGGCGTGATCGTCAGCGTCGCCTTCTGCTCGTCGCTCAGGCGCTGGTGCGTCGTCGTCGCGGGATGGGTCGCGATCGTCTTGGCATCGCCGAGGTTGTTCGAGATCTTCGCGATCTCGAGCGCGTTCAGCACCCGGAAGGCCGCCGCCTGCCCGCCCGCGACCTCGAAGGCCAGCATCGTGCCGAAGCCGCCCATCTGTTCGGTCGCGACGGCGTGCTGGGGATGGCTGTCGAGGCCGGGGTAGACGAGGCGGGTGATCTTCGGTTCGTCCGCCAGCGCCGCGGCGATCGCGGCGGCGCCGTCGGTCTGCGCGCGCACGCGCAGCTCGAGCGTCTGCAGGCCCGACAGCATCAGCCAGGCGTTGAACGGGCTGATCGCGGCCCCGGTATGCTTGAGATAGGGTTCGGCGACCTTGCGCACGAAGTCCTTCGTGCCGCAGATCACCCCGCCCAGCGCCCGGCCGCCGCCGTCGATGTGCTTGGTCGCCGAATAGACGATCACGTCGGCGCCCATCTCGACCGCGCGGCTCCAGACCGGGGTGGCGAAGGCGTTGTCGACGATCACCAGCGCCCCCACGCCATGGGCGAGCGCGGCCACGGCCTTGAGGTCGACGATCTCGAGCGTCGGGTTCGACATCGATTCGAAGAACACCGCCTTGGTGTCGGGCCTGAGCGCCGCCGCCCAGGCGGCGTTGTCGGTGCCGTCGACATAGGTGATCTCGACCCCGAACGAGGCGAGGTAGTCGAGAACGTAGATGCACGAGCCGAAGAGCGCGCGGGCCGAGACGACATGATCGCCGGGCTTCAGCCACGAGGCCAGCGCCCCGTTCACCGCCGCCATGCCCGAGGCGGTGGCGAAGGCGTCCTCGGTGCCCTCGATCGCGGCGATGCGATCCTCGAACATCCGGCTGGTGGGGTTGCCGTAGCGGGCGTAGATGAATTCGTCGTCGCCGACCGAGATGAAGCGGGCCTCGGCCTGCTCGGCGGTGTCGTAGACGAAGCCCTGGGTCAGGAACAGCGCCTCGGCCATCTCGCCGTATTGCGAGCGGCGGGTGCCGGTGTGCACGAGCTTCGTGCGGCGCTTCCAGTCCTTGGGATCGGTCATGTGCGGGTCCTCGCGTCCAGTCGAACCCCGGTATGAGGGGTCGGACGACGGCCAGCGCGGCACGGTCCGGCCACTTTAGCGGATTGTTTTACGTGGCCCGCAATCGGGGACAAATCGCCACGGTGGCCGTGGGATTACGCCTGTGTCGGCACGAGGTCAAGGCGCCGCGCGGCGCGGGGGTCCACGGCGGCGGGCCGGGGCGGGCCAGAGCGGGACGGGGCGGCGGGCACGAGCGGGCCGGGGCGGGCCGGAGCGGCCACGCGCAGGGTCACCCGCGCGTCACCGGACGGTCATCGCCGCGTCGCGGCACCGGCGCAGGCTGCACACCCGGGGGGGGGGGCCGCCCCCGCCCCCCCCAGTCGAGGGCGCCCGAGATGCCGCTGATCCGCCTGGACCTGCCCCGCGACGGCCGGCTGCCGGCCGAGGCGGCCCTGCACCTCGACCGGGCGCTGGCCGCGGCACCGGCCGGGCCGGTCGTGGCGATGGTCCACGGCATGCGCTTCTCGCCCCGGGTGCCGGCGCTGTCTCCGCACCGCCACATCCTCGCGCTCGACCCGGCGGAGCGCGCACGCCGCGTGGTGTCCTGGCCGCGCGCCCTGGGCTTCGGCGGTGCCGGCGAGGGCGAGGGCCACTGCGAGGGCGACGGCGAGGGGCTGGCGATCGCCATCGGCTGGGAGGGCTGCGGACCACCCTGGCGGGCCTGGGCGGCGGCGGGCCGGGCCGGCGCGGGGCTCGCCGCGATCGCCGCGCGGCTGGACGCGCGGGGCGATGGCCGGCCGCTCGACATCGTCGCGCATTCGATGGGCGCGCGGGTGGCGCTGGCCGGCGTGAGCGCGGCCGCGCCGGGCCGGATCGGCCGGGTCATCCTGCTGGCAGCGGCGGAATTCGCCTGCACCGGCGCGTGGGCGGCGGCGAGCCCGGCGGGGCGGCGGGCGCGCTTCTTCAATGTCACGGCGCGCGAGAACGGGCTGTTCGACGCGGCGCTCGAACTCGGGTTCGGCGCGGCGCTGTGGCGCGGGCTCGGGCGCGGCCTGCCGGGCGCCGGGCCGCACTGGGTCGATCTCGACATCGGCTGCGCCGAGACCCGCGCCGGCCTTGCCGCGCTCGGCTTCCGCATCGGCGGGGGCACCCGGCGGATCTGCCACTGGAGCCCCTACCTGCGCCCCGGTGTCTTCGCGCTTTACACCGCGATCCTGCGCGACCGGGCGGCGACGACGCCCGCGATCCTGCGCGCGGCCCTGCCCTGCCGGGCCGGCACCGCCGCCCCGCGCCGGTCGCTGCGGATCGGCGGGATCGGGCCGCCACCGGGGCGGACCGCCTGAGGCCCGACGCGACGCCGCGCCTTGCCCTCGGGCGCAAATGGGCCATGCTCCCCCCAACCGGCCCGCCGCGTCGGGCAGACAGGAGAGATGCCATGACCAAGCCCATCGACCTTTACTACTGGCCCACGCCGAACGGCTGGAAGATCTCGATCGCGCTCGAGGAGATGGGGCTGCCCTACGCGCTGCACCTGGTGAACATCGGCAAGGGCGAGCAGTTCGACCCCGATTTCCTGAAGATCGCGCCCAACAACCGGATGCCCGCGATCGTCGATCCCGACGGGCCGGACGGCGCGCCGGTGTCGATCTTCGAATCGGGCGCGATCCTGCAGTACCTCGCGCGCAAGACCGGGCAGTTCTGCGGCCCGACCGAGCGCGACCGCATCGCCGTCGACCAGTGGCTGATGTGGCAGATGGGCGGCGTCGGGCCGATGGCGGGCCAGGCGCATCACTTCCTGAAATACGCCCCCGCGATGGATCCGCCGCAGGACCTTCCCTATGCCAAGGACCGCTACCGCAACGAGGTCGCGCGGCTTTACGGCGTGCTCGACCGGCAGCTGGCCAAGACCGAATATGCCGCGGGCGACTTCGTCTCGATCGCGGATTTCGCGATCTGGCCCTGGGCCTCGCTCTGGGAGGGGCAGGAGCAGGTGATCGACGACAAGCCGAACCTCGGGCGCTGGCTTGACGCGATGGCGGCGCGGCCGGGCGTGCAGCGGGGCCGCGCCGTGGCGGCCGAGATGCGATCGAACGCGGCCACCGACAAGGAAGCGCAGAAACATCTCTTCAAGAAGGCCTGATCGCGGGCACGCGCGGGACGGGCGCGGGACGGGCGGCGTCGGAACCGACGCCCCCGTGCGGCCGTTGGGTCGGTGACAGCCGCGAGAGCCGCACGCGCGGTGCCCCGGGAGGCCGGGCGCCGCGCCGCGGGCGGCCCCCCAGACCCCGGAGCCCCCGATGACCGACGCCACGATGGAGACCATCGTCATCGACACCGCGCCGAAGGCCGGTGCCGATCCCGCCAAGACCGCCAGCCTCTACCGCATGGTGATGCCCGATCACCTGTGCCCCTACGGCCTCAAGGCCAAGGCGCTGCTCGAGCGCAAGGGCTACACGGTCCATGACCACTGGCTGACCACCCGCGACGAGACCGAGCGGCTGAAGCACAAGCTTGACGTGAAGGCCACGCCGCAGGTGTTCATCGCCGGCGAGCGGATCGGCGGCTATGACGACCTGCAGGAGCATTTCGGCAGCCACGTGCTGAAAGCCGGCGAAACCACCTATCGCCCGGTGCTGACGCTGTTCGCCGTCTCGGCGCTGATCGCGCTGGCCATCGCCTGGATCGCCACCGGCGCCTTCGCCACGGCGATGATCTTCCCCTGGTTCGTCGCGACCGCGATGATCCTTCTGGGGCTGCAGAAGCTGCAGGATGTCGAGAGTTTCTCGACGATGTTCCTGAACTACGACCTGCTGGCGCGGCGCTGGGTGCCCTACGGCTATGTCTATCCCTATCTCGAGACGGCCGCCGGCGTGCTCATGCTGGCCGGGATCTTCGGCTGGATCGCGGCGCCGGTGGCTCTGGTGATCGGCACGATCGGCGCGGTGTCGGTGATCAAGGCGGTGTGGATCGACGGGCGCGAGCTGAAATGCGCCTGCATGGGCGGCGGGTCGAACACGCCCCTGGGCTTCGTCTCGCTCAGCGAGAACGTGGCGATGGCGCTGATGGGGCTGTGGATGCTGGCGCGGATGCTGTGAGCCGCGGGCTCACGGCTCTTCGCGCTTGGTGCCGTGGCGCTGCATCAGCCCGTTCTGGGCGATGAAGAACGCGAACATCGCCGCGGTCAGCCCGAAGGTCTTGAAGCTGACCCAGGCGCCGTCGGACATCGTGCGCCAGACGACCTCGTTGGCGACGGCAAGCACGACGAAGAACAGCGCGAGGCGCTTGGTGAGGATCATCCAGCCCTCGTGCGTCAGCGGCATCACCTCCTCCATCACCAGGGCGAGGTAGGAGCGCCCGCGCATCAGCCCCCAGCCGAGGATCGCCGCGAACAGCAGGTAGATCATCGTGGGCTTCATCTTGAAGAACCGCTCGTCGTTCAGCCAGACCGACAGCCCGCCGAACACCACCACCAGCACCAGCGTGGCGATTTGCATCGGCGACAGCCGTCCCGTCAGCCTCCACAGGATCGCGGTCGTGACGATCATCGCCAGCACGAAGCCGGCGGTGACAAGGATGAAGCCGCCGTAATCGGTGCCGTTGATGGTGACATGGGTGTCCTTCATCCGGCTGAAGGCCACGAAGAAGGCCAGCACCGGCCCGAATTCCAGCGCCCCCTTCAGCCAGGGATTGATCCGGCGTCCCTTGGGCTTGGCGCCCTCCGCCTCGGCCGCGATCCGTGCGCCCGCGATGTCCTCGTCCGCCATGTGCCGTCTCCGCCGTCTAGCCGCCGAATTCCACGATCACCGCGCCCAGCGCGATCAGCGTCATCAGGCCGAACCGTCGCGGTCCGACGCGCTCGCCCAGCACGAGCCAGCCGATGAGCGCCGCGAAGACCGTCGAGGTCTCGCGCAGGACCGCGGCCTCGCCGACACTGTCGAGCCGGGTGGCCAGCATGATGGAGCCGAAACTGACATAGGCGACCAGCGCGCCGAATGCACCCCGTTTCAGCAGCGGCCCCCGGTCCGCGCGCGCAAGCGTGAGCAGCCGGCGGTGCATCAGGATCGGCATCAGCCAGCCGTCGAGGAAGAAGAACCACGCAAGGAAGGTGAACGGGTTCGCCGTCGCCCGGATGCCATAGGCGTCGTAGGTGGTGTAAAGCGCCACCGAGGCGCCGGTGACGGCGGCAAGCCCCAGCGCCGGCAGCATCGTGCCCCGGTCGACCATGGTCGCCGTGCGCAGGTTGTAGACCGCCAGCCCGAAGATCCCCGACAGCAGCACCGCGATCCCCAGCCATTGCAGCGCGGCGAAATGCTCGCCGAAGACGATGCCCGCGCCGATCACGGCGAACAGCGGCGCCGTGCCGCGCACCACCGGGTAGACCACGGTGAAGGCGCCGCGCGAATAGGTCATCGCCTGCAACAGCTTGTAGCCCGAGTGGATCACCCAGGCCCCGGCGAAGATCGGCCACATGTGCGGCTCGGGGAACGGCACCAGCAACAGGCAGGGCACCGCGAACAGCGTCATGAACATGTCCATGCCCGCCCGCGCGATCCACGGGTCGTGCCGCCCCTTCTGCAGCGCCCCGAACAGCGCGTGGCTCAGCGCCGCGAACAGCGCGAGCCCCAGCGCGAGGTCGTGCCCCGCCACCGTGCCGTCGAGCGAGGTCAGCCAGCCGCTCATCGCCGCGCCCCCGGGGCGGGCGGGCGGTCGCGGGGCGGGAGGGGGCGGGGTGGCTGGGTCAAGCGGCTCTCGGATCGGATCACGGTGACTGACCCGTCTCCTACGCCTGCGCCCCCTGCCCCGCAACTGCCGCCGCGCCTTGCCATTCGGGGCTGCGGGCGGAATGCTGCACATGCGAACAGGAAGGCAGGCCCGATGACCGACACGACCGTGACCACGCTGCGCAGCGACGCGCTGACCGCCGAGATCGCCGATCTCGGCGCCGAGCTGCAGTCGCTGACCTTCGCCGGCCGGCCGCTGCTGTGGACCGGCGACGCCGCCTGGTGGGCCGGGCGCTCGCCGATCCTGTTCCCGATCGTCGGCCGCGCGCCCGGCGACACCGTCGCCGCGGGCGGCGTGACGGCAGAGATGAAGCAGCACGGCTTCGCGCGTCGCAGCGGCTGGGACCGGGTCGCGGCCACGGCGGCCGCCGTCACCCACCGGCTGGCGGCCTCGGATGCCACCCGCGCCGTCTATCCGTTCGACTTCCGCCTGACCCTGACCCACGCGCTGGCCGGCGCGACGCTCGCCGTCACCGCCGAGGTGACCAACGACGGCGCCGCCGAGATGCCCTTCGGCCTCGGCTTCCACCCCGCGTTCCTCTGGCCGCTGCCCGGGGCGACCGGACCGCACGAGGTGGTGCTGGCCAACGGCGCCGAACCGGCGCTGCACCGGCTTGACGACGGGCTCTTCGTGCCCGCGCCGCTGCCCTCGCCGTTCCGCCGGGGCCGCTATGTCCCGGAGGCGCGCGACTTCGACGCGGATGCGATGGTGTTCCCGGCGGATGCGGGCGACGCGCTGCGCTACACCGCCCCCGGCGCGCCGCGGCTGTCGTTCCGCTTCGACAACCTGCCGAACCTCGCGCTGTGGCAAAAGCCCGGCGCGCCGTTCCTGTGCATCGAGCCCTGGCACGGCACCGCGGCCACGGTCGGCGCCGGCCCCGAGATCGCGGCCCGCCCCTTCACCACCCGCCTCGCGCCCGGCGCCACGGCGCGCTTCGGCTGGTCGCTGACCGTCACCGACAGCTGATGCCGCTCTACTTCGCCTATGGCTCGAACCTGCTGCCGGCGCGGCTGGTCGCACGCTGCCCCGGCGCCCGCGCGATCGGCGTGGCCGAGCTGCCCGACAACCGGCTCGACTTCTCCAAGCCCGGCGCCGACGGCTCGGGGAAGGCCACGATCCGCCACCAGCCGGGCGCCGCGACCCCCGGCGCGGTCTACGACCTGCCCGAGGCCGAGCTGCCGGTTCTGGACGCGTTCGAGGGGCTCGGCCGCGGCTATGGCCGCGAGCGGGTGGTGCTGCGGACCGATGGCGGGCCGGTCGAGGCCTGGACCTACCGCGCGATCGAGGTCGCGGCGCTGCCGGCCTTCGACTGGTACCTGGGCCTGTGCCTTGCCGGGCGCGCGGCGCAGGGGCTGGCGGGCGCGGATCTGGCCGGCACCGCCTGGATCGCCGATCCCGACCCCGGGCGCGAGACCGGGCGCCATGCCCGGGCGCTGCTGGCCGCGGCGGGCTTCTCGCTGCGCGACCTGCCCGGCGCGCCCTACCGCTGACCGCGCGAAGCCGCCTGTGCGCCAGCGCGCCGAACCCCCGTGCCCGGGCGGTTGAATCCGCGGGGCCGCGGCGCCATCATCTAGGGCCTCTCCCAAGGATTCCGATGCCCGACAGCCTGCCCCCCCTTCGTCCCGCACGCCCCTTTCCCAAGGGGCCCGCGCCCCGTCACCGGGCGATGGCCCTGACGCAGGCGCAGGTCGGGCTGACGCTGCGCGCGCTGCCCGACCCGGGCATGCCCGCCGACTGGGAGCGGATGGAGGACGCCGATTACGAGGCGCTCGCCGACCGGCTTCTGGACGGGCGCGCGGGGCCGCTGCGGGTCTTTGCCTACGGCTCGCTGATCTGGAAACCCGGGTTCGAGACCGGGGCGCGCGCGCGCGGCACCGCGCATGGCTGGCACCGCAGCTTCTGCCTGCACCTGACCCAGTGGCGCGGGACCGAAGCGGTGCCGGGGCTGATGCTTGCGCTGCAGTCGGGCGGATCGACCACCGGGCTGGTGATCGACGCGGCCGAGCCCGCGCGCGCGGCGCTGGACAAGCTTCTGCGCCGCGAGCTGATCGCGAAGGAACATGCCGGCATGGCGCGCTGGGTGAAGGTGCGGCTGGACACCGGCGAGCGGGTCGATGCGCTGACCTTCTGGGCCAACCCCGACGGCCCGATCGTGATCGAGCTGCCGGCCGAGGAGCAGGCCTGGCGGCTGGCGCATGCCTGCGGCCACGGCGGCTCGGGCGCCGAATACCTGCACGAGACGGTGCGGGCGCTGGATGCCGAGGGCATCCGCGACCGCGGCCTGTGGCACCTGCAGGAGCTGGTGGCCGAGGAGATCGCCGCCTGGGGCGGCGCGCCCCCCTGCCTGGAAGGCTGACGGATCAGCCGACCTTCTTGATCCAGGTGGCGAAGCTGTCGATCCATCCCGACAGGAAGCTGATCGTGCCCTCTTCGGTCAGGACGCCGTTCTCGTCGTGGTGCTCGGGCTTGGCCGAGAAGTAGACGCCCGGCGTGGTCATCACCGCGCAACCGACGACGCCAAGCAGCTGCGCGGTCGCCATCACGCCCGCCAGCGCCCCCAGCGCCCCGGGCGTGGCCCCCGTCGCGACCGCCGGCTTGCCCGAGAACACGTTCTTGCCCATCGGCTTCGAGCCCCAGTCGATCGCGTTCTTCAACGGCGCCGAGAACGAGCGGTTGTATTCGGGCGTGATCGCCATCACCGCATCCGCCGCCGCGATCTCCTGCTTGAAGCGCAGCACCGACGCCGGCGGGTCGGCCCAGAGGTCGTCGTTGTAAAGCGGCAGGTCGCCGATCTCGAGGATCTTCAGCTGCAGCCGGTCGCCGGCGATGCGGGCGATGTTCTCGGCCAGGCGGCGGTTGATCGATTTCGCGCGCAGCGAGCCCACGAGGACGGCGACGACGGGTGCGGACATGATGGCCTCCGGAAATTGCGGTGTCTGTGCCATGACTTGGTCCGCGATCCTGCGGCGGGCAAGGTGCCCGGCTGCACAACCACCTTGCGCGGGCGCCCGCGTCCCCCTATATCCGCCCCCGAGAGGTTGGCGCGGGCGAGCGCCTCGCCAACCCGGTCAGGTCCGGAAGGAAGCAGCCGTAACGAGCCCCGCTTGGGTCGTTGTCCAGCCTCTCACCCCCCTCCCCGCCAGTCGTGACGCGCCCGCCCGGGCCGGGGTCACCTGCGGTTCATTCCCGTGCCTCACTCTCGACATCTTCGACGGGCATGCCCGGAAACGAAGTGCACGAGGCCCGCGAGGCTGTTGCGCCGACCGGCGTGGCGCTTGACGCATCGTCAAAGCCGCCAATATAACTCGCTAGCGTGAGCCAAATGCCCAACCTGACGGGAGTCGCATGTCCGGGAATCTGTTCGACGCCGTGAAGGCGCAAGTCAAGCTGGTGATCTGGGACCTGGACGAGACGCTCTGGGGCGGCACACTCTCGGAAGAGGGCATCCGCCCGATCGAGGCGAACCTCGCGATGGTGCGCACGCTGGTGGACCGCGGCATCATGTGCTCGATCTGCTCGAAGAACGATTTCGGCCAGGCGCGCGAGGCGCTGGAAAAGCTCGGGATCTGGGATCTGTTCGTCTTCCCGCACATCGCCTGGTCGCCCAAGGGACAGGCCATCGCGCAGATGATCGACGAGATGGGCCTGCGCGACGAGAACGTGCTGTTCCTCGACGACAACCACCTGAACCTCGAAGAGGCGGTGTTCTTCAGCAAGCAGCTGATGGTGGTCGACGCGTCGAAGGGACCGCTCGACGGGCTGCTGGACCTGCCGCAGCTGAAGGGCAAGGACGACCGCAAGCACAGCCGGCTCGCGCAGTACAAGGTGATGGAGCAGAAGAAGGACGAACGCGAGAATTCGGGCCTGTCCAACGTCGAGTTCCTGCGCCAGTCCGACATCAAGGTGCGCATCATCACCGATGTCGAGAACCACATGGACCGGGTGCTGGAGATCCTCAACCGCACCAACCAGCTGAACTTCACCAAGGTCCGCGCCAACACCGACAAGGAGCGCGCGGCGCTCGACGACCTCTTGCAGGTCTCGGGGATGCACGCGGGCCTGATCGAGGTGCGCGACCGCTACGGCGACTATGGCGTCGTCGGCTTCTTCTGCGTGCGCACCAAGTTCTCGGGCACCACGGTGCACCATTTCGCCTTCTCCTGCCGCACGCTGAACATGGGCGTCGAGCAGTGGGTCTGGAATTATCTGCACCGGCCCGAGTTCAAGGTCGTCGGCCCGGTCGCGAGCGAGCTCGACCAGATGGGCGAGATCGACTGGATCACAGAGGTCGCCGATTTCGACGCCGAGGTCTCGCCCGCCGCGGACCGCCGGCTGAGCCTCGTGGGGGGCTGCGACCTGCTGCAGGTGTCGTTCTACTGCGGCACCAACCGCGACGAGTTCGTCAACAAGCAGGACGACCGCGGCATGCTGGTGCGCTATGACGATGTCGGCTTCATCCTGAACCCGCGCCACAAGAGCCTGAAGCATTCGCACCCGCTGCGTTATTTCGTCGGCCAGTCGCTGGACGACATGCTGGCCTTCGACCGCTCGATCGCCGAGACCGACCTGATCCTGCTGTCGCTGTATTTCTCGGTCCCGTCCGACCTGTTCTTCACCTATGGCGGCGAAAGCTGGGGCGGCGAGTTCTGGGCGACGATCCCGCCGCGCCGGTTCAAGAAGCTGATGCGCGATCCCGACACCGCCTCGCGGTTCGCCAAGGAGATGTACCACCGGCGCCTGACGCTGGAGGAACGGCTGGCGCTGACCCGGCAGGCGCTGGAACGCGTGCACGGGCTGCGCAAGCCCGAAACGCCGATGTTCATCCTGTCGGCCGTGGCCGAGCATGGCGAGCAGGCCAAGCGCACGCCCGAGATCCGGCACGGCTACAACGCGATGTGCCGTGCCTTCTGCGACGCGACGCCGAACGCGACCTTCATCGACATCGACACGCTGCTCGACCCGGCCGAATTCTCGGACAGCGACCACTACACGCGGACCGGTTACTTCAAGATCGCCGACTTCGTGAACAAGCGGCTCGAGCAGGACGCCCTGCGCGCGGCCGAGGCCGAGCAGGCCGAAGCCGCCACGGCGTGACCATGGCGGCAGCGGCGCCGCCCGTCGACCCCGGCCCGGCGCCGCGCGTGGCGCCACGGGCCGGAGCGGTGCCGGTGATGCGCACGACCTTCGCCTTCCGCCTTCCGGACTGGGCCGCGCCCCATCTCGGGGCGGCGGCGACCGGGCCGCTCGAGGACCGGATCGACGGCCTTTGCGCCGCGATCCGCGCGCTGTGGCAGCAGGAGGCCGGCACGGCCGAAGGCGACGCGCTGGCCAACGACCAGCTGCGCGAACGGGTCTACCTGATGATGTACTGCCTGCGGGCCGAGGGCCGGATCGAGGCCGCGCGCAGCCACATGCGCCGCGCCGGCCGGCGCGGGCGGCGGCCGAAATCCGATGCCGCCTCGGTCTTCGTCGATGCGCTGCACCATGTCTTCCGCGACGACGAGGACGGCGACCCCGACGCCCCCGCCGCGGAGCGGGCCGCCGACGCGGTCTCGAGCAAGTCGCGCCCGCGCATCGCGCGCGAGCTGGCCTATGCGCTCGAGCATGACGTGCCGCCGGTGCTGGTGCTGCCGTTCCTGCGCCACAGGACCCAGGCCGAGATCCTGCGCCGCCAGAAGCTCGGCCTTGTCGAGGACTGGCTGTGCCACCCCGCGCCCCTTTCCCCCGCCCCCGCCCCGACCGAGCCGGGCTGAGCCGCGCATGGCCCCCGCGATGACAACCGCCCCCCCGCCCGAAATCCTGTTCGACGGCCGGCACCTGCAGGTGCTGCACTTCGCGCGCCCCTCGCGGATCGGGCTGCTGAGCTTCGAGATCATGCACGCCCGCGCCAACGGGCGGCGGGCCTTCGCGCGCACGCTTTGCGACCGGCTGGGGCTGAACCTCGTGGCGGTGGTCCCGCGCCACCCCTGCTGGTACCCGGCCGCGGAGATGGCCGCCGCGGCGCAGCTCTGCCGCGAGCGGCTGGGCCTGTCGACGCACCGCATCGCCTACGGCGCCTCGATGGGCGGCTACGGCGCGCTGCGCTGGGGCCGGATCCTCGGTGCCAGCCACGCGCTGGCCTGCAATCCCCAGATCAGCATCGACCCCGACGACACCGGCCCGGCGGACCGCCGCTATCACCGCCACTTCGACCCGGCCCTGCACGCGGGCATGGCGATCACCGCCGCGCATCTGCCCGAGACGTCGGCCATCCTCTACGACCCCTGGTTCGCGCCCGACCGTCACAATGCCGAGGCGCTGCGCGCGCTGGGGCCGGTCCACCTGCTGCGGGCCCCGCATGTGGCCCACGGCACGCCGACCTGCATCCGCGGGTCGGCCAACGCGCTCGCGATCTTCGAATCGCTCATCGATGGCGACATCGCCGCGATCCAGCGCCGGATCGCCCGCCGCCGGCGCGAGGATCACCGCTATTACCTGAACCTCGCCCGCAGCGCGATGCGGCTGGGCCGGCCCGAGCTTGCGCGGCGGATCGCCGCGCGCGCCGAGCAGGCCGAACCGGTCCACTATCACATGTACATGGTCACCCACGCGATGAAGCTGGGCGCCCCCGACGAGGCGGCGCGGCACTGCGAGGCGATCCTGCGGATCCGCCCCGATCACGCGGCGGCGCAGGGCTGGCTCGCGCGCATCCGCGCGGCCGCCGGGTGAAGCGGGGCGCCCGGCGGGAAATCGACAGGTTTCCGATCGCGGGACCTTCCGGCGGCGTCGCGGGTTCCCTACTTGAGGGATGAGAGCCCGAAAGGGCCCCGTCCCGTCCGTTTCCGCGAGAGGTTCCGATGCCCCTGCCCAGATCCGCCCTGCCGATCGCCCGCCGCGTGCTGTTCGCGCTGGTGCTGGGGGCGACCGGCATGACCGGCGCCACGGCCGCGCTGGCGCAGTCAGACGAGCTGCGCGCGCAGCAGCAGCAGCTTCAGCAGCAGCAGCGCCTGCTGCTGCGCCAGCAGCAGCGCGACGACCGCAACCAGACCATGCAGCAGAAGAACCAGCAGCACCTGCAGCGCCAGCAGCAGCTGATCCGGCGCCAGCAGCAGACCGCGCCCGGCCGGCTCAAACTGCGCACGCCCGATCCGTCGCTTCTGGGCAAGACCGGCGGCTGACCGACCCGGACACGCGCCCCCCGGACAGGCGACCCCGGACACGCGCCCCTGGACACGCAACGGGCCCGCCTCTGGTCAGAGACGGGCCCGTGGTCTTCAGGCCAGGCGGCGATCCCGCGCCGACCGCACAGCTCGCGGCGCGGGTGTCCAAGCCGCCGGGCTCACTTCTTCGGCTGCTCGACATAGCCGATGACATTGCCGTCCTTGTCCACGACGCGCAGCACCTGCGCATCGGTCGCGTTGCGGGTCGCGGGCTGCGACAGGCTGGTGCCGTCGGTGTCGCGGAACATGCGGGGCTTGGACGGGCCCCAGTCGTTCGCATCCTCGCCGCCATTCGCGAAGGCGGCACCGCCGGTCGCGGCAACAAGGGCGCCCGAGAGAATGAGAATGTCGAGTTTCATGGTCTGATCCTTTCGCTCCGGGCCATCGCGGGCCCGTCGATCTCGTGTCGATTGCCGCCGGCTGCGCCTGTACCAACGCCGCCCGCGACCACCGCCGCATCCGCCTTGCGACGGGCCGAAGCGTCCCTTCGCCGCCCCCCGGGGGACCTGCGCCACCGTCCCGCACGGGGAAGGATGGAAGGGAGTGTTCGGTGTCGCCGCGCGGGATCGTCCGACCCCGCCATGGCATCCGCTTGCGGACAGGACCGAGGTAGGCACGGTTGCGCGCCGTGCAAGCCGCCGGTCCGCCGGCGCCCGCGCGCGGTCGTCGTGGATCGGCGCGGATCGGCGCGCCGGGCCGGACGGGATCCGGCCCTGAAGATGCAGGGAAATCAGGATGTTGACGCGCCATCTTCGCACATCACCAAGCCATTGACCCCGAAAATGTGCACATGCGCACACCATGTCTTGCGGGGCCGAACCGAGTGCGGGCGCTTTTGCGACGACGGATCGCGGCGGCTCGCCCGTAGAAGTCCAGGATCGCCGGGGGCAACCATCGCCGCCCGCGCCACCCCGACACGAGGACCGACGATGCGCCGCAATGCCCGCCTTGCCCTTCTCGCCGCCGTGGCCCTGCTGTGCCTGGGCGGTCTCGCCTGGGCGATGATCGGCCGCCAGGCCGAACCGACGCCGCCCGCCACCGCCGAGGTGACGCGCGCGGACCTGTCGCAGACCGTGCTCGCCACCGGCGCGATCGAGGCCGCGCAGCTGGTCTCGGTCGGCGCGCGGGTCTCGGGCCAGATCGAGACGCTGGCCGTGGCCCTGGGCGACAAGGTGTCGGAGGGCGAGCTGATCGCGCAGATCGACTCGGCCGACCAGGAGAACGCCGTGGCGCAGGCCCGCGCCAACCTCTCGCAGATCGAGGCGCAGATGGCGGCGCAGAAGGCCACCATCCGCGAGCAGGACCTGCTGGTCACCCGCCGCACGACGCTCAATGCCAAGAACCTGACCTCGGCCGAGGACCTGCAGGCGGCGCAGGCGGCGCTGGCCGTGGCGCAGGCCGATCTCGCCGCGCTGGACGCAAGCCACGCGCAGGCCGAGATCGCGGTCGCGACCGCGCAGACCGAACTCGACCGCACCCGGATCACCGCGCCGATCACCGGCACCGTTGTCGCGGTGGTCAACAAGGAGGGCGCGACGGTCAATGCCAACACCTCGTCGCCGACGATCGTGAAGCTGGCCGCGCTCGACCGGATGGTGGTGAAGGCCGAGATCTCGGAGGCCGACATCGTCAACGTCAGGCCCGGCCTGCCGGCCAGCTTCACCCTGTCGGGCGCGCCCGACCTGCGCTTCGACGCGACGCTGCGCGCGATCGAGCCCGCGCCGGCCGCGATCGCCGATGCCGACACGATCGAGACCGGGACGGCGATCTACTACAACGCCCTGCTCGACGTCGACAATCCCGAGGGCGTGCTGCGCATCGGCATGACCGCCGAGGTGACGATCCGCCTCGCCTCGGCCGAGGGCGCGCTGAGCATCCCCTCGGCGGCGCTGGGGCCGGTGGCGGCCGACGGCAGCCGCACGGTGCAGGTCTGGAACGCCGCCGACGCGCGGCCCGAGACCCGCCGCGTCGAGGTCGGGCTGGACACCGGGGTCTCGGCGCAGATCCTGTCGGGGCTGGAGGCGGGCGAACATGTCGTCACCACCGCGACCACCCGCAGCAGCAGCGGCGGCAGCGATGGCGGGCGGCGCATGCGCGGCCCGATGGGGTTCTGACATGGCCGGGTCGCAGAGGGCGGGTGACGCGCTGATCCGGCTGCGCGGGCTGACGCGCAGTTATGCCGCGGGCGAGCAGCAGGTGACGGTGTTGCACGGCATCGACCTCGACATCCGCGCGGGCGAGATGGTGGCGATCGTCGGCACCTCGGGCTCGGGCAAGTCGACGCTGATGAACCTGATCGGCTGCCTCGACCGGCCGAGCACGGGCAGCTACCACTATGCGGGCCAGGATGTCTCGGCGATGGACGAGCGGGCGCGGGCCCGGCTGCGGCGGGCGCATTTCGGCTTCATCTTCCAGCGCTACCAGCTGCTCGCGGATCTCGACGCGACCGGCAATGTCGAGGTGCCGGCGGTCTATGCCGGGCGGGCGCCCTCGGCGCGGCGGGCGCGGGCGGCCGAGCTGCTGGCGCGGCTGGGGCTGGCGGAGCGGGCGCATCACCGCCCGGGCGAGCTGTCGGGCGGCCAGCAGCAGCGGGTCTCGGTGGCGCGGGCGCTGATGAACGGCGGCGAGGTGATCCTGGCCGACGAGCCGACGGGGGCGCTCGACAGCCGCTCGGGGGCCGAGCTGATGGCGCTTTTGCACGAGCTGAACGGCCAAGGCCACACGATCATCATCGTCACCCACGACCCCGAGGTCGCGGCGCAGGCGGGCCGCATCGTCGAGATCCGCGACGGCCGGATCCTGTCGGACAGCGGGGCCCCCGGCGGCGACGCGGGGGATCCAGGCAAGCGCGACCGCGACCAGGCCCCCCGCCCCGCGGCGCCTGCAGCGGAGATCGCGGCGGCCACCGGCCCGGCCGCGGCCCCGGCCCCGGTTCCGCGGGACGAGGGCGCCTTCGCCGGCATCGGCCGGTGGCGCGAGGCGGCGGCGATGGCGGCACGGGCGCTGAACGCGCACCGGCTGCGCAGCTTCCTGACCATGCTCGGGATCATCATCGGCATCGCCTCGGTGGTCTCGGTCGTCGCCCTCGGCCAGGGCAGCCAGGAGCGGGTGCTGGAGAACATCGCCTCGATCGGCACCAACACGATCACGATCCGCGCCGGCTCGGGCTTCGGCGACCGGCGCTCGTCGGCGATCCGGACCCTGACCGCCGCCGATGCCGAGGCGCTGTCGCGCGAAGCCTTCTCGGCCTCGGTCTCGCCCGAGATCTCGTCGTCGCAGACCGCCGCGCGCGGCAGCGTCTCGACCTCGGTGTCGATGCGCGGCGTGGGGCCGGCCTATTTCGACGTCGGCGCCTACCGGGTGACCGGCGGCACGACCTTCGGCACCGCCGCGGTCACCCGGCGCGAGCAGGTGGCGGTGCTGGACGCATCGTCGGTCGAGACCTTCTTCCCCGACGGCTCGGACCCGGTCGGGCAGACGGTGAAGATCGGCAAGGTGCCGCTGCGCATCATCGGCACGGTCGAGGCGACGGGGGCGAGCTTCGGGCCCGACACCCCGCGGATCTTCACGCCCTGGACCACCGCGGCGCTGCGCGTCACCGGCGCGAGCACGCTGAGCTCGATCGCGGTGCGGGTGGCCGACGACACTGCCATGTCCGATGCCGAGGCCCAGATCGACGCGCTGATCCTCGCCCGCCACGGCACCCGCGACTTCTTCCTGCAGAACTCGGACACGATCCGCGAGACCATCACCTCGACCGCCGCGACGCTGACCTGGCTGGTTTCGGCGATCGCCGTCATCTCGCTGTTCGTCGGCGGGATCGGGGTGATGAACATCATGCTGGTCTCGGTCACCGAGCGCACCAAGGAGATCGGCGTGCGGGTCGCGGTGGGCGCCCGGCGCGCCGACATCGTCGCGCAGTTCCTGACCGAGGCGGTGATGGTCTGCCTGCTGGGCGGCGCGCTGGGCATCGCGCTCGCCTTCGGGATCGGCCAGCTGGTCGAAGGGCTGCAGAGCGACATCCGCATGAGCTATTCGGCGATGGCGACGGGGGTGGCGTTCCTCTCCTCGACCCTCATCGGCATCACCTTCGGCTACCTGCCCGCGCGGCGCGCGGCGCGGCTCGACCCGGTGGTGGCGCTGACGCGGGAGTGACGGCGGGGCAATGACTGGAGGGGAGTGACGGCGGGGGCCGCACAGGTGCACCGCGGACCGGCGCGGCTTGACTTGGCGGCGCCGAGGCGGTGCAAGCGGGCGCACCGCCATCTGCAGGACCCTCCCCCATGCTAGCGCTTCTGGGCCTTTTTGCCGCCGCCGCGATCGCGGCCACGATCCTGCCCGCGCAGTCCGAGGCGGTGCTGGTGGCGCTGCTTCTGGCCGGCGAGCACCCGGCTTGGCTGCTGCTGGCGGTGGCGACAGGCGGCAACGTGCTGGGCGCGGTCGCGAACTGGGCGCTGGGGCGCGGCCTTGCCGCCGGGGCGGCGCGGCACGGCCCCGAGCGGCGGGCGCGGCTGGCGCGGGCCGAGCGCTGGTACCGCCGCTGGGGCGCCTGGAGCCTTCTGGGCAGCTGGCTGCCGGTGGTGGGCGACCCGCTGACCGTGGTCGCGGGCGTGCTGCGCGAGCCGCTGGGGCGCTTCCTCGTGCTGGTCACGATCGCGAAGGGCGGGCGCTACCTCGTGCTGGCGGCGGCGGTGCGGGCGACTGTCTGAGCGGGGCCGGTTTACGCCGCCGGCCCGAGCGCCTAGATTGAGCCCCTGAGCCGGCCGCCGATCGGCCGGCACGTGATCCCCGAGGCCCAAATGTCCGACGCGGCAGAGACCACCCCCTCCGCCCCCTACCAGGTGCTGGCGCGCAAGTACCGCCCCGCGACCTTCGCCGACCTGATCGGGCAGGAGGCGATGGTGCGCACGCTGCGCAACGCCTTCGCCGCCGACCGCATCGCGCAGGCCTTCGTGATGACCGGCATCCGCGGCACCGGCAAGACCACGACGGCGCGGATCATCGCCAAGGGGCTGAACTGCATCGGCCCGGACGGCAGCGGCGGGCCGACCACCGACCCCTGCCTCGAGTGCGAGCACTGCCGCGCCATCGCCGAGGGCCGGCATGTCGACGTGCTGGAGATGGACGCCGCCAGCCGCACCGGCGTCGGCGACATCCGCGAGATCATCGAGAGCGTGCACTACCGGGCGGCCTCGGCGCGCTACAAGGTCTACATCATCGACGAGGTCCACATGCTGTCGACCAGCGCGTTCAACGCGCTGCTGAAGACGCTGGAGGAGCCGCCCGCCCACGTGAAGTTCATCTTCGCCACCACCGAGATCCGCAAGGTGCCGGTGACGGTGCTGTCGCGCTGCCAGCGCTTCGACCTCAAGCGCATCGAGCCCGAGGTGATGATCGACTACCTCGGCAAGATCGCGACCCGCGAGGGCGCGGCGATCGCGCCCGACGCGCTGGCGCTGATCGCGCGCGCGGCCGAGGGCTCGGTGCGCGATGCGATGTCGCTGACCGACCAGGCGATCGCGCATGGCGCGGGCGAGACGACGGCCGACCAGGTGCGGGCGATGCTGGGGCTGGCGGACCGTGGCCGGGTGCTCGACCTGTTCGACCTGATCATGAAGGGCGACGCGGCGGGCGCGCTGACCGAGATCGCGGGGCAATACGCGGATGGCGCCGACCCGATGGCGGTGCTGCGCGACCTGGCCGAGGTGACGCACTGGATCTCGGTGGTGAAGATCACGCCCGATGCTGCCGACGACCCGACCGTGCCGCCCGACGAGCGCGCGCGCGGCCAGGCGCTGGCGGCGGCGCTGGCGATGCCCTCGCTCAGCCGGATGTGGCAGATGCTGCTGAAGGCGCTGGAAGAGGTGTCGATCGCGCCGAACGCGATGATGGCGGCCGAGATGGCGATCATCCGGCTGACGCACGTGGCCGAGATGCCCGACCCCGAGCGGATCCTGCGCCGGCTGCAGGAGATGCCCGCGACCGGCGGCGCACCTGCGGGCGGCGGGATCGGTGGCGGCACGGGTGGCGGCGGGGCGGTGCATGGCGCGCCCCGGGCCCAGGCCGCGCCGCAGGGTGGCTGGCAGGCCGCGCCCGGCCCCCGTCCCGCCCCGGCCGTGTCCGGTCAAGGCGCGGCCACCGCGCTTGCCCGGGCGCCCGAGGTTGGGCTTGCGCGGTACGCGCGCTTCGACGACGTCGTCGAACTGATCCGGGACCACCGCGACATGACCCTGCTGGTCGCCGTCGAGACCGGCGTTCGGCTGGTGCATTACGCGCCCGGGCGGATCGAGTTCGAACAGGCGCCCGACGCCCGTCGCGACCTGGCCGCGACCCTGGCCGCGCGGCTGCAGACCTGGACCGGGCAGCGCTGGGGCGTCTCGGTCGTGGGTGCGGGCGGCGCCGAGACCATCGCCGAGACCCGCGCCAGGGCCGAGGCCGCGGCGCAGGCCGAGGCGGCCGAGAACCCGGTGGTGGCGGCGCTTCTGGCCGCCTTCCCCGGGGCGAAGATCAGCGTGACGCCGGCCTCGGCGCGCACGCGGGCCGCGGCCTCGGAGGCTTTGCCCGAGGTCGAGGACGAATGGGATCCTTTCGAGGACAGCTAAGGAGACGAAGATGCTGAAGGGCTTGGGTGGGCTCGGCGGTCTTGGCGACATGGCCAAGATGATGAAGGCCGCGCAGGAGATGCAGGAAAAGCTGGGACAGATGCAGGAGGACCTTGCCCGCGTGCAGGTCACCGGCGTCTCGGGTGCGGGCATGGTCAAGGCCACCGCCACCGCCAAGGGCGACCTTGTCGGGCTCGAGATCGATCCCTCGATCTTCCGCCCCGAGGACAAGGAGGTCGTCGAGGACCTGATCCTGGCCGCGATCAAGGACGCGCAGGCCAAGGCTGCCGAGACCTCGAAGGCCGAGATGGCGCGGATGACCGAGGCGCTCGGCCTGCCGGCCGACATCAAGCTGCCGTTCTGAGCGCGGCGCGGGACCCCATCTTGTCCGACGGTACGCGCGAGATCGAGGCGCTGATCGATGCGATGGCGCGGCTGCCGGGGCTCGGGCCCCGGTCGGCGCGCCGCGCGGTGCTGCACCTGATGGCGCGGCGCGCGACACTGATGGCGCCGATGGCCGAGCTGATGGGCCACGTCGCCGAGGCCGTGCGCGACTGTGCGCGCTGCGGCAATCTGGGCACCGGCGACCTCTGCGCCGTCTGCGCCGATCCCGCCCGCGCCACCGGCGAGATCTGCGTGGTCGAGGACGTGGCCGACCTCTGGGCGATGGAGCGGGGGCGGGCGTTCCGCGGCCGCTACCACGTGCTGGGCGGCGTGCTGTCGGCGCTCGACGCCGTCGGGCCCGACGAGCTGCGCATCCCGCTGCTGCTCGAGCGTGTGCGCGACGAGGGCGTGACCGAGGTGATCCTCGCGCTGAACGCCACCGTCGACGGCCAGACCACGGCGCATTACATCGCCGAGGCGCTCGAGGACCGGGGCGTGCAGGTCACGAGCCTCGCGCAGGGCGTGCCGATCGGGGGCGAACTCGACTACCTCGATGACGGCACGATCCAGGCCGCCCTCCGGGCCCGCAAGCGGGTCTGAGCCCCGCTGCGCAACCACCCCGCGGGGCCGCCGGGACCACCGGAGGCCCATGGGCCCGACCGGGCCAAGGGCCCTGACACGAAAAGACCCCCGAAGCGGGCGCTGCGGGGGTCCAGGAGAGCGGGCCGGGCCGGCCGGATCGATGCCGGCGCTCAGCGCCGGTCGTCGTCCTCGTCCTCGTCGTCGTCATCGCCCTGCGGCAGGTTGAAGAAGCTCTCGGCATCCGAGAAGTCCTTGGCCGACCGCTCGTCTTCCTCGGGCTCGGGCTTCGACAGCGTGAAGTTCTCCAGCCCGGCGATCGACGAGGGCATCCGCGGCTCGGCCGACATCGACAGCGACTGCTCGGTCGACACCAGCTTGCGCCGCTCGTCGTCGGTCATCACCGCGCCATCCGCCGCGCGCTTCTTGGCGGCCTTCTGCACGGCCGCGTCCAGTTCCGACTGGCGGCACAGGCCCAGCGCGACCGGGTCGATCGGCTGCATGTTGGCGATGTTCCAGTGCGTGCGCTCGCGGATCGAGGCGATCGTCGGCTTGGTGGTGCCGACGAGCTTGGCGATCTGCGCATCCGCAAGCTCGGGGTGGAACTTCACCAGCCACAGGATCGCGTTCGGACGGTCCTGACGCTTGGACAGCGGGGTATAGCGCGGGCCACGGCGCTTTTCCTCGCCGGCGGCATTCGGGTTGGCCTTCAGCCGCAGCTTGTAGAGCGGGTTCTTCTCGCCCTTGTCGATCTCGACCTGCTCCAGCTGGTTGTGGCTGATCGGGTCGAATCCCTTGACGCCGGTCGCCACGTCGCCGTCGGCGATGCCCTGGACCTCAAGCTCGTGCATGCCGCAGAAATCCGCGATCTGCTTGAAGCTCAACGTGGTGTTGTCGACCAGCCAGACCGCGGTCGCCTTGGCCATCAAGGGTTTGGACATCGGATCGCTCCTTTACAAATCTCTCCCGTGCCGGGAAAACGGCTGCGGTCCTGTCCGGCCCGCCTTTCCACGTTTTCAGGGAAGTCACCGGGTCATATAGTGCCAAGACCGACGCGAGGGAAGAGGAAATGCAGCCCAAAGCCGCCGCCCGCCTCGCGCTTGCCGCCCTTGCCCTGCTGGCCGCGCCCGCCCCTGCGACCCGGGCGGAAGGCGAGGCCGCCGGGGCCTTCGACTACTACCTGCTGGCGCTGAGCTGGTCGCCAAGCTTCTGCGCGCTCGGGGGCGACGACGGCGACGCGGCCGAGTGCCGCCCCGGCGCACGCCGCGGCTTCCTGCTGCACGGGCTCTGGCCGCAGAACGAACGGGGCTGGCCAAGCTATTGCCGCACCCCGGCGCGCGACCCCTCGCGGGCCGAAAGCGCGCGGATGGCCGACGTCATGGGCTCGGGCGGTCTTGCCTGGTACGAATGGAAGAAGCATGGCCGCTGCTCGGGCCTCTCGGCGCAGGACTATTTCGCGACCGCCCGCGCCGCGCTGGCGCGGGTCGCGATCCCGCCGGTGCTGACCGGCCTGCCGCGCGAGGTCGATCTGCCCGCCTCGGTGGTCGAGGACGCATTCCTCGACGCGAACCCGGCGCTTGCGGCCGACGGCATCACCGTGACCTGCGAGCGTGGCCTGATCCGCGAGGTGCGCATCTGCCTGACGCGGGACCTGTCGTTCCGCCGCTGCGGCGCCGACACGATCCGCGACTGCCGCCTGCCCGACGCGCGGATGCCGCCGCCGCGCTAGCGCTCAGTCCCAGGCGGGCGCTCAGTCCCAGGCGGGCGCAAAGCCGGGATCGGTGAACCGCGCGCCCCGGTCCAGCCCGCGCAGCCTGTCGATCTGCGCCGGGCTCAGCGCCAGCCGGGTCGCGCCGAAATTCTCGACGATCCGCGCGGGCTTCGACGACGACGGGATCACGGCGTGCCCCTCTGCCATCAGGAAGGCCAGCGAGACCTGCGCCGGCGTGGCGCCAAGCTCGGCCGCGATCGCGGCAAGCTCCGGATCCTGCGCGACCCGTCCCCGTGCCAGCGGCAGGTAGGCCGTCAGCGGGATCGAGGCCGCGTGGCAGGCGGCGGCAATGCGGCGGTTCTGCAGGAACGGGTGCAGCTCGACCTGGTTCGTCGCCAGCGGCCGGCCGGCGGCCGCGTCCCGCGCCCGCCCGATCAGGGCCAGCGTGTGGTTCGAGATCCCGACATGCGTCGCCAGCCCCTCGTCCTGCAGCTGCAACAGCGTCTCGATATAGCTTTCGACCGCCACCTCGCCGCCGGGCGAGGGCCAGTGGATCAGGTACAGGTCCAGCCGGTCCATCCCCAGCCGGTCGAGCGAGCCGCGGATCGCGTCGCGCATCGCCTGCGGCGCGAGGTGGTCCCACCAGACCTTCGAGGTCACGAAGACCTCGTCGCGGGCCAGCCCCGTCGCGGCGATGCCGCGCCCGACCTCGACCTCGTTGCCATAGCGCTCGGCGGTGTCGAAGGCGCGATAGCCGGCCTCGGCGGCGCTGGCGATGCAGGCCAGCGCCTCGTCGCCGGTGCGCAGCCAGGTGCCGAACCCCATCCGCGGCACGACCCCGCCGGGCGGGGCCGCTGCGGACGGGGTCACGGCGCGACCTCCAGCACGATCTTGCCGATATGGCCCGAGCTTTCCATCCGGGCATGCGCCTCGGCCGCGCGCTCCAGCGGGAAGGCGCTGTCCATCACCGGCGCGATCCGCCCCGCCGCCAGCAGCGGCCAGACCTTGTCGTGCAGCTCGGCCGCGATCCGCGCCTTGGCCAGCTCGGACTGCGGCCGCAGGGTGGAGCCGGTCACCGTCAACCGCCGCGCCATGATCTGGGCAAAGTTCAGCTCGGCCACCGGCGCCTCGAGGAAGGCGATCATCACCAGCCGGCCATCCTCGGCCATCGCCTTGATGTTGCGCGGGATATAGCTGCCACCGACCATGTCGAGCACCAGGTCCGCCCCGCCCTCGGCCCGCAGGACCTTGACGAAATCGGCCTCGCGGTAGTTGATCGCGGTCGCGCCCAGCCGCGCACATGCGGCGCATTTTTCGGCCGAGCCGGCAGTGGCGAACACCCGGGCGCCGAAGACCTTCGCCAGCTGGATCGCCGTCGTGCCGATCCCCGACGAGCCGCCGTGCACCAAGAACCGCTCGCCCGCCCGCAGCCTGCCGCGCATGAAGACGTTCGACCAGGTGGTGAAGAAGGTCTCGGGCAGGCAGGCGGCCTCGCGCAGGCCCATGCCCGCGGGCACCGGCAGGGCGTGGGCCGCGGGGGTGACGACGTATTCGGCATAGCCCCCGCCGGGCAGCAGCGCGCAGACCGCGTCGCCCAGCGCCCAGCCGCCGACGCCCGGCCCCAGTCCCGCGACATGGCCCGCAGCCTCCAGCCCCGGCAGCGGCGAGGCGCCGGGGGGCGGCGCATAGCTGCCGGCCCGCTGCAGCGCATCGGGCCGGTTCACCCCGGCCCAGGCCACGCGGATCAGGATCTCGCCCGCGCCCGGCACCGGCACCGGCCGCTCGCAGGGGGTCAGCACCTCGGGCCCGCCGGGGGCCGCGATCTCGACGGCGCGCATCGTGTCGGGAAGGCTCATGCCCGGCCCTGCCCCTCGGCATTGGCACCGCCACCCGCGCTGGCGCCCCGCGCCCCCGGCGCCCGCACCCGCCCGGCCAGCCAGATCGGCGCGGCGAACAGCGTGCTCAGCACCCGGCTGTCCTTCACCCGTGCCTTCGCGCTCTCGATCCCCATCACGTCGCCGATCCGCCGGTCAAGGAAGGCGCGCGTCGCCGCCCCGCCCTCGCTCTCGTCGCCAAGCCAGTAAAGCACCGTGGCGCCATAGACGGCCGACAGCGTCGCGCGCTTGCTGTACCAGTTGATGTCGTCCGACGAATCGCCCAGCGCGTCCCAGATCGCGTCGGCCGTCTCCCAGACCAGCTTCGCCCCGGTCGCGGCATGCTGGGGCAGTGCGAACAGTGCCGATCCGCGCCGCACCGCCTCGCGGTCCGCCGCCGTCAGCCGCAGCTCCACCGCCCGCGCGATCCGGTCGCGGAACCGCAGCCCCGACAGGTCCTCGGCCCCAAGCGCCGCCCGCATCGCCGCGTCGCCGCGCCGGTGATAGGCCACGGCCAGGTCGACGGCGCCGCGCGGACAGATCACCCGGGCCAGCGGCAGGTCGACGCCGGCCGCCTGCGCGGCCTCGCGGAACGCGGTCTCGGACCAGCCGTCGAAGGGCACGTTCAGCAGCATCGCGTCCAGCAGGCGCGCCTGCAGGTCGGCCGTTTCAGCGTCGCTGCGGGGATCGAAGTCGGTCATGGGATGCCTCCTCGGGGGTCTCGCCCGGGTGCCGGGCGGGGGCGCGGTCGCCGTGGACGCGGCCCCTGTCGGCGTCATACGGCCACGGCGCCCCTCCGGATGCAACCCCGCGCCCCCCGCCCCCGTTCCGCGCTATCGCCCCACCCCGCACGACCATCCCGCAAAGCCGCCGCGCCCGCGGCACCGGGACTGGACAGACCGCCCGGCACCTGCTATGGGGCGGCTTCCTGCGAAGAAACTCTAGCTTAGGAAGGTGGTGACAACCACATGCAGGTCAGCGTTCGCGACAACAACGTCGAACAGGCGCTTCGTGCCCTGAAGAAAAAACTTCAGCGCGAGGGTGTGTTCCGCGAAATGAAGCTCAAGCAGCATTTCGAGAAACCGTCCGTGAAGAAAGCCCGCGAGAAGGCCGAGGCCGTCCGCCGCGCCCGTAAACTGGCGCGCAAGAAGGCCCAGCGCGAAGGCGCGCTCTGAGCGCATCTTCGATCCCTCCGGGGTCTGTTACGCTGGTGGGGGCGACCCCGCGACAAGATCAACCCCCGGGGCGCGAGCCTGCGGGGGTTTTTCGATGGATCAGGAAGGATCTGAGCGATGGACTACAAGAAATCCGGCGGCGCCAAGCCCGACAAGAACACGCCCAAGCACGCCGAGCACAATGCCAAGGGCGCGGCGAAGAACCCCTTCGGCGCGCGCGAGGACAAGTCGGCGCTGCTCGCCCGGATGAAGGCCGCGGCCGAGAAGAACCGCAAGGCCGACTGAAAGGCCGGCCGACGCCCCGACGGCGGCCCTCTAAAGGGCAAGGGACCCACGGCCCCTGCTCCTCGACTTTGCCCAAATATCCCGGGGGAGCGCGGCACGCGCGGGGGCGGAGCCCCCTACCGCCCCCGTTCGCCTTGGCCGAAACATCCCGGGGGAGGCTCCGCAGGAGCCGGGGGCAGCGCCCCCTCCCGGCCCGGGGGGGCAGCGCCTTCTCCCCGCCGGGCGCGCGTCCTCAGCCCCAGGTCGGGTGGAACCGCCCGCCCGGGCTCAGGGTGAAGATCTCGCAGCCGTCGGCGGTCACGCCCACCGAATGCTCGAACTGCGCCGAGAGCGACTTGTCGCGGGTCACCGCCGTCCAGTCGTCGGCCAGCACCTTGGTCTCGGGCCGGCCGAGGTTCACCATCGGCTCGATGGTGAAGATCATGCCCTCCTCCAGCACCGCGCCCGAGCCCTTGCGCCCGTAGTGCAGCACGTTCGGCGGCGCGTGGAACACACGGCCGACGCCATGTCCGCAGAAGTCGCGCACGACGCTCATCCGCTGCGCCTCGACATAGGCCTGGATCGCGTGACCGATGTCGCCGAAGGTGTTGCCGGGCCGCACCTGCTCGATCCCCAGCATCAGCGCGTCATGGGTCACCTGCAGCAGCCGCTCGGACTTGCGGCTGAGGTTGCCGGCCACGTACATCCGGCTGGTGTCGCCGTACCAGCCGTCCAGGATCACGGTCACGTCGATGTTGAGGATGTCGCCGTCCTTCAGCACCTTCGCCCCCGGGATCCCGTGGCAGACCACGTGGTTCACGCTGATGCACGAGGCGTGCTGATAGCCGCGGTAGCCGATCGTGGCCGAGACCGCGCCCAGCTCCCCGACCCGCCGGGTGATGAAGGCGTCGATCGCCCCCGTCGTCGTGCCCGGCTCGACCAGCGGCGCCACCTCGTCGAGGATCCGCGCCGCGATCTCCCCCGCGGCACGCATGCCCGCGAAATCGCCCTGCTCGTAGATCCTGATCCCGTCCCTGGTCAGACGCCCGCTCGGATCGTCCACTGTACCGCCCTCGCATCGGCTGAAAACTGTCGGCCCTAGATAGGCGCAAACCGCTGCCTTGGCCAGAGCCCGGCCTTTCCCGCCCGGGGTCGCAGGCCTATACCTTGGCCCGACAGGTGACGTCACCGCCCCCAGACCCGATCCCGGAGAGACCCGATGCCGAACCCGACCGCCGCCATCCTCGTCATCGGTGACGAGATCCTGTCGGGCCGCACCCGCGAGGGCAACGCCCACTACCTGGCGGGCGAGCTCAGCCGCATCGGCATCGACCTGCGCGAGGTCCGCATCGTCCCCGACGACCACGACGGCATCGTCGCCGCGGTCCGGGCGCTGTCGGACCGGGTCGACCACGTCTTCACCTCGGGCGGGATCGGCCCGACCCATGACGACATCACCGCCGACGCCGTCGGCGCGGCCTTCGGCGCCACGGTCGACGTGCGCGAGGACGCCCGCGCGCTTCTGGCCGCGCATTACGCCGCCCGCGGGGTCGAGCTGAACGAGGCGCGCCTGCGCATGGCCCGGATCCCCGAGGGCGCGACGCTGATCGACAACCCGGTCTCGGTCGCGCCGGGCTTCACCATCGGCAATGTCAACGTCATGGCCGGCGTGCCCTCGGTCTTCCAGGCCATGGTCGCCTCGGTGCTGCCGCTGATGACCGGCGGCCGGCCGCTCTTGTCGCAGACGCTGCGCGTCATGCGCCCCGAGGGCGAGGTCGCGGGCGTGCTGGGCGCGCTCGCCGCGGCACATCCGGGGGTGACGATGGGCTCCTACCCGTTCCAGTCGAACGGCGCCTTCGGCACCAACCTCGTCGTGCGCGGCCCCGAGGCCGCCGAGGTCGACGCGGCGATGACCGCGCTGGCCGGGGCATTCCCCGAAACCGCCGCATGAGCCTGCCCGTGTCCGATTCCCTGTCCGATCCCGCATCCGATCCCGTGCTGGCCGCGCTCGAGGCAAGCTGGCCGGCCGCCGCGACCGAACGGCACGGCCCCGTCACCCTGCGCCGGGGCGACGGCGGCGGCCAGCGCGTCAGCGCCGCCACCGCCGGCCCCGGCACGACCGAGGCCGATCTCGACGCGGCCGAGGCCTGGATGCGCGCCGCGGACCAGCAGCCGATCTTCCGTCTGCGCCCGCACGAGACCGATCTCGATGCCCGGCTCGCGGCGCGCGGCTACCTGCGCCACGACGCGGTCGTGACCTTCACTGCGCCGGTCGCGAAACTGGCGCGCCCGCTCGGCGGCCAGCGCTGCTTCGCGATCTGGCCGCCGCTCGCGGTTCAGCGCGAGATCTGGGAGGCCGACGGCATCGGCCCGGCCCGCGTCGCGGTGATGGACCGCGCGACCGGCGCCAAGACCGCGATCCTCGGGCGCGACAGCGACCGGCCGGCGGGGGCGGCCTATGTCGGCAGCCTCGGGCCCGTCGCGGCGCTGCACGCGCTGCATGTCCTGCCCGCCTTCCGCCGCCGCGGGCTGGCCGCCGACATGCTCGCCGCCGCGGCCGACTGGGCCGCCGGGCAGGGCTGCGACCGCCTGACGCTTCTGGTGACCGAGGCCAATGCCCCGGCCCGCGCGCTCTATGCGCGCTGCGGCATGACCGAGGGGCCGGGCTATCACTACCGGGTGCTGCGCGCCGCCGGGGCCAGCGGATGAGGGCGCGCCTCGCGCCTGCCGCCCTCGCGCTTCTCGCGCCCCTCCTGCCCCTTTCGGCGCTGGCGCAGGACGGGACCGCCCCCGCCGCTCCCGCGGCCGAAACCGCCGCCGAAACCGCCGCCGAGACCGCCGTCGATCCGGCGGTGGCCCCGACGGCACCCGGCCTGCCGATCCAGCTGCCCGCCGGCGCGGAACAGCGCGCGACCGAGGCCGAGCCCTTCGGCAGCCTCCGCCTGCCCTCGGGCGCCTGGGACGGCACCGCCGTGCCCTCGGTCGAGGCCGAGGGCGCGGTCAGCCAGACCGCCTGGCAGATCCGCGACAGCGACGTGGCGACGCTGGCGCTGCTCGACCCGCTGCGCCGCCAGGCCGAGGCCGCGGGCTTCGCGCCCGTCTTCGACTGCGACACCGACGGCTGCGGCGGCTTCGACTTCCGCTACGACTCGCCCGTCCTGCCCGAGCCGGGCATGCATATCGACCTTGGCGATTTCCGCTATTTCCTCGCCCGGCGCCGCGATGACGCCGGCGACAGCTGGCTTGCCCTGTGGGTCAGCCGCAGCCCGAACCACGGCTTCGTTCAGGCAAGCCTCGTCACCCCCGCCGACCCGCCGCCGGTGCAGACCGCACCGGCCCCCGCGCCGAGCACGGCGCAGGGCACGGCGCAGGGCATCGCGCCAAGCCCCGAGCCGCCCGCGGCCGGAACCGCAGCCGGAACCGCGGCCACGGCCGTCGGCGCCGCGCTGACCGAACATGGCAGCCTCGTGCTTGCGGATCTGGCCTTCCCCACCGGCTCGGCCGAGCTGCAGGAGGGCGACTATGCCTCGCTCGCCGCGCTGGCGGACTGGCTCGAGGCCGATCCGGGCCGGCGGGTGACGCTGGTCGGGCATTCCGACACCGAGGGCTCGGCCGAGGCGAACCGGGCGCTGTCGGCGCAGCGGGCCGAATCGGTGCGGCGCCGGCTGGTCGAGCTGCTGGGCGTCGCGGCGGGCCAGGTCGAGGCGCAGGGCGTGGGATACCTCTCGCCGCTGACCACCAACCTCACGCCCGAGGGCCGCGCCAAAAACAGACGGGTCGAGGTGGTGCTGACCTCGACCCGCTAGCAAGACTGTCGGCATGGTAGGCCCTGACGGGCCGTCACCACTTGTCGGGACCCTTCTCCGCGAACTTGGTCGCGAGGAAGTCGATGAAGGCGCGGACCTTCGGCTGGGTGAAGCGGCCCGGCGGATAGACGGCGTAGATGCCCAGCGTCTCTTCCGGCAGCTCGGGGATCGCGTCCTCGACCAGCCCCTTGCGCATCGCATCGGCGTAAAGGAACGACGGCAGGTAGGCGATGCCCAGCCCAGAAATCGCGGCGTTCAGCAGCGACTGGCCGTCGTTGACCGTCAGCCAGCCCGCGGTGCGCACCTGGCGCTTCTCGCCAGAGGGGGCGGTGATGCGCCAGACGCTGGCCGAGCTCTGGTTGGAATAGTGCAGCAGCTTGTGCTCGTTCAGGTCGTCGATCTTGGTGGGCCGGCCGTATTTCTGGAAATACGCGGGCGAGCCGATCATGCGGCGCGTGGTGTCTGTCAGCTTGCGGGCGCGCAGCGTCGAATCCTCAAGGTCACCGACCCGGATCGCCATGTCGAACCCTTCCGAGATCAGTTCGACGTAGCGGTTGTTCAGCACCATGTTCACGGTGATCTCGGGGAAGGCCCCCAGGAAATCCCCCAGCACCGGCGACAGCAGGTTCACGCCGAAATCTGTGGCGACCGAGATGCGCAGCAGCCCCGAGGGCGCCGACTGCATCGAGGTGACCAGCGCATCCGCCTCGCCCGCGTCGTTCAGCACCCGCCGGGCGCGATCGTAATAGGCAAGGCCGATCTCGGTCGGGCTGACGCGGCGGGTCGTGCGGTTGAGAAGTCGCGCCCCCAGGCGCGCCTCCAGCGCGGAAACATGCTTGGAAACGGCGGACTTGGAGATCCCCATCTTCTTGGCCGCGTCGGTGAAACCGCCCTGGTCCACAACCGTCGCGAAGGCCTCCATCTCAGTCAGTCGATCCATTGTGCACCTCGCATAGACACTCTTGCTGTGCGCTCCGGTATCGGTGCCAATTCGGGCAGGATTACGGAGGCGAGGCGTCAAATCTCGGGATTTCGACACCGATGGTTACCGGCGTAGAAACACCATCGCACGACGCGCCCGCCCGGCCGGCTGCCCTCGAAAACGCCGCGCACCCACAGACAAGACCACGTGCCAACACCGATAGCGTCACCTTCAAGATGACGTCATTTCCGATGGTTATTCAATATCAGTCCAAATTTCGGGCAGATTATGCACGCTGCGGGAGAGTGCGCGGCGCCCGCTACCCGCCCTGACGCACGAGGTGCTGGCGGAAGGCGCGCTTGAGCAGGTCGAGCTCGGCGCGCAGCAAATCGATTTCGGCGCGCAGATCATCCTCGACCGGCACGCCGGTGACGATCGAGAACCGCGCGAAGGCATCGGGCGCACCGGCCAGCCGCACGAGGAAGGTCTGCACCCCGTCCGACAGCAGCTCGGCGGGTATCGCCACCGCCAGCCGGCTGCGCCCCGGCGCCACCGGGTCGGGCGCGACCTCGACCCCCGCCAGCGCGCGGCCCTCGTGCAGGATCTCGATCCCGTCGCCGGCGCCGTCGGGCAGCACGACGGTCGCCTCCCAGCGGCCGTGGCGGATGCGGGCATCGGTGACGATCGGATCGGACATGGCGGCGCTTCTCAGAAATCCGACCGCGGGCGGCGGCCGAGGGTCAGGTCGCGGATCGCGACCGCGTTGCAGGCCGGCCCGTCGAAGATCAGGTCCAGCCAGGCGCGGTCGACGCGCCGTTCGTTCATCTTGGTGTAGGCAAGGTCGAATTCGACGGTGCCGCCGCCCTGCGCCGGCAGGCCCAGCACGATCTGCTCGGTGTTGGGCCCGTGGCGGACGTTCAGCCGCGCGTAGATCTCCATCGGGCGCTCGGCCTCGGCCACCACCGACAGCCGCATCAGGTGGCGCAGCTGCAGGCCCTGCACCGCCGCCTCGGGCAGATCCAGCGCCAGGCTCAGGAACGTGCCCTCGAAATGCAGCACCTCGACCTGCAGGCCATAGGCCGCACCATGCTCGGCCCGGCCGTTGCGCAGCTGGCGCAGGCTGATCTCGTGCGCGGGGCAGTCGTGGAACACCGTCAGCTCGGCCCCCAGCCGGCCACGCGGCGCGACGCCCGCGACCCCGGCCGGCCAGACCGGTCCGCACCACAGCTCGGGCCGCCAGGTCCAGTCGGTGCCCAGCGGCGCCTCGACCGGCGCGCCCGCCGCCGGCAGCGCCAGCCGCCCCGTCGCCTGGTGCATCACCCGCTCAAGCTGGCGCCGCAGCGCGCCGGCCCGGTCGTTGAGCGCGCGCAGATCCTCGGGCGCAAGATCGCCGACCGCCTCGGCCCGCCGCGTCCAGTACTGCTGCGATCGGTTCAGCGCGAACCGGTCGAGGAAACTGTCGGGACGGTCTGGCATAGGCACTCCGGTCGCGGTGGGGCCGACGAAGGTTCGGCTCCGATGCCGGTCTTGGACAAGTGATCCCATGCCCGCCGCCCGAGGGGAAGCGCAAACTGCCGAAAACCCCCGCAATTCACCGGGCGGCCGGTCAGGGCGTGGCGCGGCGGTTGACCTGCGCCATCCGCGCCGCGAAGGCCGCCAGCACCTCTTCCAGCGCCGCGTCCCCAAGCGGCCGCGCCTGCGGCGACAGCGCGCTCAGCGTCACCAGCCGCCCGCGCAGCACCAGCACCGCGCGCCAGTAGCGCGGCGCGACATCGGCGATGCCGCCCGGCCCCGAATCCTCGATCCGCAGCAAGAGCGCATCGCCCTCGCGCCGGCTTTCCAGCACCGTCAGACCGGCGCCGTCGCCGCTGCGCGACAGCGCGGCCTGCCCCGCGGCGGTCGCGAAATAGCTCTCCAGCTGGTCGAGCAGCGCGCCCCCGTCGCCGCGGTCGCCATAGGCCACGGCCGCGGTCAGGATCGCGGGCGGGCCGTCCGGCGCCGCGCGCCCGCCCCCCAGCGCGGCACAGCTGCCCAGCACGATCACCGCCCCCTGCTCGGAACTCTGCGCCGCGTCGCGATCGACGCAATAGCCGCTGGGGCCGGTGACGATCAGCGCCCGGCCGTCGACGCTGACGCGCAGCGGCGCATCGGCCCGCGCCGGCGTGCCCCCCAGCCCGGCCACGGCGCCCGCGGCCATCCCCGCCACCAGCGCGAGCGCACCCGCGACAGGGCGAACGACAGGGCCAGCGTCAGGGGCACCGGATCCCGCCCGCCGCGCCGGGCCGAGCGCCGCCGCGCGCATCGCGCCGCGCCAGATCCGTCCCGCCCGCCTCGCTGCCACCGCCCGTCCCCTCTCCGCCATCGCCGTCCCGCCGCATTTCGCCGCATCCAGCCGCACCACACAGGGCCCGCCCGGCGCGCGCCCTGCGCGGTGCGGCAGGCCGGTCGATTGCTTTTCGCCTGCGGCTGTCCTATCTCGGGTCGCAACCCGACGCGACCGAAAGCTTGCCCCGCATGAACTGGATCTCGAACTACGTCCGCCCGAAGATCAACTCGCTCTTCTCGCGGCGCGAAATTCCCGAGAACCTGTGGACCAAATGCCCCGAGTGCGGGACGATGCTGTTCCACCGCGAGCTCGTTGAGAATCTCAACGTCTGCACGAGCTGCGACCACCACATGACGATCACGCCGCGGGCGCGCTTCCAGGCGCTGTTCGACGGCGGCATCTTCACCGAGGTGAAGGTGCCCGAGGCGGTGGCCGACCCGCTGCAGTTCCGCGACCAGAAGAAATACCCCGACCGGATGCGCGCCGCGCAGAAGTCCACGGGCGAGAAGGAAGCGATGCTGGTGGCCGAGGGCGAGATCGCCCGCACCCCCGTCGTCGCCGCCTGCCAGGACTTCTCGTTCATGGCCGGCTCGATGGGCATGTACGTCGGCAACGCGATCATCGCCGCCGCCCGCCGCGCGGTCGAACTCAAGCGCCCGCTGGTCCTGTTCTCGGCCGCCGGCGGCGCGCGGATGCAGGAAGGCATCCTGTCGCTGATGCAGATGCCGCGCACCACGGTCGCGGTCGAACTGCTGAAAGAGGCGGGCCTGCCCTACATCGTCGTGCTGACCCACCCCACCACCGGCGGGGTCACGGCCTCCTACGCGATGCTGGGCGACGTCCACATCGCCGAGCCGAACGCGCTGATCTGCTTCGCGGGCCCGCGCGTGATCGAGCAGACGATCCGCGAGAAGCTGCCCGAAGGCTTCCAGCGCGCCGAATACCTGCTCGATCACGGGATGCTCGACCGGGTGACGCACCGCAAGGCGCTGCGCGAGGAGCTGGTGACGATCATCCGGATGATGATGCGCCAGCCTGCCGCCGTCGCCGGCGACCTGCCCGCGCCGAAACCGGCGGTCGAGATGCCGGCCGAGCTGGCCGAGGCCGGGCCGCAGCCGGCCGCCGCCCCCGCGGCGCCCGCCGCGGCAGCGCCCGCGCCCGCGAAGGTCGCCAAGAAGTGACCACGCCCGCGGCGCGCGTCACCTCGGACGCGATCCTCGCGCGGATGATGGCGCTGCATCCGAAGATCATCGACCTGACGCTGGACCGGATGCACCGGTTGCTGGACGCGCTCGGCCACCCCGAGCGCGCGCTGCCGCCGGTGATCCACGTCGCGGGCACCAACGGCAAGGGCTCGACCCAGGCGATGATCCGCGCCGGGCTCGAGGCCGGCGGCGCCAGCGTGCACGCCTACACCTCGCCGCACCTCGCCTGGTTCCACGAGCGGATCCGGGTCGCGGGCCAGATCATCACCGAGGCCGACCTGACCGCGCTTCTGGACGAGTGCTGGGAGCGCAACGGCGGCGAGAGCATCACCTTCTTCGAGATCACCACCTGCGCGGCGCTTCTCGCCTTCGCCCGGGTGCCCGCGAACTGGACCCTGCTCGAGGTCGGGCTCGGTGGCCGGCTCGACGCGACCAATGTCGTCGAGGCGCCGCGGCTGACGGTGATCACGCCGGTCTCGCTCGACCACCAGCAGTATCTCGGCGAGACGCTGGCCGAGATCGCGGGCGAGAAGGCTGGGATCCTCAAGCGCGGCATCCCCTGCGTCGTGGGGCCGCAGGCCGAGGCGGGGCTGGCGGCGATCGAGGCGCGCGCGGCGCGGCTCGGCTGCCCGCTTCTGGTCGCGGGCCAGCACTGGCACGTGCGCGAAGAGGCCGGCCGGCTGGTCTACGAGGACGAGACCGGGCTTCTGGACCTGCCGCTGCCGAACCTGCCGGGGGTGCACCAGATCGACAATGCCGGCACGGCGCTGGCGGCGCTGCGCCACCTCGGCGCCGGGCCCGAGGCCTGCGAGGCGGCGGTGACGCGCGCCTTCTGGCCGGCGCGGATGCAGCGGCTGAAGACCGGGCCGATCGTCACCGCCGCGGCCGGGGCCGAGCTGTGGCTGGACGGCGGGCACAACCCGGCCGCGGGCGAGGCCCTGGCCGCGACGCTGGCGCGGATGCCGGCGCGGCCGACGCACCTGGTGGTGGGGATGCTCAACACCAAGGACATCGCGGGCTACCTGCGCCCGCTCGCGGCGCGGGCCGAGAGCCTGACGGCGGTGTCGATCCCGGGCGAGGCCAACACCCTGCCCGCCGAGGCGACGGCGGCCGCGGCCGAGGCGGCGGGCATCGCCGCGCGCACCGCGGACTCGGTCGACGAGGCCGTCGCGCGCATCGCCGCCGCGGCGCCGGGCGCGCGGATCCTGATCTGCGGCTCGCTCTACCTCGCCGGCGCGATCCTGCGCGAGAACGGCTGAGGCCCTCCGAGAGGGGCCGGCGTTCTGCCTGGCACGAAGGCGGCGACCCGGCCCGCGGCGCACCACGCCCCGGCCGGTCGCGGTCGCCGGCAGCGTGCCCGCCCGGCCTTGCCGCGGGACAGGTCCGCGTGGAAGTCCGCGGGCCCTTCGCGCGGGCCAATCACTTGGGCCAGTCACCCAAGCCCGTCGCGCGGCCCGGCCGCCGGCCCGGCCGGACCGCTCGGCCATGGGCCAGCCACCGTCCCCGCCACCGCCGACCGCCCGGCGCGGGGTCCGCCGCACCTGCCGCACAGCCCCCCTTTGCCGCCGCACAGGCCCCGGCGTTGCCCCGCCCCGCCCCACCCCCTACCTTGGCCGGACCGTACCGCGCGCCCCGGCGCGCCGCCGATCCAAGGGAGCACCCGCCATGACCACCGACCTGTCGTCCATCGAGCTGGGCCTCGACACCTTCGGCGATGTCACCGCGACGGCGGGGCGGCCGAACAGCCACGCCCAGGTGCTGCGCGACCTGGTCGAGGAGGCGGTGATCGCCGACCAGGCCGGCGTCGACTTCCTGGGGATCGGCGAGCATCACCGCGCCGATTTCGCCGTCTCGGCGCCCGAGATCGTCATGGCCGCGGTCGCCGCGCGGACGACGCGGCTGCGCATCGGCACCGCCGTCACCGTGCTGTCCTCGGACGAGCCGGTGCGGCTCTACCAGCGGCTGGCGACGCTCGACGCGCTGTCGAACGGGCGGGCCGAGCTGATCCTCGGCCGCGGCAGCTTCACCGAGAGCTTCCCGCTGATGGGTCTCGCGCTCGACGACTACGAGGTGCTGTTCGAGGAGAAGCTCGACCTGTTCACCCGGCTGCTGCGTGACGAGAAGGTCAGCTGGTCGGGCACCACCCGCCCGCCGCTGAAGGCCGCGACGGTCTATCCCCGCCCCGAGGGCGCGGCGCCGAAGGTCTGGATCGGCGTCGGCGGCAGCCCGCAGTCGGTGGTGCGCGCGGCCGCCCACGGCCTGCCGCTGATGCTTGCGATCATCGGCGGCGACGCGGCCCGGTTCCGCCCCTTCGTCGACCTGCACAACCAGGTCTGGGAGCAGATCGGCCAGCCCCCCGCCCCCGTCGGCGTGCATTCGCCCGGCCATGTCGGCCCGACCGACGCCGCGGCGCGCGAACGCCACTGGCCCGGCTACAAGCGGATGCACGACCTGATCGGCGGCTCGCGCGGCTGGCCGGCACTGAAGCGCGCCGACTACGAGCGCGAGATCGAGCACGGATCGCTCTATGTGGGCAGCCCCGAGACGGTGGCGCGCAAGATCGCCCGCACGGCGCGCCGGCTCGGGCTCGCGCGGTTCGACCTGAAATACTCCTCGGGCCCGCAGGACCCGGCCGAGCAGGCCGACGGCGTGCGGCTCTATGGCGAGAAGGTGATCCCGCTGGTGCGCGACATGCTCACAGCCAGGGCCGCCTGACCCGCCGCAGCCCGGCCACCCGGCGTCGCGGCGCCGTCTCCGGCCGGGCCGGCACCCGCCCGCCCCGCCGCGGGCGGCGCCGGGCCCAGGCTCGACTTTGCCGAAATATCCCCGCCGGAGGCCTCCGCCCTCAGCCGGCCGCGCGACCCCAGTCGGCACCCTGCATCTCGCGCAGGCGGCTCGCGGTGCGCTCGAACTCGAAGCTGCCCTCGCCCTCCTGGTAGAGATGCTCGGGGATGTCGGCGGCCGAACACACCAGCCGCACCCGCGCCTCGTAAAGCGCGTCGACCAGCGTGACGAACCGCTTGGCCTGGTTGAAGTTCTCGGCCCCCAGCCGCGGCACGTGGTCGATCATCAGCACGTCCACCGCCCCGGCCACGGCCAGATAGTCGGCCGGGCCCAGCGCCCGCCCGCACAGGTCCCAGAACGAGGCCCGCGCCACCCGGCCGCGATGATGCGGCAGCTCGACCGCGCGGCCCATCACCGAAAGGCTCAGCACGCCGTCGTCGCCGTTGTTGGTCAGGTCGTCCCAGACCGACGCCATCTCGCGGTCCGCGGCCGCGCCGAGCGGGTGGAAATAGACCTGCGCCCCGGCCAGCCGGTCCTGGCGGTAGTCGGTGTCCGACGACAGCTCGCGCACCTCCATCCGCTCGCGGATCAGCGCGATGAACGGCACGAACAGCGGCCGGTTCAGCCCGTTCTTGTACAGGTCCTCGGGCACCCGGTTCGAGGTGGTGACGACGACGGTCCCCATCTCGAACAGGTACTGGAACAGCCGGCCCACGATCATCGCGTCGGCGATGTCGGTGATCTGCATCTCGTCGAAGGCCAGAAGCCGCGCGCGTTCTGCCACCGCCTCGGCCACCGGGCGGATCGCGTCCTGCACCCCGGTCTTGCGCACCTCGTGCAGCTTGGCCTGGATCTCCTGCATGAAGGCGTGGAAATGCACCCGCCGCTTGGCCTCGATCGCCACGCTCTCGACGAACAGGTCCATCAGCATCGACTTGCCGCGCCCGACCCCGCCCCACAGGTACAGCCCCTTCGGCGGCTCGGGCGGCTTCGACAGGAACCCGAACAGCCCCTTCTTCGCCACCGGCGCCTCGAGCGCGCGGCGCACCCGCTCCAGCTCGGGCAGCACCCGGCGCTGCGCTTCGTCGCCACGGATCGCGCCGGAGGCGACGCGGGCATCATAGATCTCGGACAGGCTCTGGCTCATGCCCCGGACTTAGCCGCCGCCCGCCCCCCCGGCAAGGCGGTGCGCGCGGCCCCGCGCCCCGCCCATCACGGCACGTCATTGTGTGCATCACAAATGCGCAATTGACGCCCCGCCCGGTTTGACCGACTTCTGAACCGTCCGGAGCAGTTTCCCCCGGCCAGAGGACTCCCCCATGCAAGACACCGCGCGGCCCCAGGGCCTCATCTCGCCCGTCCTCGTCGGCGGCTGCTTCATCATCCTGCTGGGCTTCGCGATCCGGGCCAGCTTCGGCGTGTTCCAGCTGCCGATCGCGCAGGAATTCGGCTGGCCGCGGGCCGAGTTCTCGCTGGCGATCGCGATCCAGAACCTGGCCTGGGGCGTCGGCCAGCCGATCTTCGGCGCCATCGCCGAACGCTGGGGCGACCGGCTGGCGATCATCCTCGGCGCGCTGATGTACGCCGCGGGCCTCGTGCTGTCGGCCTGGGCGGTCACCCCCGCGCAGATGCAGCTGCTCGAGATCCTCGTGGGCTTCGGCATCGCCGGCACCGGCTTTGGCGTGATCCTCGCGGTCGTCGGCCGCGCCGCCCGCCCCGAGCAGCGCTCGCTCTCGCTCGGCATCGTCACCGCCGCGGGCTCGGCCGGGCAGGTCTTCGGCGCGCCGGTGGCCGAGGCGCTGCTGGCCTACCACCCCTGGCAGACCGTGTTCATGATCTTCGCCGCGATCATCCTGTGCGCGCTCTTCGCGCTGCCGATGCTGCGCGCCCCGAACCGCGCCACCAAGGCCGAGCTTGAAGAGAGCATGGGCGCCGTCCTTGGCCGGGCCTTCCGCGACCCGTCCTTCATCATGATCTTCCTCGGCTTCTTCAGCTGCGGCTACCAGCTCGGCTTCATCACCGCCCATTTCCCGGCCTTCGTGACCGAGATGTGCGCCGCGATCTCGCCCACCGGGCCGCTGGCCGCGATCGGGATCTCGTCGACCTCCGCGCTCGGGGCGATCGCGATCTCGGTCATCGGGCTGGCCAACATCGTCGGCACGATCACCGCCGGCTGGCTCGGCAACCGCCACACCAAGAAATACCTGCTGGCCTGGATCTATGTCGGGCGCACCATCGCCGCCGCGACCTTCATCCTCTTGCCGATCACGCCCGCCTCGGTGCTGATCTTCTCGATGGTGATGGGCTCGCTCTGGCTGGCCACCGTGCCGCTGACCTCGGGCCTCGTCGCGCATCTCTACGGGCTGCGCTACATGGGCACGCTCTATGGCATCGTGTTCCTGTCGCACCAGATCGGCGGCTTCATGGGCGTCTGGCTGGGCGGGCGGCTGTACGACATCTACGGCAACTACAACGCCGTGTGGTGGATCGGCGTCGCCGTCGGTGCCTTCTCGGCGCTGGTGCACCTGCCGGTGCGCGAGCCGCGCGTCGCGCGCCCGGCGCTGGCCTGACGGCCCGCGCCACCCGCCCCCCCCAAACGCGACCCGGCGCCCTGACATTCGCGTGAGCATGGCTGGGCGCGGCATCCGTTTCACGGCAGCCTGCGAAGACGACACAGGGCGCGCCCCCGCGCGCCGCATCGACAGGAGCCAGCCGCCATGACCATCCTCTCCACCAGGGGCGCCCGGATCGCCGCCGCCTGCGCCATCCTCGCCGCCCTCGCCCTCCCGGCCGCCGCCCAGCCGAAAGAGGCGCAGAACCCGGTGGTCAAGGCCCGCATGGACCTGATGGGCACGATCCGGATGAACACCGGCGTGCTGGGCGACATGGCCTCGGGCAAGGCCGCCTTCGACGCGGCCAAGGCCGGCACCGCGAAGGCCGCGCTGACCGAGGCCGCCGCCGCGATCCCCGCCGCGTTCGAGCCGCAGGAAACCGACCCCGCCAGCGAGGCGCTGCCCGCGATCTGGCAGGACTGGGACGATTTCGCCGCCGACGCCAAGGCGCTTGAAACCGCGGCGGGCGCGCTCGACACCAGCAGCGTCGAGACGATCAAGGCCGGCATGGGCGGCGTCGGCGGCGCCTGCCGCGACTGCCACGGCGAATACCGCGCCGACTGAGGCCCGGACGCCGCCCGCCGGGCGCTCAGCCGCAGTAGACGCGCTCGACCAGCCCGGCCTCGCTGATGCCGATGTTCAGCCGCTCGGGCGCGTAATCCATCGTGACCATGCTGCCGGGGGTGATGACCCGCGGCGGCGTCGCGAAGCGGGTCCGCTCGACCGCCGCGCGCTCGCGCCCCACCAGCCCCTGATGCGCGGCCGCACCGCAGCTGTCGGCAGCCCCCGGCGCCGCCGGGGCATCGGCCGCGGGCTCGGGCCGCGCGGTCTGGCAGCCCGCCAGCAGCAGCAGCGCCACCGGCAGCGCCGCAAGGCACCGGGGCGCAGGGGATCGGGACGCAGGCCATTGCGGGGCGGTGCATCGGATCGTCATCGGGGAACCTCCTTCGACAGCTCGCCCCCCGACCCTAGCCCCCTGCCCCCGCCGCCGCGACCCCGCCGCGCCGATCCGGGCGGACCGCCGCCGATCGGGCTTTCGCCGCGCGGCGGTTTCGGGCAGAAGGCCACAAGCCACGACGGAGCCGCCCCATGCCCGAACCGACCGCCCGCGCCGCGCGCCTGTGCGTGCTGATCGACGCCGACAACGTCCCCGCCCACTACGCCAACGCCATCTTCGAGGAGATCGCGACGCTGGGCGAGGCCAGCGTGCGCCGGATCTACGGCGACTGGTCGGCGCAGCGGCTGGGCAAGTGGGCCGAGAAGGTGGCGATGCTGGGCCTCGTGGCCGACCAGCAGTTCGCCAACACAAAGGGCAAGAACGCCAGCGACATCGGCCTCGTGATCTCGGCGATGGACTTCCTGCACTCGGGCCTGTTCGACGGCTTCGTGCTGGTGTCGTCGGACAGCGACTTCACCCGTCTTGCGGCGCGGATCCGCGAGCAGGGCCTCGATGTCTACGGCATCGGCGAGAAGAAGACGCCCGAGGCGTTCCGCATGGCCTGCAAGCGCTTCATCTATGTCGAGAACCTGGGCGAGGACACGCCCGAGCCGGCCGAGACCGCCGGCGGCATCCCGGCGATGCCGCGCCAGTCCTCCGAGCCGTCGGCCCGCGGCGCCAAGGAGAATCCGAAATCGGCGATCCCGCTGATCGTCGCGGCGATGCGCGCGATCGATGTCGAGGGAGAGTGGTTCAACCTCGGGCAGGTCGGGCAGTACATCGCCCAGGCCAATCCCGATTTCGACGTGCGCAGCTATGGCGTGTCGAAGTTCAGCGACCTCGTGCGCAAGACCGACCGCTTCGAGGTCAAGCGCGGCCAGGGCACCTCGCTGATCGTGCGCGACCTCGCCTGAGGTCGCGGCCCGTCCCCGGCGCCGGTCCGGGGACACGCGCCGAAGCCGCCCCCCGGCAAGGCCCCGCTCTCAGCCCGCCGGCGCCCGCACCCCATAGCGCGCAAGGAACATCTCGAGCGCGCCGTTGATCGTGCGCTGGGCATCGCGCGCCGCGCAGCAATCCGAGATGCCGAAGATCAGCCGCGCCTGGATGTTGGCCTTGCACAGCTCGGCGAACTGGTCGGCGGCAAGGTCGATGTCGTCGATCCTCAGCTCGCCCCGCTCGACCGCCAGGCGCATGTACTGCGCCAGCCGCTGACGCACGAGATGCGGGCCGGAATGGTAGAAATCCCGCCCAAGCTCGGGGAAGCGGTCGCTTTCGGCGACGCAGATCCGAAACACCTTCTGCCCGAATTCCGACGACACCAGCCGCACGATGTGCTCGGCCGCGGTGCGCAGCACCTTCTCGGGCGGCTCGCTGAGGTCCATCACCTCCAGCGTCTGCTCCGCCTGCCGGCCGCATTCCGACTTCGCCACCTCAAGGAACAGCAGCTTCTTGTCCGAGAAATAGCTGTAAAGCGTCGCCTTCGACACGCCGGCCTCGCGCGCGATGTCGTCGACGCTCGCGCCCTCGTAGCCATCCCTCAGGAAGATTTTGCGGGCGCCCTCAAGGACCTGGCCGAACTTTCGACCCTTGCGGATCTCGGTGCGGCCCGTGGTCTGTCGCGTGCAGTCGTCCTGTCCGTCCGGCATGGCATCCATCTCGTTTCTCCATCCCGACCCTAGACCCCGGGCCGATCGATCGCAAAGAGAGTCACGAGCGAAACGCGCCGCAACCGGTCGCAGGTTCCCGAAAGAGCCCTGGTGACTGGCCGCGCGGCGGCGGGTGATCCCCCGCGCACGCGGCGCTCGCCCCCCGCGCTCGGCCCCGGGCACCCATGCGGCACCCGGTTCGACATACCACCTGCAACACCTGTTAGATGCCCGTTCCGGCACGATCCTTCAACCCCGCGGCATCCTGGCGCACCGCGCTGCCGCCGTTCCATGCCCCCGCCCTCCCCATTGCACGCGAACCGCGCAGATCCTAAACTTGGAATAATTCTAAGTTTCGGAGCCCCCCATGATTCCCGGACTAGGTCACCGCCGGCGGTTCAGCGACCTTGGCGAGCAGGAGATCCTCGCGCTCGCCATCTCCTCCGAGGAGGACGACGCCCGCATCTACCGCAGCTATGCCGAGCGCCTGCGCGCCGACTACCCCGCCAGCGCCGCCGTCTTCGACGGCATGGCCGCCGAGGAGGACGAGCATCGCCGCCGCCTGATCGAGCGTCACCGCGCCCGCTTCGGCGAGGTGATTCCCCTGATCCGGCGCGAACACGTGGCGGGCTACTACGCCCGCCGCCCGGTCTGGCTGGTCGAGGGGCTGGGGCTCGATCGGATCCGGGGCGAGGCCGCCGCGATGGAGCGCGAGGCCGCGCGGTTCTACACCGCCGCCGCCGGCCGCACCCGGGATGCCGCGACCCGCAAGCTGCTGGGCGATCTCGCCGCGGCCGAGGCCGGGCACGAGGCGACCGCCGGGGACCTGGCCGCCGACCACCTCGGCGCCGGCGCCCGCGACGACGAGGACCGCGACGCCCACCGCCAGTTCGTGCTGACCTGGGTGCAGCCGGGCCTCGCGGGGCTGATGGACGGCTCGGTCTCGACGCTGGCGCCGATCTTCGCCACCGCCTTCGCCACCCGCGACCCGGCGACGACGCTGACCGTGGGCCTTGCCGCGGCGGTCGGCGCGGGGATCTCGATGGGCTTCACCGAGGCCGCGCATGACGACGGCGTGCTCTCGGGGCGGGGCAGCCCGTGGAAGCGCGGGCTCGCCTCGGGGGTGATGACGGCGGCGGGCGGGCTCGGGCACGCGCTGCCCTACCTGATCCCCGACTTCTGGACCGCGACCTTCCTCGCCTTCGCGATCGTGTTCATCGAGCTTTGGGCGATCGTCTGGATCCAGAACCGGTTCATGGAAACCCCGTTCCTGCGCGCCACCTTCCAGGTCGTGCTGGGCGGCGCGCTGGTCTTCGCGGCGGGGGCGCTGATCGGCGGCGGCTGACCCCGGCCGGACCGCGCCCGCCATCGCCGCCGGGATCGCGCCCCCGTCACATCGCGACCCGCCGCCACTGCCGCCGCGGTGCGGCGTGGCACTGGCCCCGCCCGCGGGCCCATGCTACGACTGCAGCCGCGATGCTGGCCATCTTCCTCAAAACCCTTCCGTTCTTCGCGCTGATCGGCCTTGGCTGGATCGCGGGCCGCCGTGGCTGGTTCCCCGAGATCGCCACCGCCTGGCTGACCCGCTTCGTGTTCTACTTCGCGCTCTCGGCGATGCTGTTCCGCTTCGCCGCCGAGCTGCCGCTGCGCCGCATCTTCGACCCCGCCTTCGTCGGCGCCTATCTCGTCGGCACCTCGGTGCTGTGGCTGCTGGCGATCGCCGTCGCCCGCCTGCGCCGCCAGCCGCCGGTCGAGGCGGCGATGGAGGCGCATTGCGCCATCACCGGCAACACCGGCTTTCTCGGCCTGCCGATGCTGGGGGTGATCCTCGGCCCCGCCTCGGCCGGGCCGATCCTGATGACGCTGACCACCGACCTCATCGTCTATTCCACCCTCGTCACCCTGATCGTCGCCGGGGCCCGCGCCGGCCGGATCTCGGGCGCGCTGTTCCTCGCGCTGGGGCGCGGGCTGGTGCGCAACCCGATGATCATGTCGATGCTCGCCGGCATCGCCTGGGCGCAGCTGCGCCTGCCGCTGCCCGCCCCGGCCGAGGAATTCCTGGCCTCGCTCGCCTCGGCCGCGACGCCTTGCGCGCTTTTCGCGATCGGCGCCTCGCTGGCCTCGCGCGGCAGCGTCGAGCGGCCGGGCCCCGCGGCCTGGCTCAGCCTCGCCAAGCTGCTGCTGCACCCGGCCGCCTGCGCCGCCGCCGCGCTGTGGCTGTTCCCGGTCGAGCCCTTCGCGGTGCAGGTGATGATCGCCACCTGCGCGCTGCCGGTCGCGGGCAACGTCTACATGCTGGCCCACCACTTCGGCGCGGCGCAGAACCGGGTCTCGGCCGCGATCCTCGTGTCGACCGCGGCCAGCATCGTCACGGTGCCGCTGCTGATCGCGCTGGCGGAAAGGATCCAATGATGGCGCTTTACGTCGATGCCGACGCCTGCCCGGTGAAGGACGAATGCCTGAAGGTCGCCGACCGGCTGGGCGCGCGGATGTATCTGGTGTCGAACGGCGGCCTGCGCCCCTCGGCCCATCCGCTGGTCGAGATGGTCTTCGTCCCCGACGGCCCCGACGAGGCCGACAAGTGGATCGCCGAGCGCGCGGGCCCGGGCGACACCGTCGTCACCTCGGACATCCCGCTCGCCGCGAAATGCGTGGCCGCCGGCGCCCGCGTGCTGAAACCCAACGGCGAGGCGCTGACCCCCGCCAACATCGGCAACGTGCTCGCCACCCGCGACCTGATGGCCGACCTGCGCAGCGCCGACCCGTTCCGCCAGGGCGGCAACAAGGCCTTCTCGAAAGCCGACCGCTCGCGGTTTCTCGACACGCTCGACCGGGTGATGCGCGCCGCCGCCCGCGACCTCCCGGCCCCCCGCCCCCCAGCCGAGGATCAGCCATGACCACCGCCAAGACCCCCGCCAAGACCCCCACCGAGACCATCGACATCGTCGGCCCCGAGGCCGAGGCCCATCTCGACTGGATCGCCCTGACCGACGCGCTCGCGGCCGGCCACGCCCTGCCCCGGGCCGAGGTCGCCGACACCTTCCTCTACCGCGGCGCCGACACGCTGCTGACCCGCTCGGCCTGGATCGACGGGCTCGGCCTCGCGATCAAGGGCGCGACGGTGATGCCCGGCAACCCCGACGCGGGCCTGCCGGTGGTCAACGGGGCGGTGAACCTGTTCTCGGACCGCGACGGCACGCTGCAGGCGATCGTCGACTTCCACCTGGTCACCAAGTGGAAGACCGCGGGCGATTCGCTGCTCGCCGCCCGGCGCCTCGCCCGGCCCGACGCGCGCCGGATCCTGATCCTCGGCGCGGGCAATGTCGCGCGCTCGATGCTCGAGGCCTATTCCGCCGCCTTCCCCGGCGCCCGCTTCGAGATCTGGAGCCGCAGCGCGGCCTCGGCCGAACGCCTCGCCGGCAGCGTCGCGACCGGCCCGGGCGCCGGGATCGCGGCCACGGCCGTCACCGACCTGCCCGCGGCCGTGGCGCGGGCCGAGATCATCGCCACCACGACGATGTCCTCGGAGCCGATCCTGCGGGGCGACTGGCTGTCGCCCGGCACCCACCTCGACCTGATCGGCGCCTACCGCCCCGACATGCGCGAGGTCGACGACACCGCCCTGACCCGCGCCCGGATCTTCGTCAACAGCCGCGCCACCACGATCGAGCACATCGGCGAGCTGAAGGACCCGATCGCGCGCGGGGTGATCGGCGCCGGCGACGTCATCGCCGATTACTACGACCTCGGATCGGGGCGCTTCGCGCGCGGGTCCGAGGACGAGATCACGCTGTGCAAGAACGGCGGCGGCGCGCATCTCGACCTGATGACCGCCGACTACATCCTGAAGGCCTGGCGCGGGCGCCAGGGGCGGCCGTAAACGGCGTGAGGGACTGCGCGGGGGACCGCGCGGGGGTCGACAGACGCGGGGGGGGGGGGGG
>NZ_JBAWKE010000002.1:602870-691511 GCF_037095655.1 Frigidibacter sp. MR17.24
TTCATCGCCCCCCGGGCCTCGGCCGGCGGCGCGAGGGCGGGGGCGCTGCCCCCGCACCCCCGGGATATTTGGGCAAAGTCGAGACCGGCGGCGGTCAGAGCAGCAGGCCGGGGTTCTCGCCCATGTCGAGGCCGGGGAAGATCGTGCGCTCGAGCAGGGCGCGGTCGAAGCCGTAGAGGCCGCGCATCGCCCAGGCCGCCCAGCCGCGCACGTCCGAGGTCGGCATCAGGTCGCGCCGGGCATAGAGCGCGGCCTCGTCGAGGCCCGGCCAGCGCCCGAGCACCCGGCCGCCGCGCACCGCGCCCCCCGCCACCAGCATCGCGCCGCCGGTGCCGTGGTCGGTGCCGCCGGTGCCGTTCTCCTGCGCGGTGCGGCCGAATTCGGTCATCGCGAGGACCGTGGTCTTCGACCAGACCGGGCCCAGCCCCTCGCGCAGCGCGAGGATCGCCTGCGACAGCTGCGCGAGGTTGCGGGTCATCACCTGCGCCTGCGCGCGGTGGGTGTCCCAGCCCGCCACCGAGAAGGCCGCGATCCGGGTGTCGCCCGCCAGCCGGCCGGCGGCGAAGCGCGCCAGCCGCACCGTGGCGCCGTTGTCGCCCGGGGCGCCCGGCTCCATCCGGCCGCCGATCTCGCCGGCGAGCCGCATCGCCTCGGCGCCCGCGTCGCGAAACAGCGGGTCCTCGTGATAGACCATGTCGAAGAGGATCTGCGCCTGTTCGGACAGCGCGAGCTTCGTGTCGGGCGACCAGCTCGCCACCGGCGCCGGTCCCGACAGCACCAGCATCCCCTCGGCCCCGACCGAAAAGGCGGTTTCGGACCCGAGGCCGGGCATCGCCTGCAGCATCCGGTTCAGCCAGCCCTCGCGCACGAGGCCCGCGGGCACGTCGCCGCCGGTCCCGGCCTCGAGGATGTCCTGGCCGTCGAAATGGCTGCGCTTGTCGCGGTAGGGGGTCGAGACCGCCTGCACCACGCCCAGCTCGCCCGCGGCCCAGAGCGGCATCAGCGGCGCCAGGCCCGGGTGCAGCGCCCAGGGCCCGCCGATGTCGAGCGCCGGCGCCCCCGCGGTCAGCCCGGGGCGGTAGGCCGCCAGCAGCGGGTCGCCGACCGGGCGGCAGAGGTCGAGCCCGTCCATCGCCCCGCGCAGGATGATCACGCACAGCCGGTTCTCGCCCGGGGCCTGCGCGAAGGTCACCGTCGACATCAGCGGATGCGCGGCGGCGGAACAGGCGGCGAGGGTCGCGCCCTTGAGGAACCTGCGGCGATCGAGCATCGGGGCCTCCGTCAGCGGCGGTTGAAGTCGGGCGAGGCCAGCACGAGGCCCACCGCCTCGCGCCCGGATTCGGCGCGGGCGACGGCGGTGGTCAGCACCGGCCCCGCGGCGTCGGCAAGCGCGTTGCGCAGGAACAGCCGCGGGTCGCCGGGGTCGCGCGACCAGAACGGCGGCTGGGTCATCGCCCAGTCGATCCGCCCCGCAAGGCCCTGGCTCGTCAGCCAGACATCCGCCGCCTCGGGCCAGCCGTCGGGGCCGGCGGGCTCGCCGATCGGCTGGCCGAGCCGGCGCAGCGGCTGGAACAGCCGCTTGTTGGCCACCGGCGGCGCGAGCGCCGCGACGCCGTCCCCGCCGACCGCCAGCGCCCGGAGCGCCGCCACCAGGAAATCCTGCGGCTGGCGGATCTTCTGCCCGAAGCTATCCCAGGCCGCCGGATGCGACAGCAGCGCCTCGCAGACCGGCACCAGCGCGCCGTCATGCGCGCGCCAGGCGGCCTCGATCGTGGCCACGAGGTCGGGGTCGGGATCGTCGGCGCAGAAATGCACCGCGAGCTTGCGCGACAGGTGGCGCAGGGTCTCGGGCCGGCGGGCGAGATCGTCGAGCGCGGCCTCGACATCGGCGATCCGGGCCCGGCCCGGGCCGCCGTAGGCCCGGCCCAGCACCGTCTCGGCCCCGGGCTCGGCAGCCTCGGGGCGGAAGGTCATGCCGGCCTGCGGGCTCCAGCCGAGGCCGGTGAGCAGCAGCGCCATCTGCCGCACGTCGTCCTGGCCATAGCCCGCCCCGACCCCCAGCGTGTGCAGCTCCAGCAGCTCGCGCCCGAGGTTCTCGTTCAGGCCGCGGCCGCGCCGGGCGGCGGCGCTGTTCGGCCCGACCGAGACGTTCTGCTCGAGGTAGACCAGCATCGCCGGGTGCAGGATCGCCGCGCGCAGCATGTCGGCGAAGCGGCCCGCGACATGGGGGCGGATCGCCTCGTCGGCGAAGGCCAGCACCATCGGGCGCTGTTCGGCGCCGCGGCCGATGACGGTGAAATGGTCGGCCCAGAACGCCACCAGCCGCTCGCGGAACCCGACCGGCGCGGCGACGGCGCGGGCGATCTGCGCCACGCCGTTGCCGCGCGCCGCCGCCACCAGCCGGGCCTGGGCTGCGCGGAAGTCCTGCTGGCTGCCGGTGCCGTCCTTCCGCGCCGCGCGCGCCTCGCGCAGGGCGAGGATCATCGCGCGGACCGCCTCCGACGAGGGGGCGGGATGGCGGGCGGGCATCGGGTCGGGGCCGGAGAGGTCGTCGAGAAGCGCCGCCGCGCCCGCGGGCGGCGCGCCGCCGGGGACGAGCCCGGTGCCGAAGCGCAGGGCGGCGATGGTGGCGGCGGCAGGCATCGTCTCACTCCGTCAGGGCGCCGCCCCGCACGGCCGGGCCGCGCGGGGCGCCGGCACCGGAGGGCCGGTTCGGCCGGAGCATAGGGGCGCGGCGCGCACGAGGGCAGACACTTTGACGCGAGGCGCAGGGCAAAGCAGGGGGTGCGGGGGAGGCGCGCCTCCCCTGCCCTTTCTTTCCGGCCCGTCGCCTGTCGGCCGCGCTCAGGCGTCCTTGGGCAGGACGCGCAGGCGCAGTTCGCGCAGCTGTTCGTTGGTGGGCTCGGACGGCGCGTTCATCATCAGGTCTTCCGCGCGCTGGTTCATCGGGAACATGATGACCTCGCGGATGTTCACCTCGTCGGCGAGCAGCATCACCACCCGGTCGATGCCCATGGCGCAGCCGCCGTGCGGGGGCGCGCCGTACTTGAACGCCTTGACCATGCCGCCGAAGCGCTTGTCGACTTCCGAGTTCGGGTAGCCCGCGATCTCGAAGGCCTTGTACATGATTTCGGGCGTGTGGTTGCGGATCCCGCCCGAGATCAGCTCGTAGCCGTTGCACGCGAGGTCGTACTGGAAGGCATGCACCTTCAGCGGGTCGCCCTGCAGCGCCTCCAGCCCGCCCTGCGGCATCGAGAACGGGTTGTGGCTGAAGTCGATCTTGCCGTCGTCGGTCTTCTCGAACATCGGGAAGTCGACGATCCAGGCGAACTTGAAGCAGTCCTTCTCGGTCAGGCCGAGTTCCTCGCCGATGACGTTGCGGGCGCGGCCGGCGACGGCCTCGAAGGTTTCCGCCTTGCCGCCCAGGAAGAAGGCCGCGTCACCCTCGCCCAGACCCAGCTGCACCCGGATCGCTTCCGTGCGCTCGGGGCCGATGTTCTTGGCCAGCGGGCCGGCCGCCTCGATGCTGCCGTCCTCGGCCTTGCGCCAGAAGATGTAGCCCATGCCCGGCAGGCCCTGGCTTTGCGCGAAGGCGTTCATCCGGTCGCAGAATTTGCGGCTGCCGCCGGTGGGCGCCGGGATCGCGCGGATCTCGGTGCCGTCCTGCTCCAGCAGTTTCGCGAAGATCGCGAAGCCCGAGCCCGCGAAATGCTCGCTGACCACCTGCATCTCGATCGGGTTGCGCAGGTCCGGCTTGTCGCTGCCGTATTTCAGCAGCGCCTCCTTGTAGGGGATCAGCGGCCAGTCCGTGTAAACGGTCTTGGCGGGCGCGAATTCCTCGAACAGCGACTGGATCACCGGCTGCACGGCGGCAAAGACGTCCTCCTGCCGCACGAAGCTCATCTCGATGTCGAGCTGGTAGAAGTCGGTGGGCGAGCGGTCGGCGCGCGGGTCTTCATCCCGGAAGCAGGGCGCGATCTGGAAGTAGCGGTCGAACCCCGCGACCATGATCAGCTGCTTGAACTGCTGCGGCGCCTGCGGCAGCGCGTAGAACTTGCCCGGGTGCAGGCGCGACGGCACCAGGAAGTCGCGCGCGCCCTCGGGGCTCGATGCGGTGATGATCGGCGTCTGGAACTCGTTGAAGCCCGCGTCCCACATCCGGTTGCGGATCGACCGCACCACGTTCGAGCGCAGCATCATCTTGCGGTGCAGCCCCTCGCGGCGCAGGTCGAGGAAGCGGTAGGTCAGCCGCGTCTCTTCCGGATAGTCCGGCTCGCCGAAGACCGGCAGCGGCAGGTCCTCCGACGGCCCGAGGATCTCGCACTCGGTCGCGTAGACCTCGATCTCGCCGGTCGGGATCTTGGCGTTGACGAGGCTCGCATCGCGCAGCTTCACCCGGCCGTCGATGCGGATCACCGTCTCGGCGCGCAGCTTCTCCAGCGTCGCGAAGGCCGGGCTGTCGCCGTCGGCGATCACCTGCGTCAGGCCGTAGTGGTCGCGCAGGTCGATGAACAGCACGCCGCCATGGTCGCGCACCCGGTGGACCCAGCCCGAGAGACGCACGGTCTCGCCGGCATGGCCCTTGTTCAGCCCTGCACAGGTGTGACTGCGATAAGCGTGCATTGTGACTTCCCTTCCCGCGGGTCCAGCATCGCGCCGTGAAAGCGCGGAACGTCCGTGCCGTCAAGGGGACCGGAAGTCAAGCCGCGCCCCCGTTTGCGAAAGACCCGCATCCCCAGCCGGCGGCCCGTCCCGGGACCGCCCCGGACGGCCTGCGCCACAGCCGCCGCAGGCTGCGCCGCCAGGGGGGTGCGGCGATTTCGCATTCGCAGAAAATGCCGCTTTTCAAAGGAACATCCGCGGCGCAGAAATAGTTAACGACCAATTTACCGACGATCAGCGGCGACCTGCCGACGCGCAAACGATCCCGTGTTCCCCATCGCCATGCGATGCGGAGGGAGCGCGCCTGCGGCCGGATGACCGCGGTTCCCGACATGACCCCGGCGGCGGCCCAGGCGGCAGACCGTGTCCGAGGGGTGGAAGCGAAGACCAATACCTCCGATTGCCGCCTGACGGAGCGAATGACGATGTGGGGACCCCTCCTCGACCAGCTACTGAACCGTTTTGTTGACCTTGGCCGGCTGACGCTCACTTGGCCCGACGGCCACACCACCCGCTATGGCAGTGGCAGTGGCAGTGCGGGCGGCGGCGGTGGCGGCGGATCGGGCGATGCGCCCGACATCGCCCCCGACATCGCGGTGACGCTGAGCGATCCCGCCATCGCGCGCCGGCTGGTCACCAACCCCGACCTCGCGCTGGGCGAGGGCTACATGCAGGGCAGCCTGCGGATCGACGGCGACGACCTGCGCGGGCTGATGCGGCTCCTGCTGATCAACCTCAACCGCCCGCGGCCGATGGTCTGGTGGCGCCGGCCGCTCGACCTTGCCGACACCGCGCTGCGGCCGCTGATGCAGTGGAACGACGCCCGCCGCTCGAAATCGAACGTCGCGGCGCATTACGACCTCTCCGACGCGCTCTACGATCTCTTCCTCGATGCCGACCGGCAGTATTCCTGCGCCTATTTCCGCAGCCCCGACGACACGCTGGAACAGGCGCAGGCGCAGAAGAAGGCCCATATCGCCGCGAAGCTGGCGATCGCTCCGGGAATGCGCGTGCTCGACATCGGCTGCGGCTGGGGCGGCATGGCGCTGACGCTCGCGCGCGACCACGGCGCGCGGGTGCTGGGCGTCACGCTCTCCGAGGAACAGCACCGCGTCGCGCGCGACCGCGTCCGCGCCGCGGGGCTCGAGGACCGGGTCGAGATCCGCCTGACCGACTACCGCGCCGTGACCGGCACCTTCGACCGCATCGTCTCGGTCGGCATGTTCGAACACGTCGGCCTGCCGCAGTTCGAGACCTATTTCCACAAGGTCCACGACCTGCTCGCCCCGGACGGCATCGCGCTGATCCACACCATCGGCCGCTCGGCCGCGCCCTCGGCGACCTCGCCCTGGATCCGCAAGTACATCTTCCCCGGCGGCTACGTCCCCTCGATGTCCGAGGCCTCGAAGGCGATCGAGGCGACGCCGCTGTGGCTGCAGGACATCGAGGTGCTGCGCCTCCACTACGCCGAGACCCTGCGCCACTGGGAGGAACGCGTCTCGGCCCGCGCGGCCGAGGTGGTGGCGATGTACGACGAGACCTTCCTGAGGATGTGGCGCTACTACCTGATCGCCTCCGAGATGTCGTTCCGCGCCGGGCGGCAATGCGTGTTCCAGTTCCAGCTGGCGCGCCGCGTCGACGCGGCGCCGGTCACCCGCGACTATCTCTACCCCCAGGCGCCGGCCGGTGCCGAGGCCTTCGGCAGCCTCGGAGGCAGCGTCGGGGGCACCCTCGCGGCCAGCCTGGGGGGCAATCCGGGGGGCGGATCGCGCACCGCCCCGGCGGCCGCGCGGCCCGGCGCCCCGCGCCCCTCCGCACGGCCGCGCCCGAAAGTGGCGGCGGAATGACGCCCGCGCCGGGCGGGGCGGCTTGCGCGCCGCCCCGCCCGGCCGCACCCTTGCGCGCCAGCCACCGAAGGGGACGCGCATGCTCGAAGGCCATTGCCACTGCGGCGCCGTCCGCTGGCGCTTCACCGACCGCCTCACGTCGGTCACCGCCTGCAACTGCACGATCTGCCGCCGCTACGGCGCGCTCTGGGCCTATGGGCACGAGGGCACGGCGGTGGTGCTGGCGGGCGAGACCCGCAGCTATGCCCACGGCCGCGCGGCCGATTTCCATTTCTGCCCGACCTGCGGCTGCGCCGTCGCCTACCGCGACCGCCTGCCGCGCGGCGACGGCCAGCGCTGGCTGGTCGTCAACCTGCGCATGATCACCGATCCTGCCGCGATCGCGGACCTGCCGATCGACCATTTCGACGGGCTCGACAGCTTCGAGGACCTGCCGCACGACGGACGCCGCGTCGCCGACCTGTGGTTCTGACGCCGATACCCGCCCCGATCCCGGCGCAGGCGCAGCCTCCCGCTGCGGATGCCTCCGGCGGGGATATTTTGGCAAAGTCGACCCCGGCTTTCGCATTGGCGGAAATATCCCGGGGGGGCCGCGCGCCAGCGCGGCGGGGGCGGCGCCCCCGCCCGGTCAGAACGGCCGCACCACGCTGCCGGAATAGAAATAGGCCCCCATGCCCGCGGTGAACAGCGCGCCCCCCGCCGCGGCATGCAGCACCACCGCCAGCGGCAGCGAGCGGCGGACCTCGTAGGCCCAGGCGAAGACCAGCCCGCCCGCGAAGGTCATCGCCGCGACGATCCAGCTCCAGTACATCAGGTGCGCGACGGCGAAGACCGCGGCATTGGCCAGGATCGCCGCCCGCTCGCCCGGGATCAGCCGGCCGTAGCGGCGGAAGAACAGCGGGCGAAAGATCAGCTCCTGCGGCAGCGCCGACAGCAGCGGATACAGCACCAGGATCGCCACCCACAGCCCCGGCCGCGCGCGCGGCAGCGCGAAAAGCGCGCCCCCCGTCGCCCACAGCACCGCCACCGAGACCGCGAGCGTCGCCGCGACCAGCGCCAGGACCGGCGCCGCCCGCACCCCGCCCCAGCCCTCGGTCGCGAGCCTTCGCCAGGAAAACCCCGGCGTGCGCCACAACAGCACCAGCCCCAGCGCCGTCATCGCGAAGAGCGCGGCGAACATCCGCCCGGGCGGCAGCCAGACCGCGATCACCAGCGGGATCGCGAGGTAGAGCCCCAGGAACTCGGCCCACAGCAGCGGCCGCGACCGCGGCCAGCCGCGCCCGCCGTCGCGCCCCCCGCCGCCGCCCCCGGGATCGCGGCGTCGTCCAGGCCCGGTGAGAGACCCCGCAACCGGCCCCCCTCTGCCAGCCCCTGCCAGGCTCTCGTCCACCATCCGCACTCCCCTACCGAAACTTGCCCTTCCGACACCGCCCCTCCGGTGACGGGCGCCCGTCACCAGCCCGCGGTCACAGCCCCACGACACGACCCGGCGCGATGGCGCGGCCCGAAATCCCGCCCGGGAGCCCGCCCGAAGGCCCGACCCGCGCCGGCCCGTCACCGGCCCATCACCGGCCCGTCACCGGCCCGTCACCGGCCCAGCCCGTCAGATAGGCCCCGTCCGCCCCCGCACCAAGGCCGCCGCGACGATCCGACCTGCCGCGACGGCAGCGCCGCGACGCCCGCGCAGCCCTGCCATGCCCCCTTCCACCCTTGCGCCGCCGCGCCCCTTGGCTATAACGCCGACAATTTGCGCCGCCGAGGATGGGATCCATGCCGAAAAGAACCGATATCAAGTCCATCCTGATCATCGGCGCAGGGCCCATCGTGATCGGTCAGGCCTGCGAGTTCGACTACTCGGGCGCCCAGGCCTGCAAGGCCCTGCGCGAAGAGGGCTACCGGGTCATCCTGGTCAACTCGAACCCCGCCACGATCATGACCGACCCGGAAATGGCCGATGCCACCTACATCGAGCCGATCACCCCCGAGGTCGTCGCCAAGATCGTCGAGGCCGAGCGCCCCGACGCGATCCTGCCCACGATGGGCGGCCAGACCGGCCTGAACACCGCGCTCGCGCTCGCCGACATGGGCGTGCTGGAAAAATTCGGCGTGGAGCTGATCGGCGCGAAACGCGACGCCATCGAGATGGCCGAGGACAGGAAGCTGTTCCGCGAGGCGATGGACCGCATCGGGCTCGAGAATCCCAAGGCCACGATCATCACCGCCCCCAAGCGCGAGGACGGCAAGTTCGACATCAAGGCCGGCCTCGCCGAGGCGCTGACCGCGCTCGAACACATCGGCCTGCCCGCGATCATCCGCCCCGCCTTTACCCTGGGCGGCACCGGCGGCGGCATCGCCTACAACCGCGACGATTACGAATACTACTGCCGCTCGGGCATGGAGGCCTCGCCGGTCGCCCAGATCCTCGTCGACGAATCCCTCCTTGGCTGGAAGGAATTCGAGATGGAGGTGGTGCGCGACCGCGCCGACAACGCGATCATCGTCTGCGCGATCGAGAACGTCGACCCGATGGGCGTGCACACCGGCGACTCGATCACCGTCGCCCCCGCGCTGACGCTGACCGACAAGGAATACCAAGCGATGCGCAACGGCTCGATCGCCGTCCTGCGCGAGATCGGGGTCGAGACCGGCGGCTCGAACGTGCAATGGGCGATCAACCCGGCCGACGGCCGCATGGTCGTGATCGAGATGAACCCGCGCGTCTCGCGCTCCTCGGCGCTGGCCTCGAAGGCCACCGGCTTCCCGATCGCCAAGATCGCCGCGAAGCTCGCCGTCGGCTACACGCTCGACGAGCTGGACAACGACATCACCAAGGTGACCCCCGCCTCGTTCGAGCCGACGATCGACTACGTCGTCACCAAGATCCCGCGCTTCGCCTTCGAGAAGTTCCCGGGATCGAAGCCCGAACTCACCACCGCGATGAAATCGGTGGGCGAGGCGATGGCGATCGGCCGCACCATCCACGAATCGCTGCAAAAGGCGCTCGCCTCGCTGGAAACCGGCCTCACCGGCTTCGACGAGATCGCGATCCCCGCCGAGGGCGCCGAGCCGACCAAGGCCGAGATCGTCAAGGCGCTGTCGCAGCGCACCCCCGACCGCCTGCGCCAGGTCGCCCAGGCGATGCGCCACGGCCTGAGCGATGACGAGATCCAGGCCGCCACCGCCTTCGATCCCTGGTTCCTCGCCCGCATCCGCGAGATCGTCGACGCCGAGGCCGCCGTGCGCGCCGAGGGCCTGCCCACCGACGAGCGCGGCCTGCGCAAGCTGAAGATGATGGGCTTCACCGACGCCCGCCTCGCGGCGCTGACCGGCCAGGACGAGACCACCGTGCGCCGCGCCCGCCGCGCGCTGGGCGTCACCGCGGTCTTCAAGCGCATCGACACCTGCGCCGCCGAGTTCGAGGCCCAGACCCCCTACATGTACTCGACCTACGAAGCCCCCGCGATGGGCGACGTGGAATGCGAGGCGCGCCCCTCGGACCGCAAGAAGGTCGTCATCCTCGGCGGCGGCCCGAACCGGATCGGCCAGGGGATCGAATTCGACTACTGCTGCTGCCACGCCTGCTTCGCGCTGACCAAGGCCGGCTACGAGACCATCATGGTCAACTGCAACCCGGAAACCGTGTCGACCGACTACGACACCTCGGACCGGCTGTATTTCGAACCGCTGACGCTGGAAAGCGTGCTGGAAATCCTGCGCGTGGAACAGGAGAACGGCACCCTTCACGGCGTGATCGTGCAGTTCGGCGGCCAGACGCCGCTGAAGCTGGCGAATGCGCTGGAAGCCGAAGGCATCCCGATCCTCGGCACCACCCCCGACGCGATCGACCTCGCCGAGGACCGCGAGCGGTTCCAGAAACTGCTCAACGACCTCGCGCTCAAGCAGCCGGTGAACGGCATCGCCACCAACCGCGACCAGGCGTTCGAGATCGCCCACCGCGTCGGCTACCCGCTGGTGATCCGCCCCTCCTACGTCCTCGGCGGCCGCGCGATGGAGATCGTGCGCTCGGACGAGCAGCTTGAACGCTACATCCGCGACGCGGTGCAGGTCTCGGGCAAGAACCCGGTGCTTCTGGACAGCTACCTGACCGGCGCGATCGAGGTCGACGTCGACGCGATCGCCGACGGCACCGACGTGCACGTGGCGGGCATCATGCAGCACATCGAAGAGGCGGGCGTCCACTCGGGCGACTCGGCCTGCTCGCTGCCGCCCTACTCGCTCGACGCCGGGACGGTCGCGGAACTCAAGCGCCAGACCGTGCTGATGGCCAAGGGGCTGAACGTGCGCGGGCTGATGAACGTGCAGTTCGCGATCAAGGACGGCGTGATCTACGTGCTGGAAGTGAACCCGCGCGCCTCGCGCACGGTGCCCTTCGTCGCCAAGGCGACCGACAGCGCCATCGCCTCGATCGCCGCGCGCGTCATGGCGGGCGAGCCGCTGACCAACTTCCCGCAGCGCGCGCCCTACCCCGCCGGCGTCGGCCCCGACACCGCGCTGCCCTATGCCGACCCGCTGACCCTCGCCGACCCGAACACGCCCTGGTACTCGGTGAAAGAGGCGGTGCTGCCCTTCGCCCGCTTCCCCGGCGTCGACACGCTGCTGGGCCCGGAAATGCGCTCGACCGGCGAGGTCATGGGCTGGGACCGCACCTTCGCCCTGGCCTTCCTCAAGGCGCAGATGGGCGCGGGCACGCACCTGCCCGAAGAGGGCCGGGTCTTCGTCTCGATCAAGGATGCCGACAAGACGGCCGAACTGGCCGCCGCGATGCGCGATCTGCTGGGCATGGGCTTCTCGCTCGTCGCCACCCGCGGCACCGCCGCCTGGCTGAAGACCGAGGGCATCGAGGCCGAGCAGGTGCTGAAGGTCTACGAGGGTCGTCCCAACATCGTCGACCGGCTGAAGAACGGCGACATCGCGCTGGTGCTGAACACGACCGAAGGCTCGCAGGCCGTGGCGGATTCGCGCGAGATCCGCTCGGTCGCGCTCTATGACAAGATCCCCTACTTCACGACCGCCGCCGCCAGCATCTCGGCCGTCGCCGCGATGAAGGCCCGCGACGAGGGGATCGGCGTGCGCACCCTTCAGGGCTGAGCGCCCGCCACACGGCAGTTCCGGGGGGCCGTGCCGCAGGGCGCGGCCCCGTCGCGTTCAGGCCCTGCCCAATCGGCGGGCAGCGCGCACGCCGCGCTTGACGCGCACAGGTTGCACCGGCTTCCCTGAACGCACCCCAGCGACAGGAGAGCCTTCCCGATGTGCACCGCCTGCCTGATCGAAGACGTGAAGCGCGACATGCTCTCGCGCCGGGCGCTGTTCGCCGGCGCCGCCACCACCGCCGCGGCCAGCATCGCGGCCGGCGTGATCTCGGCCCGGCCCGCGCTGGCGCAGGCGCGGGGCCGCGCCATCGACCTCACCCATGCCTATGACAGCGACTTCCCCACCTTCGACGGCAAGCCCGGCATCCTCTACGAGGTCGACAAGCAGCACGCCACCGACGGCTACCACCTGTTCAAGCTGACGATCTTCGAACACACCGGCACCCATATCGACACGCCGCTGCACTTCGCCGCCGGCGGCACCTCGGTCGACGCGCTGCCGGTCGAGAACCTGATCGCCCCGCTCTGCGTCATCGACATCTCCGACCGCGCCCGCACCGACCCCAACGCCACCGTCACGCCCGAGGATGTCGAGGCCTGGATCTCGGCCAACGGCGCGATCCCGCAGGGCGCCTGCGTGGCGATGCACTCGGGCTGGGGCGCCAAGGTCGGCGAGGCCGCCTGGCGCAACCTGCCCGACGGCACCATGGCCTTCCCGGGCTTCTCCAAGGCCGCGACCGACCTTCTGGCCGACACCGGCGCCGCCTCGATCGGGGTCGACACGATGTCGCTCGATCCCGGCAACTCGGCCGATTTCGCGGTGCACTACTCCTGGCTGCCCTCGGGCCGCTTCGGGATCGAAGGGCTGGCCAACCTCGACCAGCTGCCGGCCGCGGGCGCCACGATCTTCATCGGCGCGCCCAAGCACCGCGGCGGCACCGGCGGCCCGGCGCGGGTGATGGCGCTGGTCTGATCCTCAGGTGTCGATCTCGCCGGGATCGAAGCCCAGGTCGGCAATGTCGATGCCGATCCCGGCCGCCATCCCCTCAAGCCGCTCGTAATCCGCGCCCCAGTCGGGGCGCGCCCCCTCCAGCCCCTCGTCCTCGCGGCGCTGGTAATAGTCCAGCGTGTCGGCACCCCGCACCACGCCCGCCAGCCGCGCGTGCATGAAGCTGCGCAGCACCTCGTTCATCAGCGGCCCGTGCCCGCTCGACATCGAGCGGAAGAACCGCAGCACGTCCTCCTCGACGCGGATCGTCACCCGGACCCGGCGCTTGGGATGGCGGTCCTGCGCGATCCGGTGCCAGTCGAGCGGCACCTTGCCCGAGGTGACGATCGCATTGTGCAGGTCCCATTCCAGCCGGCGCATCGCGTCGGCCATGTAGTGGTAGTTCTCGCGCTGGCGCTTGGTCTGTCGCGGCATCCGTCCCATGTCGCCCCCCCCCGGCATCCGACCTGCGCCCGCCAGACTGCCGCGCAAAGGTTAACGCCGCCCCAGCCGACCGCGCGCGGGGGGTGTACAGGGGGTGCACGGGGGGCGCACGCAAGTCACCCCCCGATTTCCAAGCGCGCCCAGCTCCTTACAGCTCCTCGACCGCGATGACCCCGGTGATCGCCTTCAGCGCGCCCTTGATCTGCGGATTGAGCGGCATCTCGCCCGGCAGCGCGATCTCGATCTCGTTGCCGGTGCCCGGGTCCTCGACGCAGAAGCTCACCGGCCCCCGCCCCGCCCGGGCCTTGGCCTCGGACCGGACCCGCTCGAACAGCGCCGCGACCGAGGCGACGGCGGCGGTGGTGTCGATGTGGATGCGCAGCCCCGCGCTGCCCGCCTCGGCCGCGACCGCGTCGATCGGCTGCGCCGCCCGCGCCAGCAGCTTCAGCGTGTCGCCCTCGAGGTTGGCCTCGACCGTCAGCACCACCGCCATCCCGGTTTCCAGGTACTGCCGCGCCGCCTCGAGCGTGTCGGAAAACACCGTCACCTCGTAAAGCCCGGTCGGGTCCGACAGCTGCACGAAGGCGAAGCGGTTGCCCTTGGCCGACTTGCGTTCCTGCCGCGAACTGACCGTGCCCGCCAGCTTCGCCACCCGCGGCCCGGCCTGGCATTCATCGGTCAACTCCTGCAGGGACAACACCTTTTTCCGCCGCAGCGCCGGCATGTAATCATCCAGCGGATGGCCGGTCAGGTAGAAGCCGACCGCGTTGTGCTCCTGCGCCAGCCGCTCGGCCGGCAGCCAGTCGTCGCCCGGCGCCAGCCGCGGCTCGGGCAGGTCGTCGCCGCCCTCGCCGAACAGCGACACCTGCGCCGAGCTCGCCGCCTCGTGCACCGCCGCCGAATAGGCCACCAGCGCGTCGAGGCTGTCCAGCACCCGGCGCCGGTTCGGGTCCATCCGGTCGAAGGCCCCGGCCTTGGCCAGCATCTCCAGCGGCCGCTTGCCCACCCGCTTCAGGTCGGCGCGCCGCGCGAAGTCGAACAGGTTGCGGAACGGCCGCTCCACCCCGCCCTCGATCCGCGCCGACACCACCAGGTTCATCGCCTCGACGCCGACGTTCTTCAGCGCGCCCAGCGCATAAAGCACCTTGCCGTCCTTCACCGTGAAGGTCGCAAGCGAACGGTTGACGCAAGGCGGCTCGGTCACGATCCCCATCCGGTCGACCTCGCGCTTGTAGATCGCCAGCTTGTCGGTCAGGTGGATATCGCAGTTCATCACGCCGGCCATGAACTCGACCGGGTGGTTCGCCTTCAGCCAGGCGGTCTGGTAGCTGACCACCGCATAGGCCGCGGCATGGCTCTTGTTGAAGCCGTAGTTCGCGAATTTCTCCAGCAGGTCAAAGACTTCACCCGCCTTCTTCTCGGGCACGCCATGGGTGACCTTGGCACCTTCGATGAACTTCGGGCGCTCCTTGGCCATCTCCTCGGCGATCTTCTTGCCCATGGCGCGGCGCAGAAGGTCGGCGCCGCCAAGGCTGTAGCCGGCCATGACCTGCGCGATCTGCATCACCTGTTCCTGGTAGACGATGATGCCCTGGGTCTCGGCCAGGATGTGGTCGATCGTCGGGTGGATCGACTCGAGCGGCCGGGTGCCGTGCTTGACCTCGCAATAGACCGGGATGTTCTCCATCGGGCCAGGGCGGTACAGCGCCACCAGCGCCACGATGTCCTCGATGCAGGTGGGCTTCATGCGCCTGAGCGCATCCATCATGCCCGAGCTTTCCACCTGGAAGACCGCGACGGTCTTGGCGTTGGCGTAAAGCTCGTAGGTCACCTTGTCGTCGAGCGGGATGTGCCCGATGTCGTTTTCCGCCCCCGCCGGCGGCGCGTAAAGCCTGTCCCCGCCGGGACCGACATGCAGGTCGCGCCCCGAGTTGTGGATCAGCGAGATCGCGTTCTGGATCACCGTCAGCGTCTTCAGGCCGAGGAAGTCGAACTTCACCAGCCCCGCCTGTTCCACCCATTTCATGTTGAACTGGGTGGCCGGCATGTCCGACCGCGGGTCCTGGTACAGCGGCACCAGCCGGTCGAGCGGCCGGTCCCCGATCACCACGCCCGCCGCGTGGGTCGAGGCGTTGCGCAAAAGCCCCTCGACCTTCTGGGCATAGTCCAGCAGCCGCGCCACGACCTCTTCGGATTTCGCGGCCTCGCGCAGGCGGGGTTCGTCGGCCAGCGCCTTCTCGATGCTGACGGGCTTCACCCCCTCGACCGGGATCATCTTCGACAGCCGGTCGACTTGGCCGAAGGACATCTGCAGCACGCGCCCCACGTCGCGCACCGCCGCCTTGGACAGCAGCTGGCCGAAGGTGATGATCTGCCCCACCTTGTCGCGGCCGTACTTCTCCTGCACGTAGCGGATCACCTCTTCGCGGCGGTCCATGCAGAAGTCGATGTCGAAGTCCGGCATCGACACCCGTTCCGGGTTCAGGAAGCGTTCGAACAGCAGCGCATAGCGCAACGGATCGAGGTCGGTGATCGTCAGCGCATAGGCCACGAGCGAGCCCGCGCCCGACCCCCGGCCCGGGCCCACCGGGATGCCCTGGTCCTTGCCCCACTTGATGAAGTCGGCCACGATCAGGAAATAGCCCGGGAAGCCCATCTTCTGGATGATGTCCAGCTCGAACCTCAGCCGCGCCTCGTACTCCTCGACCGGGGCGGCATGGGGGATCACGGCCAGACGGGCGCGCAGGCCCTCCCAGCTCTGGCGCTCCAGCTCCTCGACCTCGTCATCGGCGAATTTCGGCAGGATCGGCTTGCGCTTGTAGGCGGCGAAGGCGCAGCGGCGCGCGATCTCGACCGTGGTCTCCAGCGCCTCGGGCAGGTCGGCGAACAGCGCCGCCATCTCCTCGGGCGTCTTGAGATAGTGCTGCGGCGTCAGCCGCCGGCGCGGTTCCTGCTGGTCGACATAGGCGCCCTCGGCGATGCAGATCAGCGCGTCATGCGCCTCGTACATCGCGGCCTTGGGGAAATAGACGTCGTTGGTCGCGACCAGCGGCAGGCCCAGGTCATAGGCCAGCTCGACCGAGGGGCGCTCGGTCGCGCGCTCGGCCTCGGTGTACTGCCCGCCCTCGCCCGGGTGGCGCTGCAGCTCGATGTACAGCCGCTCGGGATAGATCGCGGCCAGCCGCTCGACCAGGGCGCGGGCCTTGGCGGCGCTGCCGTTGCGCAACAGCCGCCCCAGCGGCCCGTCCGGCCCGCCCGACAGGCAGATGATCCCGGCCGAGAACTCGGCCAGCTCGGCCATCGACACCTGCGGCAGCTCGCCGCCCGCGTCGAGATACAGGCAGCTGTTCAGCCGCATCAGGTTCTCGTAGCCGGTCTCGTCCTGCGCCAGCAGCACGATCCCCGCCGGGTCGCGCGGCTTCTCGCCCGGCGCCGGCGGGTCATAGGCCAGGTCGATCTGGCAGCCCACGATCGGCTGCAGCCCCGCGCCCTGCGCGTTGACCGAGAATTCCAGCGCCGCGAACAGGTTGTTGGTGTCGGTGACCGCGACGGCGGGCATCCCCATCTCGACCGCGGTCTTGATCAGCTTCTTGGCGGGAACGGCGCCTTCCAGCAGCGAATATTCGGTGTGGACGCGCAGGTGGATGAATCGGGGATCGCTCATGGCGCCAGATTAGGGCCGCGCGCGGGGCCGCGCATCCCGAAAAGCGCCCCCACCCCGCGGCACCGCGCGGCGCCCCGGGACCACCACCGCCGCCGCCACCGCCTCACACCACCGCGAGATTGCTTGACCTGTCACCATTCCGGGCGCAGCTTCCACGGGCCGGCACCGCCACGCGCCCCCGCGCAGCTCCCCCGCCCGGCCAGACCGACATGACCGGACCGGCCCCCCCGCCGCCGCGGCAAGGACCCTATGACCGACAGCCCCGACCTGATCGAGATCTCGATGCTCGAAGCGCTCGGCGACATCGCCGCCGACGAATGGGACGCCTGCGCCGCGCCCGAAACCGCGGATGGCGGCCGGCCCCGCGACCCGTTCACCACCCACCGCTTTCTGTCGGCGCTCGAGCGGTCGGGCTCGGTCGGGCGCGGCACCGGCTGGACGCCGCGCCACCTCGTCGCCCGCAAGGACGGCAGGGTGATGGCGGTGATGCCGCTCTATGCCAAAAGCCACAGCCAGGGCGAATACATCTTCGACCACGGCTGGGCCGACGCGCTGGAACGCGCGGGCGGCGACTACTACCCCAAGCTGCAGTCGGCGGTGCCCTTCACCCCTGCCACCGGCCGGCGCTTCCTGACCCGGCCCGGCGACGAGGCCGCGGGCCTCTCGGCGCTGACCCAGGCGCTGGTCAGGGTGGCCAGCGACAACGCGCTGTCCTCGGCCCACATCACCTTCTGCACCGAGGCCGAGGCGATCGCCGGCGAGGCGATGGGCCTCTTGCGCCGCACGACCCAGCAGTACCACTGGCTCAACCGCGGCTATCCCGATTTCCAGGCCTTCCTCGACGACCTGTCCTCTCGCAAGCGCAAGGCGATCCGCAAGGAACGCGAACGGGCGCAGGCCTTCGGCGGCACGATCCGCGCCCTGACCGGCGACGAGATCGAGCCCGCGCACTGGGACGCGTTCTGGGCCTTCTACCAGGACACCGGCAGCCGCAAGTGGGGCCGGCCCTACCTGACCCGCGCCGCCTTCGCGGAATTCCACGCCACGCTGCGCGACGACATCCTGATGGTGCTGGCCGAACGCGACGGCCGCCCGGTCGCGGGGGCGCTGAACTTCATCGGCCGCGACACGCTCTATGGCCGCTACTGGGGCTGCACCGAGGATCACCCGTTCCTGCATTTCGAATGCTGCTACTACCGGGCGATCGACTGGGCGCTGGCGCAGGGCCTGTCGCGGGTCGAGGCCGGCGCGCAGGGCGAACACAAGCTGGCGCGCGGCTACCTGCCGGTCGCGACCCACTCGCTGCACTGGATCGCCGAGCCCGCTTTCCGCAAGGCCGTCGCGCGCTATCTCGACGCCGAGCGCAGCGCCACGGACGACGAGATCGAGGTGCTGACCGCCTACGGGCCGTTCCGCCGCGGCGGGCCCGCAGACCGTCCGGACGAGACGGACTGACCCTTCGCGGCACGGATGCCCGGGGACCCGCGACGATGGCGATGACACTGACGCTGTACCACAATCCGCTCTCGCGCGGCCGGATCGCGCGCTGGATGCTCGAGGAGACCGGCGCCCCCTACCGGGTCGAGGTGCTGGCCTACAACGACCCCGCCCCCGGCGCCGCGGCGCAGGGCATCGGCCCCGGCGGTTTCGCGGCGGTCAACCCGATGCGCAAGGTGCCCGCGCTGCGCCACGGCGAGACGCTGGTGACCGAGGCGGCGGCGATCTGCGCCTATCTCGCCGATGCCTTCCCCGCGGCCGGGCTCGCGCCGCCGCCGGCCGAGCGCGGCGCCTACTACCGCTGGCTGTTCTTCGCCGCCGGCCCGTTCGAACAGGCGATCACCAATGCCGCGATGGGCTGGACGCCCCCGCCCGAGCGCGAGCGCATGCTGGGCTACGGCAGCTTCGCGCGCACGGTCGACACGCTCGAGGGCTGGCTGGCGCAGCATCGCTTCGTCACCCACGACCGCTTCACCGCCGCCGATCTCTACCTCGGGGCGGGCCTCGGCTTCGCGATGATGACCGGCATCCTGCCCGAGCGGCCGGCCTTCCGCGCCTATCACGACCGCCTCGCCGCCCGCGACGCCTTCATCCGCGCGGCCGCGCTCGACGACGCTCTGGCGGCCGAGGCCGCCGGATCTTCCCGGGGCCCCCACGGCCCCCACGGCACGGAGGACCGCCGATGACCATCACCCCCCTTGGCTGGGACGAACGCGCCCGCGACCTGCCCGCGCTTGCCGCCAGCGGCTGGCGCGGCATCGAGGGGCGCGACGCGATCCGCAAGATCTGGGTCTTCGCCAGCTTCTCCGAGGCCTTCGGCTTCATGACCCGCTGCGCGCTCGCCGCCGAGAAGGCCGACCACCACCCGGAATGGTCCAACACCTGGGCCACGGTCGACGTGACGCTGGCCACGCATGACTGCGACGGTCTTTCGGCGCGCGACGTGGCGCTTGCACGCATTTTTGACGCCCTCGGCACCGATGCCCGGAAAATCCGGGACGATCATGGGGTTGAACTCGAGGCGCCCGACCTCTAGCCCCCGGCCCATGCCGCCCGCCGACCGGGCAAACCCCCTTCCCGCTGAAAGGAGCGACGATGGATCTGACGAACTGGAACTGGCACAACTTCATCACCGACGACAGGATCGCGACACTGATCGCGCTGGCGCTGAACGTGGTCTATGCCTTCGTCATCATCATGGTCGCCCTGGTCGTCTCCGGCTGGGCCAAGGGCCGGGTGAACGCGATCGCCAAGCGCTATCCGCGGGTCGACGCGACGCTGTTCGGCTTCCTCGGCAACCTGCTGAAATACGTGATCCTGGCCATGGCCGCGATCTTCGTGCTGAACCGCTTCGGGATCCAGACCACCTCGCTCGTGGCGCTGATCGGCGCCGCCGGCCTCGCCATCGGCCTTGCGCTGCAGGGCACGCTGTCGAACCTGGCCGCGGGGGTGATGATCGTCATGTTCCGCCCCTTCCGCGTCGGCGACTTCATCGATGCGGGCGGGCAGATGGGATCCGTGGTCGAGATCGCGCTGTTCTACACCGAGATGAAGACCTACGACGGGCTGCAGATCATCATGCCCAATTCCGACGTCTGGTCGCAGCCGATCAAGAACTTCTCGGCCAACCCGACGCGGATGACCGACCTGACCATCGGCGTCAGCTATCGCAGCGACCTGAAGAAGGCGCAGGCGGTGCTGGAAGGGATCGCCGCCAGCGACCCGCGCGTGCTGGCCGAGCCCGCCCCCTTCATCAAGGTCAAGGCGCTGAACGACAGCTCGGTCGACTTCGCCTACCGCGTCTGGGCCAACCGCGCCGACTGGTGGTCGATGCAGTGCGAGATGGTGCAGCGCATCAAGGAGGAGTTCGACGCCAACGGCATCGAGATCCCGTTCCCCTCGCGCACCGTGTTCCACGAGGGCGGCGAGGCCGGCGGCGACCCGGACCGCGCGGCAGCCGCCTGAGCGCCCCCCCCGCGCGGCGGGCCTTGCGCCCGGCGCGGCGCGGCAAGACCGGGGACGTCCGGCGCGGGCAGGCCTGCGCCGGAGGGGGCTCTGCCCCCGCCGCGTCCCGCGGCCCCCCGGGATATTTCGGCCAATGCGAAGGGCCGCATTGACGGGCGCGCCCGCGCGGGCGACCGTCGGCGGCGTTGCGACCGGAGACCGCCCATGACCGACCTTCTGCTCTACGGCCATCCCGACAGCGGCCATGCCTGCAAGGTGGCGCTCGCGCTCGCGCTGGCGGGGCTGGCGCACCGGGTCGAGCGGGTCGACATCTGGGCCGAGCCAGCGAGCCGGCCCGCGGCCTTCCTGGCCGCGAGCCCCTTCGCCGAGGTGCCGCTGCTGATGATCGACGGCGTGGCGCACGTGCAGTCGGGCGCCATCCTGCTGGAGATCGCGACCCGCTTCGGCTGCCTCGGCGGCGAGAGCGCGGCCGGGCTGCGGCGCGGGCGCGAGCTTCTGATGTGGGAGGCCAACCGCATCGGCATGTGCCTGCCGCAGCTGAAGGAGGCGCGGCGCACCGGCGGCGCGGGCTTCCCGCCCGGCGCGGTCGACTGGCTGGCGATGCGCTTCGCCGCCGACCGCCGGCGCTTCACCGCGCTGCTGGGCGCCGCGCCCTTCCTGCATGGCGAGGCGCCGGGCATCGGCGACTGCGCGGTCTGGGGCTATGCCCAGTGGCTCGAGGCCGCCGGGGTCGCGCCCTCGGTCGCGATGGCCGGATGGCTCGACCGGATGCGGGCGCTTCCGGCGATGCGGGCGCCGGAAGCCTTCTTCCCGGGGTGAACGCGCCCCGCGGGCGGCTCAGACCGCCTCGAGCATCGCCTCGCCGCCCGACATCTCGCAGACGCCCGGGCTTTCCTCGGCATGCAGCACCTTGACCACGCCGTCCTCGACCAGCATCGCGTAGCGCTTCGAGCGGCCGATCAGCCCCGCCGGCGGGGCGGTGAAGTCCATGCCGATCGCGGTGGTGAAGGCGCCCTCGGCATCGGCCAGCATCTCGATGCCCGCGGCCGCGGCGCCGGTCGCCTCGCTCCAGGCCTTCATCACGAAGGGATCGTTGACCGAGATGCACAGGATCTCGTCCACGCCCTTGGCGGCGAAGGCGTCCCGGGTCCGCACGAAGCTGGGGACATGGGCGGTGGTGCAGACGCCGGTATAGGCGCCGGGCACGGCGAAGATCACCACGCGCCGGCCCTTGAGCCGCGCGGCCAGGTCCACCGGCTCGGGGCCCTTGTCGCCCACCTTCAGCAGCGTCGCCCCGGGCAGCGTGGCCCCCACGGAAATCGTCATGTCGCGGTCCTCTCGCGTTGTCATTGCCGTCAGGGCGGTTATAGGCTCCGCCGCGACAGGCGACCAGCGCGACGACGCGGCGCGGGTCGCGGGATCACGCAGGCGGGGACCACCGGATGCAGAGCATCGTCATTCTGGGCGCGGGCCAGGCCGCCGCCGCCGCCGCCGCCAAGCTGCGCGCGCTGGGCCATGACGGCCCGCTGACCCTTGTCGGGGACGAACCCGTCGCCCCCTACCAGCGCCCGCCGCTGTCGAAGGGCTATCTGCTGGGCGAGATGCCGCTGGACCGGCTGACGCTGCGCGCGCCGGCGTTCTGGGACGACAACGGGGTGACGCTGCGCCTGGGCCGGGCGGCGACGGCGATCGACCGCGGCGCGAAGGCGCTGCGGATCGGCGACGAGGCCCTGCCCTACGACCAGCTGCTGGTGGCGACCGGCGCCCGCGCCCGCACCCTGCCCGCCCCGATCGGCGGCGCGCTGGCGGGCGTCTTCACCGTGCGCACGCTCGCCGATGTCGACGCGATGGCCCCGGCGATGCGGCCGGGCGCGCGGCTGGTGATCATCGGCGGCGGCTACATCGGGCTCGAGGCGGCGGCGGTGGCGGCGAAGCTGGGGCTGGGCGTGACCCTGATCGAGGCCGCGCCGCGCATCCTCGGCCGCGTCGCCAGCGCCGAGACCGCGGCCTGGTTCCGCGACCTGCATGCCCGCCACGGCGTCGAGATCCGCGAGAGCACCCCGATCGAGCGCCTGCTGGGCGAGACCGCGGTCGCGGCGGTGCGGCTTGCCGACGGGACCGAGATCGCGGCGGACCTGGTGATCCTGGGCATCGGCGTCGCGCCCGACACCGCGCTGGCCGAGGCGGCGGGGCTGGCCATCGACACCACCGGCGTCGGCGGCATCGCCTGCGACGCGACCGGGCGGACGTCGGACCCGGCGATCTGGGCCGCGGGCGACTGCGCGAGCTTTGCCCATGGCGACGGCCGGCTGCGGCTGGAAAGCGTCGGCAACGCGATCGACATGGCCGAGGCGGTGGCGGCCAACATGCTGGGCACGCCCGTGCCCTATCTGCCCAAGCCCTGGTTCTGGTCGGACCAGTACGACGTCAAGCTGCAGATCGCCGGGCTCAACACCGGCTACGACCGCGTCGTCACCCGCCCCGGCACCGCCGGCATCTCGTTCTGGTACTACCGCGACGGCCGGCTGGTCGCCGTCGACGCCGCGAACGAGCCGCGCGCCTACATGGTCGGCAAGCGCCTGATCGAGGCCGGGAAATCGCCCGACCCGGACCAGGTCGCCGACCCGGACCGCGACCTGAAGGCGCTGCTGTGAGGGCCGGGCGATGCGCATAGTCGGCGGGGAACGGCGGGGCCTGAAGCTGGCCGAGGTCGGCGCGGGCGACCCGGGCGCGCATCTGCGCCCGACCACGGACCGGGTGCGCGAGTCGATCTTCAACCTGATCGTCAACGGCGGCTACGGCGACCCGATCGGCGGGGCGCGGGTGCTCGACCTGTTCGCGGGCACCGGGGCGCTCGGGCTCGAGGCGCTGTCGCGCGGCGCGGCGCGGGTGGCCTTCGTCGACGACGGCACCGCCGCCCGGGCGCTGCTGCGGCGCAACATCGAGCTGATGCGCGCCATGGGCACCACCGATGTCTGGCGCCGCGACGCGACCCGGATGGGGCCGAACCGCGGGCCGGGCTATGGGCTGGTGTTCCTCGACCCACCCTATGGCAAGGGCCTGGGCGAGCGTGCGCTGGCGTCGTGCCTCGAGGGCGGCTGGCTCGCCCCCGGCGCCTTCGTGGTCTGGGAGGAGGGCACAGCCCCCGTCCCGCCCGCGCAGTTCACCGCGCTCGACCAGCGCCGCTACGGCGACACGATCGTCACCCTGCTCTCGGCCCCCGGCGGCCACAAGGAGACCTGATGCCCCAGTATGATGCCGTGCTTTTCGACTGCGATGGCGTGATCGTCGACAGCGAGCCGCCGGCCTTCGAGCTTATGATCGCCGATTTCCGCGCCCATGGCGTGACCCTGTCGGATGCCGAGATCGAGGAGACCTTCATCGGCGGCACCATCCCCGGCGTGTTCGAGCGCGCCCGGGCGATGGGCGTGCCGCTGCCCGACGGCTGGCCCGACGATTTCTACGACCGGCTCTATGCCCGGCTCGCGCAGGGGGTGCCGCTGGTCGCGGGGGTCGAGGCGCTGCTCGACCGGCTGGACGCGGCGGGGGTGCCCTATGCCATCGGCTCGAACGGGTCGCTGCGCAAGATGGAGATCACGCTGGGCCAGCACCCGCGCCTGCGCGACCGCTTCGCGCCGCACATCTACTCGGGGCAGGAGCTGGGCCGGCCGAAGCCCGCGCCCGACCTCTACCTGCATGCCGCCGCCGCGCTGGGGGTCGCGCCGGCCCGCGCCGCGGTGGTCGAGGACAGCCCCACCGGCGCCGAGGCCGCCCGCGCCGCCGGGATGGACTGCTTCGGCCATGCCGGCGGCCATGCCGGCCCCGCCCGCAGACTCGCCGAGCGCGGCGCGCGGGTGTTCCACCGGATGGACGAGCTGCCCGCGCTGCTCGGCCTGTGATCCCCTGCCCCGGAGCCCGACCATGACCAAGGACCCCGCCAAGCTACCCTATCGCCCCTGCGTCGGCGTGATGCTGATCGACGATCGCGGCCTGATCTTCGCCGGGCGGCGCATCGACAGCCCCGCGGGCGCCCCGCCGGCCTGGCAGATGCCCCAGGGCGGCATCGACGACGGCGAGCGCTCACGCGCGGCCGCCCTGCGCGAGCTGTGGGAGGAGACCGGCGTCACCGGCGACCTCGTCGAGTTCGTCGCCCGCACCGAGGACTGGGTCACCTACGACCTGCCGCCCGACCTGCTGGGCAAGGTCTGGGGCGGCAAGTACCGCGGCCAGAAGCAGCGCTGGTATCTGTTCCGCTTCACCGGCACCGACGCGCAGGTGAACATCGCCACCGACCACCCCGAATTCGCCGAGTGGAAGTGGATCGGCGCCGACGAGATGATCGCCGCGATCGTCCCCTTCAAGCGCCAGGTCTACGAGACCGTCGTCGCGGCCTTCCGCCCGCATCTGGTCCCGGCGCGGGCCTGACCGCGGCGCGGCGGGCGCGGCCCCGCCCCGCCGGGGCGCGGCGAGTCGCCGCAGAGGCCGAAACCCGCGGCCTTCGTGATCACAGCACGCCGCGCTGTGATCACAAACTTCAAAATTCGGCGATTTCGGTACGCTTTCGCATGCCGCAGGTGCACGGCACGCGTGACTTGGCGAATTTTTTCGCTATTCAGGTCTGCGATACCCCAGCCCGGCACGGCGGCCCCGGCAGCCGAGCCCGCCAGTCGAAGAGGGAACATTATGGCAGAGCCAAAAAGGGTGCAGCGCCCGATCTCGCCGTTCATGATCGGTCCGTACTACCGCCCGCAACTGACCTCGGTGACCTCGATCCTGACCCGGATCACCGGCAACGCGATGCTGGTGTCGTTCCTGATCGGCACCTGGTGGATGCTCGCCGCCGCCACCTCGCAAGAGTATTTCGACGTGGTCGACGGCTTCGTCACCTCGTGGTTCGGCGACCTGATCATGTTCCTGTCGCTCTGGGGCCTGTGCTACCACTTCCTCGCCGGCATCCGGCACCTGATCTATGACGCGGGCCGCGGGCTCGACATCCCCACCGCCGAGAAGCTCGGCTGGGCCTGCGTCGGCGGATCGGTCATCCTGACCATCCTCATCGCCATCATCGTCTGAGGAGCCCCGACATGCGCTACATCACCGATCGCAAGCGCGCCGTGGGGCGCGGCGCCTCGGGCACCGGGACCGAGCATCACTGGCACATGCAGGTCAGCGCCGTGGCGCTGGCGATCCTGACGCCGGTCTTCGTCTTCGGCTTCGGCGCGACGCTGGGCAAGGATTACGACCAGGTGCGCGCCTTCTTCGGCAACCCGTTCTGGGCGATCTGGACCGCCCTGTTCCTGGTGGTCTCGATGCGCCACTTCGCCGCCGGCGCCACCATGATGATCGAGGACTACTGGCGCGGCACGCTGCGCAAGGGCCTGATCATCACCGTGATCAGCCTGTCGTGGCTGGTCTCCGCCGTGGGCCTCTTCGCCCTCGTGAAGATGGCGCTGTAAGGCGCCGCCCGCGAACTAAGGATAGTCAAGATGGCTGCTTACGAATACGAGACGCATGTCTATGACGTCGTGGTGGTGGGCGCCGGGGGCTCGGGCCTTCGCGCAACGCTGGGCATGGCGGAACAGGGTCTGCGCACCGCCTGCGTGACCAAGGTCTTCCCGACCCGCTCGCACACGGTCGCGGCGCAGGGCGGCATCGCCGCCTCGCTGTCGAACATGGGCCCCGACAACTGGCAGTGGCACATGTACGACACCGTCAAGGGGTCGGACTGGCTGGGCGACACCGACGCGATGGAATACCTCGCGCGGTCGGCCCCCGCCGCGGTCTACGAGCTGGAGCACTACGGCGTGCCCTTCTCGCGCACCGAAGAGGGCAAGATCTACCAGCGCCCCTTCGGCGGCCACACGACCGAATTCGGCGAGGGCCCGCCGGTGCAGCGCACCTGCGCCGCCGCCGACCGCACCGGCCACGCGATCCTGCACACGCTCTACGGCCAGTCGCTCAAGCAGCAGGCCGAGTTCTTCATCGAATACTTCGCCATCGACCTGATCATGTCGGACGACGGCAAGCGCTGCGTCGGCGTGCTGGCCTGGAAGCTGGACGACGGCACGATGCACGTGTTCTCGGCCAAGATGGTGGTGCTGGCGACCGGCGGCTATGGCCGGGCCTATTTCTCGGCCACCTCGGCCCATACCTGCACCGGCGACGGCGGCGGGATGGTCGCGCGCGCCGGCCTGCCGCTGCAGGACATGGAATTCGTGCAGTTCCACCCGACCGGCATCTACGGCTCGGGCTGCCTGATCACGGAAGGCGCCCGCGGCGAGGGCGGCTATCTGACCAACTCGGAAGGCGAGCGGTTCATGGAACGCTACGCGCCGACCTACAAGGATCTCGCCTCGCGCGACGTCGTCTCGCGCTGCATGACGATGGAGATCCGCGAAGGCCGCGGCGTGGGCGAGCACAAGGACCACATCTTCCTGCACCTCAACCACCTGCCGCCGGAAACGCTGCATGAACGCCTGCCGGGGATCTCGGAATCGGCGCGCATCTTCGCCGGCGTCGACGTCACCAAGCAGCCGATCCCGGTGCTGCCGACCGTGCACTACAACATGGGCGGCATCCCGACGAACTACTGGGGCGAGGTGCTGGACCCGACCGAGGGCAGCCCCGACGCGGTGTTCGAGGGCCTGATGGCCGTGGGCGAGGCCGGCTGCGCCAGCGTGCACGGCGCCAACCGCCTGGGCTCGAACTCGCTGATCGACCTCGTGGTCTTCGGCCGCGCCGCCGCGATCAAGGCCGGCCAGATCCTCAAGGCCTCGGACCCGAACCCGGCGCTGAACAAGGCCTCGATCGACAAGGCCTTCGACCGGTTCGACGGTCTGCGCCACGCCTCGGGCGCGACGCCCACGGCGGTGCTGCGCGACGAGATGCAGCGCACGATGCAGGCCGACGCGGCGGTGTTCCGCACCGACAAGACCCTGGCCGAGGGCGTCGAGAAGATGAAGGGCGTCGCCGCCAAGGTCGGCGACCTGAAGGTCACCGACCGCAGCCTCGTCTGGAACTCGGACCTGATGGAGACGCTGGAGCTGACCAACCTCATGCCGAACGCGATGGCCACCATCGTCGGCGCCGAGGCGCGCAAGGAAAGCCGCGGCGCCCATGCGCACGAGGACTATCCGAACCGCGACGACGAGACCTGGCGCAAGCACTCGCTGGCCTGGGTCGACGGCCCCGAGGTCAAGCTGGCCTATCGCCCGGTGCATCTCGAGCCGCTGACCAAGCACGAGGACGGCGGCATCGACCTGAAGCGGATCGCGCCCAAGGCGCGCGTCTACTGATGCAGGGTCGCGCGGGCCTTCTGGGACTGGCGGCCGCGGCGGCGACGCTCGCGGCCTGCGGCCCGATCCCGCGCGCCGATGCCGAACGCTTCTGTGCCGACCGTTTCGGCGGCGCGGCGCCCTGGGTCAGCGGCACGGTCCGTGCCGGCCTGTCCGACGGCAAGCCGGCGCAGGACTACGAGCTGAACGTCGCCCCCGGCATCGACCTCGGCGGCACCGACCCGAACGCGGGCTATGCCGCCTGCGTCCAGCGCAAGTCCGGCGCCTATCCCAGCCGGCAACTCTACGAGATGGGGGGCTGACGCCTTGGCCCCCCGCCTCATCCCCGAACTGCCAGACCTCCGGCCAGCAGTGACCGGCCGCCAGATTTCCGGAACGACTGGAAAGGACCGCCCCAATGGTTGAGCTCACGCTTCCCAAGAACTCGAAAATCCGCGTCGGCAAGACCTGGCCGAAGCCGGACGGCAAGAACGTCCGCAAGTTCCAGATCTACCGCTGGAGCCCCGACGACGGCGAGAACCCCCGCGTCGACACCTATTTCGTCGACATGGACAAGTGCGGCCCGATGGTCCTGGACGCGCTGATCAAGATCAAGAACGAGATCGACCCCTCGCTGACCTTCCGCCGGTCCTGCCGCGAGGGCATCTGCGGTTCCTGCGCGATGAACATCGGCGGCATCAACACGCTGGCGTGCATCTACGGCCTCGACGAGGTGCATGGCGAGACGGTCAAGATCAACCCGCTGCCGCACATGCCGGTGGTCAAGGACCTGATCCCGGACCTGACCCACTTCTATGCCCAGCACGCCTCGATCATGCCGTGGCTGGAAACCAAGACCAACCGGCCGGCCAAGGAGTGGCGCCAGTCGATCGACGACCGCAAGAAGCTTGATGGCCTCTACGAATGCGTCATGTGCGCCTCGTGCTCGACCGCCTGCCCGAGCTACTGGTGGAACTCGGACCGCTATCTGGGCCCGGCGGCGCTGCTGCACGCCTATCGCTGGATCATCGACTCGCGCGACGAGGCGACCGGCGAGCGGCTGGACGAGCTGGAAGATCCCTTCAAGCTCTACCGCTGCCACACGATCATGAACTGCGCCAAGACCTGCCCCAAGGGCCTGAACCCCGCCAAGGCCATCGCCGAGATCAAGCGCATGATGGTCGAACGCGTGGTCTGACCGGCCCGCGCAGGCCGGCGCACCGCAGACATGGGGGCCCTTCGGGGCCCCCTTCGCGTGTCGGGGCGGCGGAAAATCCGCCGCGGACTGCGCGCATTTATCCTCGCCGTGAGCTTCCCGTAATCTTTTGCCGCGACACCGGGGGCCGGGCCTGCCCGCCGCGCGCCCAAGCCGTCCCGCCCAACCGCCTGCTGCCGGAGACCACCCCATGCGCCCAAGCCGCCGCCGCCTCGCCCTCGCCGGGCTCGGGGGGATCGCCCTGATCGCGCTCGCCGGCGTCGGGCTCGACCTCTGGCGCCGGATGCCTGCGGCGCTGCCCGCCCCGGCGGCCCATGTCTCGGTGCGGCTGCTGCAGGACATTCCCGTCTATGCCCCGCCCAAGGGTGTCACGCCCCGCGCGGTGGTGGTGCATTTCAGCGACGGCGACGACGGCGTGCCGCGGGCGCTGGTGCAGGCCGGCGCGGTGGTGCTGCCCGTCGACACCGAGAGCTTCCGCAAGGCCGTCGCCGCCCGCGCCATCGCCGAAAAGCAGGACTGCGTCTATCTGGCCGGCGATGTCGGCGACCTTGCGATCGCGGCCGAGCGGGCGCTGGGGATGACCGACTACCTGCAGCCGATCTTCACCGGCACCGGCCCCGGCGCCACGATGGCCTACCTGTCGTTCGGCAACGCGCCGGCGAACACGCTGACCGGCGCGATCGGCGCGGGGTTCGACAACCGCATCGAGATGCCGATCCCGTTCTGCCCGGTGCCCGCGATGACCCGCACCGCCGCCGGTCCGTGGGAGGCCGCGCTCGACGCGCCGATGCAGGGCCGCGCGATCCTGTTCGCCGGCGCCGGCGACCTGGCCCGCTTCCAGGCCATGGCCGGGGGCAACGACACCCTGACGGTCGAGCCCGATGCCGGCACCCCGGCCGAGCAGATCACCGCCGCGCTCGACCGGCTGGCGCCGCGGGGCGAGGGCGCGGCGCTGCCGGTGACCGACCTGCCGGCGCAGGACGCGACCGGCGCCGCCGCCGCGCCGCGGGCGCTGGCGGTGATCTATTCCGGCGACGGCGGCTGGCGCGACATCGACATGCGCATCGGCGAGATCCTGCAGAAGGACGGGCTGCACGTGCTGGGCGTCGATTCGCTGCGCTACTTCTGGGCGCAGAAGTCCCCCGGCACCATCGCCGCCGACCTGTCGCGGCTGATCGAGTCCGCAGATCCCGGGCATGAGCTGCCGGTGATGCTGATCGGCTATTCCTTCGGCGCCGACATCCTGCCCTTCGCCGTGCCGCTGCTGCCGCAGGCCCAGCGCGACCGCATCGGCCTGACCGCGCTGCTTGCCCCCGGGCGCACCACCGACTTCCGCATCCACGTCTCGGGCTGGCTGGGGATGCAGTCGGGCGCCGCCGACATCCCCGGCGCGATCGCGCGGCTCGCGCCGGCGACCACCCTGTGCGTCTGGGGCGAGAAGGAGGGCGAGGCCTCGGCCTGCACCGATCCCGCGCTTGCCGGCGTGGCGCAGCTGAAGACCGCCGGCGGCCACCATTTCGACGGCGACTACGCGACGCTGGCGCAGCGGCTGCTGGACCGGTTCGGCACCAGCGATGCCGCGTTGCAGCACGGGCAAGGCAAGGTTGCGCAATAAGCGGTGGTCGGGCCGGCCGCGGTCGCCTATCTCGCGGGGCATGGGGGGAACCGGACCGGAGAAGATGATGACCTTCCACGACCCCAAGACCGTCCCGGCAGCCGCGGCCGCCATCGCCGCCCGCAGCGCCGAGCTGGCCGTGCCCGCCTATTTCACCCCCGAGCCCGCGGCCCAGGCCGCGCCGGTCAAGGCGCTGTCGGCGCTGGACCAGATGTTCGGCTACTACGCCTGACCCCGCGATGATCCGGCCCGGGCGCCCGCATTGGTGCCCGCCGCCGCACAGCGCCGACGCCTGCCGGGCACCGTCTTGACGGCCCGGCCCGCGCGCCCGAAGCTCGGGCCATGACCCGCGCGCCCCATGCCCCTGCCCACACCCCTGCCCTCGCCGCCCTTCTCGCCGCCGCGGCAGCACTCGCGCTGCCCGCCGCCGCGCAGGAGGCGCCTGCGCCGCTGTCCGACTATGTCGTCTACGGCTGCCGCGACGGCGGCACGGCGCTGACGCCCTATGTCTTCCACCGCGCATCCGACGGCGCGCTGTCGGCCCTGACGGGCGAGGGCATCGGCGACCTGACCGACGGCGGCCGCATCCTCGAGGTGACCGAGCCCGAGGCCGGCACCGTGATCGTCACCCGCGGCACGACCACGATCCGCTTCACCGACACCCAGCGCACGACGCTCGGGCCCACCGGCGGCTCGCGCGCGACCGACTGCCTGCGGCTGGACACGGCCTTTCTGGCGGCGCTCGGCGCGGTGGCCGACGACGGGCTGGCGCGGGGCATGGTGGACGACGAGATCGCGACCCTTCAGCGCGACCACCTGCAGCGACAGACCGCCGCCGCCGAAGAGGCCGCCGCCGCCGCGCGCGCGACCGAGGCGCGCGAAGAGGCCCGCACCGCCCGCCGGCCGACCGTCGAGACCTGGCACATCGGCGGCGGTGCGCCGCAGGGCTTCGACAGCGGGGCCGAATGGTCCGACAGCGACCTGCTGACGGCCTACATCCTGTCGAACCGCCGGCTGCTGCGCGACGCGCCGATCGACCGCGACCTGCGCCGCGATCTCGACCGGCTGTACGACCGGATGCGGCGCGACTACGACCGCCACGGTCGGGCCTGGCCCCGCGACTGAGGCGCGCGCCCCGACGGGGCCGCGCCGCCGGTCCGGCGGGTGAACCCGGTCACAGCCCGCGGGCCGCGCCGCAGGCCCCCTGCCCCAAGCCCCCCGGCGAAACGGAAACGGCGCCCCACCCGGCCGGGAGGGACGCCGCCAAGGCAGGCCATCGGGGACGCGATCAGTCCTTTTCGCGGCCCTGGTAGCTGTTGTCTTCGGTGTTGATCACCACGCGGGTGCCCGGGCCGATGTGCGGCGGCACCATCACGCGCACGCCGTTGTCGGCGATCGCGGGCTTGTAGGAGGACGAGGCGGTCTGGCCTTTGACGACCGGCTCGGTCTCGACGATCTCGACCACGACCTTGGCGGGCAGTTCCATCGCGATCGCCACGCCTTCGTAGGTGCGCAGGTAGACCTTGATGCCTTCCTTCAGGAACACCTTGTCGTCGCCCACGACATCGGCCGAGACGGCGAGCTGTTCGTAGGTGTTGGGCTCCATGAAGTGATAGCCCTCGGCGTCGTCGTAGAGATAGTCGTATTCACGCTCGTCCACGGTGGCCTTCTCGACCATCTCGGTCGTGCGCCAGCGCTCGGCGACCTTCACCCCGTCCGAGATGCGGCGCATGTCGACCGAGGTCGTCGGCGTGCCCTTGCCGGGGTGGAAGTTCTCGGCCTTGAGAACGGCGTAGAGCTTGCCGTCCATCTCGACGACATTGCCCTTGCGAAGCGAGGAAGCGATGACTTTCACGGGCGAATTCCTTCAGGAAACCTTGTGTGCCGGGCACCCGCGGCGCTAAGTCCCGGGCGGATGGCCCCGGCGCTACCCGATCCTGCGCGAAAATTCCAGCCTTAAGCCATGCGAGGGCGCAATGACCGACACCGATGACCGCTGGTGGTCGCCCGCCCGCCATGCCGACCGCCGGCCGCTGCTGCTGGCGCGCAACCGGATCCAGGCCGGGCTGCGGCTGTGGCTGGCCGAGCAGGGCTTCACCGAGGTCGATCCCGCGGGCCTGCAGCTCAGCCCCGGCAACGAGACCCACCTGCACGCCTTCGCCACCACGCAGATCGGCAACGACGGCGTCGGGCGGACGCGCTACCTGCACACCAGCCCCGAATTCGCGATGAAGAAGCTGCTGGCCGCGGGCGAGACCCGGATCGCCGCCTTCGCCCATGTCTGGCGCAACCGCGAGCGGGGGGCGCTGCACGCGCCCGAGTTCACCATGCTGGAATGGTACCGTGCCGACGCGCCCTACGAGGCGCTGTTCGACGACTGCATGGCCTTCCTGCGGCTGGCGGCCGAGGCCACGGGCGCCACGCGGCTGCGCTTCCGCGAGGCCACCTGCGACCCCTTCGCCGCGCCCGAGCGCCTGTCGGTGGCCGAGGCCTTCCAGCGCCATGCCGGGATCGACCTGCTGGCGACCTGCGACGGCGCGGGCGGCACCGATGCCGCGGCGCTGTCGGCGCAGCTTGCGCGCGCGGGCATCCGCCACGACGCCGACGACGGCTGGTCGGACATGCTGTCGCGCGTGCTGGGCGAGAGCGTCGAGCCGCATCTGGGCCACGGTCGGGTCACGATCCTTGACCGCTATCCCGCGCCCGAGGCCGCGCTGGCCCGGCGCGCGGCGGACGATCCCCGCACCGCCGAGCGGTTCGAGCTGTATGCCTGCGGGGTGGAACTGGCCAACGGCTTCGGCGAGCTGACCGACCCGGTCGAGCAGCGCCGCCGCTTCGAGGCCGAGATGGTCGAGAAGGCGCGCCGCTACGGCGAGACCTATCCGATCGACGAGGAGCTGCTGGCGGCGCTGGCGATCATGCCGCCGGCCTCGGGCATCGCGATGGGCTTCGACCGGCTGGTGATGCTGGCCACCGGGGCGCCGCGGATCGACGACGTGCTCTGGGCCCCGCCGGCGTAGGAAGTCCGCCTCCGGCGGGGATATTTGGACAAAGTCGAGGGGCAGGCCGTCAGGCCGGGCCGACGCGCGCCGAGATCCAGCGCGCGAAGTCGAAGTTCGGGCGTTCCAGGTGCGACAGGTGGCCGGGCGCGCCCATCCGCGAGCGGATGCCGCGATAGACCCGCTCGACGCAGTCCTTGTCCTCGTCGTTGACCTCGTCGAGCAGGGCCTTGAGGCGGGCGAAATGCTCGGAGGCCTTCGGGTCGGCGACGAATTCCGGCGCGAGGCCGCCACCATAGAGCACGTTGACGTGGTCCGGCCCGTCGGGCGTCAGGCACAGGTACCAGAAATAGCCGGGCGAGAGCGTGATCAGCAGCGCCGGGTAGATCGACAGCAGCCAGGTCGTGCGGCGGTCGTCGCCTTCCAGCGTGGTGTTGGTCGGATGCGCCAGCGTCAGGTCCAGCGCGTCGTTCTTGATGATGTAGTGGTAGTTGAACGCGGCCTCGCCTTCCGGGCAGGTCATCTTCATCAGGTCGACCGTGTGCCCGATCGTCTCGGCGTGGCAGACCGGCAGGTGGTAGCTTTCCATGAAGTTCTCGGCCAGCACCTTCCAGTTGGTGTTCCAGCGGAACTCCTCGCGGAAGGCCTCGACGTAGTGCTGCATGCCGAACTTGCCGACCAGCGCCTCGACGCCCGCCAGCGTCTCGGCCGGCGGCGGCGCGTCGGGGTTCAGCGTGACCATGATCCAGCCCAGCCACTCTTCGCAGCGGACCTGCGGCAGGGCGACGTCGGTCTTGCAGAAGCCCTCGTTCGCCGCCATCGCCGGTGCGCCGCGCAGGCTTCCGTCAAGGCTGTAGGTCCAGGCGTGGTAGGGGCAGACGATCGAGCGCACGTTGCCCCGCCCCTCGAGCAGGGTCGACATCCGGTGGCGGCAGACGTTCGACATCGCCCGGAGCGCGCCCTCGCGGTCGCGCAGCACGATGATCGGCTCGCCCGCGATCTGCATCGTCAGGTAGTCGCCGGGCGCGGGCAGCGCATCGGCCCGCCCGGCGCAGAGCCAGTCGCGCGCGAAGATCGCGGACAGCTCGCGCTCGAGGAACTCGGGGCTGGTATAGACCGATTTCGGCATCGCCCGGGCCTGGCCGAAGGGCGCGGAGACGTTTTCGAACAGTTCTGCGGCGGGGCTGATCGGGCGGGTCATGGCGATCCTCGGACGGGGCGACAGGCAGTGACGCGACCATCAGAATCGTTTGCGCACAAACGTCAATCGAGTCGTGGTCCCGACCGCTTTCGCCCGCAGGCTACCGCCCGCCCGGCGAGCGGTCAGGTGAATTCTTCGGCATCCGCCGCCACCGCCGCCAGCATGTCGCGCATCAGCTGCGGGTCGGCGGCATGGACGCGGTTCCAGGTCGGGATGAAGGGCGTGGCGGCCGGAAACTCCAGATACACCCGCCCCGCCTCGACCACGTTGCGCGCGAACAGCTCGATCGCGCGTTCCTCGGCGTGGCGGTCCAGCGTCAGGCCGTTCATCATCGCGTCGGAATAGTAGCTGTCGAGAAGATCGAGCGCGGTGCGGTAGTAGGTGGCGCGCAGCGTGCGGAAGATCTCTTCCGAGAAGACGGTGCCGTCGGCGGCGAGCTTGCGGTAGAGCGCCTTGCAGATGTCGACCGACATCCGCGACAGGCCGGTCGAGGCGTCGTGCTCGCTCAGCGCCTGGTGCTTGTGGTCATAGGCGTCGGTCAGTTCGACCTGCGCGACGGCGCGCGGCGCCATGTTGCGCCAGGCCTCGGACAGCACGCCGATCTCGAGCCCCCAGTCCGACGGGATGCGCAGGTCGGCGAGCGCATGGGCGGCGATGGCGAACTCGCCCGAGAGCGGGTAGCGGAAGGCGCGCAGGTAGTCGATGTAGTCGCGGTCGCCGATCACCCGGCGCAGCGCGATCAGCAGCGGGCTGACCAGCAGCCGCGCCACCCGCCCGTTCAGCTTGCCGCCGCCGATGCGCGGGTAATAGCCCTTGGACAGCTGGTAGGGGAAATTCGGGTTCGCCACCGGGTAGACCAGCCGCGCCAGCAGGTCGCGGTCGTAGGTGGTGATGTCGCAGTCATGGAACGCCACCACCGCCGTGTCGGCACGCGCCAGCGTGTAGCCGATCGCGGTCCAGACGTTGCGGCCCTTGCCCGGCTCGACCGGGCCCAGTTCGTGCAGCACCAGCCGCGCCGCGATCCCCTGCATCCGCGGGCTGTCGTTCCACAGCACCACGTGGTCCTGCGGCAGCCGCGCGAAGAAGGCCCGCGCGGCGCGGTACTGGCCGGCATCTGCCTGGTCGAGGCCGATGACGATGCGTTTCAGCCAGGTCACCCCGCTCAGCTCGTCGAGGATGCGCGGCAGCGCCTCGCCCTCGAGCTCGGAGTAGAGCGAGGGCAGGATCAGCGTCACCGGCCGGCGGGCGGCGAAGACCTCGAGTTCGCGCGACAGGTGGCGGGCATTGCCGCGGTCGAGCATGTGCAGCGTGGCGATCGAGCCGCCCTGGTGAAAATCGGCCATCGGTCGGCTCCCAGCTGGTTCGCGGCCTTTGCGCCGCACTGCAGAGAGAGACCCTAGCGCGGATCGCGCCGGGGGCCAGCCGTCGCGCCCTGCCGGGCCGGGTCCGAGCCTTCGGTGCACGCGAAGGGGCCGCCCCTGCGGACGGCCCCCGGCTGCGCTTTGGGCGGCGGATCAGGCCGGCCGGATCTCGGCCGCGAGCCGGTCGAGCGTGCGGCCCATCCGGGCGAGGATCTCGTCGATGTCGGCCTCGGTCACGATCAGCGGCGGGCACAGCGCCAGCGTGTCGCCGATCGCGCGGAAGATCAGCCCCTCTTCATGGCCGATGACCGAGGCGCGGGCGCCGACCTTGCCGACGGGGTCGAACATCGCCTTGGTGGCCTTGTCCGCCACCAGCTCGACCGCCGCGATCAGGCCGGTGCCGCGCACCTCGCCGACCAGCGGGTTGTCGGCGAACCGCGCCATCCCCGCCTGCAGCCGCGGCCCGAGGCGCGCGGCATTGCCGATCAGGTCGCGCTCTTCGATGATCTTGAGGTTCTCGAGCGAGACCGCCGTCGCCACCGGGTGGGCCGAGGCGGTGTAGCCATGGCCGAAGGTGCCGATCTTGTGGCTGTTGTCGGCGATGGCGTTGAACACCGCGTCCGAGAACATCACCGCCGCGATCGGCTGATACGACGACGACATCTGCTTGGAGATCGCCATCAGGTCCGGGGTGAAGCCGTAGTGCTGGCAGCCGAAGGCGGTGCCCAGGCGCCCGAAGCCGTTGATGACCTCGTCCGCGACGATCAGGATGTCGTTGGCGCGGCAGATCCGCTCGACCCCCTGCCAATAGCCTGCCGGCGGCGGCAGCACGCCACCCGCGCCCATCAGCGGCTCGCCGATGAAGGCCGCGATCGTGTCGGCGCCCTCGGCCGCGATCGTGTCCTCAAGCTCTTGCAGCAGCCGGGCGCAGAACTGCGCCTCGGTCTCGCCCTCGGCGCCGAAGCGGTAGAAATGCGGGCAGGTCAGCCGCACCACCGGGATCAGCGGCAGGTCGAAGTCGCGGTGGTTCGCCGGCAGCCCGGTCAGCGAGGCCGCGACCATGGTCACGCCGTGATAGGCCTTGTTGCGGGCCAGGAACTTCTTCTTCCCGGGCCGGCCCAGCGCGTTGTTCATGTACCACACCATCTTGACCACGGTGTCGTTCGCCTCGGAGCCCGAGTTGGTGTAGAAGACGTGGTTCAGCCCCTCGGGCGCCATCTCGACCAGCTTTTCGGACAGCCGGATCCCCGGCTCGTGCGACTTGGCGCTGAAGGAATGGTAATAGGGCAGCTTGCCCATCTGGTCGGCCGCGGCCTTCACCAGCCGCTCCTCGCCGAAACCGACGGCGACCGACCACAGGCCCGACAGCCCCTCGATGTACTGCTTGCCGGTGTTGTCCCAGACGTGGATCCCCTGCCCGCGTTCCATGATCAGCGGACCGTTGGCCTCGAAGGCGCGGGCATCGGTGTAGGGATGCAGGTTGTGGGCGACATCCGCCTGCGCGAGCGAATTGGAAAGCGTGGCCATGGGATCCTCCGGTCGATCGGGATGGCCAAGTGCTAGTCTCGCAGGATGCGGAACGCCATCACCAATTCATTTCGATACCGATCATTCCCTTGCACATGACAGCGCGAAATGTCACCCAGACCGCGGAGGGGCCCATGGACCGTGACGCTATCCGCCACCTGTTGCGCAGTATGTTCAGTGCCGCCGTCGCCAGCGCCCAGCCGCTTGGCGCCCTTTGGCCGCATCTGCCCAAGCCGCAGGATCTTGAGACCGGGGGACGCCTGGTCGTGCTGGGGGCCGGCAAGGCCGCCGCGGCCATGGCCGTGGCCGTCGAACGCTCCTGGCCCGCGGACGAGCCGCTGACGGGCCTTGTCATCACCCGCTACGGCCATGTCACCCGCACGCCGCCCAAGCGCATCGAGGTGATCGAGGCCGCGCACCCGGTGCCCGACGAGACCGGCCGCGCCGCGACCGAGCGGATGCTGGAGATCGCGCAGGGGCTGGGGCCGAAGGACCTGGCGCTGGTGCTGATCTCTGGCGGGGGGTCGGCGCTGCTGACCGCGCCGCCCGAGGACGTGTCGCTGGCCGAGAAGCAGGCTCTCAACCGCGCGCTGCTGCTGTCGGGGGCGACGATCCACGAGATGAACATCGTGCGGCGTCACCTCAGCCGGGTGAAGGGCGGGCGGCTTGCGGCGGCCTGCCACCCGGCGCGGGTGCTGACGCTGATGATCTCGGACGTGCCCGGCGATGACCCGTCGGTCATCGCCTCGGGTCCGACCGTCGCCGACGGCACGACCGTCGACGATGCGCTGGAGGTGCTGCGCCGCTACAGCATCGCGCCCTCGCCCGCGGTGGCGCGGGCGCTGGCCCGCCCCGAGGCCGAGTCGGTCAAGCCCGGCGATCCGCGGCTTGCCCGGGCCGAGGCGCGGATCGTCGCCTCGCCGACGAAGGCGCTGAAGGCCGCGGCCGAGGCCGCGCAGACCCGCGGCATGACCTGCCACGTGCTTGGCGACTCGCTCGAGGGCGAGGCGCGCGAGATGGGGCGGGTGCTGGGCGGGATCGCGCTGTCGGTCGCGCGGACCGAGCTGCCGTTCGCGCGCCCCTGCGTGCTGGTGTCGGGCGGCGAATCGACGGTGACGGTGCGCGGCGGCGGTGTCGGCGGGCGCAATGTCGAGTTCCTGCTGTCGCTGGCGCTGACGCTGGAGGGGGCCGAGGGCATCCACGCGCTGGCCGCCGATACCGATGGCGTCGACGGCGCGCGCGAGGTGGCCGGCGCCTTCATCGGGCCGGACACCATCGCCCGGGCCCGCGCGCTTGGCCGCGATCCGCGCGACGACCTGGCCGACAACGACGCCCACACCCTGTTCGCCGCCCTTGGCGACCAGATCGTGACCGGGCCGACGCTGACCAACGTCAACGACTTCCGCGCGATCCTGGTGCTTTAGCGCGCGGCGCGGCGCAGGCGGGCCTCGTGGCGCCAGACGATCCCGGCGCACAGCAGCGTTCCCAGCGCCATGCCGAACCAGGTCAGGGCGTATTGCAGGTGGTGGTTGCGGAAGCTGACCACGGTCAGCCCGCCCACCGGCAGCGCCGCGGCATCGGGACCGGCGGCCGCGTCGATGAAGTAGGGCGCGACCTGCCCCAGCCCGCGCGCCTGGGCGATCGCCGCGACATCGCGCGAGAACCAGCGGTCCGCCTGCGGGTCGTTGGCGCGCAGGAAGGCGCCCCCGGGCTCGGGCAGGCGCAGCAGCCCGGTGATCGTGCGGGTGCCCTCGGGATAGTCGCGATAGCCCGGCTCGCGCCGGTCGGCCGGGACGAAGCCGCGGTTGACGAGGACGGTCCAGCCCTCTTCGGTGGCCATCGGCGTCATCACCCAGAAGCCGGCGCCGCGGTCCGTCACCGCCTGCACCAGCGTGTCCGTGGTGTTCATCAGCGTGCCGGTGACGGTCACCTTCAGGTATTCGTCGCGCGCGGGCGTGATCCCGGGCCAGTCGGCGGGGCCCGGGGCCGGCACCGGATCGGCCGCCAGCCGCGCCTCGGTCCGCGCGATCAGGTCGGTCTTCCACGCCAGCCGCTGCACCTGCCAGATCCCCAGGGCGCAGAAGCCCGCGACCAGCACGGCGGCGACAAGCGCCAGCAGCGCAAGCGCAACGGGCCCGCGCGGCTTGCGCGCGGGCCCGTCGTCGGCGTTCGTGGCCTCAGTTCCCGCCAAGGCCGGTCAGCTCGTGGTTCATGCCCGGCATCATGTTCGTGTTCAGGTGATACATGACCCAGAGCGAGCCCGAGAGGGTGATGACCACGACGATGATCGTGAAGATCGTCGCCAGCATGGTCCAGCCCTCGTCCGAGCGGGTGTTCATGTGCAGGAAGTAGACCATGTGCACGACGATCTGCACGATGGCGAAGGCCATGATCGTCAGCGCCGTCCAGACCGGGCTGGTGAAGCCGCCGGCCATGACGATGATGAACGGGATCGCGGTCAGCACCACCGACAGCACGAAGCCGGTGACATAGGACTTGTGCGTGCCGTGGTCGTGGCCGTCGTCGTGGTGATGGCCGTGCTCTTGCGCAAGCTTCTCGTGGTGCGTCTCGGGAGTGGCGGCGGACATCAGATCATCCCCATCAGATAGACGAAGGTGAAGACGCCGATCCAGACGACGTCGAGGAAGTGCCAGAACATCGACAGGCAGCCCAGCCGGCGCATGTTCGCCGGGATCAGGCCCTTCTGCGACACCTGCACCATCAGCGTCACCAGCCAGATCGAACCGAAGGTGACGTGCAGCCCGTGCGTGCCGACCAGCGCGAAGAAGGCCGACAGGAAGGCCGAGCGCTGCGGCCCCGCCCCCTCGTGGATCAGGTGGTTGAACTCGTAGAGTTCGACGCAGAGGAACCCGAGCCCGAACAGCAGCGTGACGAACAGCCAGCGCAGCGCGCCCGACTTGTTGCCCTCGTGCGCCGCCAGCATGCCGAAGCCGAAGGTGATCGACGAGATCAGCAGGAAGGCGGTGTTGAGCGCCACCAGCTCGAGGTCGAAGAGTTCCTTCGGCCCCGGCCCGCCGGCGTAGTTGTGGCCCAGCACCCCGAACACGGCGAAGAGCACCGCGAACATCAGGCAGTCGGACATCAGGTAGATCCAGAAGCCCAGGCTGGTGCTCGCGCCCTCCGCATGGTGGTGCGGCTCGAGCTCCCAGAACCCGGTCTGGTCGTTGCTATGCATGGATGCACTCATCGATCAGGCTCCCAGGGCGAGCTGGCGGGTGCGCTCGTCCTCGACCGTTTCCACCTCGTTCGCGGGGATGTGGTAGTCACGGTTGTAGTTGAAGGTGTGGATGATGGCGCCGATCACGATCGCGGCGAAGCTCGCGATCGCCAGCCACCAGATGTACCAGATCATCGCGACGCCGAAGATCGTGGCGAAGCCGGCCAGAACGACCCCCGCGCCGGTCGATTTCGGCATGTGGATCGGCAGGAAGCCGTAGAGCGGGCGCTGCGCCTTCTTCGACTTCATGTCCCACCAGGCGTCCAGGTCGCGGATGACGGGGGTGAAGGCGAAGTTGTAGGCCGGCGGCGGCGACGAGGTCGCCCATTCCAGCGTGCGGCCCCCCCACGGGTCGCCGGTGACGTCGACCAGTTCCTTGCGCTTCCAGATCGACCAGGCGATCTGCGCGATGAAGGCGGCGATGCCGACGGCGATCACGGCGGCGCCCAGCGCGGCGATGGCGAACCAGATCCGCAGGTCGGGGTCGTCGAAGACGCGCATCCGGCGGGTCACGCCCATCAGGCCCAGCACGTAGAGCGGCGTGAAGGCCAGCCAGTAGCCGATCACCCAGCACCAGAACGAGATCTTGCCGAAGAACGGGTCAAGCCGGAAGCCGAAGGCCTTGGGCCACCAGAAGTTGATGCCCGCGAAGACCGCGAAGACCACGCCGCCGATGATCACGTTGTGGAAGTGCGCGATCAGGAACAGCGAGTTGTGCAGCACGAAGTCGGCCGGCGGCACGGCGAGAAGCACGCCGGTCATGCCGCCCACGGTGAAGGTGACCATGAAGGCCACGGTCCACATCATCGGCAGTTCGAACCGGACGCGGCCCTTGTACATGGTGAAGAGCCAGTTGAAGATCTTCGCCCCGGTCGGGATCGAGATGATCATCGTGGTGATCCCGAAGAACGAGTTCACCGAGGCGCCCGAGCCCATCGTGAAGAAGTGGTGCAGCCAGACGACGTAGGACAGGATGGTGATGCAGATGGTCGCGTAGACCATCGAGGTATAGCCGAACAGCCGCTTGCCCGCGAAGGTCGAGGTGACTTCCGAGAAGATGCCGAAGCAGGGCAGGATCAGGATGTAGACTTCCGGGTGGCCCCAGATCCAGATCAGGTTCACGTACATCATCGAGTTGCCGCCGAGATCGTTCGTGAAGAAGTTCGTCCCCACGTAGCGGTCAAGGGTCAGCAGGATCAGCGTCATCGTCAGCACCGGGAACGACGCGACGATCAGCACGTTGGTGCAGAGCGCGGTCCAGGTGAAGACGGGCATCTTCATCATGGTCATGCCCGGGGCGCGCATCTTCACGATGGTGACGAGAAGGTTGATCCCCGACAGCGTCGTGCCGACGCCCGCGACCTGCAGCGCCCAGATGTAGTAGTCGACCCCGACCCCCGGGCTCGCGTCGATGCCCGACAGCGGCGGGAAGGCCAGCCAGCCGGTCTGCGCGAATTCACCCACGAACAGCGACATCATGATGATGATCGCGCCGCCGGCCGTCATCCAGAACGAGAAGTTGTTCAGGAAGGGGAAGGACACGTCGCGCGCGCCGATCTGCAGCGGGACCACGTAGTTCATGAACCCGGTGACGAAGGGCATCGCCGCGAAGAAGATCATGATCACGCCGTGGGCGGTGAAGACCTGGTCGTAGTGGTGGGCGTTCAGATAGCCCTCGGACCCGTTGAAGGCCCAGACCTGCTGAAGCCGCATCATCAGCGCGTCGGCGAAGCCGCGCAGCAGCATGATGATGCCCAGGATCATGTACATGATCCCGATCTTCTTGTGGTCGACGCTGGTGAACCACTCTTTCCAGAGATAGCCCCAGAGCTTGAAGTAGGTCAGCGCGATGAGAAGCGCGATGCCTCCCAGCGCCACGACCGCGAAGGTCGCCCAGACGATCGGTTCCTGCGGGATCGCGTCAAAGCCGAGCTTGCCGAACAGGAAGGTTGTGTGTGGTGCAGTTGCTGCGGGTGTCATCGGGGAGGTCCGTTCAGAGGTTCCGGTCGGCGGTCTCGGTGTCGAGCGCGGTCAGGCCGCTCGCCGCCGGGGCGCCGGGACGGGTCAGCGCGTGGCCGCGCATCGGCGAAGGATCGAAGGGGGCGGTCACGGCGGTGTCCGACGATGCGAACATGCGCGCGCTGTCCTCGGGGGTGCAGAAGCTCGTGACCATGAAGCTCGCGGTGCCGAACACCGGGCGGATCGTGCCGGTCACGTTGCGGGCGCGCGGCAGCTGGGCCACGTTGATCGCGCCGGCAAGGCCGGTGCCGCCCTGCGCGTCCAGCGCCATCATCTCGCTCATGCACATGCGGCCCTCTTCGACGCACATCTGCACCACGCGCGGGAACAGCTCAGGATCGACCTCGGCCCAGTACTGGACGGGGGCGTTCTCGGTCGGCTGCGACAGCTCGATATAGCTCGGCCGGTCGAGGGTGGCGCCGCTCTCGCGCGCCTTGGCGATCCAGGCGTTGAAGCCGTCGGTATCGGTCGCGTGCGCCTTGAAGCGCATGTGCGAGAAGCCGGCGCCGGAATAGTGCGACGAGAAGCCGTCATAGGTGCCGGGCTTGTTGATCACGCCGTGCAGCGTCGTCTCCATGCCGGGCATCGCGTAGATCATCCCCGCCATGGTCGGGATGTAGAAGGCGTTCATCACCGTCGAGGACGTCAGCTTGAATTCCACCGCCCGGTCCACCGGCACCGCCATGTCGTTGACCGACGCGACCCCGTATTCCGGGTAGATGAAGAGCCATTTCCAGTCGAGCGCGACGACCTCGACCACCAGCGGCTCCTCGCCCGGCGCGGCCTGTTCGGTGGCCGAGATCCGGTTGAGCGGGCGGTAGGGGTCAAGCAGGTGCGTGCCGACCCAGGTCAGCGCGCCGAGACAGATGATGATCAAGAGCGGCGCCGCCCAGATCACCAGCTCGAGCTTGGTCGAGTGGTCCCAGTCGGGTTGATAGTCGGCGTCCTTGTTCGATTCGCGATATTTCCACGCGAAATACAAAGTCAGGAAGATCACCGGGATGATGATGAGGAGCATCAGCACGGTGGAAATCACCAGCAGATCACGCTGCTGTGCGGCGACATCGCCCGAGGGTGCCAAGACCACCGGCTTGCAGGCGGCGATCAGAAGAATCGGCAGCAGGGCGGCGAATCTCTTGAGTTTCAAGGCTGTATCCTGTCGGTCAGGCCAATGGCACCCCTGCGGCGCCATGGGAGAGGCTATGAGTCCGCGCCCCTGCTAGTACGTACGGCGGAAAAGTGACATAGGACAATTTGACCACTGCCGCTTTGCAGCAAACGGGTGCACAAGGCCCCCGGCGCATTGCGACTCAGACACGGACAGGCAAATAAGCCGTCACCGCGCGGTCGCGCGACTTGGAATTAGGCCCGTGCAAAGGCATGGACCGTTAAACACTCCGCACGCGAGTGCGTATGAAACCAGCGCGCCCTCCCCGGCGCGATGAACGTCAGAACAGGAGCCGTTTCCGGCATGTCCAGCCAACCCGCATCGGTGACCGCCGAACAGGACGCCCGCCAGATCCACGCGCATGATCACGTCAGCCCCGGCGACATCGCGATCGGCGTCATCATCGGCCGCACGTCGGAATTCTTCGACTTCTTCGTCTATGCGATCGCGTCGGTCATCGTCTTCCCGCAGACGATCTTCTCCTTCGCCGATCCGCTGACGGCGACGCTGTGGTCCTTCGGGATCTTCGCGCTCGCCTTCATCGCCCGCCCGTTCGGCACGATGATCTTCACCGCCATCGACCGCACCTATGGCAAGGGCGCGAAGCTGACGCTCGCGCTGCTGCTGCTGGGCACGTCGACGGTGCTGATGGGCCTGCTGCCGCAATACGAGACGGTCGGCGCCTGGGCGGTGGTGATGCTTGCCGCGCTGCGCATCGGCCAGGGCCTCGCGCTTGGCGGCGCGTGGGACGGCCTCGCCTCGCTGCTGGCGCTGAACGCGCCGCGCAACAAGACCGGCGTCTACGCGATGGTGCCGCAGCTCGGCGCGCCGCTCGGGCTGCTGGTGGCGGCGCTGCTGTTCGTCTTCCTGGTCTCGTCGCTCTCGGCGCAGGACTTCCTCGACTGGGGCTGGCGCTATCCGTTCTTCGTGGCCTTCGCGATCAACGTCGTGGCGCTGTTCGCGCGCCTGCGCATCGTGGTGACCAGCGAATACGAACGCCTGTTCCTCAGCCGCGAACTGCAGCCGACCTCGTTCCGCGAGACCATCGCCAAGGAAGGCAGCACGATCATCGCCGGCGCCTTCGTGCCGCTCGCGAGCTTCGCGCTGTTCCACATGGTGACGGTGTTCCCGCTCAGCTGGGTCTATCTCTACACCGACGAGGCGCCGGCGAACTTCCTGCTGATCGAGGCCATCGGCGCCTGCTTCGGCCTGGTCGCCGTCTACCTGTCGGGCAAGATCTCGGACGCGATCGGCCGCCGCACGCTGCTGATGCTGGGCGCGATCGCCATCGGCATCTTCGCGCTGGTCGCGCCGCTGCTGCTGTCGGGCGACACCCTGGGCGAACTGACCTACATGATCGTCGGCTTCATCCTGCTGGGCCTGTCCTTCGGCCAGTGCTCGGGCGCCGCCGCCTCGGTCTTCGCGCCGGGCTACCGCTATGTCGGCTCGGCCATCGTGTCGGACCTCGCCTGGCTGTTCGGTGCGGGCTTCGCGCCGCTCGCCGCGCTGGTGCTGTCGTCCTACTTCGGCCTGGTCTGGGGCGGGATCTACCTGCTGTCGGGCGCGATCTGCACCGTGCTCGCACTGCGCTTCGTCAAGGTGCTCGAGTTCCGCGCGAACTGACACGCGGTCCCGCGACGAGATGAGAACGGCCCCCCGGATCGCCTCCGGGGGGCCGTTTCGCATCCGGGGGGCGGCGGCCGCCGGTCAGCGGCGGGCCAGCGCCCCCAGCCAGCGCGCCCGGGTCGCGGCACGGGTCCGCGCCGCGGCCGCGGCCTCCTCGGGCGACACGGCGCGGAACACCAGCCGGTCGCGGGCGCGCATCTGCGCCAGCCGGTCGATGTCGGGCCCGATCACGGTGGCGATCTTCGGATAGCCGCCGGTGGTCTGGTGATCGGCCAGAAGCACCGTCGCCACCCCCTCGCCGTTGACCTGGATCGCACCGCGGCAGATCGGTTCGGAGGGCATGTCCAGCGCCGCGACCGGGCGCAGCGGCGGCCCGTCGAGCCGCACCCCCATCCGGTCGTAGGCGGGGCTGAGCGTGAACGGCGCCTCGGTCAGCAGGCCCATGGTGGCGGCGTCGAAGAACCGTTCCTGCGGGCCGGTCACCACCCGCATCTCGGCGCGTGGCCGCGCGCCGGCGGGGCGCGGGATCGGGCCGTGGCGTGGCGCCATCGTGGCGGCCTCCTCGACGACGATCTCCTGCCCCGCCAGCAGCCGGCCACCGCCCAGCCCCGTCGGGCCATGGGTCGAGCTTGATCCCAGCCACTGCGGCACCGCGATCTCGCCCGCCAGCGCAAGGATCGCCCAGGATCCCCAGAAGCCCGGCAGGATCTCAAGCCGCTGGCCCGCGCCGAGACCCGCGACCAGCCAGTCGCCCAGCATCTCGCCCGCGAGCCGGGCCCGGAAGCCGCCGCCGGTCAGGGCAAAGCCGACCTCGCCCTCGAGGCAGTCGATGACCAGCCCGCCCAGCGAGATCTCGATCGCCGTCGCGCCGGGGCGCACGCCAAGCGCGGCCTGCGCCGCGTCGAAGGCGTCGCGGTCCATCGCCCCCGAGCGGGTGACGCCGAAGCGTTTCATCCCCGGCCGGCCGGCATCCTGGAAGGTGACATGCGGCCCGGCGCGGAACACGCGAAGAACGGCGCGGCTCATGCCTCCCTCCCCTCTCGGGCCAGGCCCGCATCGTAACGGGCGCGGTCGACCCGGCGGAAGGCGACGCGGTCGCCGACGTCGAACAGGAACGGACGCTCGGCCCCGGGATCGAGGATCCGGGTCGCCGACCGGCCGATCATCCACCAGCCGGTGGGCATGGTCAGCGTCGACACGAGGCATTGCGGCCCCGCGATCATCACCGCACCCGCGCGGATGTCGCGCACCGGCTGCGCCTTGCGCGGCAGTTGCAGCGCGGCCGGCAGCCCGGCGAGATAGGCGTAGCCCGGCGCGAAGCCGTACATGTGCACCCGGTAGTCGCCCGCCAGATGCGCCGCGATCACCGCGTCGCGCGACAGCCCGGTCGCCGAGCAGACCGCAGCCATGTCGGGGGCGAGATCGTCGTCATAGCAGACCTCGACCTCGCGCAGCCGCCCCTCGGTCGCGGCGGCATCGAGCCCGTCCAGCAGCCCGGCCAGCGCCGCGGTGGCGGTGGCGTGGTCGGTCACGGCGGGGTCGAACTCGACCAGCAGGTTGACATAGGCGGGCGTCGCCTCGGCGAAGCCGGCGAAGGGCCGCGCCGCCAGCGCCCGGTCGAAGGCGATGACGCGCGCGTTCACCGCCGCGTCGATGCGCTCGCCGAACTCGACCAGCACCGCGCGGTCGGCGACGGGCTTGAAGCGGGGATAGCCGCTCATGCCGGCAGAAAGGGGCGCAGGATCACCCCGGCCTCGGTCAGGGCGCGACGGACCTCGACCGCGCGGGCGACGGCACCGGCGCTGTCGCCGTGCACGCAGATCGACTGCGCCTCGAGCCGGATCGGATCGGCGCCGTCGACCACGGGCATCCGCCCGGTGTCGAGAAAGCGCAGCAGCCGCTCGGCCCCGGCCACCGGGTCGTGCACCATCGCGTCCGGCCGCGACCGCGGCACCAGCTGGCCGTTGGGCAGGTAGGCGCGGTCGGCAAAGATCTCGGAGAACACCTGCAGCCCCGCGGTCCGCGCCGCGCGTTCGAGCGCGGTGCCCGAGATCGCGAGCACCGCGAGATCGGGCGAGATCGCCCGCACCGCCGCCGCGATCGCGGCCGCGACATCGGCATCGGCGGCGGCGAGGTTGCCGAGCGCCCCGTGCGGCTTGACATAGCGCACCGGCACGCCCGCCTGCGCGGCCACGCCCTGCAGCGCGCCGATCTGCGCCGCGACCATGCGCCCGATCTCGGCCGGCGCCATCGGGATCACCCGGCGACCGAAGCCCTCGCGGTCGGCATAGCCCGGGTGCGCGCCGACGACGACGCCGCGCGCGGCGGCCTCGGCCAGGGTGGCGAACATGGTCTCGGGATCGCTGGCGTGGCCGCCGCAGGCGACGTTGGCCGAGGTGACGACGGACAGCATCGCCGCATCCTCGCCCATCACCCAGGGGCCGAAGCTTTCGCCGAGGTCCGAATTGAGGTCGATCTCCGCCATCTGCCGCTCCGTTCCCGATCGTTCGGGGCCGAATTCAACACAAGCGCGCGCCGGGGTGTAGCCCCAATCAGGCGCCGGCCAGCAGCAGCGACCAGGGATAGACAAGCCCGCTGATCGCCGCGCCGAGGCCGAAGGGCCGCGGGCAGCGCAGGACGGGAAGCATCGGCGCCCTGTCGGCAGCGGCGGACCCGGCAGTGCGGGCCAGCCGACGGGCCAGGCCGAAGGTCGCGACTTGCAGCAGCACGAAGACCGCGGCGAAGCCCGCGAGTTCGTCGGGCGGCACCGCCAGCACCAGCGCGGTCGCCAGCCCGATCTCGTCCAGCTCGGCCCGGCGCATCGCGTGCACGGCATAGGCCAGCCAGAAGGCGACCAGCGCCGCGACCAGCCGCGGCAGCAACGGCACGTCGCCGAAGCCCACGAGCCAGAAGGCCAGCGTGACCGACGTCGCGACGACGATCGCGCTTGGCGGTATCCTGTGACTCGACAGCTCGTAGCCGATCACCGCCGCCAGGATCGGCCCCATCAGCAGCAGCGGCAAAATCTCGCCGGACATAACACCCTCCCATGCGCGGCCCTGCGCGTTCTGCGCCGGTCCGACACCCTCATGAAGATGTCGAACATGGCCGAGAGCACGGAAAGAATGGGGAAATTTTTCGACGGCCCGGCCGGAAGGCGCGGCGCGGTCAGCCGGTGCCGTCGCGCCGGCAGGCGACGCCCGCCCGCGATCCGGGCGGCATGAACGTCGCCTGATCGCCCTTGATCCAGAATTCGGCCGGCCCCGCGATCGTCGGGCCCTGATAGCGCGCGCCCGAGCCGGAGGGCGCCTGCGGCAGCACGGCGGCCATGTCGCCCCAGCGCAGGACCGCGACCGGGTCGCCCACGGTGACGAAGGCCGCGCTGACCACCGGCTCCCAGCCGTCGCAGACATAGGGGAACGGCCCGGTCGAGCCGCCCTCGCCCTGCCGCGCGGCGGCCGATCCGCGGCGCAGTTCCTCGATGCGCAGCGCGTATTCGTCGCGGGTGCAGGCCGCGACGCCCGCGTCGGACTTCCAGCAGTCGTCGCGACCCTTGATCCAGCCGCGCTGCATCGCCCGGAGCGTGGGATCGCCGCCCCCCGCCAAAGCCCGCGCGTAGAGCCGCGCCAGTTCCCGGTCCATCGCCGCCAGCGCGGGATCGGCGCAGACGGCGGTCTCGGCCGCGCTGCCGGCGCGGGCGCAGTCGAAGCTGGGGCCGGCCTGCTGCGCCGCGGCCGGGGCGGCCAGGGCCAGCAGCGCACCGAGAACAAGGAGGCGCATCGCCATCGTCCCGCCCTCAGCCGCCCGCGGCGGCGCGGATTTCGGACAGCGTCGCGCCGGCGGTCAGTGCCTCGGGGTCCAGCCGCAGCTCGATCACCGAGACCACGCCCGATCCCAGCGCCCGGTCGAAGGCATCGGCGAAGTCCTCCTGCCGGGTCACGACCTCGCCATGGCCGCCATAGGCGCGGGCGAGCGCGGCGAAGTCGGGGTTGGCGAGCGCCGTGCCTGACACGCGACCGGTGTAATGGCGTTCCTGGTGCATGCGGATCGTGCCGTACTGACCGTTGTTGGCGACGACGACGACCGGGGTCGCGCCGTGCTGCACCGCCGTCGACATCTCGTTCAGCGTCATCTGGAAGCAGCCGTCACCGGCCATGCAGACCACGACCCGCCCCGGGTGCTGCAACGAGGCCGAGACCGCGGCCGGGAAGCCGTAGCCCATGCTGCCCGAGGTCGGCGCAAGCTGGGTGCCGTGGCGACGGAAGCGGTAATAGCGGTGCAGGAACGCGGCATAGTTGCCCGCGCCGTTGGTCAGGATCGCGTCCTCGGGCAGGTTTTCCGACAGCCAGGTCACCACCTCTTCCATCCGTACCGCGCCGGGGGTGGGCTTGGGCTGCTGCCAGGCCTCGTATTCGGCGCGCGCGGCGGCGGTCCAGTCCGTCCAGCGCCCGGCGATCTCGTCGGGGACGGGCTGCTGGGCCAGCGCGGCGATCATCTCCTCGGGCGGGCAGGCGATCCCGAGGTCGGGGCGCACGACCCGACCAAGCTCGGAGGCGTCGGGATAGACGTGGATCACGGTCTTGCCCGGCGCGGCGGGATCGACGAGCGTGTAGCCCGCGGTCTGGTTGTCGCCGATCCGCGCGCCCAGCCACAGCACGACATCGGCCGCGCGCAGCCGCGCGCCCAGCTTCGGGTTCATGCCGACCCCGAGGTCGCCCGCATAGTTCGGGTGGTCGTTGTCCATGTGCCCCTGCCGCCGGAAGCTTGCCGCGACCGGCAGGCCCCAGCTTTCGGCGAAGCGGGCAAGATCATCGGCCGCGGTCTGCGACCACAGGCTGCCGCCCACCACCACCAGCGGCCGCTCCGCGAGCGCGAGCGCGCGCGCGACCGCGTGGCGCTGCGCCGGGGCGAGCGCCTTCGGCACCGGCGCGCGGGCGGGGATCGCCGGCACCTCGGCCAGGGCCGAGAGCATGTCCTCGGGCAGGGCCAGCACCACCGGGCCGGGCCGGCCCGAGGTGGCGACGTGGAAGGCGCGGCTGACGTATTCGGGGATGCGCTCGGTGGTCTCGATCTCGGCCACCCATTTCGCCACCGTGCCGAACATCGCGCGATAGTCCACTTCCTGGAACGCCTCGCGGTCGCGGTGGGTGCGGTCGATCTGGCCGACGAACAGGATCATCGGGGTCGAATCCTGTTTGGCCACGTGCACCCCGGCCGAGGCATTGGTGGCCCCGGGGCCGCGGGTGACGAAGCAGATGCCGGGCTCGCCGGTCATCTTGCCATGCGCCTCGGCCATCATCGCGGCGCCGCCCTCCTGCCGGCAGACGACATTGGCGATGCCCGAATCATAAAGCCCGTCCAACACCGCAAGGAAGCTTTCGCCGGGCACGGAAAAGACGCGGGTGACGCCCTCGGCCTTCAGCTGGTCGACAAGGATGGCGCCGCCGTGGCGATTGGTCATGTCCGGGTCCTCCGCTTCTCCGGGGGCGAGACTGGCCCCCGACGGCCGGAGGTTCAAGGGGTTGCGCGCGGCAGCGAGTCCTCGACCCGGAAGCCGGCGGGGATCGCGTCGTGGCCCCCGAGCACGAGGTCGGCGATCACCTCGGCCACCTTCGGCGCCATGCCGAAACCGATCTTGAAGCCGCCGTTGGCGATGACGTGGCCCGGCCGGCCCGGCCAGGCCCCCAGCATCGGCGCCCGCGAGCGCGCCCGTGGCCGCAGCCCGGCCCAGCGGTCGACGACGGGCGCGTCGCGCAGCGCCGGGCAGGCGGCGCGCGCGGTCTCGACCAGCGCGTCGAGCTGCGCATCGGTCGCGCGCGGGTCGTCGAACGCGCGCTCGGTGGTCGAGCCGATGGCGACGGTGCCGTCGGCATGCGGCACGATGTGCAGGCCCGCGACGAACAGCTGCGGCAGGTCGCGGCACTCGCGCGCGGGGCGCAGCAGCGCCGACTGGCCCTTGATCCCCTGCCCCACCCCGCGGCCCAGCGCCGCCGACAGATCGGCAAGGCCCGCCGCCCCGGTCGCATGGATCACCGTGCCGCGGTCCTCGCCCTGGGTCAGCACCGCGCCGCCGCGCGCCCGGATCGCCGCGACCAGCGCCGCCACCGCCCGGCGCGGCGCGATCCGCGCGGTCAGCGTGTCGTGCACGAAAACCGCGCCCTCCCCCAGCCAGTCGGCGGGCAGGCCGAGGTCGCCGGCCGCGACGACGCGCCAGTCCGCCCGCCCCTGCCACAGCGACCGCGCGCCCGCGCCCCGCGTGCCGGCCAGCGCCGCCGCCGCATCATCGGCCAGCGGCTGCAGCCGGCCGCTGCGGGCATAGCCCGGATCGACGCCCCCCACCGCCGCGACCGCGGCCCAGAACCCCTCGGCCATCAGCAGGCTGTCCAGCTGGAAGGCCTTCTTCGGATTCCAGGCTTCGGGCACGTGCGGCGCCAGCGCGCCGACGGTCCCGCCCGAGGCCCCCGCCCCCGGCCCGGCCGGGTCGATCACCCGCACCGCCGCGCCGCGCTGCAGGCAGACGAAGGCGCAGGCCAGGCCGAAGACGCCCGCGCCGCGCACCGTGACCTCGTTGATGTGCTCACTTGCCATTCGCCGCCGCCTCGGTCATCTCTCAGCCGTTCCACGCAGGCATAGGTCGGATGACGGGCGAGGGCCAGATGGCTGAACCGGGCGAGGGCGCCCGCCTGAGCTGGCGCGAAGAGCCGGGCGCGGCGGCCGTGCCGGTCTCGTCGCGCTTCGACGACCCGTATTTCAGCCTTCGGGGCGGGCTCGACGAGACGCGCCACGTGTTCCTGGCCGGCAACGACCTTCCCGCGCGCCTGCGCGAGGGGTTCCATGTCGCAGAGCTTGGCTTCGGCACCGGGCTGAACCTGCTGGCGCTGCTGCTGCTGCGCCGCGCGGCCCGGATCGCGGCGCCGATGCGCTTCACCAGCTTCGAGGCCTTCCCGATGACCGCGCCCGAGATGGCGCGCGCCCATGCCGCCTTCCCGGAGCTGGCGGCGGTCGGCCCGGCGCTGGTCGCCGCTTGGGGCGCCGGCGCGCGCCGCTTCGCGCTCGAGGGCGTCGCGGTCGAGATCGTGGCGGGCGACGTGCGCGCCACCCTGCCCGCCTGGGACGGCTGCGCCGACGCCTGGTTCCTCGACGGCTTTTCGCCGGCGAAGAACCCCGAGATGTGGGGCGAGCCGCTGATGGCCGAGGTCGCCCGCCACACCGCGCCGGGCGGCAGCTTCGCCACCTACACCGCCGCGGGCTTCGTGCGCCGCGGTCTCGCCGCCGCGGGGTTCGAGGTCGCGCGGCGGCCCGGCCATGCCGGCAAGCGGCACATGTCGGCGGGCCGGATGCCCGCGATCGGGGACACGGAATGAGAGAGCAGAACCTGCGCCGCGGCATCCTGCTGATGGTCGCCACCACCTTCGTCTTCTCGGTCCAGGACGGGATCTCGCGCCATCTGGCGGGGACCTACAACGTCTGGATGATCACCATGGTGCGCTACTGGTTCTTCGCGGTCTTCGTGATCGCGCTGGCGGCGCGCCGGCCCGGCGGCCTTCGCGCCGCCGCCCGGTCCGAGGTGCCGCTGCTGCAGATCTTCCGCTCGGTGCTGCTCGTGGCCGAGGTCTGGGTGATGGTGTTGGCCTTCGTCGCGCTGGGCCTGGTCGAGGCCCATGCCGTCTTCGCCTGCTATCCGCTGCTGGTGGCGGCGCTGTCGGGGCCGGTGCTGGGCGAGACGGTCGGCTGGCGGCGCTGGGGCGCGATCGCGATCGGCTTCGTCGGCGTGATGGTGATCCTCGAACCCGGCATCGGCGTCTTCAACCCGGCGGCGATCATCCCGCTGTGCTCGGCGCTGATGTTCGCGCTCTACAGCCTGCTGACACGCTATGTCGGGCGGCGCGACAGTGCCGCGACCTCGTTCTTCTGGACCGGCACCTGGGGCGCGGTCGTGGCGACGCTGGGCGGGTTCTGGGCCTGGCAGCCGATGAGCCTGGGCGACTGGGGCTGGATGGGGCTTTTGTGCCTGTTCGCCTGCCTCGCCCATTACCTGCTGATCGCGGCCTACGAGGCAGCCGAGGCCTCGGCCATCCAGCCCTTCGCCTACCTGCAGCTTGTCTTCGCCTCGATGTTCGGGATGGCGATCTTCGGCGACACGCTGCGCCCGAACGTGGCGCTTGGCGCCGCGATCGTGGTCTGCGCGGGGCTGTTCACGCTCTGGCGCGAGCGGCGGCGCAAGATCGTCGGCGGCAGCGCCTGACGGCGCGGCCACGCGCGGGCGCCGCCCGGGGAGCGGGCGGGCCGCGCCCTCAGGCCAGCGCGGCGCGGGCGGCGACGCCGCGCATCGCGGTGGCGATCTCGTGCACCGCGGTCGCGGCCATCGAGCGGAACACCCAGATCTCGACCGTCTCCGCGCCGATCGGCCGCAGGATCGCGGCCATGTGCCCAAGCTGGGTGCGCAGGCTGGCCTCGGGCGGCAGCCGCGCCGGCGACAGGTCGACCGGGCACAGCCGCGCCAGCGCCGCACGAGTCCCCGGACCGGCGAGCGTCAGCACCGTCCAGGCGTCGGACTGGTCGGTCAGCGCGGCCAGCCCCTCGAGCCCCTCGGGGGCGATGCCCGTGAGGAAGGCCTGCCCGCGCCCGGTCCACAGGCAGCTTGCCACCGCCCCGGCGACCGCGCGTCCCGGCGCCGGCCAGCCAAGGCCCAGCGCCGCGAGCGCCGCCGCCACCGCCGCCTGCTGCCCGGCAAGGGGCGCGACCGAGGTCACCCGGCCCGGGCGATGCTCGTCGAGGACCATCGCGCCGACGGTCAGCGGGACCAGCCCCTCGGCCGGGCTGCGTTCGTAGAGATTAGCCACGGGCCCGCGCTCCTTCCTTGTCGAAGGCCACCGGGTCGGTGACCTCGCACAGCACATCGATGTCGCGCAGCCGGTCGAGCACGCGGATCACCTCGCCATGGCGCGCGCGGCCATTGGCGAGGAAGCCGAGGCCCAGCGCCGTGCCGAGCGTCGGCGAATGGCAGACCGAGGTGACATAGCCCTGGTCGTGTTCGCGGATCGGCTGGGTCTCGGGGACGAAGAGGTGCGCGCCGGCGGTCAGCAGCGGCCCCGGCTCGATCGGCCTGAGCCCGACGAGCTGCTGGCGCGTCTGCTCAAGAAGCCCCGCGCGCATCGCGGCACCCTTGCCGATGAAGTCCTTCCTGCCGCTCATCATCCCCTGCAGGCCGATGTCGAAGGCGGTCACCCGGCCGTGGATCTCGGCATGGGTGATGAATCCCTTCTCGATGCGCAGGACATTGAGCGCCTCCATCCCGTAGGCGCAGCCGCCCAAGCCCTCGGCCCGCGTCACCAGCTCGCGCCAGAGCGCCTCGCCGAAGCGCGACGGCAGCGCGAGTTCATAGGCGTGCTCCCCCGAGAACGAGATCCGGAACAGCCGCCCCTCGATCCCGTCGATCGAGACCGGGCCGCAGCCCATGAACGGCAGATCGGCCGGGGCGTCGAGCAGCCCGTCCAGCAGCGCCTTCGCCTGCGGACCGGCGATCGAGGCCTGTGCCCAGGCCTCGGTGACCGAGATCGTGCGGACGTCCCAGCCGGCGCAGAAGGCCTGCTGCACGAAGTCGAGATGGCGCATGACCTCGCCCGCGGCGGCGGTGGTGGTGGTCATCACGTAGTGATGCTCGCCCAGCCGCGCGGTGGTGCCGTCGTCCATCACGTGGCCGTCCTCGCGCAGCATCAGCCCGTAGCGGGCGCGCCCGACGGGCAGGGTCGAGAACATGTTGGTGTAGACGAGGTCGAGGAACCGGCCCGCGTCGGCGCCCTGGATGTCGATTTTGCCAAGCGTGGAGACGTCGCAGACGCCGACGGCGCCGCGCACCGTCATCACCTCGCGGTCGCAGGCGGGACGCCAGCCCGTTTCGCCCGCGCGTGGGAAGTAGCTGGGGCGGTACCACAGCCCGGCCTCGATCATCGGCGCGCCGCGTTCCAGGCTCGCGCGGTGCGAGGTGGTGAAGCGCTGGGGCGCGAAGCCCTCGGCCCGGCCGCCCGCGCCCATCGCCGCGATCGACACCGGGGTGAAGGGCGGGCGGTAGGTGGTGGTGCCGGTCGCGGGGATGCCGCGCCCGGTCGCATCGGCCAGCACCGCGAGCGCGCCCAGGTTCGACAGCCGCCCCTGGTCGGGGGCCATGCCCTGCGTGGTGTAGCGCTTCATGTGCTCGACCGACCGGAACCCTTCCTGCGCGGCCAGCTTCACGTCCTTGGTGGTCACGTCGTTGGCCATGTCGAGCCAGGCGCGGCCCTTGCCCGGCACCGCCCAGAGCGGCGCGATGGCATAGGCGCCGTCCGCGGTCGCGGGCAGGTCGGCCGGCGGAACCTCCAGCCCCAGTGCCGCCAGCGCCTGCGCCGCGGCGCGGTGGCCGTCCTGCAGGCACTCGGCGGTGGTGAACCGGCCGGTGGCGGCGCCGCAGGGGATCAGGTCCGGGACCGATCCCGGGCTGCCGGCGGGCGCGGGCACGAAAGCGGCGATGGCCTCGTCCCACACCGGGCGGCCGTTGTGGTGGCAGGTCAGGTGCACCGCCGGGTTCCATCCGCCCGACACCGCGAGACAGTCCGCCGAAACCCGGACCTCGCCCGCCGGGGTGGCGACGGTGATCCGGCTCAGCCCCCTGCGCCCGGCGGTGTCGATCACGCGGGCCCCGGCGTAGACCGGGATCTCGAGATCGGGCAGCACCGTGCCGGGGCGCGAGTCGATCAGCGCCGCGACCTCGACGCCGGCATCGATCAGGTCGCGGGCGGTGCGGTGGGCATCGTCGTTGTTGCCGAAGACCGCGACGCGGCGGCCGGCGGCGACGCCGTAGCGGTTGAGATAGCTGCGCACCGCGCCCGCCTGCATCACGCCGGGGCGGTCGTTCATCGGGAAGGCGATCAGCCGTTCCTGCGCGCCCGCCGCCAGTACCGCCTGCCGGGCGGTCACGCGCCAGAAGCATTCGCGCGGCAGGTCGGCATGGGGCCGGGCGACATGCAGGCCCACGCGCTCCAGCATCCCGAAGCTGCCGCCGTCATGGACGGAGCTGACGGTGGTGCGCGGCATCAGCCGCACGCCCAGGCGGGCAAGCTCGGCCAGCGTGTCGGACACCCAGGCATGGGCCGGGCGCCCCTCGATCAGCGCGGTCTCCGACAGCAGGCGCCCGCCCATCCGCGCGTCCTCGTCCGCAAGGATCACCTCGGCGCCGGCGCGGGCGGCGGTCAGCGCGGCCGACAGGCCCGCGGGCCCCGCGCCGATCACCAGCACGTCGCAGAAGGCAAACGCCTTTTCGCTGTGCGCGGTGTCGTGCAGCCCCGAAAGCGCGCCCAGCCCCGCGGCGCGGCGGATCAGCGGCTCGTAGAGACGTTCCCAGAACCGCGCCGGCCACATGAAGGTCTTGTAGTAGAAGCCCGCGCCGAAGAACGGCGACAGCAGGTCGTTCACCGCCAGCAGGTCCAGCCCCAGCGAGGGGAACCGGTTCTGGCTTTCGGCATGCAGCCCCTCGAACACCTCCTGCATCGTGGCGCGCACGTTGGGGGTGGTGTCCGCGCCCTGCCCGGTCGTGACCAGCGCGTTGGGTTCTTCCGACCCGGCGGTCACGATGCCGCGCGGCCGGTGGTACTTGAAGCTGCGCCCGACCAGCCGCACCCCGTTGGCGAGCAGCGCCGAGGCCAGCGTGTCGCCTGCCAGGCCCTGCATCTCGCGCCCGTCGAACCGGAAGCCGACCGGCGCCGCCCGGTCGACCAGCCCCTTGCCCGCGATCCTCATGCGTCACCTCCGGCATCGACCGCGCGCACCGCGCCGATCACATGGGTCCGGGTGTCGCGCGTGACCACCAGCCACGAGGCGCAGCCGCCCGCGTGATACCAAAGCTCGTCGAGCGGCCCCTCGGGGTTGTCGCGCAGGTGAAGGTGGGCATCCCAGTCCGCGGCGCCCGCGTCCGGGCCCGGGCGGTCGAGATAGTCGGCCGCGCCCTTGTAATAGAATTCGCGGCTGTCGCGGGGCCCGCAGAGGGGGCAGTCGATACGCATGTCTCGTCCGTACTCTCAGTGCAGGTTGTGCTGGCTGCCGGTGCCTTCCTCGTCGAGCAGGTGCCCGGTGAGGAACCGGTCGAGCCGGAAGCGGCGCGCGACGGCGTGCGGGGTGTCGGTGGCCATCAGGTGGGCCATGCACCAGCCCGAGGCCGGCACCGCCTTGAACCCGCCGTAGTTCCAGCCGCAGTCGATATAGAGCCCGTCGATCGGCGTGCGGTCGATGATCGGCGAGCCGTCGGGCGACATGTCCATGATCCCGCCCCACTGCCGCAGCACCTTGGCCCGGCCGATCATCGGCATCAGCGTCATGCCGGCCTCCATCACGTGTTCGACCAGCGGCAGGTTCCCGCGCTGGGCGTAGGAGGCGTACATGTCGAGATCGCCGCCGAAGACGAGGCCGCCCTTGTCGGACTGGCTGATGTAGAAATGGCCCATGCCGAAGGTGACGACGTGGTCGATCACCGGCTTCAGCCCCTCGGTGACGAAGGCCTGCAGCACGTGGCTCTCGATCGGCAGGCGCAGGCCCGCCATCGCCGCGACCTGGCCCGAGCGGCCGGCGGTGACGATGCCGACCTTCTTCGCCCGGATCGGACCGCGCGTGGTCTGCACGCCGGTCACCCGGCCGTTCGCGGTGTCGATGCCGGTGACCTCGCAGTTCTGCAGCAGATCGACGCCCAGCCGGTCGGCGCCGCGGGCATAGCCCCAGGCGACGGCATCGTGGCGCGCCGTCCCGCCGCGCTTGTGGTAAAGCCCGCCGTGCACCGGGAACCGGACGTTGTCGTAGTCGAGATAGGGCAGCAGCTTGCGCACGCCCGCACGGTCCAGAAGGATCGCGTCATCCCCCTGCGCGATCATCGAATTGCCGCGCCGCGCTGCGGCGTCGCGCTGCCCGTCCGAGTGGAACAGGTTGATGATCCCGCGCTGCGAATGCATGACGTTGTAGTTCAGCTCGGCATCCAGCCCTTCCCACAGCTTCAGCGAGTGGCTGTAGAATTCCGAGTTGCCGGGCAGGAAGTAGTTCGCGCGCACGATGGTGGTGTTGCGCCCGATGTTGCCCGAGCCGAGATAGCCCTTCTCGAGCACCGCGATGTTGCGCAGCCCATGGTTCTTCGCGAGGTAATAGGCCGTGGCCAGCCCGTGACCGCCGCCGCCGATGACGATCATGTCGTACTCGGCCTTCGGCTCGGGCTCGCGCCAGACGGGTTTCCAGCCCCGGTTGCCGCGCAGCCCCTCGGCGAAGACCCTCAAGCCCGAATAGCGCATGCCCTGCTCCCTCAGCGTTCACGGACGGAGTGAACCGCCGCGCTGGCGAGTATTCAAGGCACGTCCGGGTGAAACCTTGCCCAAAAGCGGCAGACCGCCGTCGTTTCCATGCCGGAGCGGCAACAGCCGGCCATTGCGCCGAAGCGTCCCCCCCCGTCGCCCCCCGTTGCGCCGCGGGATGACCTGATGCGGCCATGCCCGGTCCGACCGACAGCCGGCGCGCGGATGTCGCGGCGATGTCGCGGTCGGGCGCTGCCGGCAGGACCGGCGCTGCGGTGTACGGAAAGGACGTGGAGCGAGACCCGGCCGGACGGCCCTGACGCACCGATGCTGCCCCGCGGGGCGGAGGTGCGATCACTGCGTCGATGTCTGGATGATAATGGCGGACCCGGAGCGATTCGAACGCCCGACCCCCAGATTCGTAGTCTGGTGCTCTATCCAGCTGAGCTACGGGTCCGCTGTGAGGGGGCGTTTAGCCCTGCCCGCGGGGGAGCGCAAGGGCCTTCGACGCGCCGGGATGCAAAAACTTGGCCGCGCGCCGCGTGACCCGGCGGAAGGCGGGCCGGGGCGGGCTGAGGTCAGGCTGCGACCTCGACCACGCCCACCGATTTCGGCAGGCGCAGGATGAACTCGGTGCCGTCGGCATCCGACCGCAGCAGTTCAAGCCGCCCGCCGTGACCGCGCACGATCTCGGCCGAGATCGCGAGGCCAAGGCCGTTGCCGCCCTTGCGGATCCCGCCCTGGAACGGCTGGAACAGGTGCTCTTTCGCGCGCTCGGGCAGGCCCGGGCCGGTGTCGCCGATGCGGATCCACCACTGGCCGTCATCCTCGCCGGCGCCGACCTCGATCGTGCCGCCAAGGCCGGTGGCCTCGATCGCCTGGCGCGCGTTGCGCACGAGGTTCTGCAGCACGCGGTACAGCTGCTCGCTGTCGGCGCGGACCGCCAGCGACCCCGCGACATCGATCACGAAATCGACCCCGCCCGCCTCGGCCGCCGGTCCCTCGGCCTCGAGCACCTCGGCGATGAGATTGGCCAGCATGAAGCGCTGCAGCCGCGGCGGCGGCTCCTCGGCCCGGCCGAAGGTCAGCGTGCTTTCGCACAGGTTCACCGCGCGCGCGATCGACGCCACCAGCTTCGGCGTCGCCCGCTTCACCGCCGGATCCTCGGAATTCTCCATCCGGTCGGCGAAGAGCTGCGCGGTGGTCAGGATGTTGCGCAGGTCGTGGCTGATCTTGGCCACGGCGCTGCCCAGCTGCGCCAGCCGCTCTTTCTGCCGCAGCGCGCCGATCAGCTGGGTCTGCATCCGCGCCAGCGCATCCTCGGCCTCGCGCAGCTCGTCGATGCGGGCATTTGGCTCGATCACCCGGCGCGCGTCTTCGGGCGCCTCGGCATAGCGGGTCATGTGCTCGACCACCCGGCCCATCGGCTTCAGGATCAGCCGCCGCGCCGCCAGGAACAAAAGGATCGCCGTCAGTACCGAGATCACCGCCGACAGCGACAGGATCCGCAGCCCGTACTCGATCATCTCGCGCCGCATCGGCCCGGTTTCCATCGTGATCTCGATCAGCTGCCCGCCCTCGCGCACCGGGCGGCCGATCACCCGGATCACCCGGTTCTGGGTGTCGAGCAGCGTCGCGACCGCGTCGCGGATCAGCCCCAGCGACGAGGCGCCGCGCAGGTCGTAGCTGGCATAGACCGGCTCGGGGATCGGCGAGGACAGCACCAGCTGGCGCATCTCGTCGCGCCGTAGCACGACGTTGAACACCCCGGCATTGGCCAGCAGCTCCTTCTCGAGATCCTCAGAGATCACGTCGTCCGTGGTCAGCAGCGCCAGCGACGCGATCTGCGCCCGCTCCAGCCGCAGCTCGAGATAGTCCTCGCGGTACCGCGCGACCGAGGGCACGAGAATCAGCACCTCCGCCAGGACGACGAAGGCGGTGGTCAGAAGCAGGAAGCGCCCCGAAAGCGTATTCAGGAATCTCGCCCGTCTCATCGCGTGCCTATGGCGGTCCTTTCCGACCCTGGCGCCCCCGTGGCGGCGGCGCTCGCGGTATTTTACGCGCGAATCCCATCCGAGAGATAGGCACCCGCACCGCACGAGCAACGTCGCAGGCCCGATTTTCCGTCGACATCTTCGGCAAATGGGCGGGAATCTCCCGTGCGGGGGGCGGTTTCCGGGCCCCGGGCGCCCGATCGCGTCGCCTGTGCCGGCCGCGCGCGGAAATTGCCACCGCCCCGATTGACTTGCATCGGCTTCGCCTTTAGAGGGCGGTCTTCGAATGAAGCAGTGCTCGAATCCCGGCTGACCAGCGGGGCATCGCGCTGCCCGGAACGGAGTACGAGCGATGACCAAACGCACTTTCCAGCCGTCGAACCTGGTTCGCAAGCGCCGCCACGGTTTCCGCGCGCGCATGGCCACCAAGGGCGGGATGAAGGTTCTGAACGCCCGCCGCGCGCGTGGCCGCAAGAAGCTCAGCGCCTGATATCCCGCGGATGTCGGCCCCGGCCGGCATGCGACAGGACAAGGGGTCGGATCTGATGACACCGCCGGTGGCGCCCGTACCAGACGCGGGACCGCAGCCGGCGGTTTCCCTTTGCCCGACGCCCGCGGCGCCGGCCCGCGCGACGCCGCAGGTCCTGGCCAAGCGCGCCGATTTCCTGCGCGCCGCCCAGGCGCGCCGGCAGTCCGCGCCCGGCTTCCTGCTGCAGGCGCGCGAGCGGCGCGAGGGAGAGCCGGCGGCGCCCGACGCCCTGCGCGTGGGCTTCACCTGTTCCAAGAAGGTCGGCAATGCCGTCACCCGCAACCGCGCCAAGCGCCGGCTGCGGGCGCTGGCGGCCGAGTTCCTGCCGCTGCAGGGCCGGCCCGGCTGGGACTACGTGCTGATCGGCCGCCCCGAGGTCACGGTCGCGCGCAGCTTCGCCGAGATGCGGGCCGAGCTGTCGCAGGCGCTGGAACGGGTGCACGACGCGCCGGTCGGTCCACGCCCGCCACGCAGCGGACCGCGCAAGGGTCGCAAGGCGTGAGCCCGCTGGCCCGGATCCTGGCGCTGCCGGTCAAGGCCTACCGGCTGACCGCCAGCCCCTGGGTCGGGCGCAGCTGCCGCTTCCAGCCGACCTGTTCCGAATACGCGCTGGACGCGCTGAAGACCCACGGCGGCGTCCGCGGCGGCTGGCTGGCCGCGTGGCGCATCTGCCGCTGCCATCCCTGGGGCGGATCGGGTTACGATCCGGTACCGCCCGCCGCTGCCGCGAAGGATCCCTGACGATGCGCGACGACACGCCCGAGATCGAGACCACCGCCCCGGCGAGCGAGGCGGGCGGCGACATCCACCCGCTGTTCCACGGCGCCCCCTCGTCGACCGAGTTCCGCAAGCTGCGCAAGCGCATCGTGCGCGAGACCCGCGAGGCGATCGAGACCTACGGCATGATCGAACGCGGCGCGCGCTGGCTGGTGTGCCTGTCGGGCGGCAAGGACAGCTATACCCTGCTGGCCGTCCTGCACGAGCTGCAGTGGCGCGGCCTGCTGCCGGTCGAGATCCTGGCCTGCAACCTCGATCAGGGTCAGCCCGGCTTCCCCGCGACCGTCCTGCCGGAATTCCTGGAACGGATGGGGGTCAAGCACCGGATCGAGTATCAGGACACCTATTCCATCGTGAAGGAGAAGGTGCCGGCGAACCGGACCTACTGCGCGCTCTGCTCGCGGCTGCGGCGCGGCAACCTCTATCGCATCGCGCGGGAAGAGGGCTGTTCGGCCGTGGTGCTGGGCCATCACCGCGACGACATCCTGGAAACCTTCTTCATGAACCTGTTCCACGGCGGGCGGCTGGCGACGATGCCGCCGAAGCTGGTGAACGAGGATGGCGACCTCTTCGTCTACCGCCCGCTCGCCTTCGTGGCCGAGGCCGATTGCGAGAGGTTCGCCCGGGCGATGAACTATCCGATCATCCCCTGCGATCTCTGCGGGTCGCAGGACGGGCTGCAGCGCCAGCAGGTCAAGCAGATCCTCGACGGCTGGGAGGCACGCAGCCCCGGCCGCCGGCAGGTGATGTTCCGCGCCCTGATGAACACCCGGCCCTCGCACCTCCTGGACCCGTCGCTGTTCGACTTCGCCGGGCTGATGCGCGGCGCGGCCGGCGAGGGCGGCGACCCCGAGGCGCTGATCCCGCGGCTGCGCGGCGCCGACTGAAGGCGCGGTGGCACGCGGCGACAAGCGGCCGCGCGCGCAGGCGTTAACCAGACTTCAGGATTCCGGCGTCTAGCCTGTTCCCGCCGGCATTCCGCCGGGCTGGGGGCAGCGCCATGTCGATCACCGATTCCCGTCCCGTCACACGTCGCGCCACAGCCGCGACGCTTCGGCTGCCGATGCCGCACATCGGCCCGGCCGCCGCGGCCTGGCTGCTCTATGCCCTTGCGGCACCCGTGATGGTCTGGTCGGGCACCGTCTCGTCCGAAATCGTCACCCTCGCGGCCAGCCTGCCGATGACGGTCAGCCTGCTGCGCCGACGCCCGCGCTGAGCCGCCCGCACCGATCCGCCCGCACTGATCTGCCGTCGCTTTTCCCGCCGCGCCACGCCCGGGGCCCCTGCCCGCGCACGGCCCGGGCCCCTGGGGCAGCACAGGGCGACACATGGGGCGCGGCACGGGGCGCGACACGAGGCGGCGCGGGACACGCAGGCTTGAGGCGCCGCCCGGCCGGGGCGAAACCGCTTGACCTTTGGACGGGCAATCTGTTGAACCTCCCCGAACCTTGAAAGGCCGGGTGGTGCGTCCCTCATGGACAATCAGAACAAGAACCTCATTCTCGCGACCGTGCTCTCCTTCCTGGTGATCCTGGTCTGGTACACGGTCTTCGCGCCGTCCACCCCGACCGTTGATCCCAATGCCCCGGAAGTGGCGACGGCCCCGGCCGAGGGTGGCACCCCGCCGGCACAGCCGCAGGACCGGCCCGCCGTGGCCGCCGCGGCCGAGGCCGCGCCGCAGGCGCCGCGGATCGCGATCGACACGCCCCGGCTGACCGGGTCGCTTTCGCTGGCCGGCGGCCGCATCGACGACCTGTCGCTGAAGGACTACAAGGAAACGCTCGATCCGAACTCGGGCCTCGTGCGGCTGCTGTCGCCCGTCGGCGGCACCGATCCCGGCGAGGCGCAGCCCTATTACGCGGTCTACGGCTGGTCTCCGGCCGGCAATCTCGACGGCTCGGCCGTGCCGAACGCGCGCACGCTCTGGACGCTGGACGAGGGCGCGACCCTATCGCCGGGCCAGCCGGTCACGCTGTCGTGGGACAACGGCGCGGGCCTGGTCTTCCGCCGCACGATCTCGGTCGATGACAACTACCTTTTCACCGTGGCGCAGAGCGTCGAGAACACCGGCTCGGCCCCGGTCCGTCTTGCGCCCTACGGCATCGTCGCCCGCCACGGCCTTCCCGCCTCGCAGCACATGTGGGTCCTGCACGAGGGCGTCGTCGGCATGACCGACGGCACGCTCGAGGAGATCGCCTACGGCAAGATGGACGACCTGCCGAACGTCGCCCGCGAGGGTGGCCTGGCCGAGGTCAAGGACGTCGCCACCGATGGCTGGATCGGCTTCACCGACAAGTACTGGATGACCGCGCTGGTGCCCGAGAACGGCCAGGCCTACACCTCGGTCGTCAAGTACATCCCGGGGTCCGAGATCTACCAGACCGAGACCCGGATGCCGATCATGGAGGTCGCGCCCGGCGCCACCGCCTCGATCGACACGCGGCTGTTCGCCGGCGCGAAGGAGTGGGAGACGATCCGCCACTACCAGAACGACGTCGGCATCGACCGCTTCGTCGACTCGATCGACTGGGGCTGGTTCTTCTTCCTGACGAAGCCGATCTTCATGCTGCTGCACTGGCTGCACGGCTTCATCGGCAACATGGGCTGGTCGATCATCCTGCTGACGCTGATCATCAAGGCGATCGTCTTCCCGCTGGCGCGCAAGTCCTACATCTCGATGGCGAAGATGAAGGAACTGCAGCCCGAGATGGAGAAGCTGAAGGAGCGCACCGGCGACGACCGCGCCAAGTTCCAGCAGGAGATGATGGCGCTCTACAAGACGAACAAGGTCAACCCGGCCTCGGGCTGCCTGCCGATCGTCCTGCAGATCCCGATCTTCTTCTCGCTCTACAAGGTGATCTTCGTCACGCTGGAACTGCGCCACGCGCCGTGGATCGGCTGGATCCACGACCTGTCCGCGCCCGATCCGTCGTCGATCCTGAACCTGTTCGGCCTGCTGCCCTATGCCACGCCCGACGCGACCTCGGCGCTGCACATCCTGTCGATCGGGGTGCTGCCGATCCTGCTCGGGATCTCGATGTGGCTGCAGCAGAAGCTGAACCCGGCGCCCACCGACCCGGCGCAGGCGATGATCTTCACCTGGATGCCCTGGGTGTTCATGTTCATGCTGGGCCGCTTCGCCTCGGGGCTGGTGCTGTACTGGATCGCGAACAACACGATCACCTTCACCCAGCAGTACCTGATCATGACGATGCACGGGCACAGGCCGGACATCTTCGGCAACATCAAGTCGAGCCTGAAGCGCAAGAAGCAGGAACCGGCAGTGGAAGGGAAGAAGAAGTGACGGCGAGCCTCGCGCACATCTTCAGACACCCGATCAAGGCCCACGGACGCGAGGAACTCGCGTCCGTTCGGCTTTTGGCGGGCGCGTGTCTGCCCTGGGACCGGCACTGGGCCGTGACCCACGGAAAGTCGAAATTCGACCCCGCCGCGCCCGGCTGGCTGCCGCCCGGCAACTTCCAGCGCGCGGCGCGCACCCGCACGCTGATGGCGATGACCGCGCGGCTGGACGAGGCCACGGGCCGTGTCGCCCTCGCCCACCCCGACCTGGACCCGCTGGAGATCGACCCCGAGACCGAGGGGCCGCGGCTGATCGACTGGCTCGCGCCGATCAGCCCCGAGGGCGACTTCGCGCCGCTCTCGCTGGTCAGGGGCCCGCGCGGCATGACCGACAGCGACTTCCCGTCGATCTCGATCAAGAACCTCGCCTCGAACGCGGCGCTGTCGCGGCACATGGGGGTCGACCTGTCGATCCACCGCTGGCGCGGCAACCTGTGGCTTGACGGGATGGAACCCTGGGCCGAGGTCGGGCTGATCGGGCGCGAGATCCGCATCGGCCAGGCCCGGCTGAAGGTCGTGGACCGGATCGGGCGCTGCAAGGCGACGACCGGCAACCCCGAGACCGGCATCGAGGATGCCGACACGCTGGCCGCGCTGCGCGCGGTGGTCGGCGTGCAGGATTTCGGCGTCTATGCCGAGGTGATCGTGGCGGGCGAGATCGCCTGCGGCGACCGGATGGAGATTGTCTGATGGCCCCCCTGCCCTTCCCGCTGGCCGCCGAGCCCGACCAGTTCGCCCGTGAATCCGGGCGGCTGCTGTTCGCGGGACCGGTCGATTTCCTGAAGGGCGTCGTCGCGATGGACGGCCTGCCCCCGGCCGACCGGGTCGAGGTCTGCTTCGCCGGCCGCTCGAACGTCGGCAAGTCGAGCCTGATCAACGCGCTGACCGGCCGCAAGAACCTTGCCCGCGCCTCGAACACGCCGGGCCGGACGCAGGAGATCAACTATTTCACGCTCGGGGACGAGCGCTACATGGTCGACCTTCCCGGCTACGGCTTCGCCGAGGCGCCGGTGGCGGTGGTCAAGAAGTGGCAGGCGCTGCTGAAGGCGTATCTGGGGGGCCGCCAGACCCTGCGCCGCGCCTTCGTGCTGATCGACGCGCGCCACGGCGTGAAGGCGGTGGACGAGGAGATCCTCGAACTTCTGGACCGCTCGGCGGTGACCTTCCAGGCGGTGCTGACCAAGGCCGACAAGATCAGCGCCAAGGAACGCGAGGCGGTGCTGGCGCAGGTGCGCGGCGCGCTGTCCAAGCACCCCGCCGCCTATCCCGAGATCGTGCTGACCTCGTCCGAGAAGGGCGAGGGGATCGAGACGCTGCGCGCGCTGATCGCGACGATGGCCTAGCCGCCGCGCTCGGTCGGCGTGAAGAAGGCGACGGCCCGGCCGGTGCGCGGCCGGACCTCGGCCCAGCCGGGCGCGTCGAACTCGGCCACCAGGGTCGCGCAGGTCGGATAGTCGTGGAACCCCGCGGCCTCGGGCGGCGCGGTCACCATGCCCTCGGCAAAGGCCGCGATGCCGGGATTGTGCCCCAGCATCATCACCACCGGCGCGGTGGCGCCGCGCAGCGCGGCCAGCATCGCGTCCGGGCCCGCGTGGTAGAGGCCGGGCAGCAGCCGGGGCGCGCCGGCAAGCCCGGTCTCCTCCCAGGTCTGGCGCGTGCGCAGCGCGGTCGAGCACAGCACCTCGCCCGGCAGGTCGCCACGCGCGGTCAGCCACTGGCCAAGCTCGGCCGCCGCGCGCCGCCCGCGTCCCTTCAGCGCCCGGTCGTGATCATCGAGACCGGGGTTGCCCCAGTCGGATTTCGCGTGGCGGGTCAGGATCAGGCGCAGGGTCATCGGTGGAACTGGCTCATGTGATAGGCGGATTGCCCCTCCTGGCGTCCATGGGCGGCGCTGACCGGGCAGGCCCGGCGCACGGCGCAGCCCCGGTCCATGCAGGCAGGCCCCGACGCAAGATAACGGTGGCAGGCCCCCAGATCATAGCCCTCGCCGGTCAGGGCCGCCACCGGGCAGGCCGTCAGGCAGGGCGCGGCGCAGCTGTCGCAGGGCCGCGGCGCCGGTGGCGGCAGCTCGATCCGTCCGGGCAGCAGCAGCGCGCCGCGGTAGGACACGAAAAGCCCGGCCTCGGCCCCCACCAGCAGGGCGACCGGCGAGGGCCAAGCCCGCCCGGTCCGCAGGGCCCAGGTGAAGAACGGGTGCCAGGGCGGCCCGCCGAAGGGAAATTTCGCTTTCCCGCCCAGCGTGCAGGCCATCCGTCCGATCACCCGGCGCGACCAGCGGTCGACCGGATCGGGCCGGCCGTCGCCCCATTCCGGGCTCGCGGTCAGATGCGGCCAGAAGCCGGGCTCGGCCGGCGACAGCAGCAGAAGCGTCCCCTCCCCCAGCCCGTCACCGGGCCCGGGGTGAAAACCGCCGGCCACCGCCAGCCGCTCGGCCGCGGCCAGCGCGCCGACACGGGCAAGCGCGCCGCTCAGCGGCCGCGCGGCTTCACCCGCGGCTCGGTCGAGCGGATCTGGCTGCCGGCGCCATGGTCGGTGAACAGCTCGAGAAGGCAGGCATTCGGCACCCGGCCGTCGACGATCGTCACCGCCCGCACCCCCTCGTCGAGCGCCGCAAGCGCGGTCTCGGTCTTCGGGATCATGCCACCGGCGATGGTGCCGTCTGCGATCATCGCGCGCACGTCCTCGGGCGTCATCTGGGTCAGGACCTCGCCCGCCTTGTTCTTCACGCCCGACACGTCGGTCAGCAGCAGCAGCCGATCCGCCTGCAGCGCCCCCGCGATCGCGCCCGCGGCGGTATCGCCGTTGACGTTGAACGTCTCGTTGTCGGCCATGCCCGTGGCCACCGGCGCCACCACCGGGATGATCCCGGCGGAATAGAGATCGCGCAGCACCTGCACGTTCATCTCGACCGGCTTGCCGACAAAGCCCAGCTCCGGGTCGTCGGCGACGCAGACCATCAGGTCGTCGTCCTTGCCCGAGATCCCCACGGCGCGGCCGCCCTGGTCGTTGATCGCCTGGACGATGCGCTTGTTCACCAGGCCCGACAGCACCATCTCGACCACCTCGACCGTGGCCTTGTCGGTGACGCGCTTGCCGCGCACGAACTCGGACGTGATGCCCAGCTTGCCCAGCAGGTCGTTGATCATCGGCCCGCCGCCGTGCACGACGACCGGGTTCAGGCCCACCTGCTTCATCAGCACGATGTCGCGCGCGAATTCCGCCATCGCGTCGTCGTCGCCCATCGCGTTGCCGCCGAACTTCACGACGACCACGGCGCCTGCATAGCGCTGCATGTAGGGCAGCGCCTCGGAGAGGGTGCGGGCGGTGGCGATCCAGTCACGGTTCATCGGCTGCGTTCTCATCTCTCTCGGGCTCCGTCTGTCGCGGGCAAGTGTTAGACCCCTTTGCCGGGCCTGCCAAGGGCAAGGCAGCCGTTGCCAATCCGACGCATTTGCTTAGGTTCCCACTGACCCCTCCCGGAGCTGCCTTGACATGAGCGACCAGAAAACCCTGCTGCTGACCGGCGCGAGCCGCGGGATCGGCCATGCGACCGTGATGCGTTTTGCCAAGGAAGGCTGGCGCGTCATCACCTGCTCGCGCCAGCCCTTCCCCGACCAGTGCCCTTGGGGTGGCGGCCGCGAGGATCACATCCAGGTCGACCTCACCAGCCCCGACGCGACCATCGCCGCGATCCGCACGATCCAGGAGCGGCTCGACGGCAAGCTGCACGCGCTGGTCAACAATGCCGGCATCTCGCCCAAGACCCCGAGCGGCGGACGGCTGAACACGCTCGACACCGACCTGCGCACTTGGGGGCAGGTGTTCCACGTCAACTTCTTCGCCTCGATCGTGCTCGCCCGCGGCCTGAAGGACGAGCTGTCGGCGGCCAAGGGCTCGGTGGTCAACGTGACCTCGATCGCGGGCAGCCGCGTCCACCCCTTCGCGGGTGCGGCCTACGCGACCTCGAAGGCGGCGCTCGCCGCGCTGACGCGCGAGATGGCGCATGATTTCGGGCCCCTGGGCGTGCGCGTGAACGCGATCGCCCCGGGCGAGATCGAGACCTCGATCCTGTCGCCCGGCACCGAGAAGATCGTCGAGGGCCTGCCGCTGCGCCGCCTCGGCCAGCCGCGCGAGGTCGCCGACGTGGTCTGGTTCCTCTGCTCGGACCAGTCGAGCTACGTCACCGGGACAGAGATTGAAGTGAACGCGGGCCAGCACGTGTGAGGCAAGACCGGGGGGATGCGTCCCCCCGGACCCCCGCCCGCTTTCGACTTTGCCCAAATATCCCGGGGGTCCGGGGGCAGCGCCCCCGGCCTTGCCATAAACGCGAACGGCCGCCCGGGGGGGGCGGCCGTCGTCATTTCCGGGATGTCCCGCTCAGTGCCCGAGGATCTGGCTCAGGAACTGCTTGGTGCGGTCCGACTGCGGGTTGTTGAAGAAGTCGTAGGGGTTGTTCTGCTCGACGATCTGGCCGTCGGCCATGAAGATCACCCGGTTCGCCACGGCCTGGGCAAAGCCCATCTCGTGGGTCACGCAGAGCATGGTCATGCCCTCTTCCGCCAGCTCGATCATCGTGTCGAGCACTTCTTTGATCATCTCGGGGTCAAGCGCCGAGGTCGGCTCGTCGAAGAGCATGATCCTGGGCTTCATGCACAGCGAGCGCGCGATGGCGACGCGCTGCTGCTGGCCGCCCGACAGCTGGCCGGGATACTTGTGCGCCTGCTCGGGGATCTTGACCTTCGACAGGAAGTGCATCGCCGTCTCCTCGGCTTCGCGCTTCGGCATCTTGCGCACCCAGATCGGCGCCAGCGTGCAGTTCTCGAGGATCGTCAGGTGCGGGAACAGGTTGAAGTGCTGGAACACCATCCCCACTTCCGAGCGCACCTTGTCGATGTTCTTGAGGTCCGAGGTCAGCTCGGTCCCGTCGACGACGATCTTGCCCGACTGGTGTTCCTCCAGCCGGTTGATGCAGCGGATCAGCGTCGACTTGCCCGAGCCCGAGGGCCCGGCGATGACGATCCGCTCGCCGCGGTTCACCGTCAGGTTCACGTCGCGCAGCACGTGGAACTGGCCGTACCACTTGTTCATGTTGACGATCTGGATCGCCACTTCGTCCGAGACCTGCATGTGGCTGCGGTCGACGGCGCGTTCGATGGTTTCCATGGTCAGTCCCTCAGCGGTGCTCGCGGCGCAGCCGACGCTCGAGATGCATCGAGTAGCGCGACATGGCGAAGTTGAAGATGAAGAAGATGAGGCCGACGAAGATGAACGGCTCCCAGTAGACGCCCTTCCACTCGATCGAGGCGCGGACGGCATCGGTGATGCCCTTCAGCGGGTCGAGAAGGCCGACGAAGATCACCAGGGTGGTGTCCTTGAACAGGCCGATGAAGGTCGACACGATCCCGGGGATCGAGATCTTGAGCGCCTGCGGCAGGATGATCAGCCGCATCGCCTTCCAGTAGTCGAGGCCCAGCGCGTCGGCAGCCTCGTACTGGCCGCGCGGCAGCGCCGCGAGGCCGCCGCGGATCACCTCGGCGATATAGGCGGCCGAGAAGAAGGTCACCATGATCACCACCCGCAGGATGATGTCGAAATTGGTGCCCGGCGGCAGGAAGTAGTTCAGCAGCAGCGAAGCGGTGAACAGCAGCGTGATCAGCGGCACGCCGCGGATGAACTCGATGAAGCCGACCGACAGCGCCTTGACCAGCAGCATGTCCGACCGCCGCCCGAGCGCCAGCAGGATCCCCATCGGCAGCGACAGCGCGATGGCCGCGACGCCGATCGTGATCGACAGCACGAAGCCGCCGAACGCGTTCGAAGGCACCGACTGGATGCTGAGCGGGATCACCGCCTCGAGCGCGCGCTCGACCGGGCCGCTGAGGAAGAGCCAGTACAGCAGCACCACGAGCCCGCCGAGGATCGGCGCCAGCAGCGCCTGCCCGGCCTTGGCGAGGCTCGTGAACACGACGTATCCGATCACGAAGCCCAGGTAGACCGCGACCGGGAACCAGAACGAGCCGCCCCACAGCAGCAGGTAGCCCAGCCCGGGATAGAGCGCGGTCAGCGCCATCATCCCGCGCGGCAGGCTGGGGAACAGCACCGGCGCGAGCGCGGCGAACAGCAGCACCAGCGCCAGCACCGGGCGCCAGTACAGCTCGGACGGGTAGAACCCGAACAGGAACTGCGGCCAGCGCTCGCGGATCACGGCCCAGCAGGCCCCCGTCGCGCCGTCGCCCCAGGCCTGGGCGATGGCCTCGCGGCACTCGGCGACCGAGTTCGCGTTCCAGACGCCGTGCAGGAACCAGGGCAGGAAATGCACCGCGAGCCAGACGAGCACCAGCGCGCCCAGCACGGTCAGCAGGGTGTTGAACCAGCCCGAGAAAAGGTTCTCGCGCAGCCACTTGACGGCCCCCGCCTGGCTCGACGGCGGTGCCAGCTGCGGCAGCATCGTCTCGCGGACATAGGGCACGGTTTCGGCATGGGTATCGCTCATCTCAGCGCTCCTTCAGCCGGACGCGGTTGTTGTAGGCGTTCATCACGCCCGAGATCAGCAGCGAGATCGTCAGGTAGATCAGCATCATCAGCAGCACGCATTCCAGCTCCCGGCCGGTCTGGTTCAGCGTGATGCCGCCCAGCGTGCCGCGCAGGTCCATGTAGCCGACCGCGATCGCGAGCGAGGAGTTCTTGGTGATGTTGAGATACTGCGAGATCAGCGGCGGCACGATCACGCGCAGCGCCTGCGGCAGGATCACCAGGTTCATCGTGCGGTTCGGGCGCAGGCCCAGCGCGAAGGCGGCCTCGCTCTGGCCCTTCGAGATCGCGGCGATGCCGGCGCGGACGATCTCGGCGATGAAGGCGGCGGTATAGAGCGTCAGCCCCAGCCACAGCGCCATCAGCGAGTTCGACACCAGGATGCCGCCCTGGAAGTTGAAGCCGGCAAGCTCGGGCAGGCCGAGGTGGAAGCCGAGCACGGCCAGCAGCACCGCGAGCGGCCCGAAGACCAGCAGCAGGCTTTTCCACCAGGTCACCGGCCGCACGCCGGTCGCGTTCTGCACCTTGTTGGCGTGGGTGTTCAGCGCCCGGCGGGCCCAGAGGCCGCCGGCCAGCACGATCAGCACGGCGATCAGGTCGACGCTGACGTCGAAGATGCCCAGGCTGATGTTGCCCAGCGAGCGCGAGAACAGCGGTTCGGGGATCGAGGTACCGCGGTTGGTCACGGCGATCGCGTCGAGGATCATCGAGGCGGCCGGCGCCTGGCCCGACGCCTCCATCTCGGGGGTGACGCGGAAGTCGCGGGGCTGCGGCGTCACCTCGGTGAACACGGCATAGGCCACGAGGATCCACAGCAGCACCGGGATGTTGCGGAACATCTCGACGTAGAAGGTCATCAGCCGCCCGACGAGCCAGTTTGACGACAGCCGCAGCACGCCGATGACCACGCCCAGGATCGTCGCGGCGACGCAGGCCATGGCGGCGACCAGCAGCGTGTTCAGCAGGCCGACCAGCATCGCGCGGGCATGGCTGCTGTCGTTGCTGTACTGGATCAGCACCTGCCCGATGTCATAGCCCGAGCGGTTCCACAGGAAGCCGAAGTTGAAATCCTTGCCCAGCGCCTGCAGATTGCGGACGGCGTTGTCCGCAAGCCAGGCGACGCCGGCCATGAACAGCATCAGCACGATGACCTGGATGGTGATCGAGCGATACCGCGTATCGTATAGCAGCATGCTCAGCCGAAAGGTCTCTTTCGGCGGGTTTTCCGCGATTGCCATGTAAAATCCCCTGATACCGGGCCCCGGGCGTTACGCCTCATTCGTCGGGGTCATGCCCCATCGGGTCCGGTCGTCGACCGTGTCGAATGTGTCGAGGGGCGCATCGCTGCGCCCCCCGGGTCGTCTGTGGCCGTTCAGCGGAACGGCGGGGTGTAGAGCAGGCCGCCCTGGGTCCACTGCGCGTTCAGGCCGCGCGCGAGACCGATCGGGGTCGATTCGCCGATGGTGGCGGCGAAGATCTCGCCGTAGTTGCCGCCGGCACCGACGATGGCCTTCTTGGCCCAGTCCTTCTCGAGACCGATCATCGCGCCGAGGTTGTCATCACCCGCGCCGAGCAGGCGGTTGATCTCGGGGTTCTCGGTGCCCTTCGACAGTTCCTCGATGTTGGCCGAGGTCACGCCGTATTCCTCGGCTGCGATCAGCGCGTTGAGGCTCCAGCGCGCGATGTCCGCCCACTGGTCGTCGCCCTGGCGGACGAGCGGGCCGAGCGGCTCTTTCGAGATGATCTCGGGCAGGATGACGTAGTCGTCGGGGTTGGCGAAGGCGGCGCGGGTCGCGGCCAGGCCCGAGGCGTCCGTGGTGTAGGCGTCGCAGGCGCCGGCCAGGAACTGCTGCTCGCCTTCAGCATTGGTCTCGATCGGGACCGGCTGATACGACATGTTGTTGGTCTTGAAGAAGTCGGCGAGGTTCAGCTCGGTGGTGGTGCCGGTCTGGATGCAGACGGTGGCGCCGTCGAGTTCCTTGGCCGAGGTCACGCCCAGCGACTTCGGAACCATGAAGCCCTGACCGTCGTAGTAGTTCACGCCGACGAAGGTGAACTTAAGGTCGGTGTCGCGCGAGAAGGTCCAGGTCGTGTTGCGCGCCAGCATGTCGATCTCGCCCGAGGCGAGGGCGGTGAAGCGCGTCTGGCCGGTGGTCGGCACGTACTTGACCTTGGACGAGTCGCCGAAGATGGCGCCGGCAACGGCCTTGCAGACCGCAACATCGAAACCGGACCAGTTACCGTTCGCGTCGGGGGCCGAGAAGCCCACGAGCCCGGTGCTCACGCCGCAGTTCAGCTCGCCGCGGGCCTTGACGTCGTCGAGGGTCGCCGCGCCGGCGATACCTGCAACGAGGCCGGCCGCCGTCAGCGTGCCGAGAAATACGGTTTTGTTCATGCTTACCTCTTCCTGAGTTGCCGCCCTGTGCACCAGGGGGAAATCTGTTGCTCCCGCCGTCTCCCCTGCGGGGCCTTGAGGTTGATCCTCAATGGGCCGAATTGTGGAGCGAATTTGACTGACGCGTCAAGGGCAGATGCCCGGCGGCTGCACAGATGTTCAGCAACCGCCGCATAACGAGGCAAGCTGCCGCAGCGGCAGCCTCAAAACCCCGCGAAAGCGCTTATTTCGTTGCCCGAACGAGGGTCAGGAAGCGGGCGGCGTCCAGGAATGCGGCACGCCGGATCTCGGCCACCGCCTCGGCCTCGTCGTCGCGGCCCCACTGCTCGGCCTGGAAGGTCTCGTCGAGGCGCGACAGTGCCCACAGATGCTCGGGCGGATGCCGCCCGGCCGCGGCCGCGAGACCGATCACCAGCGAGCCCGACAGCGCGACCAGGTCGTGCAGCGCGGCAAGCTCGAAATCCGACACCGCGCCCAGCGCCGCATCAAGCCGCGCGAGGCTGTCGGCCGGCTGGTCGACCGGCACGATTCCCGCCGTGACCGCGAGCGGCGCGCCATGCGTCGCGGCCAGCCAGGCCAGCAGCGGGTCCCAGCCTTCGGCCTGGCGCGCGACCAGTTCGGCCGGGGCCTCGGCGCGATAGCACAGCAGGTCCGACCCGCCGTAGGCCGCGATCATCTCCTGCACCGCGGCGCGGTTCGCGCCGATCGTGTCGATGGCGGAATTGGCGGCGCGGGTCACCGGCATCGTCGCCGGGTCGACCTTGTCGCCCTGCGCGGCCCATTCCGCCGCCGCCGCCTCGGCCAGCGCGCGCGAGGGCAGCACGAAGGCCGCCCGGGCCGGGGTGCGCACCGCGCGCCCGTCGAGATGCACCGCGTGGCCGCCCTCGACCGCCACCGCCTCGGCCGCGGTCCAGAACCGTTTCGGAGCCCATTCCGCCATGCCGTCCCCCTCAGGCCTGCTCGGCCACCGGCCGTCCGGCCAGCAGCGCGTCGATGGCGGCGGGCACCGCGTCGAAGCCCGCGACGACGGCGCCGGCGCCGGCCGCGCGCAGCGCCGCGGCCGGGTGATAGCCCCAGCCGACGCCCAGCGCCGCGGCGCCCGCGGCGCGCCCCATCTCAATGTCAAAGGTCGTGTCGCCGATCATCACCGCGTCGCGCGGATCGACCCCGGCCTCGTCGCAGGCCGCCTGCACCATCGCGGGATGCGGCTTCGACGGGTGGTCGTCGGCGGTCTGGCGGGTGATGAAATGCCCGGCGATCCCGTGGCCGTCGAGCACGATACGAAGCCCCCGCCGCGACTTGCCCGTCGCCACGCCCAAGAGGATGTCGTCGCGCGCGATCAGCGCCTGCAGGCAGTCCATCGCGCCCGGATAGAGCGGCGCGGGACCGTCGGCCACCAGGGTGCCGAAGCTGGACTTGTAGCCCTCGATCAGGCGCAGATGCTCGGCCTCGGGCAGGTCGGGGACCAGCCGCGCGAAGGCCTGCGGCAGCGAGAGGCCGACGATCGAAAGCACCTCCTCGCGCGGCGGGCAGACATGGCCCGCGGTCTCGAAGGCCATCCGCATCGAGCGGTCGATATGGTGCTGGCTGTCGACCAGCGTGCCGTCGACGTCGAAGATGACGAGCTTCATTGATCGTCCGCGAACGGGTCCTCGGGCACGTCGTTCTCGTACCAGCCCATGGTCTTCCAGGTGCGCTTCATGTGCTCGGGCAAGGGCGCGGTCAGGGTGATGCGCTTCTTGGTGATCGGGTGGTCGAAGCTGATCGAGCGGGCGTGCAGGTGCAGCTTGCGGGAAATGTCGCCGCCGATCTGCGCGCCCCAGCCGTCGCCGAGGTTCTCCTGGCTCGACCCGCCGTACTTGCCGTCGCCGGCGATCGGATGGCCCAGCTCGGCCATATGCGCGCGCAGCTGGTGGGTGCGCCCGGTGATCGGCACCAGCGCCACCCAGGAGGCGCGCGTCCCCAGCGCGTCGAGCACCGCGTAATCGGTGGTGGCGCGCTTGGCGTTCTCGGTCGTGTTCACCTTCGAGGGGTGGATGCAGATCATCTTCTCGCCCTCGCCCTGCCCGCCGCGGCCCGGTGCCTTCACCAGGCCGTAGCGGATCGTGCCCATGCGCGGGTTCGGGACGCCGGCGACGACGGCCCAGTAGATCTTGCGGGTGGTGCGGTCGCGGAACGCCTCGGACAGCGCACGCGCGACCCGGTCGGTGCGCGCCAGCAGCAGCACGCCCGAGGTGTCCTTGTCCAGCCGATGCACCAGCTTCGGCCGGTCCTTGTAGCCGAACATCAGCGCGGGCGTCAGCCCGTCGACATGGCGGTGGTCGGACTGGCCCGAGCCGCCCTGGCTGGGCAGGCCCGCGGGCTTGTTCAGCGCGATGATGTGCTCGTCCTTCCACAGGACGGCAGCCTGGATCATCTCGGCATCGGCGGCCGGGATCCGCGGCCCGCTCTCGCGCAGCGACACCGGCGCGACCGGCCCCGAGGTCGGCAGCGGCGGCACCCGGATCTCCATCCCCGGCGCGATCCGGGTCGCGGCCTTGGCGCGCGCGCCGTCGACGCGCAGCTGGCCGGTGCGGCACATCTTCTCGACCGCGCCCTGCGTCAGCTGCGGGAACTTCTTCTTCAGCCAGCGATCCAGCCGCGCCTCGCCCTCGGCTTCCGAAACCGTCACCATCTGCACGCCGCTCATCCGACGATCCCCCGCGCCACCATCAGACCCACCGCCAGCGCCGCCAGCGACACCACCACCGATCCCAGCACGTAAAGCGCCGCCGCCTCGGGCCGGCCGCCGTTCCACAGCGTCACCGCGTCCAGCGAGAAGGCCGAGAAGGTGGTGAACCCGCCCAGCAGCCCGGTCATCAGCAGCGGCGCGAAGCGGTTGCCCTGCGCGGCCAGCACCACGACCAGAACGCCCATCACGAACGAGCCCAGGATGTTTACCGCCATCGTCGCCACCGGGAAGCCGGGGCCGACAAGGCGCATGACGCCGACATTGGTCAGATAGCGGGCCGAGGCACCGAGGGCGCCGCCGAGCGCCACCTGGAGAAGGGTCTGGATCATCGGGTCTCTCTCGCCTCGCCCCCGCGGAAAGTCAATCGTCGCCGCCGTTCCCGGTCGCGTCCCCGGTCCCGTCCTTGGTCCCCTTCTTGGTCTCACTGCGGCCGCCCGGACCGGAGCGCCGGCTCTCGCGCAGCCGGGCGAAGAATTCGACCCGCTTCTTCAGCTCGCGTTCGAACCCACGCTCGACCGGGTGGTAGAAGATCGGCCGGCGCATGCCTTCGGGGAAATAGTCCTGCCCCGAGAAGCCGCCCTCGACATCATGGTCATAGGCATAGCCCGCACCATAGCCCTGATCCTTCATCAGCTGCGTCGGCGCGTTCAGGATGTGCCTGGGCGGCATCAGCGAGCCCGTGCGCCGCGCCTCGGCCCGCGCGTTGCCATAGGCGACATAGCCCGCGTTCGACTTCGGCGCGAGCGCGAGGTGGATCAGTGCCTGCGCCAGCGCGAGCTCCCCCTCGGGCGAGCCCAGCCGCTCGTAGGTCTCCCAGGCGTGCAGGCACAGGGTCTGTGCCTGCGGATCGGCAAGCCCCACGTCCTCGACCGACATCCGCAGGATCCGGCGGGCCAAGAACCGGGGATCCTCGCCCCCCTCCAGCATGCGCGCGAACCAGTAGAGCGCGGCATCCGGGTCCGATCCGCGCACCGCCTTGTGCAGCGCCGAGATCAGGTTGTAGTGGCCGTCGCCCGACTTGTCGTAGCCGGCCGCGCGCCGCATCAGCCGCCGCCCCAGCGCCTCGGGTCCGAGCGGTTCGGCCAGGTGCCAGCCCACCACCTGCTCGACGAGGTTCAGAAGCGCGCGCCCGTCGCCATCGGCCATCTCCAGCAGCCGCTCGCGCGCCACCGGCGTCAGCGGCAGCGGATGCCCGGTGGCCTGCTCGGCCCGCTGCGCGAGCCGCTCCAGATCCGCGGGTCCCAGCCGCTCGAGCACCATCACCTGCGCCCGGCTCAGAAGCGCCGCGTTCAGCTCGAAGCTCGGGTTCTCGGTGGTGGCGCCCACCAGCAGGATCGTGCCGTCTTCCATGTGCGGCAGGAAGCCGTCCTGCTGGGCCTTGTTGAAACGGTGGATCTCGTCGACGAACAGCAGCGTCCCCCGCCCCTGCCCGCGCCGCATCCGCGCCGCGTCGAACACCTTGCGCAGCTCCGGCACGCCGGTGAAGATCGCCGAGATCTGCACGAAGACCAGTTCGGTCTCCTGCGCCAGCAGCCGGGCGATCGTGGTCTTGCCCACGCCCGGCGGCCCCCAGAGGATCAGCGAGCCGAGGCTGCCTGCCGCCAGCATCGCCCCGAGCGGCCCCTCGGGGCCCAGAAGCCGTTCCTGCCCGATCACCTCGGACAGGGCCCGCGGCCGGATCCTGTCGGCAAGCGGCCGCGGCCCCGCATCGCGCGGGGCCGGCGTCGACGGGTCGGGCGCGCGGTCAAAGAGATCAGCCATGCCCCGAAAATAGGCACGCGCCCCACCACCGTCGAGCCCGCCCCCTTTCGCATTGGCACAAATATCCCGGGGGGCCGCGCGACAGCGCGGCGGGGGCGGCGCCCCCTCCCCGGCCGGGCTCACCTGTACGCCGGGCTTACCAGTGCCCGGTGTTCTCCATGCTCGCCCACGGCTCGGCCGGCGCGAGGCTCTCGCCCTCCTGCAGCAGCTCGATCGAGACGTTGTCGGGCGACCGCACGAAGGCCATGTGCCCGTCGCGCGGCGGGCGGTTGATGGTCACGCCGGCGTCCATCAGCTTCTGGCACATCTCGTAGATGTTGCCGACGCGGTAGGCGAGGTGGCCGAAGTGGCGGCTGTCCGAGGGCAGGCCCTCGTCGCCGTCCCAATTGTAGGTCAGCTCGACCGGGCATTCCGGCTGGCCGGGGGGCGCCATGAACACAAGGCTGAAGCGGCCCTTGTCGTTGTCGATGCGTCGCGTCTCCTCGAGACCCAGCAGACGGTAGAAGGCCATCGACGCCTCGAGATCGAGAACCCGGACCATGGTGTGAAGATAGCGGACCTGCATGGTGTTCCTTTCCTGTGCGCCCCGGGGCTGCCCGGGGCCTCGCGCGCAACACTAGTGTGCCGGGCGCGAAGGGCCAGCCCGTTCGACCGCCGCGACCGCCGCGACCGCCCGAGGGGGCGCTGCCCCCGCTGCCCGTGCCGGGCAGCCCCCCGGGATATTTTGGCAAAGTCGACGGCAGCGCGCGGAGCACCCTTTGCGTCTGTCCGCGATGGTGTTACCAGATGTTGCGCCCTGCAGTGAATTCACGGAGAGACCCGATGCCCCTGACGCCCGACCAGCAAGCCGAGATCGACGCCGCGCGGGCCGAGCCGAAAGCCACGCTGAGGGCCGTGTCCGAGGGGATGGAGGCGCATCTCTACAGCGCGCACCAAGTGCTCGACCACGGCCTCGTGCGGGTCATCGACTACATGGGCGACGATGCCGCGATCACCCAGGCGGCACGGGTCAGCTATGGCCGCGGCACCAAGTCGGTGTCGAACGACGAGGGGCTGATCCGCTACCTGATGCGGCACTGGCACTCGACCCCGTTCGAGATGTGCGAGGTCAAGTTCCACGTCAAGCTGCCGGTCTTCGTCGCGCGCCAGTGGATCCGGCACCGGACCGCCAACGTCAACGAATACTCGGCCCGCTACTCGATCCTCGACCGCGAGTTCTACATCCCCGCGCCCGAGCAGCTGGCGGCGCAGTCGACGGTCAACAACCAGGGCCGCGGCCAGATCCTGCAGGGCGAGGAGGCCGCGCGCGTGCTCGAGCTGCTGCGCGAGGATGCGATGCGCAGCTACGACCATTACGAGGCGATGCTGAGCCAGGACGGCCAGCAGGGCCTCGCGCGCGAGCTGGCGCGGATGAACCTGCCCGCGAACGTCTACACGCAGTGGTACTGGAAGGTGGACCTGCACAACCTGTTCCACTTCCTGCGCCTGCGCGCCGACGCCCATGCCCAGTACGAGATCCGCGCCTATGCCGAGACGATGTGCCGGATCGTGCAGGACTGGGTGCCGCTGGCCTATGCCGCCTTCGAGGACTACCGGCTGGGCGGCGTGTCGATGTCGGGCCGCGCGGTCGAGGTGATCAAGCGCCGCCTTGCCGGCGAGGTGGTGACGCAGGAAAGCTCGGGCATGTCCAAGGGCGAGTGGCGCGAGTTCGAGGCGATCTGGGCCGAGAAGGCCTGATCCGGCGCCGCCGACCGGCCAGTCCTGACCCTCTAGTCCTGACCCGCCATCCTGATTGGCCACTTCTGGCCTGCCCCGCCGCGGCCCTTGTCCGGGTCCGGCGCGGCCCCTGCCCGGAACCTGCCCGGCATCGGCAGCGGTCGCGCTGAGCCGGCTGCGGCGCGGGGCGATGCGGCGCGACGAGGGCGCGCGATGACCGGGCGGACGGGGCGCGCGCACGCCGCCGTGTTCCGCCCAAGATGGACTTCCTGCCGGATCGCCCCAGTTCAGGGCGATCCCCACCAGCTGCGCCGCGTCCCCGCGGCGCCACGCCAGACGAGCAGGATCAGACATGTCCACATCGATGCATCCCGACATCCGTCGCCACACCCGCACCGCCGCGGCGCCGCAGGGCGCGCCGGATCCCAGACGCGCCGGCGGCACCGCCGTGCAGGCCGCGCCGCCGAAGACCGCCGTCACCTTCACCGTAAACGGCACGCCGCGCACGCTGACGGTCGACAACCGCACCACGCTTCTCGACGCGCTGCGCGAGCACCTGCACCTTACCGGCACCAAGAAGGGCTGCGACCATGGCCAGTGCGGCGCCTGCACCTGCAGCGTGAACGGCGCCCGCATCAACGCCTGCCTCTCGCTTGCGGTGATGCACGACGGCGACGCGATCGAGACGATCGAGGGCATCGGAACGCCCGATGCCCTCGACCCGATGCAGGCCGCCTTCGTCAAGCACGACGGGTTCCAGTGCGGCTATTGCACCCCCGGCCAGATCCAGTCCGCCCGCGCCGTGATCGACGAGATCCGCGCCGGCATTCCCAGCCACGCGACCGGCGACCTGACCGCCGCCATCGAGATCACCGATGCCGAGATCCGCGAGCGGATGTCGGGCAACATCTGCCGCTGCGGGGCCTATGCCAACATCCTCGCCGCCATCACCGAAGTCGCGGAGGACCGGGCATGAGGGCATTTTCCTACGAGAAGGCCACCTCGGCCGAGGCCGCGGCCCGGGCCGCCGCCGCCCATGACGGCGCGCGGTTCATCGCCGGCGGCACCAACCTTCTGGATCTCATGAAGCTCGAGATCGAGACGCCGGTGCACCTGATCGACGTCAACGGCACCGGGCTCGACCAGATCACCGAAACCGCCGACGGCGGGCTGCGCATCGGCGCGCTCGTGCGCAACACCGCGCTGGCGGCGGACCCGCGGGTGCGCGCGGGCTGGCCGGTGCTGACGCGGGCGCTGGTCGCGGGCGCCTCGGGCCAGCTGCGCAACAAGGCCACCACCGCGGGCAACCTGCTGCAGCGCACGCGGTGCCCGTATTTCTACGACACCGCCCAGCCCTGCAACAAGCGCAGCCCCGGCGCGGGCTGCGCCGCGCAGTCGGCGGGCGCGTTCTCGCGCCAGCTTGGCATCATCGGCATCTCTGACGCCTGCATCGCGACCCACCCGTCCGACATGGCGGTGGCGATGCGGGTGCTGGACGCGGTGGTCGAGACGGTGACGCCCGAGGGCGAGACCCGCGCGATCCCGATCGCCGACTTCCACCGCCTGCCCGGCGACACGCCCGAGCAGGACAGCGTCCTGCGCCCCGGCGAGATGATCACCGCCGTCACCCTGCCCGCACCGGTCGGCGGCGCGCAGGCCTATCACAAGGTGCGCGACCGGGCCTCCTATGCCTTCGCGCTGGTCTCGGTCGCGCTGATCCGCCAGCCCGACGGGACGGGGCGGGTCGCGCTGGGCGGCGTCGCGCCGAAACCCTGGCGACGGGCCGAGGCCGATGCCGAGCTGCCGAACGGCGCCGCCGCGGTCATGGCGCGGCTGCTCGACGGCGCGCGTCCGACGGACGAGAACGCATTCAAGATCACTTTGGCCGAGCGCGCGCTGGCCGCGCTGCTGGCGGAGGGCTAACCAGATGGACTTCACCCAACCCGCAGGTCAGAACCTGTTCGACACGGCCCGCGTCATCGGCCGTCCGCAGACCCGCATCGACGGCCCGCTGAAGGTCGCGGGGCTTGCGAAATACGCATATGAACGCCACGAGGTCGCCCCCGGCCAGCTGGTCGGCTACCCGGTCGCCGCGACCATCGCCCAAGGCCGCGTGACCGCGATCGACACCGATGCCGCGATGGCCGCGCCCGGCGTCGCGGGCATCGTCACCACGCTCGAGATCGGGGACATGCCGAAGCCCTTCAGCATGAACGTCGCCCCGCTGTTCGGCGGCGACCGGGTCTGGCACTACCATCAGGCCGTCGCCGTCGTCGTCGCCGAAAGCTTCGAGATGGCGCGCGCCGCCGCGGCGCTGGTCAAGGTCAGCTACGACGTGACCGAGGGCAGCTATGACCTCGAGGCCGAGTGGGCGAAGCGGCGCGACGACGCCTCTGACGCCGATGCCGATGTCGGCGATTTCGCCGGCGCCTTCGCGCAGGCCGAGGTGACGCTGGACGAGGAGTACCGCACCCCCGGCCACAGCCAGGCGATGATGGAGCCCCATGCCTCGATCGCCGAGTGGCAGGATGGCAAGCTGACGGTCTGGACCTCGAACCAGATGATCGCCTGGAACCGGAAATCGCTGGCGACCACCTTCGAGATGGACCTCGACGACGTGCGCGTCGACAGCCCCTATGTCGGCGGCGGCTTCGGCGCGAAGCTGTTCCTGCGCGCCGACGCGGTGATGGCGGCGCTGGCCGCGCGCAAGCTGGGCCGCGCGGTCAAGGTCGCGCTGCCGCGGCCGATGATCATGAACAACACCACCCACCGGTCCCAGACGATCCAGCGGGTCCGGCTGGGCGCCGGCCGCGACGGCCGGCTGACGGCGGTGTCCCACATCGCGATCTCTCACAGCCTGCCCGGCGGCTCGGGCGAGAACGCGGTCGACCAGACCCGGCACTTCTACGGCGGCGCGAACCGCCTGATCGCCAAGCACGTCGCCGAGATGCACCTGCCCGAGGCGAACGCGATGCGCGCGCCCGGCGAGGCGTCGGGCCTGATGGCGCTGGAAGTGGCGATGGACGAGATGGCCGAGAGGCTGGGCATGGACCCGGTGGAATTCCGCATCCTCAACGACATCCAGACCCATCCCGAATCGGGCCTGCCGTTCTCGGACCGCAACCTCGTCGAGTGCCTGCGCGAAGGCGCCGCGCGCTTCGGCTGGGCGGATCGCAACACCGCGCCCGGGGCGCAGCGCGACGGGCAGTGGCTGATCGGCCACGGCATCGCCGGCGCCTATCGCGGCGCGCCCGCCGACACCTCGGCGGCGCGGATCCGGCTGCAGCCCGGCGGCACGCTCGTGGTCGAGACCGACATGACCGACATCGGCACCGGCAGCTACACCATCCTCGCCCAGACCGCGGCCGAGATGCTGGGGCTCGAGGTCGCGGCGGTCGAGGTGCGGCTGGGCGACAGCGCCTTCCCGGTCTCGGCCGGCTCTGGCGGGCAGTTCGGCGCCGCCAGCGCCACCGCCGGCGTCTACGCCGCCTGCGAGGCCCTGCGCACCGAGATCGGCCGCCGTCTCGGCGCCAACGACGCCGACACGCTGACCTTCGCCGATGGCCGCGTCACCGTCGGCACCGAGACCGTCGCGCTGGCCGATCTTGCGGCCGAGGGCGAGATCGTGGCCGAGGACGGCATCGACTTCGGCGACTTCCGCGACGACGACCACGTCGTCTCGACCTTCGGCGCGCATTTCGTCGAACTGGGCGTGCACGCCCTGACCGGCGAGGTGCGGCTGCGCCGGATGCTCGCCGTCTGCGATGCGGGGCGGATCCTGAACCCGATCACCGCCCGCAGCCAGGTCATCGGCGGCATGGTGATGGGCGTCGGCGCGGCACTGATGGAAGAGATCGCGGTCGATCGCGGCCGCGGCTTCTTCCCGGCGCACGACCTCGCGGGCTACGAGGTGCCGGTCCACATGGACATCCCGGCGCAGGAGGTGGTGTTCCTCGACACGCTCGACCCGGTGTCCTCGCCGCTCAAGGCCAAGGGCGTGGGCGAGCTGGGCCTGTGCGGGGTCGCCGCCGCCGTCGCGAATGCCGTGCACAACGCGACCGGCGTGCGGGTCCGCCAGTTCCCGATCACCCTCGACAGGTATCTCGACCGCCTGCCCGGCGCCTGACACCAGCCAGCCGGCCACCCTGTCACCGCGCCACGGGGCGCGCCCGCGCGGCGCGCCCCGCCTGCGTCACCCGATGCGCCCCTGCCGCGGGTGTCGTCGGATCACACGACCGGCGGGCATGGTCATCACGCCACCGCGCCCCCATCTCAAGTCGACGCACGCTTTCCCAGCCCGGTGTCCCATGACCCTGCAGTTCTGCACCCCCCTCCCCCCGTCCATCCCGGCCGAGGCCGCCACCCTCCCGCCCGTCGCGCCGCTCATCGCGCTTCTCGCGCGGGATGAGAGCGGCGCCACCTTCTGGACGGAACTCGCCGAGACCGGCGATGGCAGCCTTGCCGCCCGCCCGACCTGCCCCTTCGACGCCGCGACGCTGCCGCCGGGCGTCGGCGCGGCGCTGAGCTTCCTCGTGTTGTCGGCAAGCGACCTGTCCGAGGCGGCACTGTCGAACCGCCTGCAGCGCGCCTTCGGCGCGCGCGGCCTCGGCCGGCCCGGCGGCCCGGCCACAGGGGCCAGACCCTGCGTCGGGCGGATGCAGGAGGATGGCACCTTCGTCTTCACCGCCTGCCCGGCCCCGCCCCCGGGCTGAGGTCACCGCAGCAGGCTGTCCCGTGCCGCCGCGAATTCGGGCTGCGCCATCAGCGCCCGGCAGCGGGCGAAACGGCCGTCGGCATAGGCGCGGAAATCCTCGGCCGGGTTGCCGTCGGACAGCTGGATCAGCCCCCACAGCGTCCACAGCAGGTCGCACATCGCCTTCAGCAGCACCATCCGCGCCAGATCGGCGGCCGGCGGATCGCCGGGGAAATAGGCCGCCAGCATCTCGGCCTCGTGCTCGGCATCGAATCTCGCCTCGACCGACAGGTCCGCGAGATCCCACATCGGATCGTTCATCCCGGAATACTCCCAATCCACGATCCACATCCGCGCACCGGTATCTAGGAAGTTCTCGCACAGCGGATCGCAATGGCAGGGCGCGAGCGGCAGGTCCGGCGCGCCGAGAAGCGGGCGCAGGCCAAGCGCCTCGGCCAGCACCGCGTCCCAGCCCGGCGGCAGCGCCACCGACCGCGGCGCCAGCACGGCGAGATAGTCGTCGATCATCGCGAAAAGGTCGAACCGCGCCGTGAACCGCGCGCCGGAACGGTGCAGCCGGCCGAAGGCGGCGCCCGCCCGCGCGGCCGCCCCCGGTCGCGCGGCAAACAGCGCGGGCGTCATCGTCACGCCATCGACCGCCTCGGTGATCATGATCCCGCTTGCGGCATCGGCGTGCAGCACCGCCGGCGAGACCCCGGCCACCGCGGCCGCCCGCGCCGCGACCGTCTCGGCTTCGCGGTCGATATAGGCCTCGGTCCCCTGCCCCGGCAGCCGCAGCACCACGCCGCCGGCCCGGTACACCCGGTTCGTCAGCCCGCCCAGCCGCTCGGGCGTCCCGCGCCCGCCGAAGCCCGCGGCCTGCAGCGCCACCTCCGCCTCGCCCCGTTCCGCCGCCTTGCTCATGCCGCCTCCGATGCCGTTGCGGACAAAGCGTTTCAGATTCGGGGACGACGCGCTATCCTTTCCCCCGCATTGACCACCCCGCATCGACCACCCCGCAAACCCTCAAGGAGGCGACCGATGGCCGGACACGAAGGACATCTGGGGCAGGTCTACGCCGCCGCCGCCCCCGAGGACATCGCCCGCGCCTACGACGCCTGGGCCGAGACCTATGACAGCGAAATGGCGCGCAACGGCTACTGCCACCCCGCGGTCTGCCTCGCGCTCCTGTCGCGCCACCTCGCGCCGGGTCCGGCGCCGATCCTCGACGCGGGCTGCGGCACCGGGCTGATGGGCGACTGGCTAGCGATCCTTGGCTATCCTCGGGTCGAGGGGCTGGACCTGTCCGAGGGGATGCTGGCGCGCGCCCGTGCCAAGGGGCGGTATTCCGCGCTGCACCGCCTCGCGCTCGGCCAGCCGCTGCCCTTCGCCGACGGCGCCTATGCCGGCGTGGTCTCGACCGGGGTCTTCACCACCGGCCATGTCGGCGCCGAGGCCCTGCCCGAGCTGATCCGCGTCACCCGCCCCGGCGGCGTCCTGTCGATCACCGTCAAGGACACGGTCTGGGAGCAGGGCTTCGCCGCCGCCATCGCGCACGAGGTCGATGCCGGCCGGCTGGCCTGGCTCGAGGAGACGCCGCCCTATGTCTCGATGCCGGGCGACGCGGCGACGATCCCCGGCCGCTGCATCGCGCTCAGCCGCGCCTGATTTCGACTTGGCACAAATATCCCGGGGGAGTCGCGGCACGCGACGGGGGCAGCGCCCCCCTCGCGACGTGAAAAGGCCCCGCGCAGCGCACGGGGCCTTTCGAATTCCGGCGATCCGGGTGGGGATCAGGCCTCGGCGGCCTCTTCCTCTTCCAGGCGGGCGCGGTCGGCGGCGCCCTTGGCCGAGGTGTCGCGGTCCACGAGCTCGATGATCGCCATCGGCGCCATGTCGCCGTAGCGGAAGCCGGCCTTCAGGACGCGGGCATAGCCGCCCTGGCGGTCCTGGTAGCGGGCGCCCAGCACTTCGAACAGCTTGGCGACGTGCTTGTCCTGCTTCAGCTGCGCCGCGGCCTGGCGGCGGGCGTGCAGGTCACCGCGCTTGGCCAGCGTGATCAGCTTCTCGATGATCGGACGCAGTTCCTTGGCCTTCGGCAGGGTGGTCTTGATCTGCTCGTGCTCGATCAGCGAGCCGGCCATGTTGGCGAACAGCGCCTTGCGGTGTTCGTGGGTGCGGTTCAGGCGGCGGTAGCCACGGGCGTGACGCATGATGTTTCTCCGTTACGTCTTTGTGCTTTGTGTTGCGTCCCGTGCGTTGCGGGAAGCGTCGTTGGGGCGGAACTGCCCAGGGTGGTCTGGCGCCGGGCCCGGAGGCCCGGCACCGAAAGGATCAGAACTGGTCCTCGAAGCGCTTGGCCAGGTCCTCGATGTTCTCCGGCGGCCAGTCCTCGACTTCCATGCCGAGGTGCAGGCCCATGCCCGAGAGCACTTCCTTGATCTCGTTCAGCGACTTGCGGCCGAAGTTCGGGGTGCGCAGCATCTCGGCTTCGGTCTTCTGGATCAGGTCGCCGATATAGACGATGTTGTCGTTCTTCAGGCAGTTCGCCGAACGGACCGACAGTTCCAGCTCGTCGACCTTCTTGAGCAGGAGCGGGTTGAACTCCAGCCCGTCTTCGACCTCGCCGGCGCGGGCCGACTCGGGTTCCTCGAAGTTGACGAAGATCGCCAGCTGGTCCTGCAGGATGCGCGCGGCATAGGCCACGGCGTCCTCGGGGGTCAGCGAGCCGTCGGTCTCGACCTTCATGGTCAGCTTGTCATAGTCCAGCACCTGGCCCTCGCGGGTGGGCTGCACTTCGTAGGACACGCGCTTGACCGGCGAATAGATCGCGTCGATCGGGATCAGGCCGATCGGGGCATCCTCGGGGCGGTTCTTGTCGGCCGAGACATAGCCCTTGCCGGTGTTCACGGTCAGCTCCATGAACAGGTCGGCGCCGTCGTCGAGGTGGCAGATCACGTGGTCCTTGTTCAGGACCTCGATGCCGTTGGTCTCCGAGATGTCGCCGGCGGTGACGACGGCCGGGCCCTTGGCCGAGATCGAGACGCGCTTGGGCCCCTCGACGTCCATCTTCAGCGAGACGCCCTTGAGGTTCAGCACGACGTCGGTGACGTCTTCACGCACGCCCGCGATCGAGGAGAACTCGTGCAGGACGTTGTCGATCTGGACGGAGGTGATGGCGGCGCCCTGCAGCGACGACAGCAGCACGCGACGCAGCGCGTTGCCCAGCGTCAGGCCGAAGCCGCGCTCGAGCGGCTCGGCGACCACGGTCGCCTGGCGCGCGGGGTCGTTTCCGCCCCGGACTTCAAGCTGCGCAGGCTTGATCAGTTCGGCCCAGTTCTTGTGGATCATGCAGTCGGCCTCCATGCCAGTTTCCGGTCCATGTCCCGAGACCGGAAACACCCGAGGTAAAAAGAACGCGGCCCGGGCCG
>NZ_JBAWKE010000002.1:691610-759665 GCF_037095655.1 Frigidibacter sp. MR17.24
CGTCGCCGCGCGGCCCGGGTCGGTAAGCGGTGCGTCAGACGCGGCGGCGCTTCGGCGGACGGCAGCCGTTGTGCGCGATCGGCGTCACGTCGCGGATCGAAGTGATGTTGAAGCCGACGGCAGCCAGCGCGCGCAGCGCCGATTCCCGACCCGAACCCGGGCCCTGCACTTCGACTTCAAGCGTCTTCACGCCGTGTTCCTGGGCTTTCTTGCCCGCGTCCTCGGCGGCCATCTGGGCGGCGTAGGGCGTCGACTTGCGCGAGCCCTTGAAGCCCATGGTGCCGGCCGACGACCACGAGATCGCATTGCCCTGCACGTCCGAGATCAGGATCTTGGTGTTGTTGAAGGACGAGTTCACATGCGCCACGCCAGCGGCGATGTTTTTCCGTTCCTTGCGCTTAACGCGGGTTTTATCACGAGCCATTGCTGATCCCTCCCCTTACTTCTTCTTGCCGGCGATCGGCTTCGCCGGGCCCTTGCGGGTGCGGGCGTTGGTGTGGGTGCGCTGGCCGCGAACCGGCAGGTTCTTGCGGTGACGCAGGCCGCGGTAGCAGCCGAGGTCCATCAGGCGCTTGATGTTCATCGAGACTTCGCGACGCAGGTCGCCCTCGACGGTCAGGTTGGCGTCGATGTATTCACGGATCGCCAGAACTTCGGCATCCGACAGGTCGTTGACGCGACGGGTCGCGTCGATGCCGACGGCGTCGATGATGGCCTGGGCGTTCTGGGCGCCGATGCCGTGGATGTATTGAAGCGCGATCGGAACCCGCTTCCCGGTGGGGATGTTGACGCCAGCGATACGTGCCACGCGTATGTCCTTTTCGTTGCGACTCCGTAGCGCCGGAGCCTTTTTTCACAACTGCGGCCCGGCGGGCGAGACGCCCCGGGCCACAACGGTCTGACTTGATTCGAAGAAAGCGAAATTCAGCAAATCAAGACGATTCTCTTGCGAGACGCCGTGACCTAGAGGGATTCCCGCCGAAGGTCAAGGCGTGTCGCGGCAGCTCGCCGCCGCGACATCGGGTCGCCCCTCCGGAGCACCCGGCGCATCGCGTCCCGTGGCCGCGCCGGCCCCTGCACCGGCGCCCGGCCGGGGCTCAGTCGGCGCTCAGTCGGTGGTTCAGCCGACCGAGGCCTCGGCCGCCTGGTCGAGCACGTTGGCGATCGACTTCGCGACGCTCTCGATCGGGGCCAGCCCGTCGACCGTGAACAGGTCGCCCAAGGCGTAGTAGTAGCCGATCAGCGGCGAGGTGCTCTTGTAATACGCGCGCAGCCGGTCGGCGAAGACGGCGGCGTTGTCGTCGGCGCGCACCGGCTTGCCCGCGGCCAGCGCCTCGGCGGCGCGGCCCTCGATGCGCGAGATCAGCGCCGCGTCGTCGACGACGAGCTGGATCACCGCATCCAGCCGCTGGCCGGTCCGCGCCAGAAGCTCGCCCAGCGCATCCGCCTGCGGCAGCGTGCGCGGGAAGCCGTCGAAGATGAAGCCGTTGCCGCCGGCCGTGGCCAGCTTCTCCTCGATCAGGCCGATGACGATCTCGTCGGTGACAAGCTCGCCCCGGTCCATGACCTCGGCCACGCGCCGGCCCATCTCGGTGCCCGAGGTCTTGGCCTCGCGCAGCATGTCGCCGGTCGAGAGCTGGACCATGCCCCGCTCGGCCACCAGGCGGGCGGCCTGGGTGCCCTTGCCGGCACCGGGAGGACCGAGGAGGATGATGTTCGGCATAGTCTTAACCTTATGTCAGCGCCGGGCCGGAGCCTTGCGCGGCCCCTTCGACGATTTACGCCCGCGGAGCTGGGACTTTTCAATCAGCCCTTCGTACTGGTGCGCCAGCAGATGGGACTGCACCTGGTTGATCGTGTCCATCGTCACCGAGACCACGATCAGCACCGATGTACCGCCGAAGTAGAAGGGAATCGCCAGCTGGTGACGCAGGATCTCGGGCAGGATGCAGACCAGCGCGAGATAGCCCGAACCGAGCACAAGGATCCGGTTGACGACGTATTCGAGGTATTCCTCGGTCCGCTTGCCCGGGCGGATGCCGGGAATGAAGCCGCCCTGGTTCTTCAGGTTGTCGGCCACGTCATCGGTCTTGAACGCCACGTTCGCCGTGTAGAAATACGCGAAGAACACGATCATCAGCACGAAGAACAGCAGGTAGAGCGGCTGGCCCGGGCCCATGTAGGCCAGGATCGTCGACATCACCGGGCCGGTCGCGCCGCCCGAGAAGGTCGAGATCGTGGTCGGCAGCAGCAGGAGCGACGAGGCGAAGATCGCCGGGATCACGCCCGCCGGGTTCACCTTGATCGGCAGGTGCGACGAGCCGCCGTCATAGACCTTCATGCCCACCTGGCGGCGGGGATACTGGATGTGGATCTTGCGCAGCGCGCGTTCCATGAACACGACGAAGGCCACCACCGCGATCACCATCACCAGCACGCCGATGATGACGGCGGGCGAGATCGTGCCCGAGCGGCCCTGGCTGAGGAACCGCGCCAGCGCCGAAGGGATCTCGGCGACGATGCCGACGAAGATGATCAGCGAGATGCCGTTGCCGATGCCGCGGGCGGTGATCTGTTCGCCCAGCCACATCAGGAACATCGTGCCGCCGACCAGCGTGATCACCACGGTGGCCTGGAAGAAGATCCCCGGCTCGTGCGCCAGGCTGCCGGCCTCGAGGCTGCGCGCAAGGCCATAGGCCTGGAACAGCGCCAGCGCCACGGTGGCATAGCGGGTGTACTGGTTGATCTTCTTGCGGCCCGCCTCGCCTTCCTTCTTCAGGTTTTCGAGCGAGGGTACCAGCGAGGTCAGCAGCTGCACGATGATCGAGGCCGAGATGTACGGCATGATCCCGAGCGCGAAGATCCCCATCCGGCCCAGCGCGCCGCCGGTGAACATCGACAGGATGCCCCCGAGGCCAGAGGCGGCGCTGTCCATGAACTGGCGCAGCGCACCACCGTCGATCCCCGGAACCGGGATATAGGTGCCCAGCCGGTAGACGATCAGCAGACCGACCGTGAAGAAGATGCGTTGGCGAAGATCGGTCGCCTTCCCGAGCGCGCCCCAGCTGAGGTTCGCGGCCATTTGCTCTGCGGCAGATGCCATGTGCGGTCTCTTCTCAAGCAACAGCGCCGCCAGACCGTGTCACGGTCGGCGGCGCCTGGAATAACACGGTGTCTGTGTAAGCGGCCTTGCGGCCGCCCACAACGACTTATTCCGCCGCAGCCGCGACCGGGGCGGCGGTGGTGAGCTTGCCACCCGCCTTCGCGACCGCTTCCACCGCCGAGGCCGAGGCGCCGGTGACGGTGATGTTCAGCTTCGAGGTGACCTCGCCCTTGTTCAGGACGCGGATGCCGTCACGCTTGTGGCCGGTGACGCCCGCGGCGACCAGCAGGTCCTCGGTGATCTCGGCCGAGATGTCGAGCTTGCCGGCGGCGACGAACTTCTCGATCAGGCCGAGGTTGATCACCGCGTATTCCTTGCGGTTCGGCTTCGAGAAGCCACGCTTGGGCAGGCGGCGGTACAGCGGCATCTGGCCGCCTTCGTAGCCGCCGAGCGCCACGCCCGAACGCGAGGTCTGGCCCTTGATACCGCGGCCGGCGGTCTTGCCCTTGCCCGAGCCGGGACCACGGGCGACGCGCTTCTTCTTGCGCGAGGAGCCGGGATTGTCGCGAAGTTCGTGAAGTTTCATGTCGCTTCTCCTTGGCCGGAAATCCCCCCGCAAGCGACAGAGGGGGACACGCGGCATATGTGATGATTCATGACCCCGCGCGGGGCCACCGGGGGCCTATAGCGGCAGGCGGTGCGGCAATCAAGCGGAACCTCATGTGCCGGACGGCTCGCGATCGGGCGGACGCCGGGGCTCTGCCCCGGACCCCGGGATATTTCGGCAAAGTCGAAAATGGGCCGGAGGTGCCGGAGGCGCCTTTAACGGAAAAGGGCGCCACTGCTGCGGCGCCCTCCCCTGTTCAGCCAGAGCGGTGAGGCTCAGGCCTTTTCTTCGATGATCACGACCATGTGGGGGATCGAGTTCACCATGCCGCGGACGGCGGGGGTGTCTTCGAGTTCACGGGTCTTGTGCATCTTGTTCAGGCCGAGACCCTTGAGGGTCGCGAGCTGCTTGGCGGGGCGACGGATCGGCGAGCCGATCTGCTTGACGACGATGGTTGCCATGTCTGCCTCTCCTTACGCTTCGACCGTTTCGGCTTCGGCACGACGCAGGATGTCGGCCACCTTCTTGCCGCGGCGTTGCGCGACCTGACGGGGCGAGGTTTCCAGCTTCAGACCGTCCATGGTGGCGCGGATCATGTTGTAGGGGTTCTGCGAGCCGAGCGACTTGGCGACCACGTCGTGGACGCCCAGCATCTCGAAGACGGCGCGCATCGGACCACCGGCGATGATCCCGGTACCGGCCGGGGCGGCACGCATCACGACGCGGCCCGCGCCGTGGCGGCCTTCCATGTCGTGGTGCAGGGTGCGGGCGTCCTTCAGCGGCACGCGCACGAGCGAGCGCTTGGCCTGCTCGGTCGCCTTGCGGATCGCTTCCGGCACTTCCTTGGCCTTGCCCTTGCCGAAGCCGACGCGGCCACGCTGGTCACCGACGACCACGAGCGCGGCGAAGCCGAAGCGCTTGCCGCCCTTCACGGTCTTCGAGACGCGGTTGATCGCGACGAGACGTTCGGCGAATTCCGGGGTTTCCTCGCGCTCGGCGCGGCGGTCCCGGCGGTTTTCACGTTCAGCCATTGAGGCCTCCGTATCTTGGGCATCTTAAGCGGCCCGTTGGATCAATCCAGGTGACGGCCCGAAGGCACTGTCCCGGATCATCGAGGGGCGCCTCCGGCAGACCCGGCCGCGCCCCTGCAAAAGGGTGCGCGGCGCCCCGGTCGGGGGCACCGCGCGATGGATCAGAACTTCAGGCCGCCTTCACGGGCGGCATCGGCCAGCGCCTTGATCTTCCCGTGGAACAGGAAGCCGCCGCGGTCGAAGTAGCACTCTTCGATCCCGGCCTTCTTGGCACGCTCGGCGATCGCCGCGCCGATCTTGGCGGCGGCTTCGACGTTGTTCTTGCCGACAACGCCCAGATCCTTCTCGAGCGACGAGGCGGCCGCGATGGTCACGCCCTTCACGTCGTCGATCAGCTGGACGCTGATGTTCTTGGACGAGCGGTGCACGCTGAGGCGCGCGCGGCCGTCGGCCAGTTTCTTCAGTTTGTTCCGAACGCGCAGGCGGCGCTTGAGGAACAGATCGCGTTTCGTGTTCGCCATTGTCGCAGCCCTTACTTCTTCTTGCCTTCCTTGCGGAAGATGAACTCGCCCTTGTAGCGGATCCCTTTGCCCTTGTAGGGCTCGGGACGGCGCCAGTCGCGGATGTTCGCGGCCACCTGGCCGACTTCCTGCTGGTCGATGCCCTCGATGACGATCTCGGTCTGCTTCGGGGTCGTGATGGTCACGCCCTTCGGCACGTCGAAGTTCACTTCATGCGAGTAGCCGAGCGAGAGTTTCAGGACGTTGCCGGCCATGGCGGCGCGGTAGCCGACGCCCTGGATTTCCAGCTCTTTCTTGAAACCGGTGGTCACGCCGGTGGCCAGGTTCTCGACCATCGAACGCGCCATGCCCCATTGCTGGCGGGCGCGCTTCGAGGTGCCGCGCGGCGTCACGGTGATCGCGCCGTCTTCCTGGGCGAGCGTGACGTCGTCGGTCGCGGTGAACGAGCGGGTGCCTTTCGGACCCTTCACCTCGATGGTCTGGCCGGAGATCGTCGCGGTCACGCCCTTGGGCAGTGCGACGGGTTTCTTGCCGATACGAGACATGAGACCCTCCTCAGAACACGGTGCACAGCACTTCGCCACCGACGTTGGCGGAGCGAGCGTGTGCATCGGACATGACGCCTTTCGGCGTGGAGACGATCGAGACACCGAGACCGTTGCGCGGCGACGGCAGGTCCTTGACGGACATGTAGACGCGGCGGCCGGGCTTGGACACGCGCTTGAGTTCGCGGATCACCGGGGTGCCTTCGAAGTACTTGAGGCTGATCTCGAGCTCCGGGTGGCCGTCAACGGTCACCGGCTCGTAGCCGCGGATGTAACCCTCGTCCTTCAGCACGTCCAGCACCCAGGCGCGAAGCTTGGAGGCGGGGGTGCGGCAGGTCGACTTGCCCCGGAGCTGTGCGTTCCGGATGCGGGTCAGCATATCGCCGAGCGGATCGTTCAACTGCATTGTGCGATCTCCTTACCAGCTCGACTTGACCATGCCCGGGATCTGGCCGAACGAGGCCAGTTCGCGCAGCATGATCCGCGACAGTTTCAGCTTGCGGTAGTAGGCGTGCGGCCGGCCGGTCAGCTGGCAGCGGTTGTGCAGACGGACGGCCGACGAGTTGCGCGGCATCTCGGCCAGCTTCAGAGTCGCCTTGAAACGCTCTTCCATCGGCTTCGACTGGTCTTCGATGACGGCCTTGAGCGAGGCGCGCTTGGCAGCGTAACGCTTCACCAGCTTCGCGCGCTTCTTCTCGCGTTCGACCATGGAAACTTTAGCCATTGGTTTTCCCTTCCCGCGATCAGCTGTTGAAGGGCATGCTGAATTGCTTCAGCAGCGCCTTCGCTTCCGCGTCGGTTTTCGCGGTGGTGCAGATGATGATGTCCATGCCGAGAACTTCGTCGACCTTGTCGAAGTCGATCTCGGGGAACACGATGTGCTCTTTCAGGCCGAAGGCGTAGTTGCCACGGCCATCGAACGAGGTGCCCTTGACGCCGCGGAAGTCGCGGACGCGCGGCAGGGCGATCGTGATCAGGCGGTCGAGGAATTCATACATCTGGTCGCCACGAAGGGTGACCTTGCAGCCCAGCGGCATCTCTTCACGGACGCGGAAGCCGGCGATCGACTTCTTGGCCTTGGTGATGACAGCCTTCTGACCGGCGATGAGCGTCAGCTCTTCGGCGGCCTGCTTGACCTTCTTGGTGTCCTTGACGGCTTCGCCGACGCCCATGTTCAGCACGATCTTGTCGAGCTTCGGGATCATCATCTCGTTCTTGTACGAGAATTCTTCCTTCAGCGCGGCGCGGATCGTCTCTTTGTAGAGCGTCTTGAAGCGCGGGGTATAGGTCGCGGTGTCCAGCATCAGATCACGTCCCCGGTGGTCTTGGCGAAACGCACCTTCTTGCCGTCTTCCATGCGGAAGCCGACGCGGGTGGCCTTGCCGTTGGCGTCGATGAGCGCGAGGTTCGACAGGTCGATCGGCATCGCCTTCGGCGTGCGGCCGCCCTGGGTCGTCTGCGTCTGGCGCTGGTGGCGGATGGCGATGTTCACGCCTTCCACGACGGCCTTGCCGTCCTTCGGGGACACCGAAGCGATCTCGCCCTGCTTGCCCTTGTCCTTGCCGGTCAGGACGACGACCTTGTCACCTTTGCGGAGCTTGGCAGCCATCACAGCACCTCCGGGGCGAGCGAGATGATCTTCATGAAGTTCTTCGCGCGCAGTTCGCGAACGACCGGCCCGAAGATACGGGTGCCGACCGGTTCGCCCTGGTTGTTCAGGATGACGGCGGCGTTGCGGTCGAAGCGGATGGCGGTGCCATCTTCGCGACGGACTTCCTTGGCGGTGCGAACGACGACGGCCTTGCGGACGTCACCCTTCTTCACGCGGCCGCGCGGAATGGCTTCCTTGACCGACACCACAATGATGTCGCCCACGGAGGCATACCGACGGTGCGAGCCACCCAGGACCTTGATGCACTGAACTCGGCGAGCGCCGGAGTTGTCAGCGACATCCAGATTGGTCTGCATCTGGATCATGGAGTTACTCCCGACCTTTGGAGACGCCTCTCACAGACTTCGGCGCCCCAGGGTTTCGATTAGAGACCGGACCTTTCGGCCGGTGTCCGCTCAGGCCTCAGGCCTGCTCGGTCACCACGGTCCAGCGTTTCGACTTCGAGATCGGCGCGCATTCGATGATGCGCACGGTGTCGCCGACCTTGAACGTGTTGTTCTCGTCGTGGGCACGGTACTTCTTGGTCACGCGCACGGTCTTCTTCATGACCGGGTGCGGGAAGCGGCGCTCGACCAGGACGGTGATCGTCTGCTCGTTCTTGTCCGAGGTGACGGTGCCTTGCAGGATACGACGGGGCATGTGTCAGCTCCTCAGTTCGCGACGGCCGCGGCGGCGGCCTTCTGGTTGAGAACGGTCTTGATGCGCGCGACGTCGCGACGCACCACGCGCATCCGCGCGGTGTTCTCGAGCTGGCCCGTCGCCTGCTGGAAGCGCAGGTTGAAGGCTTCTTTCTTGAGCGCGAGCAGCTCGTCACGGAGCTGGTCGGGGGTCTTGGACCCGAGTTCCTTGGCGTTCATGGCGCCTTTTCCTTTCGACATCACCAGAAGGCCCCTCGCAATTGAGGTCGGGTGACCTTCGGCCTGGTGGACAACACACGAGCGAATCCCCGGACGGAGCCCGGGCATCGCAGGATGCGCCCCTATAGAGGCCTCTCCCCCGCTGGGCAAGGGAAACTTGGCCCCCGCCGCCGGATTTCGCCCCGGATCTCATCCCGGGCCTCACCCCGGGTCCGGCGCCGGGGTCACTGCCGCAACGGACAGGGGCCGGGCCGTCCCGCAAGACGCCCCGGCCCCGTTTCAGGCTTGGCCCCGTTTCAGGCGCGGCCCTTTGTCAGGCGCGCACCAGCTTCTCGTAGGCCGCGGCGGTGTCGCGGGTCAGCTGGCCCACCTCGAAGGTGTACGGACCGATCTGGCCGACCGGGGTCACCTCGGCTGCGGTGCCGGTCAGCCAGCACTGCTCGAAGCCTTCCAGCTCGTCCGGCATGATGTGGCGCTCATGCACGGTGACGCCCTGCTCGCGCAGCATCGCGATGACGGTCTGGCGGGTGATGCCGTTCAGGAAGGCGTCCGCCAGCGGCGTGTGCACCTCGCCGCCCTTGACGAAGAAGATGTTCGCGCCGGTGCATTCGGCGACATAGCCGCGATAGTCCATGAACAGCGCGTCCGAGAAGCCCTTGGCCTCGGCCGCGTGCTTGGACATGGTGCAGATCATGTAAAGGCCGGCGGCCTTCGCCGCGGTCGGGATCGTCTCGGGCGAGGGACGCTTCCACTTCGCGATGTCGATCTTCGCGCCCTTCATCTTGGCATCGCCGTAATAGGCGCCCCACTCCCAGCCGGCGACCGCCAGCCGCACCGGGTTGCGCGCCGCCGAGACGCCCATGTCCTCGCCCGCGCCGCGCCAGGCCACCGCGCGCACATAGGCGTCGGTCCAGCCGTTCGCCTTCAGCATCGCGTACTTGGCTTCCTCGATCTGCTCGACCGAATAGGGGATCTCCATGTCCAGCAGCTCGGCCGACTTGCGCAGGCGGATCGAATGCTCGACGCCCTTGAAGATCTTGCCGTTGTAGCAGCGTTCGCCCTCGAACACGCTCGAGGCGTAGTGCAGCGCATGCGTCAGGATGTGCACCTTCGCGTCGCGCCACTCCACCAGCTTGCCATCCATCCAGATCTTGCCGTCGCGATCGTCGTAAGCCCCGGCCATCTCGTCACTCCTTTGCGGGTCCCGCCCGCCTGATCTCTCGCCGGAACCCCCGGCGATTTTCGAAAATTACCGCAATGCCGGCCACGAGGGACACAAAATTGCGTAAATCATGGCCGGGAGCTAACGTTTGATTCTTGGAAAGTCAACATCGCTGACATAAAATCCGCCGCGACGAAAAGAAACGTGAAGAGGGGGGAGAGCCTTGGCACGCACCATCACGGCAGCGCCGTCACCGGGCGGCGAGAACCTGCTGTTCCTGACCGACGAGCAGCTGCGCAAGGGAATCGAGGCGATGTTCTTCGCCTATCGCGGCTTCACCGCCGATCCCGACCGGATTCTCGAGACCCGTGGCTATGGCCGCGCCCATCACCGGGCGCTGCATTTCATCCACCGCGACCAGGGCCAGACGGTGACCAACCTGCTGGCGATGCTGGGGGTGACCAAGCAGTCGCTGAACCGGGTGCTGCGCACCCTGGTCGAGGACGGCCTGGTCGAGGCCCGCGTCGGCCGGCGCGACAAGCGCGAGCGCAACCTGTTCCTGACCGAGGCCGGCGAGAGCTTCGAGCGCGAGCTGTCCGAGGCGCAGCGCGCCCGGATGCGCGCGGCCTACCGCACCGCGGGCCCGGCGGCGGTGGCGGGGTTCCGTCAGGTCCTCGAGGCGATGATGGACCCGGACCTCCGGCGCTATTATCAATCTATGAAGGACGGCGCGAAGGACCCGGGCGGCCCCGGGACGGCACGGTAGACGGCAGGACAGACGAGAGATGACGGGCGACACCCACCTTCTGGTCGTGGATGACGACGAGCGGATCCGGGGACTTCTGCAGAAGTTCCTCGCCCGCAACGGCTTCATGGTGACCGCGGCGCGCGACGCGGCGCATGCCCGCCGGATCCTCGCCGGGCTGGAATTCGACCTGCTGGTGCTGGACGTGATGATGCCGGGCGAGGACGGCGTCAGCCTGACGCGCGACCTGCGTCGGACGCTGACGGTGCCGATCCTGCTGCTGACCGCGCGGGGCGAGACCTCGGAGCGGATCGAAGGGCTGGAGGCCGGCGCGGACGACTACCTCGCCAAGCCGTTCGAGCCCAAGGAGCTGCTGCTGCGGATCAACGCGATCCTGCGCCGCGCGCCGACGCCGGTCGAGGCGGGGCCGAAATTCATCCATCTCGGCCCGGTGCGCTACGACCTTGGCCGCGGCGAGCTGTGGCATGGCGAAAGCCTGATCCGCCTGACCGCGACCGAGGCGGCGCTGATGCGGATCTTCGCCAGCAAGGTCGGCGAGCCGATCAGCCGCCAGACCCTGGTCGAGGAGCTGGGCCGCGACAAGGGTTCGGCCGCCGAGACCGCGCAGGAGCGCGCCGTCGACGTGCAGATCACCCGCCTGCGCCGCAAGATCGAGGGCGACCCGCGCGAGCCGCGCTATCTGCAGACGGTGCGCGGCGCCGGCTACATGCTGATGCCGGAATAGAGACCGCCCGCGGGCTGGCCTTGCCTGCGCCGCGGCGCTATACGGGCCCGACGCGTGAAGCCCGAGGGAGCCCCCGATGGAAGACATTGCCGCGATGAGCTTCGAAGAGGCGATGAAGGCGCTCGAGCAGGTGGTGGGCCAGCTCGAACGCGGCGACGTGCCGCTCGAGGCCTCGATCGGCCTGTACGAGCGCGGCGCCGCGCTCAAGGCCCATTGCGAGGCCAAGCTGAAGGCCGCCGAGGAGAAGGTCGCCAAGATCACCCTCGGCGCCGACGGCAAGCCCGACGGCCTGTCGCCGGTGGAAGGTCTCTGAGGCCGCCCGCGCGATGGAATTCGAGACCCGGCTGTCCGACACTGCCGCCGAGATCGGCGCGGCGCTTTCGCGGTGCCTCGACGGGCGTGACGACGCGCCGGTGATCGCGGCGATGCGCTACGCGCTCGAGGGCGGCAAGCGCCTGCGCGGCTTCCTCGTGCTGGAAACCGCGGCGCTGCACGGGATCGACCGCGCCGCGGCGATGCCCGCGGCGATGGCGGTCGAGGCGCTGCACGCCTACAGCCTCGTGCACGACGACCTGCCCTGCATGGACGACGACGACCTGCGCCGCGGCCGGCCCACGGTGCATGTCGCCTGGGACGAGGCGACGGCGGTGCTGGCCGGCGATGCGCTGCAGACCCTCGCCTTCGAACTCTGCACCGACCCGCGGCTGGGCCCGGCCGAGGCGCGCGTCGCGCTGGTCGCGGCTCTGGCCCGCGCCAGCGGCGCCGAGGGCATGGTGCTGGGCCAGGCGCTCGACATCGCGGCCGAGACCGTGCTGGCGCGCGAGGGCCGCACCCTGACCCTGCCCGAGATCACCCGCCTGCAGGCCGGCAAGACCGGCGCGCTGATCGGCTTCGCGGCCGAGGCGGGCGCGATCCTGGCCGGCGCCGACCGCGCCCCCTTCGCGGCCTATGCCGCGGCGCTGGGGCTTGCCTTCCAGATCGCCGACGACATCTTGGATGTCGAAGGGGATGCGCAGACCGCCGGCAAGCGCGTCGGCAAGGATGCCGCGGCGGGCAAGGCCACCTTCGTCTCGCTGCTCGGGCTCGACGGCGCGCGCGCCCGGGCCGCGGCGCTGGCGGACGAGGCCTGCGCCGCGCTGGCCCCCTACGCCGAGCGGGCCGAACCGCTGCGGGCCGCGGCCCGCTTTGCCATTGCCCGCAAGGCCTGACCGGCCGGCGCGACGAACGGAAAGGACCGCCTCGATGGGCGAGCGACCGAAGACCCCGACCCTCGACCGGGTCACCCTGCCCTCGGACCTCAGGGCGCTGTCGGACCGCGAGCTGAAGGTGCTGGCCGACGAGCTGCGCGCCGAGACGATCAGCGCGGTCTCGGAGACCGGCGGTCACCTGGGCGCGGGCCTCGGCGTGGTCGAGCTGACGGTCGCGATCCATGCCGTCTTCGACACGCCGCGCGACAAGCTGATCTGGGACGTCGGCCACCAGTGCTATCCGCACAAGATCCTGACCGGCCGGCGCGACCGCATCCGCACGCTGCGCACCGAAAACGGCCTGTCGGGCTTCACCAAGCGCTCGGAAAGCCCCTACGACCCGTTCGGCGCCGCCCACAGCTCGACCTCGATCTCGGCCGCGCTCGGCTTCACCATGGCGCGCGAACTGGGGGCGGACCCGGGCGACGCGATCGCGGTCATCGGCGACGGCTCGATGTCGGCGGGCATGGCCTTCGAGGCGATGAACAACGCGGGCCACCTGCAGAAGCGGCTGTTCGTCATCCTCAACGACAACGAGATGTCGATCGCGCCGCCCACCGGGGCGCTGTCGACCTATCTCGCCCGGCTGTATTCCGAGGGCCCGTTCCACGAGCTGAAGGCCGCCGCCAAGGGCGCGATCGGCCTGCTGCCGCCGCCGCTGCAGGAAGGCGCCAAGCGCGCCAAGGAGATGCTCAAGGGCATCGCCGTCGGCGGCACCATGTTCGAGGAGCTGGGCTTTTCCTACATCGGCCCGGTCGACGGCCATGACCTCGACCAGCTGCTGCCGCTGCTGCGCACGGTCAAGGCCCGCGCCACCGGCCCGGTGCTGATCCACGCGATCACCCGCAAGGGCAAGGGCTATGCCCCGGCCGAGACCGCGGCCGACCGCGGCCATGCCCGCGGCAAGTTCGACGTGCTGACCGGCGAGCAGGCCAAGGCCAAGTCGAACGCCCCCGCCTATACCAAGGTCTTCGCCCGCGCCCTGATCGACGAGGCCGCGCGCGACGACCGCATCGTCGCCGTCACCGCCGCGATGCCGGACGGCACCGGGCTCGATCTCTTCGCCGAAAAGTTCCCGCGCCGCTGCTTCGACGTCGGCATCGCCGAACAGCATGCCGTGACCTTCTCGGCCGGGATGGCGGCGGGCGGCCTGAAGCCGTTCTGCGCGCTCTACTCGACCTTCCTGCAGCGCGGCTACGACCAGGTGGTGCACGACGTCGCGATCCAGCGCCTGCCGGTGCGCTTCGCCATCGACCGCGCGGGCCTTGTCGGCGCGGATGGCGCGACCCATGCCGGCGCCTTCGACGTGGCCTTCCTCGCGAACCTTCCCGGCATGGTGGTGATGGCCGCCGCCGACGAGGCGGAGCTGAAGCACATGGTCGCCACCGCCGTTGCCCATGACGAGGGCCCGATCGCCTTCCGCTTCCCGCGCGGCGAGGGCACCGGGGTCGAGATGCCCGAGCGCGGGCAGCCGCTGGAAATCGGCCGCGGCCGCATCGTGGCCGAGGGCGGGCGCGTCGCGATCCTGTCCTTCGGCACCCGGCTGTCCGAGGTGATGGCGGCGCGCGAGGCGCTGATCGGGCGCGGCCTGTCGCCCACCGTCGCCGATGCGCGCTTCGCCAAGCCCCTGGACCGCGATCTGATCCTGCGGCTTGCCCGCGACCACGAGGCGCTGATCACCGTGGAAGAGGGCGCGATCGGCGGCTTCGGCAGCCATGTCGCGCAGCTTCTGGCCGACGAGGGCGTGTTCGACCATGGGCTGAAGTTCCGCTCGATGGTGCTGCCCGACATCTTCATCGACCAGGCCAGCCCCGCCCGGATGTACGAGATCGCGGGCATGGACGCCGCCCAGATCGAGGCGAAGGTGCTGCAGGTGCTGGGCGTCGGCATGGCGCAGCCCGCGCGCGGCCGCGGCTGACCGCCGGCCGCCGCGAAACCCCGCATCCTGACGGAAAGTGAGCAGCGGCGGCGCGGACCCGCCGAGGTTGTGCCGCGTCGCGGCGAAATTCGCGGATCCGGGACTTGCCTTTCGCCGGGCGAAGGATCAGATCGCGAGACAGGGAGGCAATCCGGATTCCCTGGATCCCGTAGTCTTGAAAGTTTGATCCCCGTGTCCCAGTCCCCTGCCGACATCGCGGGTCTTGGCGCTGCGCCCGTCTCGACCCAAAGCGCGCCGGTGCCGACCTCGCCGCGGCTCGTCATCCTCGCCCTTGCCCTTGGCGGCTTCGCGATCGGCACGACCGAATTCGCGGCCATGGCGCTGGTGCCCTACTTCTCGCCCGACCTCGGCATCTCCGAGGCCAAGGCCTCCGAGGTGATCTCGGCCTATGCGCTGGGCGTCGTGGTCGGCGCGCCGCTGCTGGCGGTGCTGGGGGCGAAGATCTCGCGCCGGATGCTCCTCGTGCTGCTGATGGTGGCCTTCGGCATCTTCAACGTCCTGTCGGCGCTGGCGCCCGACTTCCGCACGATGCTGGCGTTCCGCTTCCTGTCGGGCATGCCGCACGGCGCCTATTTCGGCGTGGCGGCGCTGGTCGCGGCCTCGGTCGTGCCGGCCAACCGCCGCTCGGCCGCGGTGGCGCGGATCCTCGTGGGCCTGACCATCGCCACCACGATCGGGGTGCCCTTCGCCAGCATCCTTGGCCAGACCGTCGGCTGGCGCTGGGGCTTCGGCCTTGTCGGCGTGCTGGCGGCGCTGACCGCGGTCGCGGTTTTCCTGATGGCGCCGAAGGACCGGCCGAAGCCGGGCTCGAACCCGCTGTCGGAACTTGCCGCCCTGAAGAACCGGCAGGTCTGGCTGACGCTGGCCACGGGCGCCGTCGGCTTTGGCGGCTTCTTCGCCGTCTACACCTACCTCGCCTCGACGCTGAAGACGACGATGGGCGCGCCGCCGTCGATGGAGCCGGTGATGCTGATGGTCGCGGGGGTGGGCATGACCGCCTTCACCTTCCTCGCCGGCTGGGCCGCCGACCGCAACCAGACCGCCGCGGGCTTCGCCAGCCTGATCCTCGGCGCGATCGTGCTGGCGCTTTATCCCGTCGCCACCGGCTCGATCTGGACGATGGGGATCGCGGTCTTCTCGATGAGCGTGATCGGCGGGCTGTCCACCGTGCTGCAGACCCGGCTGATGGACGTGGCCGGCGAGGCGCAGCAGCTGGCGGCGGCCCTGAACCACTCGGCCTTCAACGTCGCCAACGCGCTCGGGCCGTGGCTCGCGGCGCAGGTGATCGCGATGGGCTACGGCTTCCCCTCGTCGGGCTATGTCGGCGCGGCGCTGTCGCTGGGCGGGCTGGTGATCTTCGCCATCACCGTGGCCGACGCGAAGCGCGCGCGCGGCCACGCGTGAGATCTGGCCCGGGAGTTGTCCCGGGGCCTGCCCCGGACCCGGGACGCGACTACCCGGGTTCGGCGGCCAGCAGCGCCGCCAGCCCCTCGCGATAGGTCGGATAGGCCAGCGTGACGCCCAGCGCCTTCATCCGGTCGTTCCGCACCCGCTTGTTTTCCATGTAGAAGCTGCGCGCCATCGGCGTCATCTCGGCCGTCGCGAAATCGACGGCCGGTGGCAGCGGCAGCCCCAGAAGCGCGGCGGCATGGGCGATCACGTCCTGCGGCGGCGCCGGATCGTCGTCGCAGACGTTGTAGACCCCGTCGCGGTCGCCCGCCCGGATCGAGGCCATCAGCACGCTGGCGATGTCCTCGACATGGATGCGGCTGAACACCTGCCCCGGCTTCAGGATCCGGCGCGCCGTGCCTTCGCGCACCTTCTCGAACGGGCCGCGCCCGGGGCCGTAGATCCCGGCCAGCCGGAACACCGTCAGCGCCAGCCCCTCGGCTTCGGCCAGCGCCCGCCAGTCGCGCTCGGCCGCGACCCGCTGGTGGCCGCGCCGGGTCGAGGGCGCCAGCGGCGTGTCCTCGCTGACCCAGCCGCCGCCGTGGTCGCCATAGACGGCCGTGGTCGAGAGATAGCCGATCCAGTCCGGCGCGATGCCACGGAAGCTGTCGCGCGCCGCCGCGAGCAGCGGATCGCCCGCCTCGCCCGGCGCCATCGACACCAGCACGTGGCTTGCCCGCGCCAGCAGCGGCGCGAGGTCGACCCCGGGCCAGACCTGCACGTCCCAGCCCTCGGCGCGCAGCCGTTCGGCCTGGTCGGGGGTGCGGGTGGTGCCGGTGACGGTGCCGCCGGCGGCGATCACCCGCCGCGCCAGCGCCTGCGCGGTATAGCCGTGGCCAAGGGTCAGAAGGTGCATCAGCCCACCGGCCCCCGGTCGAGATGGCCGAGGCTGCGCTCGGGGTCGACGGCGTCGCGGACCCGGCCCTTGAGCGCCTTCACGTCCGGGAAGCCGCCGTCGCGCTTGCGCTCCCAGATCACCAGCTCGCCGATCGTGATCTCGAACCGGCCGCCATGCGCGGGGACCAGCGTCACCCCGCCAAGGTCCTCGCCGAAGGTCGACAGCAGCTCTTGCGCCATCCAGCCGGCGCGCAGCAGCCAGTTGCACTGGGTGCAGTAGGCGATGGTCACGACAGGGGGCGAAGCGGTGTCTGTCATCGGGGCCTCCGGCGGCGTTGCGGACAGCCTAAGCCACGGCCTTGGCAGAAGAAAGCGCGCTTTCGCCAAGCAGGTGAAGAAGCCCGCGCTCGGGCGCGGCCAGCCCGTCGCGCGGCGGCGCGCCGTCGATCAGCGCCTGCCGCTCGGGCGCTTCGAGATCCGCAAGCGCCAGCACCGCGGGGTGGATGTAGCTCTTGCGGCAGACGGTGGGGGTGTTGTGCAGCCGCGCGGCCGCGGCCTCGGTCATGGCGCGGATCGTCACCGGCCCGTCGGTCATCGCCGCCTGCAGCGCCGCGACCGAGCCGTTCCAGGTGCGGAAGGTCTTGGCGGTGGCGTGCTCGTCCTCGACCAGCTCGGACAGCCGGTCGTTGACCTGGCCCGAGCTGACCGGGCGCGAGCGGCCCTCGTCGTCGATCCAGCGAAACAGCGTCCGGCCCGGCAGGTCGTCGAGATCGGCGAGCACCCGGTTCAGCGTGCGGTCGGCGACGGTCGCGCGCACCCGCTTGCCGCCCTTGGCGGTGTAGTCGAGCGTGAGCTTGCTGTCGGTCAGGCGCAGGTGGCGCCGGCGCAGGGTCGTCGCGCCGAAGCTGTTGTTTTCGCTGGCATAGGCCGGGGTGCCGACGCGCATCGACAGCCGATCGATCATCCGCAGCACCGCGGCGACGGCGAAGGCCTCGTCCCCGGCCTCGCCGCGCAGGTCGCGGGCGATGGCGCGCCGGATCCGGGGCAGCGCCGCGCCGAAGGCGGCGAGGCCGTCGAACTTCGCCAGCGACCGCATCTGGGTCCAGTCGGGGTGATAGCGGTACTGCTTGCGGGCGCGGGCATCGAAGCCCGTCGCCTGCAGGTGGCCGTTGATCCGCGGGCAGATCCAGACCTTTTCGTAGGCCGGCGGCACGGCGAGCGCGGCGATCCGCGCCCGTTCGCCGCGGTCGTCGATCGTGGTGCCGTCGGCGGCGCGGTAGCTGAAGCCGCGGCCGCAGCGGTGGCGCGAGATCCCGGGCTCGCTGTCGGGGTAATAGATCAGCCGCATGGCGCGCACCTCCGTCGCCCGGAAAACCCGCCCCCCGCCCCCGCGGTTCCGCCGGGGTCGCGACCGGGCGCGGGGGGTCCGGGGGGCCTCGCAGGCCCCCCGGCGCCTGTTTCGGGCAAGCCCTTGGCAGGGCAGGAAAACAGGGGGGTGACATCCGTGCACCCCCTGTGCACCCCCTGTGCACCCCCCGGACACCGCCGCAGTGCGGCGAGACCGTCGCAAACTGGTCACTTGCACAGCCGCCCGGGCCGGTCCAGATTTCGGCATGGAACATGCATCGCTGAAAACTTGGGCCGAGGCCGCACCGCATCTGGTGGCCGTGGCCGCGGGGCGCCGGCCGGCGGATCTGGTGATCCGCGGCGGGATCTGGGTCAACGTCCACACCCGCGAGGTGCTGCCCGACCACGACATCGCCATCGCGATGGGCCGCGTCGCCTTCGTCGGCCCCGACGCGGGCCACTGCATCGGCGTGGAGACCGAGATCATCGAGGCCGCGGGCCGCTTCATGATCCCCGGCCTTTGCGACGGGCACATGCACATCGAAAGCGGCATGCTGACACCGGCCGAATTCGCCGCCGCCGTGATCCCCCACGGCACCACCACCATGTTCACCGACCCGCACGAGATCGCCAATGTCCTCGGGCTGGACGGCGTGCGGATGATGCATGACGAGGCGCTGATGCAGCCCGTGAGCATCTTCACCCAGATGCCCTCCTGCGCGCCCTCGGCGCCGGGGCTGGAGACCACCGGCTTCGAGATCTCGGCCGAGGACGTGGCCGAGGCGATGCAGTGGCCCGGCATCGTCGGGCTGGGCGAGATGATGAATTTCCCGGGTGTCGTCGCGGGCGATCCGAAGATGCTGGCCGAAATCGCGGTCACCCAGCGGGCGGGCAAGACGGTGGGCGGGCATTACGCCTCGCCCGATCTCGGCCTGCCGTTCCACGCCTATGCCGCGGGCGGGCCGGCGGACGATCACGAGGGCACGGGCGAGGCCGATGCCATCGCCCGCGTCCGTCAGGGGATGCGGTCGATGATGCGGCTGGGGTCGGCCTGGTACGACGTGAAAAGCCAGATCACGGCGGTGACCGAGAAGGGGCTCGATCCGCGGGGCTTCATCCTGTGCACCGACGACTGCCATTCCGGCACGCTGGTCAACGACGGCCACATGAACCGCGTGGTGCGTCACGCGATCGACTGCGGCTGCGAGCCGCTGGTCGCGCTGCAGATGGCCACGATCAACACCGCCACCCATTTCGGGCTGGAGCGCGAGCTGGGCTCGATCGCGCCGGGGCGGCGGGCGGACGTGATCCTGACCTCGGATCTCGCGACGCTGCCGATCGAGGTGGTGATCGCGCGCGGCCGGGTCGTGGCCGAGGACGGCGTGCTGAAGGTCGAGTGCCCGCATTACGACTGGCCCGAGGCCGCGCGGGCGACCGTGCACCTGGGCCGCGACCTGACCGCCGCGGATTTCGAGATCGCGGCGCCCGAGGGCGCGAACAGCGTCACCGCCAAGGTGATCGGCGTGGTCGAGAACCAGGCCCCAACGAAGGCGCTGACCGCCGGGCTGACGGTGACCGAGGGCGTGGTCGAACCCGGCGCGGCGCAGGACGTGGCCCAGATCGCGCTGGTCGAGCGCCACCGCGGCACCGGCAAGGTGGTGAACGGCTTCGTCTCGGGCTTCGGCTACCGGGGCCGGATGGCGATGGCGTCGACCGTGGCGCATGACAGCCACCACATGATCGTCGTCGGCACCGACCGGGCGATGATGGCGGCCGCGGCGATGCGGCTGGGCGAGATGGGCGGCGGCATCACCGTCTGGAAGGACGGGGCCGAGACCGCGAGCGTGGCGCTGCCGATCGCCGGGCTGATGAGCGACAGCCCCGCGGCCGAGGTCGCGGCGGCGGCGGGCCGGATGGTGGCGGCGATGGCCGACTGCGGCTGCACGCTCAACAACGCCTACATGCAGCATTCGCTGCTGGCGCTGGTGGTGATCCCCGAACTTCGGATCTCGGACCTCGGGCTCGTGGACGTGACGAAGTTCGAACTGACGGAGCTGTTCGAATGACCGCGCTTGACCGCACGCCGCAGGCCGCGCGCCTGCAGACCCCGCCCGCCCGCGCCGGCGAGGCCTTCATGGACCCCGAGGCCGCCGTCGCGCGGCTCTGCACGCTTTATGACCAGGCCACGGGCTTCCTGATCGAGGGGTTCAACGCCGCGATCACCGCCGGCCGCCCGTCGGCGCGGCAGCGCGCCTTCTACCCCGAGGTGCGGATCACCACCGACAGCTACCTGCGGTCGGATTCGCGCCTGAGCTTCGGCCATGTCGCCGTGCCCGGCACCTACAGCGCCACGATCACCCGGCCGCAGCTGTTTCGCGACTATCTCGTGCAGCAGCTTGGCCACCTGATCCGCAACCACGGCGTGCCCGTCACCGTCGGCCCGTCCTCGACGCCGATGCCGGTGCATTTCGCTGTCGCGGGCCAGCCCGGCATCGCGGTGCCGCAGGAGGGGGTGCTGGACTTCTCGCTGCGCGACGTCTTCGACGTGCCCGAGCTGGCGACGATGGACGACGACATCGTCAACGGCACCAACCTGTCGCATCCCGACGGCTCGGGGCACCTCGCGCCGTTCACGGCGCAGCGGGTCGACTATTCGCTGGCGCGGCTGGCGCATTACACCGCGACCGACCCGGCGCATTTCCAGAACCACGTGCTGTTCACCAACTACCAGTTCTATGTCGACGAGTTCGAGGCCCTCGCCCGCCGGGTGCTGGCCGATCCCGCCTCGGGCTATACCGGGTTCATCGGGCCGGGGAACCTGCGGATGGATGCCGAGGGCGTGCTGCAGAGCCTTGGCAAGATGCCGCAGATGCCGGCCTACCACCTGATGCGCGAGGGCGCGCAGGGGATCACGCTGGTCAACATCGGCGTCGGCCCGTCGAACGCCAAGACCGCGACCGACCACATCGCGGTGCTGCGCCCGCATGCCTGGCTGATGGTGGGACACTGCGCGGGGCTGCGGAATTCGCAGTCGCTGGGCGATTTCGTGCTGGCCCATGCCTATCTGCGCGAGGACCACGTGCTGGACGACGACCTGCCGGTCTGGGTGCCGATCCCGGCGCTGGCCGAGATCCAGATCGCGCTGCAGGACGCGGTGGCCGAGGTGACCAAGCTGGAAGGCTACGAGCTGAAGCGGATCATGCGCACCGGCACCGTGGCGACCATCGACAACCGCAACTGGGAGCTGCGCGACCAGTCCGGCCCGGTGCAGCGGCTGAGCCAGAGCCGCGCGGTGGCGCTGGACATGGAGAGCGCCACGATCGCCGCGAACGGCTTCCGGTTCCGGGTGCCCTACGGCACGCTGCTGTGCGTGTCGGACAAGCCGCTGCACGGCGAGCTGAAGCTGCCGGGCATGGCGAGCGACTTCTACCGCACGCAGGTCAGCCGGCACCTCGAGATCGGGGTGCGGGCGATGGAGCTTTTGCGCGAGATGCCGCTCGAACGGATACACAGCCGGAAGTTGCGCAGCTTCGAGGAGACCGCGTTTCTCTGATTTCCGCCTAAACTTGGGGATTCCGGCCGGTTTCCGGTGCCGGGGCAGCGAAAACCCCTTGCCTTGCAGGGTGAAAACCTGTGATGGAGCTTGGGTGCCGGCAAAAGGCGGAAACATGACCCCGAACGGGGCAATGTGAGGAGATAGGACATGACCAAACCGATGACGAAGACCGCGCTGGTCGCCGCCGTCGCCGAAGCCATGGGCTCGGACAAGAAAACCGCGACGGCCGCGCTGGACGCGATCTCGGACGTGGTCGCGAAGGAAGTGGCCGCTGGTGGCGCCGTGACGCTGCCGGGCATCGGCAAGGTCCTGTGCCGTGCGCGCCCCGAGCGCCAGGTGCGCAACCCCGCCACCGGCGAGACCATGACCAAGCCGGCCGACAAGGTCGTCAAGGTCACCATCGCCAAGGCGCTGAAGGACGTCGTCAACGGCTGAGGCCGCTGACCGCCGCCCCCGCCCGCACGGGACCGGGGCGGCACCGGACGATCGCCGGCCCTTGCGGTCGCACTTGCGGTCGGGCACGGGTGCTGCAAGGGTCGCTGCGCATGCGCGCCGCGGCCCTTTTCGTTTCCGGGCCCCCGCGGCCGCCACTCCCTTGCTGTCACGGAGCCCCACGCCATGGACATTCGCGCGATCCTGATGGGCGTCGCCTTCGCCTTCATGTGGTCCTCGGCCTTCGCCTCGGCGCGGATGATCGTGCAGGATGCGCCGCCGCTCTGGGCGCTGGCCGCGCGCTTCGCGGCCTCGGGCATCGTCGCCTGCGCCATCGCGCGGGCCGGGGGCGCCAGCTTCCGCATCCCGCGGGCGCAGTGGCGCGCGGTGGTGATCTTCGGGCTGTGCCAGAACGCGCTCTACCTGGGGCTGAACTTCGTCGCGATGCAGCGGATCGAGGCCTCGCTGGCCGCGATCATCGCCTCGACCATGCCGCTGCTGGTCGCGGCGCTTGGCTGGGCGGTCTTCGGCGACCGGGTGCGGCCGATGGGGCTGGCGGGGCTGGCCGCGGGCGTCGTGGGCGTGGCGATCATCATGGGCGCGCGGCTGTCGGGCGGCGCCGACCTCGCCTCGATCGGGCTGTGCGTCGCGGGCGCTCTGGCGCTGGCGATCGCCACGCTGACGGTGCGCGGCGCGGCGGGCGGCGGCAGCGTGCTGATGGTCGTCGGGCTGCAGATGTTCGTGGGCGCGGCGATCCTCGCGGTGGTCGCCGCCGCGACCGAGGTGCCGCAGGTCGACTGGAATGGCCGCCTGCTGCTGGCCTTCGTCTACACCACGCTGATCCCCGGCGTGCTGGCGACCTGGGTCTGGTTCCTGCTGGTCGCGCGGATCGGCGCGGTGCGGGCCGCGACCTTCCACTTCCTCAACCCGTTCTTCGGGGTGATCGTCGCCGCGCTGACGCTGGGCGAGCACATCGGGCGCAACGACGTGATCGGTGTCGCCGTGGTCGCGGCCGGGATCCTTGCAGTGCAGCTGTCGCGGCAGAAGCCCGCGGCCCCGGCCCCCGTCCCGGGTGTCAGTGCGTCAGCGCCAGCAGCGCCGAAAGCGTGAAGAAGGCGGTGGCGGTGCCACCGAGCAGCGCGATCGAGGCCATGCCCTCCTGCCGGTGCTCGGCCGCGAGGATCGCGTAGACCCCCAGCATCGGCAGCGCGCCGGTGACGATCAGCGCGAAGTCGAAGCCGGGGCCCACCGGCGGCAGGCCCAGCATCGGGCCGAAGCGCAGCACCGCCAGCGCCATCAGCGGCATCATGAACAGCTTCATGACCACGATGGTGGTGGCGAGCGCGGTGTTGCCCCGCAGCGGCAGCCCGACCAGCGAGCCGCCGATGTAGAACAGCGCGAGCGCGCTCGACGCGGCGGCGAACAGCGCCGAGAGCCGCGAGAGCCCGACCGGCAGCGGGATCCCCGACAGGTTCACCGCCAGCCCCACCAGCAGCAGCAGGATCATCGGCCGGCGCAGCAGCCCGATCGCGATCGCCCAGATCAGCCGCAGCGGCGCGACATTGCTCTGCGGGCGCGACAGCTCCATCAGCAGGATCGCGAGCGGGACGATGAAGAAATTCTCGACGATCAGGTTCAGCGTCAGGAACGGCCCGGCATGGTCGGGCGAGGCCAGCATCATCAGCGGATAGCCGATGTAGCCCGAGTTCGAGCAGGTCATCCCCAGCACGCCCACCGCCCGCTTCTGGCCGCGCCAGCCGGCGAGGGTCATCACCAGAAAGCCGAGGCTGCCGTTCAGCAGCGCGATCAGCGCGTAGCCGATGGCATAGCCGGCGTCGAAGACCTCGCCCAGCGGGCGCGAGGTGACGCCGGTGAAGATCAGCGCCGGCAGGGCGATGTTGATGACGAAGCGCCCCAGCACCGACATGTCGCCCGGGGCGAAGAGCCCGCGCCGGGTGAGGAGATAGCCAAGCCCGATGGTCGCGAAGATCGGGAAGGTGATGCCGAGGACGCTCAGCATGGGCGGCCGGGCTGCGGCGGGAACGGGGAGAGCACGGGGAGGAGACCGGTCTGGACGGGGAGGAAGGGGAGGCACGGGCCGGCCGGTGGCCGGGCGCGGCGATCCTGCCCCCGGCCGGGCGGAAGGGCAAGGGACCCGGCTCCAGGTTTCGCGCGGCCGTTGCATCGGGCTGCCGGTCTCTACCGGGCGGGGCCGGCGGTGCGGGCGGTCCCGGCGACAGGCGGCGCGGGTTCGCCCCGGGGCCGGGATGGCCGCCACGGCGGCGGCCACCCGTCTGGCGGGGGGTCAGCGGCCGGTCGACCCGCCGATCCGGCCGCGGGCGCCGCCGGTCTGCTGGCGGTCGCGCAGCAGGTGGTCGGCCAGCACCAGCGCCATCATCGCCTCGCCCACCGGCACGGCGCGGATGCCGACGCAGGGGTCGTGGCGGCCCTTGGTGATCAGCTCTTTCTCGTGCCCCTCGGTGTCGATCGTGCGCCGGGGCGTCAGGATCGACGAGGTCGGCTTGACCGCGAAGCGGCAGACCACGTCCTGCCCCGTCGAGATGCCGCCGAGGATGCCGCCGGCATGGTTCGACAGGTAGAGCGGCGCGCCGTCGTTGCCCATGCGGATCTCGTCGGCATTGGCCGAGCCGGTGAGTTCGGCCGCCGCCATCCCCTCGCCGATCTCGACGGCCTTGACCGCGTTGATCGACATCATCGCCGCGGCGAGGTCGCCGTCGAGCTTGCCGTAGATCGGCGCGCCGAGGCCGGCGGGCACGCCCGAGGCCACGACCTCGATCACCGCGCCGACCGAATCGTGGGCCTTGCGCAGCCCGTCGAGATAGCCGGCCCAGTCCTCGGCCGCCTGCGCGTCGGGGCACCAGAAGGGGTTCTGCTCGATCTGGGTCGCATCGAAGCGGGCGCGGTCGATGCGGTGGGGGCCGACCTGCACCATGTAGCCGGTGATAGTGATCCCGGGCGCCAGCGCGTCGAGCGTCGCGCGTGCGACGCCGCCCGCCGCGACCCGCGCCGCGGTCTCGCGCGCCGAGGACCGGCCGCCGCCGCGATAGTCGCGCAGGCCGTATTTCTGGTGATAGGTGATGTCGGCATGGCCGGGGCGGAACGAGGTGGCGATTTCGCCATAGTCCTTGGAGCGCTGGTCGGTGTTCTCGATCATCAGCTGGATCGGGGTGCCGGTGGTCACGCCCTCGAACACGCCCGACAGGATCTTCACCGCGTCGGGTTCCTGGCGCTGGGTGGTGAAGCGGTTCTGGCCCGGCTTGCGGCGGTCGAGCCAGTGCTGCAGCGCGCCCGGATCCAGCGCGATGCCGGGCGGGCAGCCGTCGACGGTGGCGCCCAGCGCCGGCCCGTGGCTTTCGCCCCAGGTGGTCATGCGGAAGGCCTGGCCGAAGGTATTGAAGCTCATCACGCTCTCCGAGGATCGGTCGGCCCCGTCCCTAGCGCCCGGGGGCGCGGCGCTCAAGGGGTATGGCCGGATCGGGGGCGATGCAGGGGCCCTGTGCATCCGCACCAATTGACCCCGCACCATCCGGCGATAGGGTGGCGGCCTTCCCCTCCCGGTCCGCGCGCGGGCCCTTCCCTCGCCCGGACCGATGCCATGACTGATGCCATGACCGATGCCACCTCTGCCTGCCCCGGGCCCCGCGCCCCGTCGACGCCGCCGGTCCTGACGCGCGGGCTCGTGCTGCTGCTGGCGACCGCCTGCGGGATGATCGCGGCAAATCTCTATTACGCGCAGCCGCTGGTGGCGCCGATCGCGGCGGAATTCGCGATCTCGCCGGCGCTGGCGGGGCTGATCGTGACGATGTGCCAGCTGGGCTACGGGCTGGGGCTGCTGTTCCTGGTGCCGGTCGCGGACCTGGTCGAGAACCGGCGGCTGATCCTGTCGATCCTCGCGCTGGGCACCGTGGCGCTGGTGGGCGCGGCGCTGGCGGGGTCGGCCGCGTCGTTCCTGACCGCGGCGCTGCTGATCGGGCTCGGCTCGGTCTCGGTGCAGGTGATCGTACCCTATGCCGCGGCGCTCGCCCCCGAGGAGATGCGCGGGCAGGTCGTGGGCTCGGTCCTCAGCGGGCTGATGACCGGGATCATGCTCGCGCGGCCGGTGTCGAGCTTTCTGGCCGACGCCTTCGGCTGGCGCGCGGTGTTCTGGGTCTCGGCGGTGGCGCTGGTGGCGCTGGCCGCGGTGATCCGGGCGCGGATGCCGGCACGGGTGCCGCCGGCGGGGATGGGCTATGCGGGCCTGCTTGCCTCGATGCGGCGGCTCGCGCTGGGCGAGCCGGTGCTGCAGCGCCGGACGCTGTGCCACGCGCTGCTCTTCGCCGCCTTCTCGCTGTTCTGGACGGTGGTGCCGCTGCATCTGGCGCAGGATTTCGGTCTGAGCCAGTCGGGGATCGCGCTCTTTGCGCTGGCGGGCGCGGCGGGGGCGGTGGCGGCGCCGATTGGCGGGCGGCTGGCCGATCGCGGGCATGGCACCGCGGCGGTGATCGCGGCCTGCCTGCTGGGCATCGGCTGCTTCGTCGCGGGCTTCGCCGCCGAGGGGCCGAGCGGCGCCTGGATCGCGGTGCTGGTGCTGGCGGGCATCGCGCTCGACTTCGGGGTGGCGCTGAACCTGGTGGTCAGCCAGCGCGCGCTCTTCGCGCTGGGGGCCGAGATGCGGGGCCGGCTGAACGGGCTGTTCATGGCGGGCTTCTTCGCCGGCGGCGCCGCGGGCTCGGCGGTGGGGGGCTGGGCCTGGGCCGTGGGCGGCTGGCCGCTGGCCTCGGCCATCGGTGCAGCGCTGCCGGCGGCGGCGCTGGCCGCCTTCCTGGCCTTCCGCGCCGCCGGCGCGCGCGACTGAGCGGCCTCGCCGCGGCGCGCGGGCGCGCTATCCTTGCGGGGATCTCCCCGTCCAGAAGGCGCGCGCCCGTGCTGACCCTCATCACCCTGCAGTTCGCGGCCGTCCTCACCGGCCTGATCTCGGCCACCGGATACCTCGGTATCGCCGGGCTGATGGCGCTGGAAAGCGCCTGCATCCCGCTGCCCTCCGAGGTGATCATGCCCTTCGCCGGATCGCTGGTGGCGCAGGGCGAGATGAACCTGTGGCTGGTGGCGCTGGCGGGCGCGGTCGGCTGCAACCTCGGCTCGACGCTGGCGTATGGCGTCGGCGCGCGGGGCGGGCGCGGGATGGTGCTGCGCTGGGGACGGTGGCTGGGCCTGACCGAGCGTTCGCTTGCCCGCAGCGAGGCGCATTTCGCGCGCTGGGGCACGATCACCGTCTTCGTCGCGCGGCTTTTGCCGGTGGTGCGCACCTTCGTGTCGCTGCCGGCGGGCATCGGCCGGATGCCGGTCTGGCGCTTCCAGGTCTACACCTTCCTCGGCTCGTTCCCGTGGTGCCTGGCGCTGGCCTGGATCGGCCGGCGGCTGGGCGAGGCCTGGGACAGCTCGCCCGGCCTGCACCAGGCGATGCGCGGGCTTGATATCGTGGTGGTGCTGGGGCTGCTCGCCTGGGCCGGCCACTGGCTCTATCGCCGCCGCCGCCCGTCCTGACGCCCGGGGTCGGCGCCCGGCGCAGGGGGGGCGGGGGGGGGGGGGGGGGGCCCCCCCCCCCCCCCCCCCTCCCCCCCCCCCCCCCCCCCTCCCCCCCCCCCCCCCCCCGCCCCTGTTTCGTCAGGCTTCCCGCTTGTGCTTGATCGGGGCCCAGATCCGCTTGTTGGTCAGGTACAGCAGCACCGCCAGCAGCCCGAGGAACAGCACGGCGACGAAGCCCACCTGCTTGCGCGCCATCAGCTTCGGCTCGGCCGCCCACATCAGGAAGGCCGACACGTCCTCGGCCATGTGGCTGACGTCGTTGGGCGCGCCGTCGGCGAATTCCACCTGCCCGTCCGACAGCGGCGGCGGCATCGCGATCCAGCCGGTCGAGAAGGCGTGGTTCTCGTAGAAGGTGGTGCCGGCCTGCTCCATTGTCTCGCCGGTATAGCCGGTGAGGATCGCGTGGATGTACTCGGGCCCGCCGATGCCGCGCATCAGCTGGCTGATCCCGGTGCCGTAGGGCCCGTGGAAGGCCGCGCGGGCCTTGGCCATCAGCGACAGGTCCGGGGCATTGGGCAGCGACGAGTGCGGGAAGTGGTCCGAGGGTTTGCCCTCGCGGTCCTCGCCGGTCTCGGCGTCGGTCACGGTGAACTGCGTGGCATAGGCGCGGACCTGGTCCTCGGGCAGGTGCGGGCCGCCCTCGTCCGCCAGCGACCGGATCGGCACGAACTTCATGCCGTGGCAGGCCGCGCAGACCTCGGTGTAGACCTGCAGGCCGCGCTGCAGCTGGAACTCGTCGAACTTGCCGAAGGGCCCTTCGAACGAGAACGACCAGTCCTCGATATGGCCGCCGCCATGCTCCTGCGCGGCGGCGGGCAGCGCAAGCGCCAGGCCCGATGCCGCGGCGAGGGTCAGGGTGAGGGTGCGAATGCTCATGATCTTGTCCCTCACTCGGCCAGAACGGTCTTGGTGCCGCCGGTCGTGGGCGCGTAATGCGCGTCGAAATCCTCTTCGATCGTCGCGGGCACCGGCAGCGGCTTCTCGATCAGGCCCAGAAGCGGCAGGATCACCAGGAAGTAGGCGAACCAGTAGGCCGAAGCGATCAGCGAGATCCAGGCGGTCAGGTCGGTGGGCGTCTGGCTGCCGACCCACATCAGCACGATGAAGTCGAGCACCAGAAGCGCGAACCACCACCTGAACATCGGCCGGTAGCGGCCCGAGCGGACCCGCGAGGTGTCGAGCCAGGGCGTCAGCGCCATCACCGCGATCGCGCCGAACATCGCCAGCACGCCGAAGAACTTGGCGTCGACGATGCCGAAGGTGATCCAGTTGACCAGCATCACCACCCAGACGTCGCCGGTGAAGGCGCGCAGGATCGCGTAGAACGGCAGGAAGTACCATTCGGGCACGATGTGGGCGGGGGTCGAGAGCGGGTTGGCCTCGATGTAGTTGTCGGGGTGGCCGAGGTAGTTCGGCATGAAGCCCACGACGGCGAAGAAGATCGCCATGATCACCGCCAGGGCGAACAGGTCCTTGATCACGAAGTAGGGCCAGAACGGCACGGTGTCCTTCGCCGCCTCGGCCTTGGAGCCGCGGCGGACCTCGACCCCGGTCGGGTTGTTGTTGCCCGTCGAGTGGAAGGCCCAGATGTGCACCGCGACCAGCGCCGCGATCACGAAGGGCAGCAGGTAGTGCAGCGAGAAGAAGCGGTTGAGCGTGGCGTTGTCGACGGCCGGGCCGCCCAGCAGCCAGGTCTGGATCGACGGGCCGATGCCCGGGATCGCGCCGAAGAGGCCGGTGATCACCGTCGCGCCCCAGAACGACATCTGCCCCCAGGGCAGCACGTAGCCCATGAAGGCCGTGCCCATCATCGCGAGGTAGATCAGCATGCCGACGATCCAGGTCACCTCGCGCGGGGCCTTGTAGGACCCGTAGTAGAGGCCGCGGAAGATGTGGATGTAGACGGCGAAGAAGAACAGCGACGCGCCGTTGGCGTGCAGGTAGCGCAGCATGTAGCCGCCGTTCACGTCGCGCATGATGTGCTCGACCGACGAAAAGGCGAGGCTGACATGCGGCGTGTAGTGCATGACCAGGACGATCCCGGTCGCGATCTGCAGCACCAGGCAGAAGGTCAGGACGATGCCCCAGATCCACATCCAGTTGAGGTTCTTGGGCGTCGGGATCATCAGCGTGTCGTAGACCAGCGCCACGATCGGCAGCCGCTTGTGCAGCCAGGTCTCGGGGGCGGTCTTCGGTTCGTAGTGATCGTGCGGGATGCCGGCCATGCTGTCCTCCTCAGCCCAGCAGAATCGTCGTGTCGTCCGAGAAGGACGCGGTCGGCACCGGCAGGTTCTGCGGTGCGGGTCCGCGCCGGATCCGGCCGGCGGCGTCGTAGTGCGAGCCGTGGCAGGGGCAGAACCAGCCGTCGAAATCCCCTGCCCCGTCGCCGATCGGCACGCAGCCCAGATGCGTGCACACGCCCATCATCACCAGCCATTCGCCGGCTTCGTCCAGCGTCCGGTTCTCGTCCGTCGCCTGCGCGTCGGCGGCGATGTTGGCGTTGCGGGCATTGGTGTCGACCAGATCGCCCATCGGCACGGCGCGCGCGCTTTCGATGTCCTCGGGCGAGCGGCGGCGGATGAACACGGGCTTGCCGCGCCACTTCACCGTCAGCTGGGTGCCGGTCTCGACCCCGCTCACGTCGACGTAGATCGAGGCCAGCGCCTGCACGTCGGCCGAGGGGTTCATCTGGTTCACCAGCGTCCAGACCGCGGCGCCGGTGGCGACCGCCCCGGTGCCGGCCGTGGCATAGTAGAGAAAGTCACGGCGGGTGCCGACGTGATCGTCTGCGTGGGACACGTCTAATCTCCTTCCCTAGCCGGAAGGCGAGCGGTCGCGGGCTGTGATCCTCCCCCGCGTGCTCCCGTGGCCCTCCATCCGGGGCCGTTTTTATTCGCGAAATCAATATGCGTCCAGCGCGCAATCGGTGCGCGGCCGCCCCTGCGGGAAAACGTCGCGACGATGTCACGCCCCGGCGCGGGCGCGGTGGCGCCGGAGCGGCCGCTCACGCGGGTGTCGCAGAACCGTGATCGTTTCGTGATATCGCGTTAAATCAACGGATTGGACGGATCGGAGGCAGGGATGATCGCGACGGCGCTGCGGATCCTCGGCTGTGCGCAGGCGGTGACGGTGATTCTGGTGCTGGCGGTGAGCTTCGGCGGCTGGCGCGCGGATCGGATCGGCGACCGGCTGCAGGTGGCGCTGCCGCTGGCGGCGCTGGCCTGCCAGGCAAGCCCCGCCGCCGCGGGCGAATTCGCGCTGCGCTACGCGGCGATGTTCACCTCCGCCCATGCCGCCAAGCGCGGCCTTGGCGGCGCGGCGCTCAACCGCCGGCCGGACGGCGGGCGCAACGGCTTCCCCTCGGCCCATACCGCGACGGCGGTGCTGGGGGCGAGCGCGCTGCTGCGCGACTGCGTGGCGCGCAACCCGGTGGCGCAGGGGGTGGTGGTCTTCGCCGCGACCTTCGTCGGCGCCTCGCGCATCGAAGCCGGGCGGCACGACATCTGGCAGGTCTTTGCCGGTGCCGGGCTGGGGCTGGGCTGCGAGCGGCTGGCGCGGCGCCCGGGGCCGGCCCGGCGGCGGGCGCGGCGGGCGCTGTTGTTGATCGGCAACGCACTGCGGCGCGGCGGACACGGGGTACTTGCCGCGACGGCAGGCGGGGCGGCACCATGGCGGGAACGGCGCCGCCAAGGCGCGATGACGGCCAGAGGATGAGCAGATGCGCGCGACCACCGCGGCGCTTGCCCTCGGCGCCCTGCTGGCGCCGGGCGTCGGGCAAGCCGAGATCAGCCTGTCGTTCTACAGCGGACTGCAATCCGTCGACGGCACCCGGCTGGATGCCGGATCGCTGGGATCGAGCGACCCCGACTGGGCGGGCAGGTCGCTGTCGGCCCCGCCCTACTGGGGCGCGCGCGCGACCTGGTGGGCGGACGAGGCCTGGGGCTTCGCGGTCGAGGTCAACCACGCCAAGGCCTATGCCCGCAACCGGGCCGAGGCCGGCTATGACACGCTGGAATTCACCGACGGGCTGAACTTCGCCACCGTGAACGCCTTCCGCCGCTGGCAGGAGCCCGGGCGGCGCTGGTGGCCCTATGTCGGCGCCGGGGTCGGGCTGGCGATGCCGCATGTCGAGGTCACGCCCGCGGGCGGGCGCGACACGTTCGAGTACCAGATCACCGGCCCGGTGGTGCAGGTCGTGGCCGGCACCACCCTGGGCGTCAGCGCGCGCTGGCGGGTGTTCGGCGAGTGGAAGGCCAGCTGGTCGAAGCACGACATCGACCTGAAGGACGGCGACAGCCTGCAGACCGAGTTCACCACCAACGCGGTGAACATCGGCATCACCTACAGCTTCTGACCGCTCACTGCTTGGGCAGCGTCTCGAGCATCGAGGGGCGGGTGGCGAAGGTCTCGTACCAGGCGGTCAGCGCCGGACGGCCGTCGCGCCAGCCCCGCTCGTCGAAGCGGAAATCGAGATAGCCCAGCGCGCAGCCCAGCGCGATCGCCGGCATCGTCGCCCGGTCCGGCGGCATCCCGCCCAGCCAGCGCGTCTCGATCGTGTCGAGCGCGCGCGCGACCTTGGTCCACTGTCCCTCGACCCAGGGGGCGAATCGCAGCTCCTCGGGGCGCAGGCGGCGTTCGTAGGACATCAGCAGCGCGGCATCGAGCGCGCCCTCGACCGTGGATTCGACGATCAGCGCATCCCAGAGCGCATCGCCCGACGGATAGAGACTGCCGCCGCTTTCGGCATCGATCCAGCGGGTGATCAGCCGGCTGTCGTACAGCACCCGCCCCGGCGCGATCTCGAGCGCGGGGACCTTGCCCAGGGGGTTGGCCTCGATCGGCGCGGTGCCGGGATCGATCGGCGTGCCCGAGCCGGTGACAAGTTCGACCTTGCCGATCATGTCGGTCTCGATCAGCGCGACCATGATCTTGCGCACGAAGGGCGACAGCGGCGAGTGGTAGAGACGCATTGGGATCCCCCGTCGGTTGGCTCGTGCCGACCGTGGCCCTGCGCGGCGGGACTGTCCAGCCCGGTGTCAGACCGTCAGGCGGCCGTCGGCCACGCCGCGGATCACGAGGTCGAGGATCGTGCCCTCGGGCTGGTCGGTGTCGAAGCGCACTTCCGTGAACTGCTCGGTCCGCCCCAGCCGCGGCCCCTCGGTCAGAACGCGGTGGCGGCGGCCGACCTGCCGGCCGAGGTGGCGCTGCAGCGCGGACTCGCCCGCCGCGCGCAGCCGTGCCGCGCGGTCCTTGATCGCCGGGCCCTTCACCTGCGGCATCCGCGCCGCGGGCGTGCCCTTGCGGGGGCTGTAGGGAAAGACGTGCAGGAAGGTCAGGCCGCAGTCGGTCACCAGCTTCAGCGAGTTGTCGAACATCGCCTCGGTTTCCGTCGGGAAGCCCGCGATGATGTCGGCGCCGAAGATCATGTCGGGGCGCAGCCGGCGCGCCTCTTCGCAGAAGGCGATGGCGTCGTCGCGCAGGTGGCGCCGCTTCATCCGCTTGAGGATCATGTCGTCGCCGGCCTGCAGGCTCAGGTGCAGGTGCGGCATCAGACGCGGCTCGGTCGCGATCGCCTGCATCAGGTTCGGATCGGCCTCGATCGAATCGATCGAGGAGATCCGCAGCCGCGGCAGGTCGGGCACCAGCTTGAGGATCCGCATCACCAGATCGCCCAGCCGCGGCGTCGCCGGCAGGTCGGCGCCCCAGCTGGTGAGATCGACGCCGGTCAGCACGACCTCGTTGAAGCCCTTGCCCACCAGCCGCTTGATCTGTTCCACGACGACCCCGGCCGGGACCGAGCGGGAATTGCCGCGGCCGAAGGGGATGATGCAGAAGGTGCAGCGGTGGTCGCAGCCGTTCTGCACCTGCACATAGGCGCGGTGGCGGCCGAATCCGTCGATCAGGTGGCCCGCCGTCTCCTTCACCGACATGATGTCGTCGACGCGGATCTTCTCGGTCTCGCCGATCAGGTCACTGCCGGGGCTGCGGAACTCGCGGCCGAGATCGGACCAGGTGTCGGCCAGCATCTTCTCGTGGTTGCCGATGATGCGCGTGACCTCGGGCATGGCGGCGAAGGTCTCGGGCTCGGTCTGCGCGGCGCAGCCGGTCACGATCACCGGCGCGCCGGGATTCTCGCGCGCGAGCCTGCGGATCTCCTGCTTGGCCTTGCGCACCGCCTCGGCGGTGACGGCGCAGGTGTTGACCACCACCGCGCCCGGCAGGCCGGCGGCGGCCGACAGCTCGCGCATGGCCTCGGTCTCGTAGGCGTTCAGGCGACAGCCAAGGGTCGCGAAGACGGGCGGTTTCGCGTCCATGCTCAGCCCACCCGGTCCAGGAAATCGGGCGTCAGGACGCCGTCGAAGACATGGGCGGTGGGGCCGGTCATCCAGACCCCGTCGTCGCGCCAGTCGATCTCCAGCGTGCCGCCATCGACCTCGACCGTCACCCTGCGCCCGGTCAGGCCGCGCAGATGCGCCGCCACCGCCGTCGCACAGGTGCCCGAGCCGCAGGCCAGCGTGATGCCCGCCCCGCGCTCCCACACCCGCATCCGCAGGCGGTCGGGGCCGATGACGCTGGCGAACTCGACATTGGTCGCCTCGGGGAACAGGGGGTGATGCTCGATCGCGGCGCCGTCGCGGGCCACGTCCACGGACTCGGCATCGGGCACGAAGAAGATGCAGTGCGGGTTGCCCATGCCGATGGCGACCGGGTCGCCCTCGAGAGGCAGGTGCAGCACGTCGTTGACCGGCACGAGCGGGATCTGCGCGGGCTCGGTCATCGGCGCGCCCATGTTGACGCTGACCAACCCGTCGCTGCGCCGCCGCGCGTGCAGCAACCCGCGCGAGGTGCGCAGCGTCGTCGCCTCGGCCCCGCTCTCGCGCAGGATGAAATCGCTGACGCAGCGGGTGGCGTTGCCGCAGGCGCCGGCCTCGGAGCCGTCGGAATTCAGGAACTGCAGCCGGAAATCGGCATCCTCGGTCGGGTGGATCACGGCGAGCTGGTCGAAGCCCACGCCGCGGTTGCGGTCCGCGAGCGCGCGCGCCAGCGCGGCCGTCACCGGGCGGTCGGTGCGGCGGGCGTCGATGACGACGAAGTCGTTGCCCGCGCCGTGCATCTTCATGAACGGCAGGCCGGAATGGGAGCGCGAGTCCTTCATGCCGCGCGATATACGCGTGCCGGGAAGTTTTTTCCAGCGGCGTGAACTTTTCGCGGCGAAGGCGCTTGACCCCCGGTGCCGCTCTGCGTAGAGAGCGCCCCACGAGATGGGCCCGTAGCTCAGCTGGTAGAGCAACTGACTTTTAATCAGTGGGTCACAGGTTCGAACCCTGTCGGGCTCACCATTTCGTCCCAAAGGGGCCCGGTCGCAAGACCGGGCCCTTTCGGTTTTCGCGCCCCCGCTTTCCGCGCCGCGGCATGGCCGGACGCGGGCCCCGCAGCCGTCATGCGAGTCGCTTGACCCCGGCCCGCGCCCCGCATAGGAAGCGCGCCGTGATGGGCCCGTAGCTCAGCTGGTAGAGCAACTGACTTTTAATCAGTGGGTCACAGGTTCGAACCCTGTCGGGCTCACCACCTTCCCCGCCCCGGGCCGATGCGCGCCGGGACCGGTGGGGAAGGAGGTGCCATCACCTTCCCCCGGCCAGATCCATGCCCGCGGTGCCTTCTCCCCCGGCTCAGGCCCGCGCGTCGCGCAGCAGCAGCGCTTCCATCAGGCAGGTCGCGCCCCGCACGAGGTCGGGCAGCGCGGTCTCTTCCTCGGGGCAGTGGCTGCGGCCCTCGACCGAGGGCACGAACAGCATCGCCGCCGGGGCGAACCTTCCGACGAACATCGTGTCGTGGCCCGCGCCCGAGGCGATGGGCAGCCAGCGCTCCTGCCGGGATTCGGCGGCGCGCGACAGGCAGTCGCGCAGCGCGGCATCGCCGACATGGCCGGCCGAGCGGCTGATCTCGTCCACCGGCGCCGCCTCGCACCCCTCGGCCGCGGCGCAGGCGGCGACGAGCGTGGCCAGGCGCGTCTCGAACAGGTCGAGCAGCGCGGGATCCTCGGCGCGGATGTCGAGCACCGCCTCGGCCGCGCCGGGCACGACGTTGGCGCCGCCGGGCAGCAGCGTGCTCACGCCGATCGTGGCCACGAAATGCCCGCGCCCGAGGCCCGCGAACTCGACGCCGAGGTCGCGCACCCCGAGCGACAGCCGCGCGAGCGCGAGGCCCGCGTCGGCCCGCCCTGCCATCGGCGTGGTGCCGGCATGGCCCGCGGTGCCGGCGAAGCGCACGCCGTAGCGCCGGATCGCGACGATGGCCGAGACGATGCCCAGCCCCGCGCCGGCCTGCTCCAGCACCCGGCCCTGCTCGATGTGCAGCTCGAGGAACCCGGCGACCTCGGACCCCCGCCGCGCGGTGTCGAGCCGCGCCACGCAGCCGCCGATGCGGTCGATCGCGGCGCCCAGCGTCTCGCCGCCCGGGCCGCTGCGTGCGAGGTCGGCCGGCGACAGCGCCCCGGCCATCCCGCGCGAGCCCACGCAGGAGATGCCCCAGTCGCTTGGCTCTTCGGCGAGGAAATCGACGAGTTCGAGCGGGTGGCGGGTGGCGATGCCCGCCGCGTTCAGCGCCCGGATCGCCGCGAGGCCGCACAGGATGCCGGCGATGCCGTCGAAGCGGCCGCCATCGGGCACGGTGTCGCTGTGCGAGCCGGTCATCAGGATCGGCGCCGCGGGATCGGAGCCGGGCCGGGCACCAATCAGGTTGCCGGCGGCGTCGAGGCGCACGGCCAGCCCCTCGGCCTCGAAGGCCGCGCGCAGCCAGTCGCGCCCGGCCAGGAACCGCTGCGAGAACGAGCGCCGGGTCCAGGGCCGGTCGGGATCGGTGATCGCGGCCAGCGCGTCGAGATCGGCCTGAAGCCGGGCGGCGTCGATCGCGGGACCGCTCATCGATCCGCCGTCAGTTGACGGGCGAGACGCGGCTTTGCGGGAAGCTCACGTTCTGCAGGAAGGGATAGGCGATCGAGACCAGCTGCTTTTGCTGCGCGCCCTCGACGCGCATCATGTACCAGCTGCCGCCCTCGTTCACCGCCAGCAGCGGCTGCTCGTTCAGGGTCTTGCCCTTGGCGGTCGCCGCCTTGAAGCTGGTGGGCACGATCACCCAGGTCACGGTGGTGCCGTCCGACAGCACCGAATCCGTGGCCTCGACCCCGGTGAAGTTCGCGTTGAAGTCGCTGAAGTTCGCCGATTTCAGCAGCGCCGCGGTCTGCGCGGTCAGCGTGCGGTCAAGCTGGCCGGCCTCGATCCCGGCCGAGCCCGCGAAGATGTTCTTGATCCGCGGCGGCAGGGCGGCGACGACGCGGTCGGCCTCGCCGCGGTCGATGGCCCCGAGGTAGACGTTGACCGCGGTCTGCATCTTGCGGGCCTCGCCGCCCGCCATCGGGCGGGCGGAGGCCGGGGCCAGCGTGGCGATCGTGAGGGCGAGGGCGGTGGCGAGCGGTGCGATGGCGCGCATGTCGGTTCGGTCCTTCAAGTCGATTTGCGGGGTTTGTGGCACGGTCGGGCGCCGGTCCTCAAGTCACGATCCGGGCAGACGGCGGCGCAGCGAGGCCGCCGCAGCGCGGCATCCCGCCGAGCCGCGGGCCCGGTGCCGGCGCCGGTGGACGCCGCCGCGGCCCCCGGCTAAGGTCCGGCCCCGCCCCCTGCCCGGCCACCCCCGGCGCCCCGGGCCCCCAGACCGATCCACGACCCATCCAAGACCCATCGGAGACGCGCATGGCCTTCACCCTCGCCACCTGGAACATCAACTCGGTGCGGCTGCGCGCGGGGCTCGTGGCCAAGCTGCTGCGCGAGGAGGCGCCGGACGTGCTGTGCCTGCAGGAATGCAAGTCGCCGGTCGACAAGATGCCGCTCGAGGGGTTCCGCGCGCTGGGCTACACCCATTGCGTGGCGCGCGGCCAGAAGGGCTACAACGGCGTCGCGATCCTGTCGAAGCTGCCGATCGAGGATGCGGGCGACCGCGACTTCGCCCGGCTCGGCCATGCCCGCCACGTCGCGGCGACGCTTGAGAACGGGGTGACGATCCAGAACTTCTACGTCCCCGCCGGCGGCGACATTCCCGACCGCGAGCAGAACGACAAGTTCGGCCAGAAGCTGGATTTCCTGACCGAGATGAAGCACTGGTTCGGCGCGAACCGGCCGCACAAGTCGATCCTGGTGGGCGACCTGAACATCGCCCCGCGCGAGGACGACGTCTGGAACCACAAGCAGCTGCTGAAGATCGTCAGCCACACCCCGATCGAGGTCGAGCACCTGGCCCAGGCGCAGGAGGCCGGCAACTGGGTCGACGTGACCCGTGCCGACATCCCCTCGGGGCAGCTCTATTCCTGGTGGTCCTACCGCTCGCCGGACTGGGACGCCGCCGACAAGGGCCGCCGGCTCGACCATGTCTGGGCCACGCCCGACATCGCCACCGCCGCGCATTCCAGCCGCGTGCTGCGCGATGCCCGCGGGTGGGAGCAGCCTTCGGACCACGCGCCGGTCTTCGCCACCTTCGATCTCTGAACCGGCCGCGCCCCGCGGCCCCGGCGGGCGCCGCCGTCCCGGCGCCCCGCCGATCTTCGAGCCTTTAACCCGTCATTAACCCTGTTCGCCGACGATTCCTGCCAGGGCGGTCAAGCGGACGGAGGGGCGCGTGGCAGGCGAGACGGTGACGGTCGGCGCGAACGAGGTCGCCTCGCTTGGCGACACGCTGCTGAACCACGGGATCCCGGGGCTGGCGGCGCTGCTGTTCCTCGTGCTGTGCTACACGCTGCCGCGCTATTTCAAGGATCTGCCGCCGGCGATGCGGCTGATCGCGATCACGATGACGCTGGGCATCGCGGCGCTGTTCCTTGGCGGCGCGATCTACGCCCCGCTGGTGCAGCCGAAGATCGCGGTGAAGATCGACCTTGGCGAGCGCGAACCCAAGCTGATGGAGCTTGTCGTGTTCCGCAGCAGCGGCGGGCGCCACCTCTACACCGCCGACATGGACCTCAACCTCGTGAACCGCGAGCGGCTGAGCATCTCGCTCGACAAGATCATCGACCGGCTGCTCGAGACGCAGGCGCAGCTTTCCGCGCGCGAGGCCGAGATCCGCGACAAGGGCCGGATGATCGCTGGCCAGCAGCAGGAGCGCGCCGATGCCGTGCGCTCGCAGGTCGAAGAGGTGATCAGCGCGAATCCCGGCCTGCGCGCGGAGGGCGGCGCATGAGCGCGCGGCGGGTCGCGATGCAACGGCTGCGGCGGGCGATCGCCATGATCCTGCTGGCCGTCGCGCTGACAGTCGGCCCAGGCGCCCCGACGCCGCCCGCGCGGGCCGAAACCGCCGATCCCTGCCTGCCCGGCCCCGGGCCCGAGGCGGGCGCGCTCGCCGGGCGCAGGGTGCTGCGCGACTACCCCGAGGGCGGCGACGGGACGGCGCTGGCGGCCGCGCGCGCGGCGGCGGCGCGGCTGGCGACGCCCGATGCCGGGCCCTGCACCCGCTACGACCTCGGGCGGTTCTACCTGCGCACCGGCGACTACGACCTGGCCGCCGAGCAGCTGCGCGCGGCCCTTGCCGGGCAGGACCAGGTGCCCGGCTTCGACAGCCTCGCCGCGTGGAACGCGCTCGGCTATGCCCAGCTTCAGACCGGCGCGCTGGACGCGGCCGCGGCCAGCTTCCAGACCCAGCGCGCGCAGGCCGACCGGATCCCGCCCGAGGCCCGGATCAAGACCCTCAACAACCTTGGCTACACCCAGATGCTGGCGGGCCAGTACGACCTTGCCGAGGCGACCCTGGCCGAGGCCGAGGCGGCGGGCAGCCTTCTGGCGACCCGCAACCTCGAGGTCCTCGCCTCGATCCGCGCGACGATCGGCGCCAAGGACCCCGACATCCCGGGCACCTTCGGCGCGGTGGTCGCCAGCGCACGCAGCGAGGAGACCGCCCGGCAGGAGCTTGCCCGGATGCGCGACCGGCTGGCCGGCGCGACCGCGGCGACGGGCCCGGAGACGGGCACGGGAACGGGCACCGGGACCGGCGCGGGGGCGATGCGCCGGCTCAGCATCTTCCGGATGGGCAACGGCAGCTTCTCGATCGTGGTCGCGCCCTATTCCAGCTATCCCAAGGCCGAGGAGCTGCGGCGCGCGGCGGTGACGGCGGGGCTGGCCGGCGCCTATGTCTCGTCGCTGGGGCAGTGGGAGGACGTCACCGCACGCCTGCTGCCGCCGCAGGACGGCTAGCCGCCAAACCGGCCGAGCCTGCCACCGCCGACCTGCCACCGCTGACCTGCCACTGCCGACCTGCCACTGGCGACAGGGGCAGCGGGACGGAACCGGACGGGGCGCGGCGCCCATCCATCCGGTCCCCGCCCGCCGCGCACCCGGATGGCCCGCCTGCGGCCGGTGCCTGCGGCGGGCCTGACGCCCCCCCCTTCCGGCCCGCGCGGCGCCACAGACCTTGGCAACTGCCGCGGCGGCGCTCATATAGGGCGGCGAACAGAAACGCTTGCGAGGACGCCATGCTCGAACTCGGCCAGAAACCCAGCCCCGCCGCCGCCGACCTGATCAAGGACGTCACCGAGCGCGACTTCATGGCCGAGGTCGTGGACCGCTCGCGCGAGGTGCCGGTGATCGTCGATTTCTGGGCGACCTGGTGCGGCCCGTGCAAGACGCTCGGCCCCGCGCTCGAGGCCGAGGTCAAGGCCGCCAAGGGCAAGGTCGTGATGGTGAAGGTCGATGTCGACCAAAACCAGATGATCGCCCAGCAGATGCGCATCCAGTCGATCCCGACGGTCTATGCCTTCTGGCAGGGCCAGCCGGTCGATGGCTTCCAGGGGGCGCTGCCCGCCTCGGAGATCAAGGCATTCGTCGACAAGCTGGCGGCGCTCGCGGGGGATGGCGGCCTGGGCGAGGCGCTCGAGGCGGCCGAGACCATGCTGGCCGAGGGTGCGGCCGAGGACGCGGCCGAGACCTTCGCCGCGATCCTGGGCGAGGAGCCCGAGAATGCCGCGGCCTTCGGCGGGCTCGTGCGCGCGCAGATCGCGCTTGGCGCGGTCGAGCAGGCCGAGGCGATGCTGGCGGACGTGCCGGCCAAGATCGCCACGGCCGCCCCGGTCGAGGCCGCGCGCGCGCAGCTCGCGCTGGCGAGGCAGGCGGCGGAGGCGGGCCCGGTGGCCGAGCTGACCGCGCGGGTCGAGGCCGATCCGGCCGACCTGCAGGCGCGGTTCGACCTTGCGCAGGCGCTGCATGCCGGCGGCCGGGTCGAGGAGGCGATCGACCAGCTGCTGGAGCTGTTCCGCCGCGACCGCGACTGGAACGAGGGCGCCGCGAAGGCGCAGCTGTTCACCATCTTCGACGCGCTCAAGCCCGGCGACCCGCTGGCCGCCAAGGGCCGGCGAAAGCTCAGCTCGATGATCTTCCTCTGAGGTTGTCGCGCCGCGGGGGCGGGCTAGGTCGAAGCGCATGATCAAGCCCGCAGACCTTCCCGACAAGCTGCCGCTCTTCCCCCTGCCGGGGGCGTTGCTGCTGCCCCGGGCGCGGCTGCCCCTGCACATCTTCGAACCGCGCTACCTGCAGATGCTGGAGGACGCGCTGAAGACGCCGGGCCGGCTGATCGGCATGGTCCAGCCGCGCACGCTGCCGCCCGGGGTCGAGGCCGACCGCGCGGCGCCGCTGCAGCGCCGGCTGAACGCGATCGGCTGCGCCGGCCGCGTCACCGCCATGTCCGAGACCGAGGATGGCCGCTACATGATCACCCTGACCGGCGTGTCGCGGTTCCGGCTGGTGTCGGAGGTCGAGGGCTTCACCCCCTACCTGCGCGCCCGGGTCGACTGGGAGGGGTTCGGGCGCGACCTCGGGCGGGTCGAGGCCGATCCCGGCTTCGACCGGGCCGGGTTCCTGGGACTGCTGCGGCGCTATTTCGACAACGAGCAGCTGGCGACGGACTGGGAATCGCTCAAGGATGCCGAGGACGAGCTTTTGCTGAACTCGCTGTCGATGCTGCTGCCGTTCGAGCCCGAGGAGAAGCAGGCGCTGCTGGAGGCGCCCGACCTTGGCCAGCGGCGCGAGACCCTGGTGACGCTGATCGAATTCGCGCTGCGCAGCGGCGGCGAGGGGGAGGAGACGCTGCAATGAGCGATGGACCCAAGGCCGACCGCCGCATGCTCGAGGCGCTGGTCTGCCCGCTGACCCATGCGCCGCTGAGCTATGACGCCGCGCGCCAGGAGCTGATCTCGCGCCCGGCGCAACTGGCCTTCCCGATCCGCGAGGGGATCCCGATCCTGCTGATCGACGAGGCGCGCCAGATCGACTGACGCGCCAGGGCCGGGGGCGCTGCCCCCGGACCCCCGGGATATTTGTGCAAAGTCGAAAGAGCGCGGGCGGACCAGAGCGGGCGGTTCAGAGCGGGCGGCCGTCCATCAGCCGCGGCAGGCGGGTGCCGGGCGGGGCGGAGAGGCCGGCGGCCTGGCGCATGAAGCCGCGGCGCAGGGCCGGGATCGACTGCACGAGGCCCATGCCGAGGTCGCGCGCGCCGCGCACCAGCGGGTTGTCGGTCGCGAAGAGCCGGTTCACCCCGTCCATCCCCAGCGCCAGCGTCGTCGCGTCGAAGCGCCGCCAGCCCTGGTAGCGGTCGAGCACGGTGAGGGCGCCGATATCCTCGCCGCGGCGGTGCGCGTCGACGAGGGTTTCGGCCAGCGCCGCCACGTCGCGCAGCCCGAGGTTCAGGCCCTGGCCTGCGATCGGGTGCACGCCATGCGCCGCGTCGCCCACCAGCGCGAGCCGGTCGGCGACATAGGCATCGGCGAGCGTCAGGCCCAGCGGATAGGTGAAGCGCGGGCCGGCGAGCGCGATCGGCCCCAGCGCCTCGCCGAAGCGCGGGCGCAGCACCTCGAGGAAGGCCCGGTCGTCGAGCGCGGCGATGCGGGCGGCATTCGCGTCGGTCTCGCTCCAGACGATCGAGGACCGGTCGCCGGTCAGGGGCAGGATCGCGAGCGGGCCGCCGGGCAGGAAGACCTGCCGCGCGGTGCCGCCATGCGGCCGCTCGTGCGCGATCGCGGCGACGAGCGCGGTCTGGCCATAGCCCCAGCCGGTCCGGGTGATGCCCGCGCGCGCGGCGGTGCCGGAGGCGCGGCCATCGGCGCCGACCAGCATCCGCCCCGACAGGTGGCGCCCGTCGGCCAGCGTGACCGTGACGCCGGCGGCGCCGGCCTGCTGCGCCGTCACCGTGCAGCCCGGGTGGTGGTCGATCGCGGGGCTGTCGGCCATCGCCTGCAGGAAGGCGGCATAGAGGTGGCGGTCCTCGACCATCTGGCCGAGCGGCCCTTCCTCGATCTCGGCCGAGAGGAACTGCAGCCCGAAGGGGGCAGGCGTCTCGCCGGGGCGGGCATCGGCGGCCTCGACCGCGAGCATCGGCTGCGCCAGCGGCGCGAGCGCGGGCCAGATCCCGATCGCGCCCAGGAGCCGGACCGAGGCCAGCGCCAGCGCATAGGCGCGCCCGTCGAAGCCGGCCTCGGCGCGGGCCCGGGCGGGGCGCGCGTCGATCACGGCCGAGGTGAGGCCCGCCCCCGCGAGGGCGAGCGCCAGGGCGGGGCCGTTCAGCCCGCCGCCCACGATGAGAACGTCGCGATCCATGCGCCGGAATATGGCCGTCCGCGCGGGATTGTCCATGCCGCGCGGCAGGGCTAGCGTCGCGCCGACCAAGGACAAGGAAAGGCGTCACCGGATGCAGGACTGGCTCACCATGACCGCCGCGGAGCTCGGCCGCGGCATCGACCGCGGCGAGATCGACCCGGTGGCGCTGACCGAAACCTATCTGGCCGCGATCAAGGCCCATCCCGACACCCCGCGCATCTACGCCCGGCTGACCGAGGACCGGGCCCGGGCCGAGGCGGCGGCGGCGGCGGCGCGGGCGAAGGCCGGCCTGCGGCGCGGGCCGCTCGACGGGGTGCCGGTGTCGTGGAAGGATCTCTATGACACCGCCGGCGTCGCGACCGAGTCGGGCACGCCGCTTCTGGCGGGGCGGGTGCCCGAGACCGACGCGCTGGTGCTGCGCAACGCGACCGCGCAGGGGCTGGTGTGCCTGGGCAAGACCCATATGACCGAACTCGCGTTCTCGGGGCTGGGGATGAACCCCTCGACCGCGACGCCGCCGAACGTGATCGACCCGGCGCTGGCGCCGGGCGGCTCGTCCTCGGGCGCCGCGGTGTCGGTCGGGCTGGGGCTGGCGGCGGCCGGGATCGGGTCGGACACCGGCGGCTCGGTGCGGATCCCGTCGGCCTGGAACGGGCTGACCGGGCTGAAGACCACCCATGGCCGGCTGTCGCTAGAGGGGGTGGTGCCGCTCGCCGCGCGGTTCGACACCGTGGGCCCGCTGTGCCGCTCGGTCGAGGATTGCGCGCTGCTGCTGGCGGCGCTCGAGGGCACGAGGCCCTGCGACCTGGCGGGGGCGAGCCTCGAGGGGGCGCGGCTTCTGGTGCTGGAGGGCGCGCCCTTCGAGGACGCGCGCGAGGCGCCGGTGGCGGGCTTCGAGGCCGCGGTGGCGACGCTGGAGGCCGCGGGCGCCGCGATCGAGCGGCGCGCCTTCCCGATGGTGTCCGAGGCGCTGGCGCTGTCGGGCTTCCTGGTGGCGCCCGAGGCCTATGGCACCTGGAAGGCGGTGATCGAGGCCGCGCCCGACAAGATGTACGGCCCCGTGCTCGAGCGGTTCCGCGGGGGCGGCGCCGTCTCGGCCGCCGATTTCGTCGCGGCCTGGAACCGGCTCTACGAGATCCGGGCCGCGTGGTACGCGGCGACGGCAGAGTATGACGCCGTGCTGATCCCGACCTCGCCGATCCTGCCGCCGGACGCGCAGCGGCTGCTGGACGACCCGGCCTATTTCGCGACCGAGAACCTGCTGGCGCTGCGCAACACCCGGATCGGCAACCTGCTGGATCTGGCGGTGCTGACGCTGCCGACGGCTGTGCCCGGAACCGGCCTGTCGCTGATGGGCCCGCCGATGAGCGAGGAGCGGCTGCTGCGGCTTGGCGTCGCGGCGGAAGCGGCGCTTTGCTGAAAAGCCACAACGGCTTGCGGCCCCGCCCCGGCGGGGCCGCTTTTTCTGGACCCCGCCCGGCCGCTCGGATAGTCTCGCGGCAAAACGGGGCATCGAAACAGACCCCGGACGAGAGGCAGTCATGGCATTTCCCGAGCGGTTCTCGAACCTGCCGGATTACGCGTTTCCGCGTCTGCGGGCGTTGATCGATCACCTGCCCGCGGGCGGTGAGCCCATTGCCATGACCATCGGCGAGCCGCGCCACCCGTTCCCGGACTGGGTCGGCGAGGTGCTGGCGGGTGCGCTGGAGGGATTCGGCAAGTACCCCCCGAACGAAGGCACGCCCGGCCTGCGCGCCGCGATCGCGGGCTGGATCGACCGGCGCTATGGCGTGAGCGTCGATCCCGCGACGCAGGTCTGCAACGTCAACGGCACGCGCGAGGCGCTGTTCAACGCCTGCCTCGCCACCGCGCCCGAGATGAAGAACGGCCAGCGCCCGGTCGTGCTGATGCCGAACCCGTTCTATCAGGTCTATGCCGTGGCCGCGATCGCGACCGGGGCCGAGCCCGTCTTCGTGCCGGCGACCGCCCAGACCGGATTCCTGCCCGATTACGAGGCGCTGCCGCCCGAGATCCTGGACCGCACCACCGCCGCCTACATCTGCAGCCCGGCGAACCCGCAGGGCGCGATCGCGCCCGAGGACTATCTCGCGCGGCTGATGGCGCTGGCCGAGAAGCACGATTTCCGCGTGCTCGCCGACGAATGCTATTCCGAGATCTACTCGGACGCGGCGCCGCCCGGCGCGCTGGCGGTGATGCAGGCGACCGGAACCGACCCCGAGCGGGTGCTGATCTTCAATTCGCTTTCCAAGCGCTCGAACCTGCCCGGGCTGCGCTCGGGCTTCGTCGCCGGTGGGCCGCAGGCGATGGCGCGGGTGAAACAGCTGCGCTCGTACCAGGGGGCGCCGGTGCCGCTGCCCCTGCAGGAGGTCAGCCGCCGCGCCTGGGACGACGAGGTCCACGTGCGCGCCAACCTCGCGCTGTACGCGTCGAAATTCCGCATGACGGCCGAGGTCTTCGCCGGCGTGCAGGGCTTCGCGCTGCCGCAGGGCGGCTTCTTCCTGTGGCTGCCGGTGCCCGACACGGTCGGCACGGGCGAGGCCGCGGCGGTCAAGCTTTGGACAGAAACAGGGGTCAGGGTGCTTCCGGGTGCCTACCTGTCCCGCGACACCAGCGCCGGAAATCCCGGCGACCAATACATCAGGGTCGCGCTCGTCGCGCCCGAGGCAGAGCTGCAGGCCGGTCTGATCCGCCTGCGCGACTGCCTCTATGGCTAAGGAGAAGAGAATGGCGTCCTACCACATCAGGCAACGCGATCCGCTTCTGGACGAGAACATGCAGGCGGCGCTGGAGCGGCGCGGCAAGGAACTGCTGGGCGCGGGCCTGGTCGCGCTGGGCATCCTCGTGTCGCTGATGCTGGTGAGCTATTCGCCCGACGACCCGTCGTTCCTGTCGGCCACCGACGTGCCGCCGTCGAACCTGCTGGGCCGGATCGGCGCGGCCATCGCCTCGCCGCTTTACGTGATCGCCGGCCACGGCGCCTGGGGCATCGCAATCTGCCTCTTCGCCTGGGGCACGCGGTTCATCCTGCACCGCGGCGAGGACCGTGCCATCGGCCGGGTGATCTTCGCCCCGATCGGCATCGCCGCGATGTCGGTCTACTGTTCGACCCTGATCCCTGGCGCGGCCTGGACCCACAGCTTCGGGCTGGGCGGGCTGTTCGGCGACACGGTGCTGGGCGTGCTGATCGACGTGACCCCGGTCAAGGCCAGCTTCACGCTGAAGCTGATGTCGCTGCTGGTCGGCGCGGGCATGCTGGCCGCCGGCGCCTTCGTCACCGGCTTCAGCCGGCCCGAACTGCAGGCGATCGCCCGCTTCCTGATGATCGGCGCGATCATCATCTACAGCCAGCTTCTGCAGCTGGCCGGCATCGGGGCCGCGCTGTCGATGCGCGGCGCGCAAGGCGCCGCCGAGAAGATGCGCGAACGGCGCGAGGCCGCGCGCGGCCGGGCCGCCGAGGCGCGCGCCTGGGCGCAGGAGCAGGCCGAGGCCGAAGCGCGGATCCCCGCGCCCGCCGCCCGCCGCACCGCCGCCGTCCACCGCGCCCAGCCCACGGCCTTCGTCGAGGCCGAGGACGAGGACGAGATCTTCGAGGACTACCCCGAGCCCGCGGGCTATGCCCCGGGCCAGACGGCCGCCCATCCCGCGGCACAGCCCGCCCGCGCCGGCCTGCTGTCGCGGGTGCCCGGCCTGATGCGCCGCGCCGAGCCGGCGATGGCCGCGCCCGAGCCCGAGCTGGTCGAGCGCCCCGCCCCGCGGGCCCTGCATGCCGGCGAGGAGCCGACCGAGGACCGGATCCGCGCCCGCATCGCCGACGCGGTGCAGAACCGCTCGCGCCTTGTCGCCGACGCGCGCCACGCGCCCGAGCCGCAGCGCGCCCCCGAGCGCCACGAACCGCCGGTCGCCGCGCCGCGCCAGGGCCTGCTGGGCCGGGCCGCCGCCGCCGCGGGCCCGCTGTTCGGCGCCGCTGCCGCGGCCACGGCCGCCCCCGCGGCCGCCGCCCCCAAGCGCGCCTTCTCGGCCGAGCCGCGGTTCATGCCGCGCGGCCCCGCCACGCCGGCCCCGCGCGTGGCCGAGCCGCCGCTGACCGCGCGGCAGGCCGCGCTGCAGGCCGGCCAGATCCCCGCCGACCATGGCGCTGCCAGCCAGATCTCTGCGCGCCGCGCCGCCGCGATGCCGCCGGTCGATCAGGCGCCGCTGGTGGCCGATCCGGCCTGGGACGAGCCCGAGTGGAACGGCCAGGACTGGGAAGGCCAGGACTGGGACGAGAGCGAGGCGATCCAGGCCTTCGAGCCCGATCTCGACCCCGCGCAGTTCGCCGCCCCCGCCCCGGGCGAGGATCACCTGCCGCCGGCCTCGGTCGCGCTGGCGCACGAGGACGACTACGAGGAGAGCGAGGAAGAGGCCGCGGCCTTCGCCGCGCTCGCCGCGCAGGAGCCGCGCGCCTTTGCCCGGACGGGCGCACAGGACGCGGCCCTGGACGCCGGCCGGGCCCCCTCCCCTGCCCCGGCCGCCCCGCCGATCTTCCGTGGCCCCGAGCCGAAGAAGGTCGTGCAGCACGCGGCCAAGAAGCCCGCCGCGCCGTCGCGCCAGGCCCAGGCCGAGGCCCAGCCCAAGCTGCGCTTCGAAGATTCGGGTGCCGACGACTACGAGGCGCCGCCGCTGTCGCTGCTGGCAAGCCCCGCCACCGTCGAGCGCCACACCCTGTCGGACGAGGCGCTGGAAGAGAACGCGCGCATGCTGGAAAGCGTGCTGGACGACTATGGCGTCAAGGGCGAGATCGTCTCGGTCCGGCCCGGCCCCGTTGTCACGATGTACGAACTCGAACCCGCCCCGGGCCTGAAGGCCAGCCGCGTGATCGGCCTTGCCGACGACATCGCGCGGTCGATGTCGGCGCTGTCGGCGCGGGTCTCGACCGTGCCGGGGCGTTCGGTCATCGGGATCGAGCTGCCGAACGCGATGCGCGAGAAGGTCGTGCTGCGCGAGATCCTGGCCGCGCGCGACTTCGGCGACGGCAATGCCAAGCTGCCGCTGGCGCTTGGCAAGGACATCTCGGGCGGGCCGGTCGTCGCGAACCTGGCGAAGATGCCGCACCTGCTGATCGCCGGCACCACCGGTTCGGGCAAGTCGGTCGCGATCAACACGATGATCCTGTCGCTGCTGTACAAGCTGACGCCCGAGGAATGCCGGCTGATCATGATCGACCCGAAGATGCTGGAACTGTCGGTCTACGACGGCATCCCGCACCTTCTGTCCCCGGTCGTCACCGATCCCAAGAAGGCGGTCGTCGCCCTCAAGTGGGTCGTGGGCGAGATGGAGGAACGCTATCGCAAGATGTCGAAGATGGGCGTACGCAACATCGACGGCTACAACGGTCGCGTGAAGGAGGCGCTGGACAAGGGCGAGCTGTTCAAGCGCACCGTCCAGACCGGCTTCGACGAAGAGACCGGCGACCCGATCTTCGAGACCGAGGAATTCCAGCCGAAGTCGCTGCCCTACATCGTCGTCATCGTCGACGAGATGGCCGACCTGATGATGGTCGCCGGCAAGGAGATCGAGGCCTGCATCCAGCGCCTGGCGCAGATGGCGCGCGCCTCGGGCATCCACCTGATCATGGCGACGCAGCGCCCGTCCGTGGACGTCATCACCGGCACGATCAAGGCGAACTTCCCCACCCGGATCTCGTTCCAGGTGACCTCGAAGATCGACAGCCGCACCATCTTGGGCGAGATGGGCGCCGAGCAGCTGCTGGGCATGGGCGACATGCTCTACATGGCGGGCGGCAGCCGCATCACCCGCATCCACGGGCCGTTCTGCTCGGACGAGGAAGTCGAGGAGGTGGTGAACCACCTCAAGAGCTTCGGTCCGCCGGAGTACCTGTCGGGCGTGGTCGAGGGGCCGGACGACGACAGCGCGTCGGACATCGACGCGGTGCTGGGCCTTGGCGGCAACACCGATGCCGAGGATTCGCTCTACGACCAGGCCGTGCAGGTGGTGCTGCGCGACCGCAAGGTCTCGACCTCGTACATCCAGCGCAAGCTTGGCATCGGCTACAACAAGGCCGCCAAGCTCGTGGAGCAGATGGAGGAGCAGGGCGTCGTCTCGGCCTCGAACCACGTCGGCAAGCGCGAGATCCTGGTGCCCGAGCAGTAAGCCCGGCACCGGCGGTGACGGATCGGGGGCGGTGCCGCGGGGCGCCGCCCCTTTCGTTTTGTCCCTGTCGCCGCGCCCCTGGCTGGTCGGTGGGATCCGGCGGGCCCAGATCACGGGCCCAGATCACGGGCCCAGATCACGGGGGCGGGCGCGGGCGGCCCCCTGCCCTGCCGTCAATCGTGATACGTGCCCTCTGGGAACCGGAGGCGGGCGCGCCTAGTTTGGGGGCCATGAAACGCATTCGCGCCCTCGCGGGCCCCGCCCTCACGTTCGTCGCCGCCGCGGTCACCTCGGTTCTCGTGGCCGGTCCGGTCGTGGCCGCGCCGGTCTCGCTGGCCGCGCTGTCGAACTACATCAACGGCATCGGCTCGGTTCAGACCGATTTCACCCAGCTGAACCCGGACGGGTCGCGCTCGGAAGGGATCGTGAAGATCAAGCGGCCCGGCCGGATGCGGTTCGAATACACCAAGCCCGACAATTCGCTGGTTCTGGCCGGCGCGGGGCAGGTCGCGATCTTCGACGCGAAGTCCAACCTGCCGCCCGAGCAGTACCCGCTGTCGCAGACGCCGCTGAACCTGATCCTGCGCTCGACCGTCGACTGGCGGGTCTCGCGCTCGGTCGTCGGCCATGGCGAGCAGGACGGCATGACCACGGTCACGGTGCAGGACCCCAATCGCCCCGAGATCGGCACCATGACGATGTTCTTCGAACCCTCGCCGATCCGGCTGGCGCAATGGATCGTCACCGACGAGTCGGGCGGCAGGACGCTGGTGAAGCTGGGCAAGATGACGGCCGCGGACTTCCCGCCCTCGACCTTCTCGATCACGAACGAGGCCCGCAACCGCTGAGGCCCGGGCCGGGCCCCGGACATCGCGGGGCCCGCGACCGGCGGCGCGGCGCGGGCCCCGGTCGACCTTGGGTCGGGTATCGGCGCGGTGTCAGCCGCGGCAGAACTGCAGCTGGGTGTCGTAGAGCACGGCGCGCTGCGCGACCTGCCCCGAGACGCCCATCAGCCAGCCCTTCTTCAGGTGGCTGCCGCGGGAAAAGCCGGTGCGGCCCTCGTGATAGGCCAGGTACTGGTTCTGCGCGTCGGTCTTCGGGATGCCGAGGCGCGACGCGCTCTGGTCCATGTACCAGCCCATGAAATCGGTGGCGTCGTCGATCCGGTCGCGGCGCGCCGACCAGCGCCCGGTGGCCGCGACATAGTCGTCCCAGGTCCCGTCCAGCGCCTGGCTGTAGCCATAGGCCGAGCTTGACCGCCCCATCGGGATCACGCCCAGCGCATAGCGGTGCGGCGTGCGCGCGTTACCGATGAACTTGGATTCCTGGTAGATCGTCGCCATCTGGATGGCCACGGGAACGCCCCAGCGGGCTTCGGTCCTGCGCATCGCGCGCAGGTAGTCCGGTCTTTGGCTTACGATGGCGCAGGCATCATCCAGCCGCGACGGCGCGGAGTAGTTTCCGCCGCAGGCGGCGACCAGAAGAAATACCGATGCGCGAAGAAGTCTGCTCATGGCCCCTCGCATTGTCTTATTTTGGCGGGAGTTTACGCGACTTCTGCCGGTGAGGAAATCCGATTCCGCTGCGCGGCGGCGGCTTGTGGCCGCCCTGCCGATGCGCCGGCGGCCCCGTGCCGGCGACCCGTGCCGGCGACCCGTGCCGAGGGCCGATTTGTGCGATGCGGTCCGACACACTGTTTCAGCCGCGATGCGGCAGCGCGGCATGTGACCCGTGGACTCGGGCCGTGGTCAGTATTAGGTAAAGAATAGGAGTTCCAGATGCAGCCGACCCGCGCCAAGTACAACATCGGACAGGTGGTGCGTCACCGCCGCCATCCCTTCCGGGGGGTGGTGTTCGACGTGGACGCGAAATTCTCGAACACCGAGGAATGGTACGACGCCATCCCCGAAGACAGCCGCCCCGAGCGCGAGCAGCCGTTCTATCACCTGCTGGCCGAGAATGACGACAGCTACTACGTCGCCTATGTCTCTGAGCAGAACCTCGTCGAGGACGAGACCGGCGAGCCTGTCGATCACCCCGACCTTCCCGACCTGTTCGGCGAGTTCGAGGATGGCCGCTACCCGCTGCACTTCCAGCTGAACTGACGATGGCCGAGCCCGGCGGCGCGATGGTGCCCGAGCTGTCGGTCACCGACTGGCAGGCCTCGCGCGCCTTCTACTGCGATCTGCTCGGCTTCGCCTGCCTCTACGATCGCCCGGACGAGGGGTTCGCCTATCTCGCGCTGGGCGAGGCGCAGCTGATGCTCGACCAGTACGATCTCGGGCGCAGTTTCGATCCCGGCCTCGGGCCGGCCGACCGCCCGTTCGGGCGCGGCATGAACCTGCAGATCCGGGTGCCGGCGCTGGCGCCGCTGCTGGGTCGGCTTGCCGACGCCGGGGTCGCGCCGCATCTCGGCCCCGAGGACCGGTGGTACCGGCGTGGCGCGGAAGAGGTCGGGAACCGGCAGGTGATCGTCGCCGATCCCGATGGCTATCTGCTGCGTCTCTACGAGGATCTGGGGGCCCGGCCGCTGGCGGCTGGCGGTCTGGCTGGCGATGCCTCTGGCATCTGTCCGGCCTAGGAACTGCACGACCTCGACGCCGCGAACTGGGTGGGGGCTGTTGAAACGCGGCGCCGAGGGAAGCCTGTGCAGCTACCCGTCTCTTTTCGCCGGGCAATCCGGCGCCCATTGGCCCCTATTGGGGAAAGTTCGTGGCGAATACCGCAGTGGCCGATGCCATCTTCGGCGCCGGTCGCAGCCGGCCGCCGACGGCACGACCGGGGCCGGATCGGTGGCGGGAAGGGTGGCCCGGGGCATGGGCCGTACCGCTGCGTGACACGATGCCGCGAAGCAAACGTGTCAGGCGGTGAAGCGGAGCGATGAGGAAAAGCGCCGTGATGGCGCGGGTCAGCCGGCGGGCAGTCGCAGCGGCAGGCAGAACCGCAGCCGGTTCCAGCGTCCGACCCGCCGATAGCTGAGCCGCCGCGCGAAGTGATGGATGATCGGCCAGCCAAAGCCACCCTCGGCCAGTCGCGGATCCGGGCCATCGCCCCGGGTCAGCACCTGCAGCGGCAGCTCGCGCCCGCAGTCCGAGATCGACACGACCATCACCCCGGCGCTGTGGCGCATCCGCAGGACCACGGGCCCGCCGCGCCCGGCATAGGCATGTTCGACGATATTGTTCAGCACCTCGGCGATCACCAGCTGCGCGGTCTCTGCCGCGACCGGGTTCATCACCGACGAGGCCCGGTGCACGACCAGCCCCAGAAGCTGCCGCACGGCGCCGACATCGGCATGGGCGCAGATCCTGACCGGCCCGTTCCAGGTCACCGGCTCCGGCGTGCGGGCCATGCCCCGCAATGGCGGCACCGGCCGATCCGCGCCCGGGGCATCCGTCCCGGCCCCGTGGCCTCCCGCAAGTGCCCCGCGCTCCGGCCCGGCGCCCTGCCCAACGCCCTTCCCGGTACCCTGCCCGGTAGCTTGCCCAGCGCCCTGCCCGGTGCCCTGCCCAGCGCCCTGCCCGCTGTCGCAGGCGGTCCCAATACCTGTCGCCCCCGGTGTCCCGGGTGCCCGCCGTCCGGCGCCGTCGCCCCGGGCCGCCTGCGCTGCGGCCTGAACCGGTTTGGCGCATCCGGGCGCGTCGTGATCAGCCTGTGACGCCGCGCCCGCCGCCCCTGCGCCCACGGGCTGCGGGCGCGCAGGGACGACGCCCTCGCACGTGCTGCCCCGTGCCGCGGCACGGTCCGGCCGATCCGCCTGCGCCCCGCGGTCCCGCGGCGCCACCCTCTGGCCCGCGGCCGCTGCCGGCGCCGTGACGGGCCCGGCCGGGCGCGGCGCATCGCCTGCCGTGACGTCCGGAGGCCGCCCGACCGGCTTCACCCCGGGGCTCCGCCGCCCTGCGCCGCCCCGCCGCCGGCCGCCGCCGGTGGCCCGGGGTCAGGCCCCGCCTCTGCGTCCTGCCCAGCGCCGGAGTCGTCCAGCCCAGCACCGGAGGTGTCCTGCGCACCGCCACCGCCGGAGGCCTCCTGTGCAGCACCGGAGACGCCAGGATGCAGCCGGAAGAACTCGACCATCCGGGTCAGCTGGAACAGCCGTTCGACCGGCGGGGTCAGCGCCGCGAGGTCCAGCGCCGCCGGGTCCAGCGCCCGCTTCACCGCGACGATCGCACCAAGCCCCGAGCTGTCGATGAAATCGACCGCGCCCAGCTCCAGCATCACCCGCTCGATCCCCGGCGCCTCGGCGATCAGCGCCCGCATCCGGTCCTTGAACTGGATCGCGACCGCCGCGTCGATGCGCGGCTCGCCGACCCGGACCACCAGCACCGGGCCCTGCCGCAAGCTCTGAAGGTTCATGCCGCCTCTCCCGCCGCCGCGGCCCCGACCGCGCCGCGGCGGGACTGACATCGCGTCACCCCGCCCCGGCACCGCCCGACCGCCGGTGCCAACGGTAGACGCAGACCATTATCAATGCGTAACCTCGATCCCGGAAGGCGGGACGGCGCCAAACGCGCGCGGCCCGGGGGAGGATCGATGGACGAGGTTGTGATCTCGGCCGCCCTGCGCACGCCGATCGGCGGATTCCAGGGCGTGTTCGCGGGGGTCGAGCCCGCGGCGCTCGGCGGCGCGGCGATCGCGGCGGCGCTGAAGGCGGCGCTGGCCGACCCGGCGCTGGTCGAGGAGCTGTACATGGGCTGCGTGCTGCCGGCCGGGCAGGGCCAGGCGCCGGCCCGGCAGGCGGGCTTTGCCGGCGGCCTCGGCGAGGGCGTGCCCGCGACCACGGTGAACAAGATGTGCGGCTCGGGGATGAAGGCGGCGATGCTGGCCTTCGACAGGCTGGCGCTCGGCGCGGCGGGGGTGATCGTCGCGGGCGGGATGGAAAGCATGACCCGCGCCCCCTACCTGCTGCCGAAGATGCGCGCGGGCGCGCGGCTCGGGCATGGCCAGGTCATCGACCACATGTTCCTCGACGGGCTCGAGGATGCCTATGACCGGGGCCGGCTGATGGGCACCTTCGCCGAGGATTGCGCGACCGCCTTCGGCTTCACCCGCGCCGCGCAGGACGCCTATGCCACCGCCTCGCTCGCCCGCGCCCGCGCCGCGCAGGAGACCGGCGCCTTCGCGGCCGAGATCGTGCCGATCACCGTCTCGGCCCGCGGCGGCGACATGCTCGTGCAGCTCGACGAGCAGCCGCTGAGCGCCCGGCCCGAGAAGATCCCGACCCTGAAGCCCGCCTTCCGCGAGGGCGGCACCGTGACCGCCGCCAACAGCTCGTCGATCTCGGACGGGGCGGCGGCGCTGGTCCTGGCCACGGCGGCCGCCGCGCAGCGCGAGGGCCTCGCGATCCGCGCCCGCATCGCCGGCCACGCCAGCCACGCCCAGGCGCCGGGCCTGTTCCCGACCGCGCCGGTGCCGGCCGCGCGCAGGCTCCTGCACTCCATCGGCTGGCGCGCCGAGGATGTCGACCTGTGGGAGGTCAACGAGGCCTTCGCCGTGGTGCCGATGGCCTTCATGGCCGAGCTGGGGCTCGACCATGACCGGGTCAACGTCCACGGCGGCGCCTGCGCGCTCGGCCACCCGATCGGCGCCTCGGGCGCGCGGATCGTGGCCACGCTGCTGAACGCGATGGAGCTGCGCGGCGCGCGGCGCGGCATCGCCGCGATCTGCATCGGCGGCGGCGAGGGCACGGCGATCGCGCTCGAACGCGCCTGACCGCCCCCCCTTTCGCATTGGCCCAAATATCCCGGGGGGCCCCGCAGGGGCGGGGGCAGCGCCCCCTCGCACGCCCCCGTACCCGCACGCCCCCATACCCGCACGCCCCCATACCCGCACGCCCCCGTATCCGCACCGCCCCCTTCCCCGCGACACGACGGGCGGGTAGAACGTCGGCCATCCCCGCAGCCCGGAGCCCGACCGATGGACTATCCCGCCCTCGCCCGCGACCTCGCCGCCCTGACCCACGGCGAGACCGACACCGTCGCGCTGATGGCGACCGTGGCCTGCGAGCTGCATGCCGCGCACCCGCTGGCGGACTGGACCGGGTTCTACCGGGTCGTCGCGCCCGAGCTGCTGAAGATCGGCCCCTACCAGGGCGGCCACGGCTGCCTGGTGATCCCGTTCTCGCGCGGGGTCTGCGGCGCCGCCGCCCGCACCGGCACGCCGCAACTCGTCCCGGATGTCGAGCTGTTCCCCGGCCACATCGCCTGCGCCTCCTCGACCCGGTCCGAGCTGGTGCTGCCGGTGTGGAACCGCGCGGGCCGGCTGCTCGGGGTGCTCGACCTCGACAGCGACACCGAGGCCGCCTTCACCGAGGCCGATGCGGCGGCGCTGACCGCGATCCTGGCCGAGACCTTCGCCGAGGCCGAGTGAGGCGCGGGTGACCCGATGCTGATCCCCTGGCCCGAGCTTGTGACCTTCCTGGCCGCCGGCATGGTGATGAACCTGACGCCGGGGCCGGACGTGATGTTCGCCACGGCGAGCGGGCTGTCGGGCGGGCCGCGCGCGGGGATCGCGGCGGGGCTCGGGGTCGGGCTGGGCGGGCTGTGGCACGTGGGTCTCGCGGCGGCGGGGCTGTCGGCGCTGGTCGCGGCCAGCCCGGGGGCGCTGCAGGCGATCCGCTGGGCGGGCGCGGCCTATCTCGCCTGGCTTGCCTGGAAGGGCTGGACCGCGGCGCCGGTCGCACCGGCGGCTCAGGGGCAGGACCCGATTCAGGGCCAGCGCGGCATGTTGCGCGCCTTCGGCAAGGGCGCGCTGACCAACGTTCTGAACCCCAAGCCCGTGCTCTTCATCCTTGCCTTCCTGCCGCAGTTCACCGATCCCGCGCGCGGGCCGGTCGCGGTGCAGATCCTCGCGCTGGGCGCGCTCTTCACCCTGACCGGAACGCTGATCACCGCGGGCTACGGCGCACTCGCCGGCCTTGCCCACCGCGCGGTCGCGCGTCGGATGGCGCGGCTTGGCAAGGTCTCGGCGGTGATCTACGCGGCGCTCGCGGCGCGGCTGGCGCTCGACTGACCGCGCGCGGCAGGCTAGAGGCTGGCCCCATGTCCGAGGATTTCATCTACGCCCCGCCCGACCTGCCGCTCGCGGTGCTGCACCGCGACGCCTCGGTGCTGGTGCTGGACAAGCCGGCGGGGCTGTTGTCGGTGCCGGGCCGGGGCGCGGATCGGGCCGACAGCCTGCAGGCGCGGGTGCTCGCGGCCTTTCCCGAGGCGCTTCTGGTGCACCGGCTCGATCTCGACACTTCGGGGGTGATCGTCTTCGCGCTGACGGCGGCGGCGCAGAAGAGCCTTGGCCAGCAGTTCGAGGCGCGGACGACGAAGAAGGTCTATGTCGCCCGGCTGTGGGGGCACCTGCAGCCGAAGACCGGAACGGTCGACCTGCCGCTGATCGTCGACTGGCCGAACCGCCCGCGCCAGCACGTGAACCACGAGACCGGCAAGCCCGCCGTCACCGACTGGCGGGTGGTGCGCCACGACGACGACGGCACGACGCGGGTGCGGCTTTACCCGAAGACCGGGCGCAGCCACCAGCTGCGCGTGCACATGCGCGAGACCGGGCACCCGATCCTCGGCGACCCGCTCTATGCCGAGGGGCCGGCCCGCGCCTTCCCCCGCCTGATGCTGCATGCCGAGACGCTGGGGTTCCGCCATCCCGACAGCGGCCGGATGGAAAGCTTCTCGGCCCCCTGCCCGTTCTGAGCCGTCACCGCCCCCGCCCGGCCTGCCGGGCCGGGTCCTCGCCCGCCGCCGGCACCAGCCAGCCGCGATAGCGCACCATCAGCCCGCCGGTCAGCGGCGCGTGCAGCGCCACGTCGAAGCGGAACCGCCCGTCCTCGGCCGTCTCCGACGCGACCGAGACCGGCAGCATCCGGCGCGGCAGCGGCACCGGCCCGAACCGGCCCGCGACGACGGGATAGTCGAGCGCGCCGTCGCGCCGCCGCAGGCCGAGCCGGAAGGTGAACGGGCCGAAGCGCTCGGTCATGCCCGCGGGCGTCGCGGCAAGGTGCGAGCGGAACCGCGCCGCGCCGAAGCGCCGCTCCCATGTCTCGCCGCGCGGCGTGACGGTCTTGGTCACCCGCACCGCGACGTCGGCGGTCGCGGGCGGAAAGCCGAAGGCCCATGCCAGCAGCCGCGCCCAGCGCCCGGGCCCCCGGGTGACCGAGGCGCGCCCCTCCCAGCGGGCCACGTCCGCGGTCAGGTGGGTCGCGCGCACCGGCCCCGGCAGCGCGTCGAAGTCGCGCCCCAGCACCTGCGCGAACAGGGGCGCGAGCGGCGCGCGCCCGGTCTCGTGGCGCACCTCCAGGTCCGCCATCGCCGCCTCGGCCTCGGCCAGCGAGATCACCGTCACCGCCGGCCCCGCGCCCACCGGCAGCCTCTCGCGCCGCAGGAGCGCCCGCACCGCGACGCCGGGCAGGAACGGCCCGTCGCCGCCCTCGGCCAGCAGCCGCCACCAGCGCCGTTCCTCGCCTGCCACGATCTCGACGACCATGCCGCCACGGCCGGTGCCGGCCCGCCCGAGCGCGGTGGCCGCCCCCCGTGCGAGACGCAGCACCGGGTGGCGCGGGCCGATCGGGCCCTGCCAGCCGGTCAGCTGCCGCAGAAGCGCGAAGGCCCGCAGGCCGCGGCGCAGCACCGCCAGTTCCAGCCCCGCGCGGAAGGTCACGCTGTCGGCACCGAAGCGGGCCGGGAACAGCCACAGGTCCGGCGCCCCGATCCGCCAGCCCTCGCGCACGAGGCCCCCCGGCAGCGCATAGCGGCGCGGGTCCGACCAGCCGCGCGCCCGCATCCAGCACCGCCCGCGCCAGACCGGGACATCGCGCCCGGCCTGGGTCAGGATCGCGGCCATGACCGAGACGCCGCGCGGGCTGCGGTTGCCGGGCAGCAGCGCCACGTCGATCATCCGCGGCCGGTCCGGGCCGGCCAGCGCCGCCACTGCCGCCCCCGACAGCGCGGGCAGCGTCGACAGGCCCGACAGCGCCGCCAGCCCCGCCGCCCGCGCCACGGGATCGAGCGTGGCGATCCCGGCGCAAAAGCCCGCGTCGTCCGACAGGTCGAGGTAATGCGCCCCCGCGCCCAGCGCCGCCCGCGCCAGCCGGTAGGGATCGGCGCCATAGTCCTGGAACGGCCCGCTGGCATCGACCACGACCTCGTGCCCCGCCAGCCCGGCAAGGTCGCCCGTGCGGTCGAGCCGCAGCGCCGCGCAGCCCAGCGCGCCCGCCACCGCCCGCGCCGCCGCGAGGTCGCGCCCCGCGACCGTCACCGCATGGCCGTCACGCACCAGCATCCGCGCCAGCCGCGACCCGAACACGCCCGCGCCGCCGACGATCAGCACCCTCACCGCAGCAGCCTCGCCCGGAAGGCCGGATCGGGCAGCGCGCAAAGGTCCGCGCGCCCGAACAGCCGGTAGCGGTGACGCGCGAGCCAGCGGTAGAGCGCGCCGCGCACCGGGCGCGGCAGCAGCCGCAGAACGGCCGCGAGCCGGCCCCAGCCGCCCAGCCGCCGGCCCGCGTGCAGCACCGCGTCGAACCCGGCATGGGCGCGGCCCTCGTCGAGGAACAGCCAGCTTGCCGGGTCGTCCGGGTCCAGCCCGTAATGGCGCAGCAGGGCCGCGCCCAGCGGCGACTGCACCGGGCAGATCCGCACCCGGCCCGTCCGGTCGAGCCGGTGGATGATCCGCGCGCCCCAGCTGCAGGCGGCGCAGCCGGCATCCATCACCGCGACCGGTGCCGCGTCGTCGAACGCGGGCACGGCGGGGTCGTCTCGATAGCTGTGGCGGTCCATGCCGCGGATCCTCGGCCCGATGGCGCCGTCGCGCAAGGGGGCGCCGGCGCCATCGGCCCAAGGACAGGCGCGGGTGGCGATCCGGCCGGGCTGGCCGCTCAGACCCGGCCCAGCGCCAGCGGCCGCACCCAGTCCTCGGCGCCGCGGGCCCGGGCGCGGGCGATCGCGGCGGCGGGGTCGTAGGGCACGAGCCGGAACTCGACCGCCCAGCCCGCGGCCCCGCGCGTCAGCACCGCGTAGCGGGCATCCGGGGTCCCGGCCTCGGAGACATGCGGCTCGGGCAGGTCGTCGGCATAGGCGGGGCTGCCGACCGCGCCGGGATTGACCACCAGCCGCCCGTCCGACAGCCGCGCCGCGCCCTGCTGGTGAGTATGGCCGCACAGGATCAGCGCCGCCCCCAGCGGTCCCGCCAGCGCCTCGACCGCCGAGAGCGGGCGCGGGATCATCCGCCCGCGCCCGGCCTCGTGCAGCCAGTAGGTCAGGTCGTCGCCGGGCGTGGCGTGGCACAGCAGGACGTCGCCCAGCGCCAGCACCGGCGGCAGCGCCGCCAGCCAGTCGCGCGACGCCTGCTGCCTCTCTCCCGTCAGTTCCTCGTGCGCCCAGGCGTCCCAGCGGCTGTGCCGGCCGCCGGGCGGGTCGATCACGCAGCGGTCGTGGTTGCCGCGCACCGTCGGGATGGCGCGCGCGCGCAGTGTCTCGACCGTGCGCGCGTTCCACAGCGGCCCGCCGGTGCTGTCGCCAAGGTTGACCACCGCCGCGATCCCCAGCCGGCCGGCATCCGCCAGCACCGCGTCCAGCGCGTCGGCATTGCCGTGGATGTCCGAGATCGCGGCGAAGCGGTCGGGCAGCGTCACTCGGCCGCCCAGCCCGAGATCGCCTTGGAATCGCAGAACTCCTCGATCCCCCAGTGCCCGCCCTCGCGCGCGCGGCCCGAGGCGCCGATGCCGCCGAAGAACGCGCCGCGTCCGCGCGACTGGCCGTTGGTCTCGACCATGCCCGCGTTCAGCGCCCGCGCCAGCCGGTTGCGCCGCGCACCGTCCTGGGTCTGGACGTAGTTCGTCAGGCCATAGACGGTGTCATTGGCGATCGACAGCGCCTCGGCCTCGGTCTCGAAGGGGATGATCGACAGCACCGGGCCAAAGATCTCCTCCTTCTCGATGGTCATGCCGGGGGTGACGTCGGCGAAGACCGTGGGGCGCACGAAGAAGCCGCGGTTCAGCCCCTCGGGCCGGCCGGGACCGCCGGCGACCAGCCGCGCCCCCTCGTCGATGCCCTTCGCGATCAGGCCCTGGATCTTCTCGTACTGCGCCTCGGACACGACGGGACCGATATGGGCCCCGTGCTCGGAGGCGGGGGCGACGCGGGTGGCCTCGGCGACCTCGCGCGCGATCTCGACCGCGCGGTCGTAGACCGGGCGCTCGACCAGCATCCGGGTCGGCGCGTTGCAGGACTGGCCCGAGTTGTAGAGGCAGTGGCGCACGCCGCGCTTGACCGCCGCGTCGTCGGCATCGGCGAAGATCAGGTTGGCGCCCTTGCCGCCCAGTTCCAGCGCGACCTTCTTCAGCGTGTCGGCCGCGGTCTTGGTGATCGCGATGCCCGCGCGGGTCGAGCCGGTGAAGCTGACCATCGCCACGTCCGGATGCCCCGACAGGGTCGTGCCGACACCGGCGCCGTCACCGTTCACCAGGTTGAAGACGCCCGGCGGCAGCCCGGCCTCGTGCACGATCTCGGCGAACAGCAGCGAGGACAGCGGCGCGACCTCGGAGGGTTTGAGCACCATGGTGCAGCCCGCGATCATCGCCGGGATCGCCTTCAGCGTGACCTGGTTCATCGGCCAGTTCCACGGCGTGATCAGCGCGACCACGCCCACCGGCTCCTGCGCGATCATCGTGCCGGGGGCCTGCGGCCCCAGCGGACGGAGCCATTCGAAATGCCGGGCCGCCTCGATGAAGTTCTCGATGTGCCAGGTGCCGGCGGCGGCCTGGTCGTCGATCGCCATGTCGATCGGCGCCCCCATCTCGAGGCTGATCGCGGCGCCCATCTCGGGCGCGCGGCGCCTGTAGACCTCGAGAAGGCGCTCGACGAAGGCCAGACGCTCGGCGGGCGGGGTCGCGCGCCAGCCGGGCAGGGCCGCCTTGGCGGCGGCGACCGCGGCCGCGGTGTCGGCGGGACCGCCAAGCGCGATCACCGCGCAGGGCTCCTCGGTCGAGGGGTCGATCACGAGGCAGTCCTGCCCCTGCTGCGCCGCGACCCACTGGCCGTCGATGTAGAAGTCGCGTTTCTCGATCATGGGGCACCTCTTCGTTCCGGGCCAGAGCCTAGGCGCCCGGGCGGCGCCCGCAAGGCCGAAGGCGACACCCCGGCGACGCAAACGGGCCTTCGCCCCTCCGCTCCCTTGCCTGCGCCCTCCCCCACGCACGTCGCCCGCCACGTCGCGCCGGTCGGTCGTGCCGGTGCACCCGCCTGCGGAACGCGCGCTTTGCCGTGCCGCTCGCCACCTGCTAGAGCGGAGCCATGTTCAGGATCTTCCGCCGCGCGCATCCCATCACCCGCCTCGGGCTGACTCCCCCCCGCCCGGCGCCCGACCGCCACGGGCTGGCGGTGGTGCTGATCGTGCGCGACGAGCAGACCCATATCGCCGAATGGGCGCGGTTCCACGCGCTGGCCGGGGTGCGCGCCTTCCATGTCTACGACAACGGCTGCACCGACGGCACCATCGCCGCGCTGCAGGCCGCGGTGCCGGGGATGGCCACGGTGATCCCCTGGGACCAGAAGCTGGCCGATGCCCGCACCGGCGCCGAGATCCACAACCAGGTGCTGGCCTATGCCCATGCGGTCAGGAATTTCGGCGCCCGCTATCGCTGGATGAGCTTCATCGACGTCGACGAATTCCTGGTGCCGGTGCGCGACGAAAGCCTGCCCGCGGCGCTGGCGGCGCTCGAGGCCCATGCCAACATCTCGCTGCCCTGGCACATGTTCGGGCGCAACGGGCACGACGCGATGCCCGGGGGCGGGGTGCTGGCGAACTACACCCGCCGCAACCCCGACCCGATGAGCGACGCGAAGGGCCTGCGCAACTTCAAGATGATCGTCGATCCCTGCCGGGTGACGGCGATGAAGGTGCATTCGATCGAGACCGATGGCAGCGCCGACACCGTCAACGACCGCGGCACCCGCACCAGCGCGCGCGGCCGCGAGGCGCAATCGTTCTATTCCGCCGATCGGATCCAGCTGAACCACTACTACACGCGATCGGATGCCGAGCTGCGCGCCAAGATCGCCCGCGGCCCGAACCTGACCACCCCCGATGCCGACCACCTGCGCCGGGTGATGCGCAAGGTCGACAACATCGAGGCCGGCGAGATCGAGGACCGCCGCGCGCTCGAGTTCCTCGCGCGCATCGGCGCGGGAACGGCGGTCTAGCGGGCGGGCCCATCGCGGCCCCCCTCGTCCGCCCGCGCGGCCATCGGCGGAATGCGGTCCCTAATCGTGCGACCCATGCGCGCGGGGGGTGAAAGCCCTGGCGGACACGGTTATGTCGAAGGGGAAGACCTGACAGGAGGATACCCGATGGGCCTGCGCATCAACGACGTCACCCCCGATTTCACCGCCGACTCGACCGAGGGCGCGATCCGCTTCCACGACTGGATCGGCGACGGCTACGCGATCCTCTTCTCGCACCCGCGCGACTTCACGCCCGTCTGCACGACCGAGTTCGGCGCCGTCGCCCGGCTCGCGCCCGAGTTCGAGAAGCGCCGCACCAAGGTGCTGGGCGTCTCGGTCGACTCGGCCGAGGACCACCGCCGGTGGAAAAAGGACATCGAGGCCTTCTCGGGCAGCCCGGCGAACTTCCCGATCATCGACGACACCTCGCTGGCGGTGTCCAAGGCCTTCGACATGCTGCCGGCCGAGTACTACACGCCGACCGAGGGCCGCACCCCCGCCCATACCGCGACCGTGCGCACCGTCTACATCATCGGGCCGGACAAGAAGGTGCGGCTGACGATGACCTACCCGATGTCGGTGGGCCGCAACTTCGCCGAGATCCTGCGCGCGCTCGACGCGGTGCAGGCGACCGACGGCGTGCCCTTCGCCACGCCCGCGAACTGGGTGCCGGGGCAGGACGTGATCGTCGCGCTTTCGGTCTCGGACGCGGATGCGCGGGCGAAGTACGGCGAGCTGGACATCAAGCTGCCCTACCTGCGCTTTGCCAAGCACCCGGGCTGACCCGCCCCCCGGCGGCGGCCCCGCGCCGCTGCCGGATCACCCCGCCAGATCCAGCGCGAACATCGGCGGGAAGGTGTCGAGCCGCCGGAACCCGCAGCCGCGGTAGAAGCCCTGCGCGGCGAGGTTGTCGGGGTCGGTGCCGACCGACAGCCGGTCACAGCCAAGCCCCAGCGCCACCGCCGCGCTCGCCGTGACCAGCGCGCGCCCCAGTCCCAGCCCCCGCTGCCCGGGCGCCACGTAGAGGTGGTGCAGCTCCATCCGTCGCAGGCCCTCCTGCAGCCGCACCCGCCGCGTCAGCGCCGCATAGCCGCAGGCCGCGCCCGCCGCCGTCCGGGTGGCGATCAGCAGCCGCACCCAGGGGTCGGCGCCGAAAGCGTCGCGCAACAGCCCCTCGGGCGTCAGTGCCGAGACATCGCCGTGATGCGCCGCCAGCGCCGCGACCATCGCGACCACCGCCGCCACATCGCCTTCCACCGCCGGGCGCACCCGGGTCTCCCAGCCTTGCATGCGTGCTCCGGATCCTGACCGGCCGAGGCTAGGCGCCCGCCCGGCGCCGGGTCAACAGCTGGCAGCCGATCTCGCCGCGCCGCGTGCCCTGCGCTATGATCGGGGCCCGAATCCATCCGGACCCCACCCCGAATCCAGCCCCCACAGCGCCCCGGCAGCCGCCCCAGATGAGCCATCCCCTGCCCTTCCCGCCCCGCCCGGGCCGCATGCACGAGGTCACCGGCCCCGGCGCCACCGCCTTTGCGGCGGCGCTGGCCGCGGCGCTGCCGGGCCCGGTGCTGTGGGTGGCCGAGGACTGGCGCCCCGGGGGGCTGAACCCGCTGGGCCTCGCGCTGTGGTTCGATCCCGGCCGGCTGCTGCTGGCGCGCACCCGCGACACGGTCGAGACGCTGGCCGTCACCGAAGAGGCGCTGCGCCACGGCGCGGTGCGGCTGGTGGTGGCAGAGCTGGCGCAGGCCACCGACCTGACCCGCGGCCGCCGCCTGCAACTGGCCGCAGCCGCCGGCACCAGCACCGCGATCTGCCTGATTCCCGAGGGCGAGGGCAGCAACGCCGCCGAAACCCGCTGGGATTGCAGGCCCTTGGCCGATGCGGGGCACGAGGACTCGACTCTGGCCGAATGGAAGCTTACCAAGAACAAATCAGGAACTCTTGGGGGCTGGCATGTCCGGTGGTCGATCTCGGCGCATCGTCTCGATCTGGTTTCCCCGGCTGGCGAGCGACCGGGTCCTGCGCCGCTGGCCCGCTGAGCCCGGCCCCTTCGCCCTGATCGCGCGCACCGGCAACACCGACCGGCTGCACTGCCTGACGGCCGGGGCCGAGGCCGCGGGCCTGGCGCGCGGCATGGCCGCCGCCGATGCCCGCGCGCTCTGCCCCGGGCTGGTCACCCGCCCCGCCGCGCCCGAGGCCGAGGCGCGGTTCCTCGCGATGCTCGCGCGCTGGGCCACGCGCTGGTGCCCCTGGGTCGGGCTCGAGGCGCCCGACGGGCTGGTGCTCGATCTCACCGGGGCGGCGCATCTGCACGGCGGCGAGGCGGCGACGCTGGACCGGCTGGGCGCAAGCCTCGCGCGCGGCGGGATCACCGCGCGCCTGGGGCTGGCCGACAGCCGCGGCGCCGCCTGGGCGCTGGCGCGCCACGGCAGCGGCGACGGCAACGGCGGCGGCAACGGCGGCGGCCGCGCGCGCCCGGGCGAGACCCGCGCCGCGCTCGCCCCGCTGCCGGTCGAGGCGCTGCGCCTTGATCCCGAGACGGCCGCGGGCCTGCGCCGCATGGGGCTCGAGACGATCGGCCACCTGCTCGAACAGCCGCGCGCACCGCTGGCACGCCGCTTCGGGCCGGGGCTGGTCACCCGGCTCGACCAGGCGCTGGGCACGCGGGGCGAGGAGATCTCGCCCCTGCCCGAGCCGCCGCGCGACGCGGTGCGGATGACGCTGCCCGAGCCGATCGGGCTGAAGGACGACCTGCGCGGGCTGACGGCACGGCTGCTCGGGCGGCTGTGCGCCACGCTCGCCGCGCGCGAGGTGGGGGCGCGCAGCCTGCGCCTGACCCTGCGCCGGGTCGACCAGAGCGACCTGCAGGTCGAGCTGCGGCTGGCCAGCCCCATGGTCGAACCGGCCCGCATCCTGCCCCTGTTCGACCGCGGGATCGAGGATCTGGACGCGGGCTTCGGCATCGACCAGTTGCGGCTGCAGGCCACGCTGGTCGAGCCGATGCCACCGCGCCAGCTGACCCAGAGCGGGCTGACCCGGCGCGGACTGACCCAGAGCGGGTCCGCTGCCCCCCCCGCGCGTTCCGCCGCGCTCGACGACCTGGTGACGCGGATCGGCAACCGCATCGGGCTGGAGAACGTCCAGCGCCTGCTGCCGGCCGACAGCCACATCCCCGAGCGCGCCTTCCTGCGCGCGCCCTTCGCCTGGTCCGAGCCCGCGACCGGCTGGTTCGCGCCGCGCATCCGCCCGCTGAGCCTGTTCCCCCCCGAGCCGGTCGAGACCCCCGGCCCCGGCCCGCACCCGCCACGCCGCTTCCGCTGGCGCCGGATGCGGCTGACCACGCTGCGCGCCACCGGGCCCGAGCGGATCGCGCCGGAATGGTGGCTCGACGATCCCGGCTGGCGGCGCGGGCTGCGCGACTACTGGCGGATCGAAACGCGCGAGGGGCGGCGGCTGTGGCTCTATTTCACGCCCCAGGACCCGGGCTGGTTCGCCCAGGGGGAATTCGCATGACCCGCTATGCCGAGCTGTCCGTCACCTCGAATTTCACCTTTCTCACCGGCGCCTCACACCCCGAGGAACTGGTGACGCGCGCGACCGAGCTGGGTCTCGAGGCGATCGCGATCACCGACCGCAACTCCGTCGCGGGGGTGGTGCGCGCCTTCTCGGCGCTGAAGGAGCTGGCCCGGATGCGGGACGAGGCAGCCCAAAGCGCGGCCCAAAGCGCGGCCCAGAACGCACCCGGGATCCGCTCGCAGCGCGTGACCGACGGCGCGAGCCGCCAAAGCCGCGCCCCCGCCCCCGCGCCCCTCGCGCCGCTGCAGACCCCGCTGCCCCGGCTGATCCCCGGCGCGCGGATCGTGCTGCGCGACAGCGCGGTGGACTGGATCGCCCTGCCCGCCGACCTTGCCGCCTGGGCGCGGCTCACCCGGCTGCTGACCCTGGGCAAGCGGCGGGCCGGGAAGGGGCAGTGTGACCTCGACCGGCGCGACCTGCTGGAGGCGGCCGAGGGGATGATGCTGATCGCGCTGCCGCCCGACCCGCTGGATGGCTGGACCGGTGCGGTCCTGGCCGACCTGAAGCAGGTGCGCGCCCGCTTCCCCGCCACCAGCTTCCTCGGCGCCGCCCCGCGCTATGACGGGCGCGACGAGGCGCGGCTCGACCGGCTGGCGGCGGTGTCGCAGACCACGGGCCTCGCGCTCGTCGCCACCGGCGACGTGCTGATGCACCGCGCCGCGCGCCGCCCCCTGGCCGATGTGCTCACCTGCCTGCGCGAGCATTGCACCATCGACCAGATCGGCCGCCGCCGGCTGCCCAACGGCGAGCGGCGGCTGAAATCCGGGGCCGAGATGGCGCGGCTGTTCCACCGCTTCCCGGCCGCGCTGCGCCGCTCGGTCGAGATCGCCGAGCGCTGCGCCTTCCGCCTCGACGACCTGCGCTATCACTACCCCGACGAGACGCGCGACGGCGAGCCGGCGCAGGACCGGCTTGACCGGCTGTGCCGCGAGGGGCTGGGCTGGCGCTATCCCGCCGGTGCGCCGCAGCACATCGCCGAGCGCGTCGCCAAGGAGCTGCGGCTGATCGGCGAGATGGGCTATGCCCCCTATTTCCTGACCGTGCACGACATCGTCGCCGCCGCGCGCGAGAAGGGCATCCTCGCGCAGGGGCGCGGCTCGGCCGCCAATTCCGTGGTCTGCTACCTGCTGGGCATCACCGAGGTGCCGCCCGAATCGATCACCCTGATCTTCGAGCGCTTCATCTCGAAGGACCGCGGCGAGCCGCCCGACATCGACGTCGATTTCGAACACGAGCGGCGCGAGGAGGTGATCCAGTGGATCTACGCCCGCTACGGGCGCGAGCGCGCGGGCCTGACCGGCACCGTGATCCACTTCCGCTCGCGCGCCGCGATCCGCGAGGTCGGCAAGGTGATGGGCCTGTCGCAAGACGTGATCGCCCGGCTCTCGGGCCAGATCTGGGGCTGGTCGGCGGCCGCCCCCGACGACACCCGCATCCGCGAGGCCGGCATCGACCCGGCCGACCGCCGCATCCGCCTGGCCGCGCGGCTGATCGCCGAGATCATCGGCTTTCCCCGCCACCTCAGCCAGCACGTGGGCGGCTTCGTCATCACCCACGGGCGGCTGGACGAGCTGTGCCCGATCGAGAACGCGGCGATGGAGGACCGCACCGTCATCGAATGGGACAAGGACGACATCGACGCGCTGGGGCTGCTGAAGGTCGACATCCTCGCGCTGGGCATGCTGACCTGCATCCGCAAGGCGTTCGACCTGATCGCCGAGCACCGCGGCCGCCGCTACGACCTGGCGAACGTGCCGCCCGAGGACCCGGCGGTCTACGACATGCTCTGCGCCGCCGACGCGGTGGGGGTGTTCCAGGTCGAAAGCCGGGCACAGCTGAACTTCCTGCCCCGGATGCGGCCGCGCACCCTCTACGACCTGGTGTGCGAGGTGGCGATCGTGCGCCCCGGCCCGATCCAGGGCGGCATGGTGCACCCGTTCATCAACCGCCGCCGCGGGCGCGAGACGGTCGAGGATCTGGGCCCCGCGATGATGGAGGTGCTGGGCCGCACCTACGGGGTGCCGCTGTTCCAGGAACAGGCGATGCAGATCGCGGTGGTCGCGGGGGGGTTCACGCCCGCCGAG
>NZ_JBAWKE010000002.1:759678-798629 GCF_037095655.1 Frigidibacter sp. MR17.24
CACCTACGGGGTGCCGCTGTTCCAGGAACAGGCGATGCAGATCGCGGTGGTCGCGGCGGGCTTCACGCCCGCCGAGGCCGACCGCCTGCGCCGCTCGCTCGCCACCTTCAAGCGCATGGGCACGATCGGCGGGTTCCGAGAACGCTTCGTCTCGGGCATGCTCTCGCGCGGCTACGGCGCCGATTTCGCCGAACGCTGCTTTGCGCAGATCGAGGGCTTCGGCAGCTACGGCTTCCCCGAAAGCCACGCCGCCAGCTTCGCGCGCCTCGTCTACATCTCGGCCTGGCTGAAGCGCCACCACCAGGCGATCTTCACCTGCGCGCTGCTCAATTCCCAGCCGATGGGCTTCTACGCCCCGGCGCAGCTGGTGCGTGACGCCCGCGACCGCGGGGTCGAGCTGCGCCCGGTCTGCATCAACCGCTCCGACTGGGACTGCACCGTGGAGTCCCGCCCCGACGGCGCGCTCGCCCTGCGCCTCGGGCTGCGCCAGATCCGGTCCCTGCGCGAAGAGGACGCCCGCTGGATCGTCGCGGCGCGCGGCAACGGCTACCCCGATGTCGAAAGCCTCTGGCGCCGCGCCGGCATCCGCCCCGACGCGCTGGAACGCCTGGCCGAGGGCGATGCCTTCGCCGCCCTCGGCCTCGGCCGGCGCGACGCGCTCTGGGCGGCGAAGGCGCTGCGCGCGCCAAAGCCCCTGCCGCTCTTCGGGGGCGAGGGCGAGGGCGGCGCGGAACCCGCGACCACCCTGCCCTCGATGACCCTCGGCCAGGAGGTGGTCGAGGACTACCTGTCGCTGCGCCTGTCGCTGCGCGCCCACCCGATGGAGCTGCTGCGCCCCCGCCTGACGGACAGCCTGCCCAACGACCGCCTGCCGCAGGCCGGTGGCCGGGTGACGCTCACCGGCCTCGTGATCACCCGCCAGCGCCCCGGCACCGCTTCGGGCGTCATCTTCCTCACGCTCGAGGACGAGACCGGCGTGGCCAACGTGGTGGTCTGGTCGCGGATCTACGAGACGTTCCGCCGCGCGGTGATCGGCGGCCGCCTGCTGCGCGTCACCGGCCGGATCGAGCGTGACGGCCCGGTGACCCATGTCATCGCCGAGGCGATCGAGGACCTGACCCCCCTGCTGCTCACCCTCGGCCGCCCGGTCCTGATCGCGGTCAACGACGGCCGCGCCGACGAGACCCGCCGCCTCGTCGGCGGCTCGGTCGCCGGCTCGGTCCGCTCTCCGATGCACCCGCGCGACCAGGCCAGGGCGATGTTCCGCAGCCGCGACTTCCACTGACGCCCGCTTCGACTTTGCCCAAATATCCCGGGGGGGCCCGCAGGGCGGGGGCGGAGCCCCCTCTTCCCCCGTTCCCGTACACCCCTGCCCTTATGCGCAGGCAATTTTACGCAGGCCCGGCCGGGCGGAGGGCTGCGCCTTTTGCAGCCCCCGCCGCGCCACGAAAAAAAGCCCGGGCACAAGGCCCGGGCCAGTCAGACAGGGAGGGAAGCCGCGACATGACCCCGTCGCGGAAGGGCTTGGGTAATTCATCTCGGGCGGTTGTGCCGGCCCGGTGCAGTCAGAACGTGGCACTGCACGACCGGTTCCCTCGCCCTTTGCGAAATCTCTGCCGCGCCGCGCGCCAGGACCCCACAACCAGCCCGTCAGGCGACCAGCCGATAGCCGCCCGCCTCGGTCACCAGAAGCCGCGCGTTCGAGGGATCGGGCTCGATCTTCTGGCGCAGCCGGTAGATGTGGGTCTCCAGCGTGTGGGTGGTCACCCCGGCATTGTAGCCCCAGACCTCGTGCAGCAGCACGTCGCGCGCCACCACGCCATCGGGCGCCCGGTACAGGAACTTCAGGATGTTGGTCTCCTTCTCGGTCAGCCGCACCTTCCGGTCCTTGGCGTCGATCAGCATCTTCATCGACGGGCGGAAGGTATAGGGGCCAAGCTGGAAGACGGCATCCTCGGACTGCTCGTGCTGGCGCAGCTGGGCGCGGATCCGCGCCAGCAGCACCGGGAACTTGAACGGCTTCGTGATGTAGTCGTTCGCCCCGGCATCAAGGCCCAGGATCGTGTCGGCATCGGTGTCGTGCCCGGTCAGCATCAGGATCGGGCATTTCACGCCCTGCTTGCGCATCCGCCGGCACAGCTCGCGCCCGTCGGTGTCGGGCAGCCCGACGTCGAGGATCACCAGATCGAAGATCGCCCCCTTCACCTTCTCGATCGCGTCATGGCCGGTGCCGGCCTCGAACACGTCGAAATCCTCGGTCGCCACCAGCTGCTCGCTCAGCGCCTCGCGCAGGTCCTCGTCGTCGTCGACCAGCAGCAGCTTCTTCAGGTTGGGCATCGCTCGCGCCTCCGTGGGGTCTCGTGTGTCTTGGTGACCGCAGATGCGCGCCGGCGCCACGACCGGCAAGATTTGCTACACCGCGCTCACGCGCACGTGTCGCCTGCACGGCAAATGTTTCAATTTCCGACAGCCGGGACTATCTAGGCCGGGCTAGACGGAGGTTGGCCCATGCCGCTCGGCCCCACGATCCTCGAACGCCTCAACCGCGCCCGCGCCGACCTGCGCATGGGGGTTCCCGTCGTGATGACCCTGCCCGGTCACGCGGTGGTCGCCGTCGCGGCCGAGGCGCTCGACACCGCGCGCCTCGCCGCGCTGCGTGCCCTCGGCCCGGGCCTCGTCATCGCGGTCACCGACTGGCGCGCGGGCACGCTGAAGGCGCGCGCCTATGACGGCGACCTCGCGCGGATCGCCGTCCCGCCCGAAGCCGGGCTCGGCTGGCTGACGGCCGTCGCCGATCCGGCGCAGGACCTGACCAACCCGATGAAGGGCCCGTTCACCTCGCTGCGCGACGGCCCGGCCGACCTGCACCGCGCCGCGATCCGGCTCGCGAAATCCGCGCGGCTGCTGCCCGCGGCGCTGGTGCTGCCGGTCGCTGACCCGCTGGCGCTGGCGCTGCGCGAGGGCCTGACGCTGCTCGACATGGCCGAGGCCGGCCCCGCGCTCGACCTCGCGGCGCCGCTGCAGCCGGTGGTCAACGCCCGCCTGCCGATGCAGGCCGCGGAAAAGGGCCGCGTGCACATCTTCCGCCCCGACGACGGCGCCGACGAGCACTACGCGATCGAGATCGGCCAGCCGCCGCGCGACCGCCCCGTTCTCGCGCGCCTGCACTCGGCCTGCTTCACCGGCGATGTGCTGGGTTCGCTCAAATGCGACTGCGGGCCCCAGCTGCACGCGGCGCTCGGCCAGATGGGGGCCGAGGGCGCGGGGGTGCTTCTGTACCTCAATCAGGAGGGCCGCGGCATCGGGCTGGCGAACAAGATGCGCGCCTACTCGCTGCAGGATCAGGGCTTCGACACCGTCGAGGCCAACCACCGCCTGGGGTTCGAGGATGACGAGCGCGACTTCCGCATCGGCGCGGCGCTCTTGCGCCAGATGGGCTTCGGCGCGGTGCGGCTGCTGACCAACAACCCCGCCAAGGTGCGCATGCTCGGCGCGAACGGCATCGAGGTGACCGAGCGCGTGCCCCTCGCCGTCGGCCGCTCGCGCTGGAACGCGGCCTATCTCGACACCAAGGCCGCGAAATCGGGGCACCTGCTGTGAGCGTCCACGACCTCGTCCTGACCCCCACCGGCCTGCGCTTCCGCGGCCGCCGCTTCGCCTGCACCATCGGCCGCGGCGGCCTGACCGACGACAAGCGCGAGGGCGACGGCGCCACGCCGCGCGGGGTCCACCAGATCGTCGGGCTGCTGTACCGCCCCGACCGGATCGACCCGCGGCGCCTGCCGCGCTGGGCCCGCCCGATCCGGCCCTTCGACCTGTGGTGCGACGCGCCGGATCACCCCGACTACAACCAGATGGTCGCGGCCCCCTTCGCCGCCAGCCACGAGGTGCTGCGCCGCCCCGACCCGATGTACGACATCATCCTGGTGACGGACTGGAACTGGCCCGAGGCGACGCCGGACGCCGGCTCGGCGATCTTCCTGCACCAGTGGCGCCGCCCCGGCCGCGCCACCGCCGGCTGCATCGCCTTCGCCCGGCGCGACCTGCTGTGGATCGCCGCCCGCCTGCGCGAAGACACCCGGCTGGTCGTGGCCTGACGCCACACCGCCCTTTCGCATTGGCAGAAATATCCCGGGGTCCGGGGCGGCGCCCCGGTCCGCCCCCGCCGCTCAGAACAGCCCGCGGGCCACCGCGATCCACGGCGGCAGCGTCAGCACCGACCAGATCGTGGTCTGCGCGACCATGGTCGAGGGCCAGCGCGGATCGGCGCCGAAGACCGAGGCCAGCACGTGGCTCGCCGCCGCCGTCGGCAGCGCCGCGAACAGGATCAGCACCGCCCCCCGCGCCGGGTCCAGCCCCAGCGCCAGCACCGCGCCCAAGGCAAGCGCCGGCAGCACCAGCAGCTTGATCGCCCCGATCGCCAGGGTGAAGGGCGTGGGCCTGAGCAGCGCGCCCCAGTCCAGCATCGCGCCGACCGAGATCAGCGCGATCGGGATCGAGGCCGCCGCCGCCCGCCCCGCGCCGTCCATCAGCAGCGACGGCACCGGCAGCCCGGTCAGCCCGACGGTCATCCCCGCGACGGTGGCAAGCAGGAACGGATTCAGCGCCACCCGCTTCGCCGTGGCCGCGATCCCCAGCCCGCCGCCGCGCGACAGCGCCGAGACCGCGAGCACGTTGGCCAGCGGCACCCCCATGCCGATCGCCACCGGCATCAGCGCCTGCGACTGCGGCGGCAGCGTCGCGATGCACACGAATCCCAGCGCGGTGTTGAACCGCCAGGCGACCTGCCAGGACCCCGCGAAATCGATGAACCGCTCGGGCCCCAGCGGCCGCGCCAGCCAGCCCAGCCCGAAGCCCGCGAACAGCAGCCCCCAGACCAGCAGCCCCAGTCCCGCCAGTTCCGACACCGCGATCGGGCGCGACGAAGCGGCGACGAACAGCAGCGCCGGGAACAGCACCTCGAAGTTCAGCCGGTCGAGCCCGCGCCAGGCTTCGGCCGCCAGCCGGTTGCGGATCGCGCCGCCCAGCAGGATCAGCAGGAAGTCGGGCGCGACCGTGGCGAAGATCTCGTACATCGCGCCCTTTCCTCAGGCCCGCGGGGTCCGCGCCCCGAAGATCGCGCTGCCGACGCGGACATGGGTGGCGCCATGGGCGATCGCGGTCTCGAAATCGCCGCTCATGCCCATCGACAGGCCCGACAGGCCGTTGCGCGCGGCCATCTGCGCGAGCATCGCGAAATGCGGCGCCGGGTCCTCGGCATCGGGGGGGATGCACATCAGCCCCAGCAGCGGCAGGTCCATCATCCGCACCGCGGCGACGAATTCGTCGACCATGCCGGGCAGCACCCCCGCCTTCTGCGGCTCCTCGCCGGTGTTGACCTGCACGAAGACGCCCGGCGACACGCCGCGGGACTGCGCCATCCGCGCCAGCTTCTCGGCCAGGCTCGGGCGGTCGACGGTGTGGATCGCCTCGAACAGCTCGACCGCCTGCTTGGCCTTGTTGGTCTGCAGCGGCCCGATCATGTGCACCTCGCAGCCCGGGAAGCGCTCGCGCCAGGCCGGCCATTTCGCCGCGGTTTCCTGCACATAGTTCTCGCCGAACAGCCGCTGGCCCGCCTCCAGCACCGCCTCGACCCGCTCGGCCGGCTGGATCTTCGACACCGCGATCAGCTTCACCGACCCGCTCGCGCGCCCCGCGGCGGCCTCGGCGGCGGCGATCCGCGCCCTGATCTCGTCCAGTCCCATCGCGTCAGTCCTTCGGGCAGAGGTCACCGAGGGCTTCGAACAGCTCCCCCAGATGCGGTTCATAGCGCCGCCATGCGGCAAGCGAGGCGGTCGAGATCGGCTGGCGGGCCTGGAAGACCGACAGCGTGTCGATCTTGCGGCTGGTCTGGTGGAACGACAGGCAGGCGTCCTCCCACTCCAGCCCGCAGGCGGCGATCAGGGCGCGGGTCTCGGCCTCGGGATCGGCCACCAGCGTCTCGTACTGGATCTCGTGGAAGCCGCCCGGCATCTCGGCGCGCCAGAACTCGATCATCTCGACGAAGGTGCGATAGTATTCGCCAAGGTCGCGCAGGCTGGTCGAATAGCCGTGCGTGCCGTCGAGGAACTTGTTGCGATAGATCGACAGCAGGTTGTCGCGCGGGTCGCGGCGGACGACGACGAAGCGCGCGTTCGGCAGCGCAAGCTTCATCAGGCCGAGGTACATGTAGGTCTGGATCGACTTGTCGGTGACCTGCAGCGCGCCGGGGAAGCGGCGGCGCATCTCGTCGGCATAGTCACGGCCGAAGGCGGCGATCTCGGCGTCGGGCACGCTGCCCAGCGCCCGGACCCCGTCGCGGTCGAAGACCAGCCGCGTGGCCATCGAGGCCGCGACATTGGCCTCGCCCGCGCCGGTGACGCGGCTGTGGCTGGCGATGATCTGCTCGACCAGCGTCGTGCCCGAGCGCGGCATGCCGGTGACGAAGATCGGCGCGAAGGCGTCGGTGCCACCGACGCCGCGGGTCCAGTCGTGGCCGGCCAGCGACTGCTTCACCGCCGCGACCTCGCGCCGGCGCAGGTCCATGTCGTAGGGATCGGCGGCATGGGCGATGTCGTTGGCGGCCCGCAGATAGGGGAACACCCGGTCATAGGCCTTCATATCCTCGAGCGCCTTGACGATCGAGAAGCCGAAGCTCGATCGCTGGGCCTCGGGCAGGGCCGGGTCCTCGAAGGTGGCGATCATCCGGTCGAGCAGCGGGTCGCCCGCGGTGACCTTGTGCGAGGCTAGGTAGCCGCGAAGGATCTCGCCGTTGCGGGGGTCGAGGTCGATGGCGCGGCGGAACAGCGCCTGCGCCTCGTCGAACCGGCCCAGCGTCTGCAGCACCGAGGCCTTGCCCGCGACCGAGGCCGCGTGGTCGGGGTCGAGCGCGAGCGCGCGGTCATAAAGGTCCAGCGCCTCGGCATCGCGATCAAGCCGCGCGAGCGCCTGGGCGCGCTGCTCGATCGGGCCGGGACGCTTGGGGTCGAGCTTCATCGCCCGGCCGAAGGCGGCTTCGGCGGCGGCGAAGTCGCGCAGCCGGGTCTGGACCGCGCCCAGCACCATCTGCGCGAGCGCGTTACGCGGCTCGAGCTTCGCGGCCTTCGCGGCATAGGGCAGCGCGGCCTCGTGCCGGCCGTGGCGGTTGAGCAGCCCCGCGAGCCGCACCAGCGCCGGCACATAGGCGGGGCCGGCGACGACCGCGCGTCGCAGCATCGCCTGGGCCTCGTCGTCGCGGCCCGCCTGGGTCAGCAGCAGCGCCATGTTGTCGAAGGGCTGCGGGTCGGTGGCGTCCAGCTTCGCGGCCTGGGCAAAGGCCTGGATCGCCGCGTCGCGCGCGCCCATCGCGCCGCGCGCGGCGGCAAGCAGGTTGGCGGCCGGTGCCAGCTTCGGGTCCTGTTTCAGCAGTGCGAGCGCACCGGCCTCGGCCTCGGCCGGGCGGCCGGCGGCGAGCGCCTCCATCAGCCGGTTCATCCGCGCGCGCAGCGGCGGCGGCAGCTTCGGCGCCGGGCGCTTGCCGGCGAAGCGGTCCTGCAGCGCGACCCGCGCCGCCGGCGGCAGCGGCGCGCGGCGCAGGCCGGCCAGCAGCTCGGCCTCGGTCACGGGGCTGGCGTCCAGCGCCACGGCCTCGGCCCAGATCTGCCAGACGGCGGGTTCGGCCGGGCGCGCCTCGACCGCGGCGCGGGCCTGGGCGATGGCGGCGGGATAGCGGCCGACGTCGATGTAGATGCGGGCGGCCTGGAAATGCACCTCGGCCGAGGGGCCGGCGGCGAGCAGCCGCTGGTAGATCGCCAGCGCCTCGTCGAACCGGCCCGCGCGCTGCAGGCCCATCGCCCGGGCATAGGCACGTGCCGGATCGGCGGCCAGGTCTGCGGCCAAGTCTGCGGGCAGGTCTGCGGCGGGCTCGGCTTCGGGGCGGGTCGTCGTCATCGGCATGTCCTTCGCGGTCGGGCGGACCATAGCCGTGCCCCCCCGCCCTGTCGAGCCGAGCGGCCGGCGCCGCCGCGTCGGAACGGCGTGGCCCGAAACGAAAAAGAGCGGGCCGAAGCCCGCTCTTTCCCGAAACTCGGATCCGGAAGGATCAGAAGCTCATGTTCATGCCGATCGACCAACGGTCCTGATCGCCACGCTCGGTCGAGACGTCCGAGGCCCAGCCGGCGGCCAGGATCGCGCCGCCGCCGAGGTCGTAGTTCACGACCACGCCGAAGCCGTCGGCTTCGTCGACAACGTTATCCCAGTAGGTGATCTCGTCGTCGAATTCCCACTTGCCGTAGTTGGCGGCAACGAGCAGGGCGCCGGTTTCGTAGCCGAGGCCGATGCCGTAGTAGGTGCGGTCCGACGAGTCGCCCATGTCGTAGTCGACATAGTTCAGGACGGCGGTCAGGCCGAAGGCGGTCGAGGCCGAGATGCTGGCACCGATCACGTCCATGTCGTCCGGAGCGGTCGCGCCGAGCGAGATGAACTTCGACGACTGCCCGGTCTGGTAGCCGAGGCCGAAGCCCAGGTCGACGCCGCCCAGCGAGGTGGCGTACTTGATGCCGAGGCCGATCATCTCGTCGCCGATTTCGTAGCCGGCGGCTTCGCCGTTGCCGTCATCCTGCTCCATCGACGCGGCGACAGCGAAGTCACCGAACGAGTATTCGTAGCGCAGGACCTGGTCGTCGTAGTAGCCGTCGGAGTTACCCGAGTAGCCCGGCCAGCTGGTGCCTTCGTCGGTGATCGAGGTGCCCATGGCGGTCTCGGTCAGGGCCCAGTCCAGCGCACCGTCGGTGTCGCCGAGGGTCAGCTTGCCGAAGGCGCCCGAGATCCACGCCGTGCCGTTGTCGCCGGCCGGATCCTGGTTCTCTTCCGACGAACCGTCGGCGTCGAGGCGGTAGGTCGCACCGAAGGCCAGACCGGTGTCGGTTTCGCCCGACATCACGAAGTTCAGGTTGTACGAGTTGTGGAACTGGGTGGTGTGCTCCGGGCCACGGCCGAAGCCGTCGGCGCTGGTGACGCCCATTTCGGCAGTGCCCTTGACCGTCACTTCAGCGGCGGCGGCGCCGGCGAAGGCGCAGAGCGCGGTCGACGCAAGCAGAATCTTTTTCATCGCTTCCCTCGTTGTCTCAAAGCTGCGCCCAGTCAGGGGAATCCGATCTGGGTATGCCCCGACTCTTTCCGCTTTCCGCCGCACCATTGCAACGATCACGGGTCCCGGCGCGGGAAGATGGCGATGCGTGGTGCAGACTTGCCACAGTCGCGCAACAGCCCCGGCGAGATCCGGCCCCGAAATCCCGCCGCATCCAGTCTTTACAAGCCCGTGCGCGAGCGCGCGGCCATGTGCGCGACTGCGATCTCCGGGCGCTTTCAGGCCGCGGCAGGACTGCGGGAGACCTCTTCACCGCGTGATGGAGCGTGACTCACCCCCCGAGTCGGCCCGGCCCACCGCCGGCCGCGCGGGCGCCGCCCGCCCCTCCAAACCGCCGGCCCCCACATCGCCCCGCCTCCCCCGGCCCGACGGCTGCCGACCGCAAGGGGCCGCGGGTGCCGCAGGCCGGAACGTGCCGCCGCCGCGCCCCCGGGCGTGAGAGGCTTGTCGCCCCGGGTGGCTTGGTCTAGACAACGGGAAACGACGAACGGGGACGGTCTTCATGCCTGCCAATGCCTTTCCGGGTCTTCCTGCCCGGCGCTCGCTCCTGGTCCTGGCGCTCCTCGTTCCGCTTGCCGCCTGCGCCTCGCGCGAGGCGAACCTGGACCAGCGCGAGGGCCTCGAGGCGATCAACGCCTCGCCGAACGCCCCGCGACGTTCCTCGGTCTTCGACCTGTTCGAGCGCAGCGCCGATCCCAACGTCACCGTCGAGGTCAACCGCTACCTCTGGCAGGCCAGCCTCGAGGTGCTGAACTTCCTGCCGGTGCAGTCGGTCGACCCGTTCTCGGGCGTGATCATCACCGGCTACGGCACCCCGCCCGGCGGCGGCCGGTCGTACCGCGCCACCGTCTACGTGCAGGACCCCGCGCTCGACGCCCGCAGCCTGAAGGTCGCGCTGCAGGGATCGGGCGGCAGCCCGGTCTCGGCCGAGACCACCCGCGCGGTCGAGGACGCAATCCTGACCCGGGCCCGCCAGCTGCGCATCCGCGACGCCCGGCTCTGACCGGGGCGGGGGACGGGGGCGCCGCCCCCGGGCCCGTGCCGGGCCCTCCCCCGGGATATTTTCGCCAATGCGAAAGCCTGCGGGCGCGCGGCGCTGGACCTCGGCGGGGCGGGCTGTATAACGGCCGGCGGCAGATTTCCCCGAGAGAAGACCCCATGTCGCGCTACGATCCCGCCGTCACCGAACCGAAATGGCAGGCCGCCTGGGACGAGGCGGGGGCCTTCCTCGCGCGTCGCGATCCGGCGAAGCCGAAGTTCTACGTGCTCGAGATGTTCCCCTACCCCTCGGGGCGGATCCACATGGGGCACGTGCGCAACTACACGATGGGCGACGTCGTGGCGCGCTACAAGTCGTCCTGCGGCTTCTCGGTGCTGCACCCGATGGGCTGGGACGCCTTCGGCATGCCGGCCGAGAATGCGGCGATGGAGCGCGGCGGCCACCCGAAGGACTGGACCTACGGCAACATCGCCGACATGAAGGCGCAGATGAAGCCCTTGGGCCTGTCGATCGACTGGACCCGCGAATTCGCCACCTGCGACCCGGAATACTACGGCCAGCAGCAGGCGATGTTCCTCGACATGCTGGACGCGGGCCTCGTCTACCGCAAGTCGGCGCAGGTGAACTGGGACCCGGTCGACATGACCGTGCTGGCCAACGAGCAGGTCATCGACGGCCGCGGCTGGCGCTCGGGCGCGCTGGTCGAGCGCAAGGAGCTGACCCAGTGGTTCTTCAAGATCTCGGAGATGGCCGGTGACCTGCTGTCCGCGCTCGACGGGCTGAAGGACTGGCCCGAGAAGGTGCGCCTGATGCAGGCCAACTGGATCGGCCAGAGCCAGGGCCTGCAGTTCGCCTTCGCCACCGTCGGCGCGCCCGAGGGCTTCGACGGGTTCGAGGTCTACACCACCCGCCCCGACACGCTGATGGGCGCCAGCTTCGCCGGGATCTCGCCCGACCACCCGCTGGCCAAGGCGCTGGAGAAGACCGAGCCCAGGGTCGCCGACTTCGTCGCCGAATGCCGCCGCACCGGCACCTCGGCCGAGGCGCTGGAGACGGCCGAGAAGAAGGGCCTCGACACCGGGATCCGGGTCCGCCACCCGTTCGACCCCGCCTGGGAGCTGCCGGTCTACATCGCGAACTTCATCCTGATGGACTACGGCACCGGCGCGATCTTCGGCTGCCCCGCCCATGACGAGCGCGACTTCGAATTCGCCACCAAGTACGGCCTGCCGATCAACCCGGTGTTCCGGCCGGCGGCGTCGGACGCCTCGGATGACGAGGTGGCGCTGGCCGAGGCCTTCGTGCCGCCGAAATCCGAGCCGGTGCGCTACATCCGCGGCTTCGCCGGCGAGGCGCACCAGACCGGCGAGGCTGCCGTCGCCGCCGCCATCGCCGATTGCGAGGCCCGCGGCATCGGCCGCGGCGTCACCAACTACCGCCTGCGCGACTGGGGGCTGAGCCGCCAGCGCTACTGGGGCTGCCCGATCCCGGTGGTGCATTGCGCCGCCTGCGGCGTGGTGCCCGAGGCGAAGGCGAACCTGCCGGTGCGCCTGCCCGACGATGTCACCTTCGACCAGCCGGGCAACCCGCTCGACCGGCACCCGACCTGGCGCGACGTGCCCTGCCCCAGCTGCGGCGCGGCGGCGAAGCGCGAGACCGACACGATGGACACCTTCGTCGACAGCTCGTGGTACTTCGCGCGCTTCACCTCGCCCCATGCGAAGACCCCGACCGATGCCGCGGACGCGGAGTACTGGATGAACGTCGACCAGTACATCGGCGGCATCGAGCACGCGATCCTGCACCTGCTTTATTCGCGCTACTTCTGCCGCGCGATGGTCGCGACCGGCCACCTGCCCGAGAAATCGCGCGAGCCCTTCGACGCGCTCTTCACCCAGGGCATGGTCACGCACGAGATCTACATGACCCGCGACGCCGCGGGCCGCCCGGTCTATCACCTGCCCGAGGATGTCGAGAACGGCGCGCTGAAGGCCACCGGCGAGGCGGTCGAGATCATCCCCTCGGCCAAGATGTCGAAATCGAAGAAGAACGTCGTCGACCCGGTCGCGATCATCGACGCCTTCGGCGCCGACACTGCGCGCTGGTTCGTGATGTCCGACAGCCCGCCCGACCGCGACGTCGAATGGACCGCCGACGGCGCCGCCGCGGCCTCGAAGTTCCTTGCCCGGGTCTGGCGCATGGCCGACGAGATCGCGGGTTCGGATGCCGCGGGCACGCAGGGTGAGGACGAGGCGCTGCTGCGCGCCACCCACCGCGCGATCACCGATGTCACCGCGGGGATCGAGGGCTTCGCCTTCAACACCTCGATCGCCAAGCTTTACGGATTTGCCAACGCGATCTCGAAATCGGGCGCGGGGGCGGGCGTCAAGCGCGAGGCGATGGGGGTGATGGCGCAGCTGCTGTCGCCCTTCACCCCGCACCTTGCCGAGGACGCCTGGTCGATGCTGGGCGGCGAGGGGCTGGTGGCGCAGGCGCGCTGGCCCGAGGCCGACCCGGCGATGCTGGTCGAGGACACGGTGACGCTGCCGATCCAGGTCAACGGCAAGCGGCGCACGGAAATCACCGTGCCCAAGGACATGCCCGCCTCCGAGGTTGAAAAGCTGGTGCTGGCGGAGGAGAGTATCGCTCGGGCGCTCGAGGGCCGGGCACCGAAAAAGCTGATCGTCGTGCCGGGACGCATCGTCAATGTCGTCATCTGACCGCCTGCCGCAGAGCCGCCGCCTGTTCCTGCAACGGGGCCTCGCGCTGACCGCGCTGGGCCCGCTGGCCGCCTGCGGCTTCCGCCCGGTCTATGGCACCGGCGGTCCGGCGCAGAACCTCGTCGATCGCGTCCGCGTCGACGATCCGGGCGATTCCAACTCCTTCTACCTTGTCGAGCGGCTGGAAGAGCGGTTGGGCCGCAGCGATGACGCGCAGTACCGGCTGGGCTATACCATCGGCGTCAACCAGCGCAGCCTCGGGCTGACCGGCGCCAACACGGTCACGCGCTACAACATCGACGGCACCGTGAACTACCGCCTGACCCGCGCGGCCGACGGCCACCAGCTGGCCACCGGCATCGTGCGCACCTTCGTCTCGTTCTCGTCCTCGGGAACCACGGTCGCCACGGCGTCTGCCAATGCCGACGCCTATCAGCGCCTGATGCGCCTGCTCGCCGACCAGATCGTGAACGAGCTGATCGCCTCCTCGGGACGCTGGAGCGCCACGTGAAGCTGGCGGGGGCCGCGGCGACTCGGTACTTCGCCAAGCCCGATCCCGCCCGCACCGGCCTGCTGATCTTCGGCGCCGACGCGATGCGCGTCGCGCTGCGCCGGCAGGAGGTCGTGGCCGCCCTGATCGGGCCCGAGGGCGAGGCCGAGATGCGCCTGACCCGCATCCCCGCCGCCGACCTGCGCCGCGACGGCGCGCTGCTGATGGACGCGATGAAGGCCACCGGGTTCTTCCCCGGCTTCCGCGTCGCCTTCCTCGAGGATGCGGGCGACGGCCTGGCACCGGTGGTGGCCGCCGCGATCGCCGACTGGCGCCCCGGCGACGCGGCGCTGGTGGTCACCGCCGGGTCGCTCACCGCCAAGTCCGCGCTGCGCAAGGTCTTCGAGGACCACGCCAACAGCTATGCCATCGGCATCTACGACGATCCCCCCTCGCGCGAAGAGATCGAGGACACGCTGCGCCGCGCCGGCCTCGACGCGATCGAGCGCGAGGCGATGACCGACCTGCTGACCCTCGCGAAAGAGCTCGACCCCGGCGACTTCCGCCAGACCGTCGAGAAGATCGCGCTTTACAAGCACGGCGATGCGGCGCCGCTGAGCTCGGCCGATGTCGCCGCCTGCGCCCCCGCCTCGACCGAGGCCGATGTCGACGACCTGCTGACGATCGTCGTCGACGGCCGGCTGCCCGAACTCGGGCCGATGATGCGCCGGCTCGAGGGGCAGGGCACCAGCCCGGTCACGATCTGCATCGCCGCGTTGCGCCATTTCCGCGCGCTGCACGCCGCCGCCGCCGATCCTGGCGGCCCGGCCTCGGGCATCGCGCGGATGCGCCCGCCGGTCTTCGGCCCCCGCCGCGACCGCATGCTGCGCCAGGCCCAGGACTGGAGCCTGCCCGCGCTCGAGCGCGCCCTGGCCGAGATCGTCGAGACCGACCTGACCCTGCGGTCCTCGACGCGCGCCCCGCTCGGCGCGGTGATCGAGCGTGCGCTGGTGCGCCTGGCGACGCTGCGCCGCCGCTGACACGCGGCCGCTTGCTGCGATGTCAACTATTTGCACGCATCCCGGTTAATACGCATTTCCGTCGAAGCTTCGCCTTGTTTCACGCCAAGACTGCAACTGAAGCGTGTTTCTGTCGAAGGGTTTGCAAGATGACGCGGATTATCGCCTGCATCGCCATCCAGCACGATGTCTCTCTGGTGGTGCTGGCCGCCTTCCTCTGCATCGCCGGAAGCTGGGTCACCGCCAGGCTCTATGCCCAGGCGCGCACCGCCACCGGGCGACAGGTTGTCCCGCTCTACCTGATGACCGCCACCACGGCCGGCGTCGCGATCTGGTGCACCCATTTCGTCGCGATGCTCGGCTTCAGCCCGAACGTTCCGGTCAGCTTCGACCTGCCGCTGACCTTCGTGTCGCTGCTGATCGCGGTGTTCGGCAGCGCCGCGGGCATCGCCATCGCCGCCCGCAGCCGGCGGCGCCGCGCCCCCGCGCTTGCCGGGGCGGTGCTGGGCCTGTCGATCTCGGGGATGCACTACGCGGGCATGATCGCCTACCGCGTCGACGGCCTGGTCTCCTGGGACCGCGGCTATCTCGTGGTCTCGATCCTGCTCGCCGTCTCGCTCTCGGCGCTGGCGCTCACGCTCGGCAGCCGCCCCGGCCGCGGCCGCGAGGCGCAGATGACCGCGGCGCTGACCGCCGCGATCGTGCTGCTGCACTTCACCGGCATGGCCGCCTTCGAGGTCGTGCCCCTCGCGATCCCCGCCGAAGACGTCAACCCCGAGGCGTTCCGCATCCTCGGTCTCGCCATCTCGATCGTGGCGCTGCTGATCGTGCTGGGCGCGCTTCTGGGCAACTACGTCGAGGGCAAGGCGCGGCGCATCGCCGACCTGACCGCGGCGCGCAACGCCGCCGAGTCGGCCAGCCGCGCCAAGTCCGAGTTCATGAGCGTGCTGAGCCACGAGCTGCGCACGCCGCTGACCATCGTGCTGGGCTATGCCGCGATCCTGTCGAACATCAAGAAGACCCAGGTCGCCGGCAGCGACGCCCGCGCCGCCGACAAGGCCGAGCTGTACGGCACCAAGATCGGGACTGCCGCACAGCACCTGCTGGGCCTGATCAACGAGATCCTCGACTATTCCCGGCTGGAACTGGGCGACGGCAAGCTCGACCGCGCGAGCTTTTCCGTCCGCGGGCTTCTGACCCAGGTCGAGGACCAGTTCCAGGGGCTTGCCCGCGACCGCGGGATGCGGCTTGAGATCGAGAGCGACGACATCATCGCCTTCGCCGACCGCGGCCGCTGCCTGCAGATCCTGATCAACCTGATGGGCAACGCCGTGAAGTTCTCGCGCTCGCCGGTGCTGCTGCTGCGCGCCCGGGCCGAGCCCGCGGGCTTCCGGCTCGAGGTCGAGGATCGCGGCTGCGGCATTCCCGCCGACAGCCTCGACCGGATCTTCGAGGCGTTCCAGCAGCTCGAGACGCCCGACAACCGCAGCGAAAGCGGCACCGGGCTGGGGCTCGCGATCTGCCGCAAGCTGGCCGCGGCGCACGGGGGCACCATCACCGTGCGCAGCAAGATCGGGCAGGGCACCTGTTTCACGGTGACCTTCCCCGCCACGGCGCTCGACCGCCGCAGCGCCGCCGGCCCGCGCGACCTCTCCCCGCCGGGCCTGAAGCTCGCGGTCTGATCCCCCAGCGGCGGGTCCCGCCCGCGCCGCTGCGCCCATGCATGGTGGCCCGCGCCGCCATGCGCGCGAAATCCCGCCGGTTGCGCCACCCGTCGGCAAAATCCCGCCGACAGTTTTCCTGCGCGGAACAAATCCCGTTTTGCGGTTAACCCGGCCTTTGGCATCACTTCGGCCAAGGCCGGGCAACGGCCATCACGGGACAGTCGGGAACCACATGACCAAGACCGCGCTGGCACTTCTGGCCGCCCTCGCCTTCGGCACGCTCACCGCCTGCGGCGACGCCACCCCCGACAGCCTGCGCCCCAACCCGCCCCAAGCCGCCGACGTCAGCCGCATGGTCGACGACTATGCCGATCTCTACGGCGTGCCGCGCAGCCTCGCCCACCGCGTGGTGCAGCGCGAAAGCGGCTACAACCCGGCCGCGCGCAACGGCACCTACTATGGCCTGATGCAGATCGCCCCGCCCACGGCCCGCACCATGGGCTATCAGGGGGCGCCGGACGGCCTTCTGGATGCCGCCACCAACCTGAAATACGCGGTCAAGTACCTGCGCGGCGCCTGGCTGGTGTCGGACGGGTCCGAGGATGCCGCGGTCGGCTGGTATTCGCGCGGGTATTACTACGAGGCCAAGAAGCGTGGCCTGCTGAAGGAAACCGGCCTGCGCTGAGGCGCCCCCCGCCACACGACGCCGCGCCGCAAGTTTCTGAACCGCAGCGTTCAGTCTTTCGCCGCCGCGCCTTTCATCGCCGGTCGCCCTCCCCTATGTCTGGGGAGAAAGGAGACCCGCCATGTCTGCCGACCCCCTCCCCTATTCGCTTCTCGACCTTGCCCCCGTCCCCGAGGGCATGGAGGTCTCCGAGGCGCTGCGCAACGTGCCCGAGCTTGCCCGCCACGCGGAATCGCTGGGCTATCGCCGGTTCTGGCTGGCCGAACACCACAACATGGAGGGCATCGCCTCGGCCGCGACCTCGGTGCTGATCGGCCATGTGCTGGGGCGCACGCAGACGATCCGCGTCGGTTCGGGCGGGATCATGCTGCCCAACCACGCGCCGCTGCAGATCGCCGAGCAGTTCGGCACGCTGGCCGAGCTTTACGGGCCCCGCGTCGACCTCGGCCTCGGACGGGCGCCGGGGACCGACGGGATGACGATGCGCGCCCTGCGCCGCGGCATGCAGGACGAGGACCAGTTCCCCCAGGACGTGGTCGAGCTGATGGGGTTCCTCGGCGACCGCCAGCCGGGCCAGCCGATCATCGCCCAGCCCGGCATGGGCACGCATGTGCCGGTATGGATGCTGGGCTCGTCGCTCTACGGGGCGCAGCTGGCGGCAATGCTGGGCCTGCCCTACGCCTTCGCCTCGCATTTCGCGCCCGCGGCGCTGTCGCAGGCGATCCAGGTCTACCGGTCGCACTTCCGGCCCTCGGCCACGCTGGAGCGGCCGTATTTCATGCTCGCGATCAACGTCTTCGCCGGCGAGACCGATGCCGAGGGGCACTTCCTGCGCTCCTCCGCGCTGCAGCAGTTCACCAACCTGCGCATGGGCACGCCAGGCAAGCTGCCGCGCCCGGTCGAGAACGTCGAGGCGATCCTGCCGCGCGCGATCCTGCCCTCGATCGAGAGCCAGCTGTCGGTCACCGCCACCGGCGCCCCGGCGACCATCGCGCGCGAACTTCAGGCCCTCGTCGACCGCTACGAGCCTGACGAGGTGATCCTGACCGGCCAGATCCACGATCCCGCCAAGCGCCGCCGCAGCTTCGAGATCGCGGCCGAGGCGATGCAGCGCATCGCGGCGCCGCTGCCGGCCTGAACCGGTGACAGCGGCGCGGGGCTCTGGCAGGCTCGGCCCATGCCCCGAGCCCTGCCCCGCCCCTCGCGCCGCTTCCTCGTCGACACGGCGACGACGATCGTCTTCTTCACCCTGCTCGCCACGACGGTCGAGCTGCTCGTCGCGGGAATGGAGCCGCGCGCGGTGCTGGCGACGCGGGCGCTGATGGTGCCGGTGATGGTCCTGACGGGGCGGCCCTACGGCGCCTGGCGCGATCTGGTGCTGGCCCGGCTCGTCCCGCCGCGCCGCGGGCCCGTCATGCCGCTCGCCGCGATGCTCGCCGATACCGCGGCCTTCCTGTCGTTCCAGGTCCCGGTCTATGCCGCCACGCTCGCGCTGGCCGGCGCCAGCGCGCCACAGGTCGCCGCCGCGATCGGCTCGGCGATCGTGCTGATGGCGCTCGTCGGCCGGCCCTTCGGCCTCGTGCTCGACACCGCGCGCAGGCTCGCCCGGGTCGCGCCCTAGCGCCGGGCCCGCCGCGCCCGCGCCGCCGCCGCGATCCCCGCGCGCCGGCCCGTCGCCAGGCAACCCGTCAGCAGATACCCCCCCGTCGGCGCCTCCCAGTCCAGCATCTCGCCCGCGGCATAGACCCCGGGCAGCGCCGCCAGCTCGAGATTGCCGGTCAGCGCCCCGACCGCGATCCCCCCCGCGCTCGAAATCGCCTCGGCCAGCGGCCGCGGCCCGGCATGGCGAAGCGGCAGCGCCTTGATCAGCGCCGCGATCTCGCGCGCCTCGGCCGGCAGCGGCCGGCCCCATTCCTGCAACAGCGCGATCTTGACCGGGTCGAGGCTCGCCTTGCGCAGCCGGTTCGGCAGGCTGTCGCCCCGGCGCGCGTTCAGCCGCTGCACCAGCGCCCGCTCGTCCAGCCCCGGCGCAAGGTCGATCGTCGCCGCGGCCCCGTCGCGCAGCGCGGCAGAGATCGCGTAGATCCCGCCCCCCTCGACCCCGCGGGCCGAGATCACGAATTCGCCGGTCTCGACCCGGTCCCCCACCCGCAGCGCGACGCCTTTCACCGGCTGGCCGAACAGGGGCGCCATGTGCTCGGACCACGGCACCTCGAAGCCCATGTTCGCCGGGCGGAACGGCGCCAGCTCGACGCCCGCGGCCTCCAGCACCGGCGCCCAGGACCCATCCGACCCCAGCCGCGGCCAGCTTGCCCCGCCCAGCGCCAGCACCGTCACGCCCGCGCGCACCAGCCGCTCGCCCCCGGGCGTGTCGAAGACCGCGGCGCCGTCGCGCCAGCCGGTCCAGCGCCAGCGCCGCGCCATCCGCACCCCGCCCGCGTCCAGCCGCGCAAGCCAGGCCCGCAGCAGCGGCGAGGCCTTCATTCCCTCGGGAAACACCCGCCCCGACGAGCCGGTGAACAGGGATATGCCAAGATCCTCGGCCCAGCCCATCACCTCGACCGGCCCGAACTCGGCCAGGATCCCCTCCATCCACGGCGCCGTGCGGCGCGCGAAGCTGCGCGGATCCTCGTCCTTGGTCAGGTTCAGCCCCGACTTGCCGGCCATCAGGAACTTGCGCGCGGGGCTGGGCTTGGCCTCGGCCACCAGCACGCCGACCTCCTCGGCCGCCAGCTGCTCGGCCGCCATCAGCCCGGCGGGTCCCGCGCCGATCACCAGTGCCTCGACCTCGTCCATCGCTTGCCTCCGGGCTGCCTGCGCCCCACCTCTAGGCGGTCGCGCCCGGTTAGGAAAGCCACGGGGCTCCCCATGGCCCCCGGGGAAGCGCGCGGCGCGCGTCACGACGCAACCACCGGGGACAGCCATGACCGACGATGCGACCTGCGCCCTCTGCCTGCGCCCGATCCCACCGGACGTGGCCCAGAGCCTGCACCACCTGGTCCCGAAGCTGAAGGGCGGCAAGCACGGCCCGACGGTGCTGCTGCACCACCTGTGCCACAAGGAGATCCACGCCACCCTGACCGAGGCCGAACTCGCCCGCGACTGGAACACGCCCGAACGGCTGCGCAGCCACCCCCGGCTCGCCGCCTTCGCCGCCTGGGTGGCGAAGCGCCCGCCCGGCTTCCTCAGCCGCACCCCCGGCGGCCCGCGCCGCGGCCGGCGCCGCTAAGCCGCCGAACCCCGCTGCACCCTCCGACCGGGCCGCCCCCCGCCCCGCCCTCGACTTTGCCCAAATATCCCGGGGGAGCGCGGCACGCGCGGGGGCGGAGCCCCCTACCTTCCCCTCTCGTCCCCGTTCGCCTTGGCCGAAATATCCCGGGGGAGGCTCCGCAGGAGCCGGGGGCAGCGCCCCCTCCCCGCTCAGATCATCGCCTTGATCGCGGCCACGTGCCCTGCCCCTGCCCCCAGCGCGTCGCCCGCCAGCTCGGCCACCGCCGCCTCCAGCGCGCCCGCGGCCACCACCCGGTCGACCAGCCCCCAGGCGCGGGCCTCCTCGGCCCCGATCCGCGCGCCCGCCATCAGGATCATCTTCGCCCGCGCCGGCCCCGCCAGCGCCACCAGCCGCCGCACGTCCGAGGGCTGCGGCAGGAACCCCAGCCGCATCACCGGGTAGAACAGCCGCGCCCCCTCGACCGCGACCCGCAGGTCGCAGGCCAGCACCATCCCCGACGCGCCGCCTGCCACCGTCCCGTTCAGCGCCGCGACCGTCAGGCAGGGCAGCGCCGCCACCGCGGCCGACAGCCGCTCCCACAGGTCCGAGGTCGCCAGCCCCGCCCGCGCCGCCTCGAGATCCGCCCCGGCCGAGAACACCGCCCCCGCGCCGGTCAGCACCAGCACCCGCAGCCCCGGCGCCACCGCCGCCGCCTCCATCACCGACAGCAGCTCGGCCAGCATCTCCCCGGTCAGCGCGTTCGCCTTGTCGGCGCGGTCGATCACCACCCGCCACAGCCCCTCGTCCCGCTCCACCCGGATCATCGTCCCTCTCCCTTCACGCAGCCTTGCCCGGGCGCGGCCGGGCGCCCTCTTGACCCCCGGCCGCCGCCCCCGGCAGGATGCAGGCCATTTCGACAGGGACCAAGGGCTCACTCACATGGCATATCTTCCGGCGCAGCGGATCGCGCAGCTTTCGGTCATCGCCGCGCTGTCGAGCGGCACCGCCGCGCAGGCCGATGTCACCCCGGCCCAGGTCTGGCAGGGCTGGCAGGACTATTTCACCTCGCTCGGCTACCAGCTCGACGCGGGCGCGCGCGACGAGTCGCAGGGCCGGCTCGCGCTCGACGACGTGACGCTGACGATGACCGCGCCCGAGGGCACGACCACCGCCACGCTCGACCGCGTCGTCCTGGCCGAGCGCGCCGGCGCCGTCGCCGTCACCCTGCCCGAGCGGATCCCGGTGCTGACCCGCGGCACCTCCGAGGCCGGCGAGGATGTCGAGACGGCGATGTCGCTGACCCAGGCCGGCACCGCCTTCACCGTCTCGGGCGATCCCGACGACATGAGCTATGACATGAGCGCGCAATCCGCGGCGATGACCGTCGACAGCATCACCGTCGACGGCAAGCCCGTCGAGATGCGGATGACGCTGACCGCCCATTCGCCCACCGGCAGCGCCCAGCTGACGGGCGCCGGAACGGGCGCCGGAACAGGCACTGGCGCGGGCACTGGCACCGGCGCGCAGGCGATGCGCTATCGCGGCACGACCGAGCGCGTCGACCTCGCGATGTCGGTCAAGGACCCCGACAGCACCGGCACCTTCACGCTGGACGGCACCATGGCGCAGCTGTCGACGCAGGGCGCGCTCGGCAAGCCCGCGGGCCTGTCCGACATCGCCGATCTTCAGGCCGCGCTCCGGGCCGGGATGACGCTCGAGGGCACCTTCACCGGCGGCGCCAGCAAGATGAGCTTCGCGCTCGACGACGCGCAGAACTCGGCCTCGGGCGAGATCACCGGCGACAGCGGCTCGGGCTCGGTGCGGCTCGGCGGCGCCAGCCTCGACTACCGCGCCGAACTCGCCGGAACCCGGCTCCGGGCCGAGGGCGCGCAGCTGCCCTTCCCGGTCGAGCTGTCGGCGGGGCGCGCGGTGCTCGGCCTCGGCCTGCCGATGACGGTGACCGGGCAGGCCGAGCCGTTCTCGATCGAGACCCGGCTGCTGGACGTGGCGGTGAACGACCAGATCTGGTCGCTGATCGATCCGCAGGCGGTGCTGCCGCGCGATCCGGCGACGCTGATCCTCGATCTCAGCGGCATGGCCCGGCTGACCGAGGCGCTGTTCACGGCCGATCCCGCGGCACCGGCGGCGGCCCCGCCCGCAGCGCCCGAGATCGAGGCGCTGACGCTTGACGAGCTGAAGCTGTCGATCGCCGGGGCCGACCTGTCGGGCCGGGGCGCCTTCACCTTCGACAATGCCGACATGGCCACATTCGACGGCTTCCCGCGCCCCGAGGGCGCGATCGACCTGCGGCTGCTCGGGGGCAACGGCCTGCTCGAGCGGCTGGTCAAGCTCGGCCTCGTGCCGGGCGAACAGGCGATGGCGGCGCGGCTGATGTCGGGCATCTTCGCCAATGCCGGCCCCGGCGAGGACGAGCTGACCTCGAAGATCGAGGTCCGCCCCGACGGCGGCGTCTACGCCAACGGTCAGCGCATCCGCTGACGGGGGGGGCGCGGGGGGATCGCATCCCCCCGCCCCTGTTTGCTGGGCCCCTGTCTACCGGGCCCCTGTCTATTGGGCCCCTGTCTACGGGGCCCCTGCTCATCGGCTCCCCGTCCCGGGAGCCTGCCGCGCCCGCCGATCAGGCCTGCAGGAACACGTAGCCGTTCGGCCCCAGTCGCCCGGCGATGCCGACGCCCTCGGCCGGGCCCACCGGCCGCCCCGAGGCCTCGGTCATCAGCCCCTCGGGCAGCGCGACCTCCTCGGCCGACAGGTTGAACAGGCACAGCACCGCCCCCGGCCCCTCGCCACGCAGGAACCCCAGCAGCGGCTCGGGCAGATCTAGGAACCGCGTCGCCCCGCGGCGCAGCGCCGGCGTCTCCTTCCGGAAGCCCAGCACCGCGCGGTAGTGCTCGAAGACCGACCCCGCGACCCCCACCTGCTCCGAGGCCGCCCGCACCCGCTGCTCGGGCTTGATCGGCAGCCAGGGCGTGCCGGTGGTGAAGCCCGCGGCGGGCATGTCGCGCTCCCACACCATCGGCGTGCGGCAGCCGTCGCGGCCCTTGTTGTCGGGCCAGAACCGCAGGCCCACCGGGTCGGTCAGCTCCTCGTAGGCCAGCTGGGTCTCGGTCTGGCCGAACTCCTCGCCCTGATAGAGGCAGATCGCGCCCTCGAACGCGAGCAGCAGCGCGATCGCCTGCCGCGCCAGCGCGTCCTCGCCCGCGTCCTGCCCCGCCCAGCGCGAGACATGGCGCGGCACGTCGTGGTTGGAGAAGCTCCAGCACGGCCAGCCGCCCTTCGCACCCGCGTTGAACCGGTCGATCACCCGGCGGAAGTGGCGGGCGTTGAAGTCCGGGCCCAGCATGTCGAAGCTGTAGGCCATGTGCATCCGCTCGGTGCCGGCGGTGTACTGGCCCATCAGCTCGAGCGCGTGGTTGTGATCGCCGACCTCGCCCACCATCATCCTGTCGTCGTAGCGGTCCAGCAGCTGGCGGATGCGCTTGAGGAAGGGCAGCATCTCGGGGCGCGACTTCGAATAGACATGGTCCTGGAAGTCGTAGGGATTGTGCGGCGCCGGGTCCGGGAACGGCTCGAGCCGCGGGTTGTCGCGCAGCTCGAGGTCGTGGAAGCAGTAGTTGATGCTGTCGAGCCGGAACCCGTCCACCCCGCGGTCGAGCCAGAACTTCAGCGCCGCGATCACCCCGTCCTGCACCGCCGGGTTGTGCATGTTCACGTCCGGCTGCTCGGCCAGGAAGTTGTGCATGTAGTACTGCCGCCGCCGCGTGTCCCAGGTCCAGGCGGAGCCACCGAAGACCGAGGGCCAGTTGTTGGGCGGGCTGCCGTCGGGCTGGGGATCGGCCCAGACGTACCAGTCGGCCCGCTCGCCGCTGCGCGAGACCCGGCTGTCGACGAACCAGGCATGGGCGTCCGAGGTGTGCGACAGCACCTGGTCGATGATCACCTTCAGCCCCAGCTCGTGCGCGCGGGCGATCAGCGCGTCGAAATCGGCAAGGTCGCCGAACAGCGGATCGACATCGCAGGGATCCGAGATGTCGTAGCCCATGTCCTTCATCGGCGAGCGGAAGAAGGGCGAGATCCAGATCGCGTCCGCGCCCAGATGCGCGATGTGTTCAAGCCTGCGGGTGATGCCGGGAAGGTCGCCGATGCCGTCGCCGTCGTCGTCCTGGAAGGATCGCGGGTAGATCTGGTAGATCACCGCGCTGCGCCACCATTCGTCCATGCCGTCTCCTGTTGTCTGCCCGTCCCGGGCTGCGTCCCGAACTGGGGCGCGCGGGCGGCGAGGCAAGTAAGGCACGGCTTTCGGCGCCAAGGGAAGCGCGGGCCGCGGCCGCGGACCGGGGCGCCGCCCCGGACCCCGGGATATTTCGACAAAGTCGAGGGGGCCAGGGGGGCGCGAGGGGCGCCGCAGCGGGGTGCCGGCGCGGATCTGCCTTGGATTTGGGCGCGGCCGGGACGGGGGCGCGGGGATCGGCGCCAAGGCGCTGGCGCTAACGGCGGGGCTGTGGAAAGACTTGGACACGCAAGACGAGAGGCCTCCCATGACCGTCACCGCCCTCCCCCAGGTTCCGCAGACCGATGCCGCCGCGCTGCGGGTGCTGATCCTCGATCACCTGCGCTCGTCGCTGGGCAAGGATCCGGAACATGCGACGCCCTACGACTGGCGCATGGCGCTGTCGTTCTCGATCCGCGACCTGATCGTGCAGCCCTGGTTCGAGGCGACGCGGCGCTCCTATGCCGAGAAGCGCAAGCGGGTCTACTACCTGTCGATGGAATTCCTGATCGGCCGGATGCTGGACGACGCGGTGATCAACCTGGGCCTGCGCGAGGCCTGCGTCGAGGCGCTGGCCGGTGTCGGGCCCGATTTCGCCAGCCTGGTCGAGGACGAGCCCGACGCGGCGCTCGGCAATGGCGGGCTGGGCCGGCTTGCCGCCTGCTTCATGGATTCGATGGCGACGATCGGCTGCCCCGCCTATGGCTACGGCATCCGCTACGAGCACGGGCTCTTCCGCCAGCGCTTCGAGGGCGGGCGCCAGGTCGAGACGCCCGAGGACTGGCTGATCCGCCGCGATCCCTGGATGTTCGAGCGCCCCGAGGCGGTGCAGACGATCTGCTTCCGCGGCCATGTCGAGGAGCGCGGCAAGACCGTCACCTGGCACCCCGACGAGACCGTGCTGGCCGAGGCCAACGACATGCCCGTCGTCGGCTGGCAGGCGCGCTGGGCCAACACGCTGCGGCTGTGGCAGGCGCGGCCGACCGACCTGTTCGACCTCGCGCGGTTCAACGCGGGCGACCACACCGCCGCCTCGGAACCCGAGGCGCTGGCGCGCACGCTCAGCCGCGTGCTGTATCCCAACGACGGCACCCAAGCCGGCAAGGAGCTGCGGCTGAAGCAGGAATATTTCCTGACCTCGGCCTCGGTGCAGGACATCCTGCGCCGCTTCCGCGGCCAGGAGGGCGACGTGCGCAAGCTGCACGGCATGGTCGCGATCCAGATGAACGACACCCATCCCGCGATCGCGGGGCCCGAGCTGATCCGGATCCTGGTCGACACCGACGGCGTCGATTTCGACGAGGCCTGCGAGATCGCGCTGAAGGTGCTGGGATACACCAACCACACCCTGCTGCCCGAGGCGCTGGAGCGCTGGTCGAGCTGGCTGATGGGCGCGGTCCTGCCGCGCCACATGCAGATCATCGAGCGCATCGACGACTGGCACCGGCGCCGGAACCCGACCCGCCCGGCCTCGGTCAAGCTGATCGACGAGGGCCAGGTGCTGATGGGCCCGCTGGCCTTCGCCACCTCGCACCGCGTCAACGGCGTCGCGGCGCTGCACACCGACCTGATGCGCCAGACCGTGTTCCACGACCTGGGCAAGCTGCATCCCGAGCGGATCGTGAACCAGACCAACGGCATCACCCCGCGGCGCTGGCTGAAGCTGGCGAACCCGGCGCTCTCGACGCTGATCACCGACACGATCGGCACCGGATGGGAACGTGACCTCGACCGGCTCGAGGCGCTTGAATCCCACGTCGGCGACGCGGGGTTCCTGGGCGATTTCGCCGCCGCCAAGCGCGCGAACAAGGCCCGGCTGTCGGACTGGATCGCGAAGACCACCGGCACCGTGGTGAACCCCGACGCGATGTTCGACGTGCAGGTCAAGCGGCTGCACGAATACAAGCGCCAGCTGCTGAACATCCTCGAGACCATCGCCTTCTGGCACGAGCTGCGCGAGGACCCGACCCGCGCCGTGGTGCCGCGGGTGAAGATCTTCGGCGGCAAGTCGGCGCCGGGCTACTTCACCGCCAAGCTGATCATCCGCCTGATCAACGATGCCGCGAAGGTGATCAACGCCGACCCGGTCACGAAGGACTGGCTGCAGATCGTCTATCCGCCGAACTACAACGTCTCGATGGCCGAACGGCTGATCCCGGCCGCGGACCTGTCCGAACAGATCTCGACCGCCGGGACCGAGGCCTCGGGCACCGGCAACATGAAGTTCTCGCTCAACGGCGCGCTGACCATCGGCACGCTCGACGGCGCCAATGTCGAGATCCGCGAGAAGGTCGGGCCCGAGAACTTCTTCCTGTTCGGCCTGACCGTGGACGAGGTCGAGCGCACCCGCGCCACCTTCGGCCACGAGAAGGCCGCGATCGGCGCCAGCCAGCGGCTGCGCGACGTGCTGCAGATGCTGGCCGAGGGCCGCTTCTCGCCCGACGAGCCCGGGCGCTATCACCAGCTGACCGACATCCTGTGGAATCACGACCACTATCTGGTGACCTCGGACTTCGAAAGCTACTACGCCACCCAGCGCAAGATCGACACCGCCTTCGCCGACCAGTCCGACTGGCACCGGATGGCGGCCTTGAACACGGCCCGCATGGGCTATTTCTCCTCGGACCGGACCATCCTAGGCTACATGGCGGATGTCTGGGACGTCACCCCCGCGATCTGAGAGCGGAAACGGGGGGGCGGACGACGGGAAGGCTCGGGGAGGACGGCGATGGAGCTCATTGAACGGGCGGAGGCCGAGGCACTTGCCGCGGCCCGTCATGGCGAGCCTTTCGCCGTGCTCGGGCTGCATGCCTTCGGGCTGGATCACGTGGTGCGCTGCCTCGCGCCGGGGGCCGAGCGGGTGCGCGCCGTCTTCGCCGACGGCACCGAGGCCGCGCTGACCGAGGTCGTGCCCGGCGTCTTTGCCGGGCTCGTCGCGGGGCTTGGCCCCACGCCCGCGCCCTACCGGCTGCACGCGCAGGGCCTGGGCGCGGAATGGGACTGGGACGACCCCTATCGCCTGCCCCCGGTGCTGGGCCAGATCGACGAGCACCTGATGGCCGAGGGCCGCCACATGCGGCTGTGGCAGCGGCTGGGCGCGCACCCGATGGTGCACGAGGGGCTGGCCGGCACCGCCTTCGCCGTCTGGGCGCCGAATGCCGCGCGGGTCTCGGTCGTGGGCGACTTCACCTTCTGGGACCCGGCGCGCGCGCCGATGCGCAAGCGCGGCGCGACCGGGATCTGGGAGATCTTCCTGCCCGGCGTCTCCGAGGGCGAGACCTACAAGTACGACATCCTCGGCCCCGGCGGCGCGGCGCTGCCGCAAAAGGCCGACCCCGTGGCCTTCGGCTCCGAGCATCCGCCGGCCACCGCCTCGGTGATCCGCCGCCTGCCGCCCCCCGCCGCGCCCGCGCCGCAGGCCGCGCGGGCCGCCGCCAATGCCGTCGGCGCGCCGATGTCGATCTACGAGGTCCACCTCGGCTCCTGGCGGCGCCGGGTCGAGGAGGGCGACCGCCGGCTGAGCTACCGCGAGCTTGCGCGCGAACTGGTGGGCTATGCGCAATGGATGGGCTTCACCCATCTCGAGCTGCTGCCGGTCAGCGAATTTCCCTTCGACGGCAGCTGGGGCTATCAGCCGATCGGGCTGTTCGCCCCCACGATCCGCCACGGCACCCCGGCCGAGTTCCGCGCCTTCGTCGAGGCCGCGCACGAGGCCGGGCTCGGCATCATCCTCGACTGGGTGCCGGGGCACTTCCCGACCGATGCCCACGGGCTTGGCCAGTTCGACGGCACCGCGCTCTACGAACATGCCGACCCGAAGGAAGGCTTCCACCGCGACTGGAACACGCTGATCTACAACTACGGCCGGCGCGAGGTCAGGAATTTCCTGATCGCCAACGCGATCTACTGGCTGAAGGAATACGGCGTCGACGGCCTCAGGGTGGATGCCGTGGCCTCGATGCTCTACCGCGACTACTCGCGCCCGCACGGCGAATGGGTGCCCAACATCCACGGCGGGCGCGAGAACCTGGAAGCGATCGACTTCCTGCGCGAGATGAACATCGCCGTCTACGGCGAGGTGCCGGGCGCGCTGACCGCGGCCGAGGAAAGCACGAGCTTCCCCGGCGTGTCGCGGCCCGCGCACGAGGGCGGCCTTGGCTTCGGCTTCAAGTGGAACATGGGCTGGATGAACGATTCGCTGGCCTACATGGCGCGCGACCCGATCCACCGCCGCTGGCACCACAACCAGATGACCTTCGCCAGCGCCTATGCCTGGTCCGAGAACTTCATCCTGCCGATCAGCCATGACGAGGTCGTGCACGGCAAGGGCTCGATGCTGGGCAAGATGCCCGGCAACGGCTGGGAGCAGTTCGCCAACCTGCGCGCCTTCTACGGTTTCATGTGGGCGCATCCGGGCAAGAAGCTGCTGTTCATGGGCCAGGAATTCGCCCAGGGGCGCGAGTGGAACCACGACGCCAGCCTCGACTGGCACCAGCTCGAGATCCCCGAACATGCGGGCGTCCAGCGGCTGGTGCGCGATCTCAACCACCTCTACCGCGACACGCCCGCCTTCTGGCGGCGCGAGACCGACCCGGGCAGCTTCCACTGGATCGATGCCGACAATGCAGACCAGTCGGTGTTCAGCTTCGCGCGCCACGGCGGCCCCGACGACGCCCCGGTGATCGCGGTGGTGAACATGACCCCGGTCGAGCGGCACGATTTCCGTGTCGGCTTCCCGGAACAAGGCCGCTGGGACGAGGTTCTGAACACGGATGCCGCCATCTACGGCGGCGCCGACCGCGGCAACATGGGCGGCGTCTTCGCCGGGCCCGAGGCCTGGAACGGCCAGCCGGCCTCGGCCAGCATGGTGCTGCCGCCGCTGTCGACGGTGATCTTCCGCCGGGCCCGGGCCTGACGGCTGCGAACAAGGGAGAGGGAGGGGGAAAGAATGCAGGCACAACCCAATGACAGGCTCAGCCGCCGCGCCATGGCCTTCGTGCTGGCGGGCGGACGCGGGTCGCGGCTGAAAGAGCTGACGGACCTGCGGGCGAAGCCCGCGGTCTATTTCGGCGGCAAGACCCGGATCATCGACTTCGCGCTGTCGAACGCGCTGAACTCGGGCATCCGCAAGATGGCCGTCGCCACCCAGTACAAGGCGCATTCGCTGATCCGCCACCTGCAGCGCGGCTGGAGCTTCTTCCGCGCCGAGCGCGGCGAATTCCTCGACATCCTGCCCGCCTCGCAGCGGGTGGACGAGAACCGCTGGTACCGCGGCACCGCCGATGCCGTGACCCAGAACATCGACATCGTCGACAGCTACGACATCGACTACATCGTGATCCTCGCGGGCGACCACATCTACAAGATGGATTACGAGGTCATGCTGCGCCAGCACGTCGAGACCGGCGCCGACGTCACCGTCGGCTGCCTGACCGTGCCGCGGGCCGAGGCCTCGGCCTTCGGGGTGATGGACATCGACAAGGACCGCCGGATCCTGAAGTTCCTCGAAAAGCCCAAGGACCCGCCCGGCATGCCCGGCGATCCCGACCGCACGCTGTGCTCGATGGGGATCTACGTCTTCACCTGGTCCTTCCTGCGCGAGCTGCTGATCGAGGATGCCGAGGATCCGAACTCCAGCCACGATTTCGGCACCGACCTGATCCCGATGCTGGTCAAGTCCGGCCGCGCCATGGTCCACCCGTTCGAGGAAAGCTGCGTCACCTCGACCGAGGAAAGCCCGGCCTACTGGCGCGACGTCGGCACGATCGACGCCTTCCACCAGGCCAACATCGACCTGACCAACTTCACCCCCGACCTCGACATCTACGACACCCGCTGGCCGATCTGGACCTATGGCGAGCTGACGCCGCCCGCCAAGTTCATCCACGACGAAGAGGGCCGGCGCGGCCTCGCGATCTCGTCGATGGTGGCGGGGGGCTGCATCATCTCGGGCACCGAGGTGCGCGAGTCGCTGCTGTTCACCGGGGTGAAGACGCACAGCTATTCCTCGCTCTACCAGGTGGTGGCGCTGCCGCAGGCGCAGATCAACCGCTCGGCCCGGCTCAGCCGGGTGGTGCTCGACCGCGGCGTCGAGGTGCCGGCAGGCCTTGTGGTCGGCGAGGACCCGGACGAGGATGCGAAATGGTTCCGCGTCTCGGAAGGGGGCGTGGTCCTGATCACCCAGGCCATGCTCGACCGCCGCGCGGCAACGCTCGAGGGATGAGCCGCGCGCGGCCGTTCCAGGTTCCATTCCAGGTCAAGCAGGACAGACGATGACGACAGTGCAGGACGGGGCGGCGAACGGGGTTCTGCCCGTCAAGGGCCGGGTGCTTTCCGTCACCTCCGAATGCGTGCCGCTGATCAAGACCGGGGGGCTCGCCGACGTGGCGGGCGCCCTGCCCGGCGCGCTCCGGGCCGAGGGCTGGGACATGCAGGTGCTGATGCCCGCCTATCCCGGCCTCAAGGCGCGCTTCGCCGCGCTGGTGCCGGTCTGGGGCGAACCCGACGTGATGGGCGGGCCGGTGCAGGTGCTGGCGGGCACGCTCGACGGCATCCAGTTCCTGATGCTCGACGCGCCGCACCTGTTCGAGCGTGCGGGCTCGCCCTATCTCGGGCCCGACGGGCTCGACCACCCCGACAATGCCGAACGCTTCGCGGCGCTGGGCTGGGCCGCGGCCGCCATCGCGCGCGAAGGCATCTCGACCGGCTGGAAGCCCGACGTGATCCACGCCCACGACTGGCAGGGCGGCCTCGCGCTGGTCTATGCCCGCGCGCAGGGGCTGCCGGTGGGCACGGTGATGACGATCCACAACATCGCCTTCCAGGGCCTCGCCCCCGCCGACCGGCTCGGCGCGCTGCGGCTGTCGTGGGAGGGGTTCAACGCGGGCCTTTACGAATACTGGGGCCAGATCTCGACGCTGAAGGGCGGCATCAACGCCGCCGACCGCGTCACCACAGTCTCGCCGACCTATGCCCGCGAACTGATCCGCCCCGAGGTCGGCATGGGCCTGCAGGGCGTGATCGCCGATCGCGGGCCGGCGATGTCGGGCATCCTGAACGGCATCGACGACAGCGTCTGGAACCCCGAAAGCGATCCGGGCGTGCTGCCCTATTCGACCCGGCAGATGAAGGGCAAGGCCGCCAACCGCGACCGGCTGCGCGCCGATTTCGGCCTGGGCGAGGTGCCGGGCCCGCTGGCCGTCGTCGTGTCGCGGATGTCGTGGCAGAAGGGCCTCGACCTGCTGCCCCAGGTGCTCGACGGCTTCGTCGCCCGCGGCGGCGGCCTCGCGGTGCTGGGCGCGGGCGATGCCGAGATCTCGGCCGGCCTCGCCGCCGTCGCCGCCCGCCACCCCGGCCGCGTCGCGGTGCGGACCGGCTATGACGAGGCGCTGCCCCACCGCATGTTCGCCGGCGGCGACGCGGTGCTGGTGCCCTCGCGGTTCGAACCCTGCGGCCTGACCCAGATGTACGGGCTGCGCTATGGCGCGGTGCCGGTGGTCTCGGCGGTGGGGGGGCTTGCCGACACGGTGATCGACGCCAACAAGGCCGCGCTCGAGGCCGGCTGCGCCACCGGCGTCGTCTTCACCCAGATCGACCGGCTCGGCCTCGCGCAGGCGCTCGACCGCCTTGTCGACCTCTATGCCCAGCCGGGGGTCTTCCGCGCGATCCAGCGGGCGGGTATGAAACAGGACATGGGCTGGCGCCGCTCGGCCGCCGCCTACGCGAAGTTGTACGAGGACACCCGCGCGTGAACGCACCGCAGCCGCCGTCGCCCCGTGCGGCCAAGCCCCGGACGATCCCGGCCAAGCTGCCGCACCACGGGCTGTCCGCCGGCCGCCCCGATCCGCTCGGCGCCACCTTCGACGGCGAGGGCGTGAACTTCGCGATCTTCTCGGCCGATGCCGAGCTGCTGGAGCTGTGCCTGTTCTCCGACGACGGCCGGACCGAGCTTGCGCGGATCCCGCTGCGCGAACGCGACGGCGACGTCTGGCATGTCTATGTCGCGGGGCTGACGCCCGGCACGCTCTACGGCTACCGCGCCCACGGCCGCTATGCCCCCGAGGAGGGGCTGCGCTTCAACGCCCACAAGCTGCTGATCGACCCCTATGCGCGGCGCCTGACCGGCCCGCTGCGCCATACCGACGCGACGCTGGGCTACATCGCCAAAAGCCCCCGCGCCGATCTCAGCTTCGACACCCGCGACTCGGCCTTCGCCGTGCCCAAGGCCATCGTCACCGACCCGGCCTTCGCCTGGGGCGACGACCGCAGCCCCCGCCACCGCCGCTCGCTCTCGGTCCATTACGAGGCGCATGTGAAGGGCATGACCGCCCAGCACCCCGGCGTCGACCGCAAGCGGCGCGGCTCGTTCCTCGGCCTCGCCTCGGCGCCGGTGCTCGACCACCTCAACAAGCTCGGCGTCACCACGGTGCAGCTGATGCCGGTGCAGGCCCATGTCGACGAACGCTTCCTGACGGAAAAGGCCCTGACCAACTACTGGGGCTATTCGACCATCGGCTTCTTCGCCCCCGACCCGCGGTTCCTGCGCCAGAACGAGCTGTGGGAATTCCAGACCATGGTGCGCCGCTTCCACTCGGCCGGGATCGAGGTGATCCTCGACGTGGTCTACAACCACACCGGCGAGGGCAACCAGCTTGGCCCCACCCTGTCGTTCCGTGGCCTCGACAACCGCAGCTACTACCGCCTGGCCGAGAACCCGCGCTTCTACGACGACGTCACCGGCACCGGCAACACGCTGAACATGGACCACCCGGCGGTGCTGCGGATGGTGATGGACAGCCTGCGCTACTGGGTCGAATGCATGCATGTCGACGGCTTCCGCTTCGACCTCGCGGCGACGCTCGGCCGCGGGCCGCAGGGCTTCGACCCCGCGCGCGGCTTCATCCCGGCGATCCGGCAGGACCCGGTGCTGAACCGCGTCAAGCTGATCGCCGAACCCTGGGACATCGGCCTGGGCGGCTACCAGCTCGGCCAGTTCCCGCACCCGTTCCTCGAACTCAACGACCGCTACCGCGACTGCGCGCGCCGGTTCTGGAAGGGCGAGCCCGGCACCATCGGCGAGCTTGCGGGCCGGCTCACCGGCTCGGCCGAGCTGTTCGACCGCCACGGGCGCTCGGCCACCTCGTCGGTGAACTTCGTCACCTCGCACGACGGCTTCACGCTGGAAGACCTCGTGAGCTTCTCGGCCAAGCACAACCTCGCCAATGGCGAGGACAACCGCGACGGGCACGAACCCAACCATTCCGACAACCTCGGGATCGAGGGGCCGACCTCGGACCCGAAGGTCCGCGCCGCGCGCGACCAGCGCAAGCGCAACCTGCTGGCGACGCTGTTCCTCAGCCAGGGCACGCCGATGCTGCTGGCGGGCGACGAGATCGGCAACAGCCAGGGCGGCAACAACAACGCCTATGCCCAGGACAACCCGACCTCCTGGGTGAACTGGGACCGGCCCGACCGGGCGCTGGCCAGCTTCACCGGCCGGCTCGCCGCGATCCGGCGCGCGCATCCGGTGCTGCGCCAGCGGCTGTTCCTGCACGCGCTGCCGCGCCACAAGGACGGCATCCCCGACATCTTCTGGCACAAGGCCTGCGGCGCCACCCCCACGCCCGAGGACTGGCAGGACCCCGACTGGCGCACCCTGTGCGTGGAACTGCGCGCCTCGTCCTTCACCCCGGCCTATTCGATGACCGACGACGTGGTCTTCGCGGTGTTCAACGCCGGCGAGGGAACCGAAGTCACGCTTCCGGCCTGTCTTCCGGGCCGGGCCTGGACGCGCATCCTCGACACAGCCGACCCCGAGGCCGCGCCCCGGCGCATTCCCGGCCCCGCCACGCCCGTCGCCGCGCAGTCGGTGACGCTCTTCACCCAGGCGGCCGCCTGACCGGCGCCGCCCGCGACACAGACGACGATTTCCAGGAGCGATCATGCAGATCAAGACCCACCAGACGCCCGGCTTCGCGGATCAGAAACCCGGCACCTCCGGGCTGCGCAAGAAGACCCGCGTCTTCATGGAGCCGCTCTATCTGGAAACCTTCGTGCAGGCGATCTTCGACGCGACCGGCGGCGCGGCGGGGCAGACCTACGTGGTCGGCGGCGACGGGCGCTATTTCAACGACCGCGCCGTGCAGGTGATCCTGCGCATGGCGGCGGCGAACGGCGCGAAACGGGTGATCGTCGGGCAGAACGGCATCCTGTCGACCCCCGCCGCCTCGCACCTGATCCGCAAGCGCGGCACCGACGGCGGCATCATCCTGTCGGCATCGCACAACCCCGGCGGCATCGACGAGGACTTCGGCATCAAGTTCAACATGCCCAATGGCGGCCCCGCGCCCGAATCGGTGACCGAGAAGATCTTCGCCGCCGCGAAATCGCCGGGCGAGTTCAAGATCATGGAAACCCAGGACGTCGACCTCGCCGCGATCGGCGAGACGCACCTTGGCGACACCGTGGTCGAGATCGTGGACCCCGTCACCGACTACGCCGCGCTGATGGAGACGCTGTTCGACTTCCCCGCGATCCGCTCGATGATCGAGGGCGGGTTCCGGCTGCGCTTCGACGCGATGCACGCCGTGACCGGGCCCTACGCGACCGAGATCCTGGAAAACCGCCTCGGCGCGCGCGCGGGCACGGTGGTGAACGGCACGCCGCTCCCCGATTTCGGCGGCGGCCACCCCGATCCGAACCCGACCTGGGCGCGGACCCTGATGAACGAGATGATGGGCGAGGGCCCCAAGCAGTTCGGCGCCGCCTCCGACGGCGACGGCGACCGCAACATGATCCTCGGCCGCGGCGTCTACGTCTCGCCCTCCGACAGCCTCGCGGTGATCTGCGAACACGCGACCGTGGCGCCGGGCTATGCCAGGGGCCTCAAGGGCGTCGCCCGCTCGATGCCGACCTCGGCGGCCGCGGACCGCGTGGCCGAGGCGCTCGGCATCGGCAGCTACGAGACGCCCACCGGCTGGAAGTTCTTCGGCAACCTCCTCGACGGCGGCCGCGCCACGATCTGCGGCGAGGAAAGCTTCGGGACCGGCTCCGACCACGTGCGCGAAAAGGACGGGCTCTGGGCGGTGCTGATGTGGCTCAATATCCTCGCCGCCACCGGCAAGTCGGTAAAGGAACTGCTGGCCGACCACTGGGCGCGCTTCGGGCGCACCTACTACAGCCGCCACGATTTCGAGGCGGTTGACAAGGCCCGGGCCGAGGCGATGGTCGACGACCTGCGCGCCCGCCTGTCGAGCCTGCCGGGCACCGGGACGCAGGGCCTCACGGTCTCCGAGGCCGACGACTTCGCCTATACCGACCCCGTCGACGGCTCGACCTCGGCCAAGCAGGGCATCCGCGTGCTCTTCGCAGACGGCTCGCGCTTCGTGATCCGCCTCTCGGGGACCGGAACCGAGGGCGCGACGATCCGGCTCTACCTTGAGCGCTACGAACCCGACCCGGCGAAACAGGGGATGGACGTGCAGGAAGCGCTCGCCCCGGTCATCGCCGCCGCCGAGGACCTCGCCGGCATCGCCAAGGCGACGGGGCGCACCGAACCCGATGTCATCACCTGACCGGTGACGACACCGGGGGGGCTCCGCCCCCGCGCGCAAGCGCGCCCCCCGGGATATTTCCACAAAGTCGAAGCGCCTGTCGACTTTGCCCAAGTATCCCGGGGGGGCGGCCCGGCATGGGCCGCGGGGGCAGCGCCCCCAGCCGTCCCTTGCCATCCGGCGCCGAATGGATAAGTCCTAGGGGCCACACGGACCCGGAGTTTCCCTTGGCCGACCAGCTTCAGACCCTGACTTCCGCCCTGATCGACGCCGCGCTCAAGGCCGGCGCCACCGCCGCCGATGCCATGGCCGTCGATGGCACCTCGCTGTCGATCGACATCCGCGAGGGGGCGCTCGAGCAGGCCGAGCGGTCGGAGGGGATCGAGATCGGCCTGCGGGTGCTGATCGGCCAGCGCCAGGCCTGCGTCTCGGCCTCGGACGTCTCGGGGCGCACGATCGCCGAAATGGCCGAGCGCGCGATCGCCATGGCGCGCGAGGCGCCCGAGGATGCGACCGCAGGTCTCGCCGATCCGGGCCAGCTGGCCACGCGGACCGACGCCGCCTGGCTCGAGCTGGCCGATCCCGCGCCCGAACCCGACGCGGAGGCGCTGAAGGCCGACGCGCTCGCCGCCGAGGCGGCCGGCCTCGCGGTGCGGGGCGTGTCGAAGTCGCAGGGCGCCTCGGCCGCCTATTCCGCCCGCCGGATCTGGCTTGCCGCCTCGAACGGCTTCTCGGCCGGCTATGGCCGCAGCTCGCGCCATGTCTCGATGACCGCGATCTCGGGCGCGGGCACGACGATGGAGCGCGACTGGGCCGCCGAAAGCCGCATCTTCCAGTCCGACCTGCCCGACCCGGCCGAGGTCGGCCGCCGTGCCGGCGAGCGCGCGGCCGAGCGGCAGGGCAGCCGCAAGCCGCCGACCGGCCGCTTCCCGGTGCTGTACGACGAGCGGGTGGCGAACTCGCTGATCGGGCACCTGCTCGGCGCGATCAACGGCAGCGCCATCGCCCGCGGCGCCTCGTGGCTGCGCGACGCGAAGGGCACGCTCGTGCTGCCCGCGGCGCTCTCGGTCACCGAGGACCCGTTCCGCATCCGCATCCCCGGCTCGCGCCCCTTCGACGGCGAGGGGCTGCCGACGCGGGCCCGCACCATCGTCGAGGACGGCGTGCTCACCGGCTGGACGCTCGACCTCGCCACCGGGCGCAAGCTCGGCCTGCCCTCGACCGGCAGCGCCAGCCGCGGCACCTCGTCGCCGCCGGCGCCGGGGCATTCCAACATCGCCCTGACCCCCGGCAGCGCAAGCCGCGCCGAGCTGATCCGCGACATGGGCACCGGCCTGCTCGTCACCCAGCTGATCGGCGCCTCGATCAATGCCAATACCGGCGACTACTCGCGCGGCGCCTCCGGCTTCTGGGTCGAGAACGGCGAGATCGCCTATCCGGTCAACGAGTGCACCATCGCCGGCACCCTGCCCGAGATGCTGCGCACGCTGGTGCCGGCCAACGACGGCCGCGCGCATCTGAGCCACGTGATCCCCAGCCTGCTGGTCGAAGGTCTCACTCTTGCCGGCGCCTGACGTCGCGCTCCTGGCCGACGCGGCGCGGGCCGCCGGCCGCATCGCCATGGGCTTCTGGCAGGCCGACCCCGAGGCCTGGGAAAAGGCCGCGGGCGCCGGTCCGGTGACCGAGGCCGACCTCGCCGTCGACCGCATGCTCAAGCACGAACTGCTGGCGGCCCGCCCCGATTACGGCTGGCTGTCCGAAGAGACCGAGGACGAGGCCCCCGCCCGCCTCGCCGCCGAGCGGGTGTTCATCGTCGACCCGATCGACGGCACCCGCGCCTTCATCGCCGGCGAGGAGGGCTTCTGCCACGCGCTGGCGGTGGCCGAGCGCGGCCGGATCACCGCCGCCGCGATCTACCTGCCCGTGCGCGACGAGCTGTTCACCGCGACCGAGGACGGCCCGGCGCTGCTGAACGGCGCGCCGATCCGCGTCACCGGGGCGGCGGCGCCCGAGGGCGCGCATGCGCTCGCCGTGCGCCAGACCTTCGATCCCGCGCATTGGCAGGGCGGCCGGGTGCCCGCGCTCACCCGCGGCTTCCGCGCGGCCCTGGCCTGGCGGCTGTGCCTGCTGGCCGAGGGGCGCACCGACGCGGTGCTGTCGCTGCGGCGGATCTGGGAATGGGACCTCGCGGCGGGGGACCTGATCGTGACCCGCGCCGGCGGCCGCGTGACCGATGCCGCCGGCGCGCGCGTCACCTACAACACGCCCGGCAGGCGCGCGCCGGGGCTGGTCGCCGCGGCGCCGCTGCTGCACGCGCGGCTGGCCGGCGATCTCGCCTGGCGCGCCGCCGAGGGCGAGGACCCCGCCCCGGGCAAGCCCGCCGCGCGCTGAGCAGCCGGGCGCGCCGCGCCGCCTGCCCGAAGCCGCCTGCCCGATACCGGTTGCCCGCTGCCGGCTGTCCGGCGCCGGGCCCTCAGTCGGTTTCTCAGTCGGTTTTTCAGTCGCGGAAGGCGGTCGCGAAGGGCTCGGGCAGGCCGAATTCGGCCAGCGCCCGCGCGCGCCCCTCGGGCGACATCTTGCGCGCGGTCTTCTCGACGATGCGCAGCAGCTCGGCCGGGTCGCGCCCGTCGGCGAAATCGCCGAAGTACCACCGCAGGAACACGAAGCAGATCACGTCCTCCAGCGCCTGCACCTCGGCATCGCGCTTGATCCCCTCCTTGCGCAGCATCCGGCCGGCCTGCGCCATCTCCTCGGCGCCATAGCCGGCATCGGCCATCAGCCCCTCGATCCGCGCCGCGTGCCGCCGCCCCTGCTCCTGGCGCCAGGCCAGATAGCCCGCGCGCCCCTCGGGATAGTCCTCGCGCGCAAGCATCCAGCGCTCGACATGCTGGCCGCGCGCGCAGATCTGCAGCACCTCCGAGGCCGCGGGGACCAGCCGCGCCAGCTCGGCGCTCATCCGCTCGCCGTAAAGCTTCGCCGCCGGCTCGCCCGCCTCCTGCGTCGGATCCGCGGCATTGGCCGCATCGATGCGGTCGAGAACCTGGTCAAGGCGGCTCATGGGTCGGCTCCTGTCGTTTGGCTGGCCCGAGCCTCGCCGATCCCCACCGCCTTGTCCACCGCCCGGGACCGGACCCCAGGCGCAGGGGGGCGGGGGGGGGGGGGGGGGGGGGGGCCACA
>NZ_JBAWKE010000002.1:798703-965867 GCF_037095655.1 Frigidibacter sp. MR17.24
GGGGGGGAGGCGCGCCTCCCCCCCGCCCTTCCCCGATTGACCCTCCCACCTGGCGGAACCTGAGGGCACCGGGCGCGTTCGCCCCATCGATGATCCGCGCGCGCTTCCTGATCGCCCCCTTTCTGGCCTGCCTTCTCGCCGCGACGCCGCTCGCCGCGCAGCAGGAGGGCGCGGCCCCCGAGGGCGACAACCCCGGCTGGTACGAGAGCGACGAGCTCGATCCCGGCCAGGCCGAACCCGCGGCGCCGATCGACCACTCGACCCCCCGCGCGATGGTGTCGAGCTTCCTCGACCGCGCCGATGCCGGCGACTGGAAGACCGCGGCCTGGCTTCTGAACCTCACCTTCCTGCCCGAGGACGAGCGCGCCACCCGCGGCCCCGTCCTCGCGCGCGAACTGGCGACGGTGATCGACCGGCGGCTCTGGATCGACTGGCAGTCGCTGCCGGGCCGCCCCGACGCGGTGATCGAGGACGAGACCGGCCAGAATCCCCAGGCCGGCACCGTGCGCCGCTCGCTGGTGCTGGCCACGCTCGAGACCGGGCAGCGCGTCTACGACCTGCGCATCGCGCGCTACCGCGAACCCGACGGCGACCTGAAATGGGCCTTCGCCCCCGACACGATCGAAAACGTGCCGCTGCTGTTCGACGCCTTCGGCCCCCGCTGGTTCGAGGCCTGGCTGCCGCCCTGGGCGCAGGACCGCTTCGCCGGGCTGCGGGCCTGGGAATGGGTGTTCCTGCCGCTGATGCTGGTGGTGCTGTTCGGGGTCGGCGTCGGGGTGCGGCGGCTGGTGATCCGGCTTTCGGGCCGGTTCCAGCGCCCCTACCTGCGCCGCGCCGCCGCCGCCGCCGCCACGCCGCTCGCGCTGGTGGTGGCCACGGCCGGGGCGCAGGCGCTCTCGGGGCTGGTGGTCAGCTTCTCGGGCCCGACGATCACCATCCTCGCCCCGGCGCTGACGATCCTGATGGCGGCGGGCCTCGGCCTCGCGGCCCTGCGGGTGGTCGACGGCGTGCTCGACCACGTCTCGCGCCGCTACGTGGGCGAGATCTCGGATGCCCGCTCGGTGAAGGAGCGCGAGCTCTACACCTCGATCTACGCGCTGCGCCGGGTGATCATCCTCGCCACCGTCGCCTTCTCGCTGATCGTGCTTCTCGTGCGGCTCAACATATTCGAGACGATGGGGATGACGCTGCTGGCCTCGGCGGGCGTGCTGACGGTGGTGCTGGGCATCGCCGGACAGGCGGTGCTGGGCAATATCCTCGCCTCGCTGCAGATCGCGCTCGCGCGGCCGGTGCGCATCGGCGACACCGTGGTCTACGAAGGCCAGTTCGGCCATGTCGAGGCGATCTTCTACACCTTCCTGCGCATCCGGCTGTGGGACGAACGCAGCCTGATCGTGCCGGTGAAGCATTTCGTCAGCCAGCCGATCGAGAACTGGTCGGTCGGCAACGCCCGCATCATCAAGCGCGTCGACCTGCTCCTCGACCTCGCCGCCGACACAGACGCGCTGCGCGCGGCCTACCTGCGGCTCGCCGCCGACATTCCCCAGATGGTCTCGCAGGACGAGATGAAGATGCAGATCATCGGCCAGGACGACCGCGGCGTGACGGTGGGCTTTTACGGCTATGCCGACGACCCGGCCTCGAGCTGGGATCTCGAATGCAACCTGCGCGAGGTGATGCTGACCTACGTGCGGACCGAACATCCCGACTGGCTGCCGCAGGACCGCTTCCGCGCCTCGGACGCCGGCGCGGCGGGCGCCCGGACCGCGGACTGAGCCCCCGAACGGCAACAGCGCCCCGGTCTCCCGAGGCGCTGGCAGAAGTCGCGCGGGGGGGTCCGGGGGGGGACGCGTGCCCCCCNACGGCAACAGCGCCCCGGTCTCCCGAGGCGCTGGCAGAAGTCGCGCGGGGGGGTCCGGGGGGGCACGCGTGCCCCCCCGGCCTGTCTTCGGATCACTCCGCCGGCACCGCCTGCGGCTCGTCGGTCAGCGGGTGCGGCAGGTGCACCAGCATCTCCTTGGGGCAGACCTGGATGAAGTTCGCCCGCTCCTCGGCCCAGTGCGACAGGATCTGTGCGGCCTTGACCGACCCGGTCTCCTTGGCGTGGCGCTCGATCAGCCCCTTCACCTCGGCCTCCCAGTGCGGATGCCCCAGCCCGCAGGTCACGAGGCTCTCGAGGTTCATCATGTCCTCGGCGGTCCCGTCCGGGTCGTAGACATAGGCCATGCCCCCGGTCATCCCGGCGCCGAAGTTCGCGCCGATCCGCCCGAGGATGACCGCCTTGCCGCCGGTCATGTACTCGCAGCCGTTCGACCCGCAGCCCTCGATCACCACCGTCGCGCCCGAGTTGCGGACCGCGAAGCGCTCGCCCGCGCGGCCGGCCGCGAACAGGTACCCGTCGGTCGCCCCGTAAAGCACCGTGTTGCCGATGATCGTGTTCTCGGCCGCGACCAGCGGCGAGGCCATCGGCGGGCGCACGACGATCGTGCCGCCCGACAGGCCCTTGCCCACGTAGTCGTTCGCGTCGCCCTGCACCTCGATCTTCAGGCCCGGCGCGATGAAGGCGCCCAGCGACTGGCCGGCGGAACCGGACAGCTTGATCGTCAGGTGGTCGGGCTGCAGCTGGTTGCGCATGCCGAAGTTCTGCACGATGTGGCTCGCCGCCCGGGTCCCGATCGTGCGGTGGGTGTTGCGCACGGCATAGGACAGCTGCATCTTCTCGCCTTCCTCGAAGAAGCGCTGACCGTCCTTGACGATCTCGGCATCCAGCGTGTCGGGCACGAAGTTGCGCGGCTTCGAGCGGTCGTAGACGATCTTGTCGAAGCCATCGACGGTGATCAGCAGCGGGTTCAGGTCGAGGTCGTCGAGATGCGCCGCACCGCGGCTGACCTGCGTCAGCAAGTCCGCACGCCCGATGATCTCGTCAAGGCTCCGCGCGCCGATGGCGGCCAAGATCTCGCGCACCTCCTGGGCGTAGAAGGTGATCAGGTTGACCACCTTGTCGGCCGAGCCGGTGAACTTCGCGCGCAGGCGCTCGTCCTGCGTGCACACGCCCACCGGGCAGGTGTTCGACTGGCACTGGCGCACCATGATGCAGCCCATGGCGATCAGCGCCGCGGTGCCGATGCCGTATTCCTCGGCCCCCATCATCGCGGCGATGACGATGTCGCGGCCCGTGCGCAGGCCCCCGTCGGTGCGCAGCGTGACCCGCTCGCGCAGCTTGTTCATCGCCAGCACCTGGTGCGCCTCGGTCAGGCCCATCTCCCACGGCAGGCCCGCGTATTTGATCGACGTGGCCGGCGAGGCCCCGGTGCCGCCGTTGTGGCCCGAGATCAGGATGATGTCGGCTTTCGCCTTGGCCACGCCCGCGGCGATCGTGCCCACGCCCGAGGACGCGACCAGCTTCACCGTGACCTTGCAGCGCGGGTTGATCTGCTTGAGGTCGTAGATCAGCTGCGCGAGGTCCTCGATTGAGTAGATGTCGTGGTGCGGCGGCGGCGAGATCAGCGTCACGCCGGGCGTCGAGTGACGCAGGCGGGCGATGAGCTTGGTCACCTTCATGCCGGGCAGCTGGCCACCCTCGCCGGGCTTGGCGCCCTGCGCGACCTTGATCTCCAGTTCCTCGCAGTGGTTGAGGTACTCGGCCGTCACGCCGAAGCGCGACGAGGCCACCTGCTTGATCTTCGCCGACGGGTTGTCGCCGTTCGGTTCCGGCACGAAGTGCGCCGGATCCTCGCCGCCCTCGCCCGAGTCGGACTTGGCGCCGATGCGGTTCATCGCGACGTTCAGCGTCTTGTGCGCCTCCGGGCCCAGCGCCCCAAGGCTCATGCCCGGGGTCACGAACCGCTTGCGGATCGAGGTGATCGATTCCACCTCGTCGATCGGCACCGGCTTGCCGAAGGGCTTGATGTCCAGCAGGTCGCGCAGGTGGATCGGCGGGTTCGCCCGCATCGCGGCCGAATACTGCTTCCACAGGTCATAGCTGGCGCGGTCGCAGGCCGCCTGCAGCATGTGCATGGTCTGCGCTTCCCAGGCGTGCTTCTCGCCCGAGCGGCGCGCCTTGTAGAAGCCGCCGATCGGCAGCACGTCCTGGCCACCCAGCCAGCCCTTGGCATGGGTCTCCTCGATCTTGTGCTGGATGCCGTGCAGGCCGATGCCCGAGATCCGGCTGTGCATGCCGGGGAAGTACTCGGCCACCATGGCGCGGCTCAGGCCCACCGCCTCGAAGTTCAGCCCGCCGCGATAGGACGAGATCACCGAGATGCCCATCTTGGCCATGATCTTCAGCAGGCCCGCGTCAACCGCGTCGCGATACTTGCGCATCGCGTCGATCAGCGAGCCTTCCAGCAGGCCGCGCTCGATCCGGTCGGCGATCGAATCCTGCGCGAGATACGGGTTCACCGTCGTCGCGCCGCAGCCGATCAGCACCGCGAAGTAATGCGGGTCGATGCAGTCCGACGCCCGCACGTTGAGCGAGCAGAAGGTCCGCAGCCCCTTGCGGGTCAGCCAGCTGTGCACGGCCGAGGTGGCCAGGATCATCGGCATGCCGACGCGGTCCTCGCCCTGGTCGACATCCGACAGCACCAGGTGCCCGGCGCCCGAACGCACGGCATCCTCGGCCTCGGCGCGGATGCGCTCAAGCCCCTCGCGCAGCGCCTCCTGCCCCGCCCCGACCGGGAAGGTGCAGTCGATGAAGGCGACGCTCTCGCCGAAGGTGCGCACCATCTCGTCGAATTCGGCATTCGCGATGAACGGGCTTTCCAGCACCAGGATCTCGGCCTGGCCGGAATTCTCGTCCAGCACGTTCTTGAGGTTGCCGAACCGGGTCTTCAGGCTCATCACCCGCGTCTCGCGCAAGCTGTCGATCGGCGGGTTGGTGACCTGGCTGAAGTTCTGGCGGAAGAAGTGCGACAGCGGCCGGTAGACCGACGACAGCACCGCGGCCGGCGTGTCGTCGCCCATCGAGGCGATCATCTCTTTCCCGTCCTCGGCCATCGGCGCCAGAACCTGCTCCAGCTCCTCGATCGTGAAGCCGGCCGCGATCTGACGCTTGCGCAGGGCCGCGCCCTCCGACAGCGGCTTCTCGGGCACGTCCTTCATGATCGCGCTCAGGTCGGTGACCTTCTCGATCCACTCGCCGAAGGGCTGGCTGGCGGCCAGGCGGTCCTTGATCTCGCGGTCGTGGTAAAGCCGGCCTTCCTTCATGTCGACGGCGATCAGCTGGCCCGGGCCCAGCGCGCCCTTCTCCTTCACGCGCATCTCGTCGACCGGCACCATCCCGGCTTCCGAGCCCGCGATCAGCAGGTTGTCGCCCGTCACCACATAGCGCAGCGGCCGCAGGCCGTTGCGGTCAAGCCCGCCGCAGACCCAGCGCCCGTCGGTCATCGCCAGCGCCGCCGGCCCGTCCCAGGGCTCCATCACCGCGTTGCAATAGGCGTACATGTCGCGCCAGGGCTTCGGCAGGTCGACGGCCGAGTTAGACCAGGCCTCGGGCACCAGCATGGTCTTGACCATCGGCGCCGAGCGTCCGCCGCGCACCATCACCTCGAACACCGCGTCCAGCGCGGCCGAGTCGGACGAGCCCGCCGGCACGATCGGCTTGATGTCCTCGGCCGCCTCGCCGAAGGCCGAATGCGCCATCCGGATCTCGTGGCTGCGCATCCAGTTCAGGTTGCCCTTCAGCGTGTTGATCTCGCCGTTGTGCGCCAGCATGCGGAACGGCTGCGCCAGCCACCACTGCGGGAAGGTGTTGGTGGAATAGCGCTGGTGATAGATCGCGAAGGCGCTCTCGAACCGGTCGTCCTGCAGGTCCGGGTAGAAGACCGAGACCGACTCGGCCAGCATCATCCCCTTGTAGATGATCGACCGGCACGACAGCGAGCAGAGGTACAGCCCCGCGATCTGCGCGGCCACCGCCGCCTTCTCGATCCGGCGGCGGATGATGTACAGCTCGCGCTCGAAGGTCTCCTCGTCGATGTCCTTCTCGCAGCGGATCAGGATCTGCTCGATCTCGGGGCGCGTCGCATTGGCCTTCTCGCCCAGCACCTCGGTGTTCACCGGAACGTGGCGCCAGCCGTAGATGTAGTGGCCCATCCGCAGCACTTCGGTCTCGACGATCGTGCGGCAGCGCTCCTGCGCGCCGAAGTCGGTGCGCGGCAGGAAGACCTGGCCCACGGCGATCAGCTTCTGGCGGTCGGGCTCGTGCCCGGTGCGGCGCACCTGGTCATAGAAGAACGGCACCGGGATCTGGATGTGGATGCCCGCGCCGTCGCCGGTCTTGCCGTCGGCATCGACCGCGCCGCGGTGCCAGATCGCCCTGAGCGCGTCGATCCCGGCCTGCGTCACCTTGCGGCTGGCCTTGCCGTCGAGCGCAACGACCAGACCCACCCCGCAGGACGAATGCTCGTCATCCTCGCGGTACAGCGAATGCTCGGCCATCCACTTGCGCTTGGTCTCTTCGGCCTCGACCCAGGATTGATCATAGGTGGTCATGGAACGGATCCTCCATAAGGGGCGGCTCGGCGCGGGACATCAGCCCGTCGCAGTCGAACAGCGGCACGGTCGACAGGAACCCCGGTTCCCCGGGAAAGACGAAATCCACCGGCGTGTTGTCGATGGGAAGCTGGCCCGCGTCGTCCGCGAAGGTCTCGGGGCCGGAAAAGAACAGGCGCCAGTCGCGGTGCACGTACTGGCTGCCCCAGCGCCGCGCGATCTGGGTGCCGTCATCCGCGGTCTCGGTCATCGCGAATTCGGTCACCTCCAGCACGACGCCGTCGATGGTCTGGCTGCGCCCCGTCAGCCGGTCGACGCCGGTGTAGCGGCTGCGCTCGCCGGTGTCGGACATGGTGGCGAAGTCATAGCTGTCCTCGCCCGAGGCCAGCAGGTTCGAGAAGCTCGCCGCGTCGGCCGAAGGCTCCTCCAGCCAGCTGGTCGCGCCGGTGCCGTAATCCTGGCTGCGGATCCACTGGTATTCCGCATCCACGGTCGAGGCGAAGAACGGCCCGTCGCTGTCGAACAGCACGTCGTGCTTGGTGCCCGCCGGATCGCCGGCGCAGGTGAAGTACTGCCCGACGACGCAGCCGCGCATCTGCACCGTCATCGTGGCGGTGCAGCCCTGCGGCGGGGTGAAGCGCGCCGCCTGCACCGCGGGCGCCGACAGCCACAGCACCGCCGCCGCGGCGGCAACCGCGCGGATCGGGGCTGAGGAGGATCGGGCCAGCGGCATCGGCGGGGCTCCAGGAAGGGTCAGGCGGGCTGACCTGCTGTCTTAACGAACGGTGACGCCCCTGCGCGCAGGGGGTGTACGGGGGGTGCACGCCCGGTGCACGGGCTGCACCCCCCGGATCGGTTCACTCGGCGGCGACGGTCGAGGGCTGGGCGAGATAGGTCAGGATCGCCTCGGCGGCCTCGCGGCCGTCGCGGATCGCCCAGACCACCAGGCTCGCGCCGCGCACGATGTCGCCCACGGCATAGACGCCGGGCAGGCTGGTCTGGTGGGTGCGGAAATCGGCCTTGATCGTGCCCCAGCGGGTCACTTCCAGCTCGGGCACCGACCACAGCGCCGGGATCTCCTCGGGCTCGAAGCCCAGCGCCTTCACGACCAGGTCCGCCTCTTCCAGGTAGTCGCCGCCCTCGATGATCTCGGGGCTGCGGCGGCCGGTGGCGTCCGGGGCGCCCAGGCGCATCTTCTGCACCATCACGCCCTCGACATCGGTGCCGCCGGTGAAGCCCTTCGGCGCCGCCAGCCAGACGAACTCGACGCCCTCCTCCTCGGCGTTCTGCACCTCGCGCTGCGACCCGGGCATGTTGGCTTTGTCACGGCGGTACAGGCACTTGACCGAGGTCGCGCCCTGGCGGATCGCGGTGCGCACGCAGTCCATCGCGGTGTCGCCACCGCCGACCACGACCACGCGCTTGCCCGCGGCGTTCAGCTCGCCCGATTCGAATTCCGGCACCTCGTCGCCGAAGCTCTTGCGGTTCGACGCGGTCAGGTAGTCGATCGCGCGCACGATGCCGTTCGCTCCGGCGCCGGGGCCGGTCAGATCGCGGGTCTTGTAGACACCGGTGGCGATCAGCACAGCATCATGCTTGCCGCGGATCGCGTCGAAGCTCAGGTCCTCGCCGACGTTGCAGTTCAGCACGAACTGCACGCCGCCCTCTTCCAGCTGCTTGACGCGGTTCATCACCACGTCCTTCTCCAGCTTGAAGCCGGGGATGCCATAGGTCAGCAGGCCGCCCGCGCGGTCGTAGCGGTCATAGACCGTGACCTGGACGCCGGCCCGGCGCAGCATGTCCGCCGCCGCAAGGCCCCCGGGGCCCGCGCCGATGATGCCGACGCTCTCGGGGCGCTCGGTATGGGGCTTGGCGGGCTTGACCCAGCCCATGTCCCAGGCGGTGTCGGTGATGTACTTCTCGACCGAGCCGATGGTGACGGTGCCGTGGCCGGACTGCTCGATGACGCAGTTGCCCTCGCACAGCCGGTCCTGCGGGCAGATGCGGCCGCAGATCTCGGGGAAGGTGTTGGTCGCCTGGCTGATCTCGTAGGCTTCCTGCAGCCGCCCCTCGGCGGTCAGGCGCAGCCAGTCCGGGATGTTGTTGCCCAGCGGGCAGTGCGCCTGGCAGTAGGGCACGCCGCACTGGCTGCAACGGCCGGCCTGCTCGGCCGCCTTGCGCTCCGCGTACTCGCGGTAAATCTCGTTGAAATCCTGCGCGCGTACGCTGGCATCGCGCTTCTCGGGCGTCTCTTTCGCCACGGTCACGAACTGGAGCATGCGTTGCTGGGCCATCGGCTGCGCCTCCTCGACTATTCGCGCCTTGCTACACTGGCCCCGCAACGAATAAAAGTAAGCAATGCTGACCCATATTGACGATTTCGGGGCCCTAACGGGCAGGCTGACGCCCACCAACCCGGAAATCAGGTCAACAAAGCTTACCTATCCTTCAGAAGCCCGCCAGAAGCAACGCCAGCGACAGGGCTCCGACGATGATTCGCCACCAGCCGAACAGCGCGTAGCCATGCTTGGAAACATAGCCCAGAAGCCACTTCACCACGAAGACCGCAGCGATGAAGGCGCAGACAAAGCCCACCCCGATCTCGTTCAGCGCCGAATAATCAAGCACGTCGCGGTTCTTGTAGAGATCATAGGCAAAGGCGCCCGCCATCGTCGGCATCGACAGGAAGAACGAGAACTCGGCCGCCGCCCGCTTGTCGACACCCAGCAGCAGCGCGCCGACGATGGTCGAGCCCGAGCGCGAGGTGCCCGGAATCATCGCCAGGCACTGGATGAAGCCGATGCCCAGCGCCACGCCCAGCGGCACGTCCTCGGCCTCGTGGTATTTCGGGCGCAGCTGCATCCGGTCGACCGCCAGCAGCACGACGCCGCCGATGATCAGCATCACCGCGATCAGCATCGGCGTCTCGAACAGCACGGTCTTGATGAAGTCATGCGCCAGCACGCCGATCACGACGGCCGGGGCGAAGGCCAGCAGCACCGCCGCGATGAACCGCCGCGACCGCGGGTCCGATCCCGCCGTCGCCAGGATATGCAGGATCCGCGCGGAATAGACGCCCAGGATCGCCAGCACCGCGCCCAGCTGGATCACCACCTCGAAGGTGTTGCCGGCACTGTGGAAGCCAAGGAAATGCCCTGCCAGCAGCAGGTGCCCGGTCGATGAGACCGGAATGAATTCGGTCAGGCCTTCCAGAAGTCCCAGGAAGGCCGACACAATCAGGGTTTCGCCCATTTAATCTCGCTCTCGTCGCCATGGCGCCGCGGCGCAGCATGGCGGGGCCGGCGGCCGAGGTCCAGCCCCGACCGCGCCCGGCCGTCAGGCGCGCAGGTTCTTCGCCGAGGCCTTGATCGCGTCGTACTGCCCCGAGGGACGGAACCGCCACAGGTAGGCGGGCAGGATCGACCCCGCGCTGTGCGGCGCGATGCCGAAGGCCTCGAAGCCCTTGGCGCCGGGGCTGACCACGTTGTCACGGGCCAGGTTCTTCAGCTGGTCGCGGGTCAGCGTCTTGTTGGCCAGAAGCCCGCCGGTCGCGCCCTGCAGCCCGTCGAGCACCCCGGCCATCAGCCCGGCGACCGCGCCCGGCATCTCGACCACGGCGCGGCGGCGGTTGATGGTCTTGAGCATCAGCGCCATCATCTCGCGGAAGGTCATGACCTCGGGGCCGCCCAGCTCGTAGATCCCGGCCGGCACCTCGGTCAGCACCGCCTGCGCCGCGGCGGCGGCGACATCCTCGACGAAGACCGGCTGGAACCTGGTCTCGGCGCCGACGATCGGCAGCACCGGCCCGAACCGGCTCATCGAGGCAAAGCGGTTGAAGAACTCGTCCTCGGGGCCGAAGATGATCGAGGGGCGCAGGATCACGGCAGAGGGGAAGGCCGCGCTCACCGCCGCCTCGCCCGCGGCCTTCGAGCGGCCGTAGGCGCTGGGAGAGCCGGCATCGGCGCCGATGGCCGAGATCTGCACCAGACGCTCGACGCCCTCGGCCGCGGCCAGGCGCGCGACGCGGCCCGCGCCCTCGGCCTGGATCGAATCGAAGCGGTTCTTGCCCGACTCGGCCAGGATGCCGACGCAGTTGACCACCGCGTCCGCGCCCGAGATCGCCGCGGCGACCGAGGCATCCGAGCGGATGTTGCAGAAGATCGGCTCGACCTGGCCGACGGCGCCATAGGGGCGCACGAACAGCGCCTCGTTCGGGCGGCGGCAGGCGACGCGGACGCGCCAGCCGGCCTTGGCCATGCGGCGGGCGACATAGCGGCCGACGAAGCCGGACCCGCCGATGATGGTGACAAGCTTGGACATGGGCGCGACCCCCCCGTGACGCCTTGCAATTGCTTCCGATTTATCCCCATCGGCCCTGCCGGACAAGGCGCAATGCCCCGTGTCCGCGGCAGGCTGACGCAGGCATCGAAAGAATGACGAGAAAATCGTCAAATGCCCGTTGACACCCCCCGCGGCCATCGGTACATCGCCCCCCACGACACCTGCCCAGGTGGCGGAATTGGTAGACGCGCACGGTTCAGGTCCGTGTGCCGCAAGGCGTGAAGGTTCGAGTCCTTTCCTGGGCACCATGTCGAAAAGACCCGCAAGTGGAAACACTTGCGGGTTTTTTCGTTTTGGCGCCCGCCGTCTTCCCGCGCGCCCGCGCCCTGTCCCGAAACGCCGCGCGCGTCCCAGCCCAAGCCGGCCGGCCCGGCGCTAGCTGGCGAAGAGCCTGACCACCTCGGCCCCGCCCTCGGCCTGGCCCGGATCGCGTCGCACCCGGCGCAGCGCGGCCAGCTCTCCCAGCCCCGCGGCGCACAGTTCGACCGCCTGCTGCGCCGGCGGCAGGTCGTGGAACAGGCCGATCTCCTCGACCTCGGGCAGGCCCGCGCCCTGGCGCACCAGCGCCGCCATCACCTCGGCCCGCAGGTCCTGCGTCGCCTGCAGCGACAGACAGCCAAGCGCGTCGCGCAGCGCCGTCTGCAGGAAGGTCGGGCGCCCGGTCTCGGCCGGGGCGCCGCGCCGCGCCAACGCCAGCGCCACCGCCCGGCGCAGGCCGTCGACCGACAGCTCGTCCTTCAGCAGATAGTCGCAGCAACCCGCGCGCAGCGCCTCGAGCACCGCGCGCGCATCAAGCCGGTCGCTGAGCACCACCGGCGCCACCTGCGCCCCCGCCGGCAGCCGCGCCAGCGCCTCGGACAGGCCGCTGTCCCAGGGCAGCAGTTCAAGGAACAGGATGTCGATCTCGGTCACCGACAGAAGCTTGTCGACCTCGTGCAGCGAGGCGGCCTCGAACAGGTCCACCTTCAGGTCGGCCTCGCGCAGCAGTCGCGCCAGCCGGTCTCGATCGCCCTGCCGGCGGTCGAAGACCACGGCCCGGATCCGGTGTTCGATCCGCCGGCCGCCGGCCACCGCCCCGCCGCGGCTGCCCGTTCCGGTCCCCGTCCCGTTACCCGTTCCGTTCCCCGCTCCGATCATCGCCCCCTCCTGGGTCACTGGTGCTGACCTGCGCAGGGTTGCGGAGAATGGTTGCCAAAACACGAACGCCGCCGCGCCGGGTCGCGCCGGGGCGCCGCTTGACTGTCCCGCCCCCAGAGGAAACAACGGGACCGACGCCCCGGCCGCCATGGCCCGGGGCCTGACGCAGCCCCCGCCCCCGGCGCCCAGCCCGCGCGCCGGCCCCACTGCCCAAGGCCAGGAGAGGCTCATGAAATTCCGCTTCCCCATCGTGATCATCGACGAGGACTTCCGCTCCGAGAACTCATCGGGCCTGGGCATCCGCGCCCTTGCCGAGGCGATCGAGGCCGAGGGATTCGAAGTGCTGGGCGTGACCAGCTTCGGCGACCTGTCGCAGTTCGCCCAGCAGCAGTCGCGCGCCTCGGCCTTCATCCTGTCGATCGACGACGAGGAATTCACCCCGGGCCCCGACCTTGATCCCGCGGTGCTGAACCTGCGCAGCTTCATCGAGGAGGTGCGCTGGAAGAACGCCGACGTGCCGATCTACGTCTATGGCGAGACCAAGACCTCGCGCCACCTGCCCAACGACATCCTGCGCGAGCTTCACGGCTTCATCCACATGTTCGAGGACACCCCCGAATTCGTGGCGCGCCACATCATCCGCGAGGCGAAGACCTATCTCGAATCGATCCAGCCGCCGTTCTTCAAGGCGCTTCTCGATTACGCCGAGGACGGGTCCTATTCCTGGCACTGCCCCGGCCACTCGGGCGGCGTCGCCTTCCTGAAGTCGCCGATCGGGCAGATGTACCACCAGTTCTACGGCGAGAACATGCTGCGCGCCGACGTCTGCAACGCGGTCGAGGAGCTGGGCCAGCTGCTGGACCACAACGGCGCAATCGGCGCATCCGAGCGCAACGCGGCGCGGATCTTCAACGCCGACCACTGCTTCTTCGTCACCAACGGCACCTCGACCAGCAACAAGATGGTGTGGCACCACACGGTGGCGCCGGGCGACGTGGTGGTGGTCGACCGCAACTGCCACAAGTCGATCCTGCACTCGATCATCATGACCGGGGCGATCCCGGTGTTCCTCAAGCCCACGCGCAACCACTACGGCATCATCGGCCCGATCCCGTATTCCGAGTTCGAGATCGAGACGATCAAGGCCAAGATCCGCGCGAACCCGCTGCTGCAGGGCGTCGATGCCGACACGGTCAAGCCGCGGATCCTGACGCTGACGCAGTCGACCTATGACGGGGTCCTGTACAATACCGAGGTGATCAAGGGCCTGCTGGACGGCTGGGTCGAGAACCTGCATTTCGACGAGGCCTGGCTGCCGCACGCGGCCTTCCACCCGTTCTACGGCACCTATCACGCGATGGGCCGCAAGCGCGGGCGCACCCGCCAGTCGGTCACCTATGCCACCCAGTCGGTGCACAAGCTGCTGGCCGGGATCAGCCAGGCCAGCCATGTCCTGGTGCAGGACAGCCAGGAGGTGAAGCTTGACCGCCACCTCTTCAACGAAGCCTACCTGATGCACACCTCGACCAGCCCGCAATACTCGATCATCGCCTCGTGCGATGTCGCCGCGGCGATGATGGAGCCGCCGGGCGGCACGGCGCTGGTCGAGGAATCGATCCTCGAGTCGCTCGATTTCCGCCGGGCGATGCGCAAGATCGACGCCGAATTCGGCGAGGACGACTGGTGGTTCCAGGTCTGGGGCCCCGACGAGCTTGAGGAAGAGGGGATCGGGCGCACCAAGGACTGGGTGCTGCGCCGGACCGACTCGGACGGGGTGCAGCGCGACGGCGAGGACGCCTGGCACGGCTTTGGCGACATGGCGCCGGGGTTCAACATGCTCGACCCGATCAAGGCCACGATCGTGACGCCGGGCCTGAACATGGACGGCCGGTTCGAGAACTGGGGGATCCCGGCCTCGATCGTGACGAAATACCTGGCCGAGCACGGGGTCGTGGTCGAGAAGACCGGGCTTTATTCGTTCTTCATCATGTTCACGATCGGCATCACCAAGGGGCGGTGGAACACGCTTCTGACGGCGCTGCAGCAGTTCAAGGACGACTTCGCGCGCAACCAGCCGATGTGGCGGATCATGCCCGAGTTCTGCCAGAAGCATCCGCGTTACGAGGGGATGGGCCTGCGCGACCTGTGCGACCACGTGCACCGGCTTTATGCCAAGTACGACGTCGCGCGGCTGTCGACCGAGATGTACCTGTCGGATCTGGTCCCGGCGATGAAGCCCGCGGACGCCTTCGCCTGCATCGCGGCGCGCAAGACCCAGCGGGTGCCGATCGACGACCTCGAGGGCCGGATCACCACCAGCCTCGTGACCCCCTACCCGCCGGGGATCCCGCTGCTGATCCCGGGCGAGCCCTTCAACCGCAAGATCGTGGAATACCTGAAGTTCAACCGGGAATTCGCCCGCGAATGCCCGGGGTTCGAGACCGACATCCACGGGCTGGTGCAAGAGACCGGCGCCGACGGCCAGCTGCACCACTTCGCCGACTGCGTGGCCGAGTGACCGGACCCCGCCCGCCCTATTCGGCGGGCGCGGTCCGGGCCGGGTCGGGGCGGCGGGCGACCACCGCGGGGCGGCCCGCGGCCAGCACCACCGGGCGCAGCATCAGCGCGGCGATCAGCCCGACCGCCGCGATCCCGGCCGCGGTCAGATAGAGCGTGTGGAAGGCGCTGGAATAATAGCCTGCCAGCGTCGCCCGCGCGGCGGCGGGCAGCGCGGCCATCGCCTCGGGCGTCAGCCGGGTCATGTCGCCGCCACCGGCCATCCGCGTGTCCTGCCCGGCAAGGCTCGCCGCGATGATCGCGCCGTAGATCGAGATCGCGAGCGAGGCGCCCGCCATCCGGGCCAGCGTCACCGCCCCGGTCGCGGCGCCGACGTCGCGCACCGGCGCCACCGACTGCACGCCGATGATCGGCGCCTGCTGTCCGAGGCCGACGGCGATCCCCTGCACCAGCAGCACCGCGGCGATCACCCACAGCGGCGTGCCCGCGTGCAGCTGCGCCATCGCCGTCAGCATCGCGACATTGCAGACCAGCCCGGTGATCAGCACCGGCTTGACCCGGCCCGTCGCCTCGATGATCCGCCCCGCGCTGAGCGATCCCGCGGCGATGCCGCCGGTCACGGCGATGAAGAACAGCCCCGCATGCGCCGGGCTGAGACCGGTGGTCATCTGCAGGAACAGTGCATGGTAGTTCACCATGCCGATCGCGATCCCGCCCGAGGTCAGCGTCACCAGCAGCATCAGCGGGAAGGTCGGGTTGGCAAACAGCCCCGGCGGGATCACCGGCTCGGCCGCGCGCCGCTCGACCGCCACCCAGACGGCGATCGCCACAGCCGACAGCACCAGCAGCCCCAGCGCCTTCGCGCTGCCATAGCCGCCGAACAGCTGGCCCGCGTCGGCGTACAGCACCAGGCTCGCGATCGCGAGGGCCAGGAGCGCGGCCCCCGGCACGTCGATCCTCGGGCTGCGGCCCGGCTTCTTCAGCGGCAGCAGCAGGAACAGCCCCGTCACCGCGACGATCCCGATCGGCAGGTTCACGAGAAAGATCGACCGCCAGCCGAAGGCCTCGCTGAGCGTGCCGCCCAGGAACGGGCCGATGCTGCCCGCGGCCATCACCATCAGGCTGCTGAAGCTTTGGTACCGCGCGCGCTCGCGCGGCTCGAACAGGTCGGCGTTGATCGAGAAGATCGACACCATGATCCCGCCGCCGCCCAGGCCCTGCAGCACCCGCGCCGCGATCAGCGAGTTCATCGACCAGGCCATCCCGCAGGCGAGCGAGCCCAGGGTGAAGATCGTGATCGCGGTCATCATCACGTATTTGCGCCCGAACAGGTCGCCGAGCTTGCCGTAGACCGGCATCGTCGCGCTCATCGCGAGCAGATAGGCCGATCCGATCCATCCGAAGCGGTCGAGCGCGCCGAACTCGCCCACGATCGTGGGCAGCGCGGTCGACACGATCTGGTTGTCCAGCGTCGCCATGAACAGCGACAGCATCAGGAAGCAGAACACGACAAGCCGACGGCGGCGGGTCAGCGCAGGCGGGGTTTCGCTGGAAAGCACATCGGTCATCTGCGCAGACTTTCGGCAAGAGAGACGATTGAGTTGTGTGCTTTTGTCATTTAATTGTCAATCGCACATGTTTTGATGCCAACGGATGCCCCGCCATGACCGACGCTCCGCCCCCGCCGCGCGACGCCCTGACCGAAGAGATCTCGGCCACGCTGGGGCAACTGCGGCTGCTGATCGGGCGGCGGCTGCTGGGCCGGGTCGCGGTGGCGACGGTGGCGCCGGGGCTGGAGCTGTCGGCGCTGGACGTCCTGAACCTGGTGCCGCCCGAAGACGCGGCCGGCGACACGACGGTGGCCGAGGTGACGGTGGGCGACGTCGCGCGCGGGCTGCGCGTCGATCCCAGCCGGGCAAGCCGGCTGGTGGCGGATTTGGTGGACAAGGGGCTGCTGTCGCGCGCGGTCTCGCAGGCGGACGCCCGGCGCAGCATCCTCTACCGCACCGCCTTCGCCGAGCGCATCGTGGCCGAGATCCGGCGGCTGAAGCACGAGGTCATCGCCGAGATCACCGCCGACTGGCAGCCCGACGAGGTCACGGTCTTCGCCGATCTCTTCGCCCGCTTCGTCGCGGGTTGGGACTGCCGCCTGGCCGGGCGCGACCCCGAGACCGCGCCCGCGGCCCAGCCCGCGCCCGCTTCCGCGGCGGGCTGAGAAGGGCTGGGCCCGCCAGTCAGGGCGCCGGCAGCACCGGGGCCCTGTCGTCCTTCAGCGCGACGCCCGTGGCCCCGATCTCGCGCGCGCGGCGGATCAGGTAGGCCAGCAGGTCGCTGGCCCGCGCATGGTCGAGCCCGCCGTTGGCATGGATGTTCGACACACAGTTGCGGCTGCTGTCGGGCGTGCCGACCCGCGGCTGCCACGTCAGGTAGGCCCCGAGACTGTCCGAGACCGACAGGCCCGGCCGCTCGCCGATCAGCACCAGACACAGCGGCGCGCCCATCGCCTCGGCGATCTCGTCGCCCACCGCCACGCGACCCTCGCGCACCAGCGCGACCGGGCCGATCGACAGCTCGGGCAGCGCCGCCGCCAGCGCCGCGACCATCGCCGCGGCATGGGTGCGCACCGCGAGGGCCGACAGGCCGTCGGCGATCACCAGGCACAGGTCCGGCCCGGTCCTTTCGACCCGCGCGAGGCTCGCCGCGTCCAGCCGGCGCCCGAGGTCGGGACGGCGGATATAGGTGTCGCGGTCGGACGCGCGGCTGTGCAGGTCGAGGCTTGGCCGCCCGCCGAGCGCGCCGCGCACCGCGTCCCAGTCGACGGGCTGGCGGATCGCGTCCCGGGCCCGGGCGTGGCTGGCCTGGAAATCCAGCACTGCCGCCAGCGGCGAGGGCCCCCCGGCCGCGTCGAGACGCACCCGCGCGGGCGTGAGCGCGCGCAGCCGCGGCGACAGGTCGGTCAGGTCGCGCCCGCTCATGCCGACAGCCCCATCCGTGCCGCAAGGCCCGGCAGGTCGGGCAGCGCCCGCGTGCCGCCGTCGGGCACGAGCCCGGTCCGATCGAGCCAGGCCGCGAATTCCGGCGCCGGCTTCAGCCCGAAGGTGCGCCGCAGATAGGCCGCGTCCTCGAAGGCGAGGGTCTGGTAGCTGAGCATCACGTCGTCCGATCCCGGCACGCAGATCACGAAGTTCACCCCCGCGGCCGCCAGCAGCGTCATCAGCGTGTCCATGTCGTCCTGGTCGGCCTCGACATGGTTGGTGTAGCAGACGTCGACGCCCATCGGCAGGCCAAGGAGCTTGCCGCAGCAATGGTCCTCGAGGCCAGCGCGGATCACCTGCTTGCCGTCATAGAGATATTCGGGCCCGATGAAGCCGACGACGGTGTTGACCAGCAGCGGGTCATAGGCCCGGGCGACGCCATAGGCGCGGCATTCCAGCGTCTGCTGGTCCACGCCGTGATGCGCGTCGGCCGACAGCGGCGCGCCCTGCCCGGTCTCGAAATACATCACGTTGTCGCCGACGGTGCCGCGCCCCAGGCTGCGGGCAGCCTCGTTGGCCTCCTTGAGCATGGCCAGGTCGACGCCGAAGCCGCGGTTCGCCGCCTCGGTCCCGGCGATCGACTGGAACACCAGGTCCACCGGCCCGCCGCGCTCGATGATCCGGATCGAGTTGGTGACATGGGTCAGCACGCAGCTTTGCATCGGCATGTCGAATTCCAGCCGCAGCCGGTCGAGCGCCTGCAGGATCGCCGTCGCGCCGGCCAGGCTGTCCGAGGCCGGGTTGATGCCGATCACCGCGTCGCCGGTGCCCTGCAGCAGCCCGTCGAGCACCGCGACCGCGATCCCCTTCGGATCGTCGGCCGGGTGGTTGGGCTGCAACCGCGTCGCGAGATGCCCCTTCAGCCCGAGGGTGGTGCGGAAGCGGCTGACGACCTCGCACTTGCGGGCGACCGAGATCAGGTCCTGGTTGCGCATCAGCTTCGACACCGCGGCGACCATCTCGGGCGTCAGGCCGCGGGCGACGCGGGCAAGGGCGCGGGTGTCGGCGGCCTCGGACAGCAGCCAGTCGCGCAGCCCGCCCACCGTCATCGCCGCGAGCGGCGCGAAGGCCGCCCGGTCGTGGCCGTCGAGGATCAGCCGCGTGACCTCGTCGGTCTCGTAGGGCACGACGGTCTCGTTCAGGAACTCGGCCAGCGGCAGGTCGGCCAGCGCATAGCGCGCGGCGACGCGGGCGGCCTCGGTCCGGGCGGCGATGCCCGCAAGCTCGTCGCCCGAGCGGCGCGGCGAGGCGGCGGCCAGCAGGGCGGGCAGCCCGTCGAAGCGGTGGCGCTCTCCTCCGAGCGTGGCGGTGTAGGTCGGCATGGTCAGGTTCCGTCTGTGGGCAGCCCCCACAGGACACCGGGACGCGGGCGCTTGCAACGCCCCCGCCCGGCCGCGGGGCCGGAATCGACTCTGCCGGCCCGGGGTTTGTGCAATTTTCTGCCGCGGCCTTGCGCTTGCCCCGGGCCGGCGGCAGGGTGCGCCCGCCGGCGCGCCCCCCTCCGGGCAGGCGCCTCCCCAGCCGGCCGAGACCAAGGAGACAGCGATGGCGGATGCGGGCAGGACAGCGGGCGGGCGCGCGCTCGAGGACGGGCCGCTGCTGACGGGCACCGGCCTTTACGCGGCCGACCTGGCGGCGGGTGACGCGCTGCACGCGGTGTTCCTGCGCGCGCCCTTTGCCGCGGCCGGGGCGGTGACGCTGGATCTGGACGACGCGCGCGCGATGCCCGGCGTCGTCGCGGTGCTGACGGCCGCGGACCTTGCCGCGGACGGCATCGGCCCGGTGCAGGTGGGCATGGCGCTGACCGGACCCGACGGCGAGCGCTGGACCGCCACCCCGCGCCCGCTGCTCGCCGGGCCCGCGGTGCGCTTCACCGGCGAGCCGCTGGCGATCGTCATCGCCGCGACCCGGGCCGGGGCGCTGGACGCGGCCGAGGCGATCGGGCTCGAGTGGGACGCGCAGGACGCCGTCGTCGGCACTGCCGCGGCGCTGGCCGAGGGCGCGCCCCTGGTGCATGCGGACCGGCCCGGCAACATCGGCTACCGCCATGCCTCCGGCGATCCCGCTGCGGTCGAGGCGGCGCTGGCGGCCTCGGCCCGGGTGGTGCGGATGCAGACCCGCGTCACCCGCGTCGCCGCGATCGCGATGGAGCCGCGCGCGGCCACGGCGCAGCCGCTGGCCGATGGCCGGTGGGAGCTGTTTGCCAGCCATCAGGGTCCGCAGGGCCTGCGCGGGATCCTGTCGGCGGCGCTGGACCTTCCGGCCGATCAGATCCGCGTGCGCACCGGCCATGTCGGCGGCAGCTTCGGCATGAAGGCGGGCCCGCTGCGCGAGGAGATCGTGCTGTTCTGGGCCGCCCGCCGGCTTGGCCGGGCGCTGCGCTGGCAGGCCGAGCGCGCCGACAGCTTCCTGTCGGACGAGGCCGGGCGCGATCTCGACATCGAGGCGGCGCTGGGGCTGGACGCCGCGGGCAACTTCACCGCGCTCAAGGTCGAGATCCTCGCCGACATCGGCGCCTATGCCACCGGGCGCTCGCTGCCGCCGGTGATGAACCTCGGCGGCATCGCCGGGCCCTATCGCACGCCGGCGATCTCGGGGCTGGTGACCGGGGTGCTGACGCATTCGGTGCCGGTCGCGGCCTATCGCGGCGCCGGCCGCCCCGAGGCCACCTTCATCATCGAGCGGCTCGTCGACCTCGCCGCGCGCGAGACCGGGATCGACCCGGTCGCGCTGCGCCGGCAGAACTTCATCCCGCCCGAGGCGATGCCGTGGAAATCGCCCTATCAGTTCGACTACGACAGCGGCGATTTCGCCAGGGTGCTGGACGCGGGCCTGGCGCAGGCCGATGTCGCGGGCTTCGCGGCGCGCCGCACGGCGTCCGAGGCGAAGGGCCTCGTGCGGGGGCTGGGCATCGCCTTCTGCATCGAGACCGCGGGCGGTCCCTACAACACCCCCGGCCGCGACCACGCGATGATCGAGATCGACGCCGAGGGGCGGATGATCGTCGGCGGCGGCAGCTTCTCGGCCGGCCAGGGCATGGCCACGACCCTGCTGCGCCTGGCCTCGGAGCGGCTGGGCCTGCCTGCCGAGGCGGCGGTCTTCGTGCAGGGCGACACCGACGTGATGCCCGAGGGCCGCGGCATGGGCGGATCGAGCGGCACGATCGTCGCGGGATCGGCCGTCACCGCCACCGCCGAGACGCTGATCGCCACCGCCCGCGCGCTGGCCGCGACCGAGCTTGATGCCGACCCCGGCGCGCTTGAATTCGACGAGGGCACCTTCCGCCTGCCGGGATCGAACCGCTCGCTGTCGCTGGCAGAGCTCGGCCGGATCGCGGCGGCGCAGGGCACCCCGCTTGTCGCGCGCGGCAGCTTCAAGCCGGCGCAGGCCACCTTCCCCAACGGCTGCCACGTCTGCGAGGTCGAGATCGACCCCGAGACCGGGCAGGTCGCGATCGTGTCCTATTCCGCGGTCGAGGATGTCGGCACGGTGCTGAACCCGCAGCTGGCCGAGGGCCAGCTGCACGGCGGCATCGCCCAGGCGCTCGGCCAGGTGCTGGCCGAGGAGATCCGGCTGTCGGACGACGGCCAGGTGCTGTCGGGCAGCTTCATGGACTACGCGATGCCGCGCGCCGCCGACCTGCCGCCCTACGCCACCGGGTTCGAACCGGTGCCGACGAAGCTGAACCCGCTCGGGGTCAAGGGCGTGGGCGAGGCGGGCTCGGTCGGCGGGCTGGCCGCGGGCATGAACGCGATCTGCGACGCGCTCGCGCAGCGCGGCGTGCGCGACTTCGCGATGCCCGCCAGCCCGCACCGGGTCTGGCAGGCGCTGGCGGCGGCTCAGGCCTCGCGGTAGCGGGCCTCGATCAGCCGGACGATGACGGTCAGCGCGCGGTTGAGCGGCGCGGCGATCCCCGCCCGATCGGCCCGGCGCGCGACCTCGCCGTTGATCCAGTCGATCTCCGTGGGCTTTCGCAGCGCCACGTCCTGCCCGGTGGACGAGATCTGGTCGCGCATCGCCGAGGTGATCCGCTCGACCTGCGCGTCGATGTCGGCGGGCAGGGTCACGCCCTCGGCCGCCGCGACCGCCCGGCATTCGGCGACGATGTCGCGCATCATCGCCACCGCCCCCGGCTCGGCCGCGATCCGGCCATAGCCCTGCTGCGTCGCGGCCGAGACCGCGTTCAGCGCGCAGTTCACCGCAAGCTTGGTCCACATCGCGGTGATCGCCTGGTCCGAGACCTCGCAGCCGATGCCCGCGCCGGACAGGATCGCCGCCGCCTCGGCCGCGCCCGGCCCCTCGCCCAGCACCAGCTCGCCCCGGCCGTTGTGGACCACGTGGCCGGGGCCGCCCATCTGGCTGGCCACGTAGACCACCGTCGGCACCACCGGCCGCCCCAGCACCGCCGCAAGCCGCTCGGCGTTCGAGATGCCGTTCTGCAGGCTCATCACCACCGCGCCGGGCGCGAGATGCGCGGCGATCGCGGCGCCCGCGGCCTCGGTGTCGGCGCTCTTGACGCAGAACAGCACGATCTCGGCGCCCGCCACGCCCTCGGCCCCCTCGGTGGCGGCCATCGGGATCACCCGCGTCTCGCCGCCCTTCTCGAAGACCAGCCCCGCGCCCGCGACCTGCGCCACCAGCGCCGGGCGGCCGATCAGCACCACCTCGTGCCCGGCCAGGGCCAGCATGCCGCCATAGTAGCAGCCGACGGCCCCCGCCCCCATCACCGCGATCTTCGCCATATACGCCTCCTGCACATCGCGGGCAGGATCGACCGGGCGGCCGGGGATGGCAAGCTCAGCCGTCCGCGCCGCCGGGATCGCCCACAAGCGCGGTCGCGACGCGCCAGTCGGTCAGCTCGTCGGGCAAGAGGATGTAGATGTCGTCGGGCGGGGTGGCGAGCGCCTTCGACATCACCATCGGGTCGATCCCCATCCGGTGCAGGTAGTCCATCACCTGCGCCTGCCCCGCCTGCACGTCGGACACGGCGGTGAAGGCCGGCAGCAGGCTGTTCTCGCCGAAATAGTGCTGGTGCACGCCGACGCGGGCGTCACGGTCGACGCGCCGCTCGGTCCCGCCGGCGAGGATGTAGGGACAGGCCGAGAAGCAGGCCGCGCCCGCCGCCATCGCCGTCGGCAGGCCGGCATCGCGGATCGCCTGCCCGATCCGGAGCGCGTCGGCGACCGATCCGCCGGGGCTGTGCAGCGCGACCTGCGCCGGCGGCGCGGCCCAGCCTTCCAGCTCGCGCAGGAAGCGGTCCGCGTCGCCCGGCTCGATCGCGCCGGTCACGAGCAGCGTGTCGGCGATCCCGCCGATCGTCGCCCGCTCGAAGCTCAGGCGCGAGGGGACGGCGTCGCGGCGGGGAAAGCCGGGCCCGGCCGGGCGGTCGGTCGGCAGTGTGCGCGGGCTGAAGCGGCGTGTCTGGTCGCCGGGGCGCACGGGGACCTCGGTCGCGGGGGCGTTGTCGCGACCGGGGATCAGGCCGGGATGGGCGGTCATCACGTCGCCCGCGACGATCATGCCCGCCAGCGCCACCTGCAGCCCCAGCATCAGCCGCAGCACCCGGGTCGCGGTCCAGCCCCGCGCCGGACGGGCCTGAGCTGAATGGGCCTGGGCTGAATGGGCCTGCGCCGGATGGGGCAGCGCCGTCATGTCCGGCGCTGCCCGCGGTCGATCAGGGCGACGTTGCCGGGCGTGCCGGGCAGGTCGTCGCGCGGATCGCCGTCCGGGGCCGCGCCCGGATCCTCGCGCCGCGGCGGCCCGGGATCGGGCGAGGACGGGGCCGGCTGCCCCTCGATCTCGCGCAGCGCGGCCATCGCGGCGCGCAGTTCGGCCAGCGTCATCATCTCCTGCGCATCGACCGGGTCGCGCTGGGCCCGGATCGCCGACTGCGCCACCATCATCACGAAGACCAGCACCGCCGGCAGCAGGTCGATCGCGATCGCCCCCGCCCAGCTGGGGATGAAGTCGCCCGCGTAGCGCAGCACCGCCTCGGCGGTCGAGATCGGCTGGTACGTGGTCTCTTCGGGCAGCGGCATCGCCATCACCGCCTGCGCCGCCGCGCGCAGCGTCTCGGCGCGCTGCTGCAAAAGGCCCATCACCGACTCGATCGTCGATTGCTGGCCGGTGCGGATCGCCTCGGTCCGCCCGTCGAGCGCAGGCAGCACCACCGAGGCCGACAGGTCCTGCGCGGCGCGGTCGACGAGCGGCGCCACCGACAGCTGGCGCAGCTGCGCGATCAGGCCGGCGAGACGCACCGATTCCTCGGCGAAGCGCACCGAGCGTTCGTTGACGTCGCCGGCGCCCGCGGTCAGTTCCCGCATCCGGCTGAGGATCGCGTTGCCCTCCTCGAAGGCGGCGGTGATCTGGGGACCCTGCCCTTCGATCTGGCGCTCGAGCCCGGCAAGCTCGTCGGCCTTCTGCGTCAGCACCCGGAACACCGCGCCGCGACCGGCGGTGCCCGACAGATCGCCCGTCGCCTCCTGCGCCGAGAGGTCCTGGAAGCTCTGGCGCGCGCGGGCGACGTCAAGCTGCAGCGACTGGCCCGCCACCGCGACCCGGTTGGCCAGCTCGAGTTCGGTCTGGTAGTCCTGCACGGTCTCGGCAAGGTGTTGCTCGACCGCGGCGGCACCGGCGAGCGCGGCGGCGTTCAGCCAGCTGGACATGGCGATGATCGCGGCCGAGCCGAGCGCCATCGCCAGCATCATCCCCAGCCGGTCGCGCGCGGTGCGCATCGCGGGCAGCAGCCGGATCATGTAGCTCCAGAACACGAAGATCGCGACCGAGACCGCCAGCGAATAGGCGACGGCGGCGAAGAAGGTCATCCCGCCCGAGCCGTCGAGCTGCGAGCGCACGCCGAGATAGGTGTAGATCCCCGAAGCGACCGACAGCACGCCCAACGCCATCGGCGCGAAGCTGTCGAGCGCGGCTAGGTGGCCCTCGATCTCGCGCGCGTGGCGCAGGCCGCGCGATTCCTCGCGGCTGGGCGGGCGGCGGGCGGCGTCGGTCGATGTCATCGGCAGGTTCCCCGTCACGGACCCGGCCGGTCGCCGGGACCCGGCGAATTTAAGGAAGCCGCGGCCCTGCACAAAGGTCGCAGGACACAGCCCGGGCCGGCAGGGGCCCCGGCTCGCGCATTTGTCACCGCGACGGGGAGTCGCGTGATCGGTCCTCAGCCGTGGGTGCGGCCCAGCCCGTCCATCACCCGCACCAGTTCGGCGCTGATTCCCGGTTCGGACAGGGCGTGCCCGGCCAGCGGCACCATCCGCAGCCGGGCCCTGTCCCACCCGTCGGCCAGACGGTGCGCCGAGACCGGCGGGCAGATCATGTCGTAGCGGCCCTGCACGATGTCGGCGGGGATCTGCTCGATCAGCCGGCGGTTGCGCAGCAGCTGGCCGTCGGTCTCCATGAAGGCGTCATGGTGGAAATAGTGGTTCTCGATCCGGGCGAAGGCGCGGGCATAGTCCGACGCCGCCTCGCCCATCGGGCCGTCGTGGTCGATCGAGGCAAGCGCGTTTTCCCAGTTGGCCCAGATCCGGCCGTGCCGCGCCTCGGATCCGTAGTCGCCCGAGAACAGGCGCCGGTGATAGGCGCCGATCATGTCGCCGCGCTCGTCCTCGGGGATCGGCGCGCAGAAGCTGCGCCACAGGTCGGGCCAGAAGGCGCCGGCGCCGCCGCCGTAGAACCAGTCGAGCTCGGAGCGCTGGGCGAGGAAGACGCCGCGCAGCACGAGGTGCACCACCCGGTCGGGGTGGGTCTGGGCATAGGACAGCGCGAGCGTCGCGCCCCAGCTGCCGCCGAAGACGATCCAGCGGTCGATGCCCAGCTCTTCGCGGATGCGCTCGATGTCGCGCACGAGATGCCAGGTGGTGTTGGCCTCGACGCTGGCGTGGGGGCGCGAGCGGCCGCAGCCGCGCTGGTCGAACAGCACCGCGCGGAACACCGCCGGGTCGAAGTAGCGCCGCATCGCCGGGGAACAGCCGCCGCCCGGGCCGCCATGCAGCACCAGCACCGGGATCCCGTCGCGCCGGCCGCATTGCTCGACGTAAAGGGTATGGCCGTCCCCCACCGCCAGCATGCGCTGGTCGAAGGGATCGGTCGCCTGATAGAGCGGGGGCAAGCCGCTGCGCTTTTGACCTGCGGTTCTGTCCATGAGCGGACTATATAGCCAAAAGGAACCGGCCTTCCACCGGCGCCGTGACGCAGGAGTGCATGATGTCCGACACCGCCAGCCCCGGGACGAAAGCCGGCTCGACCATCGATCCGGCAGAGGTCGCGAAGTTCGAGGCGATGGCCGCCGACTGGTGGAACCCGCATGGCAAGTTCAAGCCGCTGCACCAGATGAATCCCTGCCGGCTGGACTACATCGTCACCCAGGTCGCGGCGGAATTCGGGCGCGACCTGTCGGCGGCGCTGCCCTTCGGCGGGCTGCGGGTGCTGGACATCGGCTGCGGCGGCGGGCTGCTGTCGGAGCCGATGGCGCGGCTGGGGGCCGAGGTCGTGGGCGCCGATGCCGCCGAGCGCAACATCCCCGTCGCGCGCATCCATGCCGAGCAGTCGGGGCTGGAGATCGACTATCGCCACACCACGGCCGAGGATCTGGCCGCGGCGGGCGAGCGTTTCGACGTGGTGATGAACATGGAGGTGGTCGAGCACGTGGCCGATCCGCCGTCCTACCTGCGGGCCTGCCACGACCTGCTCAGGCCCGGCGGGCTGATGCTGTGCTCGACCCTCAACCGCAACCCGAAGTCGTTCATGATGGCGATCGTCGGCGCGGAATGGGTGATGCGCTGGCTGCCGAAGGGCACCCATGACTGGCAGAAGTTCATCACCCCCGACGAGCTGTTCGCGCTGCTGCGCGGCGCCGGGCTGGACCCGGTCGACCGCAAGGGGATGGTGTTCAACCCGGTCAGCTGGAGCTGGTCGCTGTCCGAGCGCGACCTGTCGGTGAACTATGTGACGGCGAGCGTCCGGCCGCGGTAGAGCCGGTCCGGGCCCGGGTTCGGGCTTGCCGGGGGGCGGATGGGGGCGCTGCCCCCGCCCCTGCGGGGCTCCCCCGGGATATTTGGGCCAATGCGAAAGAAGGGGCGCGTCAGTCTTCGGCGCCCAGGCGCAGGCGCAGCTCGCGCAGGACGGGCAGCACCGCGCGGACCTTGTCGACGCCCACCGCCTTCACCACCTCGCCGATCACCGGCGAGAGCGCGGCGAGCGCGGCGTCGCGGGCGGCGCGGCCCGAGGGGCTGATCGCGACGAACTTGCGCCGCGCGTCGTCCCAGTCGGGGCGGATGTGGATGTGCCCGGCCCATTCCAGCTTCGACAGCGTGTTGGTCATCGCGCCGCGGGTGACGTGGAAGGTGCGCGCGAGCTGGGCCGGGGTGCGTTCCTCCTGGGCGCGGGCCAGGTGGTTCAGCACCGAGAAATGCGAGATCTCCATGCCCTTGGGCAGCGCCTTCGACACCACGGTGCGGGCGAGCTGGTCGGCCATGAACACTTCGGCAAAGAGCGCCGCCGCGAGCGGGTCGGCGCCGGGATCGGTCGGCTGGGCCATCTCAGGCGGTCCGCGCGCCGGTCGTCATCCGGTGCGCCCCAGCATCAGGTCGAGCTTGCCGGCATCGTCGAGCGCGTGGATGTCGTCGGACCCGCCGACATGCGCGCCGTCGATGAAGATCTGCGGCACGCTGGTGCGGCCGCCCGCGCGCTCGGTCATCGCGCGGCGCAGGGCCGGGTCGCCCGAGACGTCGGTCTCTTCGAACAGGACGCCCTTGGCCGTCAGCAGCCGCTTGGCGGCCAGGCAGTAGGGGCACCAGGGGGTGGTGTAGATCTCGATACGGGCGGAAGCTGCGGGCATGGGAGTTCCTTTCGACGGCCGGACTATAGGGATTCAGCCGTCCTTCGCAACGCGGGCCAGCGCGATCACCCGCACCGAGACGGCCCCGCCGGCCATCAGCGCGCCCGTCGCGGCGGCGAAGGTGGCGCCCGAGGTCATCACGTCATCGACCAGCAGCACCGGCCGCCCCGCGATCAGCCGCGCGCGCCGGGGGTTCAGCCGCAGCGCCCCCTCGAGGTTGGCGAATCGCTCTGCCGGGCTGCGGCCGTCCTGCGAGGGCGTGGCGCGCGCGCGCAACAGCAGGTCGGGACAGCTGGCCAGGCCCGCCGACCGGCCCAGCGCCCGCGCCAGCAGCGCCGACTGGTTGTAGCGCCGCCGCAGCAGCCGGCGCCAGTGCAGCGGCACCGGCACCACCAGCATCCCGGGCAGGATCAGCGGCGCCGCCGCCTGCGCCATCCAGGGGCCGAGGCTTGGCACCATCTCCAGCCGGTCGCCGTGCTTGAGCGCCAGCACCAGCGCCCGCCCCGTGCCGCGGTAGGCCAGCACCGCCCGGCCCCGGGACCAGGGCCGCGGCGTCGCGAGGCAGTCGTCGCATTGCTCGGCCCGGTCCGAGCTGCCGGGCAGCGCCGCGCCGCAGCTGTCGCAGACCAGCCCGCGCAGGAATTCGGCCCCCTGCCAGCAGTCGGTGCACAGCCCGCCCTCGGCCGCGACCGGGGCGCCGCAGGCGAGGCATTGCGGCGGGAACACCATGCGCAGGACCTGGCCGGTCGCCGATGTCAGCGCCGCTTGCGCCCGCCCCAGAAGCGCGCCAGTCTCCGGCGCCATGTCGACCCCTCCGTCCCTGACCGACCGTGCCGCGCTGGAAGCGCACCGTGCCCGCGCCCGCGCCCGCGGTCCCGAGCTGTTCCTGCATGACGAAGCCGCCGCCGAGATCGAGGAGAGGCTGGCCGAGGTTAACAGAACGTTTACGTCGCCGGTGGTGATCGCGCCCTTCGCGGCACCCTGGCAGGCGATCCTGCCCGGCGTGCGGGTGATCGCCGACGACGAGGTGCTGGATCTGACCGAGGGCGCGCAGGACCTCGTGATCCACGCGATGGCGCTGCACTGGGCCGAGGACCCGGTCGGCCAGCTGATCCAGTGCCGCCGGGCGCTGAAACCCGACGGGCTGTTCCTCGGGGTGCTGTTCGGCGGCCGCACCCTGAACGAGGCGCGCAGCGCGCTGGCCGAGGCCGAGATCGCCACCGCGGGCGGCCTGTCGCCGCGGGTGCTGCCGATGGGCGAGATCCGGGATCTTGGCGCGCTGCTGCAGCGGGCGGGCTTCGCGCTGCCGGTCGCGGACAGCGCGGTGAAGACGGTGGAATACGGGTCGCTGACCGGGCTGCTGCGCGACCTGCGCGGCATGGGCGAGACGAACGCTTTGGCCGCGCGGCTGCGCCGGCCGATGTCGCGCGCGATGCTCGCGGCCTTTGCCGCGGCCTATGGCGCGGCCTTCGCGACGCCGGGGGGCCGGCTGCGGGCAAGCTTCGAGCTGATCTTCCTGACCGGCTGGGCGCCGCACGACAGCCAGCAGCAGCCGCTGCGCCCGGGCTCGGCCAAGCAACGGCTGGCCGATGCGCTGAAGGTGCCCGAGACCCGGCTGCCGGGCGACGGCTAGCCCGCGCTGCGCGCACCCGCCGCGGCGTCGAGCGCCGAGAGGAATCCGCCCGACCACCAGTGCACGTCGCGCGCGGCCAGATCCTGCATCAGCGCCGCGTACCGCCGGCGGCGCTCGGCCAGCGGCATGGTCAGCGCGGTCAGGATCTGGCCGGCGATCTCGCCCTCGTCATGCGGGTTCACCACCAGCGCCTCGGGCATCTGTTCGGCCGCGCCGGCGAACCGCGACAGGATCAGCACGCCCGGGTCCCCCGGGTCCTGCGCGGCGACGAATTCCTTAGCGACCAGGTTCATGCCATCCATCAGCGGCGTCACCAGCGCGATGTGCGACGCCCGGTAGAGCCCCGCCAGCACGTCGCGCGGCACGGGGCGGTGGATGTAGCGGATCGGCGTCCAGGTGATGTCGGCGAAGGCGCCGTTGACCTTGCCCGCGAGGCCCTCCAGCTCCTCCCGGATCTGGTCGTAGGCCTTCAGCCCCTCGCGCGTCGGCGGCGCGATCTGCAGAAGCGAGACGCGGCGGTGCCAGTCCTCGTGGCGGTCGAGGAAGTGGCGGAAGGCGCGGAACCGGTTCGGCAGGCCCTTGGAATAGTCCAGCCGGTCGACGCCGATCATCAACTGGCGCGGCGGCTTGACGATGCCCGGCGGCAGGCGGTCGAAGGCCTCGGCCGCGGTGCGGGCGAAGTCGGCCGTATCGATGCCGATCGGGAAGGCCGCGACGCGCAGGCGACGGCCCTCGTGGGCATAGAGCCCCTCGGCGGTCTCCTCGATGCCGCCCACGCGGGTCAGGGCGCTGCGGGCATGGACGCAGTCGCGTTCGGCCTGCAGGCCCACGAGGTCGTGCGCCATCAGCCAGCCGCAGATCTCGTCGCCATGCGGCATCGCCTGCAGCGCCAGCGCGGTCGGGAATGGCGTGTGCAGGAAGAAGCCGATCGGGACATCGACGCCCAGCCGCCGCAGCTCGGCCGCGAGCGGCAGCAGGTGGTAGTCGTGGATCCACAGCCGGTCGCCGGGCCGCAGGACCGCCGCGACCATGCGCGCGATCCGGCGGTTCACGGCGCGATATGTCTCGCGATCCTCGCGCCGGTAGGCCATCAGGTCGGCACGGTCATGCACCACCGGCCAGAGCACGGCGTTGGAATACCCGGCGTAATAGCCGTCGTGCTCGGCCTCGGTCAGCCGGAAGGCCAGCCGCCGGAACGGCCCGCCCGCGATCTCGGACAGGCTGTCGTCCGGCCCCTCGGCCGTGTCGGGCGCGGCGCCGATCCAGACCCCGCCCGACCGCGCGAGCACGTCGGCCAGCGCCACCACCAGCCCGCCCGAGGGCTCGGCCCCCGTGGGGATCCGGTTCGAGACGCAGATGAGCCGGCCGGGGGCGCCGCCCGTGCGGTCCCCGGCGCCATCATCGGCGAGGCTGCTGCCGTCCATCACCCGTCCTCCCTGCCGTCCGGCCCACCACCCGGCCCACCACCCGGCGCGGGCTCGGCCGCCTGTGCGCACAGCCATCCCAGCACCTCGGCCGGGCCGGACAGCCGGTGGCGCGCCGCGCTGTCGCCATCCCCCACCTTCACCCCGATCCCGCCCGAGGACCCGGCCCAGGCGATTGCCGGCTCGTCGGTCGTGTCGTCGCCCAAGTAGACCGGGCGCCGTCCGGCGAAGGGGGCGGCGGCCACGGCGGCCCGCAGCGCCGCATCCTTGGTCGCTCCCTCGGGGCGTAGCTCGAACGCCATCTTCGCCGTCTGCAGCGCCAGCCCGGGTTCGCCGGCCAGCACCTCGGTCACGAAGGCGCGGGCCCGCGCCTCGGCCTCGGGTCGGGCGCGGAAGTGGATCGCGGCACCGTGGGGCTTGGGTTCGAACAGCAGCCCCTCGGCGGCGGCGAAGGCCCGGAAGCGGTCGTGCAGCGCGGCAAGGTCGCGCGGCCCTACACCACCGCCGGCAAGCCCCGGCAGGCCGCGGGCCTCGGCGCCGTGGCTGCCGATGGCGGGACCGCCATAGCCGGGCAGGAAGCCCGCGATCTCGTCCAGCGCCCGCCCCGAGACCAGCGCGAGCGCGCCGCCAAGCCGCGCCGACAGCGCCGTCAGCAGCGGCGCCAGCGCCGGTGGCACGATCACAGCGTCGGGCGTCGGCGCGATCGCGACCAGCGTGCCGTCGAAGTCGAGAAACAGCGCGTCATGCGCGGGATCCAGCCGCGGCGGGGCCGCTGCCGTGCGGAGTGTGTCCGGATGCCGGGTCATCTTGCTCTCGCTGAAACGCCGGGGCGGCGCATCGACGCCTTTGCCCCCGAGGAAAAACGGATTATCTCCGCCTCGGTTCCGCGCCAGCGGCACCGGGGATCAGCGGCAGGCGGAGATCGGCGCATGGACAGCACAATGGCAGCGGGCACCACGGCGGGCATCCGCCCCGAACACGCGCCGGGCGATCACCCGAAGGTGGCGGTGCCGAAGATCGGCGTGCTGGTCGCGAACCTCGGGACGCCCGACGGCTACGACTACTGGTCGATGCGGCGCTACCTGAACGAATTCCTCAGCGACAAGCGGGTGATCGACTACCCCAGCTGGAAGTGGCAGCCGATCCTGCAGGGCATCGTGCTGACCAAACGGCCGTTCTCGTCCGGCGCGAACTACAAGCTGATCTGGAACGAGGAGCTGGACGAGAGCCCCCTGATGACGATCACCAAGGCCCAGGTCGCCAAGCTGCGGGACGCCTGCGCGGCGCGCTGGGGCACGGCGGTGCAGGTCGAGTTCTGCATGCGCTACGGCAACCCCTCGACCCGTGACGTGGTCGACCGGATGGTCGCGGCGGGCTGCGAGAAGATCCTGTTCTTCCCGCTCTATCCGCAATACGCGGGCGCGACGACGGCCACGGCGAACGACCAGTTCTTCCGCGCGCTGATGGCGCAGAAGCGCCAGCCGGCCGTGCGCACCGCGCCCGAATATTTCGCCTCGCCGCGCTACATCGACGCGCTCGCGCGCTCGGTCGAGACGGTGCTGTCGGGGCTCGACGACCAGCCGGGCAAGCTGGTGGCCTCGTACCACGGGATGCCGAAGCGCTACCTGATGGAGGGCGACCCCTACCACTGCCAGTGCCAGAAGACCTCGCGCCTGCTGCGCGAACGGCTGGGCTGGGACCGCTCGCGGCTCGACACCACGTTCCAGTCGGTCTTCGGGCCCGAGGAATGGCTCAAGCCCTATACCGTCGAACACGTGGCCGAGCTGGCGAAGCAGGGCGTCAAACACATTGCCGTGATCTCGCCCGCGTTCTCGGCCGATTGCATCGAAACGCTCGAAGAGATCAACGGCGAGATTCGCGAGGCCTTCGAACATGCGGGGGGCGAACGCTTCACCTACATCCCCTGCCTCAACGACGACGACGCCCATATCGAGGCGCTGATGGCCGAGATCGCCGACGGCCTTGCGGGCTGGATCGCCTGAGCCGGCGACCCCGCGGCGGCACGGCCCACGCCACGCCGGGATGACCGGGCCCCGGTCGGGCGACACCCGGTCACGCCGCATCCGATCCGGCCGCACCCGGCCCGTCGGGTGCCAGAAACGACAGGGACCCGGACGATGCCCGGGTCCGGTCCTGTCGGCGGCCAGGCCGCCCTGTGGCACATACAGCTTGCCGAAACCTTAATGCACAAAAGAAAAAGGCGGCAGGGCTGACCCTGCCGCCTCTTCCATTGACCATGCGGTCTGGATCAGTCGGCGGCCACGACGGCGGCGACGAGAACCAGCAGCATCAGCGGGACCAGGATGCCGGCCGACGAGGACGAGGTGTCTTCGACGATGACTTCCGGCTCGACGACGGGCTCAACATAGCCGCCGGCGAAGGCCGAGGAAGCAGCAACCGACAGGGCAGCGGCGAGCGCGAGTTTCTTCATAGTAACCTCCAGTTACGCCCTTGGCCGAATTTCGTGAGGACGGCAAAGGCTCTCAAGTCTGTACCTCGTGAAACCGTCTAACCAACTTCCCGCGCGATTTGCAACGGGTCCCTCTGGGGGGATCGGCAGACGGCCGCTTGATGTCGTCAAATTAGCAACACCTGCGTGCCTACTTTCGCGAAGCCAAAAAGTTCCGTGATATGTTGATTATAAAGTCCGATGCAGCCGTTCGACGACCGCCTCCCTATCTTGCGCGTGTCATGCGTGCCGTGGATCCGGTAGTACTGCCACGACAGGTACAGCGCATAGGGGCCGAGCGGGTTCATCGGGTCGCCGCCGGCGACGAATTCCGGCCAGTCGGGATAGCGCTCGCGCATCGAAGGGGTCGGGCGCCACGGCGGCGCGGTGACCTTCTGCGTCACCGAGGTGTCGCCCTTGCGGGTCAGCTCGTCCGTCGCCGGCACCGAGGTCGGGTAGAGACGGTAGATGCTTTCGTCCTCGGACCAGTAGTGCAGCGCGCGGCTGTCGATATCCACGAGGATGACGCCGTTCTTGGTGCTGGAGAAGTAGTCCTGCCAGCGCAGCGTGCGGAAGGCCGAGGCGTTGCGACGGGCGCCGGGCTGGACCGCGGCCTCCATCACCGTCGAATTCGCCATCGCGTTCTGCGCGAGCGCCGGGGCCGCGAGGCCGGAGACGGCGGCGGTGCCGAGGGCCGCGGCGGCGGTGGACAGGAAGGCGCGCCGGCCCGGCTGGGCTGCGACGCGGGTGAGATCGGGCGCGCGGGGACGGCGCGGAGCGTCCGTCATGGTGGGTTCTCCTGAAAAAGACCTGTCTCTCGGGGGGCCGCCTTCGCCGGGCGCCCTTGGGCAGTGACCTGCCGACCGCTCCCTGCTAGCCGAAATGCGGTTTTCCGACAACTCACGCACGCGTAATCGCGCGAGGGTGAGCATCGCGGGCCACGGCGGGGTTTGATCGACGCGGCCCGGCGCTGTATGGCTGCGCGCCAGACGTATCCCCGCGCATCCTCGAGCGAAGCCAGCCCCATGTCGAACCGCCTGATCCCCGCCGCCCTGATGACCGCAGCCCTCGCGCTGGCCGCCTGTGGCGGCACCCCCGCGAAGCTGGGGGCGGACGGCAAGCCCCTGCCCCGCGTCTACCACATCAAGGCCGGCCAGGAGGGCACGATCCAGTACCGCTTCCTGGACGCGGTGAACGCGCTGCGCGCGCCCCGCGGCGCGGCGCCGCTCGCGCTCGATGCGCAGCTGACCGCGGCGGCGGCCACCCATTCGCGCGACATGGCGGTGCAGAACCGGTCGTGGCACTTCGGCTCCGACGGCTCGTCGCCGGTGCAGCGGGTGGCGCGCACCGGCTATCCGGGGCGCACCATGGGCGAGAACATCTCGGAGAGCTACGAGACCGAGCTGGAGACGCTGTCGGCCTGGATGGAGGATCCCAACACCGCCCGCGTGGTGCTGGACCCGGCGGCGCGCAACCTTGGCCTGTCGTGGTACCAGGAGCCGAACGGCAAGATCTGGTGGACCATGGTCACCGGCGGCTGAAGCCACCGGCGGCGGACCCGGACCCGGCCGCGGAGGGGGCGCTGCCCCCGCCCCTGCGGGCCCCCCGGGATATTTCGGCCAAGGCGAAAGGGGGTCGGCGCCAGCCCCTTCAGGCGCCGGCGCGGCTGCGCAATCTGGCGGCCGGGGATCTGGCGGTCAGGGGACGATGGTGATCGGGGTGCCGTTGCGCACCATCGAATAGACGTCTTCCATTTCGGTGTCGGTCACCGCGATGCAGCCGTCGGTCCAATCCCACAGGTCGGCCGGCGGACGGGCGCGGCCGACGCCGTGGATCACGATCGCGCCGCCCGGGCTCTTGCCCTGGCCTTCCGCGAAGGCGACGTTCTGCGGATTGGGATAGCTGATCCCGATCGAGAGGTGGAACGGGCTGTCGGGACGGCGGCGGTCGATGACATAGCTGCCCTCGGGCGTCTTGCCGTCGCCCTCGAATTCCTTGGCGCCCACCGGCATCTTGCCCAGCGAGACATTGTAGACCTTGAGCGCCTGGTTGCCGTGCATCAGGTACATCTTGCGGTCGGACTTGTCGACGTAGATGCCCGTGATGTCGGGGCCGCGATAGGTCTTGAATTTGGACTCGCCACAGCCGGACACGAGGCCGAGGCTCGCCATCACCATGCATACTGCGATCATGCGCATTGACTACCGTAACTGCTCGGGGAGGTTCTTGGGTGTTTTGCCCGAGCAGATACACCGGCGCGCGCGCTGCGCCTAGCGGGTCGTTAAACCTTCACGCAATGGTCATCGCCGGGTGTTGCGGAACCGCGCCACCAGCTCGACATGCGCCGACCAGCGGAACTGGTCGATGACGTCGACATGCTCGAGCGCGAAGCCCGCGGCGACGAGCCGCGCCGCGTCGCGCGCGAAGGTCACCGGGCTGCAGGACACGTAGGCGAGCACCGGCACGCGGCTGGCCGCGATCTCGGCCACCTGGGCTTCGGCTCCGGCGCGGGGCGGGTCGAGCACCACCGCGTCGAAGCGGTCGATCTCGTCGGGCAGCAGCGGGCGGCGGAACAGGTCGCGGGTCTCGGTCGTGACGCGCTTGAGCCCGGTGGCGCGGCGCCAGCCACGGTCGAGCGCGGCCAGGGCGGCGGCATCGGATTCGACGGCATGGACCTCGGCCCCCGCCGCGAGCGGCAGCGTGAAGGTGCCCGAGCCCGAGAACAGGTCGAGCACCCGCGCCGCCGGGCCGACGATTCCCGTCACCGCGGCGACCAGCGCCGCCTCGCCGGGCTTCGTCGCCTGCAGGAAGCCGCCCGCCGGCGGCTCGACCAGCGCCGCGCCGAAGGCCTGCGCGGTGGGGCGGCGCGCCGCCACCGGTTCGCCGTTCCAAGTCAGTCGCGCGAGATCGGCGCTTTCGGCGATGGCCGAGAGCGACTGGAACAGCGCGGGCTCCATCGGCTTGCCGCCGGTGACGGCAAGGTCGATCCCGCCCTCGGTCAGGGTCGCCGTCAGGTCGAGCCCGCCCTTGCGCGACCCGCCCGCCAGCACGACCGCGCGCAGCGCCGGGACCACCGCCAGCAGCGCCGGGTCGACAAGCTGGCAGTGCGGGATCTCGACCACCGTGTCCGAGGCGCGGGCATGGAAGCCGATCAGCGTGCCCGCCTTGGTGCGCCGCCCGGCGAAGGTCGCGCGCCGCCGCGAGCGGGCGGGCGACGTCATCGTCGCGCCCACCGGGGCCGACAGCCCCTGCCCCTTCAGCGCCGTCTCCACCACCTGCGCCTTCCAGCGCGCGACGAAATCGTCCGATCCGTGCTGCAGCACGCAGCCGCCGCAGGCGCGGTAGTGCGCACAGGGCGCCTTCACCCGGTCCGGCGAGGGGGTGACGATCTTCGGAACCTCGACCCGGCCGTCGGCGATGGCGCCCTCGATCACCTCGCCCGGCAGGACGCCGGGCACGTGGACCGTGCCCTCGGGCGTGCGGGCCACGCCTTCGGCATGCAGCGACAGGCGGTCGATCGTCAGGGTCATGGCGTCACTCGGCGGCTCGGTTGGGTTTGGCATCCTCGTCCTCGGTGCCGATGAAGCCGCCCGATTGCCGGTTCCAGTAGCGCGCGTAAAGCCCGTTTCGCTCCAGAAGCTCGGCATGGCTGCCCTGTTCGACGATCCGGCCCTGTTCGAGCACCACGATCCGGTCCATCTCGGCGATGGTCGAGAGGCGGTGGGCGATCGCGAGGACGGTCTTGCCCTCCATCACCCGGGTCAGCGCCTCCTGGATCGAGGCCTCGACCTCGCTGTCGAGCGCCGAGGTCGCCTCGTCCAGCACCAGGATCGGCGCGTCCTTGAGGAAGGCACGCGCCAGCGCGATCCGCTGGCGCTGACCGCCGGAGAGCTTCACCCCCCGCTCGCCCAGATGCGCCTCATAGCCCTTGCGGCCGGCATGGTCGCGCAGGTTCAGGATGAACTCGTGCGCCTCGGCGGCCTTGGCCGCGGCGATCATGTCCTCTTCCGAGGCGAGCGGGTTGCCGTACATGATGTTGTCGCGCGCCGAGCGGTTGAACATCGCCGTTTCCTGCGTGACCATGCCGATCTGGCGGCGCAGGCTTTCCTGCGTGACGGTGCGGATGTCGGTGCCGTCGATCCGCACCGCGCCCTGCTCGACGTCGTAGAGCCGCAGCAGGACCGAGACGAGGGTCGATTTCCCCGCCCCCGAGGCGCCGACGATTCCCAGCCGCTCGCCCGGCGCGATGGTGAGGTCGATGTCGGACAGCCCCCCCTCCTTGCGGCCATAGGTGAAGGTCAGGTGATCGAAGGCGACCTCGCCGCGCGGCACGTCAAGCCGGGCGGCGCCCTCGGCGTCGGTCAGCGTGTGGCGGGGCGACAGGGTGTTCATCCCGTCCTCGACCTCGCCGACCGAGCCGTACATGTTCATCAGCGACATCGAGACCCAGCCGGTCATCTGCGCGATGCGGATCGCGATCGTGCCGGCGGCGGCGATCTCGCCGGTCGAGGCGACGCCCTCGTTCCACAGCCAGATCGTGCCGCCGATCAGGATCACCGGCAACAGGCCCGAAATCAGCATCAGCGCGGCGCGGAACCCGGCCGAGACATAGCCGAAATCAAGCGCGCGTTCGCGGAAGCCCGCCATCGCGGCCAGCGCGGCGCGGTCCTCGTGGTCGGAATGGGCGAAGAGCTTGACGGTCTTGATGTTGGTGATCGTGTCGACGACCTGCCCCGTCACCATCGCCCGCGCCGAGGCGCGCGCGGCCGACCGGGTGCGGATGCGCGGCATGAACCAGCGGATCATCCCGAGATAGAGCCCGAGCCAGACCACGAGCGCCACGGCGATCGAGCCGTCGATGGCGATCAGGAAGATCGCCGAGCCCACGACCGAGGCGAAGGCGAAGCAGACGGTGTTGACGAATTCCGAGGCGACATCGGTCACGGCGCGGGCGGTCTGCATCTGCTTCTGCGCGATCCGGCCGGCGAAGTCGTTGTCGAAGAAGGTCACCGACTGGCCCATCGTCCAGCGGTGCAGCCGCGACAGCACCAGGGGCAGGATGTTGGGCTGCACCACCAGCGCGTTCGAGGCGGCGTTCAGCCCGAAGACCACCGGGCGCAGCAGGATGAAATAGACGATCGCGCCGATCAGAAGCGGCCAATGCGCGCTGAAGGCCTGGCCCACCGGCGTGCCGACCACCGCGTCGATCACCCAGCCCAGGATCGTGGCCGAGATGATCTCCATCGTGCCGGCGGCGGCCGAGAAGGCCGCGCCCCAGCCCAGCGCCGGCCAGGCGCCCGACAGACACCACCCGAAGAACCGCCCCAGCCGGTCCGGCGGCGGCCCCTCGGCGGGCTGGAACGCGTCGATGAAGGCGGCGGGGTGTTTCATTCGGCGGCCTCTTCGTTCTCGTCGGTCCCGAGGAAGCCCCCGGACTGCCGGGCCCAGAACCCGGCATAAAGCCCCTGGCGGGCCAGAAGCGCGTCGTGGTTGCCGATCTCGGCGATGCGGCCCTGGTCCATCACCACGATGCGGTCCATCGCCGCGATGGTCGAGAGCCTGTGCGCGATGGCGAGCACGGTCTTGCCCTCCATCACGCCGTAGAGGGTCTGCTGGATCGCCGCCTCGGCCTCGCTGTCGAGCGCCGAGGTCGCCTCGTCCAGGATCAGGATCGGCGCATCCTTGAGGATCACCCGCGCAAGCGCGATGCGCTGGCGCTGACCGCCCGACAGCTTGACCCCCCGCTCGCCCACCTGCGCGTCATAGCCGCGGTTGCCGTGCTGGTCCTGCAGCGTCAGGATGAAGTCATGCGCCTCGGCCCGGGTCGCGGCGGCGACCATCTCGGCCTCGGTCGCGTCGGGCCGGCCGTACAGGATGTTGTCGCGCACGGTGCGGTGCAGCAGCGAGGTGTCCTGCTGCACCATGCCGATCGCCTGGCGCAGGCTGTCCTGCGTGACCGCCGCGATGTCCTGGCCGTCGATCTCGATCCGGCCGGCCTCGGCGTCGTAGAAGCGCAGCATCAGCTTCACGAGAGTCGACTTGCCCGCGCCCGAGCGGCCGACGATGCCGACCTTCTCGCCCGGCGCGACCACGAGGTCGAGCGCCTCGAGCCCGCCCGAGCGGCGGCCGTAGTGATGCGTGAGGCCGTGGATCGCGATCCGGCCCTCGGTCAGCGCGAGCGGGCGCGCGGCGGCGGCATCGGTGAGGGTGACGGGGGCGGTGATCGTCTCCATCCCCTCGGCCACGGTGCCAAGCGCGTTCACGAGGTTGGTCGTCGCCCACATGATCCAGTAGGTCAGGTTGTTGAGCCGCAGCACCAGCGCCGCGGCGGCGGCGACAAGGCCCACGCTCGCGCTGCCCTGGACCCAGAACAGGATCGACAGCGCGATCATGCCCACGATCATGACGCCGTTCAGCACCGTCAGGACGAGATCCATCCGGGTGATGATCCGCATCTCGCGCGCAAGCGTGTCGCGCGCGGTCTCGATCGCCTCGCGGGCATAGGTCAGCTCGCGGTCGTGATGGGCGAAGAGCTTGACGGAATGGATGTTGGAATAGCTGTCGACGACCCGGCCCGTGATCGCCGAGCGCGCGTCGGACGAGGCCTTGGCCGCCGGCCCCGCGCGCCGGATCGTCCAGCGCATCAGCGCGAGATAGGCGCACAGCCACAGGATCACCGGGATCATCAGCCGCGCATCCGTCCCCGCGAGCATCAGCAGCGAGCCGATGACGGTCGTGACCGCGAAGGCGACCGCGTCGAAGGTCTGGAACACCGCGTCGCCGGCGGCGGTCGGCGCCTGCATGATGCGGTTGGCGATGCGCCCGGCGAAGTCGTTCTCGAACCAGCCGACGGGCTGGCGCAGCACGTGGCGATGGGCGCGCCAGCGCACCAGCGTCGCGAAGTTCGGCAGGATCGTGTTGTGCAGGAGCGCCACCGTCCCCACCACGAGCACCGGCCGCACGATCAGCACGAAGAGCGCGACCGCCAGGAATTCGGCGCCATGCGCCGCGATCACCTCGGCCGGGCTGCCCGCGCCCAAGAGGTCGACCACGCGGCCGACGTACCAGATCATGCCCACGTCGATGAAGGCCGAGATCATCGACAGCAGCCCGGTCGCGACGAAGACGCCGCGGAACGGACGCGCCTGCGACAGCAGGAACGGCCACAGCCGCCGCGCGGGCGCGTCGGTCTCGGCATAGCTCTGGAACGGGTCGACCAGGGTCTCGAAGAAGCGGAACATCTGCCTGCCGGGGTTTGAGGAAGCGGGGCCTTGGGCGGCGACGGCGAGCCTTGGATATAGTTGGCCCGCAACAAAAGGGAAACAGGCGGGGGCGCTGCCCCCATCGCGCGGGACGCGCGACCCCCCCGGGATATTTCCGGCAAAGTCGAGGGCGCGGCGTCAGGACAGGAGCTGGGCCCGGGTCGCGGTGAGGTCGCTTGCGATCCAGCGCGCCTCGGCCGCCTTCAGCGCGGCGCCGAGCGCGGGCCCCGCGAGGCCCGCGCGCGCGAGGTCGGCGGCCTTGAGCGGGAAGGCGGCCGCGGCGCCGCGGGCGATCTCGGAGCCGGCATCGAGGGGCGGCGCCCCGAGCAGCGCCGCGCGCAGGGCGAGCGCGCCGGCCGCGTCGCGCGCGCCGAGGCGCCAGCCGAGGACCGCGGGGCTGGCCAGCCCTGTCGCCCCGTCGCGCAGCGCGGCGAGGCGCTTCGCCTCGGCCCTGGACAGGCGCAGCGCGGTCGCCGGATCCTCGCCGCCGAGGGCGGCAAGGCGCAGGATCGGGTCTGTTTCGGCCGAAAACGAGACCAGCGGGGCGAGCGCACGCGGATCGGCGCCGGGCAGCGCGGGGGCAAGGCAGCCCGCCTGCGCCATCGCCGCGACCGCTGGCGCCGGGTCGGCGGCGGACAGGAGCTTCTTCATCTCGGCGCCGATCCGTTCGCGCGAGAGGCCTTCGATCCCGTCGCGACCGGCAGCGCAGGCGGCGAGGCCCTCGGGGTCGATGCCGCCGGCAGGATCGGCGTACCAGGCGTGAAAACGGAAGAAGCGCAGGATGCGCAGGTAGTCCTCGCGGATCCGCGCCCCGGCCTCGCCCACGAAGCGCAGCCGGCGCGCGCGCAGGTCCGCAAGGCCGCCGAGCGGGTCGATGACCGTGCCGTCGGCCTCGGCATAGAGGGCGTTCATGGTGAAGTCGCGCCGCGCCGCGTCTTCGGCGATGTCGGTCGAGAAGGCGACGGTGGCGTGGCGGCCGTGGGTCTCGACGTCGCGGCGGAAGGTGGTGACCTCGTGCGGGGCGCCCTGCGAGACGATGGTGACGGTGCCGTGCGCGATGCCGGTCGGCACAGGCTTCAGCCCGGCCGCCTGCGCAAGCGCGATCACCCGGTCGGGCCGCGCGTCGGTGGCGATGTCGATGTCGGTCACCGGCGCGCCCAGAAGCGCGTTGCGCACGCAGCCGCCCACCAGCAGCGCCCGGTGCCCGCCGCCCGCAAGCGCCGCCATCACCGGCGCGAGGCCCGGCCGCGCGAGGATCTCAGCCGCGATCTTCATGGGCCATGCGCTCTGCCAGCGCCTTCAGCATTCGCGCGGTCGCCCCCCAGATGTAGTAGGGGCCGTAGGGAACAGACCAATAGGCGCGCCATTCGCCCAGCCAGCGCCGCCGCTCCAGCCGATAGCGCGACAGGTCGGCGACATGCGCGAGCGGCACCGAGAACACCTCGGCCACCTCGCCCGCCTCGGGGACGGGCGTGAATTCCCCGGCGATCCAGCCGAAGACGGGGGTGCACAGAAAGCCGGTGACGGTCTCGTGCGGGGACATGGTGCCCAGAAGCTCGACCTGCGACGGTCCAAGGCCGATCTCCTCGCGCGCCTCGCGCAGGGCGGCAGCGATCGGGTCGGCGTCGCCGGGATCGAGCTTGCCGCCGGGGAAGGCGATCTGGCCGGGGTGGTGGCGCAGGCGCGGCGAGCGCTTGGTCAGCAGCAGTTCCGGCCCCGAGGGACCATCGCGGAACGCCGCCAGCACGCCCGCGGCGCGCAGCCTGCGGTTCGCCGGCGGCACGAGACCCGCCGTCATCTCGTAATCGGACGACCGCGGGGCCCCGGCCGGCGCCGCCCCCGCGACGGCGGCGCGCAGGCAGGCTTCGGTGAACCGCGCGGCCGGGGCGGAGGCGTCAGGCATCGCCCGGTCCGGGCTGGTCGTCCCCGGCGGGCTTCTCGGCCTCGAACCCGAGCGTTTTCGGGTCGAATTCGTAATGCGCGCCGCAGAACTGGCAGTCGGCGGTGACGATGCCCTCGTCCGTCGTCATGTGGCCGATGTCCTTGGCCGAGTAGATCGACAGCGACTGGCGCACCTTGTCGGGCGAGCAGGTGCAGCCGAATTCGACCGGCTGGGCGTCGAAGACCCGCGGCGTCTCTTCGTGGAACAGGCGCACCAGCAGGTCGGTGGGCTGCACCGTCGGGCCGATCAGCTCGAGATCCTCGACCGTGTCGAGCAGCAGGTTCGCGCGGTTCCAGTTGTCGCCCTCGTCCCCCTCGAGGATGTCGGTCGCGGCCAGAAGCCCGCCCTCGCCCGAGCCGCCTTCCGAGGCGACGAAGGGCGAGGCCTTGGGCATGTGCTGGATCATCACGCCGCCGGCGCGCCAGCGCTCCGCCTGCCCCGGCAGGGTCGAGCGACCGTAGCTGAGCGCGAAGCGCGTCGGCAGCTGTTCGGACTGGGCGAAATAGGTCTCGGCGCAGGACGACAGCGAGCCGCCGGCGATCGGCGTGATGCCCTGATAGGGGGTCATGCCGGCACCCTGGTCGATCAGGATCGCGAAATAGCCCTGCCCGATCAGGTCGAAGGGCTTCGCGGCCCCGTCGACCCGCGTCTCGTCGAAGCTGGCCCAGGCGCGGATGCGCGCGGGCTCGCCCTCGGCCTCGGGGCCGTAGTAGTCGGTGGCGATGATGCGCGCCGGGCCGTCGCCGCGGATCTGCAGCGACAGCTTCCAGCGCAGCTTGATGGTCTGGCCGATCAGCGCGGTCAGCAGCGCCGCCTCGGCCACCAGCGCCTCGATCTGGGCGGGATAATGGTGCTGGCGGAGCACGCGTTCCAGCACGCCGTCAAGGCGCGCGATGCGACCGCGGATGTCGCTGCGGTCGAGCTGGAAGGGCAGGACGGTGTCGTCCCAGGCGATCTGCGACAGGGTGGTCATGGCAATTCCTTCCCGACGGCGGCGGCACCTTCCGGCGCGCGCGGGCGATCGGGGATCATGGGGGGTTTCCTCGGCGTTCGGGCCTTGGCATACCGCGACCATATAGGCACGGCAATCGGGGAACCAAGGGGGTCGCATGATCAGGCGCATCGGAAAGCCGCCGCGCGCGGACCGGGTCTATCGCCGCCGCCCAGGGGCCTATGCGGTGCTGCTGCGCGATGGCGCGGTGCTGCTGACCCATCAGGCGGCCCCGGTGCCCGAGTTCCAGCTGCCCGGCGGCGGCATCGATCCCGGCGAGCAGCCGATCCCGGCGCTGACGCGCGAGATCTTCGAGGAAACCGGCTGGTCGGCGGCGGTCGCGCGTCGGCTGGGCACGTTCCGGCGCTTCACCTACATGCCGGAATACGATCTCTGGGCCGAGAAGATCTGCACCGTCTACCTCGCGCGGCCGATCCTGCGCCGCGGCCCGCCGAGCGAGCCCGGGCACGCGGCGGTCTGGATGCCGCCGGGCGACGCGATCGCCGCGGTCGGCAACGACGGTGACCGGATGTTCCTGCTGCGGGCGCTGGCGCTCGGCTGAGCGTCATCCCTCGGGCTTGGCGCGGCGGTAGTCGATCAGCACCGCCGAGACATCGTCGTCGAACCGCCCGGCCGAGGCCCGCAGTCCGGTCTCCAGCCGCTCGAGGAAATCCGGCCCCTCGAGCCAGGCCCCCGCGGGCCAGAGCCCGGCCAGCGCCGCGCCGAGCTGGCCGGTGACGGTATCGCCGAGGCCGTCGGACAGGATCAGCAGACGGTCGCCCGGCGTCAGGGTCACCTCGGTCTCGTCGTAATCGGCATCCTCGATCAGCCCGATCGGGAAGCCGCCTGCCCCCAGCGCCTCGATCCCGCCGTCCGAGCCGAGCAGGAGCGGATGGGGGTGGCCGGCCTGCACCAGCCGCGCCCGCCCCGTCACCATGTCAAGGTCGCAGTAGAGCAGCGTGGCATAGCTCTCGCCCTCGTACTCGCCCAGCATCAGGCGGTTGAGCGCCGAGGCGACCTCGGCCGGCGGGCGGCCGTCGTAGATGCCAAGCTCGGTCTCGTAGAGCGCGACGTTGCGCTCGGGCGCGCCGGCGGCGAGACGGCCGGCCAGCTGCGCCGCGACCAGCGCCGCCGCGACGCCGTGGCCCGAGACATCGAGCGCGAACAGCCCGATCCGTCGCGCGTTGATCGGGAAGAAGCCCACGAGGTCGCCGCCCAGCTGCCCGGTCGGGCGCAGCATCAGCGCGATATGGGTGCCGCCGAAATCGCGGAAGCGTTCCGGCACCAGCCGCTCCTGCAGGCGCCGGGCCGCCTGCAGGTCGCGGTCCATCGCGTCCTGCGCCTGGCGCAGCTCGTCGAGCGTGTCGGCCAGAAGCCGGGCCTTGCGGCGAAGGCGCCGCTCCATGTCCAGCACACGGGCGCCCGAGTGGATCCGCGCGACGAGTTCCTGCAGGTGGACGGGCTTGGTCAGGAAATCGTCCGCCCCGGCCTCGAGCCCGGCCGAGATCTGCTGCTTCTCGGTGCGCGAGCTCATCAGGATGAAATAGATGTAGCCGGCGGCCGAGGCGCGCAGCCGTGCGCACAATGTCAGCCCGTCGCCGCCGGGCATCACCCAGTCCGACAGCACCAGGTCCGGGGGCGTGATCGCGGCGATCTCCAATGCCTCGTCCATCGAGGCGGCCTCGTCGACCTCGTAGCCGTGCGGGGCGAGCAGGCGCGCGACGAAGCGGCGCTGCATCCGGCTGTCGTCGACCACGAGCACCCGTCGCACCGCGCCGGCCCGGCCCGCGATGCCGCTGCCGGGCGCGGTCGTGCTGCTGTCCGCCGTGTCGGCCATCGTCGCGCGCATTCTCCCGTCGCGGGCCCTCGGCCCGGGTCCGCGCCGCCGCGGCCCTCGCGGGCGCCAGACTGACGCCGGGGGGTGAAGCAAGTCTCAACGGCGGATCGCGCGGGATGAACCGGGCCGGGCCAGTGGCGGGCCGGCGGCGGGCCGCTGGCGGGCCAGTGGCGCAGGGCCCGGCTTAACCGGCTCTTCAGCCCGGGGCGCTAGGGTGCGTCCCGATGGCGTGGGGGCGTCGGATGAAGGGGATGATCGATGATCGATTGGGACCGCGTGTCCGAGCTGCGGTACGAGCTCGGGGCCGAAGGCTTTCGCGAGGTGGCCGAACTGTTCCTCGAAGAGGTGGAATCGCTTCTCGCGCGGGTGCCGGATCGGATCGACCGGCGCGAGGATGACATGCATTTCCTGAAGGGCAGCGCCTGGAACCTCGGGTTCGAGGCACTGGCAAGCCTGTGCCAGGACGGCGAGCGCTGCGCCGCGCGCGGCGATGGCGCCAGCGTCGACGTGCCCGCGATCTGCAAGACATGGGAGGAATCGCGCACCCAGTTCCTTGAAGGCATCGGCCCGGGCTGGGGCGCGGCGGCCTAGGCCCCGCCCGGCCCGTCCGCACCGGACGCGGCAGGGCGGGCCAGAGACCTCTGGCTCAGATCAGGAATTCGGCAAGCAGCGGGTCCTCGGAAATGTCGCGATAGCTGAAACCGGCCGCGTCCAGCTGCCCGGTCAGATGCGCGAAATTCGCCGGATCCGACGTCTCGATCCCGATCAGGACCGAGCCGAAATTCCGTGCCGATTTCTTGAGGTACTCGAACCGCGCGATGTCATCCTCGGGACCCAGCATCGCCAGGAATTCGCGCAGCGCACCGGGCCGCTGCGGCATCCGCAGGATGTAGTACTTCTTGACCCCGGCGAAGCGCTGCGCGCGCTCCTTGACCTCGGGCAGGCGCTCGAAGTCGAAATTGCCGCCCGAGGTGACGCAGACGACGGTCTTGCCGCGGATCTCGGGGCCCAGATCGGCCAGCGCGTCGATCGACAGCGCCCCCGCGGGCTCGAGCACCACGCCCTCGACATTCAGCATGGTCAGCATCGTCGTGCAGATCCGGTCCTCGGGCGCGAGCAGCACCTGCGCCGCCGAGAAGCCCGCGAGCCGCTCGAACGGCAGCGCGCCGATCCGCGCCACCGCGGCGCCATCGACGAAGCTGTCGACCCGCGGCAGGGTCACCGGCCCGCCGGCACGGAGCGCCGCCTGCAGGCTGGCGCCGCCCGCGGGCTCGACGAAGCGGAAGTCGGTCTGCGGCGCGGCGGCGCGCAGATAGCCGGTCACGCCCGCGGCCAGCCCGCCCCCGCCGACCGGCAACACCACCAGATCCGGCGCCCGGCCAAGCTGTTCGAGCATCTCGACCGCGACCGAGGACTGCCCCTCGATCACGTCGGGATCGTCGAACGGCGCGAGGAAGCGGGCGCCCGCCTCGGTGCAGAAGGCCTGCGCGGCGGCGAGCGTCTGGTCGAAATAGTCGCCGGTCAGCCGGATCGTCACGCCGGCGCCGCCGAAGGCGCGGGTCTTGTCGATCTTCTGCTGCGGCGTGGTCACCGGCATGAAGATCGTGCCGCGCACGCCGAAATGGCGGCAGGCATAGGCCAGCCCCTGCGCGTGGTTGCCCGCGCTGGCGCAGACGAAGTGATCGGCGGCCGGATCGCTTTCGCGGATCTTGCGCATCGCGGTGAAGGCGCCGCGCAGCTTGTAGCTGCGCACTGGGGTCAGGTCCTCGCGCTTGAGCCAGACTTCGGCGCCGTACTTGGCCGAGAGATAGTCGTTCAGCTGCAGCGGAGTCGGGTCGAACAGGTCGCGCAGCGCGGCTGTGGCGGCACGTGCCGCGGTTGTGACGTCGGTCATGGTCTTCGGCCCCCTGCCGGTCAGGATTGTCGCCAACCGCCACGATAATCGCGCGGTGTCAAGAAAGCCGGGTTTCGCGACCGCGGCTTAGTTAAGCCATGATCCGGCGTCAGCCTGCCCGCGTTCCCCGTGAGGAGGTCGGTTCCGTGCACCCGTCTGTCTGTCTCTCTGCCGTCGCGCGTACCGGCGCCCTTGCGCTGCTCGCCGGCATCGGCCTCGTGCCCGCCGGCCTGCGGGCCGAGCCGGTGGCCGGCACCTGCCTCGCCGCCGTGAGCGAGGCCGCGGCCCTGCGCAAGGTTTCGGCCGGCGGGCCCGGCGACAGCCACCTCGTGCTGGCGATCGAGGCCTGCAGCCTTGCGCGCATCAACCGCCTTGCGGCCCAGCGCAGCCACGACCTGGCCCTGGATGCGCTGGCCGACATCACCCAGACCTATACCGGGCGCAGCATCACCTTCATCGAGGCCGACATCGACGCGCTGGTCTACGAGGCGCCGAATTACGGGATGTCGTCCGAGGTTCTGGCCGAGGAGCTGGCTGCGGCCCGCCGCCACGAAGAGGACCTCGCCGCGGCGCATGCGGCCGAGGAAGCGACGGCGGACCGGCTGTCGGCCGCACGGGCGGACGAGGCGCGCGCGGCAGAGGTCGTGGCGCGGCTGCGCGACGCGGACTGATGCGGGCCGGGGCTGCCAGCGGGCCGACAGCGGGCGAACTGGGGCGGCCGCGGCACGGCGCGATTGCGCGGGATACAATTTTGCCCCGCCCCCCGGGCCCCGCGAGCCTTGTCCCATTGGCAAAAAGGCACTAAGCGGGCGGGTCAGTTGACACGTCCCACACGGAGCCGCCGATGTCCGCGCCCAAGAAAGTCGTACTCGCCTATTCCGGCGGCCTCGACACCTCGATCATCCTGAAATGGCTGCAGACGGAATACGGCTGCGAGGTCGTGACCTTCACCGCCGATCTCGGCCAGGGCGAGGAACTCGAGCCCGCCCGCGCCAAGGCAGAAATGCTTGGCATCAAGCCCGAGAACATCCACATCGTCGACCTGCGCGAGGAATTCGTGAATGACTTCGTCTTCCCGATGTTCCGGGCGAACGCGGTCTACGAGGGTCTCTACCTGCTCGGGACCTCGATCGCGCGGCCGCTGATCTCGAAGTACCTCGTCGAGATCGCGCAGAAGTCGGGTGCCGACGCGGTTGCGCATGGCGCGACCGGCAAGGGCAACGACCAGGTGCGCTTCGAGCTGGGCGTCGCAGCGCTCGATCCCTCGATCAAGACCATCGCCCCCTGGCGGCTGTGGGACCTGACATCGCGCACCAAGCTTCTGGAATTCGCGGAAGCGAACCAGATCCCGATCGCGAAGAACAAGCGCGGCGAGGCGCCGTTCTCGGTCGACGCGAACCTGCTGCACACCTCGTCCGAGGGCACCGTGCTGGAGAACCCGGCCGAAGAGGCGCCCGACTATGTCGCGCAGCGCATCGTCGCGGTCGAGGATGCGCCGAACGAAGCCGAGATGATCGAGATCACCTTCGAGAAGGGTGATGCGGTCGCGATCAACGGCGAGGCGATGAGCCCCGCGACGATCCTGACCAAGCTGAACGAACTGGGCGGCAAGCACGGCATCGGCCTGCTGGACTTCGTCGAGAACCGCTTCGTCGGCATGAAGTCGCGCGGCGTCTACGAGACCCCCGGCGGCACGATCCTTCTGGAAGCGCACCGTGGCATCGAGCAGATCACACTCGACTCGGGTTCGGGTCACCTGAAGGACTCGATCATGCCGCGCTATGCCGAGCTGATCTACAACGGCTTCTGGTTCTCGCCCGAGCGCGAGGCGCTGCAGGCGCTGATCGACAAGACGCAAGAGCACGTGACCGGCACCGTCCGGCTGAAGCTTTACAAGGGCGTGGCGCGCACCGTGGCCCGCTGGTCGGATCACTCGCTCTACTCCGAGAAGCACGTGACCTTCGAAGAGGATGCCGGCGCCTACGACCAGCGCGACGCGGCGGGCTTCATCCACCTCAACGCCCTGCGGCTGAAGCTGATCGCGACGCGCAATGCCCGCGTGAAGTGATCTCCACCAAAGGTTGCACGATCATCGGCCGGCCCCTCGGGGCCGGCCGTTTTCATTGGTGAATTCCGGATCTCACATCATCGCACGAAGCGCGCGGCCGCGACGTCACCTGTGCGCAAAAAAACAATGAACCGTTCAGTTTGGATAGTTTCGTTCGTTCGCGGAATGCCTAAATCAGGGACACCGGACGTGGAAGGGCAGCGCAAGTCCCCGCCTCTCTCCCCGCTAACGTCCTGATATTGGATAGGAGATCTAAATGTCCGCTCGTCTCAGCACTCTCGCCCCGATCCTTGCCGGCATCGCTGCCGTTGCGCTTTCGGCCAGCTCCGCTCTCGCCCTCGACATCTACGGCGGCGACGACCCGATGGGCTTCTCGCCCCGCAGCGCGAAGGTCGCGTCGCGTGCCAACACCAATTTCGACGCCACCGGCAGCCTGAACGATCGCGCTGTGGTTGACGGATCGGGCAAGCTGATCGGCCGCGTCCACGGCTTCGCGCAGGAAGGCACCGGCAACAACATGCGCATCTACGTCCAGCTCGACCCGACGGCGACCGGCTCGGACAAGATCGTGTCCTTCGTGACCTCGAACTACGTGCGCGGCCCGCTCGTCATCACCGACAGCACCTTCGTCACCGGCGCCCGCTGATCGCCGAGGCATCCGGGCCCGGAGCCGAAGCCGGTGCCCGGACCGGCCGGAGGGGTGGCGCGCCGCCCCCTCGCCCTCAATAGGCGGTCGCGGTGCCGGCTTGGCCGACCAGCGCATCCAAAAGCCCCGAGCACCCGATGCGGAACATGCCCGGCCCGGCATTCTCGGGCCCGAACGCCGCCCGCGCCTGCGCCAGATAGCCCAGCGCCGCCGCCCGGTCGCGGATCCCGCCCGAGACCTTCAGCCCGAGATCGCGATCCGACGCCGCGATCTCGGCCAGAAGATCCGCCGCCGCCTCGGGCGAGGCCCCGTGCGGGGTCTTGCCGGTCGAGGTCTTGAGGAAATCGGCGCCACCGCCGATCGCGGCGCGCGCCAGCGCGCGACGCTCGTCGCTCTCCATCTCGCCGGTCTCGAGGATCGCCTTCAGCGGCAGGTCCGGATGCGCGGCCTTGACCGCCGACACCATCGTCTCGGTCGCGCGCGCCGGGTGCGGCAGAGCGTAGGGCACCACAAGGTCCAGCTCCTCGGCGCCCTCGGCCACGGCATGGGCCGCTTCGGCCAGCACCGCCTCGAGCGTGGCGCGCCCGGTCGGGAAGTTCAGGACAGTCGCCACCCTGACGCCGCTGCCCGCGAGGCAGCGCCGCGCAAGCGCGACATGCTCGGGAAAGACGCAGACGGCCGCGGTGCCGAAGCGCTGCGCCTTGGCGCACAGCGCCTCGATCGCGGCAGCCGGGGCGCCGGGCTCGAGATTGGTCAGGTCGATGACCGCGATGATCGCGGCGGTGCTGTGATCGGTCATGGGTCCATCCTCCCCCGAGGGTCTCTGGCCGATCATCCCACGGCCCGCCCCGCCGCGCCAGCCTCGCGCGGGGTCAGCCCTTACAGCCGGTAGCCGGCGAGGCGCTGGTAATGCGGCAGCGCGGCCTCGGCCAAGGCGGCGTAGTCGGGCGAGAGCGCGGGCAGCGGGCCCTCCGCATCCTCGAAGCCGGACGAACGGTGCACGGCGCCATACCAGTGCGGGGCCCAGACGCCGTCATAGGGCTTCGGCCCGGCGGGCCAGCGCAGCATCGCCTCGGTGAACGGCAGCCCGAGCGCCGCGCAAAGCGCCGAAAGCTTGCCCGCGGGATCGGCGCGGATGTCGGCGCTGTCGATCACCAGCGGCGCGCGGCCCAGCCGGTCGGCGGTCTCGTCGAAAAGCCGCGCCTGCTGGAGGAAGCCGATATCCTCAAGCGTCGGCCCCTCGCGCTTTCTGGCATAGCTTGCCACCACCCGGGCCGGGTGGCGGATCAGGAAGACGTTCTCGCACGCCGCCATGAAGCCGCGGTCGATGCCGGGGATCATGTGCAGGGTCATGTGCTTCTGGTAGAAATGCGCCTTCCCGCCGGGCGCCGGGCCGGCGCAGGCGGCGGCGACGCTGCCCGGGTCGCGGTCATGGGCGACGAGGATCTCGTCGCGCATCGGGTGATCGATGCCGCTGCGGTCCAGGTAGGCGGCATAGAACGGCTCGTCCCAGACCGCGCAGTCGCCGCGCGCGGCGAAGCTGTACATCATCGCCGTCGAAAGGTTGCGTGGCCCCGACCACATCGCGATCCGCATCGCACGTCCCCGTTCCCGTTTCTGTTCGCGGTCCTGTCCCGGCCCCGCCCAGCCGGGTGGCGTCCCGGGGCCAGACTAGCGGCCGCCGCGGCGGCCGCCAGACCCGATGCGCGGCGATCAGCCGTGGCGGGCGAGGAAGTCCGCGATCTCGTCGCGCGAGGGCATCGCGTCGCCGGCACCCGGGCGCGTGACCTGGATCGCCGCGGCCGCCGCCGCCTCGCGCAGGGCCGCGGCCGGTGTCTCGCCCCGATCGCGCGCCGCGGCGAAGACACCGGCGAAGCAGTCCCCCGCCCCGGTGGTATCGACCGGCGTCACCCGGAACGCGGGCTGGTGCAGGCGGGTGCCGGTCGCGGTCTCGATCCATTCGGCGCCCGCGCTGCCGCGCGTCACCAGAAGTTCGGGCACCGGCACCTCCTCCAGCCCGCAGCCGAGCGCCCGCGTCAGCTCGGCCGCCTCGCCGGCATTGAGCGCGAGGACCGAGACATGCGGCAACACCGCGCGCACCGCACCAAGCTCGAACGGCGCCGCGGAATACATGACCCGCAGCCCGCGCGCCCCCGCCGCCGCCGCAGCCTCGGCCTGGTACGCGGTCTCGTTCTGCAGCAGCAGCGTATCCCCCGCGGCGGCCGCCGCCAGCGGCCCGAACACCTCGGGCCCGGCGGCCCAGTTCGCACCCCTGAGGATGACGATCACGTTCTCGGCGGCCGCATCGACGTAGATGTTGGCATGCCCGGTCGGCGCCGCGGTGCGCAGCACCTTGTCGACCGTCACCCCGGCGGCCGCCATCCGCTCAAGCGTCCAAGCGCCATCCGCCCCGACCGCGCCCAGGTGCACGACCTGCGCGCCGGCGCGCGCCGCCGCCACCGACTGGTTCGCGCCCTTGCCCCCAAGGCCCATGCTGTGGGCCGTGGCCGTCAGCGTCTCTCCCGGCGCGGGCAGGTGCGGCACCGCATAGACATGGTCGATGTTGATCGACCCAAGGTTCCAGATCGCCACGCAGGGCCCTTTCTCGACTTTGTGCAAATATCCGCGGGGGGTCCGGGGGGCGGCAGCCCCCCGGCGTCCCGTCACTTCGCCTGCCCGATCCGGCAGGCCGCGATCGCTGCCATATTCAGGATGTCATTCACCGTCGACACGGTCGAGCAGATCTGGACCGGCTTCTCGACGCCGACGAGGATCGGCCCGATCACCGTCGCCCCGGCCATCTCCTGCATCAGCTTGACCGAGATCGAGGCCGAGTGACGCGCCGGCACCACCAGCACGTTGGCCGGGCCCGACAGGCGGCAGAACGGGTACATCGCCTGCTGCTCGGGGTTCAGCGCGACGTCGACGGTCATCTCGCCATCGTATTCGAAATCGACCCCGCGCCGGTCGAGCACCCGCGGCGCCTCGAGCATCTTGGTCGCGCGCTCCGACACCGGGTGCCCGAAGGTCGAGAAGCTGACGAAGGCCACCCGCGGATCGAGGCCGAGCCCCCGCGCCACCTTGGCCCCGGCCTCGGCGATGTCGGCAAGGTCCGCGGCCTCGGGCCACTCCTGCACCAGCGTGTCGCCGATCAGCACGATCCGCCCGCGATGCAGCAGCGCGGTGATGCCGACGGCATGGGCCGCGGCATCGGCATCGAAGACGTGGTTGATCAGCTCGAGCACATGCGCCGACTTGCGCGTGGCGCCGGTCAGCATCGCGTCGCCGTGACCATGCGCCAGCATCAGCGCCGCGAAGACATGGCGGTCGCGCGCGGCCAGGCGGTGGATGTCCTGCGCGTCGAACCCCTTGCGCTGCAGCCGGTCGTAGAGGAAGGCCTTGTAGGTCTCGAAATGGCGGGTGTTGGCGGCGTTCACCACCTCGATCTCGCGCCAGGCGTCGCCAAGGCCCGCCTCCTCAAGCTTCTGCTTCACGTCGGCCTCGCGCCCGACGACGATCGCGCGGCCCATGCCGCCGCGCGTCCAGGCCACCGCCGCGCGCAGCACGCGCGGATCGTCGCCCTCGGCGAAGATCATCCGGCTCTGCGCCGCGCGGGCGCGGGCGTGGATCGCCTGCAGGATCGAGGCGGTCGGGTCCATCCGCGCCCGCAGGCTCTGCGTGTAGCCGTCCATGTCGATGATCGGACGGCGGGCGACGCCGGTGTCCATCCCCGCCTTCGCGACGGCGGGCGGCACGGTGTAGATCAGCCGCGGGTCGAAGGGCGTGGGAATGATGTAGTCGCGCCCGAACGACAGCTTGCGGCCATAGGCCACCGCGACCTCGTCGGGCACGTCCTCGCGCGCCAGCGCCGCCAGCGCCTGGGCGCAGGCGATCTTCATCTCGTCGTTGATCGCGCGGGCATGGATGTCGAGCGCGCCGCGGAACAGGTAGGGGAAGCCCAGGACGTTGTTGACCTGGTTGGGATAGTCCGACCGCCCGGTGGCGACGATCGCATCCGGGCGCACCTCGTGCGCCTCCTCGGGCGTGATCTCGGGATCGGGATTGGCCATGGCGAAGATGACCGGGTTGTCGGCCATCGCGCGCACCATCTCCTGCGTCACCGCGCCCTTGGCCGACACGCCCAGGAACACGTCGGCGCCGCGCATCGCCTCTTCCAGCGTGCGCGCCTCGGTGCGCGCGGCATGGGCCGACTTCCACTGGTTCATCCCCTCGGTGCGGCCTTGGTAGATGACACCCTTGGTGTCGCACATGATGCAGTTGTCATGCTTGGCACCCATCGACTTCAGCAGTTCGAGACAGGCGATGCCGGCCGCGCCGGCGCCGTTCAGCACGATCTTCACATCGCCGATCTTCTTGCCCGTCATCTCCAGCGCGTTGATCAGCCCCGCGGCGCAGATCACCGCCGTCCCGTGCTGGTCGTCGTGGAAGACGGGGATGTCCATCTCCTCCTTCAGCCGCTGCTCGATGATGAAGCACTCGGGCGCCTTGATGTCCTCGAGGTTAATGCCGCCGAAGGTCGGCTCCATCAGCTTGACCGCGCGGATGATCTCTTCGGGGTCCTCCGACGCCAGCTCGATGTCGATGGCGTTGACGTCGGCGAAGCGTTTGAACAGCACCGCCTTGCCCTCCATCACCGGCTTCGACGCGAGCGCACCGAGGTTCCCAAGCCCCAGGATCGCTGTCCCGTTCGAGATCACCGCGACCATGTTGCCCTTGACGGTATAGTCATAGGCCGTCTCGGGGTTCTTCGCGATCGCCTCGACCGGCACGGCGACGCCGGGGCTGTAGGCCAGGCTCAGGTCGCGCTGGGTCGCCATCGGCGTCGAGGCGACGATGTCGTATTTCCCGGGCGTCGGCTCCAGGTGATAGGCCAGCGCCTCTTCGGGGGTGATACGGGTCTTCGACATACCGGGCCTCGGGGTTCATGCAAGCCCGGGCTGCTTACCCAGAAACCCCCCGTCCGACAACGAAATCTCCCGCCGCGCCGCAGCACCCTTTCGCATTGGTCCAAATATCCCGGGGGCGCGGGGGCGGCGCCCCCGCCCTTTCGTCCCTCCGCCCGCTGGGCTAGGGTCCGGCCTCGACCGAGACCAAGGGGTGCGAAGTGGCCGACGGAACCGTCACGCCGATGATGGCGCAGTATCTGCAGATCAAGGCCGCGAACGAGGGCGCGCTGCTGTTCTACCGGATGGGCGACTTCTACGAGATGTTCTTCGACGATGCCGTCGCGGCCTCGGCGGCGCTCGACATCTCGCTGACCAAGCGCGGCCAGCACCTGGGCCAGGACATCCCGATGTGCGGCGTGCCCGTCCACGCGGCCGAGGCCTACCTGCTGACCTTGATCCGCAAGGGCTTCCGCGTCGCCATCGCCGAGCAGATGGAGGACCCGGCCGAGGCGAAGAAGCGCGGCTCGAAATCCGTCGTCGCCCGCGACGTCGTGCGGCTGGTCACGCCGGGCACGCTGACCGAGGAAAGCCTGCTGGATGCCCGCCGCGCGAACTGGCTCTGCGCCTGGGCCGAGGTCCGCGACGAGGCGGCGCTTGCCTGGTGCGACATCTCGACGGGCGAGCTGCGCGTCACCCCCTGCCCGCTCATGCGCCTCGCGCCCGAGCTTGCCCGCCTTGCCCCGCGCGAACTCCTGGTCAGCGAGGCGCGCGAGGCCGATTGCGCCGAGATCGTCTCTGATTTCGGCCTCTCGCTCACGCCGCTTGCGCGCGCGAGCTTTGACAGCACCGGGGCCGAGCGGCGGCTGTGCGCGCTCTACGGGGTCGAGACGCTCGAGGCCTTCGGCAGCTTCGAGCGCGCCGAGCTGGCGGCGCTTGGCGGCATCGTCGACTATCTCGAACTCACCCAGCGCGGCCGCCTGCCGCTCCTGCGCCCGCCGGCGCGCGAGGCCGCCGGCGCCGCGATGCAGATCGACGCCGCGACCCGGCGCAACCTCGAGCTGACGCAGGCGCTGTCGGGCGGGCGCGAAGGCTCGCTGCTGTCGGCGATCGACCGCACCGTCACCGCCGCGGGCGCGCGGCTTCTGGAGCGCCGGATCTCGGCGCCCTCGCGCGACCTGGCAGAGGTGCGCGACCGGCTGTCCGCCGTCGGTTTCCTGCTGGAACAGGGTCGGTTCCGCGAGGATCTGCGCGACGGGATGCGCCGGGTGCCCGATATGGACCGGGCGCTGTCGCGCCTCGCGCTCGATCGCGGCGGCCCGCGCGACCTCGCGGCGATCCGCGCCGGGCTGGCCGAGGCCGCGCAGATCGCCGACCTGCTTGGGCGCGACGCGGTGCCCGAGCGGCTGGCGCGCGCCGCGGGCGACCTGTCGGGCCATGACGCGCTGCTGGCGCTGCTGGACGCGGCCCTGGTGGCCGAGCCGCCGCTTTTGGCCCGCGACGGCGGCTTCATCGCCAGCGGCTACCAGCCCGAGCTGGACGAGACCCGCGCCCTGCGCGACGAGGGTCGCGGCGTGATCGCGCGGATGCAGGGCGACTACATCGCCCAGACCGGCGTGCAGTCGCTGAAGATCAAGCACAACAACGTGCTGGGCTATTTCATCGAGACGACGGCGACCCATGCCGAGAAGATGCTGTCGGCCCCGCTGAACGAGACCTTCATCCACCGCCAGACCACCGCGAACCAGGTCCGGTTCACCACCGTCGAGCTGTCGTCGCTGGAAACCCGGATCCTGAACGCGGCCAATCACGCGCTCGAGATCGAGAAACGGCTCTATGACGGCCTGAAAGGCTCTGTTCTGGTCGAGGCGGCGCGGATCGGCGCCGCGGCGCGGGCGCTGGCCGAGATCGACCTGTCCGCCGCCTTCGCCGAGCTGTCGGCGACCGAGGGCTGGTGCGAGCCGCAGATCGACGCGAGCCGCGCCTTCGAGATCGAGGCCGGGCGCCACCCGGTCGTGGAGCGCGCGCTCTCGCGCTCGGGCACGCCCTTCGTCGCCAACGACTGCGCCCTGACCAGCGGCGAGACCCCGGCGATCTGGCTGATCACCGGGCCGAACATGGCCGGCAAATCGACCTTCCTGCGCCAGAACGCGCTGATCGCGCTTCTGGCGCAGGCGGGCAGCCACGTGCCGGCGGCCTCGGCCCGCATCGGCCTCGTCAGCCAGTTGTTCAGCCGCGTCGGCGCCGCCGACGACCTCGCACGCGGGCGATCGACCTTCATGGTCGAGATGGTCGAGACGGCGGCGATCCTCAATCAGGCCGACGACCGCGCGCTGGTGATCCTTGACGAGATCGGCCGCGGCACCGCGACCTATGACGGTCTGTCGATCGCCTGGGCGGTGATGGAACACCTGCACGGCCAGAACCGGTGCCGGGCGCTGTTCGCGACGCATTACCACGAGATGACCGCGCTGTCGGCGAAGCTTGACGGGGTCGAGAACGCGACGGTCTCGGTCAAGGAATGGGAAGGCGAGGTGATCTTCCTGCACGAGGTGCGGCGCGGCGCGGCCGATCGCAGCTATGGCGTGCAGGTGGCGCGGCTCGCGGGCCTGCCGCCGGCGGTGATCGACCGCGCCAAGGTGGTGCTGGACGCGCTGGAGAAGGGCGAACGCGAGGGGGGCGGGCGCAAGGCCGCGGTGATCGACGACCTGCCGCTATTCTCGGCACTGCAGGCGCCGCCGATCCCTGCCCCGGTGGCCGCGCCCGCGGGCCCCTCGGCGGCCGAGGCGCATCTGGCGGGCCTGCATCCCGACGAGATGACCCCGCGCGAGGCGCTGACCGAGCTTTACAGGCTGAAGGAGCTGCTGGCGCGATAGCCGGCGGCCGCGCGAGCGGCGAGCGGGTCGAGCGGCGCCGCCTCGCGCTCGCGCGCGCGCATCATCCGCATCTGACGATCGGCCGCCTGCCGCACCGCCCCGGCGAATTCCGCATCCGTCCAGCGCCCGCGCGCGGCCTGCGCCAGCCGGGCCGCCCGCGCCTTGTCGACCCGCCCGCTGGCCAGCGCGTCGGCCGCCAGCGCGTTCAGCCCGCTCAGGATCTCGGCATCCGTCAGTGCCGCGGCCGGCTCGGGCTCCTGCGCGGCCCTGGCCGCGGCCCTCGGGTCCGCCCGGGTTTCGGCACGCGAGTCGGGCCTTGGCGCGCCGGCCGGCGGCCGGGGCTTGCGCGCCTCTGCCGCGCGGCGACCGAAGAGGGTTGCGAACAGGGACATCGGGACGGGCAGCCTCGTGAGGACTTTGCTGAAAATCCTCTTAATCCCGACCCACGCCAAGCGCAGCAGAAAGATGAACAGACGGTTAACGCTTCGCGTGACAAACTGCAGCCGCATGAGTCCCCCTCACCGGAGTACGAGTATGGCAAAACTGAACCTGGCCCCGCGGGCCCTGTCGCAATCGATCCTTCCGTGGTTCCAGAATGCGACCTTCTCGGTCTTCAACATCGTCGTCGGCCAGACACCGCGCCCCGATGTCGAGGACCGCGTGCTGGATGACGTCGGCAGCTATGGCCGCCAAATCGGGCGGATCGGCGACGCGCTTGCGGTGATGCTGCGTCTGTTGGACACGCTTCAGCGCGAGGGACGGCTGACGGGGTCGCTTGCCCTGACGCCCGAGGACGAAAAGGCGCTGTGGGCCCTGCGGCTGCAGCTGGCCGCGGTCGAGGCGGTGAAGAAGCAGGCCTGACGCGAAACGGCCGCCCCGGGGGGCGGCCGTTTCATGTGAAACAGGGGCGGTCCGGGATCAGGACTTCGGCGTCGAGCTGACGCCGACCTGCGCCGGACGCAGCAGGCGATCGTGCAGCATGAAGCCTTCGGCCATCACCTGGATGATGTCGCCGGCCTTGGTGTTCGGCACCGGCGCCTCGAACATCGCCTGATGGATGTTGGGATCGAAGGTGTCGCCGACCTGCGGCATCACCGCCTCGAGCCCGTGCTTCGAGAACACCTTGACCAGCTCGCGCAGCGTCAGCTCGACCCCTTCGATCAGCGGGGCGGCGGCGGCCCGCTCGGTCTCGCCGGCATGGTCCAGCGCGCGGCGCAGCGAATCGTAGACCGGCAGCAGGTCGCGCGCGAGCTTCGAGCCGCCGTACTGCTCCGCCTCGCGGCGGTCGCGGTCGGCGCGCTTGCGCGAATTCTCGGCATCCGCCAGCGCGCGCATGAAGCGGTCGCGCAGCTCGTCGCGCTCGGCGACCAGCGCCTCGTAATCCGCCGATGCGGCGTCCAGACCCGCCTCGTCGGCCGGTTCGGTGATCTGTGCCTGATCCTCGAGGATCTCGTCTTTTTTCGTATCGCTCATTTCTCAACCCTTGCCCCGGCGGTGCGACCCTACCGTTCCGACAGAAGCCGCCCCACCAGTTGCGCCGTGTAATCGACGATCGGAACGATGCGGCCATAGTTGAGCCGCGTCGGACCGATCACGCCGATGGCGCCGATGATCTTACGGTCAGCGTTCATATAGGGAGAGACCACCAGAGAGGAACCCGAAAGTGAGAAAAGCTTGTTTTCGGAGCCGATGAAGATGCGCACCCCGTCGCCGCCCTCGGCCAGTTCCAGGAAATCGACGATGTCGCGCTTGCGCTCGAGGTCGTCGAAGAGCGTGCGCACCCGCGCAAGCTCGGCCGCCTCGGCCGCGCCGATCAGGTTCGACCGCCCGCGCACGATCAGCCGCTCATAGGTTTCGCCCGTGTCCTGCCACAGCGCCAGCCCGCTCTCGACCAGATCCTGCGCCAGCCGGTCCAGCTCCTGGCGGTGCGCGGCGATCTCGCGCGCGAGGTCGCGGCTGAGATCTGTGAGCGTCTTGCCCTCGGCCACAGCGTTGAGGAAATTCGCCGCCTCGCGCATCGAGGACGGCGTCTGGCCGACCGGCGGGCGGAACACCCGGTTCTCGACATGGCCGTCGGCGAACACCAGCACCACCAGCGCGCGGTCGGGCGCGAGCGAGACGAATTCGATATGCCGGATCGGCGCCTCGCGCTTGGGGGCCAGCACGAGGCTCGCCCCCTGGGTCAGCCCCGACAGCGCCGAGCCGACCCGGTCGAGCAGGGTGCCGACATCGCGCTCGTTCGTGCCAAGCGTCGCGTCCAGCGCCTCGCGGTCCTGGCTCGCGACGGTCGACACCTCCATCAGCCCGTCGACGAACATCCGCAGGCCCAGCTGCGTCGGCACCCGGCCGGCCGAAACATGCGGGCTGTCCAGCAGCCCGAGGTATTCCAGATCCTGCATCACGTTGCGGATCGTCGCGGCCGAGACCTTCTCGGTCATCGAGCGCGTCAGCGTGCGCGATCCCACCGGCTCGCCGGTATCGAGATAGCCTTCGACCACCCGGCGAAACACCTCGCGCGAGCGCTCGTTCATCTCTGACAGAAGCTTGGAGCCTTCGTTCATCTCACGACCCATCACGGGGACCGATCCTGCCGCGTTCCGCGCTGCACCGCAACAGGGACCCGGGCTTGCATCGCCCCCGCCCAGCCCTCTAATGGGCCCCGATTGCGAGGAAAGGACGGACACATGCGCCCCTCTGGCCGAAAGCTAAGCGAGATGCGCCCGATTTCAATCGAGACCGGGATCACGAAACATGCCGAGGGCTCGTGCCTGATCAAGGTCGGCGACACGCACGTGCTGTGCACCGCCACCGTCGAGGAAAAGGCGCCCTCGTTCCTCAAGGGTACCGGGCTGGGCTGGGTGACCGCCGAATACGGCATGCTGCCGCGCGCGACCCACAGCCGGAACCGGCGCGAAAGCGCCGCCGGCAAGCAGTCGGGCCGCACGCAGGAGATCCAGCGCCTGATCGGGCGATCCTTGCGCGCCGGCATCGACCGGGTGGCGCTTGGCGAGAAGCAGATCGTCGTCGACTGCGACGTGATCCAGGCCGATGGCGGCACCCGCTGCGCCTCGATCACCGGCGGATGGGTCGCGCTGCGGCTGGCGGTGAACAAGATGCTGAAGGCGGGCGTGCTGAAGACCGACCCGATCGTCGACCACGTCGCCGCCGTCAGCTGCGGCATCTACGGCGGCCAGCCGATCCTCGACCTCGACTATCTCGAAGACAGCGAGGCCGGGACCGACGGCAACTTCATCCTGACCGGCGCGAAGAAGCTGGTCGAGGTGCAGATGTCGGCCGAGGGCGCCACGTTCAGCCGCGACGAGATGACCCAGCTTCTCGACCTGGCCGAGGCCGGCACCGACGTGCTGGTGGCGGCGCAGAAGGCCGCGCTGTGATGGCGCGTTTCACGGGAAACAGGCTTCTGGTCGCGACCCACAACGCCGGCAAGCTCGAAGAGATGGTCGAGCTGCTGGCCCCGTTCGGGATCGAGGTCGTCGGCGCCAAGGCGATGAACCTTCCCGAGCCCGAAGAGACCGGCACCACCTTCGTCGAGAATGCCCGGATCAAGGCCCATGCCGCCGCGAAGGCCACGGGACTGCCGGCGCTGTCGGATGACAGCGGGATCGAGGTCGACTGCCTCGACGGCGCGCCCGGGGTCTACACCGCCGACTGGGCCGAGACCCCCTCGGGGCGCGATTTCGTCATGGCGATGGAAAAGACCTGGGCCGCCTGCGACGCGGTCTCGGCCCCCCTGCCCCGGACGGGCCGCTTCCGCTCGACGCTGGTGCTGGCCTTCCCGGACGGCAGCGACGAGGTGTTCGAGGGCCGCGCCGAGGGCCAGCTGGTCTGGCCGATGCGCGGCACGCAGGGCCACGGCTATGACCCGATGTTCCAGCCCGACGGCGAAAGCCGGACCTTCGCCGAGATGAGCCACGAGGAAAAGAACCGCATCAGCCACCGGGCCGATGCCTTCCGCAAATTCGTCAAAGGATGCTTCGAATGACCGCCAAACTGATCTCGTCCGGGTCCGCCTTCGAAAAGACCATGGGCTACAGCCGCGCCGTGGTGAAGGGCGACTTCTGCTTCGTCTCCGGCACCACCGGCTATGACTATGCCACGATGACCATGCCCGACAGCGTCGCCGATCAGGCGGACAACTGCTTCAAGACCATCTCGGGCGCGCTGGAACAGGGCGGCTTCACCCTCGCCGACGTGGTGCGCGTTCAGTACACCATCGCCGACGCGGCGCTGGTCGACACCGTCGTGCCGGTGCTGGGCAAATGGCTGGCCGAGATCCGCCCGGCGGCGACGATGGTCGTGGCGCCGCTGATCAAGCCCGAGATGCTGATCGAGATCGAAGTCACGGCGCTGAAGGGCTGAGACGGATGGAGGACTGGCAGAACGGCGGTTTCGGTCTTTACCTGCACTGGCCGTTCTGCGCCTCCAAGTGCCCGTACTGCGATTTCAACTCGCACGTCTCGGCCCAGATCGACCAGCAGCGCTGGAAAAGGGCCTATTTGAGCGAAATCGAGCGGCTGGGCCGCGAGACCGGCCCCCGCGTTCTTGATACCGTGTTCTTCGGCGGCGGCACGCCCAGCCTGATGGACCCGGAGCTTGTCGCCGCGATCATCGACAAGATCCGGGCAACCTGGCCGATGCGCAACGACGTCGAGATCACGCTGGAAGCCAACCCCGGGTCGATCGAGGCCGGGCGCTTCCGCGGGTATCGCGATGCGGGCGTCAACAGGGTCTCGATGGGCCTTCAGGCTCTGAACGATGCCGATCTGAAGCGGCTCGGGCGGCTGCATTCGGTGGCCGAGGCGCGGGCCGCCTTCGACATCGCCCGGTCCACCTTCGACCGCGTCAGCTTCGACATGATCTATGCACGGCAGGACCAGACGCCCGAGGCCTGGTCTCGGGAACTGCGCGAGGCGATCGCGATGGCGGTCGATCACCTGTCGCTCTACCAGCTGACGATCGAGGACGGCACCGCCTTCGGCGCCCGCCACGCCGCCGGGGGCCTGCGCGGCCTGCCCGACGAAGACAATGCCGCCGACATGTACCACCTGACGCAGGACATCTGTGACGCGGCGGGCATGCCGGCCTACGAGATTTCCAACCACGCCCGCGACGGCGCCGAAAGCCGGCACAATCGCATCTACTGGTCGGCCGGCGACTGGGGCGGCATCGGCCCCGGTGCCCACGGCCGCCTGACCCTTGGCGGCACCCGGACCGCGACCGAGACCGAGACCGCGCCGCTGAAATGGCTTCTCGCCGCCGAGCGCGGTTCGGGGGAAACCCTGAGGGAGCCGGTGGCGTTGTCCGACCAGGGCGCCGAATACCTGATGATGGGCCTGCGACTGACCGAGGGGCTGAGCCTCGCACGTCTGGGGCAGATGACCACGCTGGATGCGGCCAAGGTGAAAGGGCTGACCGAGTTGGACATGATCGAGATCGACGGCGACCGGCTGCGCGCGACGCGCGGCGGCCGCGCGGTGCTGAATGCCGTCATCCGCGAGCTGATGGCCTGACATGGCGCAGGCCGTGCGGATCTTCTGGGCGACGCTCGGATCGCTGGCGCTGGCGCTCGCCGTGATGGGCGTGGTCCTGCCGCTGATGCCGACCGTGCCCTTCGCGCTTCTCGCCGCGTTCTGCTTCGCGCGGTCGTCGCGGCGGGTCCACGACTGGATCCTGAACCACCGTCACCTCGGGCCGCCGATCCGCAACTGGCAGGAACGCCGGGCGATCGGGCGGCGGGCCAAGTGGCTCGCCACCGCGTCCTTCTTCGGCTCTGTCGGCATCGCCACCGTTATGGCGCTGCCCCCTGTCGCGATCGCGGCGCAGGCGCTGTGCCTGGCCTGCTGCGCGGCCTTCATCTGGTCGCGGCCCGATGCCTGAGCACGCCGCCTGAACACGCCGCCTGAGCGCACTTCCGGGCCGTCGCGCCTTAGCGCGACAGCATCCGGCACAGCTCGTCGAGCTGCTCGAGATCCTTGTACCCGATGGTCAGCGACCCCGACCCGTCCGCCCGGAAATCAATCGAGACCTTCATTCCCAGCGTCGCCGAGAGATCGCCCTCGAGCACGCGGGTATCGGCATCCTTTTCGACGGCACGCGGCCGCGGCGGCGCCTTGGGGGCCGCATCGGGATCCGCCGGCTTCACCAGCTTTTCCGTCTCGCGCACCGACAGGCCGCGGTCGATCACCTGCTGGGCAAGCCCGGCGGCATTGTCGGTCGTGATCAGCGCCCGGGCGTGGCCGGCCGACAGCCGCCCCTCGCGCAGGTGATCCAGCACTTCGTCGGGCAGGGTCAGCAGGCGCAGCAGGTTCGCGATGTGGCTGCGGCTTTTCGACAGCGCCTCGGCCAGCTTCTCCTGCGTATGCCCGAACCGGTCCATCAGCTGGCGATAGGCCATCGCCTCTTCGACCGCGTTCAGGTCGGCGCGCTGGATGTTCTCGATGATCGCGACTTCCAGCACCTCGGTGTCCGAGAAATCGCGGACGATGACCGGCAGGTCATGCACCTGGGCCATCTGCGCGGCGCGCCACCGACGCTCGCCGGCGACGATCTCGTAGGTGCCGCCGTCGCGCTCGCGCACGATCAGCGGCTGGATCACGCCCTTTTCGCGGATCGAGTCCGACAGTTCCTGCAACGCCTCGGGGGTGAACCGCCGGCGGGGCTGGTCGGGGTTCGGCACGATCTTCTCGACCGGAACGCGCAGGTCGGCGCGGCGCGGCTGTTCGACCGTCGGTGCGGGCCCCACGTCGGCCATCAGCGCCGAGAGACCGCGACCCAGTCCGCGTTTCTTGTCCATCATCCTGCCCTGCCCCTCATTTTGTAGTGTGATTTGCCGAATCTACCAGATCATGCCGGAACGGCAGTGCGACCCAGCAATTCCTTCGCCAGCGCGCGATAGGCCTGGCTGCCCTTGGACTGCGGGTCATAGGCAAGGACCGGAACCGCGAAGGACGGCGCCTCGGACACGCGGACATTGCGCGGCACCACCGTCTGGAACACCAGCTCACCCAGCGTGTCGCGGGCATCCTGCTCGACCTGAAGCGACAGGTTGTTGCGCGCATCATGCATCGTCAGCAGCACGCCGTCGATCCGCAGATCAGGGTTCGCGCTTGCCCGCACTTCGCGGATCGTCAGCATCAGCTGCGACAGCCCTTCCAGAGCGAAGAACTCGGCCTGAAGCGGCACCAGCACCGCGTCGGCGGCGACCATCGCGTTGATGGTCAGCAGGCTCAGCGACGGCGGGCAATCGATCAGCACGAATTCGAAGGCGAAGCGGTCGATCTCGACCTGCCGCAGCGCATCGCGCAGCAGGAAGCTGCGCTTTTCATTTGCCATCATCTCGATATCGGCCGAGGACAGGTCCGTCGTCGCCGGGCAGATCCAGACGTTGTCGGTCTGCGTCTCGCGGATCACCTTTTCCAGCGGCGCGTCGTCGATGATCAGGTCATAGGTGGTCAGCGCCCGATCGTCGACGCCATAGCCGGTCGAGGCATTGCCCTGCGGATCAAGATCGACGATCAGAACGCGATGCCCCGCCTCGGCCAGCGCCGCGGCCAGGTTGATCGCCGTCGTGGTCTTGCCCACCCCGCCCTTCTGGTTCGCGATGGCGATGATGCGAGGAGCCGGGGGACGCGAGAGGTCAGACACGACGGATGCCTTTCAGTTGCAGGACGGCGGCGGCAGGATCGGTGATACTCGGCCGGATCTGAAGATCGAATGACCAATCGCGCCGCGCCTCTTCAAGCTCGGCCTGATGGCTGGCTCCCTTCGGGAACAGCGCGGTGCCGTCGGCTGCCAGATGGCGCTCGGCAAAGCCAAGCAAGGCCGGCAGGGCCGCCAGCGCGCGCGCCGACAGCACATCCGCTGCGAGCGGGGGGACCTTCTCGATCCGGTCCGGGATCACCACGGTGCCCAAGCCAAGATCGCGGGCCGCCGTGGCAAGGAACGCGGCCTTGCGCATGTCGGATTCCACCAGGGTCACAGACAGGTCGGGCTTCAGTTCCGCTGCGAGGATGGCCACGACCAGGCCGGGAAAGCCGCCACCTGCCCCAAGATCGGCCCAATGATGCGCGCCATCGGGGCAAAGGCCGAAAACCTGCGCGGAATCGCGGATGTGGCGATCTTCCAGCGTGTCCAGCGTCGCCTTGGAGACGAGGTTGATCGCAGGATTCCACTTCCGCACCAACGCGGCATAGCGGGCGAGACGGTCGGATGTTTCACGTGAAACATCCACAAGCACATTGAGATCATCCATCTCAGCCCGCCTGCCGCAGGCGATCCATCTGCCGCAGTCTGGCGAGGATCAAGGTCAAGGCGGCCGGGGTCATGCCGTCAATGCGCCCGGCCTGCGCCAGGCTCGACGGACGGACGCGGGCCAATTTGGCCTTGAGTTCGTTCGACAGGCCACCGAGGTCGTCGTAGATGAAGTGATCCGGAATCCGGATATCCTCGTCCCGCCGCAGCGCCGCGACATCGATTCGCTGGCGCTCGATGTAGTTGGCGTACAGCGCGTCGCGGCCAAGCTGGTCGCGAATATCAGGCTCGATGTCCGTGATGCCGGGAATAGCCGGCTCGAGTTGGTCGAAGGTCACGCCTTCGAAGGCGAGCAACTGCAACCCGTCGCGCCGCTGGCCGTCCTGGCCCACCTTGATCCCGAGCGCCGCTGCCTCCCCCGGGCTGAGGCGCACCTGCGACAGAACCCCCCTGCCCTGCTCGATCTTCTCCATCTTCTCGGCGAAGACCCGGGCACGCTGCTCGCCAACACATCCCAAGGCGAGGCCCAGCGGCGTCAGGCGTTGATCCGCATTGTCGGCCCGCAGGCTCAGCCGGAACTCGGCGCGCGAGGTGAACATGCGATAGGGCTCTGACACACCACGGGTGGTGAGGTCGTCGATCATCACCCCAATATAGCTGTCAGACCGCGAGAAGGTCGCCGGAGCGCGGCCCTGCACCAGCAACGCGGCGTTCAGGCCGGCAACCAGCCCTTGAGCCGCCGCTTCCTCGTACCCCGTCGTGCCATTGATCTGCCCGGCAAGGAACAGCCCCGGAAGGGCCGCGCAATGCAGCGTCAGATCCAGCGCGCGCGGATCGACGTAATCGTATTCGATCGCGTAGCCGGGCTGGGTGATCACCACATCCTCAAGCCCGCGCATCGACCGGACATAGGCTTCCTGCACATCGGCCGGCAGCGAAGTCGAGATTCCGTTCGGATAGATGGTCGGATCGTCCAAGCCCTCGGGCTCCAGGAACACCTGATGCGACGACTTGTCGGCAAACCGAACCACCTTGTCCTCGATCGAGGGGCAATAGCGCGGGCCCACACCCTCGATGTGCCCGCCGTACATCGCCGAGCGACCGAGATTGTCGCGGATGATCTGATGCGTGTGGTCATTCGTGTGGGTGATGCCGCAGGAAATCTGCCGAACCAGCGGCGCGCGGTTCAGGAAGCTGAACACCACCGGGTCCTCGTCTCCCGGCTGTTCCTCGAGCACGGACCAGTCGATGCTGCGCCCGTCCAGCCGCGGCGGCGTGCCGGTCTTCAACCGGCCGACCGGCAGATCAAGGCCCCGGATCCGCTGCGCGAGCGGGATCGAGGGCCGGTCGCCCATCCGGCCGCCCGAGCTGCGCTGATCGCCGATATGGATCACGCCATTGAGGAAGGTTCCAGAGGTCAGAACGACGGCGCGCGCCGGGATCTCTGACCCGTCTGCCAACAGCACGCCAGCGATCCTGCCGGCCTGCAGCAGGAAATCGGCAACCTCGCCCTCGATGACCGACAGGTTGGGGCGATTGGCAAATTCCTCGGCCATCGCAAGACGATAGAGCTTCCGATCGGCCTGCGCCCGCGGGCCCTGCACGGCGGGGCCCTTGCGACGGTTCAGCAAGCGGTACTGGATCCCCGCCTTGTCGGCGACGCGGCCCATGACGCCATCCAGCGCATCGATTTCGCGCACGAGATGGCCCTTGCCGAGCCCCCCGATCGCCGGATTGCAGGACATCACGCCCAGATCGCCGCGGCGAAGCGTGATCAGCGCGGTTTCCGCACCGGCCCGGGCCGAGGCCTGTGCGGCTTCGGCGCCAGCATGGCCACCGCCGACGATGATGACGTCAAAATGTTTCACGTGAAACATCCCCCTCGATTCGCCTGCCGAACCTGCGCCTACTTGCCTATGCAGAAAGACGCAAAGATTTCACCCAGAAGATGCTCCACATCCACGCGACCGACGAGCGAGTCAAGCGCGCGGATTGCACGGCGAAGATCTTCGGCTGCCAACTCTGCCGCCTCTGCCCCGTTCCTTACAGCAAGCGCGGCCGATTCAATAGCCTCGATCGCCAGGGCAATTGCCAGCCGATGCCGCTCTCGCGTGACCAAAGCCGCGTCGCCGGCGCGCGCCTCCAGCAGCGCGGTGACCTTCGCCACAAGCTCGGAAACCCCTGCCCCGGTCTTGCCGGACACGCCGCCGCCGCCATCCGCCTTGCCGCGGATCACGATATCCTGATCGACGGGATCGATGCCCGGCGGCAGCCCGTCGTCGGACACGAGGAAAATCCGAAGGTCTGCCGCCGCCGCCCGATCGATCGCGCGGCGCACGCCGATCGCTTCCACCACGTCCTCGGTTTCGCGCAGGCCCGCGGTATCCAGCAGTGTCACCGCCAGACCGGCAAGGTCCATCCTGACCTCGATCACGTCGCGCGTGGTTCCCGCGACCTCCGAGGTGATCGCCGCCTCGCGACCGGCAAGCCGGTTCAGCAGCGTCGACTTGCCGGCATTCGGAAGCCCGACGATCGCGACCTCGAAGCCGTCGCGGATCCGCTCGGCCATCGCGGCGCCCGCAACCTCGCGCCGAAGATCGGCAAGCATGCCGTCGAGCAGCGACAAGACCTCGGGCGACACGTCGACCGGCACGTCCTCGTCGGCGAAATCGATGGTCGCTTCGATCAGCGCCGCCGCACGGATCAGCCGCGCGCGCCACTCCTCTGTCCGTGCGCCGATCGCGCCCGACAGCACGCGGAAGGCCTGCCGCCGTTGCGCCTCGGTCTCGGCATCGATCAGGTCGGCAAGGCCCTCGACCTGCGCCAGGTCGAGGCAGCCATTTTCCAGCGCCCGACGGGTGAATTCCCCGGCCTCGGCCAGGCGCAGGCCCGGCCGGCGCGACAATGCCTGAAGCACCGCATTCACCGTGGCGATCGATCCATGCAGGTGCAGCTCTGCGCTGGCCTCACCGGTAAAGCTGCTGCCGGCGGCGAAGGTCAGCACCAGCGCCTGGTCCAGCACCAGTTCACCGTCGCGCAGGGTCCGCAACGAGGATCGGCGCGGTTCGGGAACCGCGCCGGCAAGGTGGTGAACCGTGGCGAAAGCCTCGGGGCCGGAGATGCGGATGACCGCCACCCCGGCCCGGCCACGCGCCGAGGCCAGGGCGTAGATCGTATCCATCTCAGCCGTTCATCGAGTCGAAGAATTCCGAGTTCGTCTTGGTCTGCTTCAGCTTCGAGATCAGGAACTCGATCGCATCCGTAGTACCCATCGGGTTGAGGATGCGGCGCAGCAGGTAGGTCTTCTGCAGGTCTTTCTGTTCGACCAGCAGGTCCTCTTTCCGGGTGCCGGACTTGAGGATGTCCATCGCCGGGAACACGCGCTTGTCGGCGACCTTGCGGTCCAGCACGATTTCCGAGTTACCGGTGCCCTTGAATTCTTCGAAGATGACTTCGTCCATCCGCGAGCCGGTATCGATCAGCGCGGTCGCGATGATCGTCAGCGAACCGCCTTCCTCGATATTCCGCGCTGCACCGAAGAAGCGCTTCGGCCGCTGCAGCGCATTCGCATCAACACCACCAGTCAGCACTTTGCCCGAGGACGGCACCACGGTGTTGAAGGCACGACCAAGTCTTGTGATCGAGTCGAGAAGGATCACAACATCTCGTTTGTGCTCGACCAGACGCTTGGCCTTTTCGATCACCATCTCGGCCACCGCGACGTGACGGGTGGCGGGTTCATCGAAGGTCGACGAGATCACCTCGCCTTTCACCGACCGCTGCATGTCGGTGACTTCCTCGGGACGCTCGTCGATCAGCAGGACGATCAGGTAGCATTCCGGGTGATTGCGCTCGATCGAATGGGCGATGTTCTGCAAGAGAACCGTCTTGCCCGTCCGCGGCGGCGCCACGATCAGCGAACGCTGTCCCTTCCCAATCGGCGACACCAGATCGATGATCCGGGCCGAACGGTCGCGGATCGTCGGGTCCTCGATCTCCATCTTCAGCCGCTCGTTCGGATAGAGCGGCGTGAGGTTGTCGAAGGCCACCTTGTGGCGGGCCTTCTCGGGATCGGTGAAGTTGATGCCCTCGACTTTGGTCAGCGCGAAGTAGCGCTCGTTCTCGCCCGGGGCGCGGATCACGCCCTCGACGGTATCGCCGGTGCGCAGCGAGAACTGGCGGATCATGTCGGGCGAGACGTAGATGTCATCCGGACCCGGCAGATAGTTCGCCTCGGGCGAGCGCAGGAAGCCGAAGCCGTCCTGCAGCACTTCCAGGACGCCATCCCCGCCGATCGTGTAGCCTTCCTCGTCGGCATATTCGCGCAGGATCGAGAACATCATCTCGCCCTTGCGCATGGTCGAGGCGTTCTCGATCTCGAGCTCTTCCGCCATCGCCAGCAGATCCGCCGGGCTTTTCGCCTTCAGGTCGGACAGGTTGAGGCGTTCGTCTTCGAGGATGTCGGACATGGACACTCGTTCAATGGGGCCGGGGCCCGGTGGGCCGGGCGCGGACGGTCTGGGATATCTGTCAATCGGGGGGCGCGATGGGCCGGACGGCCCTGCTGGCAGCGCAGATAAGGATCGCGCGGCCACGAGTCAACGATCTTGGCGATTTTCGGCGCGGCGGATCGAGGGTTGCGTCAGAACTTAACGATCACCGACACCACGATCACCACCAGAAGCAGCGTCGGGACCTCGTTCGCGATCCGGTAGCTGCGCCCCGGCAACCCATTCCCCCCGGCAAGCGCGCGGCGCTGCCGTGCCAGCCACATGTGAAACACCGTCATCGCGATGACCGAGACCGCCTTGGCCCAGGGCCAGGCGAAGCTCCAGCTGACGACCCCGGGCGTGGCGACCAGCGCCAGGCCGAAGATCCACGTCGCGATCATCGAGGGGTTCATGATCAGCCGAAGCAGCTTCTGCTCCATGATCACGAAACTGTCAAAAGGCTCGGAACCCGGACCGGGCCCGGCGCGTTCCGCGTGATAGACGAAAAGCCTTGGCAGATAGAAGATCCCGGCCATCCACGCGACGACCGAGATCACGTGCAGTGCCTTCGTCCAGGGGTAGAGCGAGATCAAGAGGTCCGTCATCGGGGCAGTCTCCGGTCGGCTGGGATCTCTCCCCTATTAACAATCTATTTAGAAAGAAGAAGAGTAGTTGAATCTGTAGGGCCTGTGGATCTCTGGATTTGGCAGGTTCTCCCGCAGGTTTCCCACATGGCGTCCGTCTGTGGACCAATCCGTGGGGGAATCGTGGGATCGGACAAGGTGACGGTAAAACACGATATTTATCAGTGTGTTGTAACAAGTCTCTCGTTCGTTCGCATGTGGGTTGTCTGTGGGTGGCACGAGCGTTGCCGGCAGGACTCACATCCTCGGGAAAACCGGACCAACACGTGGAAAAGGGGGTAGCGCGGCGGGGGTGGATGGGGTGAAACGGGGGCCCGGTCGCCCGGCACCCGCTTCGTCCCCGCCCCGCCTACAGGGCTCGCCCCCGAGTCCCGCACAGGAATATCCACATGCCCGTGCCGCCTGCAGATCCCGCCCCCCAGCCCAGGACGCGGCTGGTCCTTGCCACCGGGTCCGAAAGCCGGCGGGCGATGGTTGCCGCCGCGGGCCTGACCGCCGATCTGGCGCCGGCGCGGATCGACGAGGAGGCGGTGCGGCAGGCGCTCGCGGCCGAAGGCGCCTCGCCTCGCGACCAGGCGGATGCGCTGGCCGAGATGAAGGCGCGCAAGATCTCGGACCGGGTGCCGGGGGCGCTGGTGCTGGGGGCGGACCAGATCCTCGACCTCGACGGTCAGGTCTTCGCCAAGCCCGAAACCGCCGAGGCCGCGCGCGCCCAGCTGGCCCGGCTGTCCGGCAAGACGCACCGGCTGCACTCGGCCGCGGTGGTCTACCGCGACGGCGAACCGCTGTGGCGCCACGTCGGCACCGCGCGGCTGACGCTCAACACGCTTTCAGAGCGGTTCATCGACGGCTATGTCTTCCGTAACTGGGACGACATCCGCCACACCGTCGGCGGCTACATGATCGAGAAGGAGGGCGTGCGCCTCATGGCACGCATCGAGGGCGACCACTTCACCATCCTGGGGCTGCCGCTGCTGCCGCTGCTGAACTGGCTGCGCGTGACCGGAGAGATCGACGGATGAACGATCATCCCCGGATTCCGCTCGCCGGCGTCATCGGATCGCCAGTCGCGCATTCCCGCTCTCCGAAGCTGCACAATTTCTGGCTGAAGCGGTACGGGCTGCAGGGCCACTACATCGCGATGGACATCGCGCAGGCCGACCTGAAAGAGGTGCTGCGCACGCTGCCCAAGGCTGGCTTCGTCGGTTGCAACGTCACGATCCCGCACAAGGAGACCGTGCTGCAGATCGCCGACGTGGTCACCGACCGCGCGGCGCTGATCGGCGCGGCCAACACGCTGATCTTCCGCCGCGACGGCAAGATCCATGCCGACAACACCGACGGCTACGGCTTCGTCGCTTCGCTGCGCCAGGATGCCCCGCACTGGGCGCCGCAGACCGGGCCGGCCGCCGTCTTCGGCGCCGGCGGCGCGGCGCGGGCGATCGTCGCCTCGCTGCTCGAGGTCGGCGTGCCCGAGATCCGCATCGCCAACCGCTCGCGCCCCCGCGCCGAGGCGCTGCGCCAGGAATTCGGCGCCAAGCTTGTGGTCTGCGACTGGACCCAGGCCGGCATGATGTTCGACGGCGCGGTGACGGCGGTGAACACCACCGCGCTCGGCATGGTCGGCAAGCCCGAGCTGGTGCTGCCGATGGATGCGCTGTCGCCCGACTGCATCGTGACGGACATCGTCTACACCCCGCTGCGCACACGCTTCCTTGAGGATGCCGCCGCGCGCGGATGCAGCACCGTCGACGGTCTGGGCATGCTGCTGCACCAGGCGACCCCGGGGTTCGAACGCTGGTTCGGACAACGGCCCGAGGTCGACGACGAAACGCGGTCCGCGGTCCTGGCATGACCTTCCGGCTTGGCCTCACCGGTTCGATCGGGATGGGCAAGTCGACGACCGCGTCGATGTTCGCGGACGAAGGCGTGCCGGTCTGGGATGCCGACGCGACCGTGCATCGGCTGTACGGCCCCGGCGGCGCGGCGGTCGCGCCCGTGGGCGCGATGGCGCCCGGTACGGTCACAGATGACGGCGCCATCGACCGGGCGAGGCTGAAGGACTGGCTGGGGGGTGATCCGGGCCGGCTCATCCTGCTCGAGGCGATCGTGCACCCGCTGGTGGCCGCCGACCGCGCGGCCTTTGTCGCGGCCCATGCGGCGGCGGCGCTGGTGCTTCTGGACATACCGCTTCTTTACGAGGCCGCCAGCACCGATGCCGTCGATGCGGTGGTCGTCGTCTCGGCCCCCGCGGCGGTGCAGCGCGCGCGCGTGCTGGCGCGCCCCGGCATGACCGATGCGGTGCTCGAGATGATCCTCGCCCGGCAGATGCCGGATGCCGAGAAGCGGGCCCGCGCCGATTACGTGATCGAGACCGTGACGCTCGAGGCCGCGCGCGACGCGGTGCGGGCGCTGGTCGCAAAACTGGGAACTTCCGATGCGTGAGATCGTCCTCGACACTGAAACCACCGGTTTCGACCCTTCGAGCGGCGACAGGATCGTCGAGATCGGCGCGGTCGAGCTGTTCAACCACATGCCGACGGGCCGCACCTATCACCAGTACATCAACCCCGAGCGCGCGATGCCGGCCGAGGCGTTCGCGGTGCACGGGCTTGGCGACGACTTCCTGTCGGACAAGCCGGTGTTCAAGCGCGTCGGGCAGGCGTTCCTCGATTTCATCGGCCCGGATTCCAAGCTGGTGATCCACAACGCCAGCTTCGACATGAAATTCCTCAATGCCGAGCTGGGCTGGGCCGGGATGCCGCGCATTCCCGACGACCGCGCGATCGACACCGTGATGATCGCGCGGCGCAAGTTCCCGGGCTCGCCGGCCTCGCTCGACGCGCTGTGCCGCCGGTTCGGGGTCGACAATTCGGCGCGCGAGAAGCACGGCGCGCTTCTCGACAGCGAGATCCTGGCCGAGGTCTATCTGGAGCTGCTGGGCGGCCGTCAGCCCGATCTCGTGCTGGCCTCGGGCCCGCAGGTGCCGGCTGCCGGCGCCGTGGTGACCGAGGGCTGGCGCCCGCCGCCGCGCCCGCAAAAGCTGCCGCCCCGCCTCACCGAGGCCGAGCGCGCCGCCCATGCGGGCTTCGTGGCCAAGCTGGGCGACGCGGCGGTCTGGAAACGCTTCGGCGGCTGACCGTCAAAGCGCGTCGCGCGATCCCCGCCAGCGGGCATAACCGTCGTCGAATGCGGGTCGAAGCGCCGTGACAGGCTCGATCACGCGAGCGATCTCGGGCTGGGTGCAGATCTCGACGCCCGCGCCTTCGACGGCCATCATCCCCATCCGCGCCGCGCCGAAGGCGCCGCCGAAATCGCCCGCCACCGGCAGCGACACCGGCGTGCCGAGCACGGTCGCGATCACGCCCAGCCAGTAGTCCGAGCGCGACCCGCCGCCCACGGCCAGCAGGCTGTCGATCCGGGTGCCGGTCGCGGCCAGCGCGTCGCGGCAGTCGCGGATCGCGAAGGCGACGCCCTCGAGCACGGCGCGGGTCATCGCGTCGCGGTCGGTCGCATGTTCAAGCCCGAGGAAGCCCGCGCGGATCGCCGCATCGTTCAGCGGGGTGCGCTCGCCGCCGAGATAGGGAAGAAAACGGGTCTTTCCCGGCGCTGCGACGTCGGACCCCAGCGCGCGCACGAGGTCGGCGGCCCCCGCCCCGGCGATGCGCGACCACCAGTTCAGCGCATCGGTCGCCGCAAGGATCACCCCCATCTGGTGCCAGGTGTCCGGGATAGCGTGGCAGAAGGTGTGCACCGCGGTCGCCGGGTCGGGGCGATAGCCGTCATCGGCCGCGAACAGCACGCCAGAGGTGCCGAGCGAGACGAAGGCCTCGCCGCGGCGCACCACGCCGACGCCAAGCGCCGAGGCGGCATTGTCGCCGGCCCCGCCCGCGACCACCACCTGCGGCGAGAGGCGCAGCTTCGCCGCCAGTGCCGGGCGCAGCCGCCCGGACGGGGCCGAGCCTTCGACCAGCGCCGGCATCTGGTCGCGCCGCATGCCGCTTGCCGCGAGAAGCGCGTCGGACCAGTCGCGCGCCCCGGTGTCGAACCAGCTGGTGCCGGCCGCATCCGACATGTCGCCGACATGCTCACCCGTCAGCCAGAGCCGCAGGTAATCCTTCGGCAGCAGCACCTTGGCGACCTTCTCGAAGATCGCGGGTTCGTTCCGGGCAACCCAGACCAGCTTCGGCGCGGTAAAGCCGGGGAAGACGATGTTGCCGCTGATCTCGCGGAACTGCGGATCGGCATCCAGCTCGGCCGCCTCGCGGTGGGCGCGGGTGTCGTTCCACAGGATGCAGGGCCGAAGCACGTTGTCGGCCGAGTCCAGAAGCACCGCGCCATGCATGTGCCCCGACAGGCCGATGCCGCGGACATGGTCAAGCGGATGATCCTCGGCAAGAAGGCCCAAGACCGTCTCGGCCGCCGCGATCCACTCGGCCGGGGCCTGCTCCGACCAGCTTTCGGCCGGGCGCTGCACGGTCAGGGGCGCGGTCGCCTCGGTCAGGATCCGCTGCGCGTCATCCATCAGGATTGCCTTCAGCCCCGAGGTTCCCAAATCCAGCCCGATATACATGCGCGTCCTCCTCGCAGCCTCTGCGCGCCCCTCGCGGCGCGCGTCGCCAGTGATCGCCCGAGCCGGCAGGAAGGACAAGGCCCGAAGCCCTTTGAAAAGCCCCTGCCAAGGCATCTCCGGAGCGCGTGAAAGAAAATGAAAATATTTACGCTTTGCTAGGAACCTTCGCAGGCAAACAGAGTTTGTGCAGTGAACCGCGACGGCTTTGCCGGGCTGGCGCGGTGATCCGGCTCAGGTCCCCGCCAATGCCGGATGCCGCGGAACGCTCCCTTGCCCCACAGTCCCTCACTTAGGGAGCGTTCCGCGGCTCCCCATCGCTTCCCCTCGCACCGCTGTCCTGATGCATCCATGCCGCGGCGTCGTCGCGTCGCCTGGATGCGCGATTGCAGCTTGGTGAACCGTTCGTCACAGTTCACGCGTAGAAGCACCGAAAGGCGCGTTTCAGACGAAGGCCCGGTCTTGCGCGGAGATCAGACCCTGCACATCCCATCGCTGAAGACATTCCTCGAGATCGGCTCGGGGATGATGAAGATCATCGACGAGCGCAACCTTGGACTGGTTGCGGCGGGCGTTGCCTTCTACGCGATGTTCGCGATCTTCCCGGCGCTGGCGGCGGTGGTCTCGGTCTGGAGCTGGCTCGCCGCCGATCCCGAGGTGCTGGAAAGCTACCTTCTCGTGGCGCGGGGCTTCATCCCGGACGAGGCCTTCGGGCTGATCGCGGGGCAGGTCTCGGCGCTGGTCGCAGCCTCGGCGCAAAGCGGCATCGGCTGGCGTACGCTGATCTCGCTGATGATCGCGCTGTGGTCGACGCGGGCGGGGCTTGCCTCGGTCGTCCAGGGGCTGAACGCGATCCACGGTTATCCGAACCACCGGACGGCCAAGCAGTTCCTGCTGCCGCTGATCCTGACGATGACGGTGTTGGGGATGGCGATCCTGGCGCTGGCGACGGTGGTCGTGTTGCCGATCCTGCTGCACATCCTGCCGCTCGGCCCGATCGAGGGGCGGATCATCGGCGGGATTCCCTGGGTCATCACCTTCCTGCTGCTGCTGGTGACGATCGCGATGGTCTACCGCTATGGTCCCAACACGCGCCGGGCGCTGCGGGCGGGCTGGCTGACGCCGGGCGCGGGTCTCGCGGCGGCGCTCTGGGCGGCGGCGTCGCTGGCCTTCTCGCTCTATCTGTCGAATTTCGGTGCCTACAACAGGGTCTACGGCTCGCTCGGGGCCGGCGTGGCGCTGCTGATGTGGTTCTACCTGTCGGCCTATGCCGTGCTGCTGGGCGCGGCGCTGAACCATGTGCTGGGCATCCCGCGCCCGCATCCCGACGAGGTCGGCGGCCGGGGCCGGCTCAGGAGCCGGACCGGGCCCCCGATCTGAAGCCCTCGCCAAAGCTGCGCCCGGTCTGCACCCCGGTCAGGAAGGCCTCGGCCAGCGGCGGCGGCGCGTTGATGATCGGCGGCGGCGGCGGCGGCGGCGCCGGACGGCGCAGCATCGCGACCGCGATCAGCGCGACGACAAGATAGGCCAACGCCACGATCAGCGCCGCGAGCGCCGCGCCAAGCGCGTTGCTCAGCGCGATGAAGGCGGCCACGGTCGCGAAGATCGCGGCGACCAGCCCCGCGATGCCGGCGATAAGGCACAGCACGGCGGAACGCGCCAGTCCGGAGACGGCGCGTTGCACACGATATTCGAGGGCGGCGATGAGTCCGCCCATGCGTCAGCGACGCGCCGTGAGCAGGCCGAGCGCGAAGCCGATGCCGGCCGCGATGCCGACCGCGGTCGCGGGGCGCTCTTTGACGAAGGTGTCGGCCTGGGTCGCGACGTTGCTGGCAGCCGCGCCGGCCTGGCCGCGGATCGACTCGAGTTGGGCCGAGGCCTGGTTCGTCAGCACGTCGAGCTTGGCGAGCGTCTGGGCCCGCAGCGTCTCGGCCTGGGCCTTGGCGCTGTCGAGGGTCGACAGGCTCTGATGCTTGCCGTAGTCGCCCAGCGTGTTGGTGATGTTGGCAAGGTCGGTCTTGAGGTCGGCAATCTGCTTCTGAAGGGCCACGAGGTCAGCTTCGGCAGCCTTGCCGTTGGTGTAAGCGGCAGCACGCGCCATGGTGCACTCCTTTCGATAAATCGCCCAGGCGTGACCGCCCGGGCCGGACTGTTCATCGATCTTGCAACGTCGCCAGTGCCCTGACGGTTCCGCCGCGCAGTGCCCTTGCGGCAGAACACCGCATCGGGGACCGCGGCGGTTGCCGCGCCGGAACCTTCGCAGGTGCAGCGGCGTTCCGATCCCGACACCCATGATGCATCCACGAAAGGAGACCGCAATGCTCTACTGGGCCGCAATCTTCCTTCTCGTCGCGTCCATCACCGGATTCTTCGGCTTCGGCGGGCTTGCCTTCGCCTCGGCGGGCATCAGCCAGGCGCTGTCCGTCATCTTCCTGGCGCTCTGCGTCGCGGCGCTGATCGGCTCGGTCCGCGGCGGCCGCGGCGAGGGCCAGCCAGACCGCTGACCGCGGCGCCTGCCCTACGCCAGTCAGGATCCACGCACGAGAAAGGGCGCCCCCGCGGGGGCGCCCTTCGCATGTGAGATAGACACTCGGTCAGGCCGCGAGGGTCTCGGTCGAGGCGAAGAACATCGCTTGGCTCACGGCCGAGCGGACCTGCTCTTCGAGATAGGGCTTCGAGATCAGGAAGGCGGGTTCGGGACGCTCGCCGGTCAGCAGGCGCTCGGGGAACGCGGTGATGAAGATCACCGGCACGTCGCCAAGCTCGGCCAGGATGTCGTTCACCGCATCGATGCCCGACGAGTTGTCGGCAAGCTGAATGTCGGCGAGGATCAGCGCCGGGCGCTCCTTGCGCGCCAGTGCGACCGCCTGATCGCGGGTGCGGGCGATCCCGGTGACCTCGTGGCCCATCGACTGGACGATCGACTGGATGTCCATCGCGATGATGGTCTCGTCCTCGATCACCATGACGCGGCCAAGCACCGAACGCTCCATCTCGCGCAGCGCGATCGTGACCAGCTCCTCGGCCTCGCCGGGCGAGACCTGCATGATCTGCGCGACCTGCTCGAAGCGCATCTCCTCGATCGTGCGCAGCAGAAGCGCCTCGCGGGTGTTGCGGGTCAGGCTGGCCAGGTGGACCTGCGCCCGCGCCTCGAGCGCATCGGATCCCTCTTCGGCGACCGGCGCCCCGGCCGAGGACCAGATCGCGTGGAAGGCCCTAAACAGCGCGACGCGCGGCTCGAGCCCGGTTTCGAACAGGCTGCGATCGACGAGGATCGCCTCCAGCGTGGCGACGGCGTACCTGTCCCCGGTGTCCTGAGAGCCGGTCAGCGCGCGCGCGTACCGACGCAGATACGGCAGCTCGGGACCGATCATCGCCGAGATGTCCGCGGTTTGCCCTTCTGTCATGTCGTCTCCAGACGTTTTTTCATTTTTCTCGGAACCGAACGTGGGTCGCGGTGTTCGGTTCCAGAGCAAATGCAAAAAAGAATGCCTCGGGACATCATGACGCCAGACGCAAGCGACGACAGCAGGCCCACCGTCGAACGGCAGATCGACGAAAATCTGCGCCGGGTGTACCAGCAGATGGTCGAGGAATCCGTGCCTGACAAATTCATGTCCCTGCTCGCGCAGCTTCGCCAGCAGGACGGCGGGAAAGGCTCGGACGACAAATGACCGACGCCAAGTCCTGCAAGGATATGGATCCTCGCGACGAGCTCGTCACCCACCTGCCCGCGCTTCGCGCCTTTGCTCTGTCTCTCACCCGCAATTCCTCGGCCGCCGATGACCTCGTGCAGGACACGATCCTCAAGGCCTGGTCGAACATGCACCGCTTCCAGCGCGGCACCAACCTGCGGGCCTGGCTGTTCACGATCCTGCGCAACACCTTCTATTCGGCCCGCCGCAAGACCCGGCGCGAGGTTGCCGATGTCGACGGGATCCACTCCAGCCGCCTCGCGACCAAGCCCGACCATGACGGCCGGCTGGCGATGGCCGACTTCAAGGCGGCGTTCGAGCAGCTTCCCGACGAACAGCGCGAGGCTTTGATCCTTGTGGGGGCATCGGGCTTCGCCTACGAAGAGGCGGCCGAGATGTGCGGCGTCGCGGTCGGCACGATCAAGAGCCGGGCGAACCGTGGCCGCCGCCGTCTGGCCGAACTGCTCAAGCTGGCCGACGGTGAGGAACTGACGATGACGGATCCCGCGACCATGGCCGTGATGGCTGCCTCCGCCTCCTCGGGCTGAGACGAGGTGAAGGCCACCCTCCGCGCCTGGGCGAGGTTTACCGAAAGGCTGGGCGTGCGCCTGGCCTTTCTGCTGTCTGTCGCCCTGCTGCCGCTGGGCATGATCGCGCTGTCGCAGACCTGGCAAATGGCCCATGACGCCGAGGCCGCGTCCGAAACCGCGCTCCTTCAGCGCACCTCGAGCGTCGTCGGCGGCGAGCAGGCGATCATTCACGGCGCGCTCGGCGCCGCCGGGGCCCTGGCGCAATCGGTTCTCGAGAATATCAGTGACAGCGCGGTCTGCTCGGACATGCTGCGCGAGTTCGTCGTGCGCAGCGCGCTCTATTCCTTCGCGGGCTTCATCCCGACCAGCGGCAGGATGACCTGCTCCTCGGCCGGGCGCGAGATGGACCTGTCCGAGGACCCGCTTTTTCTGCGTTTCATGGATGCGCCGCGGGCGCAGGTGAACGCGACCAAGCGCGGCGGCGTCTCGGCCGAGCCCGTCGTGCTGATCAGCGTCCCCGTCACCCGCGACGGCGTGCTGCTTGGCATGATGACCATGTCGGTGCCGCACCGGATCCTGCTCAGCCTGCGCTCGGGCATCGGCGACGAAAGCGCGGTGGACGTGGTCTTGCTGAACGACCAGGGCGAGGTGCTGTTTTCCGAGCCGCGTCCCTTCGACCAGTCCGCCGAGACCCTGCCGCGCGACGTCCCGGTGTCGCGTCTCGGGCCGCACATGGACCAGCCGATCTTCCGCGGCCGGGACGGCGCCGGCCGCGACCGCGTCTTCGCCGCCGTCACGGCGGTGCCGAACCTTGTCTACGTGCTGGGCAGCTGGGACCCCGATCGCGCCCAGCTCAGCCGCGACCTGATCTCTCCCGCGACGATCCTGTTCCCGCTGACGATGTGGATCACCTGCCTTGTCGTGGCCTATGCCGCCGTCGACCGGCTGGTCATCCGGCACATCCGCGACCTGCGCGGCGAGATGCGTCGCTTCGCGCTGGGCCGCCGGGACCAGATCCCGCAGGTGCCGCGCCATGCCCCGTCCGAGATCACCGATGTCGCCCACACCTTCCAGAACCTCGCCCGCATCGTCATGCGCGACGAGGCCGAGCGCGAGGCGAGCCTGCAGGAGAAGACCGTCCTGCTGAAGGAGATCCACCACCGGGTGAAGAACAACCTGCAGCTCATCGCCTCGATCATGAACATGCAGATCCGGCGCGTGCACGAACCCGCGGCCCGCTCGGTGCTGAAAAGCGTGCAGGACCGGGTGGCGAGCCTCGCCACGATCCACCGCAATCTCTATCAGGCGGAATCGCTGTCCGCGGTGCAGGCCGATGCCCTTCTGGGCGACATCGTGCGGCAGATGTCGACGATGACCGCCGGCCTTGGCCAGGGGCCGCAGCCCGAAACCGATTTCGACCCGGTCAGCCTGTACCCCGACCAGGCGGTCCCCGTGGCGCTGTTCGCGACCGAGGGCCTGACCAACGCGCTGAAATACGCCACGCGCAGCCCCGAGGGCGGCCAGCGCTGGATCCGGATCAGTCTGAAGTCGACCGGCCCGGCGCGGGCGCGCCTCGCGGTCGAGAATTCGGCCGGGGGCGAGCTTCTGGCGGCCAACGAGCGGACCGGGATCGGCACCCAGTTGATCACCGCCTTCGCCGGCCAGCTTGGCACAGAGGTCGAACGGATCGACGAGCCCGACCGCTATGGCATCGCCATCGAGTTCGAGGTCGCGGCCTTCCAGGAAGGCATCCAGCAGTTCCCGCAGACCGCGCAGGGCAAGGTCACCGGCACGCCGCGCGACGGCGCCGGCCACTGACGCGCACCGGGGTCCGGGGCGCGCAGACACGTGGCCTCTTGCAGTCCCTGCAACGATGACAGCGGCGGGCCGTCGGGCGGGCACGGCGGCGAGCGACGACACGCCCCTGCCCCTCCGGCGACAGCCCCCGCATCCGTCGACCATCTTCCCGACAGGCGCCACGTCGGCATGACCCGCGCCACGCGCGGGCAGCGATGCACGACAAAGGGCCCGGGGATCTCTCCCCGGGCCCTTCGTTTCGGTCAAAGCGTCGGATCAGCCGTCGTTGGCCGAGTATTCCGGCATCTGCTCCATCTGCTCTTCGGTCTGCGTCACGTGGACCGAGAGGTTGCTGGCGTCTTCGCCCTCGGCGGTCATGCGCAGGTCGTCGAAGCTGAAGGCGACCGGCTTGGCGCCGATGCCCAGGAAGCCACCCAGATCGACCACGGCGTCGGTGATGGTGCCGTCATCGGCGATCACCAGCTCGGAGATGTCACCGACCTTCTCGTCGTTCGAGTCGTAGACCGGTGCACCCTGCAGCTGCTCGGCGGTGACGGTCGTCGGGTCGACTTCCATCGCGGCGGTCTGCTCGCCCTCGGCGGCCGGGGGCGTCGCGGCGGTGTCTGCGGCCATCTCGCTCGACCCGGCGGCCGTCCCGGCAGCGGTGCCAGCGGCGGCGCCCGTCGCGGCGCCAGTGGCGGCGCTGTCGGAGGCCATGGTGTCAGTGGACGCGGCGCCGGTGGTCGCGGCCCCGTCCGTGGCGGCGGTGCCAGTCGCGGCGGTGTTCATCGACGCTTGGTCGGCGGCTTGGTCGTCCTCTTCACCCGGCATGGTGAATTCCGGCGCGTTCTCAAGCTGTTCCTTCGAGGCGGTGAAGGCCACGAAGTACTCGCCCGCATCGTCGCCATCGGGGATCAGGTTCAGCTGGTCCATGCTAATGGCCACGGTCTTCTCGCCGATGCCGAGGAAGCCGCCGACGTCGACCAGGATCGCCTCGAGCTGGCCATCGCGGCTCATCAGCACGTCGCTGATCTCGCCGACGTCGTCCCAGTCGGTGTTGGCTTCGGTCATCTCGGCCGAGGCGTCGATTTCGCCTTCGGCGGTGTAGATGCGCTTGCCGATCAGGTTCGAGGCCGACAGCGTCTGTTCACCCTCGGCGGGCATGTACGAAAAATCGCTCGTGCCCATCGTGGCATTGGCGGCCGGCGCGGCGGTGTCCGCGGCGGGCTGTTCGGCGGTCTGGGCGTAGAGCGGCACGGCGGTCATGGCAACCAGCGCGGTCGAAGCAAGAAGCTTTTTCATCTCGTGTCCTTTCATCTCCTCCGTGGGGTCTGGCGGCCGCGTCGCGTTGCGGTGGGCCGCCGCGGCCCCGGTATGAACTGACAACGAAATGCGCAGGCGACGGTTCCTGTGCTAAGTTATTGATCTTGCCAGAAATATTGCACCGATACCCCGGAACTGAAAAGTCCCCCGCGCGTTACGCGCGAGGGACTTGCAAGACTGTTTGCGCTCGCATCCGCCGGGCGGCGGGTCAGTAGTCCTTCTCGAAGTAGATCCCGATGCTGGTGCCGCCGTCGCCCTCGGCCGAGCCGCGGGCGGTGATGTTGCGCGTCACGTCTAGATTGAGGTTGATCGAGGTCGATCCGCCGGCGCCCACCGTCACATCGGTATAGACCTTGTCCGAGATGTAGCGCCCGGCCCGCACCGCCGCGGCACCGTCGCTGTCGGTGGTCACGTCCAGATCGTCGAGACCGGTCGATTTGCGCAGGTTTCCGATGATCCCGTCGCCGCCGCGCCCCGCCAGCGTCGACACGGCCGAGGCAAGCTGCGCGGCCTGCAGCGGCGAGATGTTGTCAAGCCCGCGCCCGAACAGCAGCTGCGACAGCACCTCTTCCTGCGGCAGGCCGTTGGCCGAGACGAAGCTGATCTGCGGGTCCGATGCCGGCCCCTCGATCCGGATCGTCGCGGTGTCGGTGTCGGTGGTGGTCGAGGCCGCGAAGGTGATCACCGGCACCAGCGTGCCCTGCAGCTGGATCAGCCCCTCGTCCAGCGTGAAGCGCTGGCCAAGGATGTCGAGCCGGCCGCGCACCAGTTCGAACTGGCCCTGCGGCTGGACGTCGTTGGTGGTGCCGCGCACCCGCAGCTCGCCGCCCAGTTCCGCGTCAAGCCCGCGGCCGCGCACGAAGATCTGGTTCGGCGCGCTGATACGCACATCCAGCGGGAAGCCGCCGCTGGTGCCCTCGGTGCTGACGCTCGTCACCTCGTCCGCGCCGGCGCGGGCGCGGGTGCGGCGCACCGCGGCGCTGTCGTTGACGTGCCGCAGCCCCGTCACGGCGCCCGACGCGGCAAAGCCGGTCGAGGGCACGCGGATCTCGGTCTCGCCCAGCGCGAGCCGGCCCGAGATCTCGGCCCCGCCCATCAGCGGCCCGTCGATCGCGAGATCGCCCGCGATCGAGGTCTGGTAAAGCTGCGGGTCCTTCAGCACCAGGCTGCCGAGCCGGATCGCCAGATCGGCCGGATAGCTGCCGCTGAGCGTCACCGGGCCGCTGACGTTGATCGTGCCGCCCTCCGAGCCGCGGGCCTTAACGGCGATCTGCGCCCGCCCGCCCGACAGGTCGACCGTGGCGTCGATCCCCTCGAGCGCGAGGCTCGCGGCCGGGACCGAGACACGGGTGCCGCGGGTCGAGACCCGGCCCGACAGCGCGTCGAGGCCCGGCGCGCCGTTCAGCCGCAGATCGAAGCTGATCGGCCCGTCGACCGTCTGGGGCGCGATGAAGGGATTGGCCAGCGCCGCCTGGGCCGAGCCGGTGACGGACAGGTCCGCGGTCGCGAAATCGGCGGCGACAGAGCCTTGGGCGCGCGCGTTCACGCCGCCCGGCCCCTCGGCCGTCAGGTCCAGGCGATAGCCCTGCCCCTGCGGCTGGGCGATCGTGCCCGACACCGACAGCGGGCCCGGGAACTGGGGCACCACCAGCGCCATGTTCGCCAGCCGGGCCTGCAGCGTGATCTGCGACCCGTCGCCGCCGGTCGCGCCGCTGGCGCTGGCGGTCAGCTGCGGGTTCTGCAGGTCCAGCTGTTCGATCCGCACCGCGCCCTGGTCCTCTTCGGCCACCAGCGCGATCGTGGTCGCGCCGGCCAGAATCCGGTCGGCCTCGGGCTGGTTCACCGCAAGGTCGTTCGCATCGCCGTTCAGCGTGATCCGCCGCACCGGCGCGGCCGCCGTGCCGGTTTCGGTCAGGGTGGCATTGGCATTCAGCCGGCCGCGATAGCCCGGCCCCATCACCGAGAGGTCCGGCAGGCCGATCTCGGCCCGCAGGTCGCTGGCGCCGGGGTCGTAGGTGCCCGCGGCATCCAGCGTCACCCGCGGCCCCGCGAGCCGCGCGACGTCGAGGCGCAGCGCGGTGCCGTCCTGGCGGCCGCGCAAGTCCAGCTCGGTCGCGCCCTGCAGCAGGCCGCTCGCCTGCTGGATGCCGACGGCAAGGTCCTGCCCCCGCCCGGTAAGGCTGAAATCGCGCACCGGCGCATCGGCGCCGCCGCTTTCGACCAGGGTCGCATCGGCAGTGAGCGCACCGCCATAGCCTGCGCCCATCACCGACAGGTCGGGCAGACGGAAACTTGCCTTCAGGTCGGCGTCGCCCGGCCCATAGCGCCCGGTGGCATCGAGCGAGACCGCCTGGCCATTGATCCGCGCCACGTCGAGCGTGACGGCATTGTCCAGCAGCCCGCCGATCAGCGACAGCGTCGTCTCGCCGCGCAGCAGGCCGTCAAGCTGCGGCACGCCCACGCGCAGGTCGCGCCCGGTGCCGTCGATGTCGAACCGGCGCAGCGGCCCCGCCTCGCGCATGTGGGCGCTGGCGTTCAGCGCCCCGCCATAGGGGCCCCCCATCACCGACAGGTCGGTGAAGTCGAGATCGGCCGTCAGGTCGCTGCGCCCCGGCGCGACGGTGCCCACGGCGGTCGCGGTCAGGGTCTGCGCCTGCAGCCGCGCCGACCGGATCACCGTGCCCTCGGTCGAGCGCCCGGCATCCAGCGCCAGCGTCGAGCGGCCAGACAGCAGCGCGTCGACCGGGTCGATCCCGGCCCCGAGGTCGGTGCCGTCAAGGTTGACGCGCGCGTCGAAAGCACCGGTCAGCACGGCATACCGCCCTTCGACCCGCGCTTCGGTCGCCCCCGACAGCGACTGCCCGGCGAGGCCAGAGTAGCGATCGAGGTCGGCGACATTGGCCGAAACGGTGCCCGCCACCGCCAGGTCGCCCGAGGGGCCCGAGATGGTCAGGTCGCCGCCCATGCCGTAACCCTCGCCCTGCAGGCTGAGGTTCGAGATCGCGAACCCCTCGTCCACCGTGGCAAGGTCGGCGCTGCCGGTCAGGCTCGGCCCCAGCGCGCGGGCCAGGTCGGGGTCGGGCGAGGTGACGCCGCTGGCCGCGAAATCGACCGTCCCGCCAAGGTCGGCGGTCGCGCCCTGTGCCAGTTGGCCGCTGCCGTCGAGCGTCAGGTCCTCGATCCCGATGGTGGCGCTGCGCAGGCCCTTGAGATTGCCCGCCAGCCGCCAGTCGGGGCCGGTCGCGGCATCATAGTCGAGGTTCAGCGCCGCCGAGGTGACGTAGGTTTCCGACCCCGAGGTCGGCAGCAGCACGTCGCCGCCGCCCGGCAGCCCGAGGGTCAGCGCCAGGTCCGCCAGCGTCGGCACGCCGTCGGCGCCGACCTGCGCGCGGCCCGTAAGCTGCAGCGCCTGCGCGCTCAGCGTCAGGCTCGGCAGGTCCATCGCCCCGTCGGGGCCGCGGCTGCCCTGCGCCTGCAGCCGCACGTCGTTGCCGAAGAAGTCCTGATAGGCCGGCAGGAACAGCGGCGCGACATCACCCCCGAGATCGACGCGGAAGCCGCGCGTGGGCTCTTGCCCCTCGGCCGCCTCGGTCGCGGTCAGTTCGACCGTGCCGGTCAGCCGCGGCTGGTTGTCGGTGGCCAGCCGGATGTCCGCGGTGAAGTCCGACAGCGGCCCCTGCCCGTTCACCGCCAGCTCCAGCGCCGGTGCGCCCGGCAGGCCGATGGTGGTGGCAAGGATGCCGCTCGCGCCCTCGCTCAGGTCCAGCGCGACGGTGGCCTGCTCGGTCTCGTTGACGAAGCCGCCGGTCAGCGAGATGCGGCCCTGCTGCCCGTCGGTGCGCTCGGCCTGGATGTCGACGTTGCCCTCGCCGCCGGCAAGGTTGGCGCTGCCGGTCAGCGAGAAGTCGACCGGGGTGCCGATGATCGGCTGGCCCAGCGACACCTCGCCCACGATCAGCGATTCAAGGTTCAGGCTCACCGGCAGTTCGGGCAGCGAAAAGCCCGACGAGGCGGTCGAGGCCTCCATCGGGTCGGGTTCGCTCGCGGGCAGGCGATCAAGCTCGATCGACTCGGCCGACAGCTCGCGGATGTCGATCTGCCGGCGCAGCAGCGCGAGCCGGCTCCATTGCATCGCCCCGCCCCGGATCGTGAGCCACGGCCCCTGGTCGTCCGAGATCGTCAGGCTGTCGAAGGTCGCGCGCGAGGACAGCGCGCCCTCGAACCCCTCGAGGCGCACGGTGCGGCCCTCGCCGCCGAGGCTGTCCTCGATCAGGCCGGTAAGCCAGCCGCGGTCCTCGTCGCCCGAGGGCGCCGCCTGCGCGCTTTGATCCTGCGGGCTTTGATCCTGGGTCGCCTGGTCCTGGGCGGCGGCCCCCAGCGGCAGCAGGCACAGGGCGGCGAGCGGAAGAAGCGTGCGACGTGTCATCAGAAGGCCTGCCCGATGCCGATGTAGAATTGCATGCCCTCGCCCGTGTCACCCGAGACGGGGGCGGCGACGTCGAGCCGGATCGGCCCGATGCCGGTGTTGTAGCGCAGGCCGAAGCCGGCGCCGGACTGGCTGTCGCTCTGCTCGTCGCCCGAGACCCAGCCCGCGTCGTAGAAGGTGACGAGGCCGATCGACTTGGTCACGTTCACGCGCAGTTCGGCCGAGATCGCGGCATAGCTGGTGCCGCCGGTCTTCAGGTCGGGGTCGATTTCATAGACGCCCAGCGACTGGTAGGGCTGGCCGCGCACCGTGCCGCCGCCGCCGGTATAGTAGAGATAGTCGCGCGGCACCTGGCTCAGGCCCGCGCCCTCGATCCGCCCGCCCTGGAAGCGGCCGGCGATGACGACGCGGTCGTCGCTGCCGAAACCGTGGTAGGCGCGGGTGTCGAACCCGAGCTTGGCGCCGGTCCCGGTGGTTTCCAGCCCGTAGAAGGGCATGATCTCGCCCTTCAGATAGAACCCCTCGGTCGCGTTCAGCGCGTTGTTGCGCTTGTCCCAGGTCAGCGAGAACGGCAGGATCAGCTGGCGGTACGAGGTGTCGATGCCCAGATCGTCGGTCACGTCCGAGCCTTCGAAACCGAAGGCGATCTCGCCCGTCAGCTTGTCGGTGATGTAGCGCGTGAGGCCGAAGGTCAGGCGCACGTTGTCCGAGGTGTAGTCGTCCTCCTCGTCGTGGCCCGCGAGCGCGTCGATGAAGGCCGAGCTGTCGCGGAACGGCGTGCCCGGCCGCTCCAGCCGCGCGCCAAGGTTGTAGTCCATCCCGCCGACCGAGCTGCCCATGCCCGAGACCTCGCCGTCGATGGTCAGCTTCTCGGCACCGCCGAACAGGTTGCGGTGCATCCAGCCCGCCTCGAGCGCCGCGCCGTCATCGGACGAGATCGAGGCGCCGAAGCTGAGCTTGCGGCGCTTCTCCTCGGTCAGGATCAGGGAATAGTCCAGCTTGTCCCCGTCGCGGACGGTGTCGGCCTCCTTCAGCACGATGCCGCGGAAGGCGCCGGTGCGGCGCAGGCGCTCGGCCACGGCGTCGACCTCGTCGGGGTCGAAGCGTTCGCCGGTCGGAAAGCCGGCGATGCGGCGGATCGCGTCCTCGCGCACCCGCCGGTTGCCCGAGACGGCGACGCGGCCGAAGGTCACGCGCGGGCCGGGCTGGAAGCCCAGCCGCGCGTCCAGCGTGTCGGTCCGGTGGTCGGCCGTCACCTGCTGGTCGGACAGCCGGGCCTTGGCATAGCCGACGGCGCGCCAGCCATCGACGCCGGCCGCGGCCGCGTCCGAGATGGTGCTGGCCTGCGCGGGCCGGCCGACGGCGAAGTCCTCGGGCATCTCGGTCTTGGGCGCCAGCGGGCGCGCCTGCGCGTTCGAGAAGGTGAAGGCGGGGCCGGGATCGACGGTGATGATGATGCTGCCGATCTTCGCCGGCGCGTCCAGCGGCGGGATCGAGGCGGCTTCGCGCCCGTCGACGGCGATGGTGATGACGCCGGAATAATGCCCTTCGGCATACAGCGCCCCCAGGATCCGGCCATAGTCGGCCTGCGCCGCGGCCAGCAGGTCCTGCGGCTGGGCGTTGTCCTCGTCGCGGGTGACATTGGTCTGCGAGGCGGCCAGCACGGCGTTTCCGATGCTGTGGTCCTTGCCGATGATGCGGATCTCGAACTTGTCCAGCGCGAGCGCCGGCGTGGCTGCCAGCAGTCCGATACCAGCGACGGTGAACCCCGCCCTGCGCGTCAGGCCCCGAAGGACCGCGCGCCGCATCCGTTGCCGCATGCCGTGATCTCCTTGGTCGTCCCTGCCGGTGACGCACCGGCATGCCCCAGTCCTTGCAGGTCTGGCGTGTCGTTGCCACCCCCTTTGGCAATCCGGGCGGGGACTCGCCGGTTCCAAAAATGTGATCGGGACGCATGAAAAAGCCGGCCTGTGGCCGGCTTGCACGTCATGCGCGTGGCGATCGGGATGGCTTCGCCCCGCTTCGGGCGTTCCCTCCCGACCGGGACGGCGCCGCGGATCAGACGATCGGCGACTGGGCCTTCTGGGCCTCGGCGCGGCGCACCAGCTCGTTGCGGTAGAGCGCGAGGAAATCGACCGTGTCGAGGTTGACCGGCGGGAAGCCCCCGTCGCGGGTGACGTCGAAGACGATGCGGCGGATGAAGGGGAACAGCATCCGCGGGCATTCGATCAGCAGGTAGGGATGGATCTGGTCGTTCGGCACGCCCTCGATCGCGAAGATCCCGCCGTAGTCCAGCTCCAGCAGGAACAGCGCCGCGCCGTCGGCCTTGTTGTTCGAGGCGACCTTGAACTTGGCGGTCACCTCGTACTGGCCCTCGACCGGGCGCTTGCGGGCGTCGAGGCTGACCTGCACGGTCATCTCGGGCGTCACCTCGCCCGAGTTCAGGCCCTTCTGCGCAAGGATGTTCTCGAAGGACATGTCGCGCACGAACTGCGCAAGCACCTGCATCTTCGGCTGGATCTGCGGCTGCGGTTGCGGCGTGGGGGTGCCGTTCTCGGTCATGGTGGTCTCCCTCGGGGCGTTCTTGGTTGGCCAAGGGTCTAACAGGCCCGGCCAGTCACCTCAATGCGCTCCCCTCGATCCCGCGGGCCGGGCAGGGCCGGCCCCGCTCCCCTAGCGCGCCCCGTCAGTCGCGCGTCCAGCCCGAGCGGCCGTCGGCCGGCCGGCGCGAGGTTTCGCCCTGCGGGATCTCGTGGAACTCGCCGTCGATGACGTCGGCGCCCGGGCGGCGCGGGTCCGGCCTGCGGAACGGATCGCGGCCCGCCCCTGCCCCGCCGACCACGACCACCCGCCGGCCCAGCGCGCGGACGATCCCGTGGCGCAGCGGCGGCAGCAGCAGGGCAAGGCCGATCGCATCGGTCAGGAAACCGGGCAGAATCAGCAAGATGCCTGCGATCACCTTGATCGCGCCCTCGGCCACCGGCACCGCGGGGTCGCGCAGCCCGCCGATCGGCGCGCGCAGGTCGGCCATCGCCCGCGCCCCGGCCGAGCGGATCACGGCAAAGCCGACCAGCGGCCCCAGCAGCACGATGATCAGCGTCGGGCCCAGCCCGATGGCACCGCCGATCGAGACGAACAGCGCGATTTCGATGACGGGAAGCGCCAGAAGCGCGGCAAGCGGCCACATGGGGCGAGAGATCCTTTCAATTTGTCTGCACTGCGACCCGTCGGGCCGTCGGCCGTCCGGTCGAACGAGCAGGGGCGAGGCATGGACTTGAACTGCCCCCTGTCCTACATAGGTAGGGATCGCCCGATGTTCCAACCGCCGGTTCGCAATCTCGCCCCGGCCTTGCCACGACCGAAAAGGCCGTACCGATGTCCAATGCCCTTATCCAGCTGCTTGTCCTGGCCGGTGTCGCGATCTTCCTGATCCTGCGGCTGAAGGCGGTGCTCGGCAGCCGCGAAGGGTTCGAGAAGCCTCCGGTGCAGGTGCCCGATCAGGAAACCGCCGCGGCACCGCGACGCGGGTTCGAGGTGATCGAGGGCGGGCCCGACCGCGACATCGCCGACCACGTGCCCGAGACTTCGCCCGCCTTCCACGCGCTCGCCGCGATGAAGCAGGCCGAGCCGGGCTTTTCGGTGGCCGAGTTCCTCAAGGGCGCGGGCGGCGCCTACGAGATGATCCTGATCGCGTTCGAGACCGGCAAGCTCGACCCGGTCAAGCCGTTCCTGTCGCCCGAGGTGCGCGACAGCTTCGAGGCCGCCGTCGCCGAGCGTGCCGCGCGCGGCCTGACCACCGAGGCGACGTTCCTCGGCCTGCGCGAGCTTGCGCTGCAGGATGCCGAATTCGACCCGGCATCGCGGCTGGGCGAGGTGACGGTGCGCATGACCGGCGAGCTGGTGACCGCGACGCGCGACGCGGGCGGCGAGCTGGTCGACGGCGATCCCAAGGCCTCGCGGCGCCAGCGCGACGTCTGGACCTTCGCCCGCACCATGGGCGCCGAGGATCCGAACTGGCAGCTGGTGGCCACCGGCGAATGACGCGGGCCGGCGCACGGCCCCCGCAGGGCCCCGATACCCCGAACGCCGCCGCAAGGGCGGCGTTTTTCGTGTCTCCCCGCGCGGCGTGGTGACAGCGTGGGACGGCGCAGGAAAGGCCTGAGCGAGGAGGATCGCGCGCTCTGGGATCAGGTGGCGAAAAGCATCCGCCGCGAGGCCCCGCCCGCGACCCGCCCTCCCGAGGCCGGCCCCGCCCCGCCGCCCGCGCCCCAGTCCCTGCCCGACCCCGACCGGCCCCGCAGCCTGATCGACATCTTCCGGATGGGCGAGAAGGCCCCCGCCCAGCGGCCGCGCCACGACTTGGCCCCGGGCCCGGTCGAACGGCTGGCGGCGCAGGGGGTGCGGATGGACGCGGGCCAGCACCGCAAGATGGTGCGCGGCCGGCTTGCGCCCGAGGCCCGCATCGACCTGCACGGCATGACCCTGGCCGAGGCGCATCCCGAGCTGATCCGCTTCGTGCTGAACGCCCATTCCGCCGGCCTGCGGCTGGTGCTGGTGATCACCGGCAAGGGCAAGGTGCGCGACGAGGGCGGCCCGATCCCGACCCGCACCGGCGTGCTGCGCCACCAGGTGCCGCGCTGGCTGCAGGCGCCGCCGCTCGGGCCCGTCGTGCTGCAGGTCTCGGGGGCGCATCTCAAGCATGGCGGCGAGGGGGCGTATTACGTCTACCTGCGCCGGACGCGCTGATCCTTTCCACATCGTGGAAAACACGCGCGGCGTGACTCGCCGCCGCGCGCCTGCAAGATTAGCTGCGACGCGAGAATGGCAGCCGCATGTCTGGAGGTACCCGCGATGTCCACCCCCGAGAACCTGTCCCCGGTTATCCGCTCCGGCCTCGAGGTCGCGCCCGCGCTTGCGGCCTTCGTCGAAGAGCGGCTGCTGCCCGGCCTGCCCGTCACGGCCGAGGCCTTCTGGTCCGGCTATGCCGCGATGCTGGCCGAGCTTGCGCCCGAGAACGCCCGGCTGCTGGCGGTGCGCGACGAGATGCAGGCCGAGATCGACGGCTTCCTGAAGGCGCGCAAGGGCAAGGATGTCTCGCCCGCCGAGATGGAGGCCTTCCTGCGCGGCATCGGCTACATCGTCCCCGAGGGCCCGGCCTTCGAGGTCACCACCCCCGACTGCGACCCCGAGATCGCGACCATCGCCGGCCCGCAGCTGGTGGTGCCGGTGATGAATGCGCGCTTCGCGTTGAACGCGGCGAATGCGCGCTGGGGCAGCCTTTACGACGCGCTCTACGGCACCGACGCCCTTCCCGGCGCCCCGGCCGGCAAGGGCTATGACGCCGCGCGCGGCGCCGAGGCGGTGGCCTGGGCGGTCGAGTTCCTCGACGGCGCGGTGCCGCTGGCGGGCGCCAGCCATTCGGGCGTCTCGGCCTATGCGGTCGAGGACGGCCGGCTGGTCGCCACCGTGCATGGCGACGCGCACGGGCTGAAGGACCCCGGCCAGTTCGTGGGCTGGACCGACAGCTCGTTCCTGCTCAGCAACAACGGGCTGCACATCGAGCTGGTGATCGACCGCGACCACCCGGTCGGCGCCGCCAGCGCCGCGGGGCTGCGCGACGTGGTGCTGGAAAGCGCGATGACCGCGATCCAGGACTGCGAGGATTCGGTCGCCGCGGTGGATGCCGAGGACAAGGTGCTGGCCTATACGAACTGGCTGGGCCTGATGAAGGGCGACCTGGCCGAGACCTTCACCAAGGCCGGGGTCGAGATGACCCGCACCGCCAATCCCGACCGGACCTTCACCACCGCGACCGGCACGCTGACCCTTCCGGGGCGCTCGGTGCTTCTGGTGCGCAACGTCGGCCATCTGATGACCACCGACGCGGTCAGGCTCGACGGCGCCGAGACGCCCGAGGGCATGCTCGACGCGATCGTCACCGTCGCCGCCGCGATGCATGACATGGCCCGGACCGAGAACCGCAATTCGCGCACCGGCTCTGTCTATGTCGTGAAGCCGAAGATGCACGGTCCCGACGAGGCCGCCTTCGCCGACCGCACCTATGCCCGCGTCGAGGACATCCTGGGCCTGCCGCGCAACACGGTGAAGCTTGGCGTGATGGACGAGGAGCGGCGCACCTCGGTCAACCTGACCGAATGCATCCGCGCGGTGCAGGGGCGGCTTGCCTTCATCAACACCGGCTTCCTCGACCGCACCGGCGACGAGATCCACACCGCGATGCAGGCGGGCCCGGTGGTGCCGAAGGGCGAGATGAAGACCGCGGCCTGGCTTGGCGCCTACGAGGACGGCAACGTCGACGCGGGCCTTGCCGCGCATCTCGACGGCAAGGGCCAGATCGGCAAGGGCATGTGGGCCAAGCCCGATGCCATGGCCGAGATGCTGGTCGCCAAGATCGGCCACCCGATGTCGGGCGCGACCACGGCCTGGGTGCCCTCGCCCACCGCCGCGACGCTGCACGCGACGCATTACCACAAGGTCGACGTCTTCGCGCGCCAGGCCGAGCTGAAGGGGCGCGAGCGTGCCGCGCTCTCGAAGCTGCTGACGCTGCCGATGCTGGGGGGCCGCAACCTCTCGGCCAATGAGATCGCGCGCGAGATCGACATGAACTGCCAGTCGATCCTGGGCTACGTGGTGCGCTGGGTCGACCAGGGCGTCGGCTGTTCCAAGGTGCCCGACATCGACGACGTGCCGCTGATGGAGGACCGCGCGACGCTGCGGATCTCGGCGCAGTTCCTGGCGAACTGGCTGATGCACGGGGTGATCACCGAGGCGCAGATCGACGAGAGCCTGCGGCGCATGGCGCTGGAGGTCGACCGGCAGAACGCCGGCGATCCGGCCTATGTCGCGATGGCGCCGGGCTATGACGGCCCCGCGTTCAAGGCCGCGCGCGAGCTGATCGTCGAGGGCGCGACCCAGCCTTCGGGCTATACCGAGCCGCTGCTGCACGCCTGGCGCCGCGTCGCCAAGGCCGCGGCCTGAGGCGATGCTGGCCGCCGCGCTCGCCATCGGGGTGTTCGCCACCGCGGTCTTCGACCTGTGGGGGGTGCTGGTCGCCCGCGTGCTCGGGCTGCCGGTGAACGACTGGCGGATGGGCGGGCGCTGGTTCTCGCACCTGCTGCGCGGTCGCGCGCGGCACGCCGCGATCGCCGCCGCGCCCGCGCTGCCGGGCGAGCAGGCGGTGGGCTGGATCGGCCACTACCTCGTCGGCTGCTGCTTTGCGCTGCTGACCGTGGCGATCGGCGGGCGCGACTGGCTGGCGGCGCCGGGGATCGCGCTGCCGCTGGCGGTGGGCCTGCTGACCGTCGGCTTCGGCTGGTTCGTGATGAGCCCCTGCATGGGCGCGGGAATCGCCGCGGCGCGCAGCCCGGCGCCCGGCCGCGCCCGCGCCATCGGCCTTGCGGCCCATGCCGTCTTCGGGCTGGCGATGTGGGCGGGCGCGTGGATGCTGGCCGCGGCGTAGCGGGGGCTCTGCCCCCGTCGCGTGCCGCGACTCCCCCGGGATACTTGGACAAAGTCGAAGCGGGATGATGCGGCGGGGGGCGCGCCCCCCGCGGCGTCACAGCACGTAGCGGCTGAGGTCGGCGGATTTCGCCAGCTGGCCGACATTGGTCTCGACGAAGGCCGCGTCGATCGTCACCGACTGGCCGGCGCGGTCGGGGGCGGTGAAGGACAGTTCCTCGAAGACCCGCTCCATCACGGTGTAGAGCCGGCGCGCGCCGATGTTCTCGACGGTGGCATTGACCTCGGCCGCGATCCGGGCGAGCGCGGCGATGCCGTTTTCCGTGAAGGTGACCGTGACCTCCTCGGTGCCCATCAGCGCGGTGTACTGGCGCGTCAGCGCATTGTCGGTCTCGGTCAGGATCCGCACGAAATCGGCCTCGGTCAGGGCGCGCAGCTCGACCCGGATCGGCAGCCGGCCCTGAAGCTCGGGCAGCAGGTCCGAAGGCTTGGCGATGTGGAAGGCGCCCGACGCGATGAACAGGATGTGGTCGGTCTTCACCGGGCCGTACTTGGTCGAGACGGTCGTGCCCTCGATAAGCGGCAACAGGTCGCGCTGCACGCCCTCGCGGCTGACATCGCCGCCGCGCGCCTCGGACCGGGCGCAGACCTTGTCGATCTCGTCGATGAAGACGATGCCGTCCTCCTGCACCGACAGCAGCGCCGCCTGCTTGACCGTCTCGTCGTCGATCAGCTTGTCGGCCTCCTCGCCGATCAGCACCTCGTAGCTTTCGGCCACGGTCATCTTCTTGCGGGTGGTGCGCCCGCCGAAGGCCTTGCCGAAGATGTCGCCGAGGTTCAGCGCGCCCATGCCCATCCCGGGCTGGCCCGGGATCTCCATCATCGGCATCGAGGGCGCGCTGTCGGCGACCTCGAGCTCGATCACCGTGTCGTCCAGCTCGCCCTTCTTCAGCTTCTGGCGGAACATCTCGCGCGTGGCCTCGCGCGCGTCCTTGCCGGCGATCGCCTCGAGCACGCGGTCCTCGGCCATGCCCTGCGCGCGCGCCTTCACCTGCTCGCGCATCCGGGCGCGGGTCTCGACGATCGCGGCATCGGCGAGATCGCGGATGATCTGCTCGACGTCGCGGCCGACATAGCCGACCTCGGTGAACTTCGTCGCCTCGACCTTGAGGAAGGGCGCGCGCGCAAGCCGGGCGAGGCGGCGCGAGATCTCGGTCTTGCCGACGCCGGTCGGGCCGATCATCAGGATGTTCTTCGGATAGACCTCGTCGCGCAGCTCGGGCGGCAGGTTGCGGCGGCGCCAGCGGTTGCGCAGCGCCACCGCGACGGCGCGCTTGGCCTCGGACTGGCCGATGATGAAGCGGTCAAGCTCGGAGACGATCTCGCGGGGGGTCAGGTCGGTCATGTCTTGTCCTCTCAGGCCGAGATGCGTTCGACGGTGAGATTGCCGTTGGTGTAGACGCAGATGTCGGCGGCGATGCCCATCGCGCGGCGCGCGATCGCCTCGGCGTCGTGGTCGCTGTCCATCAGCGCGCGCGCGGCGGCCAGCGCGTAGTTCCCGCCCGAGCCGATCGCGGCCACGTCATGTTCGGGTTCCAGCACGTCGCCGGCGCCGGTGACGACCAGCAGATCGCGGCCGTCGGTGACGATCAGCATCGCTTCCAGCTTCGACAGGTACTTGTCGGTGCGCCAGTCCTTGGCCAGCTCGACGCAGGCGCGGGCAAGCTGGCCGGGCGCGGCCTCCAGCTTCTTCTCCAGCCGTTCGAGCAGGGTGAAGGCATCGGCGGTCGACCCGGCGAAGCCCGCGACCACGTCGCGCCCGCCCGGGGTCAGGCGGCGCACCTTGCGCGCCGTGCCCTTGATCACGGTCTGGCCGAGGCTGACCTGTCCGTCGCCCGCGACCACCACCTCGCCGCCCTTGCGGATGCCGATGATCGTGGTGCCGTGCCAGCCGGGGAAGTCTTCGCTGCTCATCCAGGTCTCCTTCGTGTCGGGGGTCAGATATGGCGCGGGGGGGCCGAGGACAAGGTTGCGGCTCTGGTGCCGGCGGGGCGGCTCTGGCACTGTGCCGCCATGATGATCGCGGACACGCAAGACCTGCCGGCCCAGGCCCGGGCGGCGCTGGCGCACTGGCCCGAGCTTGCGCGCCGGGCCGGGCTGCGCGGCGCGCCCGCGGCGGTGCAGGTGCTGATCCACCGCGACCAGCCGGGCACGCGGCGGGCGGTGCTGGCGCTGCGGGCCGACGGGCAGGCGCTGATCCTGAAGGCCGCGGCCGAGCCCTGGCAGCCCGACCATTTCGACGGCTGCCTCGATGCGATGACGGCGGCGGGCGTGGCCACCGGCGGCGGCGCGCCGCGGGTGCTTGCGCGCGTGGCGGGCGGGCAGGCGGCGCTGCTGGAGCGGGTGGCGGGCCGCTCGCTCGAGCAGATGATGGAGGCGGCCGAGGGCCCGCAGGACATGCGCCGGCTGTTCCGGCGCGGGGCCGAGTGGCTGGGCCGGTTCCAGCGCGCGACCGCCGCCGCGCCGGTGGCCTTCGATCCCGCGGGCATGATCGCGCGGCACGAGCGGCTGCGCGCGGCGGTGCGGGCGGGCGAGCTGCCGGTCGAGGAGCCGGCGCGCTTCCTTGCGCTCTCCGACCGCTTCGGCGCCGTGGCCGCGCGCGCGGCGGGCCACGAGGTCGCGCAGTCCGCGGCCCATGGCGACCTGCACCCCGGCAACATCCTGATCGGCGAGGGGCGCGCGGCCTGGGCCATCGATTTCAACCCCTCGCGGGTGATCTGGACCGGACAGGACATCGCCGACTATGCGCTGTCCTTCGCGCTGCGCTTCGTCGCCCCCAACCGCCAGCCCGAGGGCGGCTGGCTGCCCGAGCCCGAGCGGCGCGCCTTCGCGCGCGGCCACGGCGCGGACCCGATGGCGGGGCCGGTGGCCGAGGCGCTGATCCTGGCCGCGGCGCTGCGCCGCTGGCAGCGGATCGCCGGGCGCGAGGGCACCGGCGCCGAGCGGCTCGAGGCGCTGATGCGGGTCGCGGGCCGCGCCTGCCCGGGGCTCTGGACGTGATCGGCGACAGCGTCGCGCTGCATCTCGACGGCACGATGCTGTCGGCGGCGCGGGCGGGGCGGCAGAACTTCGTCAACCGGCTCGCCGCGGCGCTGGCCTCGGTCGGGCGGACGCTGCGGATCGCGCAGGACAACCCGCTCGCGCGGGTGGCGGCGCTGCGCGGTGCGCCGGGGCTGTGGCACATGATCGAGCCGCCGGGGCCGGGCGGGCTGACGCTGCGGCGAAGCTATGTCGGGCCCTTCTGGCATGTCGAGCGGGTCGCGGCGCGCTGGGACTGGCCCGTCGCGCGCGAGGTGTTCGACCCGGCCGGCATCGACCCGGACCGGGCGGCGCGCTTCGCGGCCTTCTGGCGGGCGCAGGTGTTTCCCGGCCTCGTGCCCGACCGCGCCGGGCACGTCTTCGTGCCGCTGCAGGCCCGGCTGCTCGAGCGGCGCGGCTTTCAGGCCGAAAGCCCGCTCGACATGCTGCGCGCCGTGCTCGGGCGCTGGCCCGGGCGGCGGGTCGAGGCGGGGCTGCACCCGGGCGTCGATTATCCCGGGGCCGAGCTGGCCGCGCTCGAGGGGCTGGCCGCGCGCCACCCGGCGCTGTCGGTCAGCCGCGGACGCTCGGTCGCGCTGATGGCCTCGGCCGACCTGGTGGTGGCCGAGAACAGCGCGATGGCCTTTCAGGGCCTGCTGCTGGACAAGCCCGCGCTGCTGTTCGCCGGGATCGACTTTCACCATGCCGCGGCCTCGGTGCCGCGCGACGGCGCCGCGGCGGCCTTCGACGGCTGCGAGCGGCTGCGGGTCGATCCGGCGGTCTACCTGTGGTGGTTCCTGAAACAGCGCGCGATCAATGCCGGCGCACCCGAGGCCGAGGCGCAGATCCTGGCCGCACTGCGCCGCGGCGGCTGGGATCTCTAGGCCCCCGACAAAGGGGGACGGGTGACAAGCGAAGGGGCGCGCCCCTCACGAGCGCGCCCCGACGTGGTCCCGATCTGTCTGCCGCTGGAGGACGGCTCAGATCGACGAGGTGATCCAGCTTTGCAGCGCGGCCTTCGGCGCGGCGCCGACCTTGTTCGAGACGACCTGGCCGTCCTTGAACATGAACAGCGCCGGGATGCCGCGCACGCCCAGCTGCGCCGGCGACGAGGGGTTCTCGTCGACGTTGATCTTCACGATCTTGACCTTGCCTTCCAGTTCGTTGGCAAGCTCTTCCAGAGCCGGGCCGATCTGGCGGCAGGGGCCGCACCATTCGGCCCAGAAGTCGACGACGACCGGGATGTCCGACTGGCGGACCTCGGTGTCGAAGGTGGCATCGGTGACGGCATGGGTGGCCATGACTCGTTCTCCTGAAATGGGGTCGGACCTGAACGTATGGGTCCAGTTTCCCATCGTCAAGGTGTAGGGGTGCGCCGAAGTGCATCACGCACGATCTCGGGGGCGAGAGGCATGAGGATTCCGGTTGCGGTCCAGAGGATTGCGGTCTCGACCGCGCGGTCGGGCCAGATCTGCGCCAGCGCGGCGGCATAGGCGCCCATCTGACGCAGGATGCCCTCGGGCGTGTCGCCGGGCCGCGCCGGCACCTCCGCGTTCGACTTGTAGTCGAGCGCGACGACCCGCCCGGGCAGGACCAGCAGCCGGTCGATCGCGCCATGCACCAGCGCCCCGCCCAGTTCGGGCAGCCGCGCGGTGAACTCGACCTCGGCCAAGGCCGCGGGCGACAGGAACGGCGCCATGCCGGGCGCGCCAAGGATGCGCGCGGCCTCTGCGATCAGCGGCGCGACCTCGTCCGGGGCGCAGGGGTCCTCGCCCTGGCCCAGAAGCCGCCACCCCAGGTCCGCGGCCTCGGCCGGGTCCCAGCCCGGCAGATGCTCGAGCAGCAGGTGCAGCCGGCGCCCGCGCCGCTTCGCCGCCTCGGTGTCCAGCGGCAGCGCCTCGGCGCCGGGCGTGCCCGCCAGCACCTTCGCGCCGCCGAGATCCGAGGGCGAGAGCGCCCGCGGCCCGGCCGCCGGCGCCGCCGCCGCGCGGGTCAGCCAGCCGGGCAGGGCCTCGGCCGCGTCGGTCGCGTCGGGGGTGTCGGGGGCGGGCAGGGGGGCGGGCCAGTCGCCCGCGGCATGGCGGCGGATCTCGCCCTCGGGCGTGGCCAGCGTCGCCGCCCCGACCCCGTCGAGCCCCTGCGACACCAGCGTCCACCAGTCGCCGTCGTTCTTCGCCTCGCCCGCGCCGCAGACGACAAGCCAGCTTTCGGCCCGCGTCATCGCGACGTACAGCAGCCGGTCGCGCTCTTCCATCGAGCGGGCCTTGAGCGCGCCCTTCGCGGCCGACAGCGGCGCCGGCGCCTCGTCGGCGGCCGCCTTCCAGAAGCCATGGCCGTCGATCGTCAGGATCGCCGCGTCACCCTGCGCCTCGCGCCGGATCGTGTCGGGCAGGATCACCACCGGCGCCTCGAGCCCCTTGGCGCCGTGCACGGTCATCACCCGGATCGCGCGGCCCGCGCCCTCGGGCGAGCGCTTCACCTCGACCTCGCCGCCCTCGAGCCAGACGAGGAAGCCGGTGAGCGAGGGGATGTTGCCGCTCTCGAAGGTCAGGGCCTGGGTCAGCAGCTCGTCGATGCCGTCCTCGGCCTCGGCGCCCAGCCGCGCGATCAGCCGGCGGCGGCCGTCGTGGCGGGTCAGAAGCCGCTCGATCAACTCGAACGGGCGCAGGAAGTCGGCATGGTCGCGCAGGTCCGCCAGGATCGCCCGCGTGGCCTCGTGTTCGGGCAGGCCGCGCAGCTGCGCCCAGAGATAGCGCCCCGGCGGCCGGCCCTGCGCCAGCCGGTGCAGGTCGTCCTCGGACCAGCCGAACAGCGGCGAGCGCAGCGCCGCGGCCAGCGACAGGTCATCCTCGGGCGTGGCCAGGAACGCGAGCACCGCGCGGATGTCCTTCACCGCCAGCTCCGCCGCCAGCTTCAGCCGGTCCGCGCCCGCGATCGGCAGGCCCGCGGTCTTGCACGCGGCGATGATCTCGGCAAACAGCGCCGAGCGGCGCTGCACCAGGATCAGCACGTCGCCCGCCCGCATCGGCCGCGGCCCCTTCGGCGTCGGGATCCGGGTGCCGGCCTCAAGCTCGCGCTTGATCCAGCCGGCGATCCGGCGCGCGAGCACGACCGAGTGGTGGGCCTCGGGCAGAAGGTCGACGGGATCGTCCCAGGCCTCGTCCTCGGGTTCGGCCGCCTTCTGCACCGGCGGCCACAGGTCGACCCGGCCGGGCAGGCCCTCGTGGAAGGCGATGTGCAGCGGCGCGCCGCCGATGCCCTGGTCGGGGCGGGGGGCGAAGACGGCATCGACCACCTGCAGCACCGCGCCGGCCGAGCGGAACGAATGTTCCAGCGCGCGTTCGCGCAAGGTGGCGCCGATGCCCGCGAACTTGGCGCCGAAATGCGCGCGCATGCGGTCGAAGGCGGCAAGGTCGGCTCCCTGGAACGAATAGATCGACTGCTTCTTGTCGCCGACGACGAAGATGGTGCGGATGCGGTCGCTGGCGCCGACGCCGGCGGTGAATTCCTCCGACAGCCGCTCGATCACCTGCCACTGCCCGGGCGAGGTGTCCTGCGCCTCGTCCACCAGAATGTGGTCGATGCCGCCGTCAAGCCGGAACAGCACCCATTGCGCCAGCCCTCGGTCGGATAGAAGCCGCGCGGTCAGCGTGATCAGGTCGTCGAAATCGACCCAGCCGCGCGCGGCCTTGGCGGCGTGATAGCGCGGCAGGAAGGCGCCCGCGAAGCGGTGCAGCGCGGCCGAGCGGCGCGCATTGGCCAGGGCAAGGCGGCGCGGCCGCGCGGCCTCGATGCGCAGCGTCAGCGCATCCAGCCGGTCGAGATGGGGCGCGCAGGGGCCCTGCATCAGACCCTTGGTCAGGATCTTGCCGATCTTGGCCGTGCCCTTCTTGTCGCCCGAGGCGTAAAGCAGCGCACCCTCCAGCGCCGACAGGATCGCGTCGAGCGGCCCGTCCCAGGCGATGCCCCTCAGCTTCGCCGCGACGCGCTGGTCGTTGGTGCCGCTGCCCGCGGCGGCGTCGGCGATGGCGGCCAGCAGGTCCGCCTCGCCGCCCAGCAGCGTGTCGGCGCGCAGGGCGGCGTCGTCATAGCCCGGCGGCAGGCCCAGCAGCGCGGCCAGCGCCGGCGCGTCGAGCGGCGGCTCGAACGCCCCGGCCGCGTGGCACAGCGCGGCGAGCAGCGGCGCGAGGTCGTCCTGCCCGGTCAGCCCGGCCAGCGCGTCGACGGCGCCGCGGTCGCCGCCCGCGGCCATCTCCTCGACGATCTGCGCGCGCAGCAGCTCGGCCGCGCGGTCGTCCATCTCGGTGAAGCCCGGGCTGACCCCGGCCTCGAGCGGGAAGCGGCGCAGCAGCCCCGCGCAGAACGAGTGGATCGTCTGGATCCGCAGCCCGCCCGGCGTCTCGATCGCGCGGGCGAACAGCCTGCGGGCCTCGGCCAGACGCTCGGGCGACAGCGCGGCGATCCCCAGCGCGGCCAGCTCGGCCGACATGGTGGCTTCGTCCAGCATCGCCCAGGCGCCAAGCCGCTTGAACAGCCGGTTCTGCATCTCGGAGGCGGCGGCCTTGGTATAGGTCAGGCACAGGATCCGCTCGGGGTCGGTCCCGCCCATCAGCAGCCGGGCCACCCGGTCGGTCAGCACCCGGGTCTTGCCGGACCCGGCATTGGCCGACAGCCAGGTCGAGGCGTCGGGATCGGCGGCCAGCAGCTGGCGGCGGCTGGCCTCGTCGAGCGGCCCGGTGGGCGGCGCCTCCGTCATGCCGCGCCCTCCTGCCGGTCGTCCGCGCCATAGCCGCCGACCGGGGTCTCGGCCGGGGTGTCGGTGACGTCCCATTCGCCGAAGCGCGACAGGTGGTCGTAGTCGCTGGCGTCCTGCGTCGAATGCATCGCCCGGCGCGCGACATAGCCGCGCCCGCCCTTGAGGTAGTGGGTCAGCAGCCGTTCGAGCCCGGCCCAGGTCTTGTCGGTCCGCCGGTCGTCCAGCAGGTCGGCCCTGGCTCCGGCCGGGTCCTTCATGCCGATGTAGGTCACGCCCTCGACATCCGCGTGCCCCAGCGCCGCGAAACCGCCGCGTTCGGCCATCGCGGCCTCCAGGTACAGCTGCTTGTCATAGGCTTCCTGCATCTTGGTCGTCGGCGGGCTGCCGGTCTTGTAATCGTAGATGTGCACGCGCCCGTCGGTCAGCTGGTCGATCCGGTCGGGCCGGGCGGTCAGGGTGAAGCCCAGGTCGTCCAGCCGGACCGAGCCCGCGCGTTCCAGGATCACCGGCCGCCCCCGCGCCATCCGATCGAATTCCGAGGCGACGAAATCGGCCGCCACCCGTTCGAGCCGCGCCCGCCACAGCCGCTGCGAGGCCGCCCAGGGGATCTGCTCGGCCAGCTCGGCCTCGGCGATGGCCATCAGCCGGTCGCGGGCCGCGGCCTGCGTCTCGCCGTCCGGCCGCTCGGCGACGAAGCGCTCGATGATGCGGTGCAGCACCGTGCCGCGCATCCGCGCATCGGGCTCGATCCCGATCGGCGGCAGCGGCTCCAGCCGCAGGATGCGGCGGGCATAGACTTGGTAGGGGTCGCGGATCAGGCTGCGGATGCCGGTGACGGCAAGCTCGGTCGGGCGCTGGTCCAGCGGCGGCTGCGGCGCCGGGCGCGCGGCGCGCGGCACCTCGGCCGGCGGGCGCTCGACCGCCCGCGCCAGCGCCACCAGCCGCGCGCCGCGCGCGCGCATCGCCGCCAGCGCCACCCGGCCGCCGCGTTCGGGCAGGCCCTCCATCAGGTTCGTCATCCGGTTCAGCCAGCGCGAGGGCACGGTCTCGGCCTCGGCGCTCTTGAGCGCGCGGCTCAGGATCACCCGCGGCGCGCCGATCGCCTGCTGGAAGTCGTGCGCCTCAAGCCCGACGCCGCGCTCGGGCGAGCGCAGGCCCGCATCCGCCCGCATCCGGCGCGACATCCAGGGGTCGGGCGGCGGCTGCTCGGGCCAGACCCCGTCGACCAGCCCGCCGAGGATCACCAGATCGGCGCCCTGCACCCGCGCCTCGAGCGTGCCCCAGATCGCGACGCCGGGGTGCACGGTCTCGGCCCCGCGCACCGATCCGGCCTTGAACAGCGAGGCCACGATCTCGCGGTAGTCGTCGGCGCCGATCTCGCCGCCGTGCGGCGCCTCGGCACGCAGGCCCTGCATGACGCGGGCGGCCTCGCGCCCCGCGGCCTCGCGCCACAGCTCCGAGGCCTCGGGCGTGCCGCCGGGGCCCGCGGCCAGCGCGGCGGCGAGGGCAAGGTGGGTCTCGGTCCAGTCGGTCACCAGCCGGTTGCCGGCGAGCGCGGGGCAGGGGGCGAGGGTCTCGCCCAGCCAGCGCGCCCAGTCCTCGCGGCCCTCGGCGGGCTGGCGCGCGGCCCAGGCCATCAGGTCCTCGGGTCCGGGGAAGGCGGGGCCGCGGCGCCGCAGCCGCAGCTCGAGGTCGCGGGCATGGCGCAGATGCTCGCCGCGGTCGCCCGCGCCGGTGGCGGTGATCGGGTGCTTGAGCAGTGTCAGCAGCGTCTCGACCGTGACCTTCTCGCCGAACAGCGCCGCGACATGGCGCAGGAAGCGCCCCGGCGGCGACAGGATCAGCGGCTGGCCGGCGCTGTCGTCGGGCACGATCCCCCAGCGGTCGAGCGCCGCCGTCACCCGCCGCGTCAGCATCCGGTCGGGGGTGATCAGCGCGGCGCGCAGGCCCTGCTCGGCTGCCTCGCGCAGCGCGATCGCCACCGCCAGCGCCTCGGTCCGGGGATCGGGTGCCTCGATCAGGGTCATGGCCTCGGTCGGCGGCCCCAGCGGCGCAAGGGCCGGCCCCTCGGCCAGCCACTGGTCGGTGACCGGCGCCGGGCGCAGCGCGAGCGAGATCATGCGGTTGCGCTCGGGTTCCGGCGCGGGCGCCGCGGTCCAGCGCCGCACCGCGCCGGGCGCGATCCCCAGGCTTCGGGCAAGCGCCGCGTTGCGGAACTGCGGGTGGTCCTCGGCCGGGAAGCGGCCCTTGAACAGGCTGTCCCAGACCTCGGGCGGCTGGTCGAAATCGTGGCCGGGCAGCACGACCCAGCCCTCGGGCAGCCGCGCCACCGTCTCGAGAAACAGCGCCGTCGCCCCGCGCGAGCCGGTGGAGCCCGCGACCACCACCGGGGCATCGGGCGGGGATGCAGCCCAGCGCGCGGCCAGCGCCTCGACCAGCGCGCGCTGGCGCGCCTCGGGGTCGGGCGCCTCGGAGCCGTCGAAATAGCGCGCGACGATGCGGATGAAGGCAAGCGAGCGCTGCCAGTGCGCGGCATGGTCGGCGATATCGAGCCGCTCGAGCACCTCGGGGCCAAGCCCCTCGTCCTGCATCTCGGCCATCAGGTCCTGCAGGCTCTGCGCCAGGTCGGCGGCGCCCGCGCCGGGGGCGAGATCGGGCGCGGCCTGCATCAGGCCCTGCACCAGCTGCCCCAGTTCCAGCCGGCGCCGCAGCTTCGGCACCGCCGGGTCGATCGCGGCCAGCGGATCGGACCCCAGATCGGTGATCAGCCGCATCCGCGGCAAAAGCCGCGTGCCGCGCGCGTCGAAGGCCTCGGCGATCGCGCGCCGCATCCGGCCCGAGTTGGCGTAAAGCGTCACCCGCGCCATCGCCTCGGGCGGGCGGCCCTCCATGCGCTCGATCAGGCCCGCGACCAGCTCGGCCGGGAAATCGGCGCCGCAGGGCAGGGCGTAAAGCTCAGCCATCGGCGGCCTCCAGCAGGCTCTCGGCCAGGGCGATCGACTCGGGCCGGCCGACGTCGCACCAGCCGCCCGGGTGGATCACGCCGTGCAGCCGTCCGCGGGCGGCGGCGATGTCCCACAGCACGTTGTTCGAGAACTTGCGCTCGCTCACGCCGTCCAGAAGGCCCAGCGTCAGGATTTGCGCGCCGGTATAGACCGCGCCGGGGCCGCGCGTCAGCGCGCCGTCGGGGCCGACCAGGAAATCGCCGCGCCCGGTGTGGCCAGTGGCGCGTTCGCGCGGGACCAGCAGCAAAAGCGCGTCCATCCGCGCCGGGTCCCAGGCCGCGCGCAGCGTGCGCAGCGCGTTCGGCCCGGTCCAGACCGCGTCGGTGTTGAGCGTGAAGCAGGGATCGGACAGCCGGTCGCGCGCCGCCGCAAGCCCGCCGCCGGTTTCCAGGATCTCGGGTTCCGGCGCGATCTCGGCCCGGCCCTCGAGATGGGCCGCGATCTGCCCGGGCAGGTAGTGGGTATTGGCCAGGATCCGCAGATCCATGCCCTCGGCCAGGGCCAGCGCGTGGTCGATCAGCGGCCGGCCCGCGACCGGGACCATCGGCTTCGGCCGCGTCGCGGTCAGCGCGCCCATCCGCGTGCCGAACCCCGCGGCATACAGCATCAGGCTGCGCGGGGCGGTCAGGTCAACGGGTGGCGTCCGCATTCGTCCTTGATCCTCTGCAGGCCTTCGGGGGTCGGCGCGGGCAGCGCCGCGGCCACGGCGGCGGCCAGCGGCGCCAGCGCCGGATGCGCGAGGTCGCGCTGCAACAGCGCCCAGACCCGGGGAATGAGATCGACGTAGTGCGGCTTGCCGAAATGCATCGACAGCCGCGCGAAGCCGCCCAGGATCCGCAGGTTCCGCTGCGCGCCGCAGAACGCGTATTCGGCGCCGAACAGACCCTGATCCAGCCCGTTCGTCTCGGCATAGCGGGCGACCATCCGCGCCTCGACGGCCGGCGACACGTCGCGGCGGGCGTCCTGCAGCATCGAGACGAGGTCATAGGCGCGGTTGCCGGCCATGGCGCTCTGGAAATCCAGAAGGCCCACGCGCGCGGTACCGGCGCGCTCGGGCAGCCACAGCAGGTTCTCGGCATGGAAGTCGCGCAGCGCGATCACCGGCTCGCCGGGCGCGAGCCGGTCCTTCAGCCCCGCGACCAGCGCCGCGAAATCGCCCGAGGGCGCGCCCTCGCCGGTGGCGCCGCGGCGGTACCAGTCGATCGACAGCGCGGCGAAGCGGCCCATGATCTCGCGGTCGTAGGGCACGAGGCCCGGCACCGGCGCGCTTGCGTGCAGCGCCGACAGCAGGTCGGTCGCGGCGGCATACAGCTCTGGCTCGCGCGCGGGGTCGGCGGCGATCACCCGGGCGAAAAGGTCGTCGCCCAGGTCCTCGATCAGCAGGAAGCCCGCCGCCTCGTCCGCGGCGAGGATCGCGGGCGACGAGAAACCGCGCTCGCCCAGCGCGCGGGCGATGGCAAGGAACGGGCGCACGTCCTCGCCCCTGGCGGGATCGGCATCCATCAGCACGGCGGTCCGGCCGCCCTCGATCAGCCGTTCGTACCGCCGGTTCGAGGCGTCGCCGGCCAGCCAGCGGCGTTCGGCCCCGCCCCAGCCCGCGGCCTCGATCAGGGCGCGGGCGGCGGCATCGCGGTCGGTGGTCATCTGCGGGGCGCTCCGATCAGGGGCAGAAGTCGGGCGGCGCGGGGGCCGGTGGCGGTGACGGCCAGCGCGCGCCCTTCGCCCTCGGGCACAAGCGTCAGCTCCAGCCGGTCGGCGGGGGTCATCCAGCCCAGCCGCTCGGGCCATTCCACAAGGCAGACCGCCTCGGAGAACGCATCCTCGAGGCCCAGCTCGGCCGCCTCGTCGGGATCGGTCAGCCGGTAGAGGTCCGCGTGCCAGATCTCGGGCTGGCCCGGCGGGGCATAGGTCTGCACCAGCGTGAAGGTCGGCGAGGGCACGTCCTCGACCGTGCCGGCGGCGGCCAGCCGGGCCTGGATCAGCGCCCGGGCGAAATGGGTCTTGCCGGCGCCGATCTCGCCGGCCAGCAGCAGCACGTCCCCGGCCGCGAGCGCGGGGGCCAGCCGGCGGGCCAGCGCCTCGGTCGCCGCGGGATCGGCGAGATGCAGCAGGGTGGAGGAGGCCGTGTCGGTCATGGCCGAAGGTCTACCCGTCGCGCGCGCCCGGCGAAAGCCCGAAGCGGGGCCGCGGGCGCCGTCGTGGACCTGTCAGGCGGTGATGCGAGGGCGGAGGGGAAGAATGGTGCCGCTGAAGGGACTCGAACCCCCGACCCCATCATTACGAATGACGTGCTCTACCAGCTGAGCTACAGCGGCCTTCTTCCCGGATGCAGGCGCGGTGGCCTGCGATCGCGCGCCCGGCGGTGGAAACCCCCATCCGGACGCGCGGCTGATAGCACCCTTCCGCGCGGGTGTGTAGCCCCTATTTCAGTGTCGCGACGTGTCGAGCCCGCGCGCCGCCGCCACCGAGGGCGGAACCGCGAAGGGATCGGGCTTTTCCTCTTCCGCCGCAGCCGGTTCCACCACCGGCGCCGAGGCCGGGGCGGCCCCGGCGGCATCCGCCGCGGCCGGCGCGGCGGCGGGGGCCGGCGTCTCGGCCTCCGGAACCGGTCCGGCGGCGACCGTGGGCCCTGCCGCGGCTGCGGCCGCCCCGGCCCCGGCCGCGGCCGCCGTCGCGGTTGCGGGGCCGGCGGCTTTCGGCGCCGCGGGCTCGGGGTCCAGCAGTTCGGGCTCGGGCGGGGCGGCCTTCGGCGCATCGGGCGCGGGACCGGTGGCGGCACGGGGTCCACCCACCACCAGCGGCAGCATCTCGGCCCCGTTCGGCAGCGGCGGCATGTCGGGCGCCTCGCGCCAGCTGAGCGTGTCGAACCCGCCGCAGGACGGGCAGACCGGCGCCCAGTCGGCCGCGACCGTCTGGCACTTGTCGCAGATCCACTGCGGCCCGCGGCTGGCCGAGACCGCGCGGGTCAGCCAGGCGCGCACCTCCTGCTCGTCCGCGCCCTCGCCGCGCGCGATCGCGGCCATCAGCGTCAGGCTGCGCGCGGTCGGATGCTTTTCGGGGATGTTCGACAGCGCCCGGCGCGCGCCGGGGAAATCCTCGGCCGCGATCATCAGCTCGGCCCGGGTCAGCGCGGTCTCCTCGGCGCCGGGGGCGGCGTTGAACAGCGTCTCGAAACGCTTGAGCCGCGCGGGCGGCGCCTCGTCGGGCTCGATCGCGGCGAAGGCGCCGGCCAGGTCCGGGTGCGGCTGCATCTCCCAGGCCTTGCGGATCACCCGGGTCGCGTATTTCGCGTTGCCCGCCTCGATGTAGCTGCGCGCGGCCATCACCGCCGCCGGGATCAGGTCGGGCGAGGCGCGGTTGGCCGAGATCGCGGCCTCGCGCGCCTCGATCGAGCGGCCCTCGTCCAGCACTCCCTTCGCCTCTTGCAGCGCCAGCAGGGCGTCGCGGCGCTTGAAGACCTCCTTGGGCAGCTTGCCCATCCGGCTTTTCGCCGCGAGCGTGCCGCGGGCGCCGGCCCAGTCGCCGCTTTCCGTCTGCAGGCGCAGCAGCAGGTCCTGCACCTCGATGTTCTTCGGCTTCATCTCGAAGGCCTTCTCGGCCAGACGCAGCGCGGTCTCGGTCTCGCCCTCGGCAAGCTTGGCAAGCATCAGCCCCCGCACGCCGACAAAGCGCGTGCGCTCGTCCGACAAGAGCCGCTTGTAGGTCTCGATCGCCAGCTTGCGGTCACCCTGCAGCTCGGCCGCCTGCGCCATCACCAGCGCGGTCATCTCGCGCCGCTCGAGCAGCCTGTCGGCCTTGGCGGCCTTGGCCATCGCGGTGCGGCCATCCCCGGCGGCCAGCGCCAGCATCCCGTCCGACAGCGCCTGGAAGCCGCGACGCTCGCGGTTGCGGTCGAAATAGCGGCTGAGCGCGGTTTCGTCCCCGTTGAGGAACTTGAGGAAGGCGATCACCAGCCCGACGATCTTCACCGCCAGCCAGACGATCAGCACCAGCAGCAGCACCGCGATCACCGCCTGCAGCGGCCCGAGGGTGAATTCCATGCCCGCGACCGAGACGCGCACCGCCTCGGCCCAGTCGGAAAGCCAGGCGGCCCCCATCGTCACCAGCCCCACGGCGATGACGAACAGGGCGACCTTCAGGAAGGACCAGAGCATGACGTCTCCTCAGTTCAGGCCGGACGCGATGCCGGCGACCGCCTCGTCGGCGGCGATGCGGGCGCGGGCCCGTTCGGTCCAGGGCGCCATCGCCTCCTGGCCCGCGGGGGGCAGGGCGCCGATCTCGGCCACGGCGCCGGACAGGTCGCCCGCCTGCACGGCGGCCTCGGCCCGGCTCAGCACCGCGTCGGGATCCGATCCCTCGTGCGGGGTGAGCGAGCGCGCGCCGGTCGCCGATTGCAGGTAGGCCAGCGCCCGGTCGCCAAGGCTGCCGTCGGCCCGGGTCGCGGCGAGCGAGGCCGACAGCCCGTCGCGCGCGGCCTCGGGGAAGGCGTCGGCCAGCTCGTCCGTGCTGGGCAGGGTGCCCTGAAGCGCGGCGGGCACGGTGACGCCGGCGGCGGTCAGGTCGGCGCGCGGGCCGTCAAGCGCCGCGCCCGATTCCAGCGCGGCCTGCAGGTGCGACAGCGCGGCGCGGGCCTGGGCCTGGCGGGCGAGTTCCTCGGCCTGGGCCTGGGCCTCGCGGATGCGATCCTCGGCCCCGGACAGGTCCGAGGCATTGTCGAGCCGGTCGCTCAGCGCCGCGATCTGCGCGCGCAGGTCGTCCAGCCCGGCGCCGCCGCCACCCTGCCCGGCCTCGAGCGCGTCTAGCCGCGACACGATCTCGTCCGACAGGGCCGCGGTGCCGTCGGGCATCGGCTGCGCCGAGCGCAGGGCCGACACTTCGGATTCAAGCGTCGCGATGCGGGCGCGCTGGTCGGCGAGGGTCTGTTCCAGCTGCGGGCCGGGGCCGCGCGGGCCGGGCCGGAGGCCTTCGGGGAAGACCCACAGCACGACCGCGGCGCCGATGCCCGCGGCGATGACGCCGCCAAGGATCGCGGGCCAGAAGCTGCTGCCGCCTGCCTCGGACGGCGGCGTCGCGGCGGCCCGGGTGGTGGGCGGCACCGGCGTCGACGTCCCGCCGGCGGTGGGGCTTCCGGTCGCTGCAGTCGCCCCGGCCTTCGCCGGATCGGGCTTGGCGGGATCCGCCTTGGCGGGATCGGTCTTCGGCGTCTCGGTCTTCACGGGGTCGCTTTTCACTGTGTCGGTTTTCCCGGTCGCCGGCGTCGTGGCCGCCGTTTTCGCAGCGTCAGGCTTCGCGGCCTCCGGCGTGGACGGCGTGCCCGCGGGCGGTGCCGGGGGCAGGGGCGGCTTCGCCTCGGGGCCGGTCGTCGTCGGCACGGTGGCGGCAGGGGTGGTGACGATCTCGGCCTCGGTGCTGCCGGTGGCGGGCATCGGGGCCGGGGAATGGCCCTCGGACGGCTTGGGCTTGGCTGCGGACTTGGGCTTGGCCACCGCCTCCGCCCCCGTCGTCTCCGGCGGAGCCGCGGGCGTCTTGGCGGGCCCGGCGGGCGTCGCCGCCTTGGCCGGGGTGGTGCCAGCGGCGTCGTCCGCCGTTCTGCCCTTGGTCGCGGATTTCGGAGCTTTGGTCACGAGGCGCGTCCTTTCGTCTCTTCTCACAACGTCTTACCGGCCACCCGGCGATCTTGCCGTCCTGTCGGGCCGGCCGGAGTCCGGGGCGACCCGGGCGACCTTAGCCCCGACCTTCGCCTGCCATCAAGCTTGTGGCCGATCCGCGACAGCCGGGCCGGACAGCGCCGCCCTCACGATATCGACCATAGCCTCTCCATCCGGTTGCGGCGCAACCACAATCCGCCCGCGCGCCAGCGGTTCCGCGACCTCGGCCACCGCGGGGCTGATCGCGGCCAGCGTGAAGCGCCCGCGTGCCGCCGGGCCCAGCGTCGCCAGCGCCAGCCGGGCAGAGCGCGGCGAGAACAGCGGCAGCACGATCTCGCCGGGGGCGCGGATCAGCGCCAGCGCGGCGGGGGGCGGCGGCAGCTCGGCCTGATCGTAGATCACGGCCTCGGCCACCTCTCGCCCGGCGGCCCGCAGCGCGCCGGCGATGTCGCGCGCGACATGGCGGCCGCGCGCCACCAGCATCGGCCCGGGGTCCGGCCGGGCGAGGATCGCCGCGATCAGCGCCATCGCGTCGGGCGCTTCCGACAGGATCCCGAAGCCCTCGGCGCGGGCGGCGGCGGCGGTGCGCGGCCCGACGGCGAAGACCGGCGGCCGGTCGGGCTGGCCCTGGGCATAGGCGCGCACCGCGTTGCCCGAGGCCAGCACCACCGCCGCCGGCGGCGCCATTTCGGGCAGGGGCAGGGCGCGGATCTCGATCAGCGGCGCGATGACGGTCTCAATCCCCTCCAGGTCGCGCGTCACCTCCTCCGCGAAGCGGGCCGCGGCGGCGGCGGGGCGGGTGAGCAGCAGCGAGGGCGTCATCAGGGCGGGGCTCCCGGCATTGTAAGGGCGCAGGCGCGATGCTACCTGCCGTCTCGTCCGGTGTAGTGGGCCGGGCCCGAAAGGCAACGCGAGATGGCCGGCACGATCACCTTCCTGGGGCTGGAGAGCAGCTGCGACGACACGGCCGCGGCGGTGGTGCGGCTGACCGGCGCGGGCCCCGAGATCCTCAGCTCGGTCGTCTCGAGCCAGACCGAGCTGCATGCCGAGTTCGGCGGCGTCGTGCCCGAGATCGCGGCCCGGGCCCATGTCGAGAAGCTGGATCTCTGTGTCGAGCAGGCGCTTGAGGATGCAGGGCTAAGCCTTTCGGATGTCGACGGAATCGCTGTCACGGCCGGGCCGGGTCTGATCGGCGGGGTGATGGCCGGGGTGATGTGCGCCAAGGGTCTGGCGATCGGCTCGGGCAAGCCGCTGGTGGGGGTGAACCACCTGGCGGGCCACGCGCTGACGCCGCGGCTGACCGACGGGCTGGCCTTCCCCTATCTGATGCTGCTGGTCTCGGGCGGGCATTGCCAGTTCCTGCTGGCCGAGGGGCCCGAGCGGTTCCGGCGGCTGGGGGGCACGATCGACGACGCCCCGGGTGAGGCCTTCGACAAGACCGCGAAGCTGATGGGCCTGCCGCAGCCCGGCGGCCCGTCGGTCGAGCGCGCGGCCGCGGCGGGCGATGCGGGGCGGTTCGACTTCCCGCGCCCGCTGATGGACCGGCCGGGCTGCGACATGAGCTTTTCTGGGCTGAAGACCGCGTTGATGCGGGCGCGCGACGCCGCGGTGGCCGAGGCGGGCGGGCTGACGGAACGCGACCGGGCCGACCTGTGCGCGGGCTTTCAGGAGGCGGTGGCGGCGGTTTTGGCGGGCAAGGCGCGCCGGGCGCTGAAAATCGCCTTTGATCAGCAGGTTGAGGGGGGTGACATCGGTACACCCCCTGTACACCCCCCGTACACCGCCGCAGCGCGGCATCGGGCGCAGGACCAGGGCTGGCGGCCGATGCTGGCGGTGGCCGGAGGCGTTGCCGCCAATGCCCGGATCCGCGCCGCGCTGGAGGCGGTGGCGGCCGAGGCGGGCGCCGGCTTCGTGGCGCCGCCGCTCAGGCTGTGCACCGACAATGCCGCGATGATCGCCTGGGCCGGGATCGAGCGGTTCCGCACCGGCGCCCGCGACGGGTTGGACCTGGCCGCGCGGCCGCGCTGGCCGCTGGACGACCGCGCCGCGCCGATGCTGGGCGCGGGCAAGCGCGGGGCCAAGGCATGATCGCGGTGATCGGCGCCGGCGCCTTCGGCGCGGCCCTGGCGGTGGCGCTGGGCCGGGCGGGGCGCGAGGTCGCGCTTTGGGCCCGGTCGGGAACGGAGGAGATGGCCACGCGGCGCGCGGTGCCGCGGCTGCCGGGGGTGACGCTGCCCGACGCGGTGCGGGTCGAGCCCGACCTGGCGCGGGCGGTCGACGGCGCGGCGGCGGTGCTGATGGCGCTGCCGATGCAGGCGACGGGCGCGTTCCTGGCGCAGCACGGGCCGCTGATGGCGGGGCGGCCGGTGGTCGCCTGTTCCAAGGGCATCGACGTTGCGACGCTTGAAGGCCCTTCGGGGCTGATTGCGCGCCACTGCCCGCAGGCGCGGCCGGCGGTGCTGACGGGGCCGAGCTTTGCCGCCGACATCGCGGCGGGCAAGCCGACGGCGCTGACGCTGGCCTGCGGCGGCGACGCGGACGGGGTGCAGCGGCTGCTGTCGACGCCGGTGCTGCGGCTGTACCTGACCGACGACCTGCGCGGGGCCGAGCTGGGCGGCGCGCTGAAGAACGTGGTCGCGATCGCGGCCGGGGTGGCGATCGGCGCGGGGCTGGGCGACAGCGCCCGCGCGGCGCTGATGACGCGCGGCTTTGCCGAGATGGGCCGGATCGCGGTGCATCTGGGCGCGCGGCCCGAGACGCTGGGCGGGCTGTCGGGCTTTGGCGACCTGGTGCTGACCTGCACCTCGGAAGGGTCGCGCAACTTCCGCTTCGGCCTGGCGCTGGGCCGGGGCGAGGGCTTCGACCCCTCGGTCACGGTCGAGGGGCTTGCCACGGCCGAGGCGGTGGTGAAGCTTGCCGCGCGCGAAGGGGTCGAGATGCCGGTGGCCGGGATGGTCACGGCGCTGGCCCGGGGAAAGATCACCGTGGCGGAGGCGGCCGAGGCGCTGCTGACCCGCCCGCTCAGGAAGGAATGAGAATGCTTTATGCCGTCATCTGCCGCGACAAGCCCGGCCATCTGCAGCTGCGCCTCGACACGCGCGAGCGTCACGTCGCCTATCTGAAATCGACGCCGGTGGTGATGGCGGGGCCGTTCCTCGACGGGGGCGAGATGTCGGGGTCGCTGGTGGTGATCGAGGCCGAGACCCCGGCGGCGGCCGAGGCCTGGGCGGCGAACGATCCCTATGCGCTGGCGGGCCTGTTCGAGCGGGTCGAGATCAGCGAGTGGAAGAAGGTGATCGGCTGATGGCCTACTGGCTGTTCAAGTCCGAGCCCGACACCTGGAGCTGGGACCAGCAGGTCGCCAAGGGCCAGGTCGGCGAGGAATGGGGCGGGGTGCGCAACTATCAGGCGCGCAACAACATGCGGGCGATGAAGATCGGCGACCGCGGCTTCTTCTACCATTCGAACGTCGGCAAGGAGATCGTCGGCATCGTCGAGGTCTGTGCCGAAAGCCATCCCGACTCGACCACCGAGGATGCGCGCTGGGACTGCGTCGACATCCGCGCGGTGGCACCGATGGCCAGGCCGATCAGCCTGGAGATGGCCAAGGCCGAGCCGCGGCTGAAGGACATGGCGCTGGTGCAGAACACGCGCCTGTCCGTCCAGCCGGTGACCGAGGCCGAATGGGCCGTGGTGCTGGAATTGTCGGGCACGGCCGATCCGGCCTGAGGTTCGGTGCCCGGCGCTGGCCCTTCGGGGCCGGCGCAGGATCGGGCCCGGGGCTGCAGCCTGCCGGGGCCGGGGTGTCAAGCTAGGGGGATTCCGGCGACAACGAGACGACGAAACCCCCCTGCCACCCCACGCGACGTTCCACCCACGCGTGATCCGAGAAGAGAGGTCGGCCGTCCTGGCCGGTTCGCGATCTGTACCGCATCGGCGGGCGGGAACAAAGCGTGAAGCGCGGGCAAGTTTAACGACCTGCCCGGCGCCGTCCCGTGGCCTCAGGCGTAGACCGTCTCGCGGCCCAGCTGCTTGACCAGCAGGTAATAGATCGCGGCGCGGTACTTGTGCCGGTCGGACTTGCCCCAGGTCTCGATCGCGGCATCGATGGCGGGCATCAGGTCGGGGCCGTCGGACAGGCCCAGCTTCTTGACGAGGAAGCTGTTCTTGACCCGCTCCAGCTCTGCCGGGTCCGAGGCGGCGATGGTCTCGGCGTCGTCGCTGTAGATCGCCGGGCCGCAGCCGATGGTGACCTTGGTGAGCAGGTCCATGTCGGGCTCGATCCCGCATTTGCTGCGGATCGCCTCGGCATATTTCGCGATCAGGTCGTCACGTTTTCCCATGGGATTTTCCCTCGTCCTCGGCCGGAGTTCCCGGCGGTGCACCTGTCGGGCACGAGGCGTTGCCCGCTCGCGTCCCGGGGCAAGGATGGGAGCGCCGGCGCCGCTTGGCAAGGAAAACGGCTCAGCGCCGGCGGGCGCGGGGCAGCCGCCAGCCGAGGCGGACCGAGGCGAGGCGGATCGCGACGGCGAGAAGTGCCGCGCCGGCGGCCGAGGCGGTTTCGGGCCAGGCGAGGTGGTGGGCGGCGGCATAGGCGGCGGCCCCGGCCAGCGCGGCGAGGGCATAGACCTCCTCGCGCAGGACGCGGGGGATCTCGGCGGCCATGATGTCGCGCAGGATGCCGCCGCCGATCGCGGTGATCACGCCCAGCAGCACCGCCCCCGGCGGCGCGAGGCCGGCGGCGAGCGCCTTCTGGCAGCCGGCGACCGCGAAGAGGCCAAGGCCCATCGCGTCGAGCAGCATCACCGGGCGGGGAAAGCGCTCGATCGTCGGCGCGGCGGCGAAGGCCACGAGGCCGGCAGCGGCGGAGAGGGCGAGCGGGGCAAGGTCGGTCAGCGCCTCGGGCGGGGTACGGCCCAGCATCAGGTCGCGGGTGATGCCGCCGGCGGTGCCGGTGGCGGCGGCGAGGACGAGGATGCCGAACAGGTCGAGCTCGCGCCGGATCGCGACCATCGCGCCCGAGAGGCCGAAGGCGAGGGTGCCGAGGATGTCGAGAAGCGGGAAGAGGCTGAGAGCGGACATGGGCGCGCCTTTCGGGGTCGCGCGATCCTAGCAGCTGTCGGCGCGTTGGCGAGGGGGCGGCGGTGCCGCCCCCCGCGCCCGGGTCAGTAGCGGTAGTGGTCCGACTTGAACGGGCCCTCGACGGTGACGCCGATGTAGTCGGCCTGATCCTTGCGCAGCTCGGTCAGCTTGACGCCGATCTTGGCGAGATGCAGGCGCGCGACCTTCTCGTCGAGCTGCTTGGGCAGGATGTAGACGCCCGGCGCATACTCGCCTTCCTTGGTGTAAAGCTCGATCTGCGCCAGCACCTGGTTGGTGAACGAGGCCGACATCACGAAGGACGGGTGGCCGGTCGCGTTGCCGAGGTTCAGCAGGCGGCCTTCGGACAGCAGGATGATCTTGTTGCCCGAGGGCATCTCGATCATGTCGACCTGGTCCTTGATGTTGGTCCACTTGTGGTTCTTCAGGCTCGCGACCTGAATTTCATTGTCGAAGTGGCCGATGTTGCCGACGATGGCCATGTTCTTCATCTCGCGCATGTGCTCGATGCGGATCACGTCCTTGTTGCCGGTGGTGGTGATGAAGATGTCGGCGTCGGCGACGACGTCCTCCAGCACCACGACCTCGAACCCGTCCATCGCGGCCTGCAGCGCGCAGATCGGGTCGACCTCGGTCACCTTGACGCGAGCGCCCGCGCCCTGCAGCGAGGCGGCCGAGCCCTTGCCCACGTCTCCGTAGCCGCAGACCACCGCGACCTTGCCGGCCATCATCACGTCGGTCGCGCGGCGGATGCCGTCGACGAGCGATTCCTTGCAGCCGTACTTGTTGTCGAACTTCGACTTGGTGACGCTGTCGTTGACGTTGATCGCCGGGAAGGGCAGCAGGCCCTTCTTGTGCAGGTCGTAGAGGCGGTGCACGCCCGTGGTCGTCTCTTCCGACACGCCCTTGATCGCGGCGCGCTGCTTGGCGAACCAGCCCGGCGACGCGGCGAGGCGCTTCCTGATCTGGTTGAACAGGCAGATCTCCTCTTCCGAGGTCGGCGTCTCGATCAGCGCGGTCTCGCCGGCCTCGACGCGGGCGCCGAGCAGGATGTAGAGCGTCGCGTCGCCGCCATCGTCGAGGATCATGTTCGCGCCATCGGCGAAATCGAAGATCCGGTCGGTGTAGGTCCAGTACTCTTCCAGCGTCTCGCCCTTGATGGCGAAGACCGGGATGCCGGCCTCGGCGATCGCCGCCGCGGCATGGTCCTGGGTCGAGAAGATGTTGCACGAGGCCCAGCGGACCTCGGCGCCGAGCGCGACGAGCGTCTCGATCAGCACGGCGGTCTGGATGGTCATGTGCAGCGAGCCGGCGATGCGCGCGCCGGTGAGCGGCTTCGAGGCGCCGAATTCCTCGCGCAGGGCCATGAGGCCCGGCATCTCGATCTCGGCGATGTCGAGTTCCTTGCGGCCATAACCGGCCAGAGCGATGTCCTTGACGATGTAGTCCTGGGCCACGGCGCCTATCCTTCGGGGAATGTGATGTCGCGCGCAGCGATACCAGCCGAAGGGGTGGGTGACAACCGAGGCCCTGACGGAGCCCTTCCGAACCCCTGCCGGGGCGGTGCCGGGCTCAGGCGTCGGCCTTGGCCTGCAGCTGGGCCAGGCTCTGCTCGCCGTTCCAGTCGCGGCCGGTCTGCACCACGCAGGAAATGCCGTCGGGGCGGGTCGCCAGCGCCGACCAGGTGCGGAAGCTGTCCGAGGCCCAAAGCTCGACATAGATGCCGTCGACGACATCGGGCTGGCCGATGCGCTGCTCCTCGAACTCGTTGCTCAGCTTCTCGGTCACGCTGACGCGCAGGTCGCAGTAGGGCTCGTCATAGGATTGCTCGTCGCCGTAGGTGTCGACGAGGTTCATCACCGCGAGGTTGTCGAGCGTCGGGCGCACCGGGTCGGTGCGGATCGCGCTCGGCGGCTCGGGGAAGCGGTAGGGGGCGTAGGATTCCGCAGGCTGGGTGAAGATCGCGGTCGCGACAGCGGTGCTGAATGCGAGGCTTCCGAGGACTGCGGCAGTCTGGAAGAGCTTCATAGCGTTTCCTTTCTGTCCCTGATCGGCGCGGTCGCGGTCCCTTGTCGGGGAACACCGCGGACGGGCGCCAATTTGCAAAACGTTTCGCCGGCTTTGCTAATGCGGCGGTTCGCGGAAATAATGCGGAAGCGGTGCAAAAGGTTCCGCAGCGGCGGTTTCGGCGCGGTTTACAGGCGGCCTGGGCGCGGCTAGCACCGGGACAACCGGCACCGGGGCCCCTGGCCCGCGACGGCCGGACATCAGGCGGCGCCCGACGCAGGCGCCCTTCGAGGGAGACCGCAATGCCCAAAGCCGCCAGACAGCCGCGCGCCTGGCAAAGGATGCTGTCTGGACGACGGCTGGATCTTCTGGATCCGACCCCGGTCGATATCGAGATCGAGGATATTGCCCACGGGCTTGCATTCGTCGCGCGCTGGAATGGGCAGACGCGCGGCGATTGGCCCTATTCGGTGGCCGAGCATTCGCTGCTGGTGGAAGAGATCTTCCATCGTGCCGATCCCGGCGTCGGCGCGCGCTGGCGGCTGGCGGCGCTGTTGCACGATGCGCCCGAATACGTGATCGGCGACATGATCAGCCCGGTGAAGGACGCGGTCGGCCCGAATTACGGCGAGTTGGACCGGCGGCTGACGGCGGCGATCCATATCCGGTTCGGATTGCCCGCGGCCCTGCCGGTGGCGGTGAAAAAGGCGGTGAAAAAGGCCGACCGGATTTCCGCCTGGCTGGAGGCGGTGCAGATCGCCGGATTTTCCGCGGCCGAGGCCGACCGTTTCTTCGGCCGCCCCGATGCCACGCTGACCGAGGGCCTGCAGATCCGGCTGCGGCCGCCGGCGGAGGTGCGGGCGGATTACACCCGCCGGCACCTGGATTTGCTGTCGCTGCTGCCCTGACGCGAAGGCCGCTCGGGCCAGGCGCGCCAAATGGGCCCATCAAACCGGCCTATGAAACGGGCCCTTCAAACCGGCCCTTCAAACCGGCCCGCGCAGGCCCGGTCGCTCAGATGGCGAGGTCGGACAGTTCGCGCCCCGAGGCCAGCGCCTGCTCGACCCAGCGGGGGCGGCGGCCACGGCCCGACCAGGTATCGTCGGGATTGTCCGGGTTGGCATATTTGGGATCGGCGGGACGGCGCTTTTTCGTTGCGGCCACGGCGGCGAGTTCGGTCAGCGAGAAACCGCGTTCGCGGGCGAAGGCTTCGACTTCTTCGCGGGCTTTCAGTTTCTGGCGATCCTCGTAGGAGGCGATCGCGCGATCGATCTTGGCGCGAAGATCCTTGAGATCCTTCAGCTCCATCGTCTCGAGTTCGATTTCTGTCACGGGTGTCCGTCTCCGGGAATTGTGTCGCTGCCGACCGGTCTGCCGGCGAATTGTCATGCGACAAATATAGCGGATTTCCGGATCCGGCAAATGACTAGATTATTAGAAAGCGCAATTCGGCCATTAAATAGGAAGCGCTTTGCCGCAATTCGCAACGGTTCAAAACGTCGCGCCTGCTTCGGCGTGGCGAGCTTTCCGCCAAGCCTCGGCTGCGGCGGGCGGTATGGGCCGGGTTTTGGGAAAGTGCGTTCTGCGGGGCGGTGGCAAAACGAAAAAAGGGGAGCCTAAGCTCCCCTTTTCACTGGACCGAACGACCGACTGTCCTCCCTCAGTCGATCTTCCGGGCCACCGGGCTACCCACGTAAACGCGCTCCCCAACGCGCACCTGGATCTTGCCATTCTCGAGCTGCCCCTCGAAGGTCCCCTGGACCGAAACGCAGCTTCCAACCGTGATCGTTCTCAGCATGTGACCAGCTCCCCAGCGTTGGCCTGTTATCATTCTGCCTAAATCGAAGTCCCTCTAGGCGTCCCCATGCCTATGTTCTTGCCACAAAATCCATACAATCCGCAAGAAGAATCTTTCGTTTCCGGTGTCTTAAACGTTACTTTGCTGCGTTGCGGCAGAATTTCGTATTGTGCGCGGAATCTTGCGATTTTCGTTTCATATTTGCCGGAAAATCCGAGTTTCCGCTAAACCATATGGCGCAAACCATTGCGTTTGCAGCATATTTCGTTTGGATGGAAACAATCGCAGGGGCTGCATCCTCGGGCATTTCGATACCTGAGGATGGCCAAGACGGGGCCTAGGGGCGGGGGATTCGCCGCGGCGGCGCGGTCAATGGTTGCCGCGGCCGGCGCCGCGGGGGCCGGGCGGCTTCAGGGCCGGGGCGGGCTCCTCGGCCAGGCCCGGGATCGCGGCCTCGCCCGAGGCGGCCATCGCGAGCGGGCCGGCCGCCGCGCGGTCGCCGAAGCCCACCATGGTCATGCCACCGGTCAGCGGCACGGTCCGCACGGCCAGCCGACGGCCGTCGCGCAGCGGCATCGGCGCCGCCCAGGGCTGGCGCGGGCCGTCGCCCGACAGCCGCTCGGACAGGTCGGTCCACAGCACGCCGGGCAGGCCGCGGTCCTGCCACAGCGTCAGCGCCCCGTCGGCATCGCGGGCGCCGGGCGCGGTGCCGGCCTCGCCCCAGAGCGCGTCATAGGCGGCATTGGCCAGCACGAGGCCGCCCGAGGGCGAGAACACGGCCACCGCCTCGGGCATCTGGTCGATGACGGCGCGGCCAAGGTCGATCTCGCCGCGGAACCGGCGGGTCAGGGTGATCTCGCCGGTGATGTCCTCGATCATCATCGCGAGGCCGCCGTCGGTATGCGGGCGGGCGGTGACGCGGTAGGTCTCGCCGCTGGGGATCTGCCAGGTGTCCTGATAGAAGCCCTGCGCCGCGGCGCGCTCGATCTCGGTCATCTGGCGGTGCCAGCTGCGGTAGTTGCGCGGCTCGGGCAGCATGTGTTCTTCGCGCAGGCGGTCGAGCACGCTGCCCAGCGTCGGGCGCTCGGCCAGAAACTGCGGGCTGAGGCCGGTGAGGTCGGTGACGGCCGGGTTGAACAGGGCCAGCCGGCGGTCGTGGTCGAAGATCGCAAGCGCCGTGGGCAGCTGGGCGAAGGTGCGCGTCAGGGTCTGGATGAAGTCCTTCAGCGCGCGTTCGGCACCGACCAGCGCATCGACGGGCACGGCGAAGCACAGGAAGCCGCCGTCGGGCGTCGGGTGGCGGCTGCACTGGAACCAGCCCGAGGCGGGGCCGGCGGCCCCCGCGATCTGCAGCCGCGTCAGCCGGTCGGGGCTGATCGAGGCGGTGGCGAACAGCTGCGGCGGCGGCCACAGGTCGCGCGGCATCTCGCCGTCGGGCGCGGCGCCGTCGCGGGGATCGTGGTCGTCCTCGGCGGCCAGCGGCGGCTCGGCGGCGGGGGCAGGATCGGCGGGCGCCGACAGCTCGGCCGCGCGCAGCAGGTAGGCGCGGTTCGCCCAGACCAGCGCCTCGGTCGCGTCGCCGCGCCAGCACAGCAGCGGCAGTTCGTCCACGACCTCGCGCAGCTCGGTCAGCTCGTCCTCCATCGCGCGCAGGCTGAGCGCGTCCATCCGGGTCGCCGGCCCTTCGGCCCGCGGATCGACCAGCGTCAGCCGGGCAAGGCCCGCGACATTCTCGAGCCGCAGGCGCAGCGGGTCGTTCCCCGTGGCCGAGAGTTCGAGCCGCCCGGCCCGGGCAAGGTCCTGAAGCTCCTGATCGAAGCGGGGGAAGCGCGGGCGCAGGAAGGACAGCAGCCGTTCCCAGTCGCCGCTGGCGGGCGGCAGGCTTTCCAGCAGGGCGCGCGCGGGCGCGGTCGCGTCGATCAGGCTGCGGTTGTCGAAGAGGAAGGTGGTTTCCTCGATCTCGGGCCCGACCGGGTCCGACAGCCGCGGCCGCCGCGGCCCGGCGGGCTGCAGCAGACTGAGCAGGATCAGCGCGACCATCGCCGAACCCACGGCGGTGGTCACGAAGATGACAGGCCAGAACAGCATCGTCTCTACCGTGCCTCCCCCAAAGCCGGTTCGCGGTCCACCTTCGCTGCCCATCGTTCCGCGCGGCGGTGCAGCAAGGAGTGACACGATGCTTCGCGTCAAAGGTTAACAAATCTATAAATGCCGAAGCGTTGCGGCGCCGTGGCAACAGTTGGTAACGCAGCGTTGCGCCGCCGGCTCAGTCGGCGAAGCCGCGGTTGGGGCCGAGCGGGCCGGCCGCGGCCTCGACCCGGCTGCGCGGCCAGACAAGCTCGATCACCGCGCCCGAACGGGCGGGCGTTTCGCGCGCGGTCAGGAACGGGTCGGAACCGTTGGCGAAGCTGATCTGCGCCCCGGTTCGTTCGAGCAGCGTCTTGGCGATGAAGAGCCCAAGCCCCATCCCCTCGTAGCCCGGGCGGGCGCCGGCGGTGGTGTCGGGCAGCTCGGCGGCGGGGGCGGGGCCGGCGCCGGCGCGGCGGCGGATGAACGGGTCGCCCAGCCGGTCGATCTGGTGCGGCGGGAAGCCGGGGCCGTTGTCGGCGATGCGCACGGTGATGCGCGAGCCCGACCAGCCGAGGTCGATCCAGACCGTGTCGCGGGCGAAGTCGACGGCGTTCTGGATCAGGTTGCGCAGGCCGTGGATGATCTCGGGCCGCCGTGTCACCAGCGGCTGGCGCCCGGCGAGCGAGACGTCGGGCAGCGTGACGACCAGCCGCTTGCCGCGGTCCGCATGCGGCTCGGCCGCCTCGCGCAGCAGCTCCTCGAGCGGGGCCGAGTGCATCTGCAGGTCGTCCTTCCCGGCCCGGCCCATGTCGCGCAGGATGTCGCGGCAGCGGTCGGCCTGCGAGCGGATCAGCAGCGCGTCGTCGCGCAGGTCGGGATCGTCCTCAAGCTCGTCGGCAAGCTCGGCGCTGACGAGGGTGATGGTGGCGAGCGGGGTGCCAAGCTCGTGCGCGGCCGCGGCGACGACGCCGCCCAGATCGGTCAGCTTCTGTTCGCGCGCCAGCGCCATCTGGGTGGCCAGCAGCGCCTCGGACATGCCGTGGATCTCGAAGGCGACGCGGCGGGCATAGCCGGCGAGGAAGGCGACGCCGATCGAGATCGCGAGCCAGTGGCCGAATTCGAAGATCTCGGGCACCCGGATCTCGCCGCCGTCGATCAGGCGCAGCGGCAGGTTCCACCAGCCGATCACGGTGACAAGCCCGATCGTCGCGGCCGCGAGCACCATCGTCGGCCCGGTCTGCAGCGCGGTGGCGCCGATCGTGGCGGGGGCGACCATCAGCAGCGCGAAAGGGTTGTTCAGCCCGCCGGTCAGCGCCAGCAGCAGCGCGAGCTGCCCGGTGTCGAACAGCAGCACCGCCACCGCCTGGCGCTGGCCGAGCCGGGTCGAGCGCGGGTAGACGAACTGCAGCACGAGGTTCGCGATCACCGCGGCACCGATCGTGGCGAGACAGGCGCCCATCGGGATCTCGACGCCGTAGAGCCGGCGCGCGGCCAGGATCGCGGCCAGCTGGCCGGTGATCGCGGCCCAGCGCAGCAGCACCAGCGTCTGAAGCCGCAGCCATTCGCTGTGCATTCCGGCGGGGCCCGGCAGGCGGCGCTGCGGCATTTTGCGGCTCCTTCGGCCTGCAGGGCAGGTTTGCGGCCCCGCGGGATTGATACTGCGGCCCCGATGGGGGATCAATGCGCCGGACCAAAGCCCGGAGCGGGGCTGTGGACTGGGGCAAAGCAACGGGGGCCGGCATGGCGATCTCGACGGGCCGGCTGGCGGCAGCGGCGACCGCATTCGTGGCGATCGGGCTGGTGGTGACCTATGCGCTGACGCGGCAGGCGGTCGAGGGCGACATCTTCGCCGATTGCCGGCAGGGCGTGGTGTCGGGCGCGGCGACCATCGGCGGGCCGTTCACGCTGACCGATCAGGCCGGGCGCCGGGTCACCGACCGCGAGGTGATCACCGGCCCGACACTGGTCTATTTCGGCTATACCTTCTGCCCCGATGTCTGCCCGATCGACGCGGCCCGCAATGCCGAGGCGACCGACGCGCTGGAAGAGATGGGCTATCAGGTCACGCCGGTCTTCGTCACCGTCGACCCCAAGCGCGACACGCCCGAGGTGCTGGCCGACTACACCGCGCTGATGCATCCGCGGATGATCGGCCTGACCGGGTCCGAGGCCGATGTCGATGGCGCGGCCAAGGCCTACAAGGTCTATTACCGTTCGCACGAGGGGGACGATCCCGAATTCTATCTGGTGGATCATTCCACGCAGACGTATCTCATGTTCCCGAAACTCGGCTTCGCGGAGTTCTTCAACCGCGATGTGAACGCCCAGCAGATGGCAGAGCGCTCGGCCTGTTTCATCGAGGCCGCCCGAGCGGCCGGGATCTGACGCGAAGGACTGGACCCATGACCCCCCCCGAACCCGAACAGGACCCCGCGACCGGGGCCGCCGCCGGATCGACGCTTGCCGCCGATCCCTCGCTGCTGCTGGTCGATGACGACAGCGCCTTCGTCACCCGGCTTGCCAAGGCGATGGAAAAGCGCGGCTTCGCCCCCGTCACCGCCGAGACCGTGGCCGAGGGTCTGCGGATCGCGCGCGAGACCCGGCCCGCCTATGCGGTGATCGACCTGCGGCTGGAGGACGGCAACGGGCTCGACGTGGTCGAGACGCTGCGCGAGGCGCGCGAGGATGCGCGGATCGTGGTGCTGACCGGCTATGGCGCGATCGCGACGGCGGTGGCGGCGGTGAAGCTGGGCGCGACCGACTACCTGTCGAAGCCCGCCGACGCGAACGCGATCGCCGCGGCGCTGCTGGCGCAGGGCGACGCGATGCCGGCCCCGCCCGAGAACCCGATGTCGGCCGACCGGGTGCGGTGGGAGCACATCCAGCGCGTCTACGAGATGTGCGACCGCAACGTCTCGGAAACCGCGCGGCGTCTGAACATGCACCGCCGCACGCTGCAGCGGATCCTCGCGAAGCGCAGCCCGAAATAGGCGCGGCGCGGGCGACCGAATGGAAAAAGGCCCCGGCGATCGCATCGCCGGGGCCTTTTCGTATCGGGTGAGCGTCCCGGGCGGGATCAGGCGAGCGTGCGCTCGACCTCTTCCCGCTCGAAGATCTCGATGACATCGCCCTTGCGGATGTCCTCGTAGCGTTCGAACGCCATGCCGCATTCCTGGCCCGAGATGACTTCCTTCACCTCGTCCTTGAAGCGCTTGAGCGTCTTCAGCGTGCCCTCGTGGATCACGACGTTGTCGCGCAGCAGGCGCACGCCGGCCGAACGACGCGCGACGCCCTCGGTGACGAGGCAGCCCGCGACCATGCCGACGTCCGAAACGCGGAAGACTTCCTTGATCTCGGCATAGCCGATGAAGTTCTCGCGGATCTCTTTCTTCAGCATGCCCGAGGCGGCCTGCTTCAGGTCGTCGACCAGATCGTAGATGATCGAGTAGTAGCGGATCTCGACGCCCTTCTGGTTCGCCGCCCCGCGCGCAGGCGCGTTGGCACGAACGTTGAAGCCGATGACCGGAGCGCCCGACGCCTCGGCGAGGCCGACGTCGCTTTCGGTGATCGCGCCGACGCCCGAGTGCAGGACCCGAACGCGGACCTCGTCGTTGCCGATCTTCTCGAGCGCCTGGACGATCGCCTCGGCCGAACCCTGCACGTCGGCCTTCACCACCACCGGCAGCTCCGAGACGTTCTGGTCGGCCTTGTGCTTGGCCATCAGCTGCTCGAGCGTGGTGGCGGCACCGGCGGCAGCGCGCTTGTCCTTGGCGGCCTGCTCGCGGTAGTCCGCGATCTCGCGCGCCTGGGCTTCGGTCTCGACCACGTTGACGACGTCGCCGGCGGCCGGCGTGCCGTTCAGGCCCAGAACCTCGACCGGGACCGAGGGGCCGGCCTCGTCGACGCGCTCGCCCTTGTCGTTGATCAGCGCCCGCACCTTGCCCCACTGCTCGCCGACGACGAAGATGTCGCCCTTGTGCAGGGTGCCGTGCTGGATCAGCACCGTGGCGACGGGGCCGCGGCCGACGTCCAGCTTGGCTTCGATCACCGCGCCCATGGCCGCCCGGTTCGGGTTGGCCCGCAGGTCGAGGATCTCGGCCTGAAGCGCGATGCTTTCCAGCAGGTTGTCCAGACCCTTGCCGGTCTTGGCCGAAACCTCGACGGTCAGCACGTCGCCGCCCATCTCTTCGACCACGACCTCGTGCTGCAGCAGGTCCGTGCGGACCTTCTGCGGGTTGGCGTCGGGCTTGTCGACCTTGTTGATCGCCACGATCATCGGCACCTTGGCCGCCTTGGCGTGGTTGATCGCCTCGATCGTCTGCGGCATCACCGCGTCATCGGCGGCAACCACCAGCACGACGATGTCGGTGACGTTGGCGCCGCGGGCGCGCATCGAGGTGAAGGCCGCGTGGCCGGGCGTGTCGAGGAAGGTCAGCACCGAACCCGATTCCGTCGTCACCTGGTAGGCGCCGATGTGCTGGGTGATGCCGCCGGCCTCGCCCGAGACCACCGAGGTCTTGCGCAGCGCGTCCAGAAGCGAGGTCTTGCCGTGGTCGACGTGACCCATGATCGTGATGATCGGCGGACGCGCGGCCAGATCCTCGGCCTTGTCCTCGACCGAATCGATGACCTGTTCCACGTCGGCATCCGACACGCGCACCGCGCGGTGGCCGAATTCCTCGATCACCAGTTCGGCGGTGTCGGCGTCGATGGGCTGGTTCATCGAAACCATCATGCCCATCTTCATCAGGCTCTTGACCACGTCGGCGGCGCGCTCCGCCATCCGGTTGGCCAGTTCCTGCACGACGATGGTTTCCGGCAGCTGCACGTCGCGCGACTGCTTCTCGGCCTTCTGGCCGAAGCCCATCGCCTTCTGGCGCGCCTTCTCCTGCTTGCGCTTCATCGCGGCGAGCGAGCGGGTGCGGCCACCCTCGCCACCGGCGAGCGCGTCGTTGAGGCTCAGCTTGCCCGAGCGACGGTCCTCGCCGCCGCGGCCGCTCTTGCGGTCACGGTCGTTCGAGGTGTCGCGATCGCGGTCGGTCTTGCGCGGGGCCGCGGTCGACACGCCCTTGGTCGCGGCACGCGACGCGGCGGCCTCGGCGGCGGCCGGGTCGGCGGGGGCGGCAGCAGCGGCGGGCTTGGCGCGGGTCTCTTCGCGCTTCTGGGCGCGCAGCTCGGCCTCGCGGGCCTTGCGCTCGTCCTCTTCCGCCTTGAGGCGCAGGGCCTCCTGGTGCTCGCGCTCCTCGCGCTCTTTCTTCTCGATCTCGGCGCGGCGCTCTTCACGCTCGCGCTCGCGCTCGGCCTCTTCCGCCGCGCGCTGCGCAGCCTCCTCGGCCTCGCGGGCCTTGGCGGCGCGCACCGCGGCGAGGCGGCGCTCCATCTCGGCGTCCGAGATGCCGGCGGGACGACGCGACGGGTCACCGAGCGCGCCGGAGCCGCCCGACTTGCCCGAGGACGTGCCCGGCTTCGTCGGCACCACAACGCGCTTGCGCTTGGTCTCGACCTGGACAGTCTTCGTCCGGCCGTGGCTGAAGCTTTGCTTCACCTGACCAGAACGCCCGCCACCGAGCCCAAGGGGTTTCTTGCCGTCCGTATCACTCATGCCGATGTCGTATCCTTCCCGGCGGACCTGCCGCCGTCGTACTTGCCGTCAGAGCCACGCAGCCCGTGAAGCTTCGCGGCGTCCTCTACTACACGACTGGCGAGTCCGCCAGCGGCAAGCGCGGCGTGTATCGCATAGTCGCGACCGAATGCCAAACCCAATTCCTGGGCGGTCAGGCAGCCGAAATAGCGCCCTCCCGGCGGAGTCCAGAGCTTCTGCTTGCCCCGTTCGGAACCGTCCGAGGCCTGCAGCAGCACCTTCGCCTGGCCCTTGTCGAGCCAGTCCTTCACCTTCTCGAACCCGCAGACCGCCCCGCCCGGTCGCCGGGCGAGGGATATCAGGCTCACGACTCGGTCCGCCAGGCCGGCCTCGATCGTCTCGATCAGGTCCGCGGGAACCGTCACCTGCATCCGCGCGGCGCGGGTGAACAGGTTCTTCTTGATCGCGGTCTCGAGCGTGGCCCGGTCGGCCGTCACCCAGATCCCGCGGCCGGGAAGCTTCCCGGCCAGATCCGGCACCACCTGAGCATTGGGTCCGACCACGAAACGGATCAGACCCTGCTTCGGTTGCACCTCGCCCGAGACGATGCAGCGACGCTCCGGCTCGTCGCGATCCTTGTCGCGTCCACCACGGCTCATCGCTCAGATCCCTCAGGCGTCTTCCTCGTCGGCCGCGGCTTCGTCATCCGCCTCGGCCTCGGCATCCAGCTCGGCGGGGTCGACCCAGCCCAGCGAGATCCGCGCGGTCATCACCAGACGCTGCGCTTCCTCGAGGCTGACGTCGAACTTCTCGAGGATGCCTTCGTCCTTGACGCGCTCGCCGTTGACCGTGGTCCAGCCGCCGGCCAGTTCCCAGTCGGCGCAGGTCGCAAAATCTTCGAGCGTCTTGACGCCATCCTTCGCGAGCGCCTCCACCATCTGGGGAGTGAGGCCCTCGAAGTCAATGAGCGCGTCCTCGACGCCGAGCGCTTTCGCGGCCTCGAGCGCCTTGGCGTTCTGCGCCTCGATGTAGTCGCGGGCGCGGGCCTGAAGTTCCTCGGCCGTGCCCTCGTCGACGCCGTCGATCACCAGAAGCTCGTCGAGGTCGACATAGGCGACCTCCTCGAGGTTGGTGAAGCCCTCGGCGACCAGCAGCTGGGCGAAGGTCTCGTCGAGGTCGAGCGCTTCCATGAACATGCCGGTGCGGCTGGCGAATTCCGCCTGGCGGCGTTCGCTTTCCTGCGCCTCGGTCAGGATGTCGATGTCGAGTGCGGTCAGCTGCGAGGCGAGGCGCACGTTCTGGCCGCGGCGGCCGATGGCGAGCGAGAGCTGCTCGTCGGGCACGACGACCTCGATCTTGCCGGCTTCCTCGTCGATGACGACCTTCGAGACTTCCGCGGGCTGAAGCGCGTTCACGAGGAAGGTGGCCTGATCCTCGTTCCACGGGATGATGTCGATCTTCTCGCCCTGCAGCTCGTTCACCACGGCCTGCACGCGCGAGCCGCGCATGCCGACGCAGGCGCCGACCGGGTCGATCGAGTTGTCATAGGAGATCACGGCGATCTTGGCGCGCGACCCGGGATCGCGGGCGCAGGCCTTGATCTCGATGATGCCGTCGTAGATCTCCGGCACTTCCATCTTGAACAGCTCGGCCATGAACATCGGGTCGGTGCGCGACAGGAAGACCTGCGGCCCGCGGGGTTCGCGGCGCACGTCCTTGATGTAGCAGCGGATGCGGTCGTTCGGGCGATAGCTCTCGCGGCCGATCTTCTCGTTGCGGCGCAGGATCGCCTCGCCACGGCCGATGTCGACGATGATGTTGCCGTATTCCTCGCGCTTGACCATGCCGTTGATGATCGAGCCCTTGCGGTCCTTGAATTCCTCGAACTGGCGGTCGCGCTCGGCTTCCCGGACCTTCTGCAGGATGACCTGCTTGGCCGATTGCGCGGCGATGCGGCCGAGGTCGACGGGCGGGACCTCGTCGATGACCTCGTCGCCGATCTGCGGGTCGGCCAGGTACTGCTTGGCCTGCTTGACGGTCAGCTCGGCCTGATAGTTCTCGACCGCGTCATCCTCGACGACGGTGCGCACGCGGGTGAAGGTGGCGCGGCCGGTCTTGCGGTCGATCGCGACTCGGATGTCCATCTCGGCCCCGTAGCGCGACTTGGCGGCGCGGGCGAGGCTGTCCTCCATGGCTTCGATGACCAGCTCGGGGTCGATCATCTTCTCGCGCGCGACCGCCTCGGCGGTCTGCAGCAGTTCAAGCTGGTTGGCAGAAGTGATGGCCATCTGTCACGCCTCCTGGGACGGGTTGCCGGCCTCTGCCGGGTCTTCTTCGGTTTCGATGTCGTCGAACTGGTCTTCGTCGATGACGCCCGACGCCTTCTTCTGGCGCAGCATCTCGGCGATCAGCTCGTCGGTCAGGATCAGTTTCGCATCGGCCAGCAGCTCGAAGTTCAGGCCGATCACGACCGCTTCGCCCTGGTCCTCGATCTCGATCAGCGCCTCGTCGCCTTCCGAGCCGCGGATGATGCCCTTGAAGCGCTTGCGCCCGTCGATCTGCTCGGTCGTCTCGAGGCGGGCCTCGTAGCCCTCCCACATGTCGAAGTCCTTGAGCCGGGTGAGCGGCCGGTCGATCCCGGGGGACGAGACCTCGAGGTGGTAGTTGTCCTCGATCGGGTCCTCGACATCCATGATCGCCGACACCGCGGTCGAGATCTTGGCGCAGTCGTCGACGTCGATGCCGCCCTCGGGGCGGTCGGCCATGACCTGCAGGGTCTTGGTCTGACCGCCCATCAGGCGGATGCGGACGAGTTCGTAGCCCAGGCCCTCGATGACGGGCTGGACGATTTCGGCGAGACGCCGGTCGATCGCGGTCTTGGCGATGAGGTCGGTCATGGATCCGATCCCTGAAAACAAAAAAGCGGGCCGAAGCGGCCCGCATGCGTTTCGGTTGGGCTGAAGGTTTGGACCCGTCCAGCGCCGCTGTTGAGCTGCATATACGCGTGCCCCCCCGAATCTGCAAGCGCCCTTGAGTCAGCCCGGCGTCAGAGCCAGTCGCGCAGGATCGGGATCAGCGGAATGTCGGCGGGCGGCATCGGGTAATCGGCAAGATCGCGCGCCCGCACCCAGGCCAGGGTCTGGCCCTCGCGCGGGGTGGGGATGCCGTTCCACTTGCGGCAGGCGAAGAGCGGCATCAGCAGGTGGAAGTCGTCATAGGCATGGCTGGCGAAGGTCAGCGGCGCGAGGCAGCTGGCCCAGGTGTCGATGCCCAGCTCCTCGTGCAGCTCGCGGATCAGCGCCTCTTCGGGGCGCTCGCCGGGCTCGATCTTGCCGCCCGGGAATTCCCACAGCCCCGCCAGCGACTTGCCGGGCGGGCGCTGCGCCAGAAGCACGCGGCCCTCGACATCGACGAGGGCCACGGCGGAAACGAGGACGACCCGGGTCATCAGCTGCGGTAATCCGCGTTGATGTCGATGTAGCCATGCGTCAGGTCGCAGGTCCAGGCGGTGAAGGCGCCCTTGCCCAGCCCCATGTCGACGCCGATCACCAGCTCTTGGCGCTTCATGTAGGCCGAGGCCGCCTCTTCCGAGTAGTCGGGCGCGCGCCAGCCGTTCTCGGCCACGGTGATGTCGCCGAAGCGGATCGCCAGCCGGTCGCGGTCGGCCTCGGCGCCGCACTTGCCGACGGCCATCACCACGCGGCCCCAGTTCGCGTCCTGGCCCGCGATCGCGGTCTTCACCAGCGGCGAGTTCGCAATCGCCATCGCCACGGTCTTGGCATCGGCATCCGACGCGGCACCGGTGACCTGCACCTCGACGAACTTGGTCGCGCCCTCGCCGTCGCGCACGACCTGGTGGGCGAGCGAGGTCATCACCTCGCGCAGCGCCGTCTCGAAATCCCTGGCGACCTTCGAGCGCATGTCGGTGATCGGCTTCGCGGCCGAGGCGCCGGTGGCGGCGATCAGCAGCGCGTCCGAGGTCGAGGTGTCGCTGTCGACGGTGATCGCGTTGAAGGTGGTGTCGGTCAGGCGCGACACGATCCTTTGCAGCGCCTTCGTCTCGATCGTGGCGTCGGTGAAGATGTAGACCAGCATCGTCGCCATGTCGGGCGCGATCATGCCCGAGCCCTTGGCGATGCCCGCGATCTTGATCGCGCCGCCCTCGCCCGCGATCTCGGCCGCGGCGCCCTTGGGGAAGGTGTCGGTGGTCATGATCGCGCGTGCCGCGCCCTCGATCCCCTCGGGGTCGAGAAGGCCCTTCAGGTCCTCGATCTTCGCGGTGATCCGTTCCCAGGGCAGCGGCTCGCCGATCACGCCGGTCGAGGAGGAGAACACGCGGCTTGCGGGCAGGCCCAGCGCATCGGCCACGCCGCCGGTCAGCCGGTCGACCGCCTCTTGCCCGTTCGAGCCGGTGAAGGCGTTGGCATTGCCCGAATTGACCACGATCGCGGCGCCGGCGCCCTCGGGCACCTTGACGGTCAGCTTGCGCTGGCAGTCATGCACGCAGGCGGCGCGGGTCTTCGAGCGGGTGAAGGTGCCGGCCATCGCGGTGCCGGGGGCGAGGCGCGCCAGCATCACGTCGGTGCGCCCGGCATAGCGCACGCCGGCGGCGGCGGCGGCGAACTCGACCCCGCCGATCACCGGCAGTGCCGGGAAGCCCGCGGGGGCGAGGGGCGAGACCGCGAGGGGCTTCTTCACCTTCGGGGTCTCGATGGTGGGGGTCGAGGCTTCCTTGGCCGCCGCGAGCTTGGTCTTCAGCTTCGCGACCTTGGCCTTGAGCTTCTTGGCTTCGACCTTCGCCTTCTTCGCCATCTGCCGGTCCTTTCCGTCTCTCGGGCGGACCGGCAGCGGCCGGTCACGTCATTCCGGGAGAATCGTGTCGTCTTTCACGACCGAAGGGTCAATACCGTCCGTGTTGCGCTCGACCGTCGCGGCAGCGGAAACGCGCGCGATCTCGTCGGTCACGGCCTTTTCCTGGATCTCGGCGGCCAGCTGGTCGCGCACGTCGTCGAGCGCCGGCGCCGAGGCTTCGCGGGTGTCGTTGAGCTTGATGATGTGCCAGCCGAACTGGGTCTGCACCGGCTCGGACACGTCGCCCGGCTTCATCGCCATCACGGCCTTCTCGAACGGCTCGACCATCATGCCCGCGCCGAACCAGCCGAGGTCGCCGCCATCGGGACCCGACGGGCCGGTCGACTTCTCTTTCGCCACCTCGGCGAAGTCCTTGCCGCCGTCGATCTCGGCCTTCACGGCCTTGGCCTCGTCCTCGGTGGTCACGAGGATGTGCGAGGCGTTGTATTCGGTCGAGGGCTCGACGTTGGCGTACTTGGCGTCATAGGCGGCCTGCACGGCCTCGTCGGTCACGGCGGCGGTGGCGATCTTGTCCAGCGCGATGCCGGCGACATAGGCCAGGCGCTGGGTCTTGAGCAGCAGCTGGTCGCGGGCGGTCAGCTCGCCCTCGCCGATCTTGGCCAGCGCGGTCTGCTGCACCAGCTGGTCGAGGATGCCCTTGAACAGCTGGTCGTCGGGCAGCGCGAGGTACTGCTGCGGCAGCGCCGAGCGCAGCGCGATCATGTCGCCCAGGGTGATGTCGGTGCCGTCGACGGTGGCGACGACGGTCTCGGCGGTCAGGTCGGTGCGGGCCGGGGCGGTCTCGGTCGCCGTCTCGGTCGCGGGGGCGGCGGGCGCGGTGTCCTGGGCCATCGCGGGGATCGCGGGCAGCAGGGCGAGACCGGCCAGCAGGGCGCGGACAGAGGTTGCGGTCAGGGTCATCAGTGCACTCCGGCAGGGCTGCATGAGGCTTGCAGCGTTGACAGTATTGCGGGCGGACCTTACATCGCCAAGGGTCCCCGCGGGGGCCGTCCGTCCGACGATTGCCGCCGTTCTAGGCTTGGCGAGACAGGGCGGCAAGGCTGCCCGTCACACGATCCCGTCAGGCTGGGAGGCCGGGACGGGATGCCAGGCCGGAGAAAGCATGCTGGGCATCGGAAGTCTCGCACGGAAGGTCTTCGGTACGCCGAACGACCGCAAGGTCAGTTCCGTGCGCCCGCTCGTCGCGAAGATCAACGCGCTGGAACCCGAGTTCCAGGCGCTGTCGGACGAGGGGCTGAAACAGAAGACCGCGGAATTCAAGGAGCGCTACGCCAACGGGGAGAGCCTTGACGCGCTGCTGCCCGAGGCCTTCGCGAACTGCCGCGAGGGCGCGCGCCGCGCGCTGGGCCTGCGGGCCTTCGACGTGCAGCTGATGGCGGGGATCTTCCTGCACCAGGGCAACATCGCCGAGATGAAGACCGGCGAGGGCAAGACGCTGATGGCGACCTTCCCGGTCTACCTCAACGCGCTGGCGGGCAAGGGCGTGCACGTCGTCACCGTCAACGACTACCTCGCCAAGCGCGACGCGGAGTGGATGAGCAAGGTCTATGCCCAGCTGGGCATGACGACCGGCGTCGTGGTGCCGTTCCAGCCCGACCCGGACAAGCGCGCGGCCTATCGCGCCGACATCACCTATGCGACCAACAACGAGCTTGGGTTCGACTATCTTCGCGACAACATGAAGAACTCGGTCGAGGAGATGGCGCAGCGCGGGCACTTCTTCGCGATCGTCGACGAGGTCGATTCGATCCTGGTCGACGAGGCGCGGACGCCGCTGATCATCTCGGGCCCGTCGCAGGACCGCTCGGAGCTGTACAAGACCCTCGACCAGTTCATCCCCGAGCTGACCGAGGAGCACTTCACCCTCGACGAGAAGCAGCGCCAGGCGACCTTCACCGAGGAAGGCAACGAATACCTCGAGAAGCGGCTGCAGGGCGCGGGCGTGCTGCCGGCCGGGCAGACGCTGTACGATCCCGAATCGACCACGATCGTGCACCACGTCACCCAGGCCCTGCGCGCGCACAAGCTGTTCCTGAAGGACCAGCACTACATCGTGCGCGACGGCGAGGTGATGCTGATCGACGAGTTCACCGGCCGGATGATGAAGGGCCGCCGCCTGTCCGACGGCCTGCACCAGGCGATCGAGGCCAAGGAAGGCGTCACCGTCCAGCCCGAGAACGTGACGCTGGCGAGCGTGACGTTCCAGAACTACTTCCGTCTCTACGACAAGCTGGCCGGCATGACCGGCACCGCGGCCACCGAGGCCGAGGAGTTCATGGAGATCTACAAGCTCGGCGTCGTCGAGGTGCCGACCAACCGCCCGGTGCAGCGCGTCGACGAGCACGACGCCGTCTACCGCACCGCGCGCGAGAAGTACGAGGCGATCGTCAAGGCGATCCACGAGGCCCATGCCAAGGGCCAGCCGATCCTGGTGGGCACCACCTCGATCGAGAAGTCCGAGATGCTGTCGCAGCTGCTGACGGCCGCGAAGGTGCCCCACAACGTGCTGAACGCCCGCCAGCACGAGCAGGAGGCCCATATCGTCGCCGAGGCCGGCAAGCTTGGCGCGGTGACCATCGCCACCAACATGGCCGGCCGCGGCACCGACATCCAGCTGGGCGGCAACGTCGAGATGAAGGTGATGCAGGCGCTGGCCGAGACGCCCGAGGCGCATCCCGACGAGCTGCGCGCCCGGATCGAGGCCGAGCATGCCGCCGACAAGCAGAAGGTGCTGGAGGCCGGCGGCCTGTACGTGCTGGCGACCGAGCGGCACGAAAGCCGGCGGATCGACAACCAGCTGCGCGGCCGCTCGGGCCGGCAGGGCGACCCGGGCCGGTCGTCGTTCTTCCTGAGCCTCGAAGACGACCTGATGCGGATCTTCGGCTCGGAACGGCTGGAAAAGGTGCTTTCGACGCTGGGGATGAAGGAAGGCGAGGCGATCGTGCACCCTTGGGTGAACAAGTCGCTGGAGCGCGCGCAGGCCAAGGTCGAGGCGCGCAACTTCGACATCCGCAAGCAGCTGCTGAAGTTCGACGACGTGATGAACGACCAGCGCAAGGCGATCTTCGCCCAGCGGCGCGAGATCATGGAGACGGGCGATCTGTCGGAGATCGCGGCCGACATGCGCCACCAGGTGATCGACGACCTTGTCGACGATTACGCGCCGCCGAAGACCTATGCCGACCAGTGGAACACCGCCGGCCTCGCCGAGGCCTGCCGCGGGATCCTGATGCTCGACCTGCCGGTCGCCGACTGGGCGGCCGAGGACGGCGTCGACCAGGAGGTGCTGCGCGAGCGCATCGAGGCGCGCAGCGACGCCTTCATGGACGAGAAGGCCGCGGCCTTCGGCCCCGAGACCATGCGCAACATCGAAAAGCAGGTGCTGCTGCAGACCATCGACGGCAAGTGGCGCGAGCATCTGGTGACGCTCGAGCATCTGCGCTCGGTCGTGGGCTTCCGCGGCTATGCCCAGCGCGACCCGCTGTCGGAATACAAGACCGAGGGCTTCGCGCTGTTCGAGGCGCTGCTTGACGGGCTGCGCAGCGAGGTCACGCAGAAGCTGTCGGCCGTGCGGCCGCTGACGCAAGAGGAGCAGGAGCAGATGATGCGCCAGTTCCTTGCCCAGCAGCAGGCCGCGCGCGGTCCGCAGGCCCCCGCCGCCCCGGCGCCGGAAACGCAGGCGGAGCCGCAGCCCGAGCCCGCGCTGGCCGGAGCGGAGCCGGCAGAGGCCGCGCTGGCCCCCGCGCCGCGCGCCGAGGCGCTGGCCGCGCCCGAGCCCGCCCCGGCGCCGGCCGCGGTCGCGGGCTTCGACCCCGAGGATCAGGCGACCTGGGGCAATCCCTCACGTAACGATCCCTGCCCCTGCGGGTCGGGCGAGAAGTTCAAGCACTGCCACGGCCGGCTGGCCTGAGCCGGACCGTCGCGCCCGGCCGGTCTGGCCGCAGCTGACATGACCATCGCGGCGGGGTCTTCCAGACGGGAAGGTCCCGCCGCGACGCATTTCGGCGCCCGATCGCGGCGCCAGCGCCACCTTGGCGCCCAGCGTTTGCCGGATTCGGGTATTAACGATGATGCCCGAAGATCCAGCGCGCGGAGGGACCGATGCAGCTTCAGGCAGGACGAATGCGGATCGCCGCGGTGTCGGTGGTGGCGGCGCTGGCGCTGCTGAGCGGCGGCCAGATGCTGGCGCGAGGCTGGGCCCCGGCGCCGGGCCCCGGCGACGTGCCGGCGGCCGATGTCGTCGGGCAGGCGGATGCGGCGGTGCCGGCAGAGGCGACCTTGGACAGCCTGGCGGCTGGAACCGGGGCGGCGGGGCCGCAGGGGCCCGTACCCGTGCCCGTGCCCGTGCCCGCACCGGTGGCGGCCGTTGCGGCGGCGCCGGATTGCCGCACCCGGCTGGCGCTGAAGGCCGACGGTCCGCTGCTGGAGCTGTCGGCGACGCTGCCCTGCGACGCGGGCGAGGTGGTGCACATCGCGCATGCCGGTGTCCGCTTCAGCCGCCCCGTGGCGGCCGACGGCACGCTTCGCGTCGTGTTCCCGGCGCTTGCCGCCGAGGCGCTGGTGAACGTGACGCTGCCGGGCGAGGAATCGCCCCAGCTGATCGAGACCCCGGTGCCGGGGTTCGACATGCGTTCGGTGCTGGGGCTGGCCTGGACCGCCGGCGACCCGGTGGCGGTGAACGTGTTCGAGAACGGCGCCGCCTTCGGCGAGCCGGGCCATTTGCGCGCGGCACGCGGAGTGAACGGGGCGGGCGCGGTGGGGCGGCTGTTCCTCCTTGGCGATCCCGGCAAGGCGGGCACGCCGCTGACGGCGATCTACCTCGTGCCAAAGGGCGGGATCGATGCCGCGATCGAGCTGGAAGTGTCGAGTGGCAAGGGCCGGACCTGCGGGCGCGACGTGGTCACGACCCGGCTCGGTGCCGGGCCCGACGGCGATCTCGAGCGTGCGGTGATGCGGGTGACGCTGCCCGACTGCGGCGAGCCTGCCGGCTGGGTGCTGCTGCCGATCGCCCGGCTCGAGGGGCCGCGACTGGCCGAGGCCGAGAACGGCTGAGACCGGGCGGGCCCGCGCTTACGGGGCGCGCACGGCGCTACAGCAGGCCCTCGGACCGAAAACTCGTCTCGCGCGAGCGGCCGATGATCAGGTGATCGTGGATCGCGATTCCCAGCGCTTCGGCGGCGGCGCGGATCTGGTCGGTCATCGCGATGTCGGCCTGCGACGGCGTCGGATCGCCCGAGGGGTGGTTGTGCACGAGGATCAGCGCCGAGGCGTTCAGTTCGAGCGCGCGCCTGACGACCTCGCGCGGGTAGACCGGCACGTGGTCGACCGTGCCGCGCGCCTGTTCCTCGTCGGCGATCAGCGTGTTGCGCCGGTCAAGGAACAGGATCCGGAACTGCTCGGTCTCGCGGTGGGCCATGGTCATGTGGCAATAGTCGAGAAGCGCGTCCCAAGACGAGATCACCTGCCGGTTCAGCACCCGCGCCCGCGTCATCCGCTGCGCCGCCGCCGCGACCAGCGCAAGGTCCTGCGCCACCGCGGGGCCCGCGCCCTCGACCGCGGTCAGGGCGGGGGCGGGGGCGGCGAGCACGCCGGCCAGGTCGCCGAAGCGGTCGATCAGGCGGCGGGCGAGCGGCTTGACGTCCTGGCGCGGGATCGCGCGGAACAGCAGCAGTTCAAGCAGTTCGTAATCCGGCATCGCCGCGGCGCCGCCGTCGGTGAAGCGCTGGCGCAGGCGGGCGCGGTGGTCGCGGATGTAGCTGGGCAGCCGTGCCCCCGCGAGCGCCGCCCCCGCGGGCTCGGCCTCGTCCCCGGCGAGGTCGAAGGCGGTCTGCGCGTCGGAAAGGCCGGGGCTGCGATGGGGCATCATGCCGCCAGCCTCGCGCGGCATGGTGAAGGAAGCGTTAAGGCTGGGGTGCGGGTGGCTCCGGCGCGGGCAGCGGCGGTCCGGGAGGGGGCGCTGCCCCCGCGGCCCGTGCCGGGCCGCCCCCCGGGATATTTCGGCCAAGGCGAAAGGGCGCGGGTCGCGCGCCCCTCCGGTCAGTTCTTCATCCCGTCCCAGAAGTTCTTGACCTTCGAGAAGAAGGTCGAGCTTTCGGGGTTGTTGTCCTCGCTCAGGCGGTCGAACTCGCGCAGCAGGTCCTTCTGGCGCGAGGTGAGGTTCACCGGCGTCTCGACCGCGAGTTCGATCATCATGTCGCCGGTGCCGCCCCCGCGCAGCGCGGGCATGCCCTTGCCGCGCAGCCGCATCTGCCGCCCGGTCTGGCTGCCGGCGGGGATCTTCACCCGCGAGCGGCCGCCGTCGATCGTCGGCACCTCGACCTCGCCGCCGAGCGCCGCATCGACCATGCCCACCGGGACCCGGCAGTAGAGATTCGTGCCCTCGCGCTGGAACAGCGCGTGGTCGCGCACCTCGAGGAAGATGTAGAGATCGCCCGAGGGGCCGCCGCGCAGGCCGGCCTCGCCCTCGCCGGCGAGGCGGATGCGGGTGCCGGTCTCGACCCCGGCGGGGATGTTGACCGAAAGCGCGCGATCCTTCTCGACCCGCCCGGCGCCGTGGCAGACCTTGCAGGGGTTCTTGATCGTCTGACCGAGGCCGCCGCAGGTCGGGCAGGTGCGCTCGACCGTGAAGAAGCCCTGCTGCGCGCGCACCTTGCCCATGCCCGAGCAGGTCGGGCAGACGGCGGGCTCGGCGCCGCCCTCGGCCCCGGTGCCGGTGCAGGCGCCGCAGGTGACCGAGCTGGGCACGTTGATCTGCTTCTGGACGCCGGTGAAGGCCTCCTCGAGCGTGACGCGCAGGTTGTAGCGCAGGTCCGAGCCGCGCTGGGCGCGCGAGCGTCCGCCGCCGCCGCCGCCACCCGGGCCGCGACCGCCCATGAAATCGCCGAACAGGTCCTCGAACACGTCCGAGAAGGCCGAGGCGAAATCGCCCTGGCCGCCGCCGCCGAAGCCGCCGCGCCCGCCACCGCCGCCCATGCCGCCCTCGAAGGCCGCGTGGCCGTAGCGGTCGTAGGCCGCCTTCTTGGTGTCGTCCTTCAGGACGTCATAGGCCTCGTTCACTTCCTTGAACTGGGCCTCGGCCTCGGGGTTGTCCTGGTTGCGGTCGGGGTGAAGCTCTTTCGCCTTCTGGCGATAGCCCTTCTTGATCTCATCGGCCGAGGCGCCCTTCGAGACCCCCAGAATTTCGTAGTAATCCCGTTTTGCCATCGAAATCCCCAGATGCCGGTGCCGCAGCGATCTGCCTGCCCCGGAGGGTCCGTCACGCCTGTCACAGCGCGCCTAACCCGCCGGTCCCTGCAAAGCAAGGGCCGGCCCGCCTTTCGGCAGGCCGGCCACGCGTCGTCACCCGCGCCGCGTCAGCGGCGCTTGTCCTCGCCCAGATCCTCGAAATCGGCATCGACGATGTCGTCGTCCGCCGACCGGGGCCCATCTTCCTCGTCGTCCGAGGAGGACTTGCCGCCCTCGGTCTGCTGGGCCTTGTAGATCGCCTCGCCGAGCTTCATCGCCGCCTCGGTGAGGTTCTGCATCGCGCCCTTGATCTTGCCGGCGTCGTCGCCCTTGAGCGCCTCTTCCAGCGGGTTCATCGCGAACTCGATCGCCTCGACGGTCGAGCCGTCGACCTTGTCGCCATGCTCTTCCAGCGACTTGCGGGTCGAGTGCAGCAGGTTCTCGCCCTGGTTCTTCGCCTCGACGACCTCGCGGCGCTTCTTGTCGGCCTCGGCATTCGCCTCGGCGTCGCGGACCATCTTGTCGATCTCGTCGTCGGAGAGGCCCCCGGACGCCTGGATCGTGATGTTCTGCGACTTGCCGGTGCCCTTGTCCTTGGCCGAGACCGAGACGATGCCGTTGGCGTCGATGTCGAAGGTCACCTCGATCTGCGGCATGCCGCGCGGCGCCGGCGGGATGTCTTCAAGGTTGAACTGGCCCAGCAGTTTGTTGTCGCTGGCCATTTCGCGCTCGCCCTGGAAGACGCGGATCGTCACGGCGTTCTGGTTGTCCTCGGCCGTGGAGAAGATCTGCGACTTCTTGGTCGGGATCGTGGTGTTGCGGTCGATCAGGCGGGTGAACACGCCGCCCAGCGTCTCGATGCCCAGCGACAGCGGGGTCACGTCGAGCAGCACGACGTCCTTCACGTCACCCTGCAGCACGCCGGCCTGGATCGCCGCGCCAAGCGCCACGACCTCGTCCGGGTTCACGCCCTTGTGGGGTTCCTTGCCGAAGAACTCGGTCACGGCTTCCACGACCTTGGGCATGCGGGTCATGCCGCCGACGAGGACGACCTCGTCGATCTCGCCCTTCGAGACGCCGGCGTCCTTGAGCGCGTCGGCGCAGGGCTTGAGCGACTTCTTGATCAGGTCGGCCACCAGCTGCTCGAGCTTCGAGCGGGTCAGCTTCATGACCATGTGCAGCGGCGTGCCGGACTTCATGTCCATCGAGATGAACGGCTGGTTGATCTCGGTCTGCTGGCTGGACGAAAGCTCGATCTTCGCTTTCTCGGCGGCTTCCTTCAGGCGCTGAAGGGCCATCTTGTCCTTGGTCAGGTCGACGCCATGCTCTTTTTTGAACTCCTCGGCGAGGTAGTTCACGATGCGCATGTCGAAGTCTTCGCCACCCAGGAAGGTGTCGCCGTTCGTCGACTTGACCTCGAACAGACCGTCGTCGATTTCCAGGATCGTGATGTCGAAGGTGCCGCCGCCGAGGTCATAGACCGCGATCGTCTTGCTGTCCTTCTTGTCCAGACCATAGGCCAGCGCGGCCGCGGTCGGCTCGTTGATGATGCGCAGCACCTCGAGGCCGGCGATCTTGCCGGCGTCCTTGGTGGCCTGGCGCTGGGCGTCGTTGAAATAGGCCGGCACGGTGATCACGGCTTGGGTGACCGTCTCGCCGAGATACGACTCGGCGGTTTCCTTCATCTTCTGAAGGATCATCGCCGAGACCTGCGCGGGCGAGAACTTCTCGCCCCGGGTTTCGACCCAGGCGTCGCCGTTGCCGCCGTCCACGATGTTGTACGGGACGAGGTTCTTGTCCTTCTCGACTTCCGCGTCGCCGACGCGGCGGCCGATCAGGCGCTTGACGGCGAAGATCGTGTTGGTCGGGTTGGTCACGGCCTGGCGCTTGGCGGCCTGGCCGACAAGGCGCTCGCTGTCGGTGAAACCGACGATGGACGGCGTGGTCCGGGCCCCTTCGGAGTTCTCGATGACGCGCGGCTGCGACCCATCCATGATGGCGACGCAGGAGTTCGTGGTCCCGAGGTCGATGCCGATGACTTTGGCCATATGTCTTCCTCTCTTAGGCGATATCTTGGAACGCAGGCCCGATGCGCGGCCCCTGCTTTCCTATCCCAGGGTGGTTGCGCGATCCGGTGGCCGGGGAACCCGGTTCCGGTGTCCGGACGTATATAGGGAGGGCGTTTTGGGGCTGCAAGCGCCGCAAGCGGCCCTCTGGGGGGCAGCACATGCAGAAATCGGACGAACTTCCCGCGCTGCCGGCGCCGCAGGCGATCCGCGGCTTCCGGCTCTATGAGGCCGCGTTTGACCGGGCGGGGCAGGCGGCGCTGGTCGAGGACCTGCGCGGCGTGATCGCGGCGGCGCCGCTCTTCTCGCCCGAGACCCGGTTCGGGCGGAAGATGAGCGTGCGGATGACCTCGGCCGGGCGCTTCGGCTGGGTCTCGGACCGGCGCGGCTATCGCTACGAGGCGCGCCATCCCGCGGGCGGCGAATGGCCGCCGATCCCGGCGCGCGTGCTGGCGCTGTGGCACGCGGCGACGGGGCTCGCGCGCGAGCCGGACTGCTGCCTGCTGAACTTCTATGGCGAGGGGGCGCGGATGGGCCTGCACCAGGACCGCGACGAGGCGGACTTCCGCTGGCCCGTGGTGTCGATCAGCCTGGGCGACCGGGCGCTGTTCCGCATCGGCACCACCGAGCGCGGCGGGCCGACGCAAAGCCTGTGGCTGACCTCGGGCGACCTGCTGGTGATGGGCGACGCGGCGCGCCTCGTGCATCACGGCGTCGACCGGATCGACTTCGGATCGTCGCCGCTGCTGCCGCGGGGCGGGCGCATCAACCTGACGCTGCGGGTGGTCGACTAGCCGCGCATCACCAGCGTCGCCAGCTGCATCAGCGCCGCGGTCCAGCCCATCTCGGCGCCGGCGAAGACGCCGGGCGGGCAGGCGGGCCCGGGCGTGTAGCTTTGGGTCACCGACAGCAGGCAGCCCATCGGCTGGGCGGTGATTCGCGCCTCGGTCGCGGCACCGAACAGGCGGGTGCCGTCGGGCCCGTGCGCGCCGAGGTCGAGGCTGATCGCCGCGTCGGGTTCGAGCGCGGTGATCGTCCCGCGGGTCCACATCCGGCTGCCGTCGGGGCCGGCCATGCAGACCTCGAACCGGCCGCCGACCTTCGGTTCGACCACCGCCTCGGGCGCGGTGAAGGGGAAGGGCGCGAACCAGCCGCGCAGATCCTCGGCCGTGGTCCAGGCGGCGAAGACGCGGGCGGCGGTCGCCGGCATCGGGCGCGAGATCTTCAGGACGGGGGGCGTGTCGGTCATCGGGCGCTCCAGCTCATCGAGGCACGGCGGCGGGTGTAGAATTCGCCCATCAGCCCGATCAGGATCACGATCGGGGTGATCATCAGCGGGTATTCCCAGTTGGTGTGGAACGGGCTGTAGTTGACGAAGATGAAGCCGCGCAGCTGGTCGATGATGTGGAAGAGCGGGTTCCACTCGAAGAACGGCAGCATCGACCAGCTGAGCGTGTTGCCGACGAACATCTTGCCCGACGCGATCATGCTGGCGCGCGAATAGAGCGCCTGCAGGATCGAGGTGGCCTGCGGCGACCAGGGCCGGATCGCCAGCAGGATCAGCCCCAGCCCGATGCCGTAGAACCACCCGAGCAGGATCATCGCCATCGCCGCGACCGGGTATTCGAATTCCAGCGGCTCCGGCGCGAACATGACGTGGTAGCCGTACAGCAGCACCGCCATCGTCAGCACCTGCAGGTACAGCGAGGCGAGCGCGGCCGAGATGATCGCCACCGCCGTCGTCATCGGCCCGTGCATCTGCATCTGCGAGGTCGACGAGCCCGACGAGGCGACGGCGCCCATCGCCTTGGTATGCGCCATGAAGGTGGCGATGCCCGACATCATGTACAGGAAATAGTCGCCGCGGATCGCCGAGCCGCGCATCCGCATCATCTGCATCAGCACGTAGAACACCAGCAGCAGCGCCGCGGTCTGCAGCACGTTCATCAGCAGCCCGTAGACGGCATTGCCATGCCCCTTGCGGATCGCGCGCACGGTCGAATGGAAGATGAGCTCGCCGATCGACAGCGCGGTCGCGACGGTCCCTGTTCGGCGCGGCGTGTAGAACATGCCCGCAATCCCCTGTGGGCGCCGGTCTTGGCGGCGCGGTGTCCTGCCCGAGGCCCGGCAGTCTAGTGCCGGGCGGCCGCGCGGGCGATCTCTTCTTGCTGAAAACCTTGCCGATCCCGCGCGCCGCCAGCATAAGGGGGGCGACATGCTTTCACAACCGCGGCCTCGATCCCGGGGCGGCGGCGGAACAGGGGGGACGTGCCTTGGATCTCGACCGGCTGACGACCGTCATGCGCAGGCTCGCCCTCGAGGCGGGCGACCGGATCATGGAGATCTACGAGGCCCCCGACTTCGATGTCCGCTCGAAATCCGACGACAGCCCGGTGACTGCCGCCGACGAGGCCGCCGACGCCCTGATCTCGGCCGGTCTGGCCGAGGCCTTCCCGGGCATCGCGCTGGTGACCGAGGAACAGGCGGCCAGCCACGCGCAGGAGGTCGACACCTTCCTGATCGTCGACCCGCTGGACGGCACCAAGGAATTCGTGCAGCGCCGCGGCGATTTCACCGTCAACATCGCCTATGTCGAGAAGGGCGTGCCGCTGCGCGGCGTCGTCTATGCCCCGGCCAAGGGCCGGCTGTTCTACACCCTCGCCGATGGCCGCGCCGTCGAGGAGAAGGGCGCCTTCGCCAAGGATGCCGCGGGCGAGCAGGTGCCGATCGCCGTCTCGACCCCCGACAACCGCGGCCTGATGGTCGTCGCCTCGAAGTCGCACCGCGACCAGGCCACCGACGACTACATCGCGGGCTATGCCGTGCGCGACATGACCTCGGCCGGCTCGTCGCTGAAATTCTGCCTCGTCGCCACCGGCGAGGCCGACCTCTACCCCCGCCTCGGGCGGACGATGGAATGGGACACCGCCGCGGGCGATGCCGTGCTGCGCGGCGCCGGCGGCGAGGTCGTGACCTTTGAGGGTCACGCGCCGCTCGCCTATGGCAAGGCGGGCTTTGCCAATCCGTTCTTCATCGCCTATGCCCCGGGCGTTCTGCTGGCCAAGGGCTGACCCACCACCATGACCACCGCTTCCGCCTCTGACCCGGGCGTCCTGATCGTCGTTCCCGCCCGCTATGCCTCGAGCCGCTATCCCGGCAAGCCGCTGGTCGCGCTGCGGGGTGCCGACGGCGTCGCCCGCACCCTGATCGAGCGCAGCTGGCGCGCCGCGACCGAGGTCGCGGGCGTGGCGCGGGTCGTCGTCGCCACCGATGACGACCGCATCCGCACCCATGCCGAGGGCTTCGGGGCCGAGGTCGTGATGACCTCGGAAACCTGCCGCAACGGCACCGAGCGCTGCGCCGAGGCGCACGAGGCGCTGGGCGGCGGCTATGAGATGGTGGTCAACCTGCAGGGCGATGCGCCGCTGACGCCGCCCTGGTTCGTCGAGGCGCTGATCGCGGGCCTGCGGGCCGATGCCGAGGCCGAGATCGCGACCCCGGTCCTGCGCTGCGAGGGCGCGATGCTCTCGAGCCTGCTCGAGGACCGCCGCAACGGCCGGGTCGGCGGCACCACCGCCGTCTTCGGCGTCGCGGGCCAGGCGCTCTACTTCTCCAAGGAAGTCGTGCCCTTCACCGGGCGGGACTATGCCCCCGCCGAGCCGACCCCGGTCTTCCACCACGTCGGCGTCTATGCCTATCGGCCCGCGGCGCTGGCCGCCTATCCGGGATGGACGATCGGGCCGCTCGAGACGCTCGAAGGGCTGGAACAGCTGCGCTTCCTCGAGAACGGGCGCCGCATCGCCTGCGTCGAGGTCGAGGCCCGCGACCGCCAGTTCTGGGAGCTGAACAACCCCAGCGACGTGCCGCGGCTCGAGGCCATGATGGCCGAGATGGGGATGGCGTGAGCGCCTTCGGGCCCGATCCCCACGACAGTCCCGGCGCCATGCCGCTTCCCGCCACCAGCCTCGTCATCGTCTCGCGCCACCGCGAGGCCACGCTGCTGCGCTGCCTGCGCGGCGTGGCCCAGATGGCGCATCCCTGCGCCGAGCTGGTCGTCGTCGCCGATCCCGCCGCCTGCGCCGCGGTCCGCGCCAGCGGGATCGCGGCCAAGGTGCTGGAGTTCGACCGCCCCAACATCTCGCTGGCCCGCAACCTGGGGATCCGCGCGGCGGCCGGAGAGGTCGTGGCCTTTCTCGACGACGACGCCGTGCCCGAGCCGACCTGGCTCGCGCGGCTGAGCGCGCCCTTCGCCGATCCGGACGTCGCGGCCGCCGGCGGCTGGGTGCGCGCGCGCAACGGCTTCGGCTGGCAGTGGCGCGCCGGCACCGTCGACCGGCTGACCCGTCCCGGTCCGCTGGCGGCGCCCGCCGACCGCACCAGCCTGCACCGCGCCACCCCGGGCACCGCGATCGAGATCAAGGGGGTGAACTGCGCCTATCGCCGTGACCTCTTGCTCCAGATCGGCGGCTTCGATCCCGAGCTGGCCTATTACCTCGACGAGACCGAGCTGAACCTGCGGCTGGCCGCGCGCGGCGCGCTGGTGGCGGTGGTGCCCGATGCCGTCGTCCATCACTTCAAGGCCGGGTCGCGCCAGCGCAGCGCGCGCCGGGTGCCGGTCTCGCTGCACGACGTCGGCGCGAGCACGGTCGTCACCCTGCGCCGCCACGGCGCCACCCCGGACGAGACCGCGGCCCGGCTTGGCACCCTTGCCGAGGAAGAGCGCGCCAAGCTGCTGCGGCTGATGCTGCGCGGGGATGTCGAGCCGCGCGATGTCGGGCGGCTGCTGGCGACGCTGGCCGACGGGATCGCCGGGGCGCGGTCGCGCGCGCTGGCACCGCTGGTGCCGCTGGTGCCGCTGCCCGAGGCGGCGCGCCTCCAGCCGCTGGCGCTGCCGCCGCGTCCGGGCCGGGTGCTGTGCGGCCGGCCGCTCGCGTGGCGCCGGCTGCGCCGCGAGGCCCGGGCCTGCGCCGCCGCCGGCGAGGTGGTGACCCTGATCGCGATGGAATCCTCGCCGCGCTGGCACTGGATGCGGTATGATGGCGCAGGTTTCTGGGAACAAAGCGGCGGGGTCTGGGGTTGGTCCCGTCGCGAGGGGCCTAAGGTTGTTTCTCTGCGATTCGCCTCAAGGGCGAAATTGGAGAGGGGTATTCTGTCGCGTTTTCGACCAGTGGGTCCGATATTGCGGCAGGAGTTGTAGATGCGCCGGCCTCTATGGCGTGAAGCGGGCGGATTGTCTCGGCAACGTCACCGTAACGTGACAGCAGGGTTGTTAGAGACGACGAGTTCGGAGACAGTTTTCCCATCGCCCGCTGCACTGCGGCATGTGGATCAGACAAGGTAGGACCATGAAGCGTAAAGTCACCAAGGCGATCTTCCCCGTAGCGGGTCTGGGTACCCGGTTTCTCCCCGCGACGAAGTCGATTCCCAAGGAAATCATGACGCTGGTCGATCGCCCGCTGATCCAGTACGCGATCGACGAGGCCCGCGCCGCCGGCATCGAGGAATTCATCTTCGTGACCTCGCGCGGCAAGTCCGCGCTCGAGGACTATTTCGACGCGGCGCCGGTGATCCAGGCCGAGCTGGAAGCCAAGGGCAAGAAGGACCTGCTCGAGGTCCTGAAGAAGACCACCATGGATTCGGGGCAGATCGCCTACATCCGCCAGCAGAAGGCGCTGGGCCTTGGCCACGCCGTCTGGTGCGCGCGCCGCCTGCTGCAGGATGACGAGGCCTTCGCCGTCCTGCTGCCCGACGACGTGATCGCGGCCGAGAAGCCCTGCCTGCAACAGATGGTCGAGGCCTACGAGGAGACCGGCGGCAACATGGTCGCCACGATGGAAGTCTCGATGGACAAGGTGTCGTCCTACGGCGTGCTGGACGTGGCCGAGGACATGGGGTCGGTCGTGCGCGCCAAGGGCATGGTCGAGAAGCCCAAGAAAGAGGAGGCGCCCTCGAACCTCGCCGTGATCGGCCGCTACATCCTGCAGCCCGAGATCATGGAGACGCTGAACCAGAAGAAGATCGGCGCCGGCGGCGAGATCCAGCTGACCGACGCGATCGCGCAGGAGATCACCGCCAACGACAACGTCTACGGCCTGCGCTTCCGCGGCCAGCGGTTCGACTGCGGTTCGAAATCCGGCTTCCTGCAGGCGACCGTGGCCTTCGGCCTGGCCCGCCCGGACCTGTCGGCCGAATTCTCGGACTTCCTGGGCGAGATCGTCGCGATGCGCCAGGCGGCGGAGTGAGCCGTAAGGCCTGACTAACCAAGGGGGTGCGCCTGCCGTTGACAGGCGCACCCCTCTGGCCGCACACCGGGTCGGGGTCCATCGGGCCAGATCACCGGGGCGATGCGTGCCGACACCCTCCGACATCACAGCGACCGATCCGACCGCAGCGGCCACGCCGGGGCGTCTTCTGGACGTGACGCGGCTTGTGCGGCGCATCGGCCGGCCGGTCCTGACCGGGATCGACCGGGTCGAGCTTGCGTGGCTCGACCACCTGCTTGCCCGGCCCGATCCGCTGTGGCTGCTGGTGGGCGGACGCCGGCGCCAGCTGCTGCTGCCGCGCGCGGCGGGGGCGCTGATCCGCGGCTGGCTGAACGCGCCGCCGCAGCCCAAGGGCTTTGTCGAGCAGGCGATCGCGGGCCGCCGCGGGATCGCGGCCGTCGCGCGGCGCCGGCTGGCGCGGCAGGCGGTGGCGAGCGCGGGTCCGGGCAACATTGCGCGCGCCGTCGCCGCGCGGATGCCGGCGGGCGGGTGGTACCTGAACCTTGGCCATCTGAATGCCGAGGCGCCGCGGCTGGCGGGCCTTGGCCGGGTGCCGGGGCTGAAGCGCGCGCTGATGCTGCATGACGCGATCCCGCTCGACCATCCCGAATGGTCCGAACCGCACGCGGTGTCGCAGGTGGCGGCGCTGATCGCCGCCGCCAATCGCCAGAGCGAGCGGGTGATCGCGATCTCCGGCGCGACCCGCGACGCGCTGCACCGCCACGGGCTGACGCGCACGACCCGCGTCGTGCCGCTGGGCGTCGCCACCGCCGTGCCCGACCGCGCCCGGCTGCCCGATGCGCTTGACCGCGACCGGCCCTGGTTCGTCGTGCTGGGCACCGTCGAGCCGCGCAAGGACCACGAGATGCTGCTCGACCTGTGGGAAAGCCTGCGCGCGGATCCGCCCCCGGGCGGCCTGCCGCAGCTGCTGGTCATCGGCCGGCGCGGCTGGCAGAGCGACGCGCTGCTCGAACGTCTCGCGGCCGCGGCGGCCGACCCGGCGACCGGCGTCATCCACTGCGAGGCGCTCGACGATGCCGGGACCGCCGCGGCGATGGCGGAGGCCGTCGCGCTGCTGATGCCCAGCCGCGCCGAGGGCTTCGGCCTGCCGGTCTTCGAAGCGGTGGCGCTGGGCTGCCCCGTGATCGCCGCGCCGCTGCCGGCCTATCGTGAAATTCTCGGCGACTCGGTCGTTTACGCACCGGCGGGCGATCTGTATGCATGGAGATCGGAAGTCGTGCGGGCCCTGGAGCAGGCCGCTGCGGCGTCGGAGAGACGGGCGGCCGGTCCGGTGCCGGACTGGGCCGCGCATTTCAACGCCGTCTTAGCGGATCTGGCCTAGAAGGGCCCCGGCGGAGTTGCGGGCGAGGGCGTCTTGGGGGCTTGGGAAAACTACCGGCTGCGGCTGCTGCGCAAGCGCCGGCTCTGGCGCGCGTTCCGCCGCCGGCGCGAGCTGACGGCCGTCCACGACCGCACCGACGCGATCCGCAAGCACGACATCCTGCTGTTCTCGACCCTGCGCAACGAACGGATCCGCCTGCCCTATTTCCTGCGCTACTACCGCGAGCTGGGCGTGCGCCACTTCCTGATCGTCGACAACGGGTCCGACGACGGCAGCCGCGAATACCTGGCCGAGCAGAAGGACGTCTCGCTCTGGTCGAGCACGGCCAGCTACAAGCAGTCGCGCTTCGGGGTCGACTGGCTGAACTGGCTGCAGATGCGCTATGGCCACGGCCACTGGACGCTGGTCGTCGATCCCGACGAATTCTTCGTCTACCCGTTCTGCGACACCCGGCCGCTGTCGGCGCTGACCGACTGGCTGGACACGATGGCGGTGCGCTCGTTCCCGGCGATGCTGCTGGACATGTACCCCAAGGGCCCGATCGACGCCCAGCCCTATCGCGAAGGGCAGAACCCGCTTGAGATCGCCTGCTGGTTCGACAGCGGCAACTACATGATCTCGAAGAACTGGACGCTGTGGAACATCTGGATCCAGGGCGGTCCGCGCGCGCGCACCATGTTCGCCGACGATCCCTATTCGGCGCCGTCGCTGAACAAGATCCCGCTGGTGAAATGGCACCGGTCCTATTGCTACATCAGCTCGACCCACGCGCTGCTGCCGCGCGGGCTGAACAGCGTGTTCGAGGAATGGGGCGGCGAAAAGCCGTCGGGCTGCCTGCTCCACGCCAAATTCCTGTCCACCCTGCCTGCCAAGGTCGAGGAGGAACTGACGCGCGGCCAGCACTATGCCGGCAGCCGCGAATACCGCGCCTATCAGGACGGCCTGCGCGAAAGCCCGGACCTGTGGTGCAAGTGGAGCGAGAAATACATCAACTGGCGCCAGCTCGAGATTCTGGGCCTGATGTCGAAAGGCAACTGGGCGTGACGGTCGGCTATGTGATGCTGTGCCATACCGCGCTGGACCGCGCGGCCCAGGTCGCCCGGTTCTGGGCCGAGGCCGGCTGTCCGGTCGTCATCCATGTCGACGCCCGCGTCTCGGACAAGGCCTTTGCCAGCTTCGGCCGGGTGCTGGGCGACCTTGCCAACGTCTCGTTCTCGCGCCGCTACCGCTGCGAATGGGGCACCTGGTCGCTGGTCGCCGCCTCGCTTGCCGCCTCGGAACAGCTTATCGCCCGTCACCCCGAGGCGCGCCACGTCTACCTCGCCTCGGGGTCCTGCCTGCCGCTGCGCCCGGCGCAGGACCTTGCCGACTACCTTGCCAAGCGCCCCGACACCGACTTCATCGAGAGTGTGACCACCGAAGAGGTCGGCTGGACCATGGGCGGGCTCGACATCGAGCGCTTCACCCTGCGCTTCCCGTTCTCGTGGAAGCGCCAGCGTTGGATCTTCGATCGCTATGTCGACCTGCAGCGACGGCTGAAGATCCGCCGGCGCATGCCCGCGGGCCTTGTCCCGCATCTGGGCAGCCAGTGGTGGTGCCTGAGCCGCGCGACGCTGAAGGCGATCCTCGAGGATCCCGAGCGTCCGGCGATCGACCGCTTCTTCCGTCGGGTCTGGATCCCCGACGAAAGCTATTTCCAGACCCTTGTCCGCCAGCATTCGCGCAAGGTGGAAAGCCGGTCGCTGACGCTGTTCAAGTTCGACTACGAAGGCAAGCCGCACATCTTCTACGACGATCACCTGCAGCTGCTGCGCCGGTCGGACTGCTTCGTCGCCCGGAAGATCTGGCCGAATGCCGAACGCCTGTACCGCAGCTTTCTCGAGCCGCAGGAGGGCGTGCAGATCCGGGCCGAGCCGCAGCCGGGCAAGATCGACAGGCTGTTCTCGAAGGCGGTCGAGCGGCGCCAGCGCGGCCGGCCGGGGCTGTACATGCAAAGCCGCTTCCCGCGCCGGGACCACGAGAACGGCAAGACCTCGTCGCAATATTCGGTCTTCCAGGGCTTTGCCGAGCTGTTCGACGACTTCCCGGGCTGGCTGACCCGCGCGACCGGCGTCGGCCGGGTGCATGGCCACCTCTTCGCGCCCGAGGGCGTCGAATTCGCCGGCGGCGAGCGGCTGGCCAACGGTGCGCTGACCGCGGACGCCAGCCTGCGCGACTACAACCCGCAGGCCTTCCTGACCAACCTGATCTGGAACACCCGCGGCGAGCGGCAGTGCTTCCAGTTCGGCCCGCGCGACCACCAGGGCGTCGACTGGTTCATGGCCACCGACCCGAACGCGCAGATCAGCGTGATCTCGGGCGCCTGGTCGGTGCCGCTGTTCCGGTCGGACCTGCCGTTCGCGACCGTGCGGGCCGAGGCGGCACGACTGCAGCGCATCGAGACCCGGTATCTCGAGATCCTGCGCTCGATGTACGTCAAGGCGAGGGTGCGGATCTGGACGATGTCGGACTTCATCGAGAACCCGATGGAGCCGCTGCAGGCCATCGTCGACGAGATCAGCCCCCGCGCCGCCCGCCGCCTGACCGAACCGCCGCAGATGGTCGACCTGACCGGCTTCGGCCGCTTCCTGCAGAACCTGCGCAACGAGGGCATGAAACCCACGCTGATGGGCGATTTCCCGGTCAATGGCGATCCCCGCATCGCCGCGCCGCGCGGCCGCCGGCCCTATCTCGTGCAATGACTCAGACGGACCCGACTGAATGACCCGTTTCGACAGCTTCGTGATCTTCGCCGAGATGCGCACCGGCTCGAACCTCCTCGAGGCGGCGCTGAACGCGGTCGAGGGGCTTTCCTGCCTGGGCGAGGCGTTCAACCCCAAGTTCCCGGGCTATCCGAACCGCGACGAGGTGCTGGGCGTCACCCTGGCCGAGCGTGTGGCCGACCCGGCGCGGCTGCTCGCGCGGATCCGCGCGGCCGAGGGGCTGAACGGGTTCCGCTTCTTCCACGACCACGAACCGCGCATTGTCGACGAGCTGATCGAGGACCGCCGCTGCGCCAAGATCGTGCTGACCCGCAACCCGGCCGAAAGCTTCGTGTCGCTGCAGATCGCGCGGCAGACCGGGCAGTGGCGGCTGAAGGACGCCAAGCACCAGAAGAGCGGGCAGATCGACTTTTCGTCGGACGATTTCGAGGCGCACCTGGAACAGCTGCAGGCCTTCCAGCTGCGGATCCAGCACGGGCTGCAGATCACCGGCCAGACCGCCTTCTACGTCGATTACGAGGACATTCAGGACCCCGCCGTGCTGGACGGCCTCGTGCGTCACCTCGGGATCGAGGCCGGGATCGACAGGCTGCCCTCGGATCTCGTGAAGCAGAACCCCGAGCCGATGGAGGCCAAGGTCGCCAACTTCCCGGCGATGGAACGGGCGCTCGCGCGGCTCGACCGGTTCAACCTGACCCGCACGCCGAATTTCGAGCCGCGCCGCGGGCCCGGCGTGCCGCAGTTCGTCGCCGCGGCGGCGGCGCCGCTGCTGTTCATGCCGGTCAAGGGCGGCCCCGTCGCCGCGGTCAGCGACTGGCTGGCGCAGCTGGGCGGGCTCGAGGGCGGCTTCACCCAGAAGACGCTGCGGCAGTGGCAGAAGGCGCACCCGGGGCATCGCAGCTTCACCGTGCTGCGCCACCCCGTCGCCCGCGCCCATGCCGCCTTCTGCGAGCATGTGCTGAACGGCGATTACGCCGAGATCCGCGAGCAGCTGAAGAAGTTCTACAAGCTGCCGCTGCCGCCGGTGGCCAAGGTCGACCAGATGACGCTGGACGAGCATCGCGCGGCCTTCCTCGGCTTCGTGCGGTTCCTGAAGGGCAATCTCGCCGGCCAGACCGCGATCCGCATCGACGGCGCCTGGGCCAGCCAGACCGCGGTGCTGCAGGGCCAGGCGCAATTCGCCTTCCCCGACCTGCTTGCCCGCGAGGAGACGCTGGCCGAGGATCTGGCAGCGCTGTGCGCGCGGCTGGGGATCGCGGCGCCGGCGTTCCGCGCCGCGCCGCCCGCGCGGCCGTTCCCGCTGGCCGAGGTGGTGACGCCCGAGATCGAGGCCGCGGTCTCCGAGGCCTATCAGCGCGATTACCTGGGATTTGGTTTCGCCGAGCGCTGCCCCGTGCCGGCCTCGGCCTGAAACAGGGGCGGGGGGAGGCGCGCCTCCCCCCGTGCCCCCCCTGCGCTCGGGTGCCCTTGCCCGGCGGCGGGTCAGGCGGCGGGGTCAGGCGGCCTGGGTGCCGCGGACCTCGGTCAGCAGGGCGTGCAGGATCGCGGGATCGGAATTGGCGCGCAGCTTGCTGCACACGCCCGAGTCGCGCATCGTGCGCGAAACCAGCGCCAGCGCCTTCAGATGATCGACGCCCGAGCTTTTCGGCGCGAGCAGCGCGAAGATGAGATCGACCGGCTGACGGTCGACCGCATCGAAATCCATCGGTTTCTCAAGCTTGAAGAAGATGCCGACCACGCGGTCGAGCCCGTGCAGCCGCGCATGCGGCAGGGCGACGCCGTGGCCGACCCCGGTCGGGCCAAGGCTTTCGCGTTCCTGCAGGGCGTCGACGGTGTCGGTCGCGCTGAGGCCGTAGATGGCCTGGGCGATGTCGCCCAGGTCCTGAAACAGGCGCTTCTTGGAAGTGACGTGACCCACGGCCTTGACGGCACCGGGATTGAGCAGCGTTGCGAGTTCCATGTGACCTTGCTGTTCCCACGCGCTTCCGCAGAGGCGCGTCCCTAGTTCGCGGCAGCCGGTTCGATCCAGCCGAAGTTCCCGTCGTCGCGGCGATGCACGACGTTCACCCGCCCGCTCTTCTCGTTGCGGAACACCAGAAGCGGTGCCGCGCTCAGTTCCATCTGCATCACCGCCTCGCCGACCGAGAGCGTGGGGACCTTGGTCTCCGTCTCGGCGATGATGATCGGTGCCAGACCGTCTGCCTCGGCCTCGTCGCCTTCTTCGTTTGCGGCGAGGATATACGAGGCGGCCCCGTCGAATTCAACCGGGCTCTGGCGCGTGCGACCGTGGTCCTTCAGCCGGCGCTTGTAGCGGCGGAGCTGCTTGTCCATCTTCTCGCGGCAGGCCTCGAAGGCGGCGTAGACTTCGGGCGACTTGCCGGTCGAGGCTGCGGTCAAACCGGTCGACAGGTGCACTGTCGCCTCGCAGTGATACTCGTAAGCCGCTTTCGAGAAGACGATGGTCGCGTCCGTGGGACGGCCCGCGTACTTCTCCAATGTCTCGCCAAGTTCGGATTTGACGTGGATCTGCAGGGCATCGCCCACATCCATCCCCTTGCCGCTGATCTGATAGCGCATGGCTCCTCCTTCTGTCTTGCACCGCCCGGTCAGGCTAGGGCCTGACCGTTTAGGCGCGGTTAGTGACTGCTCCGAAGTCGGCCGGATACACAGTGGCGGGGACCACTGCCGGGCGCGCCGGAACATCGGCGCGACCACCCGGAGAGGAAGCGATACTCGGGGCCTTTGACCCATTTGGCTCCCAAATCCGGGCGTCTGTCAACGCCTCTTACCGACGTGGGTCCGGACCCGGCCCCGGGCAAGATCGGCCTGCCGGATTCGGCGGCAACCTGCCGTCGGGGCCCGGCCGTCGGCGGAGAAGCGGTGGATCAGGAGATCGAGAAGGTCTGGCCGAGGTAGACGCGGCGCACGTTCTCGTCGGCGATGACCTCGTCGGTGGTGCCGCTCATCAGCACCGCGCCGTCGTGCAGGATATAGGCCCGGTCGACGATGCCCAGGGTCTCGCGCACGTTGTGGTCGGTGATCAGCACGCCGATGCCGCGCGACTTCAGGCCGTGCACCAGCGTGCGGATGTCGTCGACCGCGATCGGGTCGACACCGGCGAAGGGCTCGTCCAGCAGCAGGTACTTGGGATCGGCCGCAAGGCAGCGCGCGATCTCGACCCGCCGCCGCTCGCCGCCCGACAGCGCCAGCGCGGGCGCCCGGCGGATGTGGGTGATCGAGAATTCCGACAGCAGCTCCTCGAGCCGCTCGCGCCGCTTGTGGCGGTTGGGCTCGGTGATCTCGAGCACGGCGAGGATGTTGTCCTCGACCGTCAGGCCGCGGAAGATCGACACCTCCTGCGGCAGATAGCCGATGCCCATCCGCGCCCGGCGGTACATCGGCAGGCCGGTCACGTCGCGCCCGTCGATCGCGACCTGCCCGGCATCGGGGGTGATCAGGCCGGCGATCTGGTAGAAGCAGGTGGTCTTGCCCGAGCCGTTCGGCCCCAGAAGCGCCACGACCTCGCCGCGCTGCAGCTCCATCGAGACGTCGCGGATCACCATGCGCTTGCGATAGCTCTTGCGCAGCGAGGTCACGCGCAGGCCCGAGGTGTCCTGCGCCGCGGTCGGAACGTCGGCCGGCATCATCAGTTGCCGCCTCCGCCCTGCCCGGAGGGCTGGCTCTGGAACACGCTGCGGACCCGGCCGCCCGACATCAGCCCGGTGCCAGTGTCGACATCGACGGTCAGCCGCTGCCCGGCGACCGAGTTCGGCCCTTGCGTCAGCAGCACGTCGGTGGTCATCACGATCTCGCCGGTCTCGGGGCGATAGACCGCCTCGCGGCCCTCGGCGGCCTCGGTCGGCGTGGTCAGGGTCACGCCGTCGGTCGCGTCGATGCGGTCGATCTGGCTGATCGGCTTGCCGTCGGGGCCGCGCATGTAGGTGACCACGGCCTTGGGCGCGGTCATCCGCATCGTGCCCTGAACGACGATGACATTGCCGGTGAAGGTCGCGAGGCCCGCGTTCTGGTCGACCGAGAGCGCGTCCGAGGTCACCTCGACGGGCTCGTCGGGGTCCTGCTTCAGCCCCGACATCTGCACGCTGGTGCCCTGCTGCTGCTGCGCCAGCGCCGGGACCGGACCTGCGGCGCCGACCGCCGCGATCAGCGCGAGCGTCGGCACGAACCCGAACCCCGCGCGAAGCCTGCCTGCCGCAAAGGTGCCGATCATTGCCCGTCGTCTCCGTTCTGGGGGGTGCCGGTGCCCGTCGTCGCACCGGGCACGCTGCCTGCCGCCGTGTCCGTGGTTGTCACGTCGCTTCTAGCCGCATCCGCGCTGTCGCGCGACGGCTGATATACAAGGTGCACGTCGCCGTTGAAATCCGCCATCTGCGCGTCCGTGGGGCCGTAGATGTGCATCGCGTTCGCGGTCAGCGTGCCAAAGGGCGCCTCGCCCTCGACCGGCCCGGGAGAGATCGCCTCGCCGGTGCCCAGCACCATGTTCATCGCCTGGCTGCGCAGCTCCATCCCGTCGGAGGTGGTGATCACCACGTTGCCGTCGAGATAGAGCCGGTCCTCGGCGCTCTCCAGCCGGCCGTGGTCGGCGACGAGGTCGGTCAGCTTGCCGCCATCCCCCTGCAGCTGCGCCGCGACCGTCTCGGCCAGCGTGCGCCCGGTGCTTTCGAGATCGGGGCGCGCGGTGGCGGCGGTGACGGTCAGCACATCGCCCGAGTCGGTCAGCGTCGAATAGCGCGGCGCGGTCAGCCGCTGGTCGCGGGTCATCTCGGCCACGTCGACATCGGCATAGGGCAGCGCGTCCTCGGGCGAGATCCGCCGCGACACAAGGAACAGGGTCGACAACAGCACAAGCGCCGTCAGCGGCAGCACCAGCTTCAGCAGGGCCACGATCCGGGAATGGATGTTGTCGTATTCGCGTGCCACCGCTGCCGCGCTCCCCGCGTCAGGCCACGCCTGCCCGCAGGCAGTCGTGGATGTGGATGATCCCCTGCGGCCGGCCGTCGCCCTGCGGATCGACGGCGAAGAGCGAGGTGATCTTGAACTCGTTCATCAGCTTCACCGCCGCCTCGGCCAGCGCGCCGGGCGCGATGGTGCGCGGATTGCGGGTCATCACCTCGGCCGCGGTGTGATCCAGCAGACCGTCGAGGTGGCGCCGAAGGTCGCCGTCGGTCACGACGCCCGTCAGCCGGCCCGCGGCATCGGTCACGCCGACGGCGCCGAAGCCGCGCTGGCTCATGGTGATCAGCACCTCGCCCATGGCCTGTCCCTCGGGCACCAGCGGCATCTCGAGATGCATGAGGTCGGCGACCCGGCTCAGCCGCGCGCCGAGCTTGCCGCCAGGATGGTAGGTGCGGAAATCCTCGGGCGAGAACTGGCGGTGTTCCATCAGCGCGACGGCGAGCGCGTCGCCCAGCGCGATGGTCATGGTGGTCGAGGTCGTCGGCACGACGCCGGTGCCGCAGGCCTCTTCGGCCTTCGGCAGCAGGATCGCCACGTCCGACTGGCGCAGCAGCGTCGAGCCCTCGCGCGAGGCGACGCCGATCAGCGGGATCGCGAAGCGCCGGGTATGGGCGATGATGTCGGCAAGCTCGGGCGTCTCGCCCGAGTTCGACAGGACCAGCGCCACGTCCTCGGGCGTGACCATGCCGAGGTCGCCGTGGCTCGCCTCGGCCGGGTGGACGAATTGCGCGGGCGTCCCGGTCGAGGCGAGCGTCGCCGCGATCTTGCGCCCGACATGGCCCGACTTGCCCATGCCCGAGACGACGACGCGGCCGCGCGACTTCAGGATCAGGCGCAGGGCCTCGGCGAAGCTTTCGCCAAGGCTCTCGCCCAGCAGGTCGAGCGCGCGCGCCTCGATCCCGATCACCCGGCGGGCGGTGGCGAGGAAGACGTCGCTGTCGTCGGTGGTGGCAGTGGGGGACATGGGTCGCGATCAGTGGTTGAAGATGTCGGTGGTGTCGGACCAGCCCATCAGGTCCAGTTTCGCACGCGTGGGCAGGAAGTCGAAGCAGGCCTGCGCCAGCGGCAGCCGTCCCTCGCGGATCAGCCGCAGCTCCAGCTCGGCCTTCAGCCGGTGCAGGTGCAGCACGTCCGAGGCGGCGTAGTCCTTTTGCGCATCGCTCAGGCTGGCCGCCCCCCAGTCCGAGGTCTGCTGCTGCTTCGAGATGTCGGTGCCGACCATTTCGTGCAGCAGGTACTTCAGGCCGTGGCGGTCGGTATAGGTGCGGATCATCCGCGAGGCGATCTTGGTGCACCAGACCGGCGCGGTGGTGACGCCGAAGGCATTGTGCAGCGCGGCGATGTCGAACCGGCCGAAGTGGAACAGCTTCAGCACCGCCGGGTCGGCCAGCATCCGCTCGAGATTGGGGGCGCTGGTCTGGCCGCGGGCGATCTGCACCATATGCGCATCGCCGTCGCCCGAGGACATCTGCACCAGGCACAGCCGGTCGCGCCGCGGATCGAGCCCCATCGTCTCGGTGTCGATCGCGACCACCGGGCCAAGGTCGAGCCCGTCGGGCAGGTCGTTGTGATAGAGATGGTTCGCCAAGGGTCCGGGTCCGTCCGTGTTCGCGCGACCATATAGTCACCGTGGCGCCGGGATGCCAACGGGCAGGCGGATTTGCACTCGGCGCAGATCGCCGTAAAAGACGGGCGACGCCCGGGGCGCACCCGCCCGGGCCAAACCGGAGTGCTCCCCGTGCCGAACCCCGCGCAGACCCCCGCCGACATCGACGCGATCCTTGCCGATCCCCGCCTGCAGGCCGCCTTCGCGGCGCTCGAGGCCGGCCACGACCGCTTCGTCGAGGAGATCGTCGAGCTGACCGAGATCCCGGCGCCGCCGTTCAAGGAGGCGGTCCGGGCCGCCGCCTATCTCGAGAAGTTCCGCGCGCTGGGCCTGCAGGACTGCACGATCGACGCCGAGGGCAATGTCACCGGCCTGCGCCGCGGCCGCGGCAACGGCGGGCTGATCGTCGCCGCCGCGCATCTCGACACCGTGTTCCCCGAGGGCACCGACGTCACCGTCCGGCGCGAGGGCACGAAGCTTTTCGCCCCGGGTGTGGGCGACGACACCCGCGGGCTGGCGACGCTGCTGGCCTTCATCCGGGCGCTGGATGCCGGCGGCATCGAGACGGTGCAGGACATCCTCTTCGTCGGCGACGTCGGCGAGGAGGGCAAGGGCGACCTGCGCGGCATCCGCCACCTGTTCACCGCCAGCGCCCACAAGGACCGCATCGAGGGCTTCTTCAGCTTCGACGGCATCCACACCGCGGATCTGGTGACCTCGGCCGTGGGCTCGCTGCGCCACCGGGTGACCTTCTCGGGCCCGGGCGGGCACAGCCTGAACGCGTTCGGCACCGCGAACCCGGGCTATGCGCTGGGCGCCTTCCTGCAGGGCATGGCGGGCCTCGAGGTCCCGGCCGAGCCGCTGACCACCTTCTCGGCGGCGGTCTTCGGGGGCGGCACCTCGATCAACGCGATCCCGGAGGAGGCCTTCGTCGAGATCGACCTGCGCTCGGTCTCGGGCACCGAGCTTGCCCGGCTCGATGCAAGGGTGCACGAGATCGCCGAGGCGGCGGCCGCGGCCGAGACGGCACGGGCCACGACCGGCCGGATCGGGGTGAGCTGGCGGGCGCTGGGCAACCGCCCGGCGGGCGAGACCGCGCCGGGCACGCGGCTGCGTGCGGTGAGCGAGGCCGCGATCCGGGCGCTGGGCTTCGAGCTGAGCGTCAAGGCCTCGTCGACCGACGCGAACATCCCGATGAGCCTCGGCATCCCGGCGGTGACGGTGGGGACCGGCGGCGACGGCGGGCGGGCCCACAGCCTCGAGGAATGGATCGACGTGGCCGAGGGGCCGAGCCTGCAGGGGCAGAAGGCGGGGCTTCTGGCATTGGTGGGCGCGGCCGGGATCAGCGGCTGAGCCGGCAAGGAAGGAGCGGGGGGCATGCATGCCCCCCGCTCCCCCCGCTTCGGGGCCAGGCCTCAGGCGGCGGGAATGCGGATGTCGGGGGCGGCCTCGAGCACCAGCGGGTGCAGGCCCGTGCCGCCCGCCGCCAGCAGCCGGCCGAAGGCTGTGCGCATCCGCGGGTCCCAGAAGTCGTTCAGGTGCCTGGCCACGCCCTCGGCGCGTTCGGGCTGGGTCTCGAAGAAGGTGGCGATCTGGTTTGCCATCCGCACGAGCTTGGCATCGGTGTCAGACATCGGCGGGTACCTCGGTGATGCGGTCGGGATGGGTATGAAGTTCGAAGCCGGTGCCGCGGGCGCGGGTGACGAGCGTGAGGCCCGCGGCCATGGCCTCCTCGACCGCGAGCGTGGTCGGGGCAGAGGCCGCGACGACAATCGATGTTCCCAGCGTCGCCGCCTTCTGCACCATGTCGACCGAGACCCGGCTGGTCAGCAGCAGCGCGCCGCTGGCCGGGTCGACGCCGCCCCGGGTCAGCGCGCCCGCCAGCTTGTCGAGCGCATTGTGCCGGCCCACGTCCTCGCGCGCGATCATCGCCTGGCCTGCGCGCCAGAAGCCCGCGGCATGCACGGCGCGGGTCGCATCGTGCAGCCGCTGCTCGGCCGGCAGCGCGGCCACCGCCGACAGGACCTGCGCCGGCGACATCCGCAGCGTGCCGGTCACCCGCGGCAGCGGGCGCAGCGCCTCGGCCAGACTGTCGATGCCGCACAGCCCGCAGCCCACCGGCCCGGCCCTGTCGCGCCGGCGCCGCGCGACCCGCTCGGCCGCCGGCGCCGCCAGCCAGACCCGCGCCTCGAGGCCCCGGCCCTGCGGCAGGATCTCGATGCTCTCGATCTCCTCCGGCGCCGCGATCGCCTCGGTCCGCAGGAAGCCGGTCGCGAAATCCTCGAGATCGGCGGGCGTCGCCATCATCACCGCCACGGTCGAGCCGTTGACGGTGATCGCGACGGGCCGCTCCTCGGCCAGCGGCCGGTCGACCGGGCCCCAGCGCCCCTCGCGATGCGCTTTCGCCGGCGTCATGGCCGGGCTCACTCCGCCGCGGGCAGGATGCGGCGCGCGCGTTCCGACAGCGCCTCGTAATCCTCCTGCCAGTCCGTCGGCCCGTTCGAGGGCGAGACCTGCACCGCCGTCACCTTGTATTCCGGGCAGTTCGTCGCCCAGTCGGAATAGTCGGTGGTGATGACGTTGGCCTGCGTCGCGGGGTGGTGGAAGGTGGTGTAGACCACGCCCGGGCTGACCCGTTCGGTGATCTTCACCCGCAGCGTGGTCTCGCCGGCGCGCGAGGCGAGCCGGGCCCAGTCGCCCTCCTTCATCCCCCGGTTCTCGGCATCGTGCGGGTGCATCTCGAGAAGGTCCTCGGGGTGCCAGGCCACGTTCGCCGTACGCCGGGTCTGGGCGCCGACGTTGTAGTGGCTGAGGATCCGGCCCGTGGTCAGCAGCAGCGGGAAGCGCGGCCCGGTCTTTTCATCCGTCGCCACGTATTCGGTGTTGATGAACCGCCCCCGGCCCCGGACGAAGCCGTCGACATGCATCACCGGCGTGCCCTCGGGCGCGCTGTCGTTGCAGGGCCACTGCACCGAACCCATCTCTTCCAGCCGCTCGTAGCTGACGCCCGCGAACGAGGGCGTGGTCATCGCGATCTCGTCCATGATCTGGGCCGGGTGGGTATAGGTCCAGCCCGCGCCCATCGCGTTGGCAAGCCGCAGCGTCACCTCCCAGTCCGCCAGCCCGTTCTTGGGTGCCATCACCCTGCGCACGCGGTTGATGCGCCGCTCGGCATTGGTGAAGGTCCCGTCCTTTTCCAGGAAGGTCGAGCCCGGCAGGAAGACATGGGCGTAGTTCGCGGTCTCGTTCAGGAACAGGTCGTGCACGATTACGCAGTCCATCGCGGCGAGGCCCGCCGAGACGTGATGCGTGTCGGGGTCGGACTGCAGGATGTCCTCGCCCTGGATGTAGAGGCCGCGGAAGCTGCCATCCACCGCGGCATCCAGCATGTTGGGGATGCGCAGGCCGGGCTCGGGGTTCAGTTCCGTCCCCCAGAGCTTGTCGAAGATCGCGCGGACCTCGTCGCCCGAGACATGGCGATAGCCCGGAAGTTCATGCGGGAACGAGCCCATGTCGCACGAACCCTGCACGTTGTTCTGCCCGCGCAGCGGGTTCACGCCGACGCCGGGGCGGCCGATGTTGCCGGTCAGCATCGCGAGGTTGGCGATGCCCATGACGGTGGTCGAGCCCTGCGAATGCTCGGTCACGCCGAGCCCGTAGTAGATCGAGCCGTTGCCGCCGCGCGCGAAGGTGTGGGCCGCGGCGCGCAGCTCGGCCGACGGAACGCCGGTCAGAAGCTCCGTCGCCTCGGGCGCGTGACGCGGGTCGGCGATGAAGGCCGCATAGTCCTGGAACTCGTCCCAGTCGCAGCGCTCGCGGATGAAGGCCTCGTCGAAGAGGCCCTCGGTGACGATGACATGCGCCAGCGCCGAGACGACGGCGACGTTGGTCCCGGGGCGCAGCGGAAGGTGATGCGCGGCCTCGATATGCGGCGATTTCACAAGGTCGATGCGGCGGGGATCGATGACGATCAGCTTCGCGCCCTCGCGCAGCCGCTTCTTCAGCCGCGAGCCGAACACCGGGTGGCCGTCGGTCGGGTTGGCGCCGATGACGATGACGACGTCGGTCTGTTCGACCGAGTCGAAATCCTGCGTGCCGGCCGAGGTGCCGAAGGCGCGGCCCAGCCCGTAGCCCGTGGGCGAATGGCAGACGCGGGCGCAGGTGTCGACGTTGTTGGTGCCGAAGACCTGGCGCACCAGCTTCTGCACCAGATAGGTCTCCTCGTTGGTGCAGCGCGACGAGGTGATGCCGCCGATCGCGTTCTTGCCGTGCGCTTCCTGGATGGCGCGCATCCGGGTGGCGGCGAAGCCGAGCGCCTCGTCCCAGCTCACCTCTTTCCAGGGATCGTTGATGCTGTCGCGGATCATCGGCTTCAGGATCCGGTCGCTGTGGCTGGCATAGCCGTAGGCGAAGCGGCCCTTGACGCAGGAATGGCCGCGGTTCGCCTTGCCGTGCTTGTAGGGCACCATGCGCACCAGCTCGTCGCCGCGCATCTGCGCCTCGAACGAACAGCCGACGCCGCAATAGGCGCAGGTGGTGATGATCGACCGGTCGGGAGTGCCGATCTCGATCACCGACTTCTCCTGCAGCGTCGCGGTCGGGCAGGCCTGCACGCAGGCGCCGCAGGACACGCATTCGCTGCCCAGGAAGTCGTCCGAGGCCATCCCGGCCGAAACCCGGCTGTCGAAGCCACGGCCCTGGATCGTCAGCGCGAATGTCCCCTGCACCTCTTCGCAGGCGCGCACGCAGCGCGAGCAGACGATGCATTTCGACGGGTCGTAGGTGAAGTAGGGGTTGCTGTCGTCCTTCGGCATCCAGTCCGGGTTCGCCTCGCCCGAGGTGTCGCGGGCGCGGAAATGGTCGGCCTTGGGTTCGTAGCGCACGTCGCGCAGGCCGACGGCGCCGGCCATGTCCTGCAGTTCGCAATCGCCATTCGCCGCGCAGGTCAGGCAGTCGAGCGGGTGGTCGGAGATGTAGAGCTCCATCACCCCCTTGCGCAGGGTCTTGATCTCGGGGGTCTGGGTGTGGACGACCATGCCCTCGGCCACCGGCGTGGTGCACGAGGCGGGGGTGCCGTTGCGCCCCTCGATCTGCACGAGGCAGAGCCGGCACGAGCCGAAGGCGGCCATGTTGTCGCTGGCGCAAAGCTTCGGGATCTGGATCCCGGCGATCGAGGCCGCGCGCATCACCGAGGTCCCCGCCGGGACGGTCACCGGGAAGCCGTCGACGGTCAGCGTGACGGTCACGTCAGAGTTGACGGCGGGCGTTCCGAAGTCGCGCCCGTCGGGCGTCTTCGTGGGCAGGATGAAGTCCTTCATGGGCGGGCACCCCCTGTACACCCCCTGTACACCCCCCGTGCATCTTCAACGGGTTGGCGGCAGGGGCCGGTTTCGCGGGAAAGGATGGCGGGGCGGCTCATTCGGCGGCCTCGCGCGCGGTCTGGAAGTCTTCGGGGAAGTGGGTCAGCGCCGACATCACCGGATAGGGCGTGAAGCCGCCCAGCGCGCAGAGCGAGCCGAGCTTCATCGTGTTGCACAGGTCCTTCAGCAGCGGCACCGCCGTCGCGTCGCCGCGCGCGATGCGGTCGACGGTCTCGACCCCGCGCACGGCGCCCAGGCGGCAGGGCGTGCACTTGCCGCAGCTTTCGATCGCGCAGAATTCCAGCGCGAAGCGCGCCTGCGCCAGCATGTCCGCGGTCTCGTCGAAGACCACGATGCCCGCGTGGCCGATCAGCCCGCCCTTGCCCGCGTAATCCTCGTAGCCGAAGGGCGTGTCGAACAGCGCGCGCGGGAAGTAGGCGCCAAGCGGCCCGCCGACCTGCACCGCCTTGACCGGGCGCCCGCTCGCGGTGCCGCCGCCGATGTCCTCGACGATCTCGCCGAGCGACAGGCCGAAGGCGGCCTCGAACAGCCCGCCGCGCTTCACGTTGCCGGCGATCTGCAGCGGCATCGTGCCGCGCGACCGGCCATGGCCGAACTCGGCGTACCAGGCCCCGCCATGGGCGAGGATCGCGGGCACCGTCGCCAGCGACAGCACGTTGTTGACGATCGTCGGCTGGCCGAACAGCCCCTCGAGCGCGGGGATCGGCGGCTTCGCCCGCACGACGCCGCGCTTGCCCTCGAGCGAGTTCAGCAGCGAGGTCTCCTCGCCGCAGACATAGGCGCCGGCACCGACGCGCAGCTCAAGCTCGAAGGCGCGGCCCGAGCCCAGCACCGACGGGCCAAGCAGGTCGGCGCCGCGCGCGATCTCGATCGCGGCCTGCATCACCCGGTTCGCATCGGGATATTCCGAGCGCGAGTAGATGTAGCCCCGCGTCGCGCCGACCGCGAGCGCGGCGATCGCCATGCCCTCGATCAGGCAGAACGGGTCGCCCTCCATCAGCATCCGGTCGGCGAAGGTGCCGCTGTCGCCCTCGTCGGCATTGGCGACGACGTATTTCTGCGGCGCGACCGCGTCGTGGACGGTCTTCCACTTGATGCCGGTCGGGAAGCCCGCGCCGCCGCGGCCGCGCAGGCCCGAGGCGGTGACCTCCTCGACGATCGCCGCGCCGGTCATGCCGACGGCCCGGCGAAGGCCCGAAAGGCCGCCGTGGGCCTCGTAGTCGGGCAGGCTCAGCGGATCGGTGAGGCCGCAGCGCGCGAAGGTGATCCTGGTCTGGCGCTTCAGCCAGGGAATGTCCTCGGTCAGCCCCAGCGCCGTCGGATGCGCGCCGAACTCCGCGTCGAACAGCGCCGGCACGTCGGCGGCGGTGACCGGCCCGAAGGCGATGCGGCCGTCCGGCGTCGCCACTTCCAGCAACGGCTCCAGCCAGACCGCGCCGCGCGAGCCGTTGCGCACCAGCGTCACCGGCAGGCCGCGCTTCGCCGCCTCGTCGGACACGGCGCGGGCGACCGCCTCGGCCCCGAGGGCCTTGGCGGCGGCATCGGCGGGAACGTAGATCGTCAGGGTCACAGGCCGGCCTCCGTCGCGATCGCCTCGATCTTCTCCATGTCCATCCGGCCGATGACCTCGCCGTCATAGAGCGCCGAGGGGCCGCAGGCGCACAGCCCGAGGCAGAACACCGGCTCGAGCGTCAGCTGCCCGTTCGCCGAGGTTTCGTGCCAGTCGAGGCCGAGCCGGGCGAGGGCGCGGGCGGCGAGATCGTCGCAGCCCATCGCCTGGCAGGCCTCGGCCCGGCAGAGCTTGAGCGTGTGGGTCCCGGCGGACGAGGTCCGGAAGTCGTGGTAGAACGACATCACGCCATGCGCCTCGGCGCGCGAGATGTTCAGCGCCTCGGCGATCTGCGGCAGCGCCTCCTGCGGCACGTGGCCGAATTCGGCCTGGACCGCGTGCAGGATCGGCAGCATCGGCCCTTCCAGGTGCCGGTGCGCTGCGATGATCTCGGCCAGGCGGCCTTCGGTTGCTGCCACGGGTGTCCTCCCCCCTTCGGTTGCGGTGCCGACTCTAGGCGAATTGGGCTGCCGATCAATATCGACGGTCCGTCAGTCGATTTGAAATGTCTATCAAGCCGCCTGCGGTTCGGCGATGGCCTGTGCCGCGGCGATCAGCGCGGCGATCATCGGCGGATGCGGTTCGCGGTGCGGGGCGACAAGGCCGACGGAATGGCTGGCCCCGGGCCCGGCGATCGGCCGCGACACCAGCCCCGCGCCCCGGGCGAACATCGCCGCAAGCGCCGCGGGCACGATCGAGACCCAGGCCCCGGTCGCGACATGGGCCGCAAGCGCGATGGTCGAATTCGACTCGACCTGCGGCGCCGGCGTCGCGCCCGACTGGCGCAGCAGCCGGTCGATGATCCGGCGGTTCTGCATCTCGGCGGTCAGCAGGCACAGCGGCTCCTGCGCGATCCGGTCCCAGCCGACCTCGGGCAGGGCGGCCAGCGGCGAGGCCCCGGCGCACAGCAGCCGGTAATCCTCGCGCCAGAGTGCGACCTGCGCGACCCGGCCCAGCGGCTCGTTGTCGAGGTAGGAGAGCCCCGCATCGAGGTCGAGCGCCTCGATCCCGTCGAGGATCTCGGCCGAGGGGCGGGAATAGACGGCAAGCCGCAGGCCGGGATTGCGGGCGAGGAAGGGGCCCGTCAGCTCGGCCACCCGCGGCAGCGCGGTCGGGATCACGCCCAGGCGCAGCGTGCCGGTCAGGCCGTGGCGGGCGGCGCGCATCTCCTCGCGCAGGGCGCGGGTGTCGGCGACGATGGCCTGCGCGCGGGCCAGCGCCCGCTCGCCCTCGGGCGTCAGGCCCTGGAAGCGCGAGCCGCGGAACACCAGCTGCACCCCGAGCTGGTCCTCGAGCTGGCGGATCGCGGAGCTGAGCGTCGGCTGGGTCACGCCCACGGCCTCGGCCGCCCGGCCGAAATGGCGGTGGCGGGCAAGGGCGATGAACATCTCGAGCCGGTCGATCATGGCGCGACGCTACACCGCCGCCGCCATCCGCGCCAAGGCCGGGCGGTGGCCCCGGCGCGGGGGGGCTCGGGGGGG